>CAWHUE010000001.1:0-55787 GCA_963832515.1 uncultured Alphaproteobacteria bacterium
CTCATCGCCTTCAGCAGCGTGCGCGACTGGGCGACTTTCGATAGTCAACAGTGCGACGAGGGAGATTGAAACCAGAGTGCCTATCAGGATACGTCGGTGTGCCGGCCTCATGACATCCTCACTTTTGAAGCAGACTCCCCTGGCAATGCCCCGCAACAAGATGGGTGTCACAGTCTCTGCCCATTTGCCGTCACAATCAAACAAATAACGGTGAGCTAAATGTGCCCAATTGGCACAGCGGCACGGCTGGTTAAAGGTATCGCATTCCGGAAACCGCTGCTTGGCGAGCGCGAGCGAAATGCGACCTGTGCATTGTCCGAAGCGGCGCGAAGCCGGATATGGGACTTCGTTAATGGCCGAGCCTTGACAGTAATTTGATCGACCCCAGCGTTGAGTTGGACCGGCAACTTCCCAAAGTAACCGAACGTCCGTTTCTGGCACTTAGCGGACGTGCAAACCGCCCTGATGAATGTCCGCTTTGAGGGGAATAACGGACATGACGCAGACGTGACGCGACGTCTGCTCAGTGAAAGAACGGACATTCCAACGCGTATGCCGGACCGACTTTCGTGGCGGAGTAGCTAGGACGAGCGCCGTTTTTTGCGCCTCGGTATCATCTTCGCCCACTTGGCTGCTCGATGCTTCTTTTCTTGCACGACCTCAGGCGGCTCATCGAAGCCCGCACGGCTACTGTAGAACACCAAGGCCATAAGACCGAAGCCAACTAGAAGGGTAAAGAAGATACCGAGACCCAACATCAGCCAGCCCCAAGCAGGCATAGCGACGTCGCCTGCTAATACCCATCCATCATCGCCGACGAAACCGCTCCAGCCAGGATGGCGAGAAGCAGAATTATTACCAATGCGCCTTGCATCGCATTCGCGGCTTACTGTTGGCTCTCCTTGGGGCCTTCCTCGCCGTGCCCTTGATGGGCACCATAGATCAAGTTTGTTTGCTGATGAACTCATGAAGAGTGTGGCGTGTCGGCTTGGAGCCTGTATCGGAGCAATACTTTTTTGAACGCATCAGGCTCGACCTCGACGTCGCAGGCTCCGTCGTATGTCAAGCACTTGACCGCATCCTCGCGCTTCGACTTTTCAATTCTCGCGACCCATTGGTCGTGTGTCTGCGGAAACTCGCCGGGCAGCATGAACTTTCGGAAGATTTGGTAATCCTCGAGGCTAATCTGCGGATAGAAGAGCTTTGCCATTGGCCTCACCTCCCCTCACGGATTGCTCGCATCTAGACAGGTTTATTATACACGTCGGCCTTATGGCCTTGACATCGTCGCCGCGGGCCGAGGCCCATCGTTCCATTGCCGGCCTATGCGCTTAGGCTCTAGATGGGGCCGTCCGTCCATACATGGCACTTTTCGGACGTCCACGCGCGCTGACGAATGTCCCGCTGTTGGGGGTAAAGCGGACATGACGCGAACCCCAGCCGCCAACCGGCCCTTGTAGGGTTTGATGCGGACTTGCCTCGTGTTCTTGCTCGACACTAACTCACTCCGAGACGCCATTACTCTTACGCGCAAGACCTGCGGTGCGGCTCGATCGAACGGCAAGTTAGCTCCTCGCTTTCGGCGCCATACTGCAGACAGGCTGCCTGTTCGGCGGAAACTCGGGTCTGCACTGTCGGTGAATTCGAGCCCAATGCGTGTTTTTACTGCCCGGTCCGGGTCCGGGATTGTGCGGCAATTTACACGTCATTGGTGGATTTCATGTCACCTTCGTTCCTCGACCGGTCGGCGCAAGGTAGGGGAACGCGCCGCTGTCAATCTCCAGGTCTTTGGATCTTGAGGCGGGAGCACGAAGGCCTCCATGGCGAGGCAATTCATTTGCCTTCTTCGGAGCAACTGACTTACGCGCGGCTCACCTCCGATGACTTACCACCAACCACACGATGTTTCCCCATAAGCCGGTTGAGCCAGCCGTCAACCGAGAACGGCCCCGGTCCTCCAAAGCACAGCGCAAGAAGGCTAGCCAGATAGAGTAGGTCGGTTTCATATCCCGGCTGGCCGAAGTGAGCCCCAGCGGCGTCAAACGGTTGAAGTTTGATTGAACTAAATCCGTTTGGCAGGTGCACCGTGATGATCGCGACGAACAGGATGATCATCATGGGAAGCGTCGCTATGGGAATCGAGAGCCCCTAGAGGATCACAAGTCCGCCCACGAGTTCAAC
This sequence comes from uncultured Alphaproteobacteria bacterium, assembly GCA_963832515.1. Taxonomy (GTDB): domain Bacteria; phylum Pseudomonadota; class Alphaproteobacteria; order Rhizobiales; family Methyloligellaceae; genus Methyloceanibacter. The sequence goes on from CAWHUE010000001.1 coordinate 2,182, forward strand.
AACGATAGTCAGCCAACCCAGCAAAAAGGATGAGGGTAGTCCCATTGCGTGAAGCACGCCGATGAAGTCTTCCGGACCGCGCGCCAACTTCGCATAACCGTGTTGGATAAAATCACAAATCCAGCGATAAGCCGGAGCGGAATTGCGTACCACGATGCGGGTACGGGAAACGGCGAAGTTGACAGACGTAAAAGGTTCATCAGGAGCATCCCCATTCAAATCGGACTTAGTTGACCACGTCAGCGATGGAATTCCCTCCAGCCGCGAGGTTCCCCGACGTAAGGAAACGGAAAAGTCCAGAGTCCGCCCTCTCTGGAGCTTCTTTTTGACCCTCCTGGCCCCGCTTCCCGCGTCGAACTGTCCAGGAACTCCAGCTTGTTGGACGGGACTCTACTGACAATCGAGCCCTGAGAGTGATCGTCGCCCGTGAGTAGGAGGCACATGTCTTCTCGCATTAGGATCAAGCCCTATTGGGGACCAGTCGGCGGCTGGGGCTCAGCTGGCTCGGTGACCGAGATCTTGCTTCGCGAGGGCGTGCCGATAAAGGGACCGCTCGCACTGCTGCATCAGAACAAGCCCTCAGGCTTCGGAATCGTCGGGCTGCTCCTACGCCAAGCCTGGTCAGCCTCACCCGCTCGAATTTTGCGAGAATGGGGCAAAGGCCACGGCATGGGAGATCACGTCCAAGCGCTGCGAGCCCGACTTCTTTGCCGCGCATACAGTGACTGAACTCGAAACCTGGTCGGATCATGATCTTGAAGCGGTTGGGCGACTGACCGAGCCTATGCGCTACGACCCAGTAACTGACGAATATCGGGTGATCGCGTGGACAGAGGCATTCGAAAGCATAGGGTCAGCGCTGAAGCACTTCGATCCGAAGTCGGTTGTATTCTATACATCGGGCCGCGCCTCGCTCGAAGCGTCGTATATATATCAGTTGTTCGCCCGCATGTACGGTTCGAACAACCTCCCCGACAGCTCGAACATGTGCCATGAGAGCACCTCGGTCGCTCTGCCGGAGACGATCGGCGTACCAATCGGCACGGTGAAGATTGAGGATTTCGATCACACCGATTGCATGTTCTTCTTTGGGCAGAATGTTGGGGTCAACAGCCCTCGCATGCTTCACCAGCTTGATGAAGTGCGTCAGCGGGGCGTACCTATCATCACCTACAATCCGCTGCGTGAACGTGGGCTAGAGCGCTTCGCCGACCCGCAGTCGCCGGCACAAATGCTCACCCTTTCAGAAACTAAGATCAGCACCCAATACCATCAGCTCCGTCCGGCGGCGACCTCGCCGCAATCGTCGGTCTTTGCAAAGCATTGATCGCGGCAGATGACAACGCGAGAAATCCCATCAGCGAGAGCGCGTGCTCGACGTCGACTTCATTGCTGAGCAGACTAGCGATTACGACGCATTCGAAGCCGCAGTGCGTGGTTTCGATTGGCCAGAGATTGAGAGCTGCTCGGGGCTCGATCGTGCGGCTATCGAGGCGGCTGCTGAGGTCTATGCCAGCTCGAAGGCAGTGATCGCTTGCTACGGCATGGGGCTTACGCAGCACCGATCCGGTGTACTTGCCATACAGATGTTGAGCAATCTGCTCTTGATGCGGGGCAATATTGGTAGGCTTGGCGCCGGCATCTTTCCTGTGCGCGGTCATTCCAACGTTCAAGGTCAGCGTACGGTCGAGAATCACCGAGAAACCAGAGCTTGCGCCGCTCGACCAGCTTGCAAAGCAATATGATTTCGAGCCTCCACGCATGAAGGGCTTGGACACAGTCGAGGCTTGCAAGGAAGTCATTGACGGTACGGTGAGTGCCTTCTTAGGTCTTGGTGGCAACTTCCTGCGCGCAGTGCCCGAGACCGTGGTGATGGAACAGTCGTGGCGCAAAATGCTACTTAGCACTCAAATTATCACCAAGCTCAATCGAAGCGCCGTGGTTCACGGCCGCGAGGCCTTCTTGCTTCCTTGCCTCGGACGCATCGAGATCGATCGTCGAGTCGAGTGGAAGGCAGTTCGTCACAGTCGAGGACACTACCGGACGATTTCATGCGTCAGCGCGGTAAGGTCGAACCGGCGGATCCAAACCTCTTGTCAGAGCCGAGGATCGTCGCCGGTCTTGCCAAGGCGACGTTAGAGAAAAATGACCGCGTCGATTGGGAACGCTGGAGCGGCGATTACGACCTGATACGCGAGGCCATTGCCTCGACCTATCCTGCGATCTTCGCCGATTTCAATTTGCGTATTGTGATGCCAGGAGGAATTCGACAGGCCCAACTCGGCGCGGGAACGGCAGTGGAAGACGAAAAGCGGCAAAGCGACATTCATCGCGCCGTCTTGCCTTTCGGAAGATCCTGACCTTCCTGAACACCGCGACGGCGTTCTGACTTTGATTACCGTTCGGAGCAACGACCAGTTCAACACGACGGTCTATGGCTATGAGGACCGTCTGCGCGGCATCAACGGAACGCGACAGGTCGTCCTGATGCACGACGCCGACCTTCGGAGATTTGGCCTCACCGACGGCGACATCATCGATCTGATAGGCGAAGCGGGCGATGGAGTCGAACGCCTCGTGTGCGGATTACGTGCGACGCGTTACGATATTCCGTGCGGAAGCTGCGCTGGCTATTACCCCGAATGTAATCCGCTGCTTCCGCTATGGCACCACGCTGCGCGAAGCCACGTCCCCGCTGCGAAATCAATTCCAGTGCGGAATTCGAAGACATCTGACGGCAGCTGAGAAATAGGGTCGCGACGATTTCAAAAGGGCTCTCGGCCACGCTCACGCTGAGGAGAGCGTCACCATGAACATTCAAATTTCGTTGCTATTCATCGGCGCTTTAGTGGCTGGAAATAGTAGTGCTGCACAGGGTGTTGCGACGAAGCCTCTCGATCCGGACCACGCGCCAATTGCGGCGGTCGACCGTTTCAGTGACAAGGCAGCAAACATACAGGTGCGGACCCCCGACAATCATCTTCCCGGCCCCAATGAGCCGGTCGATTTCGACACTGGGCCGTTCATCACGCAAGGCCTGTCGCCTCGCACCGGCAAGCCGGTGCGCTATTACAATTTCGACATACAAGGAACAACGCCGGCCCCGCTCTACGTCCTGTACCGCGACAGCGAGGACGAGCCGGTAGCGGGTCAACTCGACATCATCGACACGCTGCCAGGCGAGAAGGGCTACAACGACTTCCGACAGGTTTGGAAGGTATGGGTGCCGAAAGACTATGTCGCCAACGCCGTCACGGACGCGGGCGCGCTGTCACAAGCGGGCTACAAGACTGAAAAAACCGATACGCTGCGTAACATGCCGGTGGTGCCTGACAAATCAATCACACGCGAGCGCTTAAATGGTGAAAGCACCGAGCTAAAACGCGCCTGGTATCGAGGCCGAGTCGCGAAGTTTTTCAGCTTCGAAGAAGCACCGTTATCGGGAACGAGCGTCCCACTGTCGCCGATTTACGTAAGCTTCAATATCAATCCTGGCGAACCAAACGGTGATCTCGCTTCCGGCTTTCGCACCGAGCCCAACTCTGAGCAGACACATAACATTCCGGCTACACTGCCCGGTGACAGCGGGTATTCCCCGTTGTGGCTGCGCGTCGTCTACGATAACGCCGACTGGCCTTCGGTACACGACCTCGCTACGGCGCTCAAGGCCAAGGTGATCCCTGCCAAGGTGCTGACCCCCAATTGCCCAATCGTTTTTATTGAGCCTTAGGCAGGTGCTACGGCTGGTGAAGGGCATGCCCACGAAGCTCGAAGGAAAGGTAGCCGTAATAACTGGAGCAACGTCGGGGATGGCATTGGCGACCGCCAAGCTGTTCGTGGAAGAGGGCGCTTACGTATTTATCACTGGGCGCCGAAAGGAACAGTTGGACCGCGCTGTGAAGGAAATCGGAAGGAGCGTTACTGGCGTGCAGGGTGACGCCGGAAATCTCATCGATCTTGACCGGCTTTATGACACCGTTAGGGCTGAAAAAGGCGCACATCGATATTCTCTATGCAAACGCGGGCGTCGGAGACTTCAATGTGCCGCTCGGCTCCATCACAGAGGCGAATTTCGATAACACCTTCAACCTCAACGTCCGGGGCACGCTTTTCACGGTTCAAAAAGCGCTACCGTTGATGGGCGATGGGGGATCGATTATTATGACCGGTTCTATCGCGAGCGTGAAAGGCGTTCCGGGCTTGAGTGTCTACAATGCGAGCAAAGCCGCCATTCGTTCGTTTGCACGAACCTGGACCGCTGACCTGAAGGGTCGGAACATTCGCGTCAACGTGATCAGTCCAGGCACGATCGACACCGGCATCTTTGTCGGTGTTCCGAAAGAGGTCAAAGATCAGTTCGTGTCACTGATCCCAATGGGCCGGATCGGCCGACCTCAAGAGATCGCTAAGGCGGCACTTTTTCTGGCATCTGACAATTCCAGCTTCGTCACAGGAAATCGAACTATTTGTCGACGGCGGCACTGCGCAAATATAGGCGCCACGGCCAAGTGATCGATGGCCAGAGGGCAGCCTCTAACCATGGAGTGGTGCCAGGTCCGTTATTGGCACATGGCGGACGTGCCACTCGTGCTGACGAATGTCTGCTTTGAGTGGAATAGCCGTGCGTCGCTTCCCACCACCGTGGACCGTCGAGTCGATACCCAGTGGGAGACTGAAGGGCGTCGGCTTCGCCAACGAGCGGGACGTGATGATACTCGGTGGCATTCCAGTTAAGCACGTGCAACCAGGGTCACATACAGTTGTGCACGGAGGGTGCTAAAATGCGCCTGCGAGCTGATTATTACCCAAAAGGTCACTTAGGAGGTCAACCATGTTGAAGGCGTACATCATGCCTGCCATCGCAGGCTCATTCTTGCTTAGTCTGACCACGGCTGCTTGGGCCGTGAAGGGCGAGTTCGGCAACATGTGCGCGGCGAGTTTAGGGGCGGTAAAGAGACCCAAACCGACTGCTCCATCAATGGGCAGTATCTTGGCAAGACCTATTGCTTCGGGAGTACGGAGGCCATGGGCGAGTTCATGAAAACCCCAAAGGACAATCTCGCCAAGGCGCAGACCTACTACTCATCGAAGCATCCCGGTTAGGCCCTGCGCATCCAAGGCGCCAATAGCGATAGGTTAGGTAGGGGCGTCGGCTTCAGTCGCAGAGACCAATACTTCCTATAGTGCGGAGCTGCGGTCTTGAGCATTGCACGTGTGGTTGACGACCTTTCTTCAGAGCCGTCGGTTCTGAAAGACCAGACAGCTCGACAGGCTCTGGCTTGTCCCGTGTGGCCGTGCCTCCCACGCCGCGTTTCTAAGTGTAGGCTTCGGCCGGCTTATGATGGAATTCCTATATCGCGGCGATATGGCACCCGCTCTCCGCTTCTCCCTATGTACCTTCGGGCCGGAATCGTTAAACCCGAAACTCCCACGGAATAAGTACATGCCGCCTTAGCATAAACCAAATATTCGATAGTGGAAGTCCTCCGCGCGGATCTCTTAGGTGAGCACTTGAAGCGGGGCTTTCTGCGCCGTGTACTACAAACCCTCGAACAAAGGTCGCAGCTTGTCTTACGGGTCCGAACAAGCGGACAGAACGACCACACTCTCATAGCCCAGGCCTGGAGGGTAGCGAACGGCGAGAAGACACGCGAACTCGGGTCGATACAGTAGGGCTCGCGCAAGGTGCTTAAGCGTCTAATCTCTGAAAATCCACCACGCTGACCCGGAGCGCATTTTCCGACTATTCGTTGCCGAGGCTGGCGAGGATTGGGACGAGGCTGGCGAGGATTGAGTTGCGGCAGCGCCACGCCAATCAGCGTGAGGTTGTGCTAGGATTTTGGGTGCCGGGCTCGAAATCCAGCGCAGGCATTGTTTTCCCAAACCTCACTCAGAGTCTCGGTGCCGTCCAGCCCGGGGCTTTCTTTCGTGGGGCTAGTGACAGAGAAATCCCCCGTCGAGAGGACAATCTCGGGTGCTTCTTCGTTTCGGACTGTCGGCTTCGGTCGGTGCTCTTTCCTTTTGTGACGAGCAACCGCGCTTGTGGCGCTCGTCCAGAATTGCTGCAGTTTGGTGACTTGATTGACCGCAAGTTCCCGAGACCAAAGGCTTGGAATAGCAAGTAGGACTCTAGCGTCGCGACAACGTAATCTCAGCCGAGCCGCTAGGACTGGTTACGGTCACCGACTGGCGGTCTCCGCTATGGACCATTATGACTCTGCCCGTTTCGTTCCCCGACGTGACGGTGCCTTGGTAGCGATTGCCGCCGATATTTGTCACATGGCCGCTAATCTCGTATCTGCCGTTCTCGGTTGTACAGACCGATGACGTTGCGTAGGTCTTTTCGGAGCTTTTCGTGTAGCGCACGCGACACTGCACTCGATCGACATTGCCCCGGCGGCTGACGGTTCCAGAACCGATCCATGAACCCTCGATGGAAGTCACCGCGACCGCCAGGGTACTTGGTGCAACACATGTGAGCATCAACAACAACAGTCCGACAAAGTAACGCATTGGAGCACACTCTCCGAAGCCAATCGCTCTTCCGGGGTCATTCACTTTAGATTATTAATGAACAACCAGGGAAGTGCTGAGAGGGAGCGGAGGAGAGAGCCAATGGACGATGACGTCAAAGTCCTTGAACGCATCTACGATCGCTTTAACGCGCGGGACATAGACGGCGTGCTGACCGTGCTCACCGATGATGTCGCCTGGGCCAACGGTATGGATGGTGGCCACGTCCATGGCCGCGAGGCCGTACGCGAGTACTGGACGCGCCAGTGGACCATGGTCAGTCCGCACGTCGAGCCTGTGGGCTTTCATCGAACTGCGGATGGCGCGATCATCGCAGAAGTCTGGCAGTCCGTCCGCGATCTCGAAGGCAAACCGCTCCAGGGGCAGACGCACGGGCTCAAAGACAAGACGGTCGGACACGTTTTCCGTCTTCGAGAGGGCAAGGTGGCTCGCTTCGACATCCAGGATGCCCCCTAAGAAGCTGGCGCCGAGGAAACCTGGCCGCATCCCACAGCGGGATCTAGTAAGGCGCGTCCGGGACCGGCGCCCCGCCAAAATGGTAGGCGACGCCGAAGGTCACGTGGTTCGTCCACACATCGGTCTCGAGCGAGCCGCCGCCGACCAAGTCGGCATCGTTGGTGGCAAAGCTCAGCTTATAGTCTCCGAACACCGAAAACCGCGGGCCGAAATGGTATTCGACCCCGACCAGGCCCTCCACGGTCACGCCGTCAAACTGATACTCGAAGGTGCGCGGATTGGGCGGGCCAGGCGCTCGGCGAACCTCGACATGCGGGAAGGCAGGGCCGACGCCCAAGCCCACATAGGGCGTCCACCGCGCAAAGATCCAGCGATATTGGCCGCCGAAGAACAGCTCGTTGAGGCCGTCGGTGAATTCCATGGTCTCGAAGGTGTTGCCCACGCGGTCCTTGGGGCCGACTGGAATGCCGTCGCGCGTGCCGGACACGCTCACCACGGCGCCCTGGTCTGCGATCACCTTGGCGTGGTGATAGTCGACCATGAAGCCCCAATTCGGGGCGTTATTAAACCAGTAGGTTCCCCTCAATCCCCCAATAAGGCGGCGCCCCGAAGGAATCGCCATCCCACGGCACGTCGTTCAGCGTCATGTTGGTGCCGCCGGGCTGGATCAGATGGATGTCGCTGTCGAAGCTGCCGTTCCAACTTTCCGCGGGGCGCGAGCTTTCATTTCGTTCTACCCGCAAAGGCGCATAGGTAGCGCAGGCGCTTCCATTAGTCTGCCACCGGGCGCAAGGGCGCGGGCAAGCCAGATAGTGCTGTCGGCTTCGGTCGCGCCTTTTGTGGCAGCTTGCGAGCTGCTTGAGTTCCTGTGCTTAGCGGGCAACACTCGAAGCCATTTTCAGTGGAACCATGGAATAAGCGTGGACGCGAGCGTACTCTCGCTGTGGGCGTGTGCCACGCCGAATCGGGGAGGTTGGATGGGAACGATCTTAATGATCATGGCCGTGCCATATTTGGCTGCCACGGGCATTTACAATCCGCAGGTAATGCATCACGGCCACTGTATTGCCCAGCCAGGCAGCTTTGACGCGCTTTACTGTCTGCACCCGCGGCACCTCCTCATCATCCGCACCGCTAACTAGGTCGGGCACGAAACTGCAATTGACGCTCCTCGCCATGATGGTGGTGATCTTCTCGATCTGTACCACCAGCAGCCGGGTTCTCGGGCATAAGAATCTGGGAGACGACGATCGCAGATTCTACGTGGAACTCGTGACCGTGGACGCCGTGCGCAAGTTCTCGGCCATGGCACTTGAGGGCGACGATAGAGGCGCAAGCGATGACTGTCCTTTCCGAAAATTCCATCCGGCGTGGATTCGCGTCGTAGGCAGAATCATCGCATCATTGAGAGCGATGTTTGCGATCCTGCACGCGCTCGGAATGTTCGTCGCCGACCTGTTCAAGTCGCGCGTGCCGGCTTGAAGCCGAGAATTTGTTTCTCCGCCATCAGCTCAACATCGCTTTGCGGCGGGCGCCACCTCGTCTTCGACTGCGCGGCAGTGATCGCGCGCTGCTCATATGGATGACCCGGCTTTGGCCGAGCCTGCTTGATGCGGTCCAGGTGGTTCAGCCGGAGACCATCCTGCGATGGCATCGCGCTGGTTTCAAAGTGTTCTGGCGCTGGAAATCGCGAAATAGGGCAGGGCGGCCGAGGATTGATCGTGGCCTGCGTGATCTGATCCGGCGGATGAGCAGGGAAAACCCACTGTGGGGCGCGTCCCGGATCCATGGCGAGCTTCTGATGCTTGGCTTTGAGGTGGCCCAGTCGACGGTCTCGAAATACATGGTGCGACGCTGCGAAGCCGCCGTCGCAAACCTGGAAGACGTTTCTGCGAAATCACGCTGAGGCGATTGCCGCCATCGATATGTGCGTTGTGCCGACGCTGACCTTTGATCTCTTGTTTGCGTTCCTGGTTCTGGGCCACGGCCGGCGACAGCTGCTGTGGTTCGAGGTGACACGGCATCCGACGGCCGAGTGGCTGGCCCGGCAGATCACCGAGGCGTTCCCCTGGGCATCGGCGCCGGCCTATCTGGTGCGCGACAATGACCGTGCCTACGGACATGTCTTCACGTCTCGGGTGAGGGCGATGGGTATCCGCGACCGGCCGATCTCTCCTGGATCGCCGTGGCAAAATGGCATTGCGGAACGTCTGATCGGCACATTGCGCCGCGAGTGCCTGGATCAAATGCTCATCTTCGGCGAGGCGCACCTGCGGCGAGTTCTTTCCGCCTATGCGGCGTATTACAATCAAGCGCGCACGCACTTGGCATTACAGAAAGATGCGCCCTTGCATCGAGCCGTCCAACGATCTGGCGCCATTGTCGCCATTCCCGATCCTGGCTGGACTGCATCACCAATACGTCCGGATATGATTTTCGGAAAGGACAGGTTCAGCTGGAACATCAGCCCGGGGGCGTGCGAGGTCGACCCGCCGGTCTCCCAGAGCGGGCCCTGCTCGACCACGACCACGTCCTCCCATCCTCGCTTCGCGAGGTGATACGCGACGCTCGCGCCGGCGATCCCGAACTCCGATGATCACCGCGCGTGCAGAGCGCGAACGGAGGGACTCGGCCCGAACCGGGGGTCTTGGCCCACAACTTTGATATATCAAAGTCGATCATGGACGGTCAACCGGCGCCGACAGCGCTCCCCGGGCCGCCCTCACCCGGCTCGAGCAACCGCCCGTCGATCGCCGATCGGGCCTACTTCGAACTCGCGACCAGATCGTCACCCTCGGAGTTCGGTCGAGATCCGACCGCGCCGCGGCACGTGCGTGACCGACGTGAACGTCGCCGACATCGTCCACATCACCGAGGTCCGAGCCGAGCTCGAGGGAACATCAATTGGTCCTCCGTTTCGTCCGGATATTGTTCTTTCAGGCTTCGTATCAGTTCCAATGCGTCACCTTTCGCTCCGGTCATTGTTCCTCCCATCCCTTAGTCACCGTTGCGGGTCAGAAACGCCTTGGGCATCTCCGAGCTTCGAGAAGCGGGTTAACAAGGCTGTCAAAGTGCCAGTGGCGCAGCATGAGTTTGATGCGCTCACCTCATTTGATTTCAATACCGGCGGTATCGATAGGGCTACGCTTGTGCGGCACCTGAGCAGTGATGATAGAGCCAAGGCTGCCACTGCGTTCATGAACTGGAGCAAGCCGCCCGTCAACGGTCGACTGGGCACGGAAGCGCCCTCTGTGAAACGGGAGTGACGGGCGGCAGCGCTCGTCGCCCGAACAGAATACCCGCTTCGTGCCGATAGCGGACCTAAAACGCAAAATGAGCTGCGCGTACCACTTGAGAATCTGCGCGTAACTGACCCCCAGGGTGCGGCGACTCCGTTCTTGCGCTGTTGCCGGTGCCAAGCCGTGTAGTCCCAACTTTTCGCGAGTTTCCTTGGGCTGCCAAGCGCGGCGCGGGGCAGTGCCGCAAGATCGCGCGAACGGCCTGGTGAAGAATGTCTTTCGAATCCCTATATCAAGCCAAGTGACGGGCGGCCTACCGAAACGGAAGGAACGTCCGAAATGAAAAAGTATCTCATAGCCAGCATCCTCATCGTCGGCTTTGCCGGTTCGGCCTATGCGGTGACCGGCCAATTCGGCGACATGTGTTCCTGGGGTCTCGCCAATCACAAGGACGTGCAAACGGATTGCTCCGTAAATGCGACGATCAAGGGCAAGACCTACTGCTTCAGCAGCGCGGACGCCAAGAGCCAATTCATGAAGAATCCGAGCGGCAATCTGACGAAGGCCGATCCTTCTATAAGAGTGAGCATAAGGGCTAGACCTGGAGACTCGTCTGTTGAGAACTTACCCCGGGGTCGTTCTCAACTAAAGATCTGACAAGATTTGCGTGATGGGCTTCTGCCCAAGTAAGTGCCCGTGTGTCTCAACATGCGGAGGCCACTTCCTGGCTTCGGAGAGGTTTGGGCTGGCCTTCATGGCGAGCACCAATGGGAAGATGATAAGCGACAAGGCCTTTGCCGAAGCTAAGCTCAAGGAGTTGGGGATCGGCGCGGAAGGATAACCGAGGGAAGCCTAGGGGCTGGTGAAGAGCAAGCTGAGCTGACAGGAATTCAACGAAGGCCCGCCAAACCAAATAGGAGATCAGGGAGGAAACAGGTGGACGTCCACGAGTATCAGGCGAAGGAACTGCTGGCACAGATTCGGCGTGCCGGTGCCCAAGGGCGCGGTTGCCTTCAGCCCTGACCAGGCGGTCTATGCCGCGACCGAGCTTGGCGGCTGGAATTGGGCCGTGAAGGCCCAGATTCACGCCGGCGCGCGCGGCAAAGCCGGCGGCATCAAGCTGTGCAAGACCTATCATGAGGTGCGCGATGCCGCGCCAACCTGCTCGGCAAGCGTCTGGTCACGATCCAGACCGGGCCGGAAGGCAAGCCCGTGCAGCGCGTCTATATCGAGGTGGCGGAGCCGTTCGACCGCGAGCTCTATCTCGGCTACGTGCTCGACCGCAAAGCCGAGCGCATCCGCGTGATCGCCTCGCAGCGCGGCGGCATGGAGATCGAGGAGATCGCCAAGACCGAGCCCGACGCCATCCTGCAGGTGGTCGTCGAGCCGGCGGTGGGCCTGCAGGCCTTCCAGGCGCGCGAGCTTGCCTTCCAGCTCGGCCTCAACATCAAGCAGGTGCAGAGCGCGGTCTCGACGATCATGAACGCCTATCGCGCGTTCCGCGATTGCGATGCGACCATGCTCGAGATCAACCCGCTGGTGGTCGCCAAGGACGACCGCGTGCTCGCGCTCGACGCCAAGATGTCGTTCGACGACAACGCGCTGTTCCGCCGCCACAACGTGGCCGACATGCACGATCCCTCGCAGCAGGATCCGCGCGAGGCGCAAGCTGCCGAGCACAATCTCAACTATATCGGGCTCGACGGCGAGATCGGCTGCATCGTCAACGGCGCGGGTCTGGCCATGGCGACCATGGACATGATCAAGCACGCGGGCGGCACGCCCGGCCAACTTCCTCGATGTGGGCGGCGGCGCGTCGCCTGAGCGCATCGCCACCGCGCTCAAGCTCGTGCTGTCGGATACCAAGGTGAAGGCGGTGCTGGTCAACATCTTCGCCGGCATCAATCGCTGCGACTGGGTGGCGAAGGGCGTGGTGCAGGCCTGCGAGACGGTCGACGTCAAGGTGCCGCTCGTCGTGCGCCTTGCCGGCACCAATGTGGAGGAGGGCCGGAAGATCCTGGCCGAGAGCGGGCTCAAGCTGATCACGGCGGAGACCTTGGCTGAAGCGGCGGAGAAGGCCGTTGCGGCCTGCAAGGGCTCGCCACAGCTCGCGGCCTAGGCCCAACGGAGAGTAATGTCATGAGCATTCTGATCGACGAAACGACGCCGGTGGTGGTCCAAGGCATGACCGGCGACAAGGGCACCTTCCACGCCAAGGAGATGATCGCCTACGGCACCAACGTGGTCGGCGGCGTCACCCCGGGCAAAGGCGGCGGCACGCATCTCGACCGCCCGCTGTTCAACACCATGAAGGAGGCGGTGAAGGAGACGGGCGCGACCACGTCCATCACCTTCGTGGCGCCGGCCTTCTGCGCCGACGCCATCATGGAAGCGGCCGATGCCGGCATCAGGCTGATCTGCTCGATCACCGACGGCATTCCGGCGCAGGACATGATGCGGGTGAAGCGTTATCTCATGCGCTATCCCAAAGAGCGGCGCCCGATGATGGTCGGACCGAATTGCGCGGGCATCATCAGCCCCGGCAAGGCGATGCTCGGCATCATGCCGGGGCACATCTATCTGCAGGGCAATGTCGGGGTGATCTCGCGCTCCGGCACGCTTGGCTATGAGGCCGCGTCGCAGATGAAGGCGCATGGCATCGGCATCACGACCTCGGTCGGCATCGGCGGCGACCCGATCAACGGCTCGTCGTTCCTGGATCACCTCGCATTGTTCGAGGAGGATCCGGAGACAGACGCCGTGCTGATGATCGGCGAGATCGGCGGCCCGCAGGAGGCCGAGGCCTCGGCCTGGATCAAGGACAATATGTCGAAGCCGGTGATCGGCTTCGTGGCGGGCCTTACCGCGCCCAAGGGACGGCGCATGGGCCATGCCGGCGCCATCATCTCGGCGGCAGGCGACAGCGCCGCGGAGAAGGCGGAGATCATGAAGTCTTGCGGGCTGACGGTCGCGCCCAACCCGTCCGAGTTCGGCTCGACGGTCGCGGGCGTGCTGGCGAAGCAGCCGGAGCGCCGGGCTTCCGCGTGAGCTTGAGCGCTGGCGCGGTTGCACGGCCTTTAACAAATAGATTCGTCTTGGCCGGGCTTCTCCCGGCCATCCACGATTTGTCATTGCCCGGCTTGACCGGGCAACCCAGTAATCTCAGCACTAGCCAACCACATTGCGCGGTGGTTACTGGGTCACCCGCCGCGGGTGATGACAATGCAAATTCGTGGATGCCCGGCAGTTCGGCCGGGCATGACGATGCCGTTTGGATGGATCGTCGCGTCATGAACAAGGAGCCGAGCCTTAAGCGCCTGCACGCCGAGCCCGCGCCGGCGCTGATCGGCGGCACGCATGCGGAAGAAGCCGCCGACCTGCTCTTCGCGCTGCTGCTCGACGTGGTGCGCCAGCATCAGCCGGAGATCGCGCCGGTGCTCGAAGGCGGCGCCGACATCCATGCGCTCACGCCCGAGCTGATGGCGCGCGCGCTGCAGGCGCAGGGCATCTGGTTCCAACTCTTGTCCATCGCCGAGCAGAACGCCGCGATGCGCCGCCGCCGCCATATCGAGCGGACGCGCGGGCGCGAGGCGCTGCGCGGCAGCTTCTCGCATGTGCTGGCCGAGGCGGCGGGCAACAGCATCGGCGCCGAGGAGATCGAAGGCCTGCTCTCCTCCTTGCGCATCCGCCCGGTGATCACCGCGCACCCGACCGAGTCGAAGCGCGTCACGGTGCTCGAGAAATACCGCCGCATCTATCTTCTGCTGCGCGAGCTCGAAGCCGCGCGCTGGACCGAGCGCGAGCGCCGCGAGCTGCTCGACGATCTGCGCGACCAGATCGAGCTTGTCTGGATGACCGGCGAGCTGCATCTCGAAAAGCCCACCGTCGAGCACGAGGTGCTGCGGGGCTTGCACTTCTTCGACGAGTCGCTGTTCGAGAAGGCGCCGGAGATGCTCGGCCTGCTCGAGCTTGCGCTCGCCGAGCATTATCCGGGCACGCGCTTCGAGCTGCCGCCTTTCTTCCAGTTCGGCTCGTGGATCGGCGGCGACCGCGACGGCAATCCCTGGGTCACCACCAAGGTGACCGGCTGGACCTTGCGGCTGAATGCGCTCGCCTCGCTCCGCCATTACCGCGAGCGCATCGTGGCGCTCGCCAAGGCGCTCTCCATCACCGAGCGTGCGCTGCCGGTCCCCGCGAATTTCCGCGAGGAGCTCGACCGCGCGCTCGAAGCGAGCGGCGAGGGGGACGCGGTGCGCGCGCGCAATCCCGGCGAGCCCTACCGCCAGTTCCTGACCCTCGTGCTGCGCAAGCTCGACGCAACAAGCGCTCGCGTCGAAGGCCAGGATATCGGCGGGCCGGGCTCAGCCTATGCCAATGCCGACGAGCTGATCCTCGATCTGCGGGTGATGGAGCAGGCGCTGCAAGAGGCGCACAGCGCCTCGCTTGCCGCCAACCTGGTCAAGCCGGTGCGCCGCGCCGTCGAGATCTTCCGCTTCTCGACCGTGCGGCTCGATCTCCGCGAGAACACGACGCGCACAACGCAAGCGCTGCAGGAGCTGTGGTGGGCGAGCGCGGGCCATGGCGATGGCAATCCGCCCGAACTCGGCAGCCGCGAATGGCGCGCCTGGCTCATGCGGGAGCTTGCGCGGCCGCGCGTCGGCGAGCGTGTAATCGCGGCGCTCCCTGCCGAGGCCGCCGACCTGATCGCCATGTTCCGCCAGGCGGGCGAAGTCCGGCGCTCGCTCGACCGCGACGCGTTCGGCTCCTTCATCCTGTCCATGACCCGCTCGGTCGACGACATCCTCGGCGCGTATCTCTTGGCCAAGGAGGGCGGCGTGTTCCTCGACGAGGCGGGCACCGAGATCTGCCCGCTGCCCATCGTGCCGCTGTTCGAGACCATCGCCGATTTGCGGGCCGCGCCGCCGATCATGCGCGAGACGCTTTCGATCCCACTCGTTCGCCGCTCGACGCATTGGCAGGGCGGCCTGCAAGAGGTGATGATCGGCTATTCCGACTCGAATAAGGACGGCGGCTTCGTCGCGTCCAACTGGGAGCTCGCCAAGGCGCAGATGCAGCTCACGCGCGTCGGCGAGGAGGCCGGCGTGCCGATCGCCTTCTTCCACGGGCGCGGCGGCTCGGTCTCGCGCGGCGGCGCGCCGACGGGCCGCGCCATTGCCGCGCAGCCGGCGGGCTCGATCCGCGGGAGGTTCCGCGTCACCGAGCAGGGCGAGGTGGTCTCCTACAAATATGCCAACAAGGGCACGGCGCTCTACCAGATGGAGCTGCTCGCCGCGAGCGTGTTCGAGCACGCACTGAAATCCGAGCGCGAGGAGGCGCTGAAGCCGAAGCGAGAGTTCGACGATGCCATGGAGGCGCTCGCGGGCGCCTCACGCGCCGCCTTCTCGGTGTTCATGGACCACCCGGACCTCGTCGCCTATTTTCAGGCGGCGAGCCCGCTCGAAGAGATTTCGCTGCTCAATATCGGCTCGCGGCCCGCGCGGCGCTTCGGCGCTCGCTCGCTCAAGGATCTGCGCGCCATCCCCTTCGTGTTCGCCTGGGCGCAGAACCGCCACATCGTCACCGGCTGGTACGGCGTTGGCTCGGCGCTCGCGAATTTCATCGAGGTGCGCGGGGAGGAGGGCCTCGCCCTGCTCCGGCGCATGTTCGAGGACTCGCGCCTCTTCCGGCTCATCATCGACGAGGTGGAGAAGACGCTGCTGTTCGTCGACCTCGACATCGCGCGCGACTATGCGAGCCTCGTCGAGGACGCTTCGGTGCGCGACGCCATCCTGCCGATGATCGAGCAGGAGCTGCAGCTCACGCGCGACATGGTTCTGAAGGTGAGCGGCGGGGCCGAGATCGCCGAGCGCTTCTCCGACTATCGCGCGCGCCTTGCCGCCCGGCTTCCCGCCGTCAACGGGGTCAACCGCATGCAGGTCGAGCTGCTGCGCCGCTTTAGAGGGGCCGAGCGCGAGGCGTCTGGACGCGAGGCCGACCGCGAGCGGTTCAAATCCGCGCTGCTTTTGTCTATCAACACCGTCGCCGCCGGTCTCGGCGCCACAGGCTAACCAGGACCGGCCAAACCAGGAGGGGAGTACCCATGAGCTTCACGTTGATCCAGCAAGCCACGCCGCGTCTGCACCGTTCCGAGCTTGCCGTGCCGGGGTCCAACCCCTCGCTGTTCGAGAAGGCGGCCAAAGGCGGCGCCGACATCATCTTCCTCGACCTCGAAGACGCGGTCGCGCCGGACGACAAGGAGCAGGCGCGCAAGAACATCGTCCAGGGCCTCAACGACCTCGACTGGGGCACCAAGACCATGATGATCCGCATCAACGGTCTCGACACGCATTACGCCTATCGCGACGTGGTCGATGTGGTCGAGAACTGCCCGCGGCTCGACATGATCCTGATCCCCAAGACCGGCGTGCCGCAAGACGTCTACGCGATCGACATGCTGGTCACGCAGATCGAGCAATACAAGAAGCGCGAGAAGAAGATCGGCTTCGAGGTGCTGATCGAGACGGCGCTCGGCATGGCCAATGTCGAGGCGATCGCGCAGGCCTCGAAGCGCCTCGAGGCGATGAGCTTCGGCGTCGCCGACTATGCGGCCTCGACGCGCGCGCGCACCATGGGCATCGGCGCGCCGCACCCGGACTATGGCATCCTCGCCGACAAGGACGAGAGCGGCAGCGCGCGCGCCTATTACTGGAACGACCCGTGGCACTATGCGCTGTCGCGCATGATGGTCGCCTGCCGCGCCTATGGCCTGCGCCCGATCGACGGGCCGTTCGGCGATTTCTCGGACCCGGACGGCTATCTCGCGGCGGCCAAGCGCGCGGCCGTGCTCGGCTTCGAGGGCAAATGGGCGATCCATCCGAGCCAAGTCGACCTCGCGAACCAGGTGTTCACGCCGTCAGAGGCCGAGGTGACCAAGGCCAAGCGCATCGTCGCTGCGATGGAGCAGGCGGCTAAGGAAGGCAAGGGTGCTGTGTCGCTCGACGGCCGCCTGATCGACATCGCGAGCATCCGCCAGGCAGAAGCGCTGCTCAACAAGGCGGCGGCGATGGGCATGTGAGGCTAGCTAATCAACTAAAATCCAACGTGAATCTGTCATGGCCGGGCTTGTCCCGGCCAACCATTTTTGTGTTCACACGAATGCCTTCGCCGCAAAATGGCCGCGGGGTGGGCGTTTGATGGACAACAATAAAGGAGTCAGGGGGTGAAATCGCCGATAGTCCTGCGCGGAGGGTGCGCCTCGTATCGCTTAGCCGCACGACGAACCCGCTGAGGAGCACGCCATGACCGATCGCCCCAAGCCATCGCACAAGAAGCAAGAAAAGAAGACCGAGAAGTCGGCCCCTAAGCCCGCCAAGATCCTCGCCAAGAAGAAGATCGTCGCGGCCGAAGCGGTTGAGCCCGCGCGCCGCGAGCAGGCCGCTCCGCCAACTCCGCCGTTGCCGCCCGTGAGGCCCGCATCGCGTCATGTTGCGGAGGCTGCCGAAGCGGTTCGCCGCGCGCAAGCGGCGAAACCTGTATCGCCCGCCGCCAAGGCTGCGCCGGCAGCTTCTCCTGCAGCGAAGCCCGCGGCCCCGCGCGCGGATGCCAAGGCCACGCCGCCAACTTCCCAGGCACCGAAGCCCGCGGCCCCCCGCGCGGTTGCCAAGGCCACGCTGGCAGCTTCCCAGGCACCGAAGCTCGCGATCCCACGCCCGGCCCCCAAGGCGCCCGCACCCTCGGCGCTCAAGGCCGAGCCGAAACCCGCGCCATCCCCGTCAACTCCCGCGAAAGCCGAGCCGAAGCCCGCGCCGGCCAAGCCCAAGCCGCAGCCTGTCCGGACCGCGCAGGCGTCGCCCGCGAAGACGCCGAAGCCTGCTCCGGCTGAGACCGCTGCTTCGACCGCGACCGCTCCCCAATCCCCGCTTGGCGCGGCTCTCGCAGCCTTCGCCGCCAACCCAGCCGCGACGCCCGCAATCCCCGCACTCCCCTGGGCCGCTCCGGCGAATCCATTCGCGGGCGCCGCCGAGACGCTGCAGCAATCGTTTAGGGCCGCCGGCCGCGGCTCGGTCGCTGTCAACCGCAAGCTGCTCGATATCGCGCGCGTCAACCTCGCCTCGGGGCTGGACCATGCCAAGAGCCTGGCCTCGGCGCGCACCCCGTTCGAAGCCGCGCAGCTGCAATGGGCCTATTTCAACAAGCGCATGCAGGCTTTCGCGAGCCAGGCCGCGGAACTCCGCGCGCTCTCCGCCGCTTGTCTCAACGAGGCGAGCGAGCCGCTGCGCGAGCGTCTGGGCCGCAAGCCCGATGGCGGCAAATAGGGAACCGATCGGCCGCCCGAGCGTTTGTGGTTAAGTGGGGATTGCGGCTTGAGTAAGCGCGGCCGCCCTTGCGAGGTGCCGCGCCGAGTTCCACGGGGTCCATAAGCCGTTTCCTCGCGCGTTCCAGTCAATCGCGTGTTGTGGAGTTCGCGGGGAGCTCAATGGATGAATCCGCACAGCCGTCGAAGCGGGCCTTGGCTGGGCTCAAGAGCCACAAACTCAATTCCTTGAACGGCCTTCTGACGTTGGGCGCCACGCCCAGAAACGGGCACGTCGTAGCGCAACCGGTGCCCATGAAGCGGCTCGAGGTCATCAAGGCCTATGCTGCGGATTGCGCGCTTCCCGCCGAAGATGCGACGGCCTCGCAGATCGCGCAGCGATTCGCGCCGCGTCCGGAATCCGTGCCCCCAGGCGACGACGATCGGATTTCCGCAAGTCCGCT
Source organism: uncultured Alphaproteobacteria bacterium (assembly GCA_963832515.1). Lineage (GTDB taxonomy): Bacteria > Pseudomonadota > Alphaproteobacteria > Rhizobiales > Methyloligellaceae > Methyloceanibacter. The sequence goes on from CAWHUE010000001.1 coordinate 21,168, forward strand.
CGCGCCACCTCTGCTCGCGCTTGCCTCCGGCGCGCGCACGCTCGCCGCGGCGCTGGTCGCGGTGGCACTCGTGCCGAACCTCGTTCTCGCCGCGCTCCTCTGGTATGGCGGGATCGAGCCAAGGCGGCCGAGCGTCGGGGAGCCGCCGCCGCAACAGCCCGAACAGTCCCAAGAGTCCCAAGCGCCCGTCATTCGATCTGTCGTCACGACGCCGATCCTGCTTCCGCCGCCTGCGCGCGACACGATCGCAGCGGACGAAATGACCTCCGCGCTGCCGCGCGAGGCCGTGGCTGATCTGCAGGAAACGGAGCAGACAGGGTCTTTGGCAGTTTCCGTGCCCGATGAACCGCTCGGAGCGGCTGCGACAGGCACTGATTATGAAGCCCAGGACCTTGCAGCAGTCGCCACGGAAGAAACGCGGAGCGATTCCTCCGCCGTGCTGCCCGAGCCCATGCCATTGCCGACCCGGCGGCCCGCGCCTCCTTCAGAAGATGCCGCCGACGCGAGCTGGATCAAGGCAACGGCCTACGTCAATCTGCGGTCCGCGCCTTCGTCCGGCGCATCGGTTGTAGCCGTGGTTGCCAAAGGCTCGAAGCTCCGCGCCATCACGCGCAAGCGCGGCTGGGTGCAGGCGACCGATCCCGCGACCTCGAGCACCGGGTGGATTTACGGCGGCAACGTGGCCGCCGCCCGCTAGGCGCCGCCGAATGGAAGAAACTCTGACCGCTTGCGTGGTGCAAAGCGGCAACAGCTGCGCGCGATAATGCAATGACAAGGGCATCTGTGGCGGCGCCGCCACGCTATATTGTGTATTGCGAAAGGGACGCCACGCGAGAGATGCGGAGGGCTTGAGCGCAGCGTCTTGTCTGATAGGTTTGGCTGGGACTTAAGGAGGCCCTCATCGATGAAAAGTTGTCGTGCAATCTTTGTCGCCGTTCTCTCGGTCGTCTGCTTCGCGGGCGCCGCGCAGGCGGCGGAAACGGCCTACAGCAAGGCCGTGCAGAAAAGCTGCAAGGCTGACTACAAGAAGTTCTGCGGTGAATACGGGCTAGAGACGGCGTCCCTCAGGAACTGCATGGACCGGCACGGCGCGAGCCTGTCGCATGGATGCGTCAACGCCCTCGTCAAGTCGGGCGAGGTAAGCCAGGCTGAGGTGGATCGCAGGAAGAAGAAGGCCCACAAGAAGTAATTGAGCCGGCGGCGCGGGAGCCGAGGCCCGCGCCGGTTTGGTTAAAGGCTTCATCGAGTGATCGCGCCAAAATCAGTGGCGCGATAAACTTTTTTCGACCAGCGAAAGGCGCTAAGGACGGAGGATCGAAAAACCCCGTGACGCGCGCTTTTTTCGACCCCGCGCTCTCCGTTTCGACTGTAACCTGGGAGGAAGGCAATGGCTGGGCAGGCTGTCACACGCGAAAAATTAGCGGACTTGTTGAATGAGGACCTTGCACGCGAATACCAGGCGATCATCGCCTATGTGGTCTATTCGCAGGTGCTGAGGGGCGCTGAATATATGAGCATCGCCGCGCAGCTCGAGGAGCACGCGCATCAGGAGCTGCAGCACGCGCTCACGCTGTCGCGCCAGATCGACTATCTCGGCAAGATGCCGACGGTGACACCGAAGCCGGTCAAGACCTCGACCAAGGCGCGCGACATGCTGCGCTTCGACCTCGACAACGAGAACGAGACCATCATCAACTATCAAGAGCGCGTCCGCCAGTGCGAGGCGCTCGGTGAGTTCGCATTGGCCGAGCAGATCAGGGAGATCCTGGTACAGGAGCAGGACCACCAGATCGATCTCGCCACGGCGCTCGGCGAGGAAGTGCCCGACGTCAGTCGCTTACGCAAACGCAGAGGCTGACGTCCAAGAGCCCGGCAGGGAAGGAGGCTTGGCAAGCGACGATGGAGGAACGATGCGATGCGAGCCACCTGGATGCCCTACACAGAGGAAGGCGTGATCCACAATCGCGCCGAGCTGCCTGACAGCGTGTTCGCCTTTCCCCGGCAGCGCAAGGAGCCATTGACCGACGCGAGCCACGTGCGTAACGCGCTCGCCCGCTTCGACCAGGTCGAGGGCGTGTCGGACGCGGACCGCGATCTCGCCTTCGCCAATATCAAGGCGGCGGCCGAGTATTACGGCGTCGACGTGCGCGAGAGCAGCTGGCGCGACCTGGTGTAGGCTGTCGCCTGGATTTCATCGGATCATAAACAGCGTCAGAAACCGCTGCATCGGAGGGAACCCGAATCGCCGATTCGCTGTTTGCAGGCTGGGAGGCATGGATCGCTCCCGCTAGGAATGAGGGAACGAAGATGACCAAACGCGAACTCCTCCATGTCAAAAAGAACAAGAAATTCGACGAAATCTGCGCGTTGATCGCGCGAGAGCTTGGCTATGGCGAGCTTGGGACCATGAGCGCAGCAATGCGCGGCCACGTCGAAAGGGAGGCGGAGTATCACGTGAAGCAATGGGAAGAGACGGTCGAGATGCGTACGCCGGCTTTTCTTCGGCCCGCCACGCCGTTAACGCGACTGCTCAATCAGTACAATGACATTTGCGAGCGAATTCTCGACGAGCACGATATCGAGATCGGGCTCTGGGCGTACAAGAAGGGACTTCAGCGGCGCAAGCCCGCGTCCCTCAGGCACTAATCGCGAGTTCAGGGCAGCGGACCCCGGGCTGGCTGGCTGAGCCGTTAGCGCCTTGGGCCCGCTGCCCGTTGGATCGAAGACCTCAAGCAGCAGCACCCGGCTCAGGCGAGCGTCGTCCAGGCGATAGCGAGATTCGCCAGCAGAACTAGGCGGTCACCAGCATGGCGGCCCAGGTGTGGTCGCCGCGCGAGATGGCAGCTCGGCCCTTTTGTCGGTGCCCCGCCATGAGGTCAGCACCACGCGGCGGAGCGTGATGATTATAAACAGATAGGCCAGCAGAAACATCTTATCGAGCATCGTCAGATAATCGACGTCTGGCAGTGACGCGGTTGCCGTCAGCTGGAGCGCGACGAGCGTCAGTAGCGCAGTGATACCGAGACCGATGCGGCCCTCGACATAGCGCGGGCGGACGAAGAATACGAACGACGCGCAGGCGACGATCAAAAGGATCGGCACGAAGGTCTTCAGCGACATGGCAAGGGCTGGACGCGTCACCGAGATGGACAGCACGATGCGCGAATAGGTCTCTGCCTCGGGCTGCGCCAAGTCACCGAAATTGGTCGGATAGGTGTTCTCGACGATGTTCCAGGCGGGCATGCCGACCGTAAATCCTGGCAGCGTGACATCAGGATTCATGGTCACGCCGGTTTCGCTATCCGGGACGTAGATCTGCCTGTCGACGCCGGAGACGGTATCCTCCATCAAGATTCTTAGATGTTGCGTGTCGAAGGGATAGTTCGCGAGGCTGAACTTGGTGGAGAACAGACCCTGTTAGCGGACGATGGCATAAAGGCTGCCGTCCGGCATCTTCTGCGGCTCGTCGTAGAGCTCCTCCCGCGAATTGGAGTCCGAGGCGAAGCGGTTCATGAACTCCATGGTCTTGGCGGGACTGAGCTCGGGATCGGTCCAGCGGAACCGGACATAGACATCGACGATGTAGTTGTTGGCCTTGAAATCGATCTGCTGGATGTCGTTGACATAGGCGCCGACAATGACCTGCTCGGGGGAGTGCGGCGCCGGCGTCGCTTTGATCGCCTCGATCACGGGGCGCGGCGCGGGATCAGGCGTTGCGGGCTCGGTCTGCGCCGAGGCGGAGACCGCGAGCACAAGCGCGAGCAGGGCGGTGCCGAGGACCTCCAAGGCGCGGCCCGCGCCTCAAATCATCGCCGCTGCCCCCTCACGCGCAAGCGTGCTCACAGCGGCGATGAAGCGCACCCCGTTCGACGTGGAGGTGCTCGATGACTAGCGAGGTATTGGCCCTTGCCGCGTGGGCTGTCGCGCTCGTTCTGCTCGCCGTGCTGTGGCCTGTGAGCAGCCCCCGTGCTGATTGTCATGCGGACGGCGCCAGTTCCCGTTTTACATGGCAAACGTGATTAGACAAATGGCGCTGAACAACAGGATGGCCATAAGACTCCCTGCCGCGAAACCGGCTCGGTCGCTTCGGACGAGTTCGGACATTGGATCATTCCTCCGATGCTGTCGGGGAAACGGAGCAAAGGCGCTCGGAGTTCCCGTGCCCCCGGGGGTTGTCTCGCTCCAGGCGCGCATCGGAAAGACCGGTGGGGGCCGTTTCGCTTTTAGAATGCTGATGAAAATGGGACATGGCTAGACCGAGAAAACCGACTGCGCTGCGCCTGATAATCGGCGGCGTGACGCGGGCCACAGCAAGAACGAGCCGAAGCCCGAGCCATCTAGGCCCGTACCGCCAGCATGGTTGCAGGGGGGAATCAGTCTCATAAAGCGTCGCGACGCCCGCTGCCGCAGCCCATTGAGGTGGGGACAATCTAAAGGCGCGGCGGCCGCGGGTCATTTCAGCGAACACCTCGTCGCCGACGAGCAGGCGAAGCTCGTGGTCTTCATCGCGGCTCGGATCGACGCGCGCCTGATCGGCCGGGCTGACGGCGCGCACGCGCCTCGGGCGCTGGTCAGGGCTGGTGTCAAGGCGAGCCATGCCTGGCAGGTCGGCTCATGGCGGCGGAAGTTGGGAGAGATTTTACGCGGCGCCGCGCTTCGGAAAGGAGCTGTTAGCCGAGTGTTAGCCGGTACAATTCTCTGCTTGGAATGTGATCGGCTTAACTCATTGGTGCCCCAGGCCGGACTCGAACCAGCACACCCTTGCGGATAACAGATTTTGAGTCTGTCGCGTCTACCATTCCGCCACTGGGGCTAGGGGCGGAACATGGGGTAAGGCCCGTGCCCGGTCAACTGGCGGCCGCGGGCCCCGCGTTCGCGTCTTGTAAAGCGAAAGACCGAGCGCGAGCAGGCCTATGGCCGGCATGAGGAACGCGTCCGGCGCCTGCATGGTCCGCAAGGTCGCGCCCGTGACGGTGCACCAGAGCAGCGGAATGACGAACATTTCGAAGCGCATCCGGTCGGCGGCAAGCAGGAGGCCGAGCGTAGCGAGCACGGTCGGGTCGGGGGCGATGCCGAACAGCTCGATCGCGCCACACGACCGTCCGAGCAGAGGCCCGACCAGCGGATGAACGCCAAGCTCGAACAGGAAGAGCGCAAGCCCCGCGCGCCTGACCCAGCCGTGACGCTGCGCGAAGGTGAGCTTACCGGCGGCGCCGCCGATCACGAGCAGCAGCACGGCTTGCGCGGCGAAGGCGAGCGCGTAGTAAGGCGCGGCGATGTTGATCGTCGCGTAGCGACGCTTACGTCTGGCTGTTCGTGGCTTACGCCTATTTCTACGAGCGGCCTGTCAGCAAAGCGCGGCACGGCGGGGCGGTTCCCGGTTTCGTCCCATGGACAAGGGTCTGGCGCCCGGCTAAGCAGGTCGCGATGCTGAGGGACCTCTACGACAAGATCATCAAGCTTTCCGAGAGCAAGCAGGCGCTGCCGACGCTTGCCGCGGTCTCCTTTGCGGAAAGCTCGTTCTTCCCCATTCCGCCCGACGTCATCCTGGTGCCGATGTGCCTCGCCCAGCCGCAAAAGGCGCGGCTTTTTGCGCTGGTCTGCACCATCGCCTCGGTGCTCGGCGGCATCCTGGGCTATTTCATCGGCGCCTTCCTTTACGACACGGTCGGGCATTGGCTGATCTCGCTCTACGGCTACGGCGACAGCGTCGAGGCGTTCCGAGCGGCCTACGCCGAATGGGGCGCGTGGATCATCCTGATCAAGGGCATGACGCCGATCCCCTACAAGATCGTGACGATCGCCTCGGGCTTCGCCGGCTACGACTTCTTCATGTTCGTGCTGCTGTCGATGATCACCCGCGGCATGCGCTTCTTTTTGGTCGCCGAGCTGCTCCGCTATTTCGGCGAACCGGTGCGCGAGTTCATCGAGAAGCGCTTGACCTTGGTCTTGACCAGCTTTCTCGTAGCCATTGTCGGCGGCTTTTTCATCGCCAAGTATGCGTTCTGAGATGGACGCAGTTTCGAAACCGGTGCTGGCTAAAGGCCCTCGGCCCGTAAGGACCGCGAGTGCCGTGGTGTTCGTGGTGGCGCTGGCCACTATTCTCGCCGCGCTTGCCTTCGAGCATCTCGGCGGCTATGCGCCGTGTCCGCTCTGCCTGCAGCAGCGCTACGCCTATTATTTCGCAGTGCCGGCGAGCGCGCTCGCCTTCTTCTTCGCCCAGGGCCATACCACGAGCGTCGCGCGCGCTTTGCTCATCGCGATCGCCGTCGCATTCCTCGTGAATGCGGGGCTCGGCGTCTATCATTCCGGCGTCGAGTGGAAATGGTGGCTCGGGCCGGACACCTGCGCGGCCGGCGCCGCATCCGATCTCGGCGCGCTCAGCGTCGCCGAGCAACTCGCCAACGCGCAGGTGATCCGCTGCGACGAGGCCGCTTGGCGGTTCCTCGGCCTGTCCTTCGCGGGATGGAACGCTGTGGCCTCAGCCTTCCTGGCGGGCGTGGCAGCCTGGGGTGCGGCGCGGAAGCGCTGATTGAACGTCGGCCGCATGGTTAACCGCGCTGACAACGCGATTCGCGTTACGCGGTCCGCCCGAACCGCCATGTGCTAGGCTTGCCCTTTGCGACGTCAAAGGGAGGCCTCCCATGTGCTGCTCAATGTGCGGTGTATCGGTCGATAGCCCCTGCGCGATCATTTGCTATTCGGATTGTTCGGTGTGCTGGGTCGACGCGCCTGCGATGTTGGCGCGGATGGTCGTCGATCTCAACAGCGACGCGGCCAAGAGCGAGCACGCGTTCAAGCTGAGGGAGTCCACAGAGGTGAAAGTCTGTCTGAACGGCGCAACCCTGAAGCAAGTTGCCGAGCTGTTGAACAAGGCATCGCCCGAGCGACGCCTGGCCTATGAAGGCGCAGGCACCGAGGTCCTGAACGAGACCTATACCGGCACGCTAGCGAGGTCATCAAGACGATCGGCTTGAAGGTTGCGGCGGCGAAAGCACGATAGCCGTGCGCGGTTACGGCTCGAGCTCGGTATCCCAGTAGAGATAGTCGACCCAGCTCTCGTGCAGATAGTTCGGCGGGAAGAGCCGGCCGTTGCGGTGCAGCTCGAACACGGTCGGGCGGTAGGGCTTCTGCGCCGGGTGCATATGCGCCTCGGCCGGCAGCTTGCCGCCCTTCATCAGATTGCAGGGCGCGCAGGCCGTGACCACGTTCTCCCAGCGCGTCAGGCCGCCGCGCGAGCGCGGCACGAGATGGTCGAAGGTGAGGTCCTCGTCGTCGCCGCAATATTGGCAGGTGAAGCGGTCGCGCAAGAAAACGTTGAACCGCGTGAAGGCCGGGTAGAGCGCCGGCTTGATGTAGCTCTTAAGCGAGACCACGCTCGGCAGCTTCATCTCGAAGGAGGGGGAGCGGACCGCGCGGTCGTATTCGGAGACGATGTTGACGCGATCGAGGAATACGGCCTTCACCGCGTCCTGCCAGCCCCAGAGCGAAAGCGGGTAATAGGAGAGCGGCCGGTAGTCGGCGTTCAGCACGAGCGCCGGAAAGGTGCCGGGAGCGGCCGTTGCGGTTGCGACGTTCAAGGCGACAAATTCCTAAGTTTACGCCCGTCGCACTCGGGACCGTCCTCCTTGGCGCCGCATACTATAAGGGCATGTCCGGAATGTGAAGGGCCCTAGATGCTGTGATCATGGGTGCAATGTCTTGGGCATTCCCACCCGTCCGGACTTTGTCATGCCACTGACCCGCTGCGGGCCAGCCTTGAGGTCGGTTCGATATCAGATCCTCGGCGGGGCGAAGGCCCGGGCGATCCAGGATTCTCGGCTTCGGACTGCGCTACGGGATGCCGCTTGTCGCGGCATGACATTTTGCGCGGTTAGGGGATCAGCGAACAGAAGCCGCAGCGGCGAAGGCCTGCTTGAGGAACGCGCCGCCAAGCCGCAGGCCCTCGCCGTCGATGCCGTGGCCGATGCCTTGGGCGATGTGCCACTCGACGGGAAGGCCGGCGGCGGCAAGCTGTTCGCGGGCGATCAGCATGGCGTCGAGCGGGATCACCTCGTCCATGTCGCCATGCACGAGCAGGATGGCGGGCGCCTTGCCCGGGTCCTTTGGCAATGCTTCGGCGGTCGGCAGCGCGCCGGAATAGCCGACGATCGCCGCGGGCGAAGGATTGCGGCGCAAGCCCACGGCGAGCGCCATCATCGTGCCCTGGCTGAAGCCGACGAGCCCCAGCGCGCTTGCCGGCAGGCTGTGGCGCTTGAGCTCCGCGTCGAGGAACGCCTCGAGCACCGGCCCTGAGCGGTTCACCCCGCGCTCGAGCTCGCCCGGATCGCGGAAGCTCAGGTTGAACCATTGCCGGCCCATCGGCGCCCTGCCGCAAGGCTCCGGCGCATGCGGGGAGACGAAGGCCGCATGCGGCAGGTCGCGCGCCCATTCGCGCCCCAAGCCGATGAGGTCGTTACCGTCGGCACCGTAGCCGTGCAGGAACACGACGATCTGCCGCGCGGCGCCGCCCGCGGCCGGCGGCAGACTCGGTCCGTCGATCAGCGCCATGTCACGTGGCGCGCGACTGAAACACTCAAGCGCTTTCCTCCGGAATCTCGTCGGCGGAGTGGGCGTTGAGCTGGCCGTAATTCTGGATGCCGATGTCCTTCAGGAGATTGAGCTGCGACTCCAGATAATTGATGTGGCCCTCTTCGTCGGCGAGCAGCTCCTCGAACAGGTCCATCGTCACGTAGTCCTCTTCCTTCCGGCAGGCGGCACGCGCTTCCATGTAGAGCGCGCGGGCGGAGTATTCGGCCTTCAGGTCGCATTCGAGGATCTCCTGGATGTTCTGGCCGATCATCAGGGGATCGATGTGCTGCAGATTGGGGAAGCCTTCGAGGAAGATGATGCGGGTCACGAGCTTGTCGGCGTGATGCATCTCCTCGATGGATTCCTCGCGCTCCTTCTTGGCAAGGCGCGTGAAGCCCCAGTCGTCGAGCAGCCGGTAGTGCAACCAATATTGGTTCACCGCCGTCAGCTCGCTGGTCAGCGCCTTGTTGAGATATTCAATGACCCTAGGATTGCCCTTCATTTGCCCAGTCTCCTCTCAACCTTCGGTACGATCATGAACGGTTCTTGCTACTGCCGCTAGGGACTCCTCGATAGGTGACCGGTGCGGTATGGACGCAGCCGACCTCGGCCCCTCCTCGTCATAGCCGACCATCAGCTTGGTGATCAGGGGGAGGCAACTCCCGCAGGAGGGCCGCACCCCGAGCTGGCGATAGATGAGCCCGGGGGTCAGAACCACGAACGGGTCCTTGGTGCGCAAGGCGGACACGGCCTCCGCCACGTCCTTCGACGTGATCATGGTGCAAGAGCAGACGATGATGCGGCTTTTCTCGCAAAGACCCGAGGACTATTACAGCAATATCCGGCCGTGCGGCAGCGGCGCGGTTGCGGTACTATCGCCTGCTCTTGGCCGGGTGTTGCGCGGCGCTTGGAACGGCACAGTCTAAGGGACCCGATATGCCCGATCTCCGTCAAACCGGTTCGCGTTCGAAGCTCAGGCTGGGCTGGGCTTTGGCCGGGGCGATCCTGATTGTCGTGGCTGGCGGGCCCGCGCAGGCGGAAAACGGCGAGAGCCAAGCCTCGCCCAACGAGGCCGTGCCAAGCACTGTGAATGATGCCCGCCGCCGGCGGCCCCAAGGCCTCGAACGAACCCGCCGCGAAGACGCAAAAGCTCCTCTGCATATGGCGCAATAAGGGCGTCACGGGGTTCTGCGAGGTCGAGCCCGACACGCAAGTCGGGGCCTCGTGCGCTTGCAGGTCAATCATCGAGCACAAGGCCAGGAAGTTCAGCGGCAAGGTCATTGTGTCGCGTTAACCGTTCCGAGACCCCGCGCGATCGACAGCCACCGATTTTTCGCGCGCTTCCCGCAACTTAGCTGCGCGTTAACCAAGCGAATTTAGCCGAGTCTTAAGTCATGGCTGCAATGATGCCCGCTCGTAAGGAGTTCGGGCATCCCGCCATGCAACCTGAAGACTTCCGGCCTGACGATCTCTTCGGGCAGATCCAGGGCCTTGTCGACAAGCTCGATGCCGAGCGCCAGGCGCGCGAAGCGGCCGAGGCTGCCGACAGGGCCAAGTCCGAGCTGATCGCGACGATTGGGCGCGAGCTGCGCACGCCGCTCGAGGCGGTGATTGCGCTCGGCGAGCTCTTGCGCGGAAGCCCGCTTGACCCGACCCAGCAGCATTACACCGAGACGCTGCAGCATTCGGCGCGGAGCCTGCTCGGCGTCATCGACGAAGTGATCGATTTCTCGAAGCTCGATGCGGGGCGGCTCGAGCTTCAGCCCACGCCTTTCGATATGCACGAGCTCGTGCAGGGCGTCGCGCTCACGCTTCAGGCGCGCGCGAACGAGAAGGGCCTCACGAGCGGCGTCGATGTCGGCGCCAACTGCCCGGGCTTCGTCGTGGGCGACCCCGCGCGCATTCGCCAAGTCCTCGCAGCGCTGATCGACAACGCGCTCAGGCTGACAGATGAAGGCGTGGTGCGGCTCTACGCCAGCGCCAACGAGGACGGCAGGCGCATCGTGCTCCGCTTCGACGTGACCGACACGAGCAGCGGCCTCGACAAGGACGCGCGCGCCGCTCTGTTCCAGCCGAACGGTGCCGGCGCCGAGCATCCCGCCGAGAACGTGCTCGCGCTTTCCATCGCGCGGAAGCTTGTCGGGCTGATGGGCGGCGAGATGGGCTGCGAGAGCGCGGTCGGGAAAGGCAGCCTCTATTGGGTCACCGTGCCGGTCGATCCCGCGCGGCTCGCATCGGCGCCGCAGGGCCCCGCCAAGGAAACGCCACAACCGCCGTTATCGGGCCATGTGCTCGTGGTCGAGGACAATAGCGTCAACCGCATGCTGATCGCGGCCTATCTCGACGAGTTCGGCTTGACCCACGAGATGGTCGGCACGGGTGGCGCGGCGATCCTTGCGCTCGCCGAGAAGCACTACGAACTCGTGCTGATGGACACGGCAATGCGCGATCTCGACGGCATGGAGACTACCAAACGCATCCGTGCGCTGAGCGGCCCGTCGGCCAGCGTGCCGATCGTCGCGGTCGTCGCCAACAGCATGAAGAGCTATTGCGGCAACTACCTCTCGGCCGGCATGGACACCTATGTGCTGAAGCCGATCCGCGGGCGCGAGCTATATGCGGCGCTCGCAGCCTTCCTCCCGCCGTCAGAGGCTAGCGAGCCCGCGACGCTCGCGAGCTGATCCGCCCCGCGCCGACCGCTAGAGATTGTCCAGCAGCACGCCGGCCAGCAGGATCAGGTAGGCGATCAGCAAGAGGCCGAGCGCATAGCCCGAGAAGAAGAACGGCAACGGCACGATCATGCCGAGCACGACCAGGATGGCGATGACGATCGAGCCGAGGAACGTCTCGCGCCGCGGCGACGACAAGCGAATGTTCATGGTGGTCCCCCAGATTGCGAAGCATCAGCGACTATTCGTCATGGACTCGACCAGTGAACCGCCATGGCCGGGACAAGCCCGGCGATGACGCGCCATTATGAGGATGAGAGCGGGACCTTTTCGCGCTGGCGAAGCGGCGGGACCGGGACGGTCTGCTCGGCAAGCACGGCAGCCTTCGTATCGACGAGCTTCACGATGCCGGCCATGATGTCGTTGAGCTGGAAGTCCTTCGGCGTGTAGATGGCCGAGGCGCCGCATTGCTTGAGGATGTTCACGTCGTCGGCCGGGATGATGCCGCCGACCACGACCGGCACGTCGCCCATGCCCGCCTCGCGCAGGCGCTGTATCACCTCGCGCACGAGCGAGACATGCGACCCTGACAGGATCGACAGGCCCACGACATGCGCCTTTGCGTCCTTGGCCTGCTGCACGATCTCGGCCGGCGTTAATCTTATGCCGTCATAGACGACCTCCATGCCGACATCGGTGGCGCGCACGGCGATCTGCTCGGCGCCGTTCGAATGGCCGTCGAGGCCGGGCTTGCCAACGACGAAAGTCAGCGGGCGGCCGAGCCTGCCTGATACCTGCCGGACCATCTCACGCACCTCTTCTAGCCGGGCCTCGTCGACCTTGTGCTTGGCGTGGATGCCGGTCGGCGCGCGATATTGGCCGAACACTTCGCGCAAGACCTGGCCCCATTCGCCGGTGGTGACGCCGGCCTTAGCCGCTTCGATGGAGGGCGGCATGATGTTGCGGCCTTCGGCAGCCGCCTCCTTGAGATCGACCAGGGTCTTCTGCACCGCCCTCTCGTCGCGGTCGCGGCGCCAGGCTTGTAGCGCCGCGACCTGCTCGATCTCGACCGCCTCGCCGACGGTCTGGATGCCTTCGATGCCGCTGGCCGAAAGCGGCGAGGCCTCGGTCTCGGTATAGGCATTGACGCCGATCAGAACCTGCTCGCCCGTCTCGATGGCCTGGAAGCGCGACGCGTTCGACGCGATCAGCGCCTCCTTCATATAGTCGATGGCGGCGACCGCGCCGCCCATTTCCTGGATCTTCTTGAGCTCTGCGCGCGCCTCGTTCTTCAGGGCCTCAACTTTGGCCTCAATGACCTCAGACCCGTCGAAGATGTCGCCGAACTCGAGCAGGTCGGTCTCGTAGGCCACGATCTGCTGCAGCCTGAGCGACCATTGCTGGTCCCAGGGCCGCGGTAGGCCGAGCGCCTCGTTCCAGGCGGGAAGCTGCACGGCGCGCGCGCGCGCCTTCTTGGACATCGTGACGGCGAGCATCGAGAGCAGGATGCGGTAGACGTTGTTCTCGGGCTGCTGCTCGGTGAGCCCGAGCGAGTTCACTTGCACGCCGTAGCGGAAGCGCCTGAGCGCTGGGTCCTCGACGCCGTAGCGACGCTCCGCGATCTCGTCCCAGAGATCGACGAAGGCGCGCATCTTGCAGATTTCGGTGATGAAGCGCACGCCGGCGTTCACGAAGAACGAGATGCGCGACAGCACGTGCGGAAATTCCTCCGGCGGCACTTCGCCCGAGTTCCGCACTTCATCCAGCACGGCCTCGGCGGTCGCGAGCGCGAAGGCAAGCTCCTGCACCGGCGACGCTCCCGCCTCTTGCAGATGGTAGGAGCAGACATTGGTCGGGTTCCATTTCGGAACCTCGCGCGCCGTGTAGACGATCACATCCTTGATGAGACGCAGCGATGGCGCGGGGGGGAAGACATAAGTCCCGCGCGAGAGGTATTCCTTCAGAATGTCGTTCTGCACCGTGCCGGTGAGCTTCGCGCGATCCACGCCCTGCTCGTCCGCGAGCGCAATATAGAGCGCGAGCAGCCAGGGCGCGGTGGCGTTGATGGTCATCGAGGTGTTCATCTCGCCGAGCGGGATGCCCTCGAACAGGCTCCGCATGTCGCCGAGATGGCGAGATCGGCACGCCGACCCTGCCGACCTCGCCGCGCGCGAACACGTGGTCGGAGTCGTAGCCGGTCTGGGTCGGCAGATCGAAGGCGACCGAGAGACCGGTCTGCCCCTTGGAGAGGTTCCGCCTATAAAGTTCGTTCGACGCCTTGGCCGTAGAGTGGCCCGCATAGGTGCGGAACATCCAGGGCTTGTCGCGCTTGGTTGGCTTCTCGCTCATGGTTCTGCTCGCTTGACACGCATTGCAGCATGCCGGAAGGCCGAGAGCAACCTTAGGCGATCATTCCTCTCCAAAAGTCAAATGGGCCGCGCGCAAAGAAAAGGCGGTGCCAACAAGCACCGCCTTTGAAGTTACGCTACAAGGAAGGGCTTAGTAGGTCTTCGTCCCGCTATCGAGCTTGCCTTCCTTCGCATCGGCTTTCTCGGGCGCTGACAGCGAGCCTTGATTCTCGGTCTTGGCATCGCCCTCGGCAGCAGCGCCAGGGACGTTGGCGGACGAATTGTCGCTCATGCCGCCGGTCGTGCCGGGAGCGTTGTCGGGCGCATTCTTCTCAGGGGCCGACAGCGAACCCTGGTTCTCGCTAGAGCCGGAGTTCTCGACGTTGCTGCCAGGCGCGTTGCCGGCATCGCGCTCGACAATGGTGATGTCGCTCGACGCGCCAGGCGCCTCGTCAGCGGCAAGGGCCGGGCCCATGCCAAGAGCAAGCGCTGCGGCAGCGGTCATCAGTGTCGTGTGCAGTCTCATTAGGAGTCTCCTTCAAAATTGTCTTGGGAAGCCGGGCAGTGCGGCTCTGTTTGAACTGTCAGAGATTGGCTTTGCCGCTTGTGCGCGCCGGCATAGAGCAAAACGCCTCGGCTGGGGATGGGTTCCGGCGAAGGGCTGATAAGCAAGGTTTTGCAGGCTTTTTTAGACCTGGGCAGGGCTTACCGTTTTTGCTAACCGTCGCTGCCCGCAAGGGGAGGCCCGCCGGCGCAACGGCAATCCCAGGCGCTGGATTGGAGCCGGTAGGGTCGTTCGGCGTTAAGGGTCCCTCCCGCAAAAATGTTGCAGTGCCGAGATGAATGACAGACAATTGCCGCAGCGCAAAAACAGACTCAAGAGTTGGCCGGGGGGATAATCAGGATGAATGAGATGTCGCTAGCTGCCGTGGAGCCGGCAACGCCGGTACTCAAAGACCTGTACGAGATCGGCGAGATCCCCCCGCTCGGCCATGTGCCGAAGAGCATGTACGCCTGGGCGATCCGGAAGGAGCGGCACGGGCCGCCCGACGAGGCCATGCAGGTCGAGGTTGTGCCGACCTGGACGCTCGACAGCCACGACGTACTGGTGCTCGTGATGGCGGCCGGCGTGAACTACAACGGCGTGTGGGCTTCGCTCGGCAAGCCGATTTCCACGCTCGACGGCCACAAGCATCCGTATCACATCGCCGGCTCCGACGCGTCCGGCATCGTCTGGGCGGTGGGCTCGAAGGTGAAGCGTTGGAAGGTGGGCGACGAGGTCGTCATCCACTGCAATCAGGACGACGGAGACGACGAGGAATGTAACGGCGGCGATCCGATGTTCTCTCCTTCGCAGCGCATCTGGGGCTACGAGACGCCCGACGGATCGTTCGCGCAGTTCTGTCGCGTGCAGGACCGCCAGTTGCTCGAGCGCCCGAAGCATCTCACCTGGGAGGAAGCCGCCTGCTACACGCTGGTGCTGGCCACCTCCTACCGCATGTTGTTCGGCCACCGGCCGCACACGCTGAAGCCCGGCCACAACATTCTCGTGTGGGGCGCCTCCGGCGGTCTCGGCTCGATGGCCGTGCAGCTCTGCGCCACGTCGGGCGCGAGCGCCGATCGGCGTCGTCTCCGACGAAGAGAAACGCGACTTCGTCATGTCGCTCGGCGCCAAGGGCGTCATCAACCGCAAGGACTTCAATTGCTGGGGGCAGATGCCGGCGGTCGGCACGCCCGAATACGACGCGTGGAACAAGGAAGTCCGCAAGTTCGGCAAAGCGATCTGGGACGTCACCGGCAAGGGGGTGAATGTCGACATGCGTGTTCGAGCACCCAGGCGAGTCGACCTTCCCCGTGTCCTGCTTCGTGGTGAAGCGCGGCGGCATGGTCGTGTTCTGTGCCGGCACCACCGGCTACAACCTCACTATGGACGCGCGCTATGTCTGGATGCACCAGAAGCGCATCCAGGGCTCGCATTTCGCGCATCTGATGCAGGCGAGCCAGGCCAACCGGCTCGTGGTCGAGCGGCGCATCGATCCGTGCATGAGCGAGGTCTTCCCCTGGGAGCAGATCCCGAAAGCGCATATGCGCATGTGGAAGAACGAGCATCGCCCCGGGAACATGGCCGTGCTGGTGAGCGCGCCGGTCACCGGCTTGCGCACCTTCGAGGACGTGATCGAGGCAAGCCGCGAGATGCACGGCGCGTAGTACTTTCGTTGGCCGTCCCCTACGATTGTCATTGCCCGGCTTGACCGGGCAACCCAGTAACCAATGGTCTCCGACCAGGGATTACTGGATCCCCGCTTGCGCCGGAATGACGAGCTTGTGGAAATTCGGGAACCCACTCTCACCTCCCTCCGTTCTTGCTTCGTGATGGGTCGGCTCGCGCCTGCAACCCGCTAGAATGGGCTGCAACCGTGGCGCGAGCCGCGTTTTCAGAGGGGGCAAGTCATGAGCACACAAACGGGATTTGATCGAGGCCATTTTCGAGCTGCGCGCCGATGTCGAGCGTCAGCTCAAGCTGAACAAGTACTACATCGCGATGGGCAAGCTCGACGAGCTCCTGGCGGCGCTGAAGCCGCTTGAATCCATCGAGCTCACGGCCACGCGGACTGACGGCATCTTCGCCGCCGAGCCGAGCGCCGCGCCTGAGCCGGACGCCCCGGCCGAGCGGAGCTGGTCCGGCGTCGTGCAGGAGACGGTGGTCGACGACCTCAGGGCCAACTGACCGCCGGCAGCCTCGAATTCAGGTTTGACTTGCGCGGCGCGGCACGCTTCCTTCGTGCCCGATCGAACGGGCTTGCATAAAGGAGCAGACCTTGACCGCCGCAGAGACCCTGACGGAGCGTGGGGCGCCGAATTCCGCCGAGCTGATTTCCCAACTTGAAGCCGCTGCGCAAGCGGCGTTGATGCTGCGCGACCGCGCCATCGAGGCCGTGCGCGCCAAGGTCGCCGTGGGCGGCAAGGTCGACAACGAAGCGCTTGAGCGCGAGCAGCACGCGGCTCACGGGCTTGCCTTCCTCGCGACCTATGCGCAAGCGATTCGCGAGCTTGCCGATTATGCGCGGCGGATCGAGGGGGAGGGGCGCTTCGGCGAGATGGAGGCGCTGCTCGCTGAGATCGGCGCCGGCGAGTATCTCGCGCAACTCGCGGGCGGTGTGGTGATGAGCCAGAACGAGATCGTACGCTCGCACGAGCTTGGCCTTACGGACGCCGACATGAAAAATTTCCTCACGGCCGAGGTGCGCGCGCTGATCGAGGCGAATTCGCCGGCGGCGCGCGCGCGCGTGGTCGAGCTGATCAGGCACGCGCAGAGCGCCGCCGCCGCCAATTTCGGCGATCCGGGGCTCGAGGAGACCTACGAGGACATCCGCAACGAGATGCGCCGCTTCTCGGAAGCCGAGGTCGTGCCGCACGCGCATGAATGGCATCTCAAGGACGAGTATGTGCCGCTGCCGCTCATCGCGCAGATGGCCCAGCTTGGCGTCTTCTCGCTGACGCTGCCGGAGGACTATGGCGGGCTCGGCCTCGGCAAGGAGGCGATGTGCGTCGTCTCCGAGGAGCTGTCACGCGGCTATATCGGCGTCGGCTCGCTCGGCACGCGGTCGGAGATCGCCGAGGAGCTGATCTTGAACGGCGGGACCGATGCGCAGAAGCAGGAATGGCTGCCGAAGATCGCAGTCAGGCGAAGTGCTGCCGACGGCGGTGTTCACCGAGCCGAACATCGGCTCCGACCTCGCGTCGCTCGCCACGCGCGCGGTGCGTGACGGCGACGTCTACCGCATCACCGGGCAGAAGACCTGGATCACGCATGCGGCTCGCGCCAACCTCATGACCGTGCTCGCGCGCACCGATCCGAACGAGAAGGGCTATCGCGGGCTCTCGATGTTCTTGGCACCCAAGCCGCGCGGCACCGCTGAGGATCCGTTCCCGGCCAAGGGCATGTCGGGCGGCGAGATCGAGGTGCTCGGCTATCGCGGCATGAAGGAGTTCGACATTTCCTTTGATGGCTTCGAGGTGCCGGCCGCCAACCTGCTCGGCGGGGTCGAGGGCCAGGGCTTCAAGCAGCTCATGCAGACTTTCGAGGCCGCGCGTATCCAGACCGCGGCGCGGGCGATCGGGGTCGCGCAATCGGCGCTCGATCTCGGCTTGCGGTACGGGATGGAGCGCAACCAGTTCGGCAAGCCGATCATTGCCTTCCCGCGCGTGTCGGACAAGCTCGCGATGATGGCGGCGGAGATTTTGCTCGCGCGCCAGCTCACCTATTCCGCCGCGCGCCAGAAGGATGCGGGGAAGCGCTGCGATCTCGAAGCCGGCATGGCCAAGCTGCTTGCCGCGCGCATCGCCTGGGCCGCCGCCGACAACGCGCTGCAGATCCACGGCGGCAACGGCTTCGCGCTCGAATATCCGATCAGCCGCGTGCTCTGCGACGCGCGCATCCTGTCGATCTTCGAGGGCGCCGCCGAGATCCAGGCGCATGTCATCGCGCGGCGCCTGCTGGAAGATTGATCGCCCGCAAAACGGGAGGTGCCGATGATGACCGCAAACGACCCGAGCCGTTCCAGCGCCATCCCCATCATCGCCGTGCTTGGCTGCCTCGTAGCGCTCGCGGCGGGCGGGCTGCTCACGTCGGCCCAATCTCGATTGGTACGCGACGCTGCAGAAGCCCGGCTTCGAGCCGCCGAACCGCGCCTTCACCATCGTCTGGCCGATCCTCTACGCCATGAGGCGGTCTCGGCCTGGCTCGCCTGGAAGGCGCTGGGCAAGGACGAGGATCGCAAGCTCGCCTTCATCTGGTTCTTCATCCAGCTCGCGCTTGGCGTGCTCTGGTCTTACGCGTTCTTGTGGCTACACAATCCGGCGTTCGGGCTCGCGGTGATCATGGCGCTGCTGATCGCCCTCGTCATCACCATCGTTATGTTCGACCGCCTGAGCCGGATCGCCGCCCTGCTGCTCGTTCCGCTCGCGCTCCGGGTTTTCTACGCGACCGCGCTCAATTTCGCGTTCTTTATGCTCAGCTGATGGGCGCGCGCTCCATCCTCATCACCGGCTGCTCGTCGGGCATCGGCTTGGCGTCAACGCGGGAGATGAAGGCGCGGGGCTGGCGCGTGTTCGCCACGGCGCGCAAGCCGGAGGACATCGCGCGCCTCAAGGATGGGGAGGGCGTCGAGAGTCTTTATCTCGACTATGCGGAGCCCGCCTCGATCGCCGAGGCTGCAGAGCAGGTTCTCGCGGCCACCAACGGCAGACTCGATGCGCTGTTCAACAACGGCGCCTACGGCCAGCCGGGCGCGGTCGAAGACCTGAAGCCCAACGTGCTCCGCGCCCAGTTCGAGGCCAATGTCTTCGGCTGGCACGACCTGACCGCACGGCTGATCTCGGCGATGCGGGCGCAAGGGCACGGCCGCATCGTATTCTGCTCCTCGGTGCTCGGCCTCGTCTCGGCGCCGTACCGCGGCGCCTATTGCGCCTCGAAATTCGCTGTCGAGGCGCTCGCCGATGCGCTCAGGATCGAGCTCGGGGGCTCCGGCATCCATGTGGTGCTGATCGAGCCCGGACCGATCAGGAGCCGGTTCCTGGAAACCGCGCTCGAGGCCTATCGCCGTCATATCGACCTCGAAAACTCGCATCATCGCGAGATCTATCGGGAACGCCTGGCGCGGCTTGAGGCCGGTGGCGACCAGACCTTCAAGCTCGGACCCGAGGCGGTCGCGGCGAAGCTTGTGCACGCGGTCGAAAGCCGCAAGCCAAAAGCCCGATATTATGTCACTCTGCCCACCTATGCTGCGGCGCTGCTGCGGCGTCTCTTGCCGACGCGCGCGCTCGATGCGCTTGCGGCACGCAACTAGCGCCGGGCCATCAGCGTTAGGTCGAATGGCCAGGCCAAAGCTGGGGGACGCCCATGGAATCCGTGCTTCGCACCATCCTTCCGTTCGCGCTTGCCGCGGTGGCCATCGTGCTGGGCATTGGGCTTTGGAACATGCTGAGGGGCGGCAGCTCAAATCTCAGTCAGACCTTGATGCGCTGGCGCGTGATCCTGCAGTTCATCGCGATCATCATCGTCATGGCGGTGATCTATCTGTCCGGCCGGTAGGCGCGGCCAATCAGGGAGGCTTGACCGGTCCAGGGCTCGCGATACGCTAGTCTCAAAGCGGCGCAAATATGCGGGCTCTCGGCGAGGGCGGATTAGCGATGGTTGTCCTAAGCAAGATCTATACGCGCAGCGGCGATGACGGTACGACCGGGCTCGGCTCGGGCCGCCGCGTCAAGAAATACGATTTGCGCGTCGAGTGCTACGGGACGCTGGACGAGACCAATGCGGCCGTCGGGCTCGCCCGACTGCATACGCGCGACAGCGCCGTGCTCGACGAGATGCTGGCGCGCATCCAAAACGATCTGTTCGATCTCGGCGCCGATGTCTGCTTTCCCGACGACACCAAGGACGAGCGCGGGCGCTTGCAGGTCACCGATACGCAGGTCAAGCGCCTGGAAGCCGAGATCGATGCGCTGAATTCTGAGCTGCAGCCGTTGCGCTCGTTCGTGCTGCCGGGTGGCACGCAGGCGGCGGCCTTCCTACATCTCGCGCGCACCATCTCACGCCGCGCCGAGCGTTTGATGGTGGCATTGGCGGCGAGGCCTGACGAGCCCATCGGCGATGCGGCGATCCGCTACATCAATCGGCTGTCGGATTTCCTGTTCGTGGCGGCGCGCTTCGCCAACGACAAGGGCAAGGCCGACGTGACTTGGGTGCCGGGCAAGAACCGCTGACGTGAAGATGGTGTATCCGTGTTTGTCCCCCTGCATGACACGAACCCGCTGAAGCGGATCGACTTCCAATACGTCACGGTGGGGCTGATCCTCCTCAACGTCGCGATCTTCGTCGTCTTCCAGACCGGTTGGGTCATCCCGCTCGACGAGGAGAATACCGCAGCCTTCGCCGTGATTCCGGCGAAGCTGATGGAAGGCGGTTCCGACGCCGGCACGGTATTCGCCTCGGGCGCCTTCATGCCCGAGCGCTTCACGCTGATCACGTACATGTTCCTGCATGGCGGGTGGCTGCATCTGATCGGCAACATGCTGTTCCTCTGGGTGTTCGGCGACAATGTCGAGGATGCGATGGGCCATCTCCGCTTCATCATGTTCTATCTGATGTGCGGGATCTTCGCGGCGGCGGTGCATGCCTGGATGCTGCCGGAGTCGGAGCTGCCGCTGATCGGGGCCTCGGGCGCCGTGGCGGGTGTGATCGCCGCCTACTTCATTCTGCATCCCAAGGTTAAGGTCTGGGTGCTGGCGCTTTGGCGCATCCCGATCAGGATCACGGCGGCCTGGGCGCTCGGCATCTGGATCCTTGCCCAATTCGCGAGCCTGCTTGTCGAAACCGAGGAGAACGTCGCCTGGTGGGCCCATATCGGGGGCCTCGTGGCCGGCGCCACCCTGATCTTGTTCATGCGGCGGCGCGGTGTAATCCTCTTCGACAAGACCCGGGGAGGCGCCTAAAAGCCCCCGGAAAGCCTGGAAACCATTGACTTGCGGCAGGTGCGGCATTACGTTCGGCGCCATTTCGCAGTTGCGAGATGGCCGGCTAAGGGGGGTCGTTAGCGTGCGGGGAAGTTGGGCCGCATGAAAATTCTCGTTCCCGTGAAACGGGTTGTCGATTTCAACGTCAAGGTCCGCGTCAAGTCGGACGGCAGCGGAGTCGACCTTGCCAATGTGAAGATGTCGATGAACCCCTTCGACGAGATCGCCGTCGAAGAGGCCGTCAGCATCAAGGAGCGTGGCGAGGCGACCGAGGTCGTCGCCGTCTCGATCGGCAGCACGAAATCGCAAGACACGCTGCGCACGGCGCTCGCCATGGGCGCCGACCGTGCGATTCTCGTAAAGACCGACGCCACCGTCGAGCCGCTCGCGGTGGCGAAGCTGCTCAAGACGATCGTCGAGCAGGAGCAGCCCGGCCTCGTCATCATGGGCAAGCAGGCCATCGACGACGACTGCAACCAGTCCGGCCAGATGCTCGCAGGGCTCCTCGGCTGGCCGCAAGGCACTTTCGCCTCGAAGATCGAGCTTGCCGGCGACAAGGTGAAGGTCGTGCGCGAGGTCGATGGCGGGCTCGAGACGCTGACGCTCAACAGGCCCGCCGTCATCACCACGGATCTCAGGCTCAACGATCCGCGTTATGCCTCGCTCCCGAACATCATGAAGGCGAAGAAGAGAACCGATCGAGGAGACGACGCCGGAGACGCTCGGCGTCGACATCGCACCGCGCCTGAAGGTGATCTCGATCGCCGAGCCGAAGGCACGCGAGGCCGGCGTCAAGGTCGACAACGCGGCGAGCCTCGTCGACAAGCTGAAGAACGAAGCGGGGGTGCTGTAGATGGCGGTCCTTCTGCTTGCCGAGCACGACAACAAGGCGTTGGCACCGGCAACCGCCAAGGCGCTGACCGCTGCGCGCGGCTTCGGCAAGGATGTCGACATTCTGGTCGCGGGCCAGGACTGCCGCGCCGTTGCCGAGCAGGCCGCCAAGCTCGATGGCGTGCGCAAGGTCCTTATTGCCGACGCGCCGCATCTCGCCCAGCGCGTGGCGGAAGAGACGGCGGCGACCATCGTGCCGCTGATGAAGAATTACGCCGTGCTGCTCGCGCCCGCGACCACCATGGGCAAGAACGTGCTGCCGCGCGCAGCAGCCTTGCTCGACGTGGCGCAAATCTCCGATATCGTCGAAGTGAAGTCGCCCAACAGCTTCATGCGCCCGATCTATGCGGGGAACGCGCTCGAGACGGTCGAGACCACAGACAAGACGGTAGTGGGCACGGTACGCACGACCGCGTTCTCGGCTGCCGGCGAGGGCGGATCGGCCGCGATCGAGGGCGTTACCGCCGCTGCGGCTCTCGGCCTGTCGAGCTTCGAAGGTGCCGAAATCAGCGCGAGCGAGCGCCCCGAGCTTACCGCGGCGCGCATCGTCATCTCGGGCGGGCGCGGCATGGCCTCCGGCGACAATTTCAAGAAGCTGCTCGAGCCGCTCGCCGATCGGCTTGGCGCCGCCGTCGGCGCCTCGCGCGCCGCCGTCGATGCGGGCTTCATGCCGAACGACCACCAGGTCGGCCAGACGGGCAAGGTCGTGGCGCCCGAGCTCTATATCGCCATCGGCATCTCCGGCGCGATCCAGCATCTCGCCGGCATGAAAGATTCAAAGATCATCGTCGCCATCAACAAGGATGCGGACGCCCCGATTTTCCAAGTCGCCGACTATGGCCTCGTCGGCGACCTTTTCACGGTGCTGCCCGAGCTCGACGCCGAACTGAAAAAGGCCGGATATTGAGAGACAAGCGGGTACATGAGGTATGACGATGGACGACATGGTTCAGGGCGCAGCGATCGTCACCGATCCGCGCGCACATCCGGAAACTGAGATGGATCCGATCCGCAAAGTCGGCGTCATCGGCGCAGGACAAATGGGCAGTGGCATCGCGCATGTTGTGGCGCTGCACGGTTATGACGTGGCGCTGCACGATATCGCTAAGGAGAAGGTCGAGGCGGCGATCGGACAAATCGACAAGAACCTGACGCGGCAGGTCGCATCGGGCAAGATCAGCGAGGACGAGAAGCAGAAGGCGCTCGCCCGCATCACCTATGCCGAGACCATGGCGGGCTTCGGCGACTCCGATATCGTCATCGAGGCCGCCACCGAGGACGAGACGCTCAAGCGCAAGATCTTCGTGGCGCTTTGTCCTTATATCAAGCCCGACGCCATCGTCTCGACCAACACCTCGTCCATCTCGATCACGCGGCTTGCCGCCGCGACGGACCGTCCCGAGCGCTTCATCGGCCTACATTTCATGAATCCGGCGCCGGTGATGGAGCTGGTCGAGATGATCCGCGGCATCGCCACCGAGGACGTCACCTTCGGCCGCACCAAGGAGTTCGTCGAGACGCTCGGCAAGACGGTCGCCGTCTCGGAGGACTTCCCGGCCTTCATGGTGAACCGCATCCTGCTGCCAATGATCAACGAGGCGGTCTACACGCTTTACGAGGGCGTGGGCTCGGTCGATGCCATCGACACCGCCATGCGGCTCGGCGCGCACCACCCGATGGGGCCGCTGCAGCTTGCGGATTTCATCGGGCTCGACACCTGCCTATCGATCATGCAGGTGCTCTACGAGGGCCTTGCCGACTCCAAATACCGGCCCTGTCCGCTGCTCGTGAAATATGTCGAGGCCGGGTGGCTGGGCCGGAAGTCCAAGCGCGGCTTCTACGACTATCGCGGCGAAAAGCCGATGCCCACGCGCTAAGCCCTCGTAGTTCTTGCGTTTTATCTATGGGCGTAAGTAAAGCGCTAAGTGTTTGCTGCGCTTCTTGAAGAACTCCCGGTTCGTCGCTAATCTCCGCGCGGAGCTCAACGCATCCCGTGAAGGCAGTGGTGGGCTGCCAATCCATCGGTAGGGAGGTTCCAGCAATGAAGTTTCGTTCGCGTGTCGTAGCCGGCATGGCTGCGGGGTTTGCACTTGCCCTGTCCGTAGCGGCAGGCCCCGCGTTTGCGGCGTGCGACTCAGACAATGCGATCTTTGAAGACGACTTCGAGTTCATGGACATCTCGTGGGGAGCGCCCAGCGATGCCGTGTTTGTCGAAGACGGCCAGTTGATCATCAACGGGTTCATGGGACAGGTCAATTTCCTGACCCAGAGCAAGGGCGCCAATGTCTGCGCCGACCTGACCATTCTCGAGGCGACCGACATTCCAAACAGTCCGACCGGCCTCGTGTTCTGGTGGCAGGATTGGAACAATTACTACGTCGTGTTCACCTGGGCCGATGGCTGGGTCGAGGTTCGCCGCTATAAGGACGGCAACCTAACGACCGTCTTCACCGAGCAAACGATGGCGCTGAAGAAAGGCGTCGGCGAGACCAACAACATCCAGCTTGCGCTAAGGCCGAAGGACGCGACGCTCTACATCAACGGCACAGAGATCAAGCGCTTTAAGGGCAAGCAGCCGAAAGACGGCGGCGTGGTCGGCTTCTACGCCATTTCGAGTGAAGAGGCGCCCGCCAAATTCGCTTTCGACAACCTCATCGTGAGTGAGCTCGGAGACGCAGCGGGAAGAGTAGGCCGCCGGAAACGATGCCGCCCCGGGGAAACCCGGGCGGCGCTTCCGCATTAGCTTCCTCGATTTCGATCTATTCGCTGAACAGCCAATCCCACCAGCTCGGGCTTGAGCGGGACGTCTGGACGTGTTTGCGCGCGAGCGTCAAACGCGCCGCCTGGCTCGCTTGGGTGTTCGGCTGTGTGCGCATGGCCAAGACCTGCTTGCGTTGCGTCGCCGGCGCTGCGGCCTGGACGCCCGGCTTGGCCGCGGTCCGCGCCGTCGCCTGTCGTGCGGCGCCGGAACGAGCCGCCGCCGACTGAGCGGTCTGCGTGCCGTCTGCGCGTGCGGTGGCCTGCCTGGCCACATCGGTAGGCGCAGACTGGCCCGTTTGCTCGGCGCTAGACCGCGCGGTGGGCTGCTTCGGCGAATCTGAGGGGGCCGACTGGCTCGCCTGCTTGACAGCAGAGCGTGCCGTTGGCTGCTTGGCCGAGTCGGAAGGCGCCGACTGACTTGCTTGCGTGACGCCAGAGCGCGCCGTCGGCTGTTTGGGCGTATCGGCAGGCGCCGACTGACCCGTCTGCACTACGCCAGAGCGAGCTGCGGGCTGCTTGGGCGCATCGGCGGGGACCGACTGACCCGCTTGCTCAGCGCCGGATCGCGCCGGGCTTTGCTTCGTTTCAGCTTGGTTGTCCGTTTGGGGATTCGACTCGGCAAACACCGAACCGGTGGCAAGCGAGAGGGCAATCGCGCAGGCCACGCCGGCCGCGATTGCGTTCGCGGGGCGTTTCAATCCTGTCATTCGTGTCGACATCTTTCTCTCCGAAAGCTCTGACAGCCTTGCGCTCCTAGCGGGAATAGACCCCGCTTCCGATGTCAATTCTAAGGCGGAAGCTTAACGCGCGCCAGATCGGAGGGGCCGCCACGGGATGAATGCCAGATGAACGGGAGCCTCAGGCACGGTTCAGCGCCTCTATGCGAGAACGGGAACCATGAGAGCGGGAGTTTCCGCTCCGATGGGGCCGGCGCCTTCGGTGAGGCGCCCGAAAAATGGAGAATAGACCGATGTTCAAGACCCTTTTCGCTGCTGCCGTCCTGACCGCTGCCATGCTCGGCGCTTCGCTTACCCTCGTGAGCCTCGGCCGAGGCCGCCGATGCCAAATCGACCGCGCTTGGCGGGGACACCTTGCGCAAGGTGGTGAGCGGCAAGACCGTGATTCTCAAGATTTCCGGCTTCGATCTGCCGATCCGCTATGCGGCCAACGGCACGATGACGGGCAGGATGAGCATGATGGCCGCGAGCCTTTCCGGCGGCGGCGCGACCGACAGCGGCAAATGGTGGATCGCCGACGATCAGCTCTGCCAGCGCTGGACGAGCTGGATGGATGCCAAGACCTACTGCTACCGGCTGAGCGCGACCGGCAGCAGCTCGGTGCGCTGGGTGCGCAGCGACGGCCGCTCCGGCACGGCCCGAATCGCGGGCTAACCCCGGGACTGGCCACGCCGTGCATGCGGGTCGGTAAGGACTGGCTTGCCAGGAATTAATGTGAACGCCCCTCGGGCCCCGGTACTATGCCGGCGCGCGAGGGGCGGGCGCCAATGACGGCGAACAAGGATGATCAAAGTGCCGCTTCTCACGATGGCTTTGAGTTCTTGGCTGGATGGGTATGGCGATGAGCGCAGATCTTGCGGGAGGCCACTGGCGGCCAAGTTCCATCAGCCTGGAGAGCCTCGCGCCTGAGACCCCCGTCTACGTGGCGTTCAGCGATGACGGCAAAGTCACGGGCTTTGGCGGCTGCAACCGCTTCTTCGGCGGCTATACCGTCTCGGGCAACAGCATCAAGATCGGGCCGCTCGCTTCGACCCGCAAAGGTTGCCCCGACACGCTCAATCTCGAGATCGAGTTCTTCAAGGCGCTGCAAGGCGCCGAGACCTTCGAGCAGACCGACGCGGCGCTCGTGCTGTTCGGGCCCGACGGCGCCAAGCTCGCCGAGCTCGTCCACACCGACAACACCTGACCGCACAGCAGCTAGACGGCGGTGCCGACGAGTGCGCCTATGCCGGCGGTTATGGCCATTGCCAGCGCGCCCCAGAACGTCACCCTTGCGATGGGCTTCACGACATCGGCGCCGCCGGCCCTCGCGCCCAGCCATCCGAGCAGCGCAAGAAATACAAGCGAGCCGCCGGCCACCGCTGGGATCAGGATCCCCGGAGGCGATACAAGCACCATTGCCAATGGCGCCGCGGCGCCGGCGGAGAATGTAGCCGCGGAAGTCAGTGCCGCCTGCACCGGCCGCGCGGTCGTGATCTCCGAAACGCCCAACTCGTTACGCGCGTGCGCTTCAAGCGCGTCCTTGCCCATGAGTTGATCCGCGACCTGCCGCGCGAGCGCGGGCTCGACCCCGCGGGCGACATAAATCTGCGCAAGCTCTTCCCTCTCGGCCTCCGGCGCTTCTGCGAGCTCGCGCCCCTCCCGCGCGAGATCGGCTTCCTCGGTATCGGATTGAGAGCTGACCGAAACATATTCTCCCGCCGCCATCGACATGGCGCCGGCGGCGAGACAGGCAATGCCTGCAAGCAATATGTCGCCCTTGGCCGCTGCCGCCGCGGCGACGCCGAGGATCAAGCTCGCCGTGGAAATAATGCCGTTATGGCTCCGAGCACGGCGGCGCGCAGCCAGCCGATCCGCCCCACAAGGTGGCTTTCCTTATGTACGCTACGCATGGCTGCTCCTCCTTTCGCCGGTTGACCCATGCGAAATCCGGAGGCTTCTTTGTAAGGAGTTTTCGGCCGCTGAACATGGCCGATGATGCGGCCACCTTCGTGGATCCGGACCTCCTTGCGCTTCCTCGACAGCGGTTCGGCTTTGGTGTTTGCTCGCACTCAACTTCCAAAGGCAGCCGAGGAACTGCGGCCTTTCGTCAATGCGAAAAAGTAAGCAGGCAGGTCATTCTGGGTCGAGCATCGCGTGGGCAGAACCTTGAGACGGGGCCTCGGCGCTGGGGCATTGGCGGCCATAGTGGCTGCGATCGTTTCGTTTGCGGCGGGCGCCTCGCCGCTCGTGAAGAGCCCTTCCCCTTCTGACTCGATCTCCGCACGACTCTCACTTGCCCTAAAGGCGCTTATCTACGCCAAGGACGGAAGCCGGAAGCTCGTCGACGGACGCTGGAATCTCGGCCAGAGCGAATCCAAGCTCGGCATAGAGCTTTCAGCCGACGAGACGAAACAGCTGATGGCGTGCACCGGGCAGATCGTGTGTGAGGCCCTCGGCGGGGGCAGAGTTACCGCGAGCGCCTCGAGCGTGCTCAGTCCAGACCTGTTGGTGACGGCGAAGCATGTGTTCTTCGACGGCAAGAGAGCAGCGGTGTCCTTTGGCAGGTGCAGCTTCCGAAGTTTTTCGCGCAGGAATGTCGCCATTCCAATTTTTGTCGAGAAAGACCAAAGGAAGGGATACGTTTTCAACAATGAGGATTTTACCGTCCTTCGTCTCAAGCGCGAATTGGAGGGCTGCAGCGCGTTCGCGATAAACGATTCCGATTCCTCTCTGTTTGAGGGGGAACAGGTCTTTTCCGTTACCGGTCACCAACGCCGCATCTTGAATAAGATTTCGCGCCGAGAACCGGTGCTCGCGAAGGGGACGATCAGAAATGCCTTCGACGGGTTCTTCGGGGGACCGCCGTTCTACCACGCCGACATCGACTTCGACGTGGGAGGTTCGGGGGGTGCGGTTTTCGCTCTAAAGGATGGACGCCCGGTTTCAGATGACGAAGGTCGCCTCATCCTGCGGGGATTGTTGGTCGCCTACGGACTGCAAGCGAAGAACAATAGGCCCTATAGCGAAGACCGAAACTTTACGATCGTCGTTGGCCTTCAGGCGGAATTCAGGGACCTGGTCAAGGGCAAAGCCCGTAAACCGCTTCCCGTGGAGCCGGCGACCTGTCTCCAAGGCGGGCCGGCTAAGATCGACGTCATTGCGGAAGACTTCACTCCATTGATGCAGTCGCTGACGGTTGCGCCGTCCCTTCGGCAATATGCGTGCAGCCGAGAATCCGCGCCCGACCGCAAAGCTGCAAAGACGAGCGCGCTCTGCACGAAGCTCGAAAAAGAATTGAAAGAGTTCGCACGCTTGAAACGAGCCGCATCGCGACGCGTAAAAGAAAAGCACGAATTCAGGCTGAAGAACGACACGACCTGTCCGATCTGCTTCGCCTATGATCGTTGCAATGGTTACGGATGCTGGGACGAACCGGTAAGGCTAAGCGGCAAATCGATGATGTTCGCCGGCGTGAGAGAGCAGGCACCCGAGATCAAGAACCCGCAATTCTGTGAGTCGAAGCCTGCGCTGGCTGCCATCAGGTCTCCAGCAACAGATGCGGAATCGCCGCCGCCGCTCCCGCCAAGGAAGCCCGAACAAACGCCCACGGATGCGGCCTCTTCTCGCGAACACGCTGGCGGGCACGAGGACAAGTTCATGGCCGCCAAAGAAAAGGCAAAGCGCGTGGGGGTTCAGCTGCTGACAGCTGAGGACATTCGTGGCTTGAGCCTGGAACAAATCAGGGAGCTGCGAGGCTACTAGGCTGCGCGCCTGGCAACGCATTGGTGACCCCGGCAGGATTCGAACCTGCGACCCCCAGATTAGGAATCAGAAGCACCCTCGCAAACCGTTGGAATTGCGTTGACGGCAACTTGCTTAGAAAGCTAGATTCTTAGCCAGTGTTAGCCAGAGTGTTAGCCCAGCATTCAATGTTAGCCGAGCCGTTAGCCGGAGGGGCAGAATGACGCGGCGGCATAGGCTTTCCGACGACGGGATTACAAAGCTAAAGCCACGTGCAGCGCGATACACTCATGCTGATCCCGAGTTGCCTGGTCATTATATCCGTGTTCAGCCCAACGGGGCTAAGAGCTTTGTTGTGGTTGCGCGCGATCCTCGCGGCAAACAGCATTGGCGGACGGTCGGTGCCCCACCGATGCTGATTGATAACGCCCGCGACGCCGGCCAGAAGATGATCCGCGCCATACGCGAGGCGCCGCCCGATAGCTTCGAGGCAATAGCGAACGAGTGGTTCAAGCGGCATGTGCTCAAGCGCGGGCTGCGGTCGGCCCCCGGCATCGAGCGGTTCTTACAGCAATACATCATTCCAGAATGGGCAGGGCGCGACCTCGCGTCGACATAAGTTACTGCGCGGGATTATCCTGCATGGGTGGATAGGCCGTCCATTGGGGCAGCGGAGCAACGGCCCGCGTCGCGGCGTGAGCAGCATGGAACAGCGACGATTTTTTGAAGTGATGGGTGAAGAAAGCGGTGAATGGCTCGTCCTAGACGGCAAGCGCCATCCGCCGCGTGTGATTTGTAGGTGCCGCGGCTGGAACGCGCCGAAAAATGCAGCGCTGATCGTGGCTGCTTTGGAGGCGCACCATTCGCAGCTCTACTCAAAATTTCCTCTCGACGGTTCGGGGCGGCCAGCCGTCAAACCTGGATTGCCATCAAGCGAGGCTGAATCTGCGCCTGCAGCCAAGCTTGCAACCCGAAAGTCCCGGGCAAGACACCGGGGCTAGGCGGCGATCTCGATCAGATCAGATCAGATCAGACCCAGCTTTTGCAGCCACCGCCGAACCGGCCCGGTTTGCCGGTCTCTCCGCTTCAACTGGCGGCAAACGGATGGTGTGCCGAGTCCTTCTTCGCGGTGACCTCGGAGGCCTTGGGCTCGCCCTTGATGGCGCGAGCAAGAGCTTCCTTCGTGGCGCGATAATTGAAATCCTGGATTTTCTTGTCGTCCTTGGCTTCCCAGTGGATGAAGACGCCGACGGTGACGTAGAGATCGTCAGCCTCGTTGGCGGGAATCACGCCTTCTGCCACGGAGTTGGCGACGGCTTTGGCCACGGCGTACTGCGCCGGACCGAACATCTGCACCGCCTGGCGCGCGTCCTTGATCGTCACCTTGTTGTAAAGGATCGTTGGGGGTTTACACATAAGGTTCGGGGCGACCAACGCGAGAAGCGTGGTGAACCCGTCCTTATTGTTGGTCAACGCATGGCAATAGGCCGTCTCGACGGCGCTGCCGCGGGGACCGATTAGCAAATCGACGTGAGCAACTTCATTGCCGTCGCCAACGAGCGATTCACCGACACATACACCACTGATCTTGGCCATGAACTAACCTCCTCTTTAGGTTCTCTGAGATGACTTCCCCGAGTTGCGGGTCAACGGCAAACTGAGGAAAGCGCTAACTGAGCGCGTTCGGTCGGTCAGAGCTACGCGACGAGCAGATCCGCCGGAGATGGAACGACCGGCAGGTTTTTGTTAGAATAGGACCGTGACGCCGATTGGGCCAGCCCAGAGTTGAGCCTTGACCCAAGCGATACCTCGTCGTGCGTATTGATCACATCTCCAACCATCCAGCCGAGCGGGTTTGCCCAGTGGATCAGCCAAGAGATTCGAGTCCTCGACTACATCGAAGGTCAGGGGCAAGTGCTTGGCTACTACACCAACGAGCTGCACCACCGAGGATTTGGCAAGGCTTCTGCGGGCCTTGCCGAGAAGGCCGGATATAGACAGCCCTGACCCGCAAGCCGCGCTTGAGGCCGCAAAAACCGCCTGCCAAGAGGAGGCGCGCCGGAAGGGCATCGCCAACATGACGGCGATCCTTCTCCGCCGCAGCAAGACCTCTGAGACAGCATATATAGAGTGCATGAGGGTTCATGGTTTCGAAGCCACCCAATGAGGCCCGTGGCATGCTCTGACGCTATCGCGGTGGCGTCCGCTGCCGCAATTTGCAATCCTGGTGAGCTTGCGGGGGGAGCTTCGAGGGAGGCTCCCATGCCTATCTGGACTGACGACGACGATGCGCTGCGCCTCGACATTGCTATGGCGCTCTCCAAGATCAAGACGAAGCCACGCGGGGACCGAGAAGACATTTACCGCAAGATGGTAGCGGAGCAGATCGTCGAGCACTTGAAGCTGTGCGGGTGGCAGATGACGAGGAAGCCGCCGCTGAAACAGCACGGCTAACGGCTCAGCCCGGCGTTCCCTTTTCAATTGTAGGCCTGTAAAATTGAGGGGACAATCAAGGGGCGCTTTTATCGATGAATTCCGTCGGCAGAATGATCAGCCATTTCGGTTTTTGCGTGCTGGATCCCGCCGGAATGGGCGGCAGCTACAAGCGCCGCGAACGTTTCAACAACGCGGTGTTCATCTCGCCGGAACGCGACTTCCTTTACACAAAATGCGAGAAATGCGCGAACGTTACGCTCAGGCGCTCGCTGCAAAACTTGGTCGCCGACAAGGCGCTTCCCGAGAGCATGAGCGACATCGACCGCTGGTACGCGCCGCTCTTGCAGCCGAGCGACCTTAAGCTGACGCGCATCGCGAGCATCAACGACATCGGTTTCAAGTTCGCGGTGGTGCGCAATCCCTATGCGCGGCTCCTCTCGTTCTATCTGGGCGCCGAGCCCAAGAATTTTCGCAAAGTGCTAGGCACCAGTCAGCCGATGGCGTTCGATGAATTCGTCGATCTTGCTTGCAGCCAGCCCGTGGAGAAACAGAACCCCCATTGGCGCGTGCAGTATCACAATATCTTTTGCGACCTGATTAGATACGATCACTTTGCGCGCTTCGAAAAGCTCGAAGAAGAGTTGGTCGCCATCATGTCGCGCCACGGAAAGAAGCAGGCCGAGATCCGCAGCGTGCACAAGAACGCGTCCAATGCCGGCTCTAAGCTCGCGTCCTACTACACGTCTGAACTGGTAGCGAAAGTGCGCGACAAATATGCGATCGACTTCGAGTCCTTCGGCTATCCCACAGAACTCCCGGTCTGACCGGACGGCCTTACTAAAAAACGCCAAAAATAGCCGCTCGCGCTCTAATCTGGCTGCCCCGCAAAACAGACTAATTCCCCTCGCAACTCCTTAAAGCTCACTTTTCACGCGGGCTAGTTGAGTGTAAAATTCATGCAGAGCGGGTTCCATGCTTCGTTCGCCTAAGTCAATTAACGTTCGTCGCTTCGACTCTGCCGACACCCTAGTTGTCCAGGAGCCATTTGCATTTCTTGTGGCAAAAGACATCTTGGCGGAAGCCGAGCGCGGGTCCTTACGCAACGATTTTCCAAAATACAAGGAAGCCGGCTTCTTCCCGTATTCCGAGGAGGAGTGCGGACCTGCCATTATAGAACTCATCGAAGAAGTGACTTCTCCGGAGATAGCGGACAAGTTAGGCGACAAGCTCGGCATCAAACACCTGTCCCAGTACCCCCACTTGGTGACGATCTGTCGATTGATCAACCGCCGCCACGGCACGCTCCATACTGACAGCAAGTCGAAAGTGGCAACTGCGCTAATCTATTTGAACGACACCTGGGGCGACACCAGCGGTGGCGGCTGCCTTCGCTTTCTAAAGGGCTCAGACAATATCGATGACGTGCTCGCTCCGGAAGTTAAGCCGGTCTATGGGAACTTCGTTATTTTCAAGCGAGCTGATAACTCCTTCCACGGACATCTGCCATTTGAGGGTGAGCGCCGCGTCATCCAAATTGCGTGGCTTACCAGCGAAGAAGAAAAGCTTCGCAAGACAAAACGGGGCACCGTGTCGCGCTTTTTGAAGAGCATTCTAGGCGGTTTCGACAAGCGCATTGGAGCGGGTCGGGGACGCAACGCCGGTCATCTGGACTGAGCACGACGCTCGGCTAGTGCGCGGTGTGTGCGGCGGCAGCTCGACAGCAGATCCACCGTAGCAGTAGATCGTGGCTCGCTTGAAGCTCTGTGGCTGGCAACTGACGAAAAAGCCTCCGTCAGCCGCACGGCATAAACCGACAGCCAAATGCTGACCTGGATGCGCCGCCCAACGTCCTTATTGGGCGTAAAGCGGACATGGCGCGAACTTGTCAGTATGTGCGCTACTGACCCATAGCCAGCAAGTGAGCTGCCCACTGAAGCCCGCGTGCGCTTCTGGCACGAAACGGACAAGGCGCTTAGGCTTTTCGGGACCAGGCCTCACGGTGCGGCCTACCGACACAGCGTTGGAACGTTTTCCTCCCCTTACGCTTCACCCATACACATAGCGCGCCAGTCTTTACCGCGCCGCACTTCTGACCATCAGAGTGAGCGCAGCCTCAGCGAAAGGGCCTCAGCCATGAGCCGCGTTTCCAAACCATCGCGTGCAAGCGCAATCTTCGTCGCGACAGCGGCTTCGTTGGCAGCAATGACGGCATACAACATCTATCGTGCACGGAAAGCCGAGCGCGAACATCCTCCAACCGGGCGCTTTGTAACCGTCGACGGGGTAAGACTCCATTGCATCGAGAAGGGCGAAGGCCCGCCGGTCGTCTTGCTCCACGGCAACGTGGTTACGGCTGAGGATTTTCAAACAAGCGGAGTGCTGGACCTACTTGCGAGGCGACATCGCGTAATCGCGTTCGACCGGCCGGGGTTTGGATACAGTGACCGTCCGCACGGTTCAGCTTGGAGTGCCCGCGCGCAGGCCGAACTTCTCAGAGATGCGCTTGTTATCCTCGGCATCAACCGTCCTGTCGTCCTTGGCCATTCCTTGGGCGCAGCGGTAGCGTTGGCACTGGCGCTAAACCATCCGGACGCTGTAAAAGGGCTCGTTCTGCTGTCTGGCTATTACTATCCAACCTTGCGGGCGGACGTTCTGTTGTCCTCACCCCCCGCGATACCCATCCTAGGGGATCTCCTGCGCTATTCGATCTCACCTCTCCTTGGCAAACTGATGCAGCCGCTGCTGCTCAAGGGAATGTTCGCGCCTTTACCCGTGCCAGCCAGCTTCGCGAAGGGCTCCACCCCAGACATGTCGTTACGGCCCGGACAGATCCGCGCTGAGAGTCAAGATGGCGTCGCCATGGTCCCAGGCGCGATGGCGATGCGGCATCGTTATCAGGAATTGACAATGCCGGTGGTGATCATGGCGGGCACGAAGGATCGTGTCGTCAATGTCAAGCAGCCCCGC
>CAWHUE010000002.1:0-97943 GCA_963832515.1 uncultured Alphaproteobacteria bacterium
AAGTTCATGAATTCCATCATGAAGGAAGGCAAGAAGTCGGCCGCCGAGCGGATCGTCTACGGCGCGCTCGACCAGATGGAAAAGAAGGCCAAGTCGAATCCGATCGAGCTGTTCCACGAGGCGCTTCGCAATGTCATGCCGGCGCTGGAAGTGAGGTCGCGGCGCGTCGGCGGCGCCACCTATCAGGTGCCGGTCGAGGTGCGCACCGATCGCAGGCAGGCGCTGGCCATCCGCTGGATCATCGCCGCCGCGCGCGACCGCAACGAGAACACCATGGTCGAGCGCCTGTCGGGCGAATTGCTCGACGCCGCCAACAACCGCGGGACTGCGGTGAAGAAGCGCGAAGATACGCACCGCATGGCGGACGCGAACCGCGCCTTCTCGCATTACCGCTGGTAACGCATTCAAGGACACGAGATGCCGCGAGCTACACCCTTAGAGGACTACCGCAATATCGGGATCATGGCGCATATCGACGCCGGCAAGACCACGACCACCGAGCGCGTCCTCTATTACACCGGCAAGAGCCACAAGATCGGCGAAGTGCATGACGGCGCTGCCACCATGGATTGGATGGAGCAGGAGCAGGAGCGCGGCATCACCATCACCTCGGCCGCGACCACCGCTTACTGGAACGACAAGCGCATCAACATCATCGACACGCCCGGCCACGTGGATTTCACCATCGAGGTGGAGCGCTCCTTGCGCGTGCTCGACGGCGCGGTAGCGCTGCTCGACGCCAACCAGGGCGTCGAGCCGCAGACCGAGACGGTATGGCGCCAGGCCGACAAATATGGCGTGCCGCGCATGATCTTCGTCAACAAGATGGACAAGATCGGCGCCGATTTCTTCCTCTCCGTGCAGATGGTCAAGGACCGCCTCGGCGCCAAGCCGCTGGTGCTCCAGCTGCCGCTCGGCGTCGAGTTCGAGCTTCAAGGGCATCATCGACCTGGTCCGCATGAAGGCCGTGGTATGGGACGACGAGGCGCTTGGGCGCGAGCTTCCATGACGAGGAGATTCCCGCCGATCTCGCTCGAGCAGGCCAAGGAATATCACGACCAGCTGGTTGAGCTCGCCTCCGAGGTCGACGAGGCCGCGACGGAAGCCTATCTCGAAGGCAAGGCGCCGACCGAGGCCGAGCTCAAGGCGCTGATCCGCAAGGGCACCATCAACAGCCTGTTCGTGCCGATCCTGTGCGGCTCGGCCTTCAAGAACAAGGGCGTGCAGCCGATGCTGGACGCGGTGGTCGATTATCTGCCGTCGCCGCGTCGACGTGCCGCCGGTCAAGGGCATCGACGTCAAGACCGGCGAAGAGGTGACGCGCGATGCCCAAGGACGACGCGCCGCTCTCGATGCTCGCCTTCAAGATCATGAACGACCCGTTCGTCGGCTCGCTCACCTTCTGCCGCATCTATTCGGGCAAGGTCGAATCCGGCACGACGCTGACCAACACGGTGAAGGACAAGAAGGAGCGCATCGGCCGCATGCTGCTGATGCACGCCAATCACCGCGAGGACATCAAGGAAGCCTATACCGGCGACATCGTCGCGCTGGCCGGCCTCAAGGACGTGACCACCGGCGATACGCTGTGCGATCCGACCAAGCCGGTGATCCTCGAGCGCATGGAGTTCCCCGACCCGGTCATCGAGGTCGCGGTCGAGCCCAAGACCAAGGGCGACCAGGAGAAGCTCGGCGTCGCGCTGCATCGGCTGGCGCAGGAGGATCCGTCCTTCCGCGTCTCGGTCGACCACGAGTTGGGCCAGACCATCATCAAGGGCATGGGCGAGTTGCATCTCGACATCATCGTCGATCGCATGCGCCGCGAGTTCAAGGTCGAGGCCAATGTCGGCGCGCCGCAGGTGGCGTTCCGCGAGACGGTCTCCAAGCGCGCCGATGTCGACTACACCCACAAGAAGCAGACCGGCGGCTCGGGCCAGTTCGCCCGCGTCAAGATGACGATCGAGCCGAACGAGGCCGGCAAAGGCTACGAGTTCGAGAACAAGGTGGTCGGCGGCAACGTGCCGAAGGAATATATCCCCGGCGTCGCCAAGGGCGTGCAGAGCGTGGTCGAGTCCGGCGTGCTCGCCGGCTTCCCGATGCTCGATGTCAAGGTGACGCTCA
Organism: uncultured Alphaproteobacteria bacterium; assembly: GCA_963832515.1. Classification (GTDB taxonomy): domain Bacteria; phylum Pseudomonadota; class Alphaproteobacteria; order Rhizobiales; family Methyloligellaceae; genus Methyloceanibacter. The sequence continues at coordinate 2,122 of CAWHUE010000002.1, forward strand.
CCGACGGCGCCTATCACGACGTCGACTTCGTCGGTGATGGCGTTCGAGATCGCCTCCCGCGCCGCCTTCCGCGAAGGCGCGCTGAAGGCGGGGCCGAAGCTGCTCGAGCCGATCATGAAGGTCGAGGTGGTGACGCCCGAAGATTATGTCGGCGGCATCATCGGCGATCTCACCAGCCGCAGAGGCCAGGTGCGCGGCCAGGAATTGCGCGGCAACGCGTCGATCATCAGCGCCATGGTGCCGCTCGCCAATATGTTCGGCTACGTGAACAACCTGCGCTCGATGAGCCAGGGCCGCGCGCAGTTCACCATGCAGTTCGATCACTATGCCCAGGCGCCCCAGGGCGTCGCCGAGGAGGTGAAGGCGAAGTTCGCCTAGCAGCTTCGCAGGCCGGAGAGGCCGCGCGGGAAACTCAGTTTCGCTTTTGTGTTGAAGGATGGAGAGCCAACATGGCTAAGGAAAAATTCCAGCGGACGAAGCCGCATTGCAATATCGGAACGATCGGTCATGTCGATCACGGCAAGACGACGCTGACGGCCGCGATCACCAAGGTGTTGGCCGAGAAGGGCGGTGCCAAGTTCACCGCCTATGACGAGATCGACAAGGCGCCGGAAGAGAAGGCGCGCGGCATCACCATCTCCACCGCGCATGTGGAGTACGAGACCGACAAGCGGCACTACGCCCATGTCGACTGTCCGGGCCACGCCGACTACGTCAAGAACATGATCACCGGCGCGGCGCAGATGGACGGCGCCATCCTGGTGGTGTCGGCGGCCGACGGCCCGATGCCGCAGACCCGCGAGCACATCCTGCTGGCGCGCCAGGTCGGCGTGCCGGCGCTGGTCGTCTACCTCAACAAGGTCGACATGGTCGACGATCCCGAGCTGCTCGACCTGGTCGAGCTCGAGGTGCGCGAGCTGCTCTCCAAATACGAGTTCCCCGGCGACGAGATCCCGATCGTCAAGGGCTCGGGCCTTGCCGCGCTCGAGGGCCAGCGACGACGAGATCGGCAAGAACTCGATCACGGCGCTGATGGACGCGGTCGACGCCTATATCCCGCAGCCCGACCGTCCCAAGGACAAGCCGTTCCTGATGCCGATCGAGGACGTGTTCTCGATCTCCGGCCGCGGCACCGTGGTCACCGGCCGTATCGAGCGCGGCATCGTCAAGGTCGGCGAAGAGGTCGAGATCGTCGGCATCAAGCCGACCAGCAAGACCGTCGTCACCGGCGTCGAGATGTTCCGCAAGCTGCTCGACCAGGGCGAGGCGGGCGACAATGTCGGCTGCCTGCTGCGTGGCGTGGATCGCGAGGGCGTGGAGCGCGGCCAGGTGCTGGCCAAGCCCGGCTCGATCACGCCGCACACCAAGTTCAAGGCCGAGGCCTATATCCTCACCAAGGAGGAGGGCGGGCGTCACACCCCGTTCTTCGGCAACTACCGTCCGCAGTTCTACTTCCGCACCACCGACGTGACCGGCGTCGTGCATCTGCCGGAAGGCACCGAGATGGTGATGCCGGGCGACAACATCGCCATGACGGTCGAGCTGATCGTGCCGATCGCCATGGAGGAGAAACTTCGTTTCGCCATTCGCGAAGGCGGCCGCACCGTCGGCGCCGGCGTGGTGGCGTCGATCATCGAGTAAGGAAAGACACGGAGCGCGCTGCCACAAGCGGCGCGCTCTCAACTTTGAGGCCATCGAGATGCAAAGTCAGAACATAAGAATCAGGCTCAAAGCCTTCGACCATCGCATCCTCGATGCGTCGACCAAGGAGATCGTCAACACGGCGAAGCGCACGGGCGCCGAGGTTCGCGGGCCGATCCCGCTGCCGACGCGCATCGAGAAGTTCACCGTGAACCGCTCGCCGCATATCGACAAGAAGAGCCGCGAGCAGTTCGAGATGCGCACGCATAAGCGGCTGCTCGACATCGTCGATCCCACGCCGCAGACGGTCGATGCGCTGATGAAGCTCGACCTGGCGGCGGGCGTCGACGTCGAGATCAAGCTGTAAGAGCCGCGCGAGAGACGAGGCAAGGAATTGAAGACCAATGCGATCAGGTGTCATCGCGCAAAAGGTCGGCATGACCAGGATCTTCACCGATGCCGGGGAGCACATCCCGGTGACGGTGCTGAAGCTCGACCATTGTCAGGTGGTCGGCCACCGCACCTCGGAGAAGAACGGCTATACCGCGCTGCAGCTCGGCGCCGGACGGCCCAAGGTGAAGCGGCTGTCCCGCGCCGCGCGCGGGCATTTCGCCGTGGCCAATGTCGAGCCGAAGCGGAAGCTCGTCGAGTTCCGCGTCAGCCCCGACAATCTGATCGACGTGGGCGCGGAGATCACCGCCGACCATTTCGTCGAGGGCCAGTTCGTCGACGTGTCGGGCACGACGATCGGCAAGGGCTTCGCCGGCGCCATGAAGCGTCACGATTTCGGCGGCTTGCGCGCGAGCCACGGCGTGTCGGTGAGCCATCGCAGCCACGGCTCGACCGGCCAGCGCCAGGACCCCGGCAAGGTGTTCAAGGGCAAGAAGATGGCCGGGCATATGGGCGACGTGAACGTCACCACGCAGAATTTGCGCGTGGTGAGGACCGACCCCGAGCGCGGCCTGATCATGATCCGCGGCGCCGTGCCCGGCGCCAAAGGCGGCTGGGTGACGATCGCGCGACGCGGTGAAGCGGTCGCTGCCGGAGGCCGCGCCGAAGCCCGGCGCCTTCCGCAAGGCCGCCGGCGAGGCGCGCAAAGCCAGCCAAGCAGGCCAAGCCCGAGCCAGGCGACTGCCGAGGCCGCGGGCGCAAGAGGGTGGGAGCCAGGAATAATGAAGGCCGACATCACCACGCTCGACGCCAAGAAGGCGGGCACGGTCGACCTCCCGACGAGGTGTTCGGGCTCGAGCCGCGCGCCGACATTCTTGCAGCGCATGGTGCGCTATCAGCTCGCCAAGCGGCGCGAGCGGCACGGCGCATGTCAAGGATCGCTCCGAGATCAACGCGACCACCGCCAAGATGTATCGCCAGAAGGGCACGGGCCGCGCGCGTCACGGCAGCAAGAAGGCGCCGCATCTTCAGAGGCGGCGGCAAGGCGTTCGGGCCGAAGCCGCGCAGCTTCGCCATCGACCTGCCGAAGAAGGTGCGGGCGCTCGCGCTGAAGCACGCGCTGTCGTCAAAGGCCAAGTCCGAGACGCTGGTCGTGATCGACAAATGCGAGCTGAAGGACGCCAAGACCAAGGAGCTCAAGTCGCGCTTCGCCAAGCTCGGCTTCGGCTCGGTGCTGATCATCGACGGCGCCGCAGGTGCAGGAGGCGTTCGCCAGCGCGGCGCGCAATCTGCCCGACGTCGACGTGCTGCCGGTCGCGGGCATCAACGTCTACGACATCCTGCGGCATGAGAAGCTCGTGCTGACCAAGGCCGCGGTCGAGGCGCTGGAGGCGCGATTCAAATGAGCGCGCTCAACGCCTATGACGTGATCCTTTCGCCGGTCATCACCGAGAAGTCGAGTGCGGCGTCGGAAGTCGAACCAGGTCGTGTTCAAGGTGCGCCGCGATGCGACCAAGCCCGAGATCAAGGCCGCGATCGAGCAGCTGTTCAAGGTCAAGGTGCTGTCGGTCAACACGCTGACGCGCAAGGGCAAGACCAAGCGCTTCCGCGGCATCAAGGGCAGGCAGCAGGACGTGAAGAAAGCGATCGTCAGGCTCGCCGAAGGCGACAAGATCGACGTGACGACGAGGATCTGACGAGATGGCGCTCAAGACCTACAAACCCACCACGCCCGTCGCAGCGGCAGCTCGTGCTCGTCGACCGCAGCGCATCTGTGGAAGGGCAAGCCGGTCAAGGCGCTGACCGAGGGCCTGACCAAGACCGGCGGGCGCAACAATCACGGCCGCGTGACGATGTGGCATCGCGGCGGCGGGCATAAGCGCGCCTATCGCATGGTCGACTTCAAGCGCGGCAAGCTCGGCATGCCGGCGACCGTCGAGCGGCTCGAATACGATCCGAACCGCACCGCCTTCATCGCGCTGATCAAATACGAGGACGGCGAGCTGTCCTACATCCTGGCGCCGCAGCGGCTCGCGCCCGGCGACACGGTGATCGCCGACAGCAAGGCCGACGTGAAGCCGGGCAACGCCATGCCGCTCGCCAACATGCCGATCGGCACCATCATCCACAATGTGGAGATGAAGCAGGGCAAAGGCGGCCAGATCGCGCGCGCCGCCGGCACCTATGTGCAGCTGGTCGGCCGCGACGCGGGCTATGCCATCCTCCGGCTCAATTCCGGCGAGACGCGCATGGTGCCTGCCGAGTGCATGGCGACCGTCGGCGCCGTCTCCAATCCGGACAATTCCAACGTCTCGATCGGCAAGGCGGGACGCGTGCGCTGGAAGGGCCGCAAGCCCGTGGTGCGCGGCGTGGCGATGAACCCGATCGACCATCCGCATGGCGGCGGCGAGGGCCGCACCTCCGGCGGCCGGCATCCGGTGACGCCGTGGGGCAAGTCGACCAAGGGCAAGAAGACGCGCTCGAACAAGGCGAGCGACAAGTTCATCCTGCGCAGCCGCCACCAGAAGAAGAAGGGGTAAGGCACGTGGCACGCTCGATCTGGAAAGGCCCGTTCGTCGACGGCTATCTGCTGAAGAAGGCGGAGAAGGCGCGCGGCGCAGGCTCGAACGCCGTGATCAAGATGTGGTCGCGCCGCTCGACCATCCTGCCGCAATTCGTCGGGCTGACCTTCGGCGTGCATAACGGCCAGAAGCACATCCCGGTGCTCGTCACCGAGGACATGATCGGCCACAAATTCGGTGAGTTCGCGCCGACGCGGACCTTCTACGGCCATGCCGCGGACCGCAAGGCGAAAAGGGTGAAGGCAGTAATGGGCAAGCCGCAGCGCGAGCGCGCGCTGAAAGACAACGAGGCGAAAGCGGTCACGCGGCTTATCCGCGTCAGCCCGCAGAAGCTCAACCTGCTTGCCCAGCTGATCCGCGGCAAGAAGGTCGACCGTGCGCTCGCGGACCTCACCTTCTCGCGCAAGCGCATCGCCAAGGACGTGAAGAAGACGCTGCAATCGGCCATCGCCAACGCCGAGAACAACCACCACCTCGACGTCGATGGCCTGGTCGTCGCCGAGGCCTATGTGGGCAAGAACATGGTGATGAAGCGGATGAGGCCGCGCGCGCGCGGCCGCGCCGCCCGCATCGAGAAGCCGTTCGCGCAGATGACGGTCGTCGTGCGCCAAGTCGAGGAGCCCGCTTAATGGGACAGAAGGTCAATCCGATCGGGCTCAGGCTCGGCGTCAACCGCACCTGGGATTCGCGCTGGTACGCGGCTCGCGGCGAATATGCGCGCCTGCTGCACGAAGACCTGAAGATGCGCGAGCATATCCTCACGTCGCGCAAGCAGGCCGGCATCTCCAAGGTCGTGATCGAGCGCCCGCACAAGAAATGCCGGGTCACGGTGCATACCGCGCGGCCGGGCATCCTCATCGGCAAGAAGGGCTCGGACATCGAGAAGCTCCGCCGCGAGCTCGCCGCGATGACGGACTTCGGAGGTGCATCTCAACATCGTCGAGGTGCGCAAGCCCGAGATCGACGCGACGCTGGTCGCCGAAGGCATCGCGCAGCAGCTCGAGCGCCGCGTGGCGTTCCGCCGCGCCATGAAGCGCGCGGTGCAGTCGGCGATGCGCATGGGCGCGCTCGGCATCCGCATCAATTGCGGCGGGCGGCTTGGCGGCGCGGAGATCGCGCGCATGGAGTGGTATCGCGAGGGCCGCGTGCCGCTGCATACGCTGCGCGCCAATATCGATTACGGCACGGCGCTCGGGCGCACGGCCTACGGGATCATCGGGGTCAAGGTCTGGATCTTCAAAGGCGAGATCATGGAGCACGATCCGATGGCCCAGGAGAACAGGGCGCTCGAGGCGCAGGAAGGCGGACGCTCCACCGGACGCCGCGATCCTGCTCCGGCGCAGGGCGCATAGGGCTAAGTCATGCTGCAACCGAAGCGCACCAAATTCCGCAAGGCCCATAAAGGGCGCATCAAGGGCGAGGCGTCGAGCGCGGCCACGCTCGATTTCGGCACGTTCGGGCTGAAGGCGGCAGAGCCTGCGCGCATCACCGCGCGGCAGATCGAGGCCGCGCGCCGCGCCATGACCCGCCAGATGAAGCGCGCGGGCCGCGTGTGGATCAGGCTCTTCCCCGACGTGCCGGTGTCGAAGAAGCCGACCGAGGTGCGCATGGGCAAGGGCAAGGGCACGCCCGAGTTCTGGGTGGCGCGGGTGAAGCCCGGCCGCATCATGTTCGAGATCGACGGCGTGACCGAGCCGGTGGCCCGCGAGTCGCTGAGGCTCGGCGCGGCGAAGCTTCCGATCAAGACGCGCGTCGTCGCGCGCATCGAGGGCTAGGCGATGCGGGCGGCGCAAGTCAGAGGCATGACGGCCGATCAGCTCAACGACGAGCTGCTGAAGCTGAAGAAGGAGCAGTTCAACCTGCGCTTCCAGGCGGCCTCGGGCCAGCTCGAGAATACCGCGCGGGTGCGGCAGGTCAGGCGCGATATCGCGCGCATCCAGACGATCGCGCGCCAGGCGCTACTGCAGGCCCAAGGGCGACCAAGACAAGGTGGAACCGAAGCCCAAGGCCGAACCGAAGGCCAAGGCGAAGCCGAAGGCCAAGGCGACCGCCGCCAAGCCCAAGACGCCGAAGGCCAAAGGCCAAGCCCAAGGCGAAGACGAAAGCGAAGAGTTAGGAAAGACGATGCCGAAACGCGTTCTGCAAGGGGTCGTGGTGAGCGACAAGAACGACAAGACCGTGGTGGTCCGCGTCGAGCGGCGCTTCACGCATCCGCTGCTGCAGAAGACCGTGCGGCGGAGCAAGAACTATCACGCCCATGACGAGAAGAACGAGTTCAAGGTGGGCGAGACGGTATGGATCGAGGAATGTCCGCCGGTCTCCAAGCAGAAGCGGTGGACGGTGCTGCCGCGCGAGCAGGCGGCAACCGGGTAACGAAGGATTTTTCCGCGCTTTGAGCGCGGGCGAAAGCGAATGCCATGATTCAGATGCAGACCAATCTCGACGTCGCCGACAATTCCGGCGCCAGGCGCGTCCAGTGCATCAAGGTGCTCGGCGGCTCGAAGCGGAAATACGCCTCGATCGGCGACACCATCGTGGTCTCCGTCAAGGAGGCGATCCCGCGCGGCCGCGTGAAGAAGGGCCAGGTGATGAAGGCGGTCGTGGTGCGCACGGCCAAGGGCGTGCGCCGCGCCCGACGGCTCGATCATCCGCTTCGACCGCAACGCTGCGGTGCTGGTGAACCCGCAAGGCGAGCCGATCGGCACGCGCATTTTCGGCCCCGTGACCCGCGAGCTCCGCGCCAAGAAGCACATGAAGATCGTCTCGCTCGCTCCGGAGGTGCTGTGAGATGACCGGAGCTGAAGATCAAGAAGGGCGACCACGTCGTGGTCATCACCGGCAAGGACAAGGGCAAGAAGGGCGAGGTGCTCAAGATGCTCCCGTCCGAGAACCGCGCCATCGTCAAGGGCGTCTCGTTGGTGCGGCGGCATCAGCGCCAGACGGCCGCGCAAGAGGGCGGGATCATCACCAAGGAAGCGCCGATCCACATTTCCAATCTCGCGCTGGAGGACCCGAAGGACGGGAAGCCCACGCGCGTCGGCTACAAGTTCCTGAAGGACGGGCGCAAGGTGCGGTTCGCCAAGCGTTCGGGAGAAGTCATCGATGGCTGAGCAGGCCTACATTCCGCGTCTCAAGCAGCACTATAACGACGTGCTCGAGAGCCGAGCTCACCAAGGAGTTCGGCTACGCGAACCCCATGCAGGTACCGCGCCTCGAAAAGGTGGTGCTGAACATGGGCATCGGCGAGGCCGTCGCCGATTCCAAGAAGGTGCAGGCCGCCGCCGGCGATCTCGCGCTGATCGCGGGCCAGAAACCCGTCATCACCAAGGCGCGCAAGTCGATCGCGACCTTCAAGCTGCGCGAGGGCATGCCCATCGGCGCCAAGGTGACGCTCAGGCAGAACCGCATGTACGAGTTTGTCGACCGGCTGGTGAACATCGCGCTGCCTCGGGTGCGCGACTTCCGCGGCCTCAATCCGAAAAGCTTCGATGGTAGAGGAAATTACGCCATCGGGCTTAAGGAGCACATCATCTTCCCTGAGATCGACTACGACAAGGTCGATGACGTTCTCGGCATGGACATCATCGTTTGCACGACGGCGCGCACCGACGACGAGGCGCGGGCGCTGCTGAAGGGCTTGAACTTTCCGTTTCGCAGCTAGCCGTGCTGGCGCGACAGGAGGACGTGAATGGCTAAGACGAGCATGATCGAGCGGGACAAGAAGCGGCGCAGGCTGGCCAAGAAATTTAAGGTCAGGCGCACGCGGCTTCGAGCCATTGCTGCCGACCGCTCGCTGCCCGCCGAGGAGCGCTTCGCCGCGCGGCTCAAGCTCGCCGAGCTTCCGCGCAACTCCTCGCCGACGCGCATCCGCAATCGCTGCGATCTCACCGGGCGCCCGCGCGGCTATTACCGCAAGCTGCGCATGTCGCGCATCGCGCTGCGCGACCTCGGAAGCCAGGGGCTGATCCCGGGCATGGTCAAGTCGAGCTGGTAAGGACTATCGATGAGCATCAACGATCCATTAGGCGACATGTTGGCCCGCATCCGCAACGCGCAGATGCGGTACAAGGCCAAGGTCACCACGCCCGCCTCGAAGTTCCGCGAGCACGTTCTCGACGTGCTGGCCGAGGAAGGCTATATCCGCGGCTATGCGCGCGTCGACTATTCGGGCGGCAAGTCCGAGTTCGAGATCGAGCTGAAATATTTCGACGGCGAGCCGGTGATCAAGGATATCAAGCGGGTGTCGACGCCGGGGCGGCGCGTGTATTCCTCGGTCAAGGACCTGCCCAACGTCGCCAACGGGCTCGGCGTGGCCATACTCTCGACGCCGAAAGGCGTCATGTCGGATAGCCGCGCGCGCACCGAGAACGTGGGCGGCGAGATCCTCTGCAACATATTCTAGGGACGCTTGAAGCGAAGTTCATCATGTCGCGCATCGGCAAGAAACCTGTCACCGTACCGGGCGGCGTCACCGCCCAAGTGAACGGCCAGGAGATCAAGATCAAGGGCCCAAAGGGCGAGCTCAGCCACGTCCTCGTGGACGACATCATTGCCAAGCTCAACAAGGGCGAGATCGAGATCGCCATGCGCGAGGACACCAAGACTGCGCGCGCCATGTGGGGCATGTCGCGCACCATGGTCGCCAACCTGATCGCGGGCGTCACGGAAGGCTTCACCAAGCGGCTCGAGATCACGGGCGTCGGCTATCGCGCGGCGTTGCAGGGGCAGAATCTGCAGCTGCAGCTCGGCTACAGCCACGACGTCATCTATCCGATCCCGCAAGGCATCCAGATCGCGTGCGCGCGCCCAACCGAGATCGTGATCACCGGCATCGACAAGCAGAAGGTCGGGCAAGTCGCGGCCGAGATCAGGAGCTACAGGCCGCCCGAGCCTTATAAGGGCAAGGGCATCAAATATGCGGGCGAGTTCATCCTCCGCAAGGAAGGCAAGAAGAAGTAGGACGGCATGAGAACGGCGAACGAAAGCTTCGTGCGGCGGTCGCGCCGCGTGCGTCACACGCTGAAGCGTTCCGCGAACGGGCGGGCGCGGCTGTCGGTGTTCCGCTCCTCGAAGCATATCTATGCGCAGGTGATCGACGACAGCGATGGCAAGACGCTTGCCTCCGCCTCGAGCCTCGACAAGGACCTGAAAGGTTCCCTGCCGAAGGGGAGCGATCTCGCCGCCGCCAAGGCGGTCGGCAAGCTCGTGGCCGAGCGCGCGGCGAAGGCGGGCGTCAAGGATGTCGTGTTCGACCGCGGCGGGTATATCTATCACGGCCGCGTCAAGGCGCTGGCCGATGCGGCCCGTGAGGCGGGCTTGAACTTCTAGGCGTTCGGAGGACGATAAAGTGGCGCGAGGCCAGCAAGGCAGAGACCGGGACCGCGACGATCGCGACAGCGAGTTCGTCGACAAGCTCGTGCACATCAACCGCGTGGCCAAGGTGGTCAAGGGTGGCCGCAGGTTCGGCTTCGCGGCGCTCGTCGTGGTCGGCGACCAGAAGGGCCGGGTCGGCTTCGGCCACGGCAAGGCGCGCGAGGTGCCCGAGGCGATCCGCAAGGCGACCGAGGCGGCCAAGCGCAATCTCGTGCGCGTGCCGCTGCGCGAGGGCCGCACGCTGCATCACGACGTCACCGGCCAGCACGGCGCTGGCAAGGTCGTGCTGCGGGCAGCGCCTCCCGGCACCGGCATCATCGCCGGCGGCCCGATGCGCGCGGTGTTCGAGACGCTCGGCATCCAGGACGTGGTGGCGAAGTCGCTCGGCAGCACCAATCCGTACAACATGGTGCGCGCGACCTTCGATGCGCTGAAGCACGAGGACAGCCCGCGCGGCGTCGCCGCGCGCCGTGGCAAGAAGGTGAGCGAGATCGTGTCGCGGCGTCGCGACAGCGCCACCGGCGAGGGCGCAAGCCCCGCCGAGGCCTAGGCGCGGAACAGAGGTTTTTGAGAGATGGCCGACGCGAGCAAGAGAAAGACCATCATGGTCGAGCAGATCGGGAGCCCCATCAGGCGTCCCTCCATCCAGCGCGCGACGCTGATCGGGCTCGGCCTCAACAAGATGCATAAGCGGCGCACGCTGATCGACAGCCCGCAGGTGCGCGGCATGGTCGCCAAAGTGAGCCATCTCGTGCGCATCGTCGATGACGAGGCGGCGAAGTAAGGAAAGATTCCATGCGACTGAACGAATTGAGCGACCGGCCGGGCGCCACCAAGCCAAAAAAGCGGCTCGGGCGCGGCATCGGTTCAGGCCTGGGCAAGACCTCGGGCAAGGGCCAGAAGGGCCAGAAGGCGCGCGCGGGCGTCGCCATCAAGGGTTTCGAGGGCGGCCAGATGCCGCTGCACCGGCGCTTGCCGAAGCGCGGCTTCAACAACATCTTTGCCAAGGCCTATAACGAGGTGAATTTGGGCAAGGTGCAGAGCGCGATCGATGCCGGGAGGCTCGACGGGAAGAACCCGATCACAGTCGATACGCTGCTCGCGGCGGGCCTCATCCGCCGCAAGCGCGACGGCGTGCGTCTGCTCGGCGCGGGCGAGCTCAAGACGAAGCTCGCCTTCGAGGTCACCGGCGCATCGGCAAGCGCGATCAAGGCGGTCGAGGCGAAGGGCGGCAGCGTGAAGCTTGCGCCGCTGCCTTATGCGTCCGGCAAGCCGGTCGCGGTCAGGGAGGCCAAGCCGAAGAAGCTGCGCGGGCTCAAGGCCAAGGCTGCGGTTGAAGAGGCGGCGAAGGCCGCCAAGGCCGAGAAGAAGACCAAGGCCGAGGCGGAAGCGGGAGAGGACAGCCCCCGAGGCCAAGGCCGCCAAGCCGGAGAAGGCTGACGCCCGAAAAAGGCCAAGGCCGAGAAGGCCAAGAAGGACAATTAGGGGCTGCGACGAGGCGGCGCGCCGCCTTGCACACGCCTCGTTTAGGGACGAGAACGCTTAGATGGTTTCCGCGGCAGAACAGCTCGTCGCTAATCTCAACTTCGCGGCCTTCGCCAAGGCCGATGAGCTCAAGAAGCGCATCCTGTTCACGCTCGGCGCGCTCATCATCTACCGGCTCGGCACGTATATCCCGATCCCCGGCATCAATCCCGAAGCTCTGGCCGAGACCTTCCGCCAGCAGCAATCCGGCCTGCTCGGCATGTTCAACATGCTGTCGGGCGGGGCCATCGGGCGCATGGCGATCTTCGCGCTCAACATCATGCCGTATATCTCGGCGTCGATCATCATCCAGCTCCTCACCACCGTCTCGCCGCATCTCGAGCAGCTCAAGAAAGAAGGCGAGCAGGGGCGCCGGCAGATCAACCAATACACCCGCTACGGCACGGTGTTTCTTGCCGCGCTGCAGGCCTACGGCATCGCGCTCGGGCTCGAAGGCGCCGGCAACATCGTGGCCGATCCCGGCTGGTTCTTCCGCCTCACCACCGTCATCACGCTGGTCGGCGGCACCGTGTTCCTGATGTGGCTTGGCGAACAGATCACGGCGCGCGGCGTGGGCAACGGCATCTCGCTCATCATCTTCGCGGGCATCATCGCCGAGCTTCCATCGGCCCTCGTCGGCACGCTCGAGCTTGGCCGCCAGGGCGCGCTGTCGACCGGACTGATCATCGCGCTCCTCGTCATGTCGGTCGCGGTGGTGGCGTTCATCGTGTTCATGGAGCGGGCGCAACGGCGGCTGCTGGTGCAATATCCGAAGCGCCAGGTCGGCAACCGCATGTTCCAGGGCGACGCCTCGCATCTGCCGCTCAAGCTGAACAGCGCGGGCGTCATCCCGCCGATCTTCGCCTCCTCGCTGCTGCTCTTGCCGATCACGGTGGCGAACTTCTCTGCGGGCCAGGGGCCGGAATGGCTGCAAACCCTCACCGCCATGCTGGGCCGCGGCCAGCCGCTGCATATCTTCATCTATGTGGCGCTGATCATCTTCTTCGCCTTCTTCTACACGGCGGTCGTGTTCAATCCGAAGGACACGGCGGATAACCTGAAAAAGTATGGCGGCTTCCTGCCAGGCATCAGGCCCGGCGAGCGCACGGCCGAATATATCGACTATGTGCTCACCCGGATCACGGTGGTCGGCGCGCATGTATCTCGCCGCGGTCTGCGTCCTGCCGGAGCTGCTCATCACCTATACCGGCGTGCCGTTCTATTTCGGCGGCACGTCGCTGCTCATCGTGGTGAGCGTGACGATGGACACCGTCGCGCAGATCCAGAGCCATCTCCTCGCGCATCAATATGAGGGCCTGATCAAGCGCGCGCGGCTCAAGGGAACCAGGCGGCGATGAACCTGGTCCTGCTCGGGCCGCCTGGCGCGGGCAAAGGCACGCAGGCCAAGCTGCTCCTGAAGGACCGCGACCTGGTCCAGCTTTCCACTGGCGACATGCTGCGGGCTGCCGTTGCCGCGGGCACCGAGCTCGGCCGTGAGGCGGGCGCCATCATGGCGCGGGGCGAGCTTGTGCCCGACGCGCTGGTGATCGGGCTGATCGCCGAGCTCATGGACGAGGGTGGCAACGCCGACGGCTATATCTTCGACGGCTTCCCGCGCACGATCGCGCAAGCCGAGGCGCTCGACCGGCTCCTCGAAGAGCGCGGGAGCACAGTCGACCGCGTGATCGTCATGGAGGTCGACGACGACGCCCTGGTGGAGCGCATCGCCGGCCGATTTGCGTGCGCGAAATGCGGGGAGGGCTATCACGACACCTTCCGGCTCCCCAAGGTCGAGGGGGTCTGCGACCGCTGCGGGGGTACCGAGTTCGTGCGGCGGCCGGACGACAAGGCAGAGGTGGTACGGGCGCGGCTCAAGGCCTATCACGCTCAGACCGAGCCGCTGATCGGCTATTACCGGCGGCAGGGCAAGCTCCGGGCGGTCGACGGCATGGCTGGCATCTCCGAAGTCGCCAACGCGATTGCCGAGGCTCTGGACGGCCGTGGGGCGTAACCTAGGGCATCCGTCCCCATCAAGGGAGGGATGGGCGATCTGTACCGCCCAGCCGGGGTCGAAAATCCGCAAAATCCGCCGGGTTGACCTTGTCAAGCGGAATCGCTAGATAAGCCTCCATACAGAGGTCCTGGACTGACCGGTCAGCGGGGGTTGAGCCTGTCCGCGGTCGGTCTCGTCGTGTTCAGAAGCGGAAAATCCAACTTTGATTTCAGCACTTTAGTGCTTTAGGAGGCGACTTCGTGGCCCGAATTGCAGGCGTGAACATTCCCACCAACAAGCGGGTCGCAGTGGCGCTGACCTATATCCACGGCATCGGCGACACGTTCGCAAAGCAGATTTGCGCCAAGGTGGCCATCCCGCCGGAGCGGCGGGTCAGCCAGCTGACCGAGTCTGAGGTCATCCAGATCCGCGAGGTGATCGACCGCGACTATATGGTCGAAGGCGATCTCAGGCGCGACGTCGCCATGAATATCAAGCGGTTGATGGATCTCGGCTGCTACCGGGGTTTGCGTCATCGCCGCGGTCTCCCGGTGCACGGGCAGCGTACGCACACCAATGCGCGCACGCGCAAAGGGCCGGCCAAGCCGATCGCCGGCAAGAAGAAGTAGACAAGGACAGGGCCGGCCAAGCTCTCGCTTGCGCTGGGCGCCACTTCAAATGCGGGAATAGAGCATGGCCAAGGACAAGACGCGGGTTCGTCGCCGCGAGAAGAAGAACATCACCTCGGGCGTCGCCCACGTGCATGCGAGCTTCAACAACACGATGATCACCATCACCGACGCGCAAGGCAACGCCATTTCCTGGTCGTCGTCCGGCGCGATGGGCTTCAAGGGGTCGCGCAAATCCACGCCCTACGCCGCGCAAGTGGCCGCCGAGGATGCCGGCAAGAAGGCGATGGAGCACGGCATGAAGAACCTCGAGATCGAGGTGAGGGGGCCTGGGTCGGGACGGGAGTCAGCGCTGCGCGCGCTGCAGGCCGCCGGCTTCAACATCATCTCGATCCGCGACGTGACGCCGATCCCCCACAATGGCTGCCGGCCCCGCAAGCGCCGGCGCGTCTGACAAGAAGAAAGGTAAGTTCAATCGACATGTTGCACGAGGACATTCGCAAGCTGGAGCCGGCGGCTCCGCTTAACGGTCAGGAAAGGGCTAACACGGTGTTGCAGAAGAACTGGCAAGATCTCATCAAGCCCACCAAGCTCAACGTCGCTTCAGGCCGCGATCCCGCGCGCTTCGCGACCGTCGTGGCGGAGCCGCTCGAGCGCGGCTTCGGGCTCACGCTCGGCAATGCGCTTCGCCGCGTGCTGCTGTCGTCGCTGCAAGGCGCCGCGATCACGTCGGTGCATATCGACGGCGTGTTGCACGAGTTTTCCTCCATCCCCGGCGTGCGCGAGGACGTGACCGACATCGTCCTCAACATCAAGGAAATCGCGCTCCGGCAGCATGCCGACGGCATCAAGCGCATGGTGCTGAAGAAGGAGGGCCCCGGCGTCGCCAAGGCAGGCGACATCGAGGGTGGCGCCGATATCGAGATCCTGAACCCCGATCACGTGATCTGCACGCTCGACCAGGGCGCCTCGATCCGCATGGAGTTCACGACTGCGACCGGCAAAGGCTATGTGCCGGCCGAGCGCAACCGACCGGACGACGCGCCGATCGGGTTCATTCCGGTCAACTCGCTCTACAGCCCGGTGCGCAAGGTGTCCTATCGCGTGGAGAACACGCGCGAGGGCCAGATCCTCGATTACGACAAGCTCATCATGGAGATCGAGACCGACGGCTCCGTGCGGCCCGAGGATACGATCGCGCTCGCCGCGCGCATCGTGCAGGACCAGCTCTCGGTGTTCGTCAATTTCGAAGAGCCGAAGAAGGAGACCACCTTCGAGCGCGCGCCCGAGCTCGTGTTCAACGCGGCGCTGCTCAAGAAGGTCGACGAGCTCGAGCTTTCGGTGCGCTCGGCCAATTGTCTCAAGAACGACAACATCGTCTATATCGGCGACCTGATCCAGAAGACGGAAGCCGAGATGCTGCGGACGCCGAATTTCGGGCGGAAGTCGCTCAACGAGATCAAGGAAGTGTTGGCTTCGATGGGGCTCCATCTCGGCATGGAAGTGCCGGATTGGCCGCCCGAGAACATCGAAGAGCTCGCCAAGCGCTTCGAGGATCATTACTAGCCGCGTAGCGGAGTAGGGACGGGACCAATGCGCCATCGCAAAGCAGGCCGGAAGCTCAATCGCACGGCGACCCATCGCAGCGCGCTGTTCGCCGCGCTCGCCAGCGCGCTCATCAAGCACGAGCAGATCGTCACCACCTTGCCTAAAGCGAAAGACCTGCGGCGCGTCACGGACCGGCTGATCACGCTCGCCAAGCGCGGCGATCTGCATGCGCGCCGCCTGGCGTTTGCCCGCATCAGGGACGAGGCGATGGTGGCGAAATTGTTCGAAACGCTCGGCCCCCGCTATGCCGACCGGCCGGGCGGCTATACGCGTGTGCTCAAGGCCGGCTTCCGCTACGGCGACGCGGCGCCGATCGCCGTGATCGAGCTGGTCGACCGCGATCCCGACGCCAAGGGGCTCGATTCGGGTCCCGTGCCGGAGCAGGACGAAGAGGGCGAGAAGGCCGCCGCTTAAACCTGCCGTCGCTTAACTAATCCAACCACCTGACTTCGTCATGCCCGGCCTTGTGCCGGGCATCCACGAATTTGGCAGCTGTCCACAGCAGAAGACGTGGATGGCCGGGACAAGCCCGGCCATGACGAAATTATTGTGATGGTCCGCCGAAGACGCGTCTACTCGGAGCCTTTGCCTTCCTTGGCCTCGGCCGCCTCGATCGCGATCTTCTTGATGCCGGCGACGCCCGCCTCGAAGATGCCCTCGATGGCCTTCTTGGCGTCTTCGTCGCTCGCGCCGTTCGCCTCGAATTTTGCCGTCCAAAGGATCTCGACGCGATCCGGCTCGTCGTCGGCGCCGACCGTCAGCGTCGCGTTGATAGTCCTTCACCGGGAGGGGACCGGATAGGATCGTGTAGCTGTAGCTGGTCGCCTCTTTCTTGGTCTGCTTTTCCTCGATCTTGGCGCCGTCCTTCAGCGTGAGCGTGCGGAACACCTTGCCGTCTTTCGTGGTCTCCTCGCACTTCGCCACCGCGGGGTGCCATTTCTGGATGTCGCAGAAGCCACCGACCAGCGCCCAGACCTCGGCCGCCACGCCCGGCGCCTCGCGCCGCTTCTTGACCTCGATCGCCTCGGCATAAGCGCTCCACGCCACGGAGGCAGCGATGGCAATCAAGGTGAGCTTGAAGATACGCATGCGTTTCTCTCCACTTCCGGGGCTGTTGATGGGTTATGGAAATGGGCGCCCCGCGCGCGGCATCTTAGTAGAACTTCGCGGGCCGGACAAGGCGGCAGCTTGCCGAACTTCGGCCTCGAACCCTCGCGAATTCTGCCGGCGTATAGCCGGTTTTTCCCTTGGCCGGGCTTGGGCTATAGCAGCACGAGCCCCATTTCTATGCGACTTATCAAGCAGACGAATCGAGACCGGAGACCATGAGGCCCAAGACATCGCCGCTCTGGATGTGGAGCCTTGCCGCTGCGCTTGGCGCCGGCCTGCTGGCGGCGCTCGGAGGCTCGGCCTCGGCGCAACAGCGCGTGGTGCCGGAGAGCCAGGCTGCCATGAAGCAGTCCTTCGCGCCGGTGGTGAAGCGCGCGGCGCCGGCCGTGGTCAACGTCTATGTGCGGCACAAGGTGCAGCAGCGCGTCTCCCCGATCTTCGACGATCCGTTCTTCGGGCGCCTGTTCGGCGAGCGCTTCGGCATTCCGCGCGAGCGCATCCAGAACTCGCTGGGCTCCGGCGTGCTGGTCAGCAAGGACGGTGTCGTGGTCACCGCGCATCACGTGATCCAGGGCGGCGACCAGGCGGAGATCAAGGTCGCGCTCGCCGACGGCCGCGAATTCTCGGCCGAGCTGATCCTCAAGGATGCGCAGACCGACCTCGCCGTGCTCAGGCTCGACGCCAAGGGCGTGGAGTTTCCGTCGATCGGCTTCGCCGATTCCGACGAGCTCGAAGTCGGCGACCTCGTGCTTGCCATCGGCGATCCGTTCGGCGTCGGCCAGACGGTGACGAGCGGCATCGTGTCGGCGCTCGCGCGCACCAAGGTCAACATCACCGACTACCAATTCTTCATCCAGACCGACGCCGCCATCAATCCCGGCAACTCGGGCGGCGCGCTGGTCGACATGGACGGGCTCCTGGTCGGCATCAACACCGCCATCTTCTCCAAGAGCGGCGGCTCGCACGGAATCGGATTTGCGATTCCTTCCAACATGGTGCGGCTCGTCGTTAATTCGGCGCTTACGGGCAGCAAGGTGCACCGGCCCTGGTTCGGCGCCTCGCTCCAGCAGGTCACGCCCGATATCGCCGACACCCTCGGGCTGCCTGCGCCAACCGGTGCCCTCGTCACCAACCTGCACGCCAAAGGGCCTGCCGCGCGCGCAGGGCTTCTCGCCGGTGACGTCGTCACGGATGTCGACGACAAGCCGGTGCAGGATCCGCAAGCCTTCGAGTACCGCTTCGCCACCAAAGGCGTCGGCGGGGAGGCCAAGCTGGGCATTCTGCGCAAGGGTAAACAGCTCACGACCACGATCACTCTGCTTGCGCCGATCGAGGAGCCGCCGCGCGACGCGCGCGCTCTCACCGGGCGTCACCCGCTTGTCGGGTGCCAAGGTCGCCAATCTTTCGCCCGCCGTTGCCCAGGAGCTTGGCGTCGACGACGACAGCCGGCTCGGCGTCGTGGTGATCGAGGTCGAGGAGAGGAGCCCGGCCGCGCGGCTCGGCATCAAGCGCGGCGACATCGTCGTCGGCATCAACGAGAAGAAGATCGACTCGGTCGCCCATCTCGTGGTGACGCTCGATCTCGCCGGCCGTGGCTGGCGACTTGCGGTCGAGCGCGGGGGCAAGGTGTTCAATCTCGCGATCCAGGGCTGACGCATGAAGAAGGCCGCGGCCACTCTGTTCGAGGCTGCCGGGCTTGCCGATGCCGCGCCGCGGCCGCTCGCCGACCGCCTGCGCCCGGCCTCGCTCGGCTGATGTCATCGGCCAGGACCATCTGCTCGGCGACACCGGCATTCTCAGCCGCATGGTGAAGGCCGGGCGGCTCGGCTCCGTGATTTTCTGGGGCCCGCCCGGCACCGGCAAGACCACCGTCGCGCGCCTGCTCGCCGAGGTGACCGACCTGCATTTCGAGCAGCTCTCGGCGATCCAATCCGGCGTCGCGGATCTGCGCAAGGTGTTCGACGCGGCGAAAGCGCGGCGCGAGGAGGGGCGGGGCACGCTGCTGTTCGTCGACGAGATCCACCGCTTCAACCGCTCGCAGCAGGACGCCTTCCTGCCGCATATGGAGGACGGCACTATCGTGCTGGTCGGCGCCACCACCGAGAACCCGTCCTTCGAGCTCAACTCGGCGCTGCTCTCTCGCGCGAGCGTGCTCACCTTCAGGCGGCTCGACGAGGCGGCGATCGAGAAGCTGCTGCAGCGCGCCGAGCGTCACGAGGGGCGCAAGCTGCCGCTGACCGACGACGCCCGCGCGGCGCTCGTCAACATGGCCGACGGCGACGGGCGCGGCGCCATCAACCTCGCCGAAGACGTGTTCCTGGCCGAGAGGGCCGGCGCCAAGACGCCGCTCGACCGCGAGGCGCTGGTGTCGCTCGTGCAGCGCCGCGCGCCGCTCTACGACAAGGGCCAGGACGGGCACTACAATCTGATCAGCGCGCTGCACAAATCGGTGCGCGGCTCCGACCCCGACGCCGCGCTCTATTGGCTTGCGCGCATGCTCGCAGGCGGCGAGGACCCGCTTTATATCGCCCGGCGGCTGGTGCGGATGGCGGTCGAGGATATCGGCATGGCCGATCCCGAATGCGCTGGTGCAGGCCAACGCCGCCAAGGAGGCCTACGATTTTCTCGGCACGCCCGAGGGAGAGCTCGCGCTGGCGCAGGCCACGATCTACATGGCGACCGCGCCGAAATCGAACGCGGCCTATATGGCTTTCGGCGGAGCCAGCGCGCGGCTGAGGAGGGCGGCTCGCTGCTGCCGCCGAAGCACATCCTCAATGCGCCGACGAAGCTGATGAAGCAGGAAGGCTACGGGCGCGGCTATACCTACGACCACAACGAGGACGAGGCGTTCTCCGGCCAGAACTACTTCCCCGACGGCATGGAGCGGCAGAGCTTCTATACGCCCACGGCTTACGGGTACGAGGCGGAGGTGAAAGCGCGGCTCGAGCGCTTCGCCGCGCTTCGCCCCGAGCGCTGGAAAGCCGCATGACGCGATATTGAAAGCGACGGCAGGCCGTGCGCGCACGTCGGTTGAAGCCGAGATCGCGATGGTGGCGTCGGGCGCGAGCGCCGAGTTCCAGGTTCGCCCATGCCGCCGACGCCGCGCTGCTCGTGACATGATGAACCTCGAGGACGGGCATCTCGTTGATAAGCAGATCCCGATGAGGTGGCGAAGATCGCTCTTCTCGACGCGCTCATTCTTGAGTTGGTGATCGACGTTCTCTAGTTTTTGGAGCGGCGCGGTTCATGAGCGGGGAGGAGCCACACAGGACGGCTTGCGCCGCGCCGTGCTGATCGTCGCGCTGCTCAATCTCGGCTATTTCGGCATCGAGTTCGCCGTGGCGCTCGCCATCGGCTCGGTCTCGCTGTTTCGCCGACTCGATCGATTTCCTCGAAGACGCCGCGATCAATCTCCTGATCCTGTTCGGGCTTGGTTGGTCCGCTACGCGCCGCAGCCGGCTCGGCAAAGTGCTTGCCGCGCATCATCCTGGTGCCGGCGATCGCCACGCTCTGGATGGCCGCGCAGAAGCTCGTGGTTCCGGTGGCGCCGGCGCCCTTGCCGCTGACGCTCACCGGCGCCGGTGCGCTCGCTCGTGAATTTCGCCGCCGCCATGATCCTCGCGCGGCACAGGCATCATGGCGGGAGCCTCAGCCTCGCGGCGTTTCTCTCGGCGCGGAACGACGTGCTGGCCAATGCCGCGATCATCGTTGCCGGGCTGATCACGGCCTATACCCTGTCCATCTGGCCGGACCTGATCGTCGGGCTCGGCATCGCCTACATCAATGCCGACGCCGCATTCAAGGTGTACAGAGCGGCGCAAAGGAGCGCGATGTCCCGGTCCCCTGAGCTCCGGTTTAATCGGGGTCGCAGGGTCCCCCGTTGCATGTAGCGGATCACTTGAACGGCTTGCCTGATGATCAGGCCGCTGCCCATGATCGGCTCGATCGCCGCGACGAAGGCGGCGATCTTCTCCTCACTGTCCACGATCTCGATGATGAGCGGCAGGTCCTGCGAAAGGCGCAGGATCTTGGTGCTTGTGCAGCACGCTCGAATGGCCGAAGCCCATGGGCCCACGCAGCACCGTGGCGCCGGCAAGGTCCATCTCGCGGGCCCTTGAGCAGGATGGCCTCGTAGAGCGGCTGGTGGCCGGCCTTGTCGTTCTCGCCGATGAAGATGCGGATCAGCACGGCGTCACGCGCGAGCGGCATGGTCAGGTCCACTTCATGGCGTTGATCGATAACGCGAGGACGTGCCCGAGCCACACGGCGAACAGGCACAGCACGACGGAGCCGACGATGTTGCCGCCGGCCTGCAGCCACTCGCTGTCGTTGACGAGGTTGAGCGATTGCAGGCTGAACGAGGAGAAGGTCGTGAACCCGCCGATAAGGCCGATCATGACGAATTGGCGAGTTGTCGTTCCTCCGAAGATGCGGCCGTCAGGTCCGGTGAGCGTCGCAAATACGCCGATGATGAACGAGCCCGTGACGTTGACGAAGAGAGTGCCCCACGGAAATGTCTCTCCGATGAGCCTCGCGGCGACGCCCGAGCACCAATAGCGTGCAACGCTTCCGAGCGCTCCGCCGATCGCGACCCAGCAATAGAGGAGAAGGGTATTCGAGATTGGCACCATCAATCGCTCGCCCTGTGTTCTGCATGGCCGTGTCCTTCGTCCGCGCGGGCCCGAAAGCCGGGTTGCTGCGTGCAACAAAAAACCCGCCTCGCGGCGGGTTGCGGACTTAAGCTCCCACCGCATAGCAAAGCTGCGGTAGGAGTCATCAGCCAAAGGGCGGTTCAGGGGGACTCCATCCCCTTCGGATTGCGCGGGCATGCTAGCCGAGTTTCGCGGCGGATCAAGACCGTTCGCCGGTTGTGGTTCCAAAATGGTGGGTCCCTTCGGCAATAGGACTGAGGCGCAATGACGCAGAAATCGCCGGTCGAGACGCGCCACGTGGGCGCCGACGAGGACGGCATGCGGCTCGACCGCTGGTTCAAGACGCATTACGCGACCCTGCCGCATAGCCGGCTGGAGAAGCTGCTGCGCACAGGCCAGGTGAGGGTGGATGGCGGCCGCGCCAAAGCGAGCACGCGGCTCGAGGCCGGCCAGAGCGTGCGCGTGCCGCCGCTGCCCGACGCACCGCCGCCATCCGCGCCGAAGCGCGCGCTGTCCAAGGCCAATCGCGACTTTCTCGCCGCGATCACGCTCTACGAGGACGACGACCTGCTGGTGCTCAACAAGCCCTCGGGGCTGGCCGTACAGGGCGGCACCAAGACCGTGCAGCATATCGACCGGCTGCTCGAAGCGCATGGGCGACGGGCCGGAGACGCGGCCACGGCTCGTGCACCGGCTCGACCGCGACACCTCGGGCGTGCTCGTCATCGCCAAGCGGCGATCGGTGGCGGCGAAGCTCGGCCGCGCCTTCCAGACCCGCTCGGTGCGCAAGATCTATTGGGCGTTGGTGACGGGCGTGCCGAAGCCGCCGCAAGGCAAGGTCGAGGCGGCGCTGGTGAAGGCCGCGGGGCCTGAAGGCGACCGCGTGCGCAAAGCGCGCCCCGGCGAGCAGGACCGCGCCCAGTCTGCCGTGACTCACTACGCGGTGGTCGACCGGGCCGGGCAGGCGGTCTCGTTCGTGTCGCTCAAGCCCGTGACGGGCCGGCAGCATCAGCTTCGCGCGCACATGGACATTCTCGGCCATCCCATACTCGGCGATGAGAAGTACAAGAGCGGCCATGACCTGCCCGAAAACGTCCAAAACAAGCTGCACCTGCATGCGCGGCGCATCAGCTTCCCGCATCCTTCGGGAGAGGGCGTGGTCGACGTGACGGCGCCGTTGCCCGAGCATATGCGTCAAAGCTTTGCGCTGTTCGGCTTCGATGAGCGTTTATCCGGGGAGCAGTCTGGTGGCGGCCCATGACGGACGCGCCCGCGCTGGCTCTGGAGGTAGCGAAATGGATGGAAGCGGAAGCTGGTTCACGCGATTTGCGCAAGCGATCGCGCATTTCACCGGGCGGCCGATCGCGTTTGCGGTCGCCTTCGGCGCGATCCTGGTCTGGGGGATTTCGGGGCCGGTGTTCGGCTTCAACGATACGTGGCAGCTCGTCATCAACACCGCGACCACCATCATCACCTTCCTCATGGTGTTCGTGATCCAGAACACGCAGAACCGCGACACCGTCGCCATGCAGATCAAGCTCGACGAGCTGATCCGCGTGAGCAAGTCGGCGCGCAATGCGCTGCTCGATCTCGAGGAGCTGGACGACAAGACCTTGGAGGCGTTGCGGCAGGATTACGAGAAGCTCGCCAGCCAGGAGAGACGCAAGCGGCCCGCCGGTCCGAAAACCCGGGGACGCGGCTAGCCGTGACGGGCAAGGAGACCAACGGGACGGACGCCGGCGCGGGCGAGGGGAACGCGCGAAGAGCAAATCTTCCCAAACGCTTCTACAAGGACGTTTCCGTGAAGGACGAAGGCGGCGAGACCGCGCTGCTGCTCGACGGCAAACCCGTGCGCACGCCGGGCAAGGCGCCGCTCGCTCTGCCGACGCGTGCTGCTGCCGAGGCGGTCGCCGAGGAGTGGCGCGCGCAAGGCGACCGCATCGACCCCGAGACCATGCCGTTGACGCGGCTTGCGAACAGCGCCATCGACGGCGTGCGTGGGCGGGAGAGGGCGGTCGCGGCAGATATCGTGCGGCATGCCGGCGCCGACCTTCTCAGCTATCGCGCCGAAGGACCGGAAGGCTTGGTCGCCGCGCAGGCGAAGCATTGGGATCCCGTGCTGGTCTGGGCCGAACGGGAGCTTGACGCGCCGCTCCGTCAGGTCACCGGCGTCGTGCATGTCGAGCAGCCAGAATCGTCGCTTGCGCAAATCGAGCGCCGGCTCGACGACGTTCGGCACCTTCGAGCTCGCCGCTTTGCATGTGATGACTGCAGCTCACGGGCTCGGCGTTGCTTCCGCTGGCCGTCGCGCTGCGGGCAACTCACGCCGGAGGCCGCCTGGACGGCCGCGCATGTCGACGAGGACTTTGAGATCGCCCAATGGGGCGAGGACGCGGAAGCCGCCGCGCGCCGCGCGCACCGCAAGCGCGACTTCGATGAGGCCGCGCAGATGCTGAAACTAGCGCGGCCAAAATGAAAAGTGTCATTGCCCGGCTTGACCGGGCAATCCAGTCCTCCGTCACTCTCTCCAGACGTTCAAGCGCAGCGTGTACTGGGTGCCCGCATTCGCGGGCATGACAACTTGAGGGAATGGGAGGACTACTCCGGAAGCTTCTTCTCGAGCTTGTCGAGGCCCGCGGCCACGTCGGCGATGCGCTCGCAATGCCGCCACAGATCCTTGAGCTCGGCCCGGTTGAGCAGGCGGGCGAGGAAATTGGCGCGCAAATCGTAGACCCGCTCGCAGAGTTGCGGCGCGCGTTTGATGGCGGCGGCCGTCTCGGGATCATCGGGGCGGGCGAGCTGCGCCTCGGTCACGAGGCGGGACCTGATGTCGGCGATCTCGCTGCCGACCGAGCGGTAATGGAGGCCGAGGCCGATCCCGAGCAGGACGGCGGCAGCCAACACACCCACGATGAGTCCGACCCGCATAGATGGCCTAAGCTTCGCTAAGCCCTTCGCGCGAAGCATGCCGCGTTTCGCCCGGCCAGGCAACGCCGGGCCGCGCGGGCCATTTGCGCGGTTTCCGCCCCATGCTATTGACCGTGCCTGACGCCATACGCGCGAAGGAGCCGTCATGAAGGAAGTGCTGGAAGAGCTTGAGATCCGCCGCGACAGAGCGCGCGCCGGCGGGGGCACCGCCCGCATCGAGGCCCAGCACAAGCGCGGCAAGCTGACCGCGCGGGAGCGGCTCGACCTCCTGCTCGACGAAGGCTCCTTCGAGGAGTTCGACATGTATGTCGAGCACCGCTGCAGCGATTTCGGCATGGAGAAGACGAAGGTGCCCGGCGACGGCGTGGTCACCGGCTGGGGCACCATCAACGGCCGCGTGGTCTATGTGTTCGCCAAGGACTTCACCGTGTTCGGCGGCTCGCTGTCGGAAGCGCACGCCAACAAGATGATCAAGATTCAGGACATGGCGCTGCAGAACCGCGCGCCGATCATCGGCCTGTTCGACGCGGGCGGCGCGCGCATCCAGGAGGGCGTGGCGGCGCTCGGCGGCTATGGCGAGGTGTTCCTGCGCAACGTGCTGGCCTCCGGCGTCATCCCGCAGATCAGCGTGATCATGGGCCCATGCGCCGGCGGCGACGTCTATTCGCCGGCCATGACCGACTTCATCTTCATGGTGAAGGACACGTCCTACATGTTCGTCACCGGGCCCGACGTGGTGAAGACGGTGACCAAGGAGGAGGTGACGGCCGAGCAGCTCGGCGGCGCCATCGTGCACACGACCAAATCCTCGATCGCCGACGGCGCCTACGACAACGATGTCGAGACGCTGCTGCAGATGCGGCGGCTGATGGATTTTCTGCCGTCCAGCAATCTCTCGGGCGTGCCCGAGATGCCGACGCGCGACCGCTGGGACCGCGAGGAGCCCTCGCTCGACACGCTGATCCCCGACAATCCGAACAAGCCCTACGACATCAAGGAGCTGATCCATAAGGTCGTGGACGAGGGCGATTTCTTCGAGATCCAGGCGGCGTTCGCGCCCAATAT
Source organism: uncultured Alphaproteobacteria bacterium (assembly GCA_963832515.1). Classification (GTDB taxonomy): domain Bacteria; phylum Pseudomonadota; class Alphaproteobacteria; order Rhizobiales; family Methyloligellaceae; genus Methyloceanibacter. Next base: position 27,617 of record CAWHUE010000002.1, read on the forward strand.
GGTGATCGGCTTCGCGCGCATGGAAGGGCGCACGATCGGCGTCGTCGCCAACCAGCCGATGTTCCTCGCCGGCGTGCTCGACACGCGACGCTTCCCGCAAAGCCGCGCGCTTCGTGCGCTTCTGCGACTGCTTCAACATCCCGATCGTGACCTTCGTCGACGTGCCGGGCTTCCTGCCGGGCACCGACCAGGAATATGGCGGGCTGATCAAGCACGGCGCCAAGCTGCTCTTCGCCTTCACCGAGGCGACCGTGCCGAAGGTCACCGTCATCACGCGCAAGGCCTATGGCGGCGCCTACGACGTCATGTCGTCAAAGCATATCCGCGGCGACGTGAACTATGCCTGGCCCACGGCCGAGATCGCGGTGATGGGGGCGAAGGGCGCGGTCGAGATCCTCTATCGTGCCGAGCTCGGCGACCCGGCCAAGATCAAGAAGCGCATCGATGAATATCAGGCGCGCTTCGCCAATCCGTTCGTCGCAGCGGAGCGGGGCTATATCGACGAGGTGATCCTGCCGCGCGGTACGCGCAAGCGCGTCGCCCGCGCGCTGCAGATGCTGCGCAACAAGCATGTCGAGAACCCCTGGAAGAAGCACGACAACATCCCGCTGTGAGGAAGCGCGGGGTGGGGCTCTAGTCCTGCTTCTGCTTGCTGAGCCACGCGTTCATCATCTCGATCTCGGCATTCTGCGCCTTGATGATGTCCTCGGCGAGCTTGCGCATCTCCGGGTCCTTGCCCTTCTCGAGCTCGACCTTGGCCATGTCGACGCCGCTTCTGTGATGCTCGATCATGCCTTTGGCGAAGTCGATATTGGGATCGCTCGTCGGGGTTTGGCCGCCCATCTCCATATGGTCCATGCCCTTCATGGTGTCCTCCGCGGCATGGGCGGTGTCTTTCAACGCTAAGGCTCGATCGACCCGTCTCGCGACGCTGACGTGCACAACTCTACGTCAGCTGCGTGAAGCCACGCCGCCGGCGTAGATTGTGAGACAGCTTGCCAGCTTTGATCTACTGCGCGGGCGGATCGGTCGGCTTGAGGAAGCGATTATAGATCCAGCCGGTGGTCGAGCTCGCGGGATCGTTGACCTGGATCCAGTTCTTGTCGCGCGCCGTCACGCGGAGCTTGATGCCCTTATCGGCGACCTTGACTGTTTCCGATGATTGTTGGGCCTTCGCGTGCATGTCCACGGCGGTCTTGGTCTCCATCCACTCGGTAGACGCTGCTGCCGCGTCCGCCGGGGAGCCCAAGGCATAGGCGCCGTCATGCGGGCGCTTTTGGCGCGGCGGCTCGATGGTCACGACCTTGACGGTATTGACCTTCACCGCGGCCTCGTCGGCGACCCGCGACGACGGCTTCCGCTCGGGCGGCGGCGGTAGATCGGCGACAGACTCGGCCAACGCGACCTTTGCGGGTTCCTCTGGGAGCGCGCTCGTGATCGCAGCATCCGTCGCGACCTCGGGCTGAGGAGCGACGATGCCCACCTGTGTCTCCGACTGCGCGAGAACGGTTCCATCTCCGGCGACGAGCTCGAGGCGAATGTGGGAGACGCCGCTCTGCGCGGGCAGTTGCAGCCACAAGTCGCCGATCTCGTCGGGGCGCAGGCTCCACCCGGTATCGCCATAGGGACGGCCTGACGAGAATGAAGCGCCAACGGGCAGGGCGTTGATAGAGACGATGCTGTGCGCCGGAAGCGCCTCAGTCGCATCGATGACGACGGGAAATGCGATGCGCTCGCCGGCCTTAGCCTCGATACGGTCGGACGAGGAGAGAGCGACTTCCAAGCGGCTCGAGGCTTGCTCCGCTGCCGCCAATCCGGTCGAGGCTGGTGGGATCGCGGCTGTCGCTTCGTCCGCTGGGGCCGCCCCATTCTCGCCCCGCGGGCGCATCGTGTCTTGCCACAGCAGCACAAACAAAATCGCCGTCAGCACGAACGCCATGCTGGCCAGTGCTGCGACCAGGCCCTTTACGGTCCAGCGAGACTTTTTCGTTGCGACGGGGGCGACCGCCGGTTTCGACGCTCGCAATTGCGCCGCTCCATTCCCTTCGACTTGCGGCCGAACCAAGCGTGCGCTCGTGGCCGCAATGGCTGATTCTCTCGCGGCGTCGGCGAGGCCATTCTCGCCGCGGAGCGGCTCGGCGAAACGCTCAGCCAGCGTCGCAATGTTTGGGCTCGAAGCCGCTGATGGTCCTATCGAAGGCTCAGACGAGAGCCACTTGGCCTGGACTTTAAGGGATGGTTGCATCTGATCGGGGCTCGGGAGGGGTGTGTCATTTCCACCACTGTCAAGATTTTGATGAAATTTGATGACATTTATGGGGCAAGGTTATCCACAGTCCCTCCCAAAGCCCCGCTGCAGCCATTCCCCATCCAAGAGGACGACCGCTGCAGACCGTCTGAATCTCCGGGATGAAGGTCCCGCCGCGGGTTCGATGCTGCGCAACAAGACGCTCGAAAATCCCTGGAAGGAGCACGACAACATCTCGTGGTGAGTGTGTCCTCTCTGCAATTGCTCCCGCGCGGCAACTCCTATAACAAGGCGCGCTCTCAGCTAGCGAGGGAAACGAGATGCGTCTTGGCGCCTATGGATGGCTTTTGGCCGGTTCTGTCATGTTGATGCCGCAAGGCGTACTCGCCGGCAATCTTTCGGTCTCGCTCAGGAATTTCTACGCCGAATATGAGATCGTCCTGCAGTGCCACAAGCACGCCCAGGTCGCGGCCACCGACGTCGAGCGGGCCAAGGCGGCGATCGCGAAGATCGAGACGCATTATTTGCAGCGAGGACTCCTCGATCGATAAGAACCGGCTGCTGAAACAGGCCGTCGCCGATAAGGACGAAGGCTTCAAGATCGTGACGCGTAGCGCCAAGTCCGATCTCAGGCCGTATTGCCGGATGTCGCTGAACGAGCTCCTGGCCAAAGGCGAGGAGATCGATACGGGCGGCAAGGGGCAGTGAGAACGCGGCCCTCTCGCCCGCCTCGCTCCTAATCGACTGTCGACTTCTTGACGATCTCGTAAAGCGCGCTGACGGCGTCGCCGATCTTGTCGGTGCCTTCCGGCGGCTGCGAGTTGGTCTGGACCGTGATCATCAGATCCTGATCGGCGACCCAGACATAAAGCGTCCGATAGCCGAGACTTGAGCCCTCGTAGAACCACTGCGCGCCGAGGGGACCGAGAATCTGCTTGGCGAGCCCAAGCGCGAAGCCGCCCGGGTCGTTGGCCGAGACCGTCTTGATCGGCTCGCCCGTCTTGGTCGAGATGAGCTGTGTCCACTGTTCTTGCTGCTTCGGCGGAACGACCTTCCCGCTGAAGATTGCGCGCATCCAGCGATCGACGTCGCGGGCGCTCGCGACGCCGCCGCCGGCCGATTGCATCCAGGACACGCTCGTGTCGCGCATATCCCGTCCGATGACCGGCGCGTTCCAGGTTTCTTTGCAGTCGGGCTGGTAGTCGGCGCAGGCTTCATTCTCGAAATAGCCGTGCGACAGGCGCTTGATGACCGGCGCCGGATAGGTGCTGGCCTCGTAGAAGGTCGAGGTGAGACCGTGCGGCTCGATCACCAGCTCATGGACGAGATCGCGGAAGGACTTGCCTGAGGCTTTCTCGGCGATCATGCCAGCGAGCACGTAGTTGGTGTTCGAGTAGTGATAGCCCTTGGTCGGCGGCAGTTGGTTGGTGGCGCTTGGATAGGCGGCGTCCACCAGCTCCTTGAGGGTGAAAGCGCGCATCGGCTCGTTCGCCCACGCCTTCGACATCCACTCGGTCTCGGAATAAGTGGGAATGCCGCTCGTCATGTTGAGCAGGCGGCGGAGGGTGACGTCCTTCCACGCCGGATATTCCGGCAGCCATTTGCCGAGCGCGTCGTCGAGGGAGAGCTTTCCCGCCGCTTCGAGCTGGAGGATCATCGCCGACGGTGAACGACTTCGACGTGCTTCCCATCTGGTAGAGCGTGTTCTGGTCGACGGGCCTGCAGTCGGGGTCGCGGCCCACTTTCCCGGCGAAGGCTTCGATCGCCGGCCCCGCATCGCCGAAGCTGATGTAGGCGGCGATGCCGGTGACCTTTTCGATCGGCGCTCGCGCCGCAAGCCAGGCATCGAGCGCAGCCTGAACGCGCTCGACCTGGGTCGGCTCGGCGGCGCGAAGCGGCCGTCGCAAAGACGGCCAGGCCCGCTCCGGCCAGAATCGCAACAAGCCCATTCCTCATGTGACACCTCTCAAGCGAACCAATTGATCGTCGGCCTCGGCGACCGAAGCATGCGACGTATTCCGCTAGAGTGAGTTCTTCTGCAGCGTGCGCTAGCCAGGTCAGGAGGCCGGTTATACGAAAATCTGCTCAAACTTGTCGATTGCTGTCGCTGCCATGCTGTTGAGCGCGACGGTCGCGTTCGCCGACACCGCCGCGGCCCTGAAGGCGCTCGATCCGGACAATGACGGCACGATCGACCTCAAGGAGGCCGACGCGGGAGCTCATCAAAGTGTTCAAGGCCATCAACCCCGACAACGACGGCACGCTCGATGCCAAGGAGCTTACGGGCTGGCCGTGGATGAGCTGAAAGCCGCCGATCCCGATGATGACGGGACGCTGGATGAGAAGGAATATCTGGCCGTCGTGAAGAAGAAGTTCGAGGCCGCCAATCCCGACAATGACGGCACGATCGATCTCAAGGAACTCGAGTCGCCTGCGGGTCAGGAGCTGCTCAAGCTGATCTACGAATAAGCGGGCCCGTTAAGGGCAGGGCTGCGCGGCGCTTGCGGTATAGCCCGCTTGCGCGGCGAGCTCCGGAAAGTCGTGCGGCAGCGCGGCAATGATCGCGCGCGTGTCTTTGTAGCGCGCGGCGTTGCTCGTGCTGGCCAGCACCACGATCACGATGGTTTGGCCGTTCGGCGCGCTCCAGCCCGTGGCGAGATTGTACATGCTCTTGCCGGCATGCGAGCCGGTCTTGCCGGCGACGATGCCAGGCTCGCCGAGAATTTCGATGGTGCTCTTGAGCGTGACGGTCCGTGGCTTCGGCCCGCCGATCTTGAGGCGCCGCTCGGTGCATTGCCAGGCGGGGAGGAGGCGCGCATCGCGGAAGATCGTGCCGGCCATCAGCCCGATTTCGCGTGCCGTGGAGACGTTAGACGGAGCGAGCCCGTAAGGGTCGGCGAATTTCGTCTGCTTCGTGCCGAGAGACTTGGCTGCTGTCCCGATCTCCTGCACGAAGCGCTTGATCGGGTCGCCTTTCTTGCCGTCCTCGGCGAGGAGCGCGGCCCCGACATGGTCGGCGATGGCCACAGAGGCATCGTTGCCCGAGACGAGCATCGCGCCATAGAGCAGGTCCTGCAGGCTCCAGACGTCGTCCTTGCGCAAGCCTGCCGTCGAGCCCGGGCGAAGGTGCGCCTGCGTGATCGTCACCCTGTCGGCAAGCTGCCCGCCTTTGCGCTGCACGAGCACATAGCCGGTGAGCAATTTCGTGAGGCTGAGGATGTGGTAGCTCTTGTCGGGGTTCTTCGCATAGAGCGTCTGCCCGGTGTCGGCATTGAGCACGAACACGGAGGCGGCGGTCATCTTGGGCGGAGCCGGCGGCGTCTCCGCTCGCGACTGCCCGCCGAGCAGCATCGCCGCGGCGAGCGCGGCCGCGCAAGCCATGCGGGCGAGGGGAAGGTGCAAGCGCGTGCTCACCGGTCCAGCACCAGCCGGATCTCGACGAGGTTCGAGCGTACCCGCAGCACGTAGAAGCCCATGGTCGCGAGATGCGACGGCATCAGCAGGCCCGATTCCGCGCCGTTGGAGATGATGATCGGCTGAATGCTGAGCGCCGCGCGAAACTGGACCTCGAGCTCATCCCAGAGCTGGCCAGCCCGCGCTGGGCGATCACGTCCTGAAGTCGGCACGCGCCGCGGTGAGGATGCCGTAATAGCCGTAGAGCTGGCCGTAGGCGAACCAGAAGCGGTCGTCGGCGCGGGGGTCGAACCAGCCGAGATTATATTTCTCGGAGCGCTCGCGCAGGATCGCCGAGGTCGCGCCGATATCGTTGGCGATGCGGTCGATGAATTGCAGCAGATTGTCGCCGCGCGCGTCGAACACCGCCTCGCATTTCTCGAGCCGGTCGTTGAAGGCGTTGAGATCGCCGATAGCCGCGCGATAGAAGCTCGGCGTCGGCGTCTTCGGGCCGAACGGGCTTCAGCCGAAATACCAGGTGAATTCGTCGAACTGCAGATTGCCGCGCGCGTTCTGCAGGTCCGTATCGATCTGCGAGGTGCCGCGCACGCGGCCGAGCGTGTCGACCAGCTCGATCGAAGTGCGGCGGATCGCCTGGTGGATGCCGCGCTGGAACGCGGCCTTGTTGTCGAAGAAGAGCGTGCGGTCCCAGTCGATGCCGAACAGGCCGAGCTTGTAGAGCAGCATCGAGGAGATCCACGCATTCTGGTTGACGTTGAAGTCGACCAGGTCTGCGGTCACGTCGACGATCACCGAACGCGTGCAGGTTTGCGTCGCGCCGTCGCCGGGCGGCGGTCGCGCCTTCCGGTGCGCCGACGATGCGGCCGGCGGCCCTTCGGAGGCCTGGCCGGTGCGTTGCGGCGATAGGTCGAGCGCCTGGGCATAATCCGGATTGAAATTCGTCCAGCGCTGCGTGGTCCAGAAGAAATAGGCATACAGGAACACGATCAGGGCCAGGATCGCGCCGAGCACTGCCTTCAGGATCCAGCCGCGCTCTGCGTACCAGCGGCCGAGCCAGACGAAGGGCCGCAGCACGAGGCTCACGACAAAGCCTATGGCGCGCCCGATCGCCTGGAAGATGCGGGTGAAGAACTGCACGATCGGATCCAACATGGCGCTTTCGTTAGGCCGGGCCCGCGCTACGCGGCAAGCTCGTCGAGGAGCGCGCGCGCAGCCACAAGGTCCGGCCTGTCGAAGCCTTCGGTGAACTGACTATATATGCCGGAAAGCGTCGCGTGCCCCTCTTGACGGCGGCCGGTGCGCAGATAAAGGCGCGCAAGGCTCGTCGTCGCCCGCAGCTCCCAGGCCCTGCTGCGCTGGCGTTTCGCGGTGGTGATCGCCTCCGCGAACAGAGCCTTCCGCTTTGTCGTTCCCGGATGGGTCCGCCAGTAAGGCAAGCTCGCCCTTGAGGCGGTAGAGCTCGGCACGTTGGCAGAGCTCATCGTGCCGCTCGGCGATCGCTAGCCCCTCGTCGAGCATCTCCCGTGCATCGTCCGGGCGCCCTGCCTGCATCAGCGCCTCGCCCAACAGACTCAAATAATAGGGAAGCGACAGCCCTGCGCCCGTCGCGCGATAGGCATCGAGCCCGTTCACCAGCACGGGCAACGCATCATGGCCTCGGCCTTCGAGCAGGAGCGCCCCACCCTGGGAGATCAGGCCGGTCGCACGGAACAGGGCGAAGCCATGATCGCTTGCGGTCCGCGTCCCATCCTCGCCGGAGGCTTTGGTCTCGGCGGGAAGGCGGAGGTTGTGTGCACAGCCAGCTCGCGTGGTGCTGGGCATAAGCGTGGCTGAACGGATGATCAATCGTCTGCGCGAGCTTCACCAACTCGCAACTCGCAAGCAGGGCCTGCTCCGGATAACCGAGATGCCAGAGCGCCAGCGACAGATAGCAGCGATGCGCAACGCCAGCGTCCTCGCCGACGATCGAGGCCCAGGCGCGATTCCGTTCGCGGTCGTCGTAATGCGAGAGCGCCTTCTCGTATTGGGCTAGCGCTCCGACGAAGTCGCCGCGGTAATAGAGGGTGACGCCGAGCAGGAACAGCGCTTCCATCCGCATGCCGGGGTCGTCGAAGCGTTCGGCCATCTCCATGGCCTCGTTCGCCAGCGCCATGGTCGAGCCCATCTCGCCGCGCACGACGTGCCAGGCGAAATTGCCGAACACCATGGCGAAGAGCTGCGTCGGCTCGGCGATGCGCTCGCAGAGCTCGCGCGCGCGCAGGAAGACCGGCCTGACCTCCGGCGCGGCATAGCCGCGCTGCGCGATATAAGCGGTGCCGAGCGGGTTCAGGAGCTTCAGCTCGAGCGCGTCGCGTTCCGGGCCGGGCGGAAAGGCTTTCAGCAGCCCGAGCGCAGTCTCGAAGTCGCGCACGGCTTGCGGCAGCGCGCCACGAGACGCGGCCTGCTGGCCTGCAAGCTGCAGATATTCGACCGCCTTGCCGTTGTTGCTGCTGCGCGAATAATGATGCGCGAGCTCCGCCAGATGGTCGTCCAGCGAAGCGGTGTAGATCGCTTCGATGGCGTTGCCCGCATTCTCATGCAGTTGCTTGCGACGCTCCAGCAGCACGGAGTTGTAGGCCACCTCCTGCGTGAGCGCGTGCTTGAAGATATATTCGATGTCGGCGATCGAGGGTTGCTCGTAAACGAACTCGCCAAGCTGGAGCCGCGCGATCAGGCGTTCCAGCTCGTCCTCGGACTTGTCCGCGACCGCCCGCGCCAGACTGAGAACGAATTCGCGGCCGAGCACGGCGAGCGTCTGCAGCAGGTTCTTCTCGTCATTGCGCAGCCGGTCGATGCGGGCGGCGAGGATGGCCTGCACGGTAGGCGGGATCCTGAGCGAATCGAGCGGCTTGAGGAGATGCGTGCGGCCGTTCGCGCGTTCGAGCGCGCCTTCGTCCAGCAGCGCCTGAACCACTTCTTCCATGAAGAACGGCACGCCGCCGGTGGTCTTGACGATCAGCTGCTTGAGCGGCGCGAGGTCGGAGTCGTCGCCCAGAATGGCGGACAGCATCTCCCCGGCATTGTCGCCGCCGAGCGAATCGAGCCTTACGAACTGGCACCACGATTTGTCGGTCCAGCGATGCGCGTATTCGGGCCGATAGTTCACCAGCATGAGCAGTTTCGCGTTGGCGGTCGCGTCCGCGAGCAGGTCGAGCAGCGCCTGGCTCTCGTCGTCCAACCAATGCAGGTCCTCGATCATCAGAATGAGCGGGCGCCGCTCAAACTCCTTGAGGAACAGGCGCACGATAGCATCGAGCGTGCGGGCCTTGCGGAGCTGCGCGTCCATGCCCGCCAACCGCTCCTTGTCGTCGGCGATTTCGAGCAGTGCGTAGAGATAGGGGAGGCTGCCCTCCAGGTCCGGATCGAGACTCGTGACGAGGCTCGCGACTTTCTCGCGGCGCGCGACTGCGCCGTCTTCCGGCGCGATGGCGAAATAGGTGTGCAGCAGCTCGACGATCGGCACATAGGCCGAGCCTTTGCCGTGCGACACCGAGAAGGCTTCGAGCACGGTCCAGTCGGGCTGCAGCCTCGGCCTTGAACTCGAAGAAGAGGCGCGACTTGCCGACGCCTGGATCGGCGACCACGGCAACGATCTGGCCTGAGCCGGCGCGTGCCGTCTCGGCCGCGCGCCGCAGCATCTCCTTTTCCTTGCCGCGCCCGACGAATTTCGAAAGCCCCCGGCCGGCGGAGCGCTCGAGCCGCGTGCGCAACGGTCCAAGCCCCACGACCTCGTGCACGTTGATCGGCTCTTCGATGCCTTTCACATGCGCGGGGCCGAGCCGCCGCAGCGCGAAATAGCCCTCGACGAATTTCCGCGTGCTGTCGCTGATCACGGTGGCGCCGCCGCTCGCGAGCGCTTGGAGGCGAGAGGCGAGATTGACCGTGTGCCCGATCGGCGTGTACTCGGTGTGCGCGGTGCCGGTCTCGATGGGGCGCACCACGACCTCGCCGGTATTGGCGCCGGCCCTGATCTGGATCGGCGGGCGGCCCTCGGTCCGCAGGCGATTGCCGTAGCGCCTGATCTCCTCGTGCATGCGCATGGCGGCATAGAGCGCGCGCTGAGGGTGGTCCTCGTGCGCCATCGGCGCGCCGAACAGCGCGAAGATGCCGTCGCCGGTCGACTGCACGACATAGCCGTCATAGCGGCGCGCGGAGTCGATCATCAGAGACAAAGCCGGATCGATGATCGCGCGGGCTTCCTCCGGATCGAGGTCCCGTCCGAGCTCGGTCGATCCCATGATGTCGACGAACAAAGCCGTGACCAGCTTCCGCTCGCTGTCCGGCACGCGCTGCGTCTCCACGGGCGCGCCGATGGAGACGGAAGGCCCGGAAACCCGGACAGGCGCCGGTTGCGGGGAGGGGGTCCCGCTTCCGCCTGCTGCGCTTGCACTCCGAGGGCCGCGCCGCACGTGCCGCAGAACTTGGCGCTGCTCCGATTGGACGCCCCGCAGGCCGGGCAGGCTGCCGGAAGCTGCGCGCCGCAGGCGTCGCAAAATCTCGCGCCCTCCGGATTGTCGCACCTGCAACTTGGACACTGCATGGGACGCGATAACTCCCCCGGGCCCCCGCCGCGCGGGCTCGTCTCGGAGTATAATCCAAGCGGAGGCTGCCGATCGCATCAACCGCGTACCTCTTAAGGGGTTTTCTCGGCAATTCGACGTTGCCGTCCCAAGGTGAGGCTTGCGCTATCGAGGGCCCTGCCGCAGCAGACGGCGCGCCTGTATAGTCCAGCATCGATACGCCGTCACCTTGGGAGGATCACATGCGTCTCTTGCCTGCACTGAGAGCCATGGGCGTTGCGGGTCTCGTTGTCGCCGCTTCGGGTGCCGCAATGCTGCTGCAGCCGTCGCGGGCCAGCGCCAATTGCTACGAACTCATCGGCTGCACCAACAGCAACTACTTCAAGCCGGCGCAGCTGAAGAAGCTGAGCTGTCAAATTCTCTGGGAAGTGCGCAACACGATCTACAAAGAGAACGGCTACTGCTTCAAGACCAAGAAGGCGAAGGAAGAATTAGGCAACGCGGGGTGCATATACCACGACATGGGCGCGGTGCCGCTCAACGCCTATGAGCGCGCCAATGTGGGCGCCATCACGAAGGTCGAGAAGCAGAAGGGCTGCTAGGAGGGCGGAACCGCTAGGCCTCGCTCCAATAAGGTTTGGCGCGCAAGCGCGCGTGCCACGCGGCGATGTTCCGATATTGCGCAACGTCGAACTCGAGCAGCGTAGGCGCGCGGTCGAAGTGCGGACCGATGGCGAAGTCGACGACGCTGAGCGGGCCTATGACATAGTCGCGGCCCTCCAATTGCCGGTCGAGCACGGGAAGGAACCGGGCGAGCCGCGCATGCGCATCGGCGACGATGCCCGGGTCGTTGCCGGGCTGCTGCAAGACGTGCGGCTTGATGTAAAGCTCCCAGCTGAGGGTGCCAATGGCGGCCTCGGGTCCCGCGGCCCACCAGAACAACCATTGATCGACGAGCGCCGCTGCCTTGGTGTCGGCGCCGCCGAGCCCGCGATCGGGATATTTGGTGGCGAGATATTTCAGGATCGCCGGAGACTCCCACACAACGAAGCCGTCGTCATCGAGCACCGGGACCCTGCCGTTCGGGTTCATCGCGAGGTAGTCGGGGCTGCGGGTCTCGCCCTTGCGCGGATCGCGCTCCACCTTCTCGAGCGGAATGCCGAGCTCGGCCGCCAGCAGCCGCACCTTGCGCGCATGAGGAGAGTCGCGCATGTCGTAAAGCGTAAGGGGCATGACGATGTATACCGGCCTGCAACCTGCGATGCTATGCGCCCGCGCACCCGCTCGTGTCGAGAGCAGGCAGTTCGTTCAGTCTTGACAAAACAAACTAAACGTACGACCTATCGGGCATGACGATCGTGTCCAGGCCACGCGCGCGGAAAACCGTCGATCCGGAAGCCGTAATCTCCGAGTTCGTCGAGCAGCTCGGTTTGCTCGTAGAGGCAGACGGGCTTCCTCGGATCGCCGGCAGGATTCTCGGCCTTCTCGTTATTTATGGAGGCCCTCTCAGTTTTGCGGATATCGCCCAGCGGTTGCAGATCAGCCGTAGTAGCGTCAGCACCAATACGAGGCTCCTGGAGCATTTCGGCGTTATCGAACGCGTGGCCCGCCCAGGGGAGCGGCAGGATTACTTCAGCCTGGCGCCCGACCCCTACTACCGGTTGATGAGCGGTGTCGCGGAGCGCAAGCGTCGAGCCCGAGCGATCGTCGACAAAACGAAGGATGCCCTTCCGCCGCATTGGAGCGAAGCTAGGAAGCGGCTGGCAAGCCTCTCTGTTTTCTACGCGCTGATGGGCGAAGTCGGCGAGACGCTGTCGCGAGATCTGAAGGGTAAAACTTAAGCATGCTGTTTGCGCCGATCGAGGCGCAATTTCGCCGTTTCAAAGGGCTAAATCCGCCCCGCATCGGAGCCCTTTCAGGGCCGGGGCAATAACGACAACAAGCCATGATCAAGCGCCTTCTCATTGTCGGAACCATCGTCGCCTTGTTCCTCGGGGGCGTCGCCTGGTTCAACCTCGTCTTCAAGCCGGCGATGATCGCCGAGTTCATCGGCAAGATGGCGCCGCCGGCGGCCACCGTCACCGCCGAGAAGGCCAAGGTCGAGGAATGGGTCGACCGCGTGCATTCCATCGGCACCATGGTCGCGATCGAGGGCGTGGACGTGTCGCCGCAGCAGGGCGGCATGGTCGTGGAGTATTTTTTCGACAGCGGCGACGACGTTGAGAAGGGCGCCAAGCTCGTCAAGCTCGACACCTCGGTCGAGGAGGCCGATCTCGCCAACAACAAGGCGACGCTGGTCCAGGCCAATCTCGACTACGAGCGCCAGGTCAATCTCGTGAAGAAGGGCGCCGCGTCGCAGGCCGTGCTCGACCAGACCATCGCCAAGCGCGACTCCGCGGCGGCAGAGGTGCAGAAGGTCGAGGCGATCATCGCGCAGAAGACCATCACGGCGCCGTTCTCCGGCAGGCTTGGGCTCCGGCGCGTGGAGAAGGGGCAATATGTCTCGGTCGGCCAGGCGCTCGTCTGGCTCCAGGCGCTCGATCCGATCTGGGTCGACTTTCCTGTGCCCGAGAGCGAGGTCGCCCGCTTCAAGCTCGGCTCGCCGATCGAGGTCACGGTCGACGCTTATCCGGGCGAAATCTTCAAGGGCAAGGTCGAGGCGTTCGATGCGCGGCTGAACCAGGACGCCCGCACGCTGATGGTGCGCGGCACGCTGGCGAACCCCGAGCGCAAGCTGCTGCCCGGCATGTTCGCGAACGCGGCCGTGCTCGCCGGCGAGCCCAAGCAGGTCGTAACCGTGCCGCGCACAGCGTTGACCTACAGCCTCTATGGCGACAGCGTGTGGGTAGTGAAGCACGAGGCGGCGCAGGCTTCGCCCGCACCCACTCCCACGTCGAAGAAGGCCGAGCCGGTCGGTTCAGCCATCGCCGCCGACGCGCCTCCCGCCGAGCCTAAGCTCAAGGCGGAGCGGCGCTTCGTCCGCGTCGGCGCGACCCAGGGCGACAGGATCGCCATCGCCGAGGGGATCAAGGCGGGCGAAGAGGTCGTGACCAGCGGCCAGCTCAAATTGCAGCAAGGCGCCCAGATCAAGGTCGATAATTCCGCCGCCTTGAAACCGCCGGCCGAGCTGCCGAAGCAGTAACGCGATGGCCTTCACCGACATCTTCATCAAGCGGCCGGTGCTTGCCACCGTGGTGAGCCTACTGATCCTGCTGATCGGCGCGCAGGCGGGCTTCAAGCTGCCGATCCGGCAATACCCGGAACTCTCCAACACCACGATCACAGTGATGACCAGCTATCCGGGCGCCAACGCCGATCTCATCCAGGGCTTCATCACCGTGCCGATCCAGCAGGCGGTGGCAAGCGCCGAAGGCATCGACACGCTCGTCGCGACCTCCACGCAGAATGTCAGCACGGTCACGTTGAACCTGAAGCTCGACGCCGATCCCGACCGCGCCATGACCGACGTGCTATCGAAAATCGCGCAGGTGAAGAGCATCCTGCCGCGCGAGGCGAACGATTCCGTCGTCACCAAGCAGACGGGCGAGGGCTACGCGCTGATGTACATGTCCTTCAATTCGGACGTGATGACGTCATCGCAGATCAGCGATTATCTCACTCGCGTGGTGCAGCCGAAGCTGCAGACGATCGACGGCGTAGCGAACGCGCAGATCCTCGGCGGACAGGTCTTCGCCATGCGCATCTGGCTCGACCCGGACCGCATGGCCTCGCTCGGCGTCACGCCGCTCGATGTGCGCGGGGCGCTCGCGAGCAACAACTTCACCTCGGCGCCCGGCCAGGTGAAGGGCGATTTCGTGCAGACCAATATCGACGCCAAGACCTCGCTCGACGATCCGAACGCCTTCAAGGAGCTCGTCGTGATGGGGCGCGGGGATTCGCTCGTGCGCCTCGGCGACATCGCCGAGATCGAGCTCGGGCCGCAAAACGCCGATTCCTCGTCCGTGTTCGACGGGTCGAAGGCCGTGTTCATCGGCGTCTACGCTACGCCCACGGCCAATCCGCTCACCGTCATCACCGACGTGCGCGAGGCCTTCCCCGAGATCCAGAAGGAGCTGCCTCCGGGCTTGACAGCGGCCATCGCCTACGACGCCACCAACTTCATCCGCGCCTCGCTCTGGGAGGTGATGAAGACCATGGGCGAGGCGGCGTTCATCGTCATCGTGGTGATCTTTCTATTTCTCGGAAACTTCCGCTCGACCTTCATCCCGCTCGTCACGATCCCGCTCTCGTTGATCGGCGTTCTCGCGGCGCTCATGGCCCTCGGCTACTCGATCAATTTGATGACGCTGCTCGCGCTCGTGCTCGCCATCGGGCTCGTGGTCGACGACGCCATCGTCGTAGTCGAGAACATCTACCGGCATATCGAGGAGGGGAAGCGGCCCTATGAGGCCGCGCTGCTCGGCGCGCGCGAGATCGTCTATCCGGTCATCGCCATGACCATCACGCTCGCCGCCGTGTTCGCGCCGATCGGCTTCGTGTCCGGGCTGACCGGCGCGCTGTTCGCCGAGTTCGCCTTCACGCTCGCCGGCGCGGTGATCGTGTCGGGCATCATCGCGCTCACGCTCTCGCCGATGATGTGCTCGAAGCTGCTCAAGGCGAAGAAGGAAGGCGGGGAGGGGCGGCTCGCCGCCTGGCTCGACCGCCGCTTCGAAAGCCTTAAGCAGCGCTATCAGCTCCGCCTGCACGGCACGCTCAATTATCGCCCCGTGACGATGCTGATGCTCGCCGGTCTGATCGCCGGCACCGGCCTCATGTATATGACGACCAAGCGCGAGCTCGCGCCGGAGGAGGACCAGGGCATCCTCTTCTCCATCGTTAAGACGCCGCAATACGCCAACCTCGATTACCTCGAGGACGCCACCCAGCAGCTCTACAAGGTCTACAGCTCGGTCACCGAGAAGGAGCACGTCTTCACCATCAACGGCATGGGCGACGTGCATCAGGGCTTCGCCGGCCTCCTGCTCAAGCCATGGGGCGAGCGGGAGCGCAGCCAGAAGGACGTGCTGCAGGAGCTTTCGCCCAAGATCACGAGCATCGCCACGGCGCAGGCGCTCGCCTTCTCGCCGCCAGCGTTGCCGGGCTCGGTCGGCGGGCCGCCGGTGCAATTCGTCATCACCACCACGCACGATTTCCGCGAGCTCGCCGACGTGCTGGCCGACGTCGAGAAATCGGCGCGGGAGAGCGGGATGTTCATCTTCTCCGACTCGGACCTGCGCTTCGAGACGCCGCAGATCGAGTTCCACATCGACCACGCCAAGGCGAACCGGCTCGGCATCACCATGGCGGATATCGGTGGCTCGCTCGCCACCTTGCTCGGCGGCAATTACGTCAATTTGTTCGACCTGTACGGGCGGAGCTATCAGGTCATCCCGCAGGTGCCGCGCGAGTTCCGGCTGAATGAGGACTGGCTCACGCGCTACCAGATCCGTACCAGCTCCGGCACGCTCGTGCCGCTGTCGAACGTCGCGTCAGTGAAGAGGGTGGTGCAGCCGAACGCGCTCACCAATTTCCAGCAGCTCAATTCGGCGACGCTCTCGGCAGTGCCATTCCCGGGACGCACCGTGGGCGAGGCGATCGATTTTCTGAAGCAGAAGGCGGAGAGCTTCCCCGAAGGCTTCACCTACGACTTCCAGGGCGAGAGCCGGCAGTTCGTGCAGGAGGGCAACACGCTCGTCTACACCTTCATCTTCGCGCTGGTGGTGATCTTCCTCGTGCTCGCGGCGCAATATGAGAGCTTCCGCGACCCGCTGATCATTCTGATCGCGCTGCCGACCGCGATCTTCGGCGCGCTGATCCCGCTCAATGCCGGGCTCGGCACCATCAACATCTACACGCAGGTCGGGCTCGTGACGCTGATCGGGCTGATCTCGAAGCACGGCATCCTGATGGTGGACTTCGCCAACAAGCTCCAGGAGCAGGGCCTTGGGCGACGCGAGGCGATCGAGCACGCCGCCGGGGTCAGGCTCAGGCCGATCCTGATGACGACCGCCGCCATGGTCGTGGCCATGGTGCCGCTCTTGATCGCGGACGGTGCGGGCGCCGCGGCGCGGTTCGCCATCGGCATCGTCATCGCCGCCGGCATGACCATCGGCACGCTGTTCACCCTGTTCGTGACGCCTGCGGTCTACACCTACATCGCGCGCGATCATCAGAAGGCGAAGCGGGAAGAAGAGGCCGCGCTCGCTGCTGCCGGCGCGGAGCCGGCTCACGCCGAGACGCCGGAGGAGGCCGATCAGGCGGCCGCGGCTGGCATAATCTATCCGATGCCGCCGGAGCCGTATCCCACGGAACAGCCGCTCTCCGCCGAGGCGCAGGGAATCGGCTCGGCTGCTGAAGCTGCGACTGGCGCCGAGCCCGAGCGTCGCGCCCGCCGCCGCTCCACCCGCCGCCGCCGTCTCGCCCCGGCCGCGGAGTAACGTTCTCAACTCACCGCTGGCTCCATCCCTCCCCTTGATGGGGAGGGAGTCGCGCCGTCAGGCGCGACGGGTGGGGTGAGTATCCGAGCCGGTGAAGCTTATCTTGAGGGTGAGCCCCACCTGACCGGCTACGCCGGTCGACCTCCCCACAAGGGGAGGTATGGCCGGTACCGTTCGCCGGTTTACTCAACCGCGGCAAGCCTCTAGAAAGCCTGAGCAGTCGGGCCGGGGAACCCATGTTCACCAAGCTTCTCATCGCCAACCGGGGGGAGATCGCCTGCCGGATCATGCGGACCGCGAAGCGGCTCGGCATCAAGACGGTCGCCGTCTATTCTGAGGCCGACCGCGACGCGCTGCATGTCGACATGGCCGACGAGGCCGTGCCGATCGGTCCGGCGCAAGCCGCGCAGTCTTATCTCGATATCGGCAAGATCGTCGCCGCTGCCAAGACGACCGGCGCCGACGCGGTCCATCCAGGCTACGGCTTCCTGTCCGAGAACGCCGCCTTCGCGCGCGCGCTCGAGAAGGAAGGCATTGCCTTTGTCGGGCCGAACCCCAAGGCGATCGACGCCATGGGAGACAAGATCGAGTTCGAAGAAGCTCGCGGCCAAGGCGAAGGTCTCTACCGTGCCCGGCCATCTCGGCGTGATCAAGGACGCCAAGGAAGCGACCAAGATCGCCGACGAGATCGGCTATCCCGTCATGATCAAGGCGTCGGCCGGCGGCGGCGGCAAGGGCATGCGTATTGCCAATAGCGCCAAGGAGGTGGCCGAAGGCTTCGCGTCGTCGAAGTCGGAGGCCAAGTCGAGCTTCGGCGACGACCGCGTGTTCGTCGAGAAATATATCGAGGAGCCGCGCCATATCGAGATCCAGGTGCTCGGCGACAAGCACGGCAACGTCATCCATCTCGGCGAGCGCGAATGCTCGATCCAGCGGCGCAACCAGAAGGTCTTGGAAGAAGCGCCGAGCCCGTTCCTCGACGCCAAGACGCGCGAGGCGATGGGCGCGCAGGCCGTCGCGCTGGCGAAAGCCGTCGGCTACGACTTTGCCGGCACCGTCGAGTTCATCGTCGACAAGGACCGCAAGTTCTACTTCCTGGAGATGAACACGCGGCTGCAGGTGGAGCATCCGGTGACCGAGCTCGTCACTGGGCTCGATCTGGTCGAGGAGATGCTGAAGGTCGCCGCGGGCGAGAAGCTCGCGATCAAGCAGAAAGACGTGAAGCTTAAAGGCTCGGCCATCGAGGTGCGCGTCTATGCCGAGGACCCAACGCGAAACTTCATGCCGTCCACCGGCCGGCTTGTGCTCTACCGGCCGCCCGCGCTCGGGGTGGAGGACGGCGTCACCACGCGGCTCGACTCTGGCGTGGAGGAGGGCGGCGAGATCAGCGTCTATTACGACCCGATGATCGCCAAGCTCGTCACGCACGCGCCGAAGCGGATCCAGGCGATCGAGCAGATGGGCCGCGCGCTCGACGCCTTCGCCATTGATGGCTTCCGCCACAACATCCCGTTCCTCGCCGTGTTGATGCGCAATGCGCGCTGGCGCGAGGGGCGCCTCTCCACAAAGTTCATCGCCGAGGAGTTTCCCGAAGGGTTCTCACCGCCCCAACCTAAGGGGGCGGTGCGCGATGCGCTGATCGCCATTGCGGCGAGCATCGACCATCTCTCCAATTTGCGACGCCGCGCCATCACCCAGCAGATGTATGGCGAGGCCGTGAAATTCGCCGAGACGCGCGTGGTGGAGCTTGAGGGCGAGGCCGTGCAGGTCACTGTCGAGGGCGGGCTCGAGGGCCCGACCACGGTGACCTTGAACGGCGAGGGGACCGGCAAGCGCAAGCGCAAGGTGACGGTCGCGTCCTCCTGGTGGTTCGGGGAGCCGGTCTGGGAGGGCACCATCAACGGCGAACCGGCCTCGGTGCAGGTGCGACCGATCCTGAACGGCGTCGATCTCACTTTTCAGGGCGTCGAGGCCGAGGCGCGCGTCTACACGCCGCGCGAGACCGAGCTGATGGGCAAGATGCCGGTCAAGGTGAAGGCCGACATGTCGAAGTTCCTGCTGTGCCCGATGCCGGGGCTCGTGGTCTCGCTCTACGTCACCGAGGGGGAGGAGGTCGTCGCGGGCGATCCGCTCTGCGTGGTCGAGGCGATGAAGATGGAGAACGTGCTGAAGGCCGAGCGTGACGGGAAGGTGGCCAAGGTGCTGGCCAAGCCCGGCGACAGTCTCAACGTGGACGCCGTGATCCTCGAATTCGCGTGAGCCTTTTCGGGCTCGGCCCCGGCATGCTTCCTTGTCATTGCCCGGCTCGACCCGCCTGCGGGCCGAAAGCCTTGAGGCTGCTGGTCCGATATCATTCAGAAACCTTCGGCGGGGCGAAGGCCCGGGGCAACCCAGTAACCGTTGCGCGGGCATAGTAAGTCATCGATCTGTGCTTGCTGGATGCCCGCCTGCGCGGGCCTGACACCGACATGACAGAGCACTCTGAAAATATCCGTACCGTCACGGTCAGGATCGAGGGCCGGGTGCAGGGCGTCTATTACCGGGCCTGGACCTATGAGACGGCGACATCGCTCGGGCTCGACGGCTGGGTGCGCAACCGGGAGGACGGCAGCGTCGAGGCGGTGTTCTCGGGACCCGCCGAAATCGTGGCCGAGATGCTTCAGCGCTGCGAGGAGGGTCCGCAAGATGCGCGCGTCACCGCGGTGATCGTGACGGATGAGGGCGGGGCGCCGCCCACGGGCTTCACCGTGCGAGCGACGGATCGCTGGCGCTGAGCGGATGTGACTTGAGCAACGTGAAAGTATCGCGCAGCGCGCGGTCGACTTCGTCCATGTCGCATTCGGCGCCAAGCGCCGCGAGGCTCGTCACCCGCGTGTCCTTCAGCCCGCATGGAACGATGCCGGAGAAATGCCCTAGCTCTGGATCCACGTTTAGACTCACCCCATGGAACGTGATCCAGCGCCGGACGCGCACGCCGATCGATGCGATCTTGGCGCCATCGACGAAGATGCCAACCGCACCCGGCCGCCGCTCAGCCTCCACGCCGAGCAGCGCCAGCGTCGCGATCAGCCAGTCCTCGAGCGCGCGCACGAACGCCCTCACGTCGCGGCCGCGCCGCGCGAGATCGAGCATCACATAGGCCACGCGCTGTCCGGGACCGTGATAGGTGTACCCACCGCCGCGACCGGCGGGGATAACCGGGAAGCGCGAGGGGTGGACAAGGTCGGCCGGCTTCGCGCTCGTACCCCCGGTGTAAACGCAAGGATGCGCAAGCAGCCACACGCATTCACACGCAAAACCATCGAAAATCGCGCTCGCGCGCGCCTCCATGGCGGCGATGGCCTCGCCATACGGCACGGGATCGCGGCTCGTTATCCACGCGACCCGCGGCTTGGGCGCAGCGTTCAAATCGTGCTGCGGGGGATGGGCTGTCATTGGCGCATCCTAGGCCAAACCTTGCACCCCTCACACGGGTTTGCTAAGGCAGCGGACCCCTCTCGCGCGGCTTGCCGGCAGGGGCCCTCATAGCCATATCGGGATGGCAATCTCCCGGATTTTTGCGGTCGTGGCGGAAATGGTAGACGCGCAGCGTTGAGGTCGCTGTGAGCTTAGCTCGTGGAGGTTCGATTCCTCTCGACCGCACCAGCCTCATTTAGTTGTCATTGATATGTTTGCCATTGCGGCTCCTTAGCCGCACCGGCCGTTGGCGGCATAACACTTATCAAGGGGGCGTCTGACACTCGCGTGCGCTGTGTCCGCTCCTGTGACCCAAAGGCGGGCAGGAGGCAGCAGCACCTCAGATTGGTCGTCAGACCCAATTGGTCTCACAAGTAACCGCTCATTAACCAATTGCGTTGAACGTTGCATTGAGATGCGACGCAATGAGGGAGAACGCCATGCTGGCCAGGAAGAAATCGTCAGCAACGTTGATTGCCCGAGGGTTTGCTCCGCGAATCGGCGCATCGCATCGTGCGCGTGCAATGCCGAACTTATGCGCGCGAATTGCAGCCTTGCCCTGGCACGAAAAACCACGGGGGGATAACGGCATGCTCACTTTATCAGACGCTGCTAACGCTGCCGGAGTTGCCAAATCAACAATCTGGCGGGCGATAAAATCTGGCCGCCTTTCGGCGAGCAGAACGGTCGTTGGAAGCTACCAGGTTGACGCAGCGGAATTATTCCGGGTGTTTCCAACAGTGCCGAAAAACAACCTAACGCAACAAGTTGCAACGGAAATTGAACACGTTGGAATGGCAGCGCAGGAAGCACAGATCGCTGCATTGAAGGACATAAGCGGTCTTCTTCGGGACCAGATCGAAGACTTGCGGAAAGATCGAGACGCTTGGCGAGGGCAGGCTGAATCCAACCAACGCCTTTTGATCGACGCGCGCAAGCGCCGGGGTATCTTTGGCTGGGGAAGTAGGACGCTGTAAGCCCCCGAGTGAGTGGATAGGGTTTCAGCAATGCAGCTCGCCGCCTACGCAGTGATCTCATGAATGCAGCGGTATCACCCTACCTGCGTTCGCTGGAAGCGTTGCAGGCTCGCATTAGCGCGCAGAATGAAATTAGCTGCCTCCTGCGAGAACACCTCCATGACCTTCGCGTAAGCCGTGATGCTTGGCGAACTCACGCCGAGGCGGCCCGGCATATTCTGATCGGCGGCAGGCCCCGAGCCGGTTTGTTCGGGTGGAGTTCAGCGATTGGAGAAGCCCACGCGCTCTTCAAGCGCTGTGTCCTCATTTCTCTTGTAGCGGTTTTGCTGATTCCCTCGAACCTAATTCCTGTCAGCCAGCAAAACGTCGAGGCCACACTTCGATGCGTTCTGCCCATATTTCAGCAGCTAGCACTTCCTGCAGAAAAGATGGGAATCTCGAGCCTCCGGTTTGTCGGGCCGACTTCCACTTCAGAAGATCGTGACTACCTAATCAGAACTATCGCCTTTGAAGCTTCAGGTGAGTCTGAGGAAGGCAAGGCTGCTGTCGCACATGTCATCCTGACGCGGAAGAGAAGTGGAAGGTGGGGCGACACAATCAAAGAGGTGGTGACGTATCCTTGGCAGTTTGAATCGTGGATGACCAAGCGCGCAGAGATGGAAAGCCTTGATGTTGAGGACTATCGCTACCGGAGTGCGGCTCAGATTGCAGACGCTGTTCTCGCTGGCCATATGACTGATCCAACTACCGGCGCAACGCATTTCCTCAATCCAATTATTGTTCAGCGAAGGCGCGGCAGTTCTTTGCCGACCTGGGCAGCTGGCGGCGGCATATCAATCGGCAGGCATACTTTTTATGCGCCGGATGCGGTGGCATGGGCGGCTAAAGTCACGCGACCCTCGGTAATGTCCTGCTGGCCCTTGCTTTCGCTGCTGCCTAACTGACCTCTCGCTACTTGAAGTCATGACAACAAGGTAGAGTCAACGCGGCTGTCCTTGGTTGGTCTGGCGTGTCTGCTTATGACACGAGCCACGTTGCTCTCCTCGCGAGAGATGAACGAGTGGTGAGGGAGCTGCTGAAAATTCCTTTTGTGCGTCAAAGACGCCTTTACGCCCTCACCTTGCGCTAAGTGTTGTTTCGACGCTCCTATGGCACAACTCTCGACCGCACCACTTTTCTAAAGTCGGCGTTGGCATTGTTGGTCCGCGGTAGGCCCGAAACTTCTGGACGAAGTCCGAGCGTTCGCGCCATTCTGCGACTATCGTCTCCGGCAGATAGGAGGGCTCGATGAAGAAGGGCAGACGTTTCGTTTCGACCGCGGCGGCTCTGTTGGGCCTCGTGGCTGGCATGGGGTTTGGCGGACCGGCGACAGCGTTGCAGAGCGTCGATCCCTGCTACAAGCTCTGTTATATGAAGCAGTCGAACCAGTCGAAGGCGGAAAAGCAGGATTGCAATCGCAGATGCAAAGCCAGCGACCGTTACAAGTGCGACAGCAAGTGCATAAAAACCTACGCCAACTCGCAGCAGCAGTATGACTGTCGAAAAAAGTGTGTCGGGCTGCCCGGAGGGTGGTGACTAGGTCGCCCTAAGTCGTTTGGGCACCAGCGTTCTCGCTCGCTTGCGCCTTGTTATCCTCGGCCCCGTAAGCTCGGCTATCCTGTCGTTTTTGGGCACTGACTTCCGCGCTTTTTGGGCTGGAAAATTTCCCGCAACCGGCGTCTAGTGGCGCCCAAGCCGTGCCTGCTTGGGCAGGCCGGGGACGGCGATCCGTGCTTCGCAGAAGCGCCCATTCCCGCTTTCCGGACCCCGCGGTCTTTCCCGTTTTGAGGCTTAGCCGGCGATTGGACAGGCGATGCAGGACGCCGCGAGCGAGGTTCAACTGCGCGACGAGGAAGGCGGCATCCGCCCCGATTTCCTCCACGCCGTCTCGGCGGCGCTCGATGCGGGCGAAGCCGAGACACTGCGCGAGCTGACGCTCGACCTGCACGCAGCCGACCTTGCCGACCTGATCTCGCTGCTCCGCCCGGATCAGCGCGCGCCGCTCATCACGACGCTCGGCCGCGACTTCGATGCGGCGGCGCTACCCGAGCTCGACGAGTCGGTGCGCGACCAGGTGATCGAGGAGATGCCGACCGAGCAGGTGGCCGAGGCCATCCAGCAGCTCGATTCGGACGAAGCGGTCTACCTGATCGAGAACCTCGACAAGGAAGAGCAGTCGGACATCCTTGCCAAGCTTCCGCCCTTCGAGCGCGCGCAGCTCGAGCGCAGCCTCGAATATCCCGAGGACTCAGCGGGGCGCATCATGCAGACCGATTTGATCGCGGTCCCCCCGTTCTGGTCGGTCGGTCAGACCATCGACTATATGAGCGAAGCCGAGGATCTGCCCGACCGCTTCTACGAGGTGTTCGTGGTCGATCCGGCCTATCATTTGATCGGCGCCGTGCCGCTGAACCGGTTGCTCCGCTCGAAGCGCACGGCGCGCATCGAGACGATCACGGAGCGCGACATCCATCCGATCGAGGCCAATGCCGACCAGGAGGAGGTGGCGCGGCAGTTCGAGCGCTACAATCTCACCTCCGCGCCGGTCGTCGATCCCGACCGCAGGCTCGTCGGCGTTATCACCGCCGACGACGTAGTCGAGGTCGTGCAGGAGGAGGCTGAGGAGGACATTCTGAGCATGGGCGGCGTGGGCGGCGCATCGATCAGCGACACGGTGTGGCAAACGCAGCGTCATCGCTTCATCTGGCTCCTGGTCAATCTCGGCACCGCTCTGATCGCCGTCTGGGTCATCAGCCAGTTCGAGGCGACGATCCAGCAATTGGTGGTCCTTGCCGTCTTGATGCCGATCGTTGCCTCCATGGGCGGCAACGCGGCGGGCCAGACCATGACCGTCACGGTACGCGCGCTCGCCACTAAGGATCTCGGCGCGGCCAATGCCTACCGGGTGATCGGCCGCGAGACTGTCGTGGGGCTTTTGAACGGCTTGCTGTTCGCGACCCTGCTCGGCACGGTCGTCTATCTCTGGTTCGGCAGCGACGAGCTCGGTCTCGTGATTGGTGCGGCCATGATCGTGAACTTTCTTGTGGCGGCGCTTGCAGGCATCTTGATCCCGCTCGCGCTCAATTATTTCGGTATAGACCCGGCCGTTGCGTCCGGCGTGTTCGTCACCACCGTGACCGATGTCGTGGGCTTCTTCGCGTTTCTCGGGCTGGCGACATTGTGGTTAGTTTAGGCGCGGGGAACTCGAGGGGGTCATGTTCTTCTATGTCGCCAAGGTGCTGTGGTTCCTGCTGCAGCCGTCGACGCTGATCGCGCTTCTGATCGGCTACGGCTCGATCCTGATCTGGACCGGCTGGGCGCGGTGGGGCAGGCGGTTCGTGTCGGCGGGGGCGGTGCTCCTGCTCATTGCCGGCCTTTCGCCGCTCGGCAACGCTCTGATCCTGCCGCTTGAGAACAGATTCCCGCGCGCGGACCTCGACAAGCCTCCGCCGCCTACGGGCTTTGTCCTGCTTGGCGGGCGCGGAGGACCGTCTGGTGGGAAGGCGCGCGGCGCGCCGTCCTTGAACGAGGCGGGGGACCGCGTGCTCGAGGCGGCGATGCTGGCCAACCGGTTTCCGGACGCGAAGATCGCGTTTTCTGGCGGCGATGCGGGCGTCCTCTACACCTCGGACAGCGAGGCGGAGGGGGCTGCGTCGCTGTTCACGCAGCTTGGCATCCCGCGCGAGCGCCTGATCCTCGAAGCGGCGGCGCGCGACACTTACGAGAACGCAGCCCTCCTCAAGCAGGAGCTCGACAAGCGCGGCGAGATCGGGCCGGGAAAGCGCTGGCTGCTGATCACCTCGGCCTATCACATGCCGCGCGCGATCGGCGCGTTTCGCAAGGCGGGATTCGACGTGGAGCCTTGGCCGGTCGACTATCGCACCCGCGGGCGCGCGGACCTCAAACGGCCGTTCGACAAGGTTTCGGAGGGGCTCCGGCGCGTCGATGTCGCCTCGCGCGAATGGGTGGGGCTGTTGGCCTATTGGCTGACGGGACGGACCGACGCTCTCTTCCCGGCGCCGGCACCGGGTTAGGATGGGGCAGGGTACCCTCAAGAGGCGCGATGAGCCTTAACGACATCCTCGTCCATGTGGACGGCACAGAGGCGGCGCGGCGGCGCATGGACTTTGCCGTGGCGCTTGCCAAGGAGCATGGCGCGCATCTCCTCGGCATCGCCTTTGCGCCGACCGCGCTCCTGCCGCTCTACGGCGCCGACGTTGGCTTTGCCGACATGACCGAGGTGCTGGCGAGCGTGAAGGCGCAAGGCGAGAGCGCGCTTGGCGAGCTGAAAACGCGTGCGGCTTCGGCCGGCGTCAGTACCGAGGCCCGGCTGATCGAGGGTATGAGCGAGGAGTTTCCCGGCGACTTTGCATGCGAGGCGAGGCATGTCGACATTGCAGTTCTCGGCCAGCCGCGCGACGGCGACCCGTTGCTCGGCCAATATGCGCTGGTCGAGCGCTGCCTGTTCGCCTCGGGACGGCCCGTCATGATCGTGCCGGCCGAGCCCGCCAAGCTTTCGCTCAACGGCACGATCGTTGCGGCGTGGGACGGAAGCGCGCAAGCCGCGCGCGCCTTCAACGACGCGCTCGCGTTCCTCAAGCAAGCGGGGCGCGTCGTACTTCTGATCGCTGGCCAAGCCGACCCTGAGGCGGGCGGGGATGTCCGAGCCTCGGGCCGACGGGCATGGTCGCGCATCTGAAGCGGCACGGCGTGCAAGCCGAAACGCTGCGCGTAAAGCCCGGGGAGGGCGAAAGCGATATCGGCCGGTTGCTGCTCGGCGAGGCCAAGGCGCTTGACGCCGACATGATCGTCATGGGCGCGTTCCACCATTCGCGCGTGCGACAGTTCATCCTAGGCGGCGTGACATTGACGATGCTGGAACAGGCGACGATCCCGCTCTTCATGGCGCATTGACGGTCATGACCGTGCATCTGCTCAAGCTTTGCGTCGGTGTCGACAAGGTGACAGGACCTTGCGGTCTGGCAGGCGGAGCGCCTGAAGCGCCTCAAGCGGCGCGCAAAGTCGCCGAGCTCTGCCATCGCACCTTGCAGACGCCGCGCCGGCGCGACGAGGTGCTGGATGGCGGCTCGCTCTATTGGGTGATCAAGGGTTACATGCTGGTGCGCCAGCGCGTGCTCGATCTGCGCCCCGATCGCAAGGACGACGGTACGGCGTGCTGCGGCATCGTGCTCGATCCTGAGCTTGTGCTCACGCGGTCGCATCCGCGCCGGGCCTTCCAGGGCTGGCGGTATCTCGAGCCTTCAGACGCGCCGCGCGACTTGCAGGCCTACGATGCCGCCGCGGACGACATGCCACACGGCATGCGCGAGGATCTGCGCGAGCTTAGGCTGATCGACTGGTAGAATTCAGTCCTTGAGTGGCACTGGAACGTTATCGATCAGCCGCGTCTGGCCGAGATAGGCGGCGGCAAGCACCCGCGCCTGCCGCACCGGACCCTCCAGCGTCTTGAGCGTCTCGGGATGGCGCACCGAAACATAGTCCACGCGGAATCCGGCAGCCTCAAGCTTGAAGCGGGCCTTGACCAGGGTGGCGTCGCAGCCCTTGCCGCTCTCCAGGTCGCGGGCAATCTCGGAGAGCGTCTGGTAAAGCACGGGCGCACTCTTCCGCTGCGCTGGCGTGAGTTTGACGTTGCGCGAGGAGAAAGCGAGGCCGTCCGGCTCGCGCACGATGGGCGCAGACAGGATCTCGACTGGGATGTCCAGGTCGCGCACCAGCCGCCTGACCGCGAGCAGCTGCTGATAGTCCTTCTCGCCGAACACCGCGTAGTCGGGGTCGCATTGGATGAGGAGCTTGGTCGACGACGGTCGCCACGCCGTCGAAATGATTGGGCCGCGCCGCGCCGCAAAGATCGTTGGTCAGGTCGCAGATCTTGACAGTGGTGCTGAAGCCCGCGGGATACATTTCCACGACGTCGGGCATGAAGATGAGGTCGGCGCCGGCCTTGCCGAGCTTGTCGACGTCGCCGGCCTCGTCGCGCGGATAGGTGCGGAAGTCCTCGCGCGGGCCGAACTGGGTCGGGTTTACGAAGATCGAGACGACGACTCGGTCGGCGGATCGCCTGGCAAGCTCGATCAGCGACAGATGGCCGTCATGCAGCGCGCCCATGGTCGGCACGAGCGCCACCGTCTCGCCGGCCTTGCGCCATTTGGCGAGATGCCCGCGGAACTCGGCCAGGGTCCTGGCGGTGGCGATTGTCTTGGCCATGGGGTCTCTTAACACCTGCGTGGCACCTCGGCGCAAGCCGGAAGACGCGTCTCGAACCATGCGGCGGCAAGAGTTAAGCTTTCGCCATGGGCGAGCCAAGACGTCGATTTCGATCCGACTGCGCTTCTGCCCGGCCGCGAGGCGATCGGCGCAAGCCTGCTGGCCGACGAGGCCGAGCTTGTCGGGACCCTGATCGAGACGGCCCGCTTCAGCGAAACGCAGCTGGTGGAGATCGACGCGCTCGCGACGCGCCTGGTCGCGGCCGCGCGCGAAGGCCGGGCGGAGACGGAAGGCGTCGATTCCTTCCTCCATGAATATGGCCTGTCGAGCGAGGAGGGAGTGTTGCTGCTCTGCCTGGCCGAAGCGCTGCTGCGCATTCCCGACGCGGCGACGGCCGACCGGCTGATCGCGGGCACGGTCGGCTCGGGCGACTGGGGGCGCCATCTCGGCCAGTCCGACTCGTGGCTCGTCAACACCTCGACCTTCGCGTTGATGCTTACAGGGCGGATCGTCGACTGGGGCGAAGGGCGGAGGCCGGATCTCGCAAGCCAGGCGCAGCGCCTGATTGCGCGGAGCGGTGAGCCGGTTATCCGGCAGGCGCTGCGCCAGGCTATGCGCATCCTTGGGCGCCAGTTCGTGCTCGGCCAGACCATAAAGGAGGCGCTCGCCAATGCCGAGGATGAGGCAGCGCTAGGCTATCGGTTCTCCTTCGATATGCTGGGCGAGGCGGCACGCACGGAGGATGACGCAAGCCGCTACGTTTCACGCTACCTCGAAGCCGCGGAGGCCATCGCTGCCTGGGCCGGGCCGCCCGTGGCGCGCGACGACGCGGCGCTCGAGCGCCGGCCCGGACTTTCAGTGAAGCTTTCGGCGCTGCACCCGCGCTACCAGCCGTCACAACAGGCGCGGCTGCACGAAGAACTCGTGCCCAGGCTAACCGCGCTCGCGAAGGCGATGCGCGAGGCCTGGCTCCCGCTGACGATCGACGCCGAGGAGGCCGACAAACTCGACCTCTCGTTGGCGCTGCTCGAGCCGCTGCTGACCGACCCGGCGCTTGCCGGCTGGAACGGGCTTGGGTTCGCGATCCAGGCCTATAGCAAGCGCGTCCTACCGTTGATCGATTGGCTGGCGGAGGTCGCAAGCGTCACGGGCCGGCGCATCCCGGTGCGGCTCGTCAAGGGCGCCTATTGGGACAGCGAGATCAAATGGGCGCAAGAAGCGGGGCTCGCCGGCTATCCGGTCTTCAGCCGCAAGGTGAATACCGACGTCGCCTATCTCGCTGCAGCCCGTGCGCTGCTCGCGCAACCCGACTGCTTCTATCCGCAATTCGCCACACATAACGCGCAGACGATCGCCGCGGTCGCGGTGCTTGCGGGCGACCGGCCTTACGAGTTCCAGCGCCTCTACGGCATGGGGGAGGCACTGCATCGCGAGGTGGTGCATCCTGAAGCGCTCGGGAAGCCATGCCGCATCTATGCGCCGGTCGGCGGGCATCGCGACTTGCTTGCCTATCTCGTGCGGCGGCTCTTGGAGAATGGCGCCAACACCTCGTTCGTGAACCGGCTGGCGGACGACGCGGCGCCCATCGCGGCCATCGTCGCCGACCCGATCGAGAAGGCGGCATCGTTGCCGGAGAAGGCGAACCCGCTGATCCCGCTGCCGCCGGACCTGTTCATGCCGGAGCGGCTTAACAGCCTCGGGCTCCCGCTGTTCGAGCCCACGGTGCGCTTGCCTCTACTGCAAGAGATGACTGACGCCCTGGCCAGTCCGGCTGCGGCGGGTCCGATCGTTTCGGGCGAAGAGATCGGGGAGGGGGGAGAGGTGAGCTGGATCACCTCGCCGCACGACCGGCGCGTGGTCGTCGGCGCCTGCCGTTCCGCGGACAGCTCAGCCATCGACAGGGCGCTTGACGCCGCGAGGGGAGCGAGTGCTGACTGGGACCGGCGGGGCGGCGATGCGCGCGCCACCATCCTCGAACGCGCCGCCGATTTGTTCGAGACGGACTGCGCGGGGCTCATGGCGCTGCTCGTGCGTGAAGCCGGCAAGACGATCGGCAATGCGCAAAGCGACCTGCGCGAGGCGGTCGACCATCTCCGCTATGCGGCGGCGGAAGCGCGCCGCCAATTTGCTGGTCCGCGCGTGCTTAAGGGTCCGACCGGCGAGCTGAACGAGCTGTCGCTGCATGGTCGCGGCGTATTTGCCTGCGATCTCGCCTTGGAACTTCCCGCTCGCCATCTTCACCGGCCAGGTCGCGGGGGCGCTGGCGGCGGGCAACGCGGTGGTGGCGAAGCCCCCGGAGCAGACGCCGCTCGTCGCCGCGCGCGCGGTGCGGCTCATGCATCAGGCAGGCGTTCCGCCCGACGTGCTGCACCTTCTGCCTGGCCGGGGCGAGATCGTCGGCGCGGCGCTGGTCAGCGATCCGCGCGTGGATGGCGTCGTTTTCACTGGCGGCACGGAAACCGGCATCGCCATCAACCGAGCGCTCGCGGCGCGTGAGGGTCCGATCGCCAGGCTGATCGCCGAGACCGGCGGCCTCAACGCGATGATCGTAGACTCGTCGGCGCTGCCGGAGCAGGTTGTGGACGATGCGCTGACGTCTGCCTTCGACAGCGCGGGGCAGCGCTGCTCGGCGCTCCGCGTGCTGTTCCTCCAGGACGACGTGGCCCAGCCCATCCTCGACATGCTGCTCGGCGCGGCGCGCGAGCTCAAGCTCGGCGATCCGCTCGACTATGCGACGGATGTCGGGCCGGTGATCGACGAGGACGCAACGACCGCGCTCGAAGCCCACAAAGCCCGCATGCGAGCCGAGGCGCGCGAGCTGCTCGATCTGCCGCTGCCGCCAGAGCTTGCGCACGGAACCTATGTCGCGCCGGCCATCTACGAGATCGCGTCTTTCTCAATGCTGAAGCGCGAGGTGTTCGGGCCCATCCTGCATGTGGTCCGGTTCGACGGCGAGCGGCTCGGCGGGGTCTGCGACGCCATCAACGCCACTGGCTACGGTCTCACCCTTGGCTTGCACAGCCGCATCAAAGCCACGGCCGATTTCGTCGCCGAGCGGGTCAAGGTCGGCAATATGTATGTGAACCGCAACCAGATCGGCGCCGTGGTCGGCGTCCAGTCGTTCGGCGGCGAGGGCCTGTCGGGCACGGGGCCAAAGGCCGGCGGCCCGCATTACCTGCAGGCCCTTGCCGTCGAGCGCGTGCGCTCGATCGACACGACGGCCTCCGGCGGCAATGCGAGCCTGCTCGCGGCGGGCGCTGACGAGCCATGATCCTTGGCGCTTGGCATTGACGCCAGGGCTTGAGGGTCCATCTATAGGCCGAACACACCCTATTGGCGCTGGGAGGCGCCCAAACATGGCCGAAACCAAGACCCCGGCCAAGTCGGCAAGCGGCGAGGTCGCCACCCAGCGCTCGTCCGGCGCCGAGGTCGACGAATTTCTGGAGCAGGTGCGATCGCTCGCGCCGGCTGCGTCTGGTCGCGGCAGGCTGATCTTCGCCATGGACGCGACCATGAGCCGGCAGCCCTCCTGGGACATGGCGCTCGAGCTCCAGGCCGACATGTTCCGTGCGGTCAAGGCGGTGGGCGGGCTCGATGTCCAGCTTGTCTATTTCCGCGGCTTCGACGAGTGCCAGGCCTCGAAATGGGTCGGTGACCCCGACGCGCTGGCGCGGCTCATGCGCAAGGTCTCGTGCCAGGGTGGCTACACGCAGATCCGCAAAGTGCTCACCCACGGGCGCCGTGAAAGCGAGCGGGCCAAGGTCAATGCGCTCATCTATGTCGGCGACTGCATGGAGGAGGATGTCGACCAACTGAGCCAGCTCGCCGGGCAGCTTGGGCTGATCGGCATGCCGGTGTTCCTGTTCCAGGAGGGGAATGACGCAAGGGCCGAGCGCACCTACCGGGAGATCGCCCGGCTCTCGCGCGGCGCCTATTGCCGGTTCGACGCGGGCTCAGCGCGGCAGCTTCGCGAGCTGCTAACTGCGGTGGCGGTGTATGCAACCGGTGGCCGCAAGGCGCTTGAGGAGTTGAAGAGACGGGGCCGCGCAGCTCCTTCTCGAGCAGCTCGGCTGATGGCCTGACCCATGGCGTATTTTCTCGCCGGTTGTGCGCTCCTCGTGCTTTTGCTGCTCGGGGCGCGCGCGTTCTCCGGCGCCGATCCGCGACGGCTCGCGAGCGCCGCCCGCAAAGCCGGGGGTGCCGCGGCGCTCGGCGCAGCCGGGTTCCTGATCCTGCGTGGCGCGCTTCCCATCGCCATCCCGCTCGCCGTGTTCGGGCTCTCGCTGCTCAGAGGCGGTGGATTAGGCGTTGGCACTTCGGTGGATCGCCGACGCCCGGCCAGGCGTCCAATGTCCGCACCGATAAGCTCGAAATGACGCTCGACCACGACAGCGGGCAGATGGACGGCGCCTGCCTTTCCGGCAGGTTCGCAGGCCGCGCGCTGTCGTCGTTCAGCGACGCCGAAGTGATGGAGGTGCTTCACACGTTCCGTAGCGAAGGCGCGCAGGAAGCTGCTTTGGTCGAGGCCTATCTCGATTGGCGCCTGCCCGGCTGGCGCGACCTCGATGAGGACCGGACGGAGAGAGCCGGACATGGGCGCGGCCGGGCCACGCGCGAGCGGCATGAGCCCCGAGGAAGCCTATGCCGTGCTCGGCATCGGGCCCGAGGCGAGCGATGAGGACATCAGACAGGCGCATCGCAGGCTGATGATGAAGATGCACCCTGACCAGGGCGGCTCGACCTATCTCGCGGCGCGGATCAACGAGGCCAAAGAGGTCCTGCTCGGCCGCGGCTAGCTACTCCGCGCGCATCACCACGCAGTCGAGCGAGCGATTCTTGAGCGCGACGCAGGTCTCGCGCGCTTCCTCCTCGGAGAATCCGGCGAAGCGGGCGCGGAACCACTCCCGATCCTCCTTCATGAAGGACGCGGTGAAGGGCAGGTGGCCGTCGAGCAGGTCGAGTAGCGCGCTGCTGCACCATGCCGAGACGGTTCTCCGCTTCGGTCTGGCTCATATAGGCGCCGACCTGCACCTGGAAGGCGCCATCGACCCGGGTCCGCTTGCCGCGGCGCTGGGGGGCGGGGTTTGGCGTGGTGAGACTGGCCTGAATGATTTCGGCTGGCTCGGCGTCGCTCTCGACCGGCAAGGAGGCCTCCTTGACCAAGGGCCTGGCCGGTGACTTCAGGGGCGGAGGAGGTGCGGGAGGCGGGGTCGCCTCGGCGAGCGCATAAGCTGGCTTCTTCGCCGGCGCAAGCGGCGCTATCAGCGTGGCGATATGGGATTTCGGCTGCGGCTTGGCCGTCGAGGCCTTGGGCAGGTTCTTGTCGAGCAGGGCCCGCATGGCGGCATCACGCTGGTTGCCGGTCTTGCCGCCGAGCACCACGGCGACGAGATGCTTGTTGTCGCGCTTGACGGAAGCGGTGAGGTTGAAGCCGCTCGCCCTCGTGTAGCCCGTCTTGATGCCGTCGGTGCCCTTGTAGCCGTAAAGCAGCTTGTTGTGGTTCCGGTAGCTGCGGCCCCGGAAGCTGAAGGAGCGCGTCTCGAAGACATCGTAATATTCCGGGTAGTCGCGGATGATCCTGACCGCGAGGATGGCCATGTCGCGTGCCGTCGTGACCTGGTCCGGATTGGGCAGGCCGGAGGCATTGCGGAAGATCGTGTTCTTCATGCCCATATTGCGGGCAGTCTGGGTCATCAGCCGGCCGAAATTCTCCTCGGTGCCGGCGATGTTCTCGGCGATGACGGCGGCGGCATCGTTGGCCGAATGAGTGACCAGCGCCTTGATCGCGTCCGACGTCTTGATGGTCGCGCCGGGCTTCAGCCCGAGCTTCGTCGGGGCTTGGCTTGCCGCGTGCTGCGTCACCATGAGGTCGGTGTCCAAGCTCAGCTTGCCCGCCTTAAGATAGCCGAACAGGACATAGAGCGTCATGATCTTGGTCAGCGAGGCGGGGTAGCGGGGCGTATCCGCAGCCTGCGCGTGCAGGATCGAGCCCGCATTCATGTCCACGACGATGGCGGCGGCGATCGACGGCGCGCGCGGTGCGGACGATTTCTTCTTCTTGGCGAGGGCGTCGCTCGCGGGCGTGCTGAGTGCCGCAAGCATGAGCAGGAGCGCAAGCCCGAACCGGAACGCGCGGGCGAGTGGCGCCCAACAATTAGGCTTACGGCTGCTCACAGACCTCGAAGGCTGAGGCCTTCCCCCGTTGACTGACCTTCCCTGACGCGATTCCCTCCGCGTCCGACGACGCTCGGATGGCGTCCGACTACGCGGGCCGCCTGGCGCTCAAGGGGAAGAAGGCTAAAATCCGCCCGTTGCCAAAGCGTTAAGGTGACCGTGCGGGATTTTATTGTGCAGTGCAAAAATTTCGGTTGACGTTTTTTGTGCAATGCATATATATCGCCTGCGTTCGCAGCAATCACGCAACGAAGATTTCGAGGAAGAGGGCTCCCCATGCTCAAAGGGTTCGAAGAGTTTCAGAAGGTTGGCAAGGACGGCTTCGATGCGACCGTCCGTTCGTTCGGAGAGGTCAACAAGGGCTTCCAGGCGATCGCCGCAGAGATCACCGATTATTCCAAGAAGGCGTTCGAGGACGGCACCCGCGCCTTCGAGCAGCTCATCGGCGCCAAGACGATCGAGCAGGCTATGGAGATTCAGTCCCAGTTCGCCAAGAAGGCTTATGACAACTACGTCGCTGAGATGTCCAAGCTCGGTGAAATGTATGTCGGCCTAGCTAAGGATGCGTACAAGCCGGTCGAGGTCGCCTTGTCCAAGAAGGTTGCGTAGTTTCGTACTGCCACAATCCCCTCCCAAGGCAAAAGACCCGGGGTTCGACCTCGGGTCTTTTTTTTTGCCGTTTTCCTGTGGCGAAGTGGAGCTA
Source organism: uncultured Alphaproteobacteria bacterium (assembly GCA_963832515.1). Lineage (GTDB taxonomy): Bacteria > Pseudomonadota > Alphaproteobacteria > Rhizobiales > Methyloligellaceae > Methyloceanibacter. The sequence goes on from CAWHUE010000002.1 coordinate 61,849, forward strand.
TGGTAGGGAGAGTCGCTGGCGGCGCGTTTGCGATGGCTTGCGTGGCTCCGCTAGAATGGAACGGATGGTCGCAAGGACGGTTCGATTGCTCGCCTTGCAAATGGAAGACGTGACGCCACATAGAGGCTGACGATGGCGCGGAACGGCGATCCTCGCCGGGGCGACGACACCGGCACCCATATCATCACCAAGACGCGGCCGAAGACCAAGCGGCCGAGCCTCTACAAGGTGCTGCTCCTCAACGACGACTACACGCCGATGGACTTCGTCGTGTACGTGCTCGAGCGGTTTTTCAACAAGCCGCCCGAGGAGGCAACTCGCATTATGCTTCACGTCCATCAGAAGGGCGTCGGCATCTGTGGGGTCTACACTTACGAAGTCGCTGAGACTAAGGTAGCGCAGGTGACGAGCTTCGCGCGGCAGCACGAGCACCCGCTGCAGTGCACGATGGAGAAGGAGTAGGATTTCGGTGGCTTCGTTTTCGTCCAGTCTCGAGCAGGCTTTAAGGCGCGCGCTGCAATACGCGAACGAGCGCAGCCATGAATACGCGACGCTGGAGCATTTGCTGTTGTCGCTGATCGACGACCGCGATGCGGCGGCGGTAATGCGTGCCTGCGACGTCGACCTCGATCTGCTGCGCGACAAGCTCACCGGCTATATCGACAACGAGCTCTCGGGACTGGTGCTCGACTCACATGGCGACGCGCAGCCGACCGCCGGCTTCCAGCGCGTGATCCATCGCGCCGTCGCGCATGTGCAGTCGTCGGGCCGCGAGGAGGTGACCGGGGCCAACGTGCTGGTCGCGATCTTCGCCGAGCGCGAGAGCCACGCCGCCTTCTTCCTGCAAGAGCAGCACATGACCCGCTTCGACGCGGTGAACTATATCAGCCATGGCATCGCCAAGCGTGGCGGCATGTCGGAGCCGCGCGCAGTGCGCGGCGTCGATGACGACGCGGCGACGGTCGACGGCGGCGACGAGAAGAAGCGCGGCGCCGATGCGCTCGAGGTCTACTGCATCAACCTGAACCAGAAGGCCCGCGCTGGGCGGATCGACCCGTTGATCGGCCGCGGGCCCGAGATCCAGCGCACCATCCAGGTGCTCTGCCGCCGTCAGAAGAACAACCCGCTTTTCGTGGGCGATCCGGGCGTGGGCAAGACGGCGATCGCCGAAGGCCTGGCGCGCCGCATCGTCATGGGCGACGTGCCGGACGTGCTGCAGGATTCGACCATCTTCCAGCTCGACATGGGCGCGCTGCTCGCCGGCACCCGCTATCGCGGCGATTTCGAGGAGCGGCTCAAGGCCGTGATGCGCGAGATCGAGAACTATCCCGGCGCCATCATGTTCATCGACGAGATCCACACGGTGATCGGGGCGGGCGCCACGTCAGGCGGCGCTATGGATGCGTCGAATCTGCTAAAGCCGGCGCTCCAGTCAGGCACGCTCCGCTGCATCGGCTCGACCACCTACAAAGAGTACCGCCAGCATTTCGAGAAGGACCGCGCGCTCGTCCGCCGGTTCCAGAAGATCGACGTCAATGAGCCATCGGTGCCGGATGCGATCGAGATCCTGAAAGGGCTCAAGCCCTATTTCGAGGACTTCCACCGCGTGCGCTACACGAGCCAGGCGATCAAGTCGGCCGTCGAGCTGTCGGCCAAGTACATTCACGATCGCAAGCTGCCCGACAAGGCGATCGACGTGATCGACGAGACCGGCGCCTCGCAGATGCTTTTACCCGAGCGGCAGCGGCGCAAGACGATCGGCGTCAAGGAGGTGGAGTCGACCATCGCCACCATGGCGCGCATCCCGCCCAAGACCGTGTCGAAGACCGACCAAGAGGTCTTGCGCGCGATCGATGAGGATCTGAAACGGGTCGTGTTCGGGCAGAGCCAAGCCATCGAGGCGCTGGCCGCAGCGATCAAGCTGTCGCGCGCAGGGCTGCGGGAGCCCGGCAAGCCGATCGGCTGCTATATGTTTTCGGGCCCGACCGGCGTCGGCAAGACCGAGGTCGCGCGGCAGCTCTCGCTGTTGCTCGGGGTCGAGCTGCTCCGCTTCGACATGAGCGAATATATGGAGCGACACACGGTCTCGCGCCTGATCGGTGCGCCGCCCGGCTATGTCGGCTTCGATCAGGGCGGCCTGCTAACCGATGGAGTCGATCAGCATCCGCATTGCGTGCTGCTGCTCGACGAGATCGAAAAGGCGCATCCGGACCTGTTCAACATCCTGTTGCAGGTGATGGATCACGGCAAGCTCACCGACCATAACGGCAAGCGCGTCGACTTCCAGAACGTGATCCTGATCATGACCACGAACGCGGGCGCGACCGATCTCGCCAAGGCGGCGATCGGCTTCAACCGCTCCAAGCGCGAGGGTGACGACGAGGAGGCGATCAACCGCCTGTTCTCGCCGGAGTTCCGCAACCGGCTCGACGCGATCATCGCGTTCGCGAGCCTTTCGCCGGAGATCATCTCCAAGGTGGTCGAGAAGTTCGTGTTCCAGCTCGAGGCGCAGCTCGGCGACCGCAACATCACCATCGAGCTGACTCCGGAAGCGAATACCTGGCTTGCCGAGCGGGGCTATGACGACAAGTTCGGCGCGAGGCCGCTGGCGCGCGTGATCCAGGAGCACATCAAGAAGCCGCTCGCCGAGGAGATCCTGTTCGGTGCGCTGAAGGATGGCGGCATTGTGCGCGTGCTGGTGGAGGAGAAGGACGACGAGAAGGCGCTCGGCTTCGAATATCTGAAGCCCGACACGCCGATCCGTCCGCGTGACCCCGAGGACACCGAGCCTGACGGCGAGGAGCCTGGTGAAGGCGGTCCGAAGCCTGCGGCAAAGGACCGGGCGGCCAAGCCGCGCGGCGGCAAGGGCAGTGCGCGCAAATCCCGCGCCGGCTAAGCCGCGCGCTGTCGGCACAAGCCTAGTGCCGAAAGTGCCACTTGGCTCAAAGTAGGCCCTACGCGAGCTTCCTCCGGATCTTTTCAGCGGTGGCGACGAGCTTGGCGTGATCCTCCATCTTGCCGGCATGCGGCTTGAGCGGCTCGCCCTCTGTCCGCGGCACGATATGGACGTGGAGGTGGAACACGGTCTGACCCGCGGCCGGCCCGTTGAACTGCTGGATCAGCAGGCCGTCGGCGCCAACCGCTTCGGCGATCTTGGGCGCGAGCTTCTGCACCACCGCCATGGTCTTCGCCAGGGCCTCGGGCGAGATGTCGGACAGGTCGCGCGCCTTCTCCTTGGTGATGACGAGCGTATGGCCTTCCGAGCGCGGCATGATGTCAAGGAAGGCTAGCGTGTCCGCGTCCTCGTAGAGCTTGTGGCAGGGGATGTCGCCCCGCAGCATCTTCGCGAAGACGTTGTTCTCATCATAGGCCATCGCGAGTTCCTCGTACTCAGATTCTTGAGTCATTTCAAGTCATTGCGCCAGCAACGTCAACCGGAGAATCACATCCCTACGGGCCGCGGCTCCGATACGGCGACTCCTGGGCGAGCAGGGCAATCTCGCGCGCAACCGCGCGCCGTTCGCGCTTGAGGTAGTCGGCAACGGCGCGGCGCAGACCCGGGTCGGCGATAAAGTGCGCGCTGTACGTCTCGACCGGCAGATAGCCCCGGGCGAGCTTGTGCGCGCCTTGCGCGCCGGCCTCGACGCGTGAAAGCCTGTGCGCGATCGCGAACTCGATGGCCTGCTGGTAGCAGACCTCGAAATGCAGGAACGGGTGCTCCTCGATCGCGCCCCAATAGCGCCCATAGAGCGCCTCGCCGCCGATCACGTTCAGCGCGCCGGCGACATAGCGGCCGTCGCGCTTGGCGAGAACGAGCAGGAGCCGGTCGGCCATGGCCTGCCCGAGTAGACTGAAGCAGCGCCGGTTGAGATAGGGCGAGCCCCATTTGCGCGAGCCAGTGTCCATGTAGAACGCGAAGAACGCATCCCAATGCGCCTCGGTCAGGGCGCGTCCCGTGACCCACTCGATCTCGATGCCGCTGGCCAGCGCCTCGCGCCGTTCTTTCCGGATCGCCTTCCGCTTGCGCGAGGTGAGCGCGCCCAGGAAATCCTCGAAGCTCGCATAGTCCTCGTTCTGCCAATGGAATTGCTGGTCGGTTCGCTGCAGGAAGCCGAGCGCGCCGGCAAGCTCCCATTCCTCGCGCATCGGGAAGGTCACGTGCAACCCAGACACCCCAAGCTGCTCGGTCACCTGCACCGCGGCCTGCAACAGCAGCGCCTCGCGCTCGACGCGATCCGGCCCGCCGCGCGCAAGCAGCCGCCGCCCGGTCACCGGCGTGAAGGGGATGGAGCATTGTAGCTTCGGATAATAGCGGCCACCCGCGCGCTCGTAAGCATCGGCCCAGCCGTGGTCGAACACATATTCGCCGCGGCTGTGCGCCTTCAGATAGCAGGGCATGCAGGCGATGAGCGCGCCGGTCTCCTCTTCAAGAAGAAGATGCTGCGGCAGCCATCCGGTGGCCCGCGCGGCAGATCCGCTCTGCTCTATCGCGTTGAGAAAAGCGTGCGATATGAATGGGTTGTTCGAGGCTTGCGGAGAGTTTAAATCACTGCCCGCCGCGCAGGCGTCCCAGGCGGACGCGGGCACGTCGGCGATGCGCGAAACGACACGCACCGTGTAGTGCGGCTCGTCACGTCCCGACACAGGGTCCCGTTGCTGTTGCTCGATGTCACCCATCGGTCAGGGCCTGATCCCTTCGAAGATCATGGCGTCGGCATAGCGCAGCGCGCGGTCGCGCTCCTCCTTGGTTCGCACCGTCCAGGCCAGCAGAGGCAGCCCGAACAGGCGCGCGACGAGCGGCGCTGGCGCCGGCAACGCCCGTACATCGTAGGCGATGAAGTTGGGCCGCGCGAAGGCGGCTGTGAACAGATGCCGCATGCTAAAGCGCTGCCCGACCGTAAGCTCCGGCCAAACGCGCGCTTGGAAGCGCTCGGAAACGAGCCCGCGCGGAAGGGAAGGGGCAGCGTCCCGAAACGCCGCCACCGAATAAGGATCGAAGGACATCACCCCGACCGGCCCCTTATACGACGCGAGCAGCTTGGCGATATTTGCCTCGAACGCGCCGTCTCGCCGCCAGGTGCTCTTGACCTCGAGCAGGAGCGGCACATGCCCGTCGACGAGCGTGAGCAGGTCCGGAAGCGGCAGGATGAAGTCGGTGCTCCCGCGCAATGGGATGCGGCAAAGCGCCTCCGCACTGCGCGCGGTGACCGGGCCTGTCTCCTCCGTCAGCCGGCCAAGCGTGTCGTCGTGAAAGACCACCGGCATGGCACCAGCGGCGCATTGCAGGTCGACCTCGATCGCATAGCCTTTGCCCATCGCGGCTTTGACCGCGGAGAGGCTGTTCTCGACGACTCCACGCGTAGCGTCGTGCAGGCCCCGATGCGCGAAGGGCCGCCGGAGCCAGTAGAGTTCGCCCATGGGAGGCGCCCGCCCGGTTGCTAGTCGATGGCGAAGATCGCGTCGATCTCGACCGCGGCGCCGAGCGGAAGACTCGCGCAGCCTACGGCAATGCGGGTATGGCGCCCCTTATTGCCGAGGATCTCGACCATGAGGTCCGAAGCCCCGTTGATCACTTTCGGGTGCTCGGTGAAGTCGGGGGGCGCGTTGACATAGCCGTTGAGGCGCAGAAGCTGCACGATCCGGTCGAGATCGCGGAGCGCCGCCTTGGCTTGCGCGAGGATGTTGACGCCGCAAAGCCGCGCGGCAGCCTGCCCCGTGATCAGGTCGAGGCCGTCGCCGACCTTGCCCGCGAACGCGACCTTGCCGTCTTTGAGCGGCAGTTGGCCCGAAACGAATAGCAGCCGGTCGAGATGCAGGAAGGAAACATAATTGGCGACCGGGCTCGCGACCTCGGGCAGAGCGAGGTCGAGCGCCTTGAGCCTTGCTTCGATCTCTCCGGCCATGCCGCTTTCCTTTCCAAAGAGCTTGCGGTGGGATGCCCTTGGTCAGCAAGCAAAATCCGCGTGCCGTCAATGCGGTGCGCTGGCACTTGTCCGGCGTTGCGGTTGGTGCGAAAAATCGCGCTCCTGCTGGCGCTTGAGCCGGCGAATAAGGGGTTGAGACTGGAATGTCCGGTTTGAGGCTAAGGCTTGCGCTTGCGGTCGTTATCGCGGCGCCGCTTCTCGGTGGGGCTCTTTCGGGCCACGCCCAGGCGCAGGTCGTCAAGGAAGTCAACAAGCTTACGCCGCACCGCGCCATCTACGAGATGACGCTGGATGACGCGCGTTCAGCTTCCGGCATCACCGGCATTGACGGCCGCATGGTGTTCGAGTTCACGGGCTCCACATGCGACGGCTATTCGCTCAACATGCGCATGGTCACCCAACTTACGGATTTGCAGGGTCAGAGCAATATGACCGACCTCCGGTCCTCGACCTGGGAGCAGGGGGACGGGCAGAAGTTCCGTTTCCAATCGGCGCAATATCTGAACGACAAGCTGAGCGACGTCACTATGGGACGGGCAACCCGCGAGCCGCCGAACGAGGTGGTCAAGGTCAAGCTCAGCCAGCCCGCGTCGGCCGAGCTCAGCGTGCCAGGCAAGGTGCTGTTCCCGACCCAGCATAGCCTCGCTTTGATCGACTCGGCGGTCGCGGGCAAGGACCTGTTCCAGGCCAAGATCTATGACGGCTCGGAGAAGGGCCGGAAAGTCTACGACACCACGGCCTTTATCGGCGGCGAGGTGAAGCCTGGCGCAGATAAGGCAGAGCTTGAACAGGTGGCCAAGGACAAGGGCCTCGGCGAGCTCGTGTCATGGCCCGTATCCATCGGCTATTTCGACGCGAAGGATGGCGATCTCACGCCGAGCTACCAGATCGACTTCCGCCTCTATGCGAACGGCGTGAGTCGGGAGCTGCTCATCGACTATGGCGATTTCTCCATCCACGGCACGCTGACCTCGCTCGAATATCTGAAGGCTGGCGAGTGTAAACGCTGATACTTGGCGGGCCTGCGCTCGCGGGCGTCTGCAAAACCCGAAAATTCCCTTTTTCCCGGCCGTTTTGCCCGTCCTCTAAAGAGTTTGGTTACGGGTTTAAGGTGAAATCGCGCCGAACAAGGATGGGAGCAAGCCAAGATGTTCTGGAGAGTTAGGCCGGCTCCGACCGCCATGGCGCATTACCCGAAGATCGCCGATCATGGGCCTGCCGAATCGCCGGCGCCCGGGCCGAGGCCAATGACTAAAACCGTTCTGATCGTCGAAGACAACGAGCTAAATATGAAGCTCTTCCGCGATCTCCTCGACGCGCACGGCTACAAGACCTTGCAAACCCGAAACGGCATGGAGGCGCTAGCACTCGCCCGCGAGCATCGGCCCGATCTTATCCTCATGGACATCCAGCTTCCCGAGGTCTCGGGCCTGGAAGTGACCAAATGGCTGAAGGAGGATGACCAACTCCGCGCGATCCCCGTGATCGCCGTCACTGCCTTTGCCATGAAGGGGGATGAGGAACGCATCCGCGAAGGCGGCTGCGAGGCCTATATTTCGAAGCCCATCTCGGTGATGATGTTCCTCGACACCGTGAAGCAGTTCATCGGCGAGGCGCGGTAGAGGGACCATGACCGCTCGCGTTCTCGTCGTCGAGCGCTTTTGCGCCTGCCGGACGGCAATTTCGACTTGCAGATCGTAAGCCTCAGCCTCGAACATGCCGAACGGCTCAGGCTCTGCTCGCAGGTCCGTTCGCTCGACCGCCCAGGCACCTGCCGATCATGATCATCATCGAGCCGGGCGACGATTTGCGCCTGATGCGCGGCCTCGATATGGGGGTCAACGACTATATCGTGCGCCCCGTTGATCCCAATGAGCTGTTGGCGCGGGTGCGGACGCAGGTGAAGCGCAAGCGCTTTACCGACCATTTGCGGACGCGTCTCGAGGAGACCGTCGAGATGGCGATCCTCGATCCGCTCAGCGCGCTGCACAATCGCCGCTATATGACCAGCGCACCTGAAGACGCTGTTCGACGAGTGCGTCGCAGCGCGGCAAGCCAATCTCGGCGCTCCTGCTCGACATCGACCACTTCAAGATGGTCAACGACAGCTATGGACACGACGCGGGCGACGCGGTGCTCCGGGAGTTCGCGGCGCGCGTCCGCCGCAACATTCGGGGCATCGACCTTGCCTGCCGGTTGGGCGACGAGGAGTTCGTGGTCGTCATGCCTGACACCGACCTCCGGCCGCCCTTGTCGGCGAGCGCTTGCGCCAATGCATTGCGACGGCGCCGTTTCCTGGCAACGAGAGGATCGGGCGATCGCGGTCACGGCGAGCGTCGGCGTGGCGGCGCTCGAATTTCCAGACGATACGCCGGAGCTCATTCTGAAGCGGGCCGACCAGGCGCTCTATTGCGCAAAGCGCGACGGGCGCAACCGGGTGGTGGCTGACGCGGCGTGATTTTGGGCTAAACTCGGCGTTGCGGCGCGAGGCGACGGCTCCGTCCGTGTTGCAGCTCGAAGGGTTGAGGCGGGGACTGAAGGCCTATGGTTAAGGCTTTACACTACCTAGGATTTTATCGTATTAAGCAACGAAACAAGATTGGTTTAATCCCAGCGCAGCCTGTTTTATGATCTGATCCAAGGTTGCAACGGCATCAGGCGCGGGAGGCGAAGACGGGGTAGGGGAAGGCGAAGCAGTTCGCAAGACCGCCCGTCGTCGAATCTCCCGCACAGACAGGTTAACCCTGCGGAGTGCTCAGGTCCGCCGCATCTCCTGGGTCCGTGGGGTTCGGTCGGCCGGAGCGTGGCTGAGTGGCCTCCTCGTTAGCGCCGCGTTTCGGCCGACCACCTCTTCGTCTCCCCTATCGGGGCGAGGCGCCGTCGTACGCGCCATCTATAAGTCTACTGACCCTCAGCCCTATTTGATCTTGGACTCTTTGAATTCGACGTGCTTGCGCGCGACCGGGTCGTATTTCTTGAAGACGAGCTTCTCGGTTTGATTGCGCGGGTTCTTTTTCGTCACGTAGTAATAGCCCGTGCCGGCTGTGCTCACGAGCTTGATCTTCTGTGTGATTGGCTTGGCCATGGCGGTCTCAGGTGCGTTAGCGCGTTCTAGCGCGGTTTTGCGTGGGTATGTCCGTTCGTGCGGGAACCTATTCGGGCTGCACGGAAGTTCAAGAGGGCGGCGGCGCGATCCGCCGGCCGACCGGCTTCGGTAGGTCGGGCGCGAAGCTATCCCCGATCTCCTCCTTAGCGTCGGGATCGAAGCCGTGCATCAGCAGCGCCCATTGCAGCCCGACGAGGGCGCCCTTGATCGGCGGCAGCGCGACGAACGAGAGGATCACGGTGAGCGGCAGCCAGAGCGCGGCATGCACCCAGAGCGGCGGCCTGAGCGCCATCTCGACCGAGAGTACGAGGCTCACGATGATATGGCCGACGATGACGATGGTGAAATAGGGTGGGGCGTCGTCGGCGCGATGATGATGCAGCGCCTCGCCGCAATGCGGGCAGAACGGGTTGACCTTCAGATACCGCCCGAACATGCGGCCCATGCCGCAGGCCGGGCATTTGAGCATCGCCCCGCGCAGCATCGCCTGCCCGACGGACCGCTCGCCGAGCGACCTGCCGTCCTTCTGGTGAATGCTCACGTGCGCTCCTGCATGGTGTCCCTTCTACCGGCGCTTGCGGGATGCGCCACGCGCCCGTTGTCGCGGTCCCCGCTTGCCTTGCGGCCTTCCCTTAGCATGCGGGGGCCCAGCGCGCTTCTGTTTCGCACCGCCCTCGATCTTGCGGCCTTCGCTCAGCATCTCGAACCTCAGCGCGCCCGCGGTCGGGATCGCCTCGACCAGCCGCACCTCGACCGGATCGCCGAGCCGGTAGGCAAGACCCGACTCCTCGCCTACGAGCGCCTGGCCGCACCTCGTCGTGATAGAAATATTCGCGCCCAATGGACGAGGCCGGCACGAAGCCGTCGGCGCCGGTCTCGATCAGCCGCACGAACAGGCCGCTCCGCACGAGCCCCGAGACCCGCGCCGCGAAGCTCGCGCCGATGCGGTCGGCGAGATGAGCGGCGATCAGCCGGTCGGCGGTCTCGCGCTCGGCAGCCATGGCGCGGCGCTCCGTGTCGGAGATGGCTTGCGCGATCTCGTCGAGCTCGCCTATCTCCGCGTCGGTCAGCCCGTCATTGCCGAAGCCAAGCGCGCGCACCAGCGCCCGATGCACGATCAGATCGGCATAGCGGCGGATCGGCGAGGTGAAGTGCGCGTAGCGGCGCAGGTTCAGCCCGAAATGCCCGAAATTGTCGGCGCTGTATACGGCCTGCGCCTGGCTGCGCAGCACGACCTCGCCGACAAGCTCGGCGGTCGGCGTCGCGCGCGTGTCGGCGAGGATGCGGTTGAACTGCGCGGGCTTGCAGCACGCCAGCCTTCGGCAGCTTCTGCCCGATCGTCGCGAGGAAATCGCCGAGCGCCAAAAGCTTCTCCTTCGACGGCGCGTCGTGCACGCGATAGATCAGCGGCGAGCGCTTGGCTTCCAGCGTCTCGGCGGCGGCGACATTGGCCGCGATCATGAACTCCTCGATCAGCCGATGCGCATCGAGCCGGGGCGGGCTCACCACGCGCGCGCACGCGGCCCTCGTCGTCGAGCAGGATCTTGCGCTCGGGCAGGTCGAGATCGAGCGGGCCGCGCTCGATTGCGCGCGATCTCGAGCGCCGCATAGGCGCCCCAGAGCGGGCGCAGCACCGTGTCGAGCAGCGGCCCGGTCGTCTCGTCGGTGCGCCCGTCGATCGCGGCCTGCGCCTGCTCGTAGGTGAGGCTCGCGGCGGAGCGCATCAGCCCGCGCATCGAAGCGGTGGCCGAGCTTGCGTCCGTCCTCTGTCGAACACCATGCGCACCGCGAGACAGGCGCGCGCCTCGCCCTCCTTCAGCGAGCAGAGGTCGTTGGAGATGCGCTCGGGCAGCATCGGCACGACGCGGTCGGGGAAATAGACCGAGTTGCCGCGCTTGCGCGCTTCCTTGTCGAGCGCGCTGCCGGGCCTGACATAGGCCGCGACGTCGGCGATGGCGACGATCACGACATAGCCGCCGCGGTTCTTCGGATCGGGATCCGGCTCGGCCCAGACCGCGTCGTCATGATCGCGCGCATCCACCGGATCGATGGTGAGGAGCGGCAGGTGCCGCAAATCCTCGCGGCGCTTGAGGTCCGGCTCCTTCGCCGCCTCGGCTTCCTCGATCGCGGCTTGCGGGAACACGTCGGGAATGCCGTGAGCATGAATGGCGATCAGGCTCGTTGCGCGCTGCTCGGACGGGCTGCCGAGGCGTTCGGTGACGCGCGCGCCCTGCACGCCGAAGCGCCCGGAGCGGGCGAGCTCGAAAGCGGACCAAGCTCGCCGTTCTCCGCATCGCCCGTGCTGCCGCGCGGGACCGGCCATTCCCGGAGCTGCTTGCGGTCGATCGGATCGATCACGCCGGCGTCCGCCGGGAAGCGAACGAAAGATGCCGAGCAGGCTCCGCCCTGCAATGCGCGGCAGCCTCTTGATGGTGCGCGCCTGATACGGATAGCCGGCATCGGCGTCGAGCGCGGGTGATGCGGGCGAGCACGCGGTCGCCGATGCCCGCAGGCGGCGCCGTCTCGCGGCGGCTCTCGACCATGAGGATGCGGGGAGGGGGCCCGTGCTCCTCGTCCCAGGTCGCGGGCCGCGCCACGTATTCGCCGTCGCGGTCGCGGCCGGTGATCTCGAGCACGGTGACAGGCGGCAGCGCGCCAGGCCGTGTGCAGCTTGCGGCGCGAGCCCGCAATCAGCCCGTCGTCGGCCATCTCGCGCAGCAGCTCTTTCAGCGCGATGCGGTCGCCGCCTTTCACGCCGAAGGCGCGCGCGATCTCGCGCTTGCCGGCCTCGCCGGTCGTGCTCGCGAGGAAGTCGAGAATGTCCTGCTTCGAGGGAAGCTTGCCCGCTTGCTGCTTGCGTGTGCGCGGGCCCGCCGGCGCCCCCTTAGGTCTTGCCACCGCCGCCGCTCAGCCCGCCGTCTCCTCGACGGCCTCTTTGTTGCTCTTGGTCGTGCCCTTGCGCGCGGGCGATTTGGCCTTGGCAGGCGACTTGGCCTTCGCCGCCTTCTTGGCGGCGGCCTTCTTCTTGGCAGGCCCCTTGGCGGCGCGCGCGGCGATCAGCGTCACCGCCTCCTCCATCGTGACTTCCTCGGGCACGCGGTCCCTGGGCAGAGTGGCGTTGACCTTGCCGTGCTTCACATAAGGACCGTAGCGGCCGGAAAGCACCTGCACCTTGCCGCCGCCCTCGGGATGATCGCCGAGCTCCTTGATCACGCTCGCGCCTTGCGGGCTCCGGTTCGCGGCCTTCTCCGGCGAGCAGGCTCACGGCGCGGTTGATGCCGACCTCGAACACTTCTTCGGCGTGGCGAGGTTCGCATATTTGCCGTCGTGCTGGACGTAGGGCCCGTAGCGGCCGAAGCCCGCGAGGATCGGCTTGCCGGTCTCTGGATGCGCGCCGATCTCGCGCGGCAGCGCGAGCAGCTGCAGCGCCTGCGCGAGCTCGAGCTGTCCGGCTCGGTGCCTTTCGGGATCGAGGCGCGCTTCGGCTTCTCGTCCTTGCCGTTCGCCTCGCCGAGCTGGACGTAAGGTCCGAAGCGGCCGGTGCGGAGCGTGACATCGAGCCCGGTCTCGGGGTCCGTGCCGAGCAGCTTGCCTTCGGCACCGACGCCAGGCTTGTCGCCGGTATCGGCGAGCTGGCGGGTGAAGCGGCAGTCCGGATAGTTCGAGCAGCCGATAAAGGCGCCGAACTTGCCGACCTTGAGGCTCAAGCGGCCGGCGCCGCAGGAGGGGCAGGCGCGCGGATCGGCCGCCTCGGCTCGTCTCGGGGAAGATGTGCGGACCGAGGAACTCGTTCAGCGCATCGAGCACCTCGGCGATGCGCAGATCCCCGATGTCGTTCACCGCGGCGATGAACTCGCGCCAGAAATCGCGCAGCACGTCCTTCCATTCGAGCTTGCCGGCGGAGATGAGGTCGAGCTTCTCCTCGAGGTCGGCGGTGAAGTCGTATTCGACGTAGCGGCTGGAAGAAGCTTTCGAGGAAGGCGGTGACGAGCCGGCCCTTGTCCTCGGGGTAAAGCCGCTTCTTGTCGATGCGCACATATTCGCGCTCGCGCAGCACGTTGAGGGTCGAGGCATAGGTGGAAGGGCGGCCGATGCCGAGCTCCTCCATCTTCTTGATGAGCGTCGCCTCGCTGTAGCGGGGCGGCGGCTCGGTGAAATGCTGCTTCGCCACGATCTCGCGCGGGTCGAGCTTATCGCCCTTCGCGCGAGCGCCGGCAGCGCGCCGTCCTCGCCGATCGCTGTCGTCGACGCCTTCCTCGTAGATCTTGAGGAAGCCGTCGAAGCGGATCACCGAGCCCGTGGCGCGGACGCCGTAGGGCTTGCCGTCGCTGCCGGTCACGTCGATCTCGGCGGTGGTGCGCTCGATCTCGGCGCTCGAGGCCTGGCTCGCGAGCGTGCGCTGCCAGATCAGTTTGTAGAGCTTGGCCGCGTCGGGATCGAGATAGCGGGAGACCTTGTCGGGTGCCTTGGCGAAGTCGGTCGGGCGGATGGCCTCATGCGCTTCCTGCGCGTTCTTGGCCTTGGTCTCGTATTGGCGCGGCGAGGACGGCACGTAGCGGTCGCCATAGGCCTTGGTGACGAGGCGGCGGATTGCGGAGACGGCTTCGGGCACGATCTGCACGCCGTCTGTGCGCATATAAGTAATGAGGCCCTCGCTCTCGCCGCCGATATCGACGCCCTCATAGAGGCGCTGGGCGAGCTGCATGGTGTGGCGCGGCGAGTAGCCGAGCTTGCGCGAGGCTTCCTGCTGCAGGGTCGAGGTGGTGAAGGGCGGCTGCGGGATGGCGGCGCTGCGACTTGCTCTCGACGGTGCCGACCGAGAAGCGTCCGCCTTCGAGCGCGTGACTTCAGCCGCGTCGCGCTCGCCTGGTCGGGGATGTCGAATTTGTCGAGCTTCTTGCCGTCGGCGGTGACGAGGCGTGCCTCGAAGGTCTCGTTCTTGGCGGTCGCGAGCTCGGCGGCGATCGTCCAATATTCCTGCGCCTTGAACCGCTCGATCTCGAGCTCGCGGTCGCAGACGAGCCTGAGCGCCACGGACTGCACGCGGCCGGCCGAGCGGGCGCCTGGCAGCTTGCGCCAGAGCACCGGCGAGAGGGTGAAGCCGACGAGATAGTCGAGCGCGCGGCGGGCGAGATAGGCATTGACCAGCGGCCCGTCGATCGCGCGCGGGTGGCGCATGGCGTCGAGCACCGCCTCCTTGGTCACGGCATTGAACACGACGCGCTCGACGGGGACGCCGGCGAGCGCCTTCTTGCGGTCGAGGATCTGCAGCACGTGCCAGGAGATGGCCTCGCCCTCGCGGTCGGGGTCGGTGGCGAGGATCAGCTTCGATCGGCGCCCTTGACGGCGCGTGGCGATCTCGTCGAGTCGCTTCGCCGCCTTGGGATCGACGTCCCAATGCATGGCGAAGTCCTTCTCGGGCTCGACCGAGCCGTTCTTGGCCGGCAGGTCGCGCACATGGCCATAGGAGGCGATCACGCGGTAGTCGGGCCCCAGGTACTTGTTGATGGTCTTTGCCTTGGCTGGCGATTCGACGATGACGATGTTCATTGAGACATCCCTGGCCTGAGCAAATCGCGCCAGGCTGAGGGCTAGAGGGTGCCACTAGAGGCTTGCCTGGCCCCGGTTACGCGCCCGAAAATGGTGTCTTGGACCGCCTCTGTCAAATTTGGCTCAGTCCGGCCGCGGCGATTGACAACTTGTAAGGGTGTAGACTAATCAGGACAACCTAAGGATGTTGCCAGAGTCCTGAGGGTTTGGGCCTTGGTGCGCTGGGAATCAGGCCTTCGCGGCGCATTGGCAAGTCTACGCGAACTAAGGAAGAACATTATGGCAGGGACGGGTGCGCGGCCTTCTTCGGCAGCGCAGGGCCATCCGGGAATGGCCCGGAGATGACGCCCCAGGAGGCGGCCGACTATATCGGCGCGCTGCTCGACGGCTTGCGGCTCGTGGCCCACAACGCGAACCTGCCCCTTCCTCGCCTATCTCACGCCGTGGCGCTCGAGGAGGCCAAGAGCACCAGAATCGGCGGGCGCCAGGGTTCCCGGGGCTAGGGTCGATCAGCGATACGAGCTGCCTGCCGGTGGCGCTGGAGGCGCCCGGCGAGATCGAGCTCGAGCAGAACGATATGCACTTTGCGGGTCTCGACCCCGGTCGCACGGATCAATTCGTCGATATCGACGGGGCTCGGCCCGAGCGCGGCGACGATCCGCTCCCGCTCGCTCTGGCGGATGTCGGGCAGGGGCTCGGGCGCGCGCTCTTCATCCGAGGAGGCAAGCTCGGTTGAGGGCCCAGCGGGCGGCCGAGGACGCGCGCGACGCGTCTCGATCACATCGCGAGCGCTCGTTAGTGAGCAGTCGCGCCATGACTTGCGCGAGTACCGTCGGATGCCGTGCCGCCGCTGCAAGCTCGGCTTCGACCTCCTCCTCGCTGCAGAGATGATGTCGTGCACGCGTCCGCCGCGGCGCGACAGAACCGGCAGAGCCTGGAGCGCCCCTTCGGCGCCGCCGAACTGGTTGACCAGCGCGCGGAACGTCGCCGGGCCGACATTTTTGCTGCGGATGAGCCGCAGCCAATGCAGCCGCTGGCGGCGGTCGAGCCGCAGCTCGCGCGCGGGTCTAGTGCTTGCCTTCGCCAATCCGCGTCTCCTCGCGCTCGCAGCAAGCGTTCGATATTGGAGCGATGCCGGACAATGAGCAGCACCGTAAAGACGAGCGCCAGCGTGGCGAGCGGCCAGTTGCCGAGCGCGGCCAGTATTGCCAGCGTCGCAGCCGCAGCAGCGAGCGCGGCGAGCGAGGAATAGCGGGTGACAAGCGCTACCAGCAGCCAGACGCCGCAAAAGGCGAGCGCCGCCGGCCAATAAAGTCCGAGCATCACGCCGATATAGGTCGCGACCCCCTTGCCGCCGCGAAAACCGAGCCAGACCGGATAAAGATGCCCGAGAAAAGCGCCGAGGCCCGCGGCGAGCGCCGCCGGCTCGCCGCCGAAGCGTGCGGCGATCAGCACGGCGGCAGTACCCTTCGCCGGCGTCGAGCAGGAGCGTCAGCGCGGCGAGCTTCTTGCCGCCTGCGCGCAGCACATTGGTCGCGCCGATATTGCCGGAGCCGACCTCGCGCACATCGCCGAGCCCTGCGAGCTTGCCGAGGATGAGCCCGAACGGGATCGAGCCGAGCAGGTAGCCCCCGGCGAACGCAGCGGCGAGCCTGAGGGCGCCACTCCAATCGGCAGGAGACATCGACCCCCCTTGGCTAAGAGACGCCGCTAAGGCCCGAGCGGATCAGCGTAGTAGTAGACGAAGCGGCCGGCAACGAGGGTGAGCAGTGCGCGGCCCTCGAAACGCGCGCCGTCGAACGGCGTGTTCTTGGACTTCGAGCGGAGGTTTTCCGGCTCGAGCGTCCAGGGCGTGGCGAGATCGATCACCGCGAGGTCCGCCGGCGCGCCTTTGGCGAGGCGGCCGCTCTTCAGCCCGAGCAGCCGGGCCGGGTTGAACGAGAGCGCCGCGAGCAGACGGTGCAGCTCGACCTCGCCGTTGTGATAGAGGCGGAGCGCGGCGGCGAGCAGCGTCTCAAGGCCGATTGCGCCGTCATTGGCGTCGGCAAATGGCCGGCGCTTGCCTTCGGCGCCGCGCGGGTCGTGCGCGGAGACGATCACGTCGATGTCGCCGCTCGCAATCCCCTCGACCATCGCGCGGCGGTCGTCCTCGGAACGGAGCGGCGGCTTCATCTTGAAGAAGGTGCGGTAGGGCCCGATGTCGTTCTCGTTCAGCGTAAGGTGGTTGATCGACACGCCGCACGTGACGGGGAGCCCGCGCGCCTTCGCGGCCCGCACGATGTCGAGCGAGGCGCGGCAGGAGACCTGGCCCGCGTGATAGCGCCCGCCGGCAAGCTCGACCAAGCGGATGTCGCGCTCGAGCATGATGGTCTCGGCGGCGGCAGGCGCGCCGCGAAGCCCGAGCCTGGTTGCGACCTCGCCCTCGTTCATCACCCCGTCCTTGGTGAGGTCCGCGTCTTCCAGATGATGCACGATCAGAGCGTCGAAATCCTTGGCATAGGCGAGCACGTTGCGCATGACCTTGGCGTTGGCGACGCTCGCCTTGCCGTTCGAAAACGCCACGGCGCCGGCTTCGCTCAGCAAGCCGATCTCGCTCATCTCCTCGCCCGCGAGGCCCTTGGTCATCGCGGCCATTGGGTGCACATTGACGAGCCCCGTGTCGCGCGCGCGGCGCAGGATGAAATCGACAAGCGCCACGTCGTCGATCACGGGATCGGTGTTCGGCATGACGGCGAAAGTGGTCACGCCGCCGGCGGCCGCGGCGCGGCTCGCGGTCGCGAGCGTCTCGCGGTGCTCGTGGCCCGGCTCGCCGGTGAAGACCATCATGTCGACGAGCCCCGGCGTCAGAATGCGTCCGCCGCAATCGATGGGCTCAACGTCGCCAAGCTCGCCGTCGGCGATATGCGGGCCGAGATCGGCGATCTGCGCCCTGGGAGATCAGCACGCCGCCTTGCTGGTCGAGGCCCGTGCCAGGATCGACCAGCCGCGCGTTGACAAGCGCGACGGGGCGCGTTGGGGCGGGCTGGTCGAGTTCGAGCACGTCCATGGGGCTTATCCGTTCGGCAGATGACGGGCGAGTGCCTGGAGCACGGCCATGCGTACGGCGACGCCCATCTCGACCTGCTCGCGGATCACACTGCGGGCGTCGTCGGCGACATTGGAGTCGATCTCGACGCCGCGATTCATCGGGCCCGGATGCATCACCAGCGCGTCAGGCTTGGCACGGGCGAGCTTGTCGTAGTCGAGCCCGAAGAAGTGGAAATATTCGCGCTGGCTCGGGATCAACGCCGAGGTCATGCGTTCGCGCTGCAGCCGCAGCATCATGACGATGTCGGCGCCTTCGAGCCCGGCCCACATCGAATTGTAGACCTCGACGCCGAGGCGCTCGACGCCCGCTGCAAGCAGGGTGGAGGGCGCCACCACGCGCACGCGCGCGCCGAGCGTGTTGAGCAGCAGGATGTTGGAGCGCGCCACGCGCGAGTGGAGGATGTCGCCGCAGATCGCCACGGTCAGGCCCTCGATGCGGCCTTTGTGGCGGCGGATGGTCAGCGCGTCGAGCAGGGCCTGCGTCGGGTGCTCGTGGCTGCCGTCGCCGGCATTGATCACCGAGCAATCGACCTTCTGCGAGAGCAGCTCGACGGCGCCGGCCGCGTTGTGGCGGACCACGAGGATGTCGGGCCGCATGGCGTTGAGCGTCACCGCCGTGTCGATCAGGGTCTCGCCCTTCTGCACCGAGGAGGTCGGGATCGACATGTTCATCACGTCGGCGCCAAGCCGCTTGCCCGCGAGCTCGAAGGAGCTCTGCGTCCTCGTCGAGGCCTCGAAGAAGAGATTGATCAGCGTGCGGCCGCGCAGATCGTCGCGTTTCTTGGCGACCTGGCGGCTGAGCTTGGCGGCCTCCTCGGCGAGGTCGAGCAGGGCTACGATCTCGTCGCGCGAAAGACCTTCGATTCCAAGAAGATGCCGGTGAGGGAAGGAGAGTTCGGAGGCTTGGGAGGCAAGGCTCATCGAAGGTGACTGTATAGGGTGCGGGGCGCTGCGCGGCAAGCGGGCGACACGAAAATAAGATGGGCTTGCTCTGGGCGTCCAAGCGGAGCTTGCCGACGCCGGTACGGGGCGCGAGCGCGTTTCACCGTTTGCTAATGATCCGGCGCACGAGCGCGTCTGAGCGCGAGAATCGCGTTACGGTGAGGCACATCCGCCGCAACCTTGCGGATAGGGGATGCTCGGAACGAGGAGACGGCGATGCGCAAGCTTACCTAGCCCTTGGCGTGACGGCGGCGATGCTGCTTGCGGGCGGCCTTGCCTGGAAGGCCGATGCGATGACCTGGAGCTCGGCGACTTCGACGCTGCCCGCCGCGACCAAGAATTTCTCGCCGGTCGAGAGGACCGCCTGTTATGGGCCGGGACGCTGGTGCCCGACCGGCTACGTTCGGAGATGCGGCCCCTGGGCGTGCCGTTGCGTACCCTGTTAGCCGCAACCTTTACATCCTGAGCGCTCGCGAACGAACCAGAGGCCGCCGGCAATCGGCGGCCTCTTTGTTTCGGGCGCGACATGGCTTGCGCGCCATCGGGGCTTGTCAAGTTTCGGAATTTCAATACCTTGCACCCGTAGCGATTCGTTTCCGGGTGAAGGTACCGCGTGAGGGCGAGTAGGGGTTTCAGCCAGGCGGAGGCTGCGCCATGATGAGCTTGCCGTTTCTTCTCTTTGCCTGCGGCCTCGGCGCCGCATGGCTCAGGCAGCGCGGGGCGGCGATGGGGTTCTGGGTCGCCGGATTCGTGGTAATGCTCGTGCTGTTCCGCATACACATGACCGAAGTCCTCAATATCGCGCTTTGATTTAGGGGAGAGCAGCGTGACGGGCGACTTGTCGAGGCTCCTCAATGCCTTGGGGCTCGTGCTCGTCAACGTCGTGCTGCTCGCCGCTTTGTTCGACCAGTTCTGGTTCGGCGACCTGCCGTGTCCGCTCTGCACGCTGCAGCGCGCGGCCTTTGTCGCGGTCGGCTTCGGCTTAGCGCTGAACGTGATCTTCGGGCCGAAGTCCAGCCACTACGCGGTCATGATCCTGAGCGCGGTCGCCGGCGCGGCGATCGCCATGCGGCAGACCTTGCTGCACATCGTGCCGAACACCGGCTCCTACGGCAACGCGGTGCTCGGGCTGCATCTCTATAGCTGGGCGTTCATCATCTTCGCGCTGGTCATCGTCGGCAGCGCGCTGATGCTGTTTTTCGACCGGCAGTTCGTGCATACCGGGCCGCTCTCGGCGCGGCTCAGGCCGCTGCCGCTGATCACCTTCCTCGTGTTCGTGACGCTGGCCGTGGTGCTTGCGGTCTCGACGCTCGCGCTGTGCGGCATGGGCTTCTGCCCCGATCAGCCCACGAGCTATTGGATTTTCGGCACCCCGTCCGCTCCGCCCGCGCCGGCGCCCGCTCCTCAGCCTTAAGTCGGCTCGGCGAGGCGCTTCAGCCGGTCAAGCGCGCCTTGCAGGATATAGGCGGCGGCCATGCGGTCGATCACTTGCGCGCGGCGCTTGCGGGAGGCGTCGGCCTCGATCAGGTGGCGCTCCACGGCGGCGGTCGAGAGCCGCTCGTCCCAGAACGCGATCGGCACCGCGACATGGGCCGAGAGATTGCGCGCGAAGGCGCGCGTCGACTGCGCGCGCGGGCCTTCCGAGCCATCGAGATTGAGGGGGAGGCCTATGACGAGGGCGCCGACCTCGTGCGTGCCGATCGCGTCCTGGATGGGCTTCACGTCGGCGGTGAACTTGACGCGGCGGACCGTGTCGTAGGGCGTCGCCACCGTGCGCGTTACGTCGGAGAGCGCAAGCCCGATCGTCTTGCTGCCGACGTCGAGGCCGAGCAACCGCGCATCGCGCGCGAGCAGTTGTGGCAGGTCTTCTATCGCGACGAGAGGTGCTAAAGTCACGCGAGCAGCATCAAGGGGTGAAGGCGCATGAAGATTACCTGGTTCGGCCATTCCTGCTTCCGCCTCGATACGGGAGCCTGCAGCATCCTGATCGATCCTTTCCTCACACACAACGCCACGTTCGAGAAGTCGGGTATCAAGCTGCTCGACGCGGTCAAGGGCGCGACCCATGTGGCGCTGACCCACGGGCACGAGGACCATACGGGCGATACGGTCGAGATCTGCAAGGAAACCGGCGCGCCGCTACTGGCGGTGCATGAGCTCGCCACCTATCTCGCCGGCCGCGGCGTGGATCAGGTCGATCCGGGCAATGCCGGCGGCACGCTCCATCACGGCCATTTCGACCTGACCTTCGTGCCGGCCTGGCATTCCGCCTCGCATATGGTGGACGGGCGCCCGGTCTATCTCGGCGCGTGCTGCGGGCTCGTCATCGCGGTGAAGGGCGGCAAGACCGTCTACCATATGGGCGACACGGCCATCTTCTCCGACATGGCGCTGATCAACGAGATCCACCGGCCTGAGATCGGCTTCGTGCCGATCGGCGACCGCTACACGATGGGCGCCAAGACGGCGGCGCTCGCCTGCAAGCGCTTCTTCCAGTTCGAGACCATCGTGCCGTGCCATTACGGGACTTTCCCGCTGCTCGACCCGACGGCGGACAAATTCGTCGCCGAGATGGACAGCCGCGCGGTGGTCGTTCCCAAGGTCGGCGTGCCGTTCGAGGTGTGAGCCACGTTGCCGCCCGCCAGGGCCGGTGGTAGAGGAACGCCGGTAACGCAAGCACGCAACCTCCGGCCCCGAAATGTCCGTCGATCGCGCCACAGTCCGCCGCATCGCCCGCCTCGCCCGCATCGCCATCACCGATCAGGAGGCGGAGCGCCTCGAAACGGAGCTTTCCGGCATTCTCGACTGGGTGGCCCAGCTCGACGAGCTCGACACCAGCAATGTCGAGCCGATGACCCGCGTGGCCGCTATGACCATCAAGCAGCGCGAGGACGTGGTGACCGACGGGTTTTGCGCAGACGACATCCTCAAGAACGCGCCCAAGGTTGACGACCATTATTTCGTCGTGCCGAAGATCGTCGAGTAGGGGCAGCGATGCCGCGCGCTTTTCTCCTGATGGTTGGGCTCTTGCTGGCGGGCGCGGGGGCGGGGCTCGCGCAAGGCCTGCCCGAGGGCACCTTCGCCTCGACCAAGGAAGGCTGCGAGAAGCTCGCGACCAAGACGCCGGAGGAGCTCGGCGAGAATTTCGATTTCCATATCCTGAGCAAGACCGGCACAGCCGGCTACGGGCAAGCTTGCCATTTCGTCAGCGTGACCGGCCGCGACGCAACGAGCTGGGTCGCCACGGCCTTCTGCGACGACGAGGGCTACGTCTATCCCGATCTGTTCGCCATCGCGCAGAAGGAGGACGGCACGCTCAGCGTCACGCGCTCGACCGATTCAGGACCGGTCGATGGACTTGAAGACTCCGCCGAGGGCGAGGACCTGCCCGCCGACGATGTCGACCCGGCGCAGGTCGGCGCGAAGCCCCCAGTGGCCGAGCCGAGCGACGACGCCACGCAATTCGCCATATCAGGCGCCTTCAATACCTATGTTCTCTGCGACAAGGTGAAAAAGTAAATCCGCGCCATGCCGACACGACGAAGCTTTCGCATGACGCGCGCCGCCGCCGAGCTCGGCGCCTTCGCCCCTTGCGGAAAGATCCTGACGGACTGATCGTGACAGAGCTGACCGACCTCACTATCGCCGATGCGCGGGCTGGCTTGCGCGACAAGTCCTTCTCCGCGACCGAGCTTGCGCGCGCGCATATCGCGGCGATCGAGGCGGCGAACAGCGCACTCAACGCCTATGTGCTGCCGACGCCCGAGCGCGCGCTGCAAATGGCGAAAGCGAGCGAGGCGAGGCTCAAGGCGGGCGAGGGGGGCGCGCTCGAAGGCATCCCTCTCGGCATCAAGGACCTGTTCTGCACGCGCGACGTGCGCACGACGGCCTGCTCGCACATTCTCGACGGCTTCACGCCCACTTACGAGTTGACCGTCACCGCCAATCTCTGGGAGGCGGGCGCCGTGATGCTCGGCAAGCTCAACAACGACGAGTTCGCCATGGGCTCCTCGAACGAGACGAGCTTCTACGGGCCGGTGGTCAATCCCTGGCGGCGCGAGGGGTCAGACGCCAAGCTCGTGCCGGGCGGCTCGTCTGGCGGATCGTCGGCGGCGGTCGCCGCGCGGCTCTGCATGGGCGCGACCGCGACCGACACCGGCGGCTCGATCCGCCAGCCGGCCGCGATCACTGGCACGGTCGGCATCAAGCCGACTTACGGCCGCTGCTCGCGCTGGGGAATCGTGGCGTTTGCCTCCTCGCTCGACCAGGCGGGGCCGATCGCCCGCAGCGTGCGCGACGCGGCGATCCTGCTCCGGGTCATGGCGAGCAGCGATCCGAAGGACACGACGAGCGTGGACATGCCCGTGCCGGATTACGAGGCGGCGGTCGATAGCGGCGTGAAGGGGCTCGTGATCGGCATCCCAAAGGAGTACCGCGTGCCGGGCATGGCGCCCGAGATCGAGGCGTTGTGGCAGCAGGGCGTTGCCTGGCTCAGGCACGCGGGCGCCAAGATCGTGGAGGTCAGCCTTCCCCACACGAAATACGCGCTGCCGTCTTATTATATTGTCGCGCCGGCCGAGGCCTCGTCCAACCTCGCCCGCTATGACGGCGTGCGCTACGGGTTGCGCGAGAAGGGCTCCGACGTGACCGCGATGTACGAGAACACGCGGGCAGCGGGCTTCGGCGCCGAGGTCAAGCGGCGAATCCTGATCGGGACCTATGTGCTCTCGGCTGGCTACTACGATGCGTATTATCTCAAGGCGCAGAAGGTGCGCACCTTGATCAAGCGCGACTTCGACGTTGCCTTTGAGAAGGTCGACGCCATCCTAACGCCGACCACGCCGGGGCCTGCATTTGCGCTCGGCGAGAAATCGGGAGACCCGGTCGAGATGTATCTGAACGACATCTTCACCGTGACGGTGAACATGGCGGGGCTGCCGGGCATGAGCGTGCCTGCGGGTCTGTCGTCGGAGGGCACGCCGCTCGGGCTTCAGCTCATCGGCCGCGCCTTCGACGAGGAGACCTTGTTTCGCGCGGGCCGCGTGATCGAAGAGGCGGTAGGGCCGCTGTTCAAGCCGAAAGATTGGTGGAGCAAAGCCGCATGAGCGAGCATAGGACGAAGCGTGTGTTGGTCTCCTCTGGCAGTCTCTATGAGCCGGTCATCGGCTTCTCGCGCGCCGTGCGCGTGGGCAATATCGTTGCGGTCGGCGGCACGGCGGCAGGGTCGAGCGGCAAGAAGGTGGCAAAGGGCGATCCCGGCGCGCAGACCCGCGTCATTCTGGAGATCATCGAGAAGGCGCTTCACGATGCCGGCGCCAACCTGAAGGACGTCGTGCGCACCCGGGTTTATCTTGTTGACATCACCCATTGGGAGGCGGTCGGCCGCGTGCATGGCAAGTTCTTCAGCGACATCCGCCCGGCCTCGACCATGCTGCAGGTGGCGGGCTTCATTAATCCGGATTGGCTGGTCGAGATCGAGGCCGATGCCGTCATCGAGGAGGGCTAAGAGGATGGCGCCGCGCAAGCCCGAGGAGTGCAAGGACATGGAAGACGTGCGGGCAGAGATCGACCGCATCGACGCGGAGCTGGTCGATCTGATCGGCGAGCGCTTCGCCTATGTGGATCGCGCCTGGCATCTCAAACAGTCGCCGGCCGAGGCGCGCGTGCCGTGGCGCATCCAGCAGGTGATCGACCGCGTGCGCGCGCGCGCCGCCGAGCAGGGCCTGCCGCCCGAGCTTGCCGAGGCGCTGTGGCGGCAGATGATCGGCTGGTTCATCCAATACGAGGAGGAGAAGCTCCGCCAGCAGGAGGATCATAAGGAATAGCCGCTAGCGCCCCTCTCCCCCGTGAGGAGAGAGCAGGGTTCTTGTCATTCCCGCGAAAGCGGGAATCCAGTAACCGTCGCCGTTTGCAGAAAAGTTTGGCAGGGGTTACTGGATTGCCCGGTCAAGCCGGGCAATGACACATTGCGTATTGAAATGCAGGAACGAACGAAACAGAGCAATCTCATCGAGGGCGCCACCGGCGAGTGGGAGGTGGTGATCGGCATGGAGGTGCATGCGCAAGTCACCTCCAACGCCAAGCTGTTCTCCGGCGCCTCGACCGAGTTCGGCGGCGAGCCGAACAGCCATGTGAGCCTGGTCGATGCCGCCATGCCCGGGATGCTTCCGGTGATCAACGCAGGCTGCATCTCGCAAGCCGTCCGCACCGGGCTCGGGCTGAAAGCCGAGATCAACCTCAATTCGGTGTTCGACCGGAAGAACTATTTCTATCCCGACCTGCCGCAGGGCTATCAGATCAGCCAGTATAAGAGCCCGATCGTTGGCGAGGGCGAGGTCGTGGTCGATCTCATCGGCGGCGAGCGCGTGATCGTCGGCATCGAGCGGCTGCATCTGGAGCAGGACGCCGGCAAGAGCCTGCACGACCAGCACCCAAAAGTCTCCTTCGTCGATCTCAATCGCTCGGGCGTGGCGCTGATGGAGATCGTGTCGAAGCCGGACCTTCGGTCCTCGGAGCAGGCGCGCGCGTACGTCACCAAGCTGCGCAGTATCATGCGCTATCTCGGAACCTGCGACGGCAATATGGAGCAGGGGTCTCTGCGCGCCGACATCAACGTGTCGGTGCGGCGCCCGGGCGATCCGCTCGGCACGCGCTGCGAGATCAAGAACGTGAACTCGATCCGCTTCATCGGCCAGGCCATCGAGCACGAGGCACGCCGGCAGATCGACATTCTCGAAGAGGGCGGGGCGATCCACCAGGAGACGCGGTTGTTCGATGCGAAGTCCGGGACGACGCGCTCGATGCGCTCGAAGGAGGAGGCGCACGACTACCGCTATTTCCCCGACCCTGACCTGCTGCCGCTCGAGCTGACGCAGGACTATGTCGATACGCTCGCGCGTGATCTGCCCGAGCTTCCCGACGCCAAGCGCGCGCGCTTCATTTCGGATTACGGGCTTACGCCGTACGACGCGGATGTGCTCGTCTCCGAGCGCGAGGCCGCCGATTATTTCGAGGCGGTGGCCGCGGGCCGCGACGCCAAGCAGGCGGCGAACTGGGTGATCAACGAATTGTTCGGGCGGCTCAACAATGAGGGCAGGGAGCGTCGCGGCGAGTCCCGTCTCTGCGGATCAGCTCGGGGCGATCGTCGATCTAATCAAGGACGGCACCATCTCCGGCAAGATCGCCAAGGATGTGTTCGACATTGTCTGGAGCGAGGGCGGCAATCCGCGCGAGATCGTCGAGGCGCGCGGGCTCGTGCAGGTCACCGACATGGGCGCCATCGAGACGGCGGTCGATCAGGTGATCGCGGCCAATCCCGACAAGGCTGAGCAGGCCAAGCTCAAGCCCGCGCTTGCCGGCTGGTTCGTCGGCCAGGTGATGAAGGCGACCGGCGGTAAAGCGAGCCCGCAAGCCGTCAACGCGCTCGTCAAGCAGAAGCTTGGGATCGATTGATGGGATTTCTTGACGGCGACCGCCACAGCCGTCATTCCGGCGCAAGCCGGAATCCAGGAGCGGCGCTCTGCGCCCGTGCCCTAGTCTGGATACGGGCTTTCGCCGGTATGACGGAGCCAGTTGGCGCAAACTAATGACCCACGCGATCCGCATTCACGAATATGGCGGGCCCGATGTCCTCAAATGGGAGGAGGTCGAGGTCGGGCGCGCCCGGTCCAGGCGAGGTCAAGATCAAGCAGGCGGCGGTCGGCCTCAATTATATCGACGTCTATATGCGGACCGGGCTCTATCCGCAGCCGTCGCTTCCCTTCATCCCGGGCATGGAGGGGGCGGGCGTGGTCACCGAAATCGGCGAGGGCGTGCGCGATCTGAAAGTCGGGCGCCGCGTCGCCTATGCGGGCCAGTCCGGCGGCTACGCCCAGGAGCGCGTCATCCAGGCGGACCGCGTGGTCAAGATCCCGCCCGGCATTTCGGACGAGATTGCGGCGGCGATCATGCTCAAGGGCATGACCGCGCAATATCTGCTGCGCCGGACTTGCAAGGTCGGGCCCGAGACCACGCTCCTGTTCCACGCGGCGGCTGGGGGCGTCGGTCTCATCGCCTGCCAATGGGCAGCCTCGCTCGGCGCCACCGTGATCGGCACTGTGGGCTCGGCCGGCAAGGCGCTGATCGCGCGCGCACATGGCTGCGACCACGTCATCAACACGCGCGAGGAGGACTTCGTCGCCAAGGTGAAGGAGTACACCAAGGGCAAAGGCGTCGACGTGGTCTACGATTCGATCGGCAAGGACACCTTCCCGGAGTCGCTCGATTGCCTGAAGCCGCTCGGCATGTGGGTGAGCTTCGGCCAGGCCTCCGGCCCCGTGCCTGAGTTCAAAATCACGCTGCTCTCGCAGAAAGGCTCGCTGTTCGCCACGCGCCCGTCGCTCGGCAACTATATCGAGACGCGCAAGGACCTCGTGGCCACCGCCAACGATCTGTTCGCGGTCGTCGCCAAAGGCAAGGTGAAGATCTCGATCGACCAGGTCTATCCCCTGGAAGAGGCGCCGCGCGCGCATCGCGAGCTCGAAGCGCGCATGACGACGGGCTCGACGGTGCTGCTGCCGGACTAGGTCGCGCGGCGGGCGACGGTGCCCGCGTCCTTCTGGAAAAACCAGCTCTTGGTTATCGGCGTCTGAGCGCGAATGGTCAAAGAAAGCTTGCGGCCTGCCGAGATTAACCAATCCCCCGCGAAAGACGCGTGCGCGATAAACCAACATTACTCCGCCATTTAGATTCAATGACTTCGCATTAAGCACGCCTATTGAGGAGTTGTTGAACGCTGCCAGCCATCATCATCCGTGTTTGGAGCCAACAAGACTCCAAGGAAACTTGCCGCGACGGGGAAGTCATCGCGGCGGCCTGGAGCGAGGGGATCAAGAGGGGGACGGTCGATGGCACGGATGGTGGGTTGCACGGAAATGACGGAACCGTCGGCGGCGCTGGTCGGCGCTCCCGATGCTCTTTTCGAACTCGGGATGGTTTACGCGACGGGACGCGACGTGGAGGCGGATCTCGTCGTGGCGCATAAATGGTTCAACCTCGCCGCGTCGCGCGGGAACCCGTCGGCGCTCGCGCGCCGGATCGAGATTTCGCAGGAGATGTCGGCCCAGCAGATCGCCGAGGCGCAGAGGCTCGCCCGCGAGTGGCTGAAGAATCCAGCCCTAAAAGACGCAACACAAGAGAACACGCAGCACTAGCGAGAGCAGAATCGCTTCGGATCGGACGGCCGCGCTACTGCAAGGCCGCGTCGCTGCAGCTGCGGAAGAGGGATCGCACGCAGCGATAGCTCTTGCGCGCGAAGCCGCCGACAGCGTTGCTCGCGCGCTTCATCCGGCCTTCGCTTTGCGGCGCGGCACTTGCGACCGTTGCCTGAGGCTCAGCCTGCACTGGAGCTTGCGTTGCCGCCGGCTCGCTTTGGGACAGCGGAGCGGCTTGTGGCGGGGGCGCCGCGCTCGGGCTCGGCGCGGGCTGGCTCGTGGCGGAGGACCCGCCGCCGATCCGCGCCCGCGCATTCTGCCAGCCCTGGCGCGAGGCGCTGACCGCGCGGCCGCCAAGCTCGACGACCGTCTTCGGTGCATTGCCCTTGGGCTTGGCGAAAGCATCCTGCTCGCGCTGCACCTGCTGGATGACGTTCCGCGCGCGCGGGTCTGACGCGAGCTGCGAGGAGATCGCGGCGCCGTCATAGGTGTAGACTTTATCCGCGCCGCCACAACCTGCCGTCTTCTGCTCGGCCGAGCAGGAGGAATGTTTGCCTTCCTGAGCGGTGCGGATGATGCAGTAAAGCTTCAATGCATCGGCGGCCGAAGGGGCGTCGCTCGTCACGCGGCAGCGATAGGTCTGATCAGGGTTCTTGCAGGTCACGCAAAAGCTCGCGTCAGTGGCGTGCGCCGGCGGCGCAAGCCACGCGAAGGCGCAAGCAGCCACGATCGTCCGCCCAACCGGTCTTGCGTTGAAATGCCAACCCATGGCGCAGCGCGCCCCCGTTGGAGTTGCGGTGCCAAGTCTACCACGTCGCTTCAACAGCGCATCAAATAATGGATTTTCCATCGTGCGATTCAGGCGGTCGCGAGATGTGCTCCGGCCTGCCCCCAAGGGCTGAAAGGCAAGAGTTCTCAATGGCCTATCAACGTGCCCTGACGCTGCCAAAATGCTGAAGGCACGATCTTGGTAATCGTGCGCGAGATTAAGCGACCTACGCGGCCTTAGGCGGGCATGACCGCACAGCCCTGGCGGGGCTAGATAAGGGAGGGCGACTTCCCGATGATTAGGTCAAGGCGCTCTACGATGTATCTCACCTCTGCGGCGAGATGAGCCTGTCCGGAACGCGTCAGCAGCTCCGATGCCTCTACCAATAAGTCCGCTGCCTCTTTCAAATCTCTCGTCCGCATCATCCCGCTCCTACTCGTCTCTACCGTGGGAGGTGATGTCGCACCATGCCAACGGGTCCGGATCCCTGGTGCTGACATCCCCTTCCCGTCCCTCGGTAACAGGGTAGGTATTCACCCGATGAGCTGGGCGCTTGACTAGCCGTGCCAATGTTTTGTTTGAACGATCCGGCCCCAACCGCCTTGACGGCGTTCCCCGTTCGTTTCTCAAATCCGATGGATGCACCTCAGCCCCGACGACTTCCACTTTCGGATCGACCTTTGGGACGACCAGGACAGGACCATCGAACAGGTGATCGCTTTCGTGTCGGATTTGGAGGTCGCTTGCGCGGCCTACGCTGCCGCTGTTCAAGCTAGGCCCGGCAAGCGCATCACGTTGCGCCAGCGTGCGCGCATTCTCGACAAGAGCTTCCCTTAAGCCGATGACCGAAGTGCTTGAGACGGCGGAATGTCACCGTGGCTAGGATGGGATTGCTGCCGCCCCCTAGTTACCGCCGCAGGTTTTGCAGACTGAGCGGTGGTCATGTACATTCTTGTTGAACTTGAGCCCTGAGGACCCATACCAACCGTATTAGTCACAAAGGTTGGGCGCCAGATTTTGTCTGCGGTTCCATGAAGCAATCGGCCGGATCGCCGAAGAGCAATGTGGGCCGCTAAGCAATCTAGCAAAAGAGGAGAGTGTTTATGAAAGTTCTATTGATTGCCGTGGGGCTGATCACCGCCTTTGCCGTCACTTCGCCAACGGCACGGGCGGAAAACGAAGATTGCTTCGTTGTTAGGGCCACGGCGGACGCCCGCAACCAGCAGGTCTCAAGGGACCGGGCGCAACATAGACTTCGGCGCTATATCGCCGATCAACTCAGCAGCCCCGGCGGAAAGTCCGTCGGTCCGACCTCGGTCAATTGTATTCGCAATGCTTGCGAGGCCACGGCAATCGTGTGTCGACGCTAGGCCTGCCCTCATAACAAGAAGATACAATGTTGCTGGAAAGTAGGAGGAAACGTACATGCGTAAATTGGTCATTCTGACAGGATTGGCTTTGGTGCTTGGCACGGGACTCGTGCTTGCGGGTGGTGGTGGTGGCCAGAACACAATGTCCTCAGGCCGACCTTCCGCAGTTTTGACACCGGAGCGGTGCAGCCAACTTTGGAAGATGGCAGTGCCTGAAGGTGACATGCTGCCACAAGCCAACTCTGGCCCCTTCATCGTGAATTTTGCGCAGGTTGATGCGGATGCTGATGGCAACCTAACCGTTACAGAATTTGAGGCTGCCTGTGGCAAGGGCATGGTGAAAGACACCGGCAAGTAATCTCACGCCAAAGAAGGGGCGCCGCCCGAAGCCGAACGTGCCGACTAAAGTATGGGTTGACCATACCTACGTTCACTGTCGCGCTTCTCAGCGGAGTGCTAAAGATTTAGCGGGTGACGTTGATCTTATCGGTAGACCCCCCGTTAGCCGAAAACGTCACTCAAAAGTGGCCCGGTATTCCCTCCCGGCCCACGCAGCTAGCCGGAGTTGTCTGGCGCCTATCCTCACAAGGTTGGGCGCCAGTTCTTGTCTGCGGTAGCAGCAATGGGCGCCGGCCGAAGCCGATCTTCACATTGCGTTTAGCCCCAGAGCGCTAAGCTGCCCAAATGAAACGCCCTGAAGTAATTGCTGCCGTCTTATTGTTCTTCGCGCTCTTGGCTGGTGCTTCAATGGGCTCGGTCGCCAAGCATGGGTTGGGGTTCGAGCTACAGCGCAACGCGCAGCAATAGGGCGCCGGCCGAAGCCGACGCCCCTGTTCTCGGCGCTTGAATTTGCTCAGGTCTTGTCAGTTGGGCGCTCTGATCCGCTCCCGCGTCAACTCGACGAGCTCCTGCGCCAATTGATCCTTCAAGCTCTCTGGCAGGTCGACACCGACAATTTTCCAGTGCCACCGACTAAGGCGAAGGTGCACTCTAAACTGCTCATTTCGTGAACCCTCTGGCGGCAGGTGGATGTAGAAATCTCTTCCCCATTGGTGGGAGTTCAACCAAAGCTGCCAAATGCTCCTTAGGGAAGCCGAACTGAAGGGTGCCTTGTCGATTTGTACCTTCACATTGTTTCCTGCGTCGCCCTTCGCAAGCAGATCCAAGAGCGCGTTCACCGTCATCAAACGGCCAACAATCGGATCGGCAACAGAGAATGCGAAGCCCTTGCCAATCGCACCAAGCGGGAGTTTCTTGCCGGTAAGTTTTAGGTAGGTGGCTACGATTTGTTTCGTAAGCGAACGCCGCAGAGCCGGAAAGTCGACCCGCTCGGTTACGGCGACGGCATCTCTCGTCTCAACCGCAGTAGCAATTCTCTGCAAAGCGAAGAATGGAGACGCAAAATAGATGCACAGGACTATGCAGAGGAAAACGGCGATCCAAAGCGCCCATCGCATGCTGTCACCTACACTTAATCCCCGTTCATTCGAATTATTGCGCGGTGGGGCCGCGGGCGCCGGATTAGCATACCCGTTAATTGCGGCGACTCTAGCTTCGACGCCGTGTTGTGGTCAGCGCGCCGCATTCAAAGGAAAAGGGACCGGCGCTAGCGCGAACACGCCTCTGCGGTATAGGTTTTTCACCTTCGTGCCGGCGCCAGGCGCCGAGCGGGCGTGGGCACCGTCCAGAGGCGGAGCATCGGCGTTGGCGTCGTCCGGACGGCCATTACAACGACGCTCTGCCTCTGGCTGGAAGGTTTGCCAATTAGGCGGCAGGAACTCAGCCTGCAGCGAGTGTCGGCATCAGAACCTTACGCGACGGTGGTAGATCAGTTAGCGACAGGCTGTCGCCAAACTCTCGCAAACTGGGCGGCCGCCTTCCTCTCCCCAGCCTATGCATTCAGTGGAGTCGTAGTCGACGCGAGCGTCGTCGAGGTTGCGTCGGATATAGCGCCGCAGTCTCCTCTCGGCCTTTCTGGTGGCAATGCCTTCCGTTACACCCTGTGCTGTGGCCGTCAGTTCTACACAATCCGCTTGTGCCGATTGTGGAGCAAGGCTCAAGGCGGCAAGCATGCCAACTGCGGCAGTAGCAACCAACATTTTCCTCATGGCAGTCTCCTCTCATCAGGTCGCGGAGCGCTTTTCCTACCGCTTAGGACCTCCAATTTTACCGCCCCATCGCTCCCTCGTCTCTTTGTACGCTGGGTATGGTTATTTGTTCCGGGGTTAACAGCAGTAACAGCACGCGCACCCCTCACGCACGTGTAGCTGGCCAGGTCCCGCCGTCAGCAGTTGACCCGCGTGCCAGGCGCGAAGGTAACTCGACGGCCATCAAGGCCGAGCTTGAGGTGCTTGCTGCCGAGCTTGGTTTGGAGGCGCCGTGATCATTTGGTGATCAATTCACCTTTTGTTGCCAAGGGTGCTGCCGCAATGTATTGAATTTCCTGCGCGGAGACGTGGCCGAGAGGCTGAAGGCGGCGGTTTGCTAATGCGCGGATTATCGTGTTTCTGGTGTTTTTCCGCTCCTTCACGTTTACCCTAATCCATGATTTTCCGCTAATCGAAAACTAAACCGCAGAATTGCGCGACTTGTCTCGGGTGCAGTTTGGGGTGAAATTATTCGCCTATTTGGCGTCGAGGCGCCTGTGGCAGCGGCATCCAATGCGTAGGGCCATATTCATCTGAGCCTTGGTCCTCGCTCCACACGAACTGCCATTCGCCTTGATCGAACACCATGACCGCGCAAGCACCCGGAAGCTCACCGGGATTTTCCGGGCAATCCTCGTCGCCCGGTTTAGGATCGCGCTGCATTACCCAGCAAAGCACCCATTGGTCTTTCGGCGCGGTGTGAATGGGTTGCCACTTCATTTCAGCACCCGCGAGATCGCTTCCGCTGCCGCTTTGTCGGATCCTTCGATCAGATGCCCGTAGGTGTCGAGCGTCACGCTTGGCTTGCTGTGCCCCAGACGGCGGCTGATCGTGAGAATGTCCACGCCTGCGCGGATCAGCACTGAGGCGTGAGTGTGCCGGAGCGCATGGAACGAGACGCGCGGCATTTTCTTGGCAGCACTGACACGCCGCCAATCGCGGCTCAAGTTGTCGGGCGATAGCAGGGCTCCATCCACTGTGCTGAAAACCAGCGTCTCGGATGCGATGTTGCCCATGCCGAGTGCGAGCCGCAGCTTCATGGTCTCGACCTTGTGAGCGCGGAGCATGGTGACCGTCTCTGGCGGCAAGGTGATGTTGCGTCGGCCACGTTTTGTCTTGGGTGGTTTGATCCGCAGCCCGGCCTTGGTTTCCTCCACGCTGCGCTCGACGCGAACGGTTCCGCCGTCGAGATCGACATCGCCCCATTGTAGCCCAAGCACCTCACCCCGCCGCATTCCAGTATCGAGTGCTAAGGAAGCGATTGGGAAAAGCTTATGGCCGTCTAGCTTGGTGAGCACATCCTCGGCCTGAGCGGGCGACAGGATCTCAATTTCCGTCTGCTCGACCTTCGGCGGCTTGTGCACGGCCGCAGCGTTACGGGCAATCGTTCCGTTCTTTGCGGCGCACGCCAGCACTAGCTGCAAGACGCGGTGGGCGTGTCCTACCGTGCGGGGGGCTAGCCCAGACTTGAGCAGCGTGCCGTGCCATTGCTGAACATGCTCGGGCGCGAGTTTCTGCAACTCGTGCGCGCCGAGGTGAGGAATGATCTGCCGCTCGGCTAGTTCGGCGTATCGCTCAAGCGTCTTCGGCGATTGCTCATGGGTACTGTCGAGCCATTGCCTGACATATTCCGCGACGGTCGCATTAGTCGGGTCGGGGAGGGTGCCTGCGTCCGTCTCGTTCAGGAGGCTTGGTGAGTTCCTTCTGCGCGTCCTGGTAGGAGCCGCGAACCGTGGCGTAGCGTTGCTGCCGCTTTCCATTGACGCTCGGCACGTCGAATTTGAGTTGCCAGCTATTCTTGCCGCGCTTGGTGATGTTGCCGCGTTTCATTTCTCCTTCTTGCCTTAGAAGCGGCTTCGCTATCGGGGCTGCCGGGATGCGAACTCATGATCGGGGCACTGCCCGGTCTTTGAGTTCGGCTTCGAAATTCTGGCGACCGGCAATGTCTGGTCGGCCTCTTTGCGATTCAGCCCTGTCAAAGGTGCTCCTGCGCACCTTCCAATATTTCGTCGGCGCTCTCTCGCCGGAAAGGTTGCTGAATCCGCGTATTGATCTCGGCATTGAGCGATCTGCCGACCTTCTCAGCGGCCGCCGCCTCCAGCCGCTTGTGCAGGTCTATGGTGAGCCGCAAATTCACTTGTTTTACGTTTGGACTGCGCTTCCCCGGCATAGGCCGCCTCCCTTTTAGTCCCTTCTTGTACTCAAGTGGGTGGGTACCGCAAGGGCCTGCTGGGTGGCTATTGACAGTTTTTGGGGTTCAGTTCATATTCGGAAGGTACCGGTGGTGTTATGGTTTGTGGTACCCACCCAAAGCTAGGAGCCGAAGCTATGGACCAAGACCACACCCCCAAGACGCTAAGCGTCCCAGAGGCGGGGAAGCGTTATTTCGGAATAGGCAAGAACGCTTCGTATCGGCGCAGCCGACCGGGGCGACATCCCTACAATTAGGATCGGTGCTAAGCGCCGCGTGCCGGTAATTCAGATGGAGCGGAAGCTGGCCGGGAGGCGCAGATGCGCCGAGCGTGGCCTAGAAATGCGAACCGCCCCGATTGAGGGGCGGCGCGCGGAAGAAAACTTCAGTGACAGCGGTGCCACTGAAATTAGTAAACCGCGCTCCGTTCCGCAAGCCCTATCCGACGCCGATTCGAGTGGAATTGCGAGCTTCAACGCCGCCTTGCCCGCGCTGAAGCCCTAGCCAATCTCGGACTGCCTGATTGATTGGTCTCGATACGGCCGCGGCGGCGGACCGCTGGGCTTCCTGCGGAGTTCATCGACGAAAGGACGCTCGCCTTTGCCGATTTTAGCGGCAATCGGCAATACATCACCACCGGCAATCTTGCGGAGAACCCGCGCGCGCTGATCTTCCTCATGGACTACCAGCATCGTCAGCGGGTGAAGATCTGGGGCACCGCGCGCGTGAGTAAGGAATTCAGAACTGACCAATGTCCGTTATTGGCACTTGGCGGACATCCTGTTCGGCAGTCTGAATGTCCGCTTTCAGGGGCAAAGCGGACATGGCGCGGACTTGTCGAGTATGTCCGCTAATGACCCAAAGCGGACATAACAAGCGCCGCCCTATTCGCTTCGAAGACGTTCTCGGCTCAGTGTGAGCAGCAGCGCGGATTGGGCGTCACGCGCTGGTGAGTAGAACACCCCACAGGAGACCGGACATGACCGTTGCAATTATCCAATCAGCGAAAATGGGATCAGGCTTCGCCCGGTTTCTCGCTTCGAAGGGGTTTGACATCGCCATCGGCAACATAAATCCTGAAAAGGCCGTGGCTCTGGCTGAGGAAATCGGCGCTCGCTGCGCTGCGAGCATGTTAAAAAGTGGGGGCCTCTGACTGCGCCTCCGCTAGCTTACAATTTGTTCGGCGACAGCTTCTTCGAGGCCAGCTGCCGCTTGGGCGGCAAGCCCACGGGCCGCTTTTTGTAAAGTGTCCGCAAACACATCGACCGCATATATTCTGCCCCACCGCAGGGTGATCACCTGGAGACCACGGTTGAAGTACGACGCGTCGCCGTTGAGCAGCGTTGTGGTGCCGTCCCACTGCACAAGCACGGTGGTATGCCACGGCCAGCCCTTCACCCAGATGTTGTTGACCTTGAGATGGAGATTGGGCTGGACGCGGCCGAGGCGCTCAAACCAGCGGCGCAGGGTCTCTTTGTCGTGGCGCTCACCACCAAGCGAGTTGGCGCCGGGCAAGCGGTGATGGACCTTCGGAGCGACCTCTTTCAGCACCTCATCCCAGCGATGGTTGTTGAGGTGGTCGAAGCTCTGTCGGAATTATTTTTTTGACAATGTAACTGTATAGCATTTGTCGTTTCCTCCCACTAATTGACGCTTATGGTCGATTAACCATGGGATCTGCTCTTCGTTGAGCGGGGAATTTCGTCCGAAAGCTTTGGATCATTCACGGCGCGGGCGAGCACGAGAGCCCCGACCAAAGAGGCGGCCGTCGCGAGCGCCTCTTCATAGCGCTGCCGTGGCTTCAGCCCGCAACTCATT
>CAWHUE010000003.1:0-35000 GCA_963832515.1 uncultured Alphaproteobacteria bacterium
GAGCGTTCTTGACCAGAGTTTCATATTGCTCTGGCGTTAGCTCCGGCAGCTTGCGGACGAATGCCACCACGTCCCAAAGCAGGTCGTCGTCATGGGTGACGCCCCAGGCTGGCATGCCGGTCATTTTCATGCCGTGCTTGACCACCCAGAACTGTTCTGCAGGCGTAAGAGTCAGTTTTGCGCCGAAGCTCTGGCGCGCGTGGGTATAAGCCCTGGCTGATTTCCGTTCGCTTCATGCCGGGCGCAAGGTGACAGCCACTGCACATGTCCGCATATTGGCCCGCACCTCTTGAGATGCGGTTCGGATCCTTCAGATCATTTGGAACAACAATATCCCGCGCCCGGGCTTCGACCGAGCGGTCCCGCACTGTTTCAAGCAACCAATAGACCGGCTGCGTGTGCGGAACGTCAGCCGCAATATTATAGAGGCCAGCATAAATCCCTACCGCAGCGGCGCCGATAAGCACCAATAGCGCGCCTGCCACTAGTGCCCAACGCCTTCCGGCGTCGCTCATCTACTGCTCCGTGGCCTCCATGGCGCTGTGGATGTGGCTCTTGCATCCCTCGACGTCATTCTTGGCCATCAACTGTTGCGCCGCTTCCATTTCCTTCGTGGCTGCCGTCTTTGCCTCACCCTCGCCCATGGCCTGAATGTCAGCTTTCACCGCGTTTATGGTCGTGTCGTTACACTCCGCATGATGCCCCTCATGGCCGAGAGCCAAAGTAAGTGGAAGTCCTGCAAAGCAGGCCACAAGGAGCAAGCGTAGTGAGGCGTGTCTAAGCAGCAGAGTTCGCATGTTTATTTCGTTCGCTTACATCCCCTATTAAAGTCCCATGGCTGTATGTGC
The DNA here is from genome assembly GCA_963832515.1 of uncultured Alphaproteobacteria bacterium. GTDB lineage: Bacteria > Pseudomonadota > Alphaproteobacteria > Rhizobiales > Methyloligellaceae > Methyloceanibacter. The sequence continues at coordinate 849 of CAWHUE010000003.1, forward strand.
CTGCTTCATGTACTTCATACAGCCCTCCATATTGCCTTTTTTCATGTCGGCTTTTGACATGTCGAGAGCCGTCGTTGCCTCCTTCTTCTTCGCGGCATCGGTCATTTTGGCGATCATTGCATCCATTTGCTTCATGTGAGCGTCGGTGCAATCGCCCGCTGCATAAGCAGGCGAGAGGCTATACATCCCAACAAAGGTCGCTACGGCGAGTGTTTTAAGCATGACATCCTCCTTAAGGCTTTGGAAGAAACACGGACGCCCAGCGATAGGCTGCGGCTCTAACTAAACCCGCCGGGGGTTCTGACGTTCCGCGGCTTTCTTCCATCCTGATCTACGGCATTGTCCGCGGCTCTTTTACATTTTGAAGCCCTCGCGGCAGGGGAAGGCATGTCTATGAGCGTTTTAGATCGCCCACAGGAACTTATGCGCTTATAAAGAGTTTCTCAAACAATGATGGTGACTCAGTGCGCCCGCCCGTCCGCCTCGCGCGCCATTTGTGACTTGTCCGAGTATCCTTGGGAAATAGGTAGCAAAAGATCTGTTTGTACATCGTGACGTTGGCGGAGATAGTGACCGTCTTGCCGCCACCCGTAACGCCACCTCCGCCAGCGGCTGCCAGCCGTCCAAGTTTCGCTGAAGCGCGCTTTTGTTGAAGGGGATCGTCCTGGCGGCCCCCTCTTTAAAGCTAAGGCACACCCTTCGAATGCTCCCTGATCCTCGTAAGGCCGCCAAGCGGATCCGCGCGGGCAAGGTGCCTTCAGTAAAGGTCGATGTGGACTGCAACTAGGAGGATGAGATGAGTGAGTGGAACGAGGAGGAGCAGGCGGTTTTGGATCTGGTCGCGGAGATCAGCGAGATTCAAGGGAGGAGTTTGCCGCGCGGCTTTTCCGAAACACAGTTTCCGATGCCGTGATGGAACAGACCTCGGTCTCCTTCGTTGGCCCATGAGGGGCTTCGAAAGGAGCGGCGCGATATGGCCGAGTTTCGCTCAATAAAAGACGTCTTTAGAGACCCCCTGATAATTGCCCTGGTCCTGGTCGGTATCATTGGCCTCCTTGCGGCAGTCGTCGTTCTGTTCTTCACCAAAACAGCCAGGAAACTCGCGCAACAAATCAGCCGAGTACGCAGTCGATGCCCGCCGACACCAAACCCCAATCCACACAGTCGGAATCTCAAGCACCGGCTATCACGGAACCAAACACCCAAGCACCGGCAACAGGCGAAACTAAAACACCATGACTGGACGAAGCGAGCGCCGTAGGGACACCGGCAAGCAACAACTTACTGGGGTTTGCCTTTATTCATCTCGCCGGGGCTGGGAGTTTCTCCCCAGGTGCCGGTAATTTGTTGTAGTTTTCCGTCACGGTAGGGCCACCTGCCGGAGGGCTACTCAGACCTCCCTGCGGGTCTCGACTAACTCCACTCGGCACACCGGGATTCGCTCCAGACGTGACAGCACCGGCACTTGGGCCAGGCTTCTCACTTGGGGCAGGTGTGGTATCTGCTGCAAAAGCTGTCGCGCTGCTCACTAGCATGGCGACGAAAAGCAATCCTTGAACTCGGAACATCTTGTTTCTCCTTGTCGCGCCTCCGAAGGAGAGAACGTCGAAGGAGAATGGCTGTTCCACCCCCCACACTGCTCATCACCGCGCTGATGTCGGCTTTGGCCGGTGGCTAGAGACCTTCCCGCTCGTTCCGGTCGCGGTCGGCCTGTATTCGAATTGAGTTCGCGATGGTGACACTGGTTCGCACATGTCGACAGCTGACGAACCGTCACGTCTTACCTAGCCGAGTTAGTTTTACCCAACGCAGGAAAGACATTGCAGAGTTAAGAACATTCTTCGGTAACGACGTCACATTCGGCGCAGCCGTCGATGAACTAGCGTATTTATCGTCGATCAGACAGAAACTTGTATCGGCGCTGACCCTTAACGTTCACGGGTGTCCTACAATACTTAGGTCGGATCTAGCCAAGCGACACCTTGCGGACGGTTCGTCGAGTTCAGAGATAAGGCGTCAGCGGTTTCACGTATGCATTCAAGTGTTGAGACCGGCAAAGCTTACCTAGAGCAGCATGGTAAGAGCACTCAAGGGCGCTCGTGACTACATAGTTCGATGGCAATCCCAAACAAAGATTTGGCATGGTTTATTATTGTGGCCGCCGCGCTGCTGGCATTAGCTGCATTACGCCAACTTTAAATCCCGCTAGGCGGGGAGCGGTGCGGTCGCAGTTGGTAGGGTGCTAGGGCAGCGCTAGCGCATTCCCTGCGATGCCCTAGCCCCGCGCGTTTCAGCCTTCGTTCGTCACCTTTGCTTTTCGCGAGTTGTCCGCTATGCACATGCTCCGTCTCACTCGACATGTCCGCACTCGAAAGCGGACGTAGCGCCCACACCTACCAAGCGTATTCGCGACCGTCGTGATTGAAGAACTTACCAGAATGCGCGGGCCCTAAGTTCTCGATCAAACGTCTCAGCCTTGCCACGCTCTCGGGCGGGCTCATGTAGCGTGTGGCCCACCCATGTCAGTCCGCACCCAACCGGGATTGACGACCGCGCAAGTGATGCCGCGTGGAGCAAGATCGATCGCGAGACTGCGCATTACCATGTTCACTGCGGCCTTTGAGCTGCGATAGGCAATCGATCCGCCAGAAGTATTGTCAGCGATCGATCCCATACCGCTGGTAAGAGTGACGATGAGCTTGCGCTCGCTTCGTGCCACGTGGTCAACAAACGCCTCTGAAACCCGCATGGGACCCAAGGTGTTGGCGTGGAGAACCTTTGCCCAGGCTTCGTAATCGATATTGCCGATGGTCTGGCCCCGAACCCCGCCGACGCCAGCGTTGTTGAGGAGGAGGTCAATGGCTTGGCCGTCGAGTTCCGCAGCTGCCGCCTTGATGCTCGCGGGGTCGGTGACATCCAACGCGATGATCCGGAGCTTTTCGTCGCTGGTATCAGCCAGTCGGCGCAGCTCCGAGGCGGAACTTGGATCACGAGAAGCCGCGTAGACCTGCCAACCATCTGACAAATACTGTCGAGCGAACTCGAACCCGAGTCCGCGATTGGCACCTGTGATCAAGACGCTTGTCATCGCATTTCCTAGTGGTGGCCCTGCTTTGTTCAGGTCCCGCTGCTTCGCCCGAGCATGTGACCTTCGTAAAAGACCCTATAGCTCCTCTTTTGATGTCATACGAAGTCTTGCGGGAACAGGTGGATTTCTCACAAGCGGAATTCCTAGCGAACGCTTGGAAGGCAGCGCACGCAGCCGCATGCCAAATCGGTTAGTCAAGCGAGAGACCATACGTCCCTAGAGGTGATGGTGCCAACCCGGTGCGTGACAGTGATGTCACATCGCGCCGCTTGCATCCCCAAAAAAGGAGGTGCGACGATGAACCAGTGGTTGGTCGTGGCGGCTGCTGTTGTTGTGTTCGTTCTGGTCGCCGTAATTGAGGCTAGAAATCAGTGCGCCGACGACGCCATTGGCAGGCCTGCGAGTGGGTCGGCTCAACTGCTCTGCTTCATTGACACGGGCTCACGAAGCCCAGCAAGATATTTTCTCGCCCATGGGCTTGAGAAAGCGGGAGTTATTAAAGCGCGACTGGATTAGACAACCGCCTCGAAGTTGACCCAAGCTGACATCGCCAGGCGCCGACCAACACGCCCGAGGCCATCGGCATCGCCCGCGGCGGCAGCGAGCCGTAAATCAGCGGCGCCGGCGGCGCACGCGCACGACTAGCTCTATCGCCGTGACTTCCATGCCTTCCGGAGGCTCGGGCAGCCGGTCGATCCCGACATCGCCGACGAGGTCGATAAGCTGGCCCTCGCCTTCGACGAAGAAGTGATGGTGATCGCTCGCATTGGTGTCGAAATAGGTGGGGCTGCCGTCGATCGCCACCGCGCGCAGAAGTCCGGATTCGGTGAATTGATGCAAAGTGTTGTAAACCGTCGCGAGCGACACGCGGAAGCCCGCGACATCGGCCTCGGCGTGCAAGTCCTCCGCCGTAATGTGGCGATGCCCTTTGGCGAAGAGGATGCAGCCGAGCTCAACCCGCTGACGGGTCGGCCGCAACCCGGCGTGGCGGAGCCGTGCGGTCATACGACCGCGAAGGGCAGAGTTTCCGCGGGGGAGATCGTCCTGCATCATTTCTGAAACCCCTTCATTTTCTGCCTAATAAACTAAGCAAAATGCCGCGCAGAGACAATCCGTATTGATGCTTGGTCTCCCAAGCCGCCTCGGCGTGCAGTCAGCGGCAAGGAACAACAAGGCCTCGGCCTCGCCTGACCATGGGAATTCAGCTGAAGCCGGTGGATGACATCCGGGCGCCCGGATGCACGTTGGGTTCGTCATGGGCATTGTACTCCCAGCGCAGTCAAAACCTACTTCTTTTACCGGAATCACGGCCGCAGCGCAGCCTAGGCTTCCTTCGAGACGCGGGCCAACATGTCCGGAGTTTTGCAACTGCTGCGACGGCTGAATCTTTACTCGGCGAAGGCCGACGTGTAGTCTCGAAGTTGTCGTGAATAGAATGGGTTAATTGAGGATTCGAGCGGCTCGAAGTTAGACCGCCGGGTGCTGTCGAGCGTCGCCCCAGCGGTTGTGCAATGCAGAAAACTGCCGCTGGCGTGTCTTAGCACCGCTAGCGCGGCCGGCGCACTCAAACGCGCTCAGGTTGGGCATGGCTGGGAGACCGGGACCATGGGTTTGACACGCCGCGATGTGTTGATGGCCGGCTGCGCTGGAGGTGGCGCGCTCGCCAGCGCCTTGTTCTCGCCCGGAAGCGCGCGCGCGCAAGACGAAGCGGTGAAGCTCGTCGAGCGGTTTACCGGACGGACACCTACGGTGTCGGACCGCCTGCACCTGGTCATGCCGGCGGTCTTCCCGACCGGCTATACCGTACCCATGGACCTCGACATCGACAGCCCGATGACCGAGGACGACCATGTGAAGCGCATCCGCGTATTCGCGCCGCAGAATCCGCTTATCGAAGTCGCCGGTTTCAATTTTGTGCCGCGGCGCAGCATCGCCCGCGTATCAACGCGCATCCGCTTGGCTGAGCCACAATATGTCGTGGCGGTCGCCGAGATGAGTGACGGCACGTTGCTGATGACAAAGACTTTCGTCGATGTAGCTACCAATGGCTGCATCTGACGGCCACAAAGGGAGACTGAGAGTGAACCCCGTGGCTCCACGCGTGCTCCTACCAAGCGACTGCGACAAAGGGCGAAATCTTCAAGGTCAAGTCCATCATCAATCATCAGATGGAGACGGGATTGCGTCATGACGCTCAAGGCCGGGTGATACCGCGCAAGATCATCCACAAGTTCGTTTGCCGCTATGGCGGCGCCGAAGTGTTCAGCGTTGATCTCCACGAGGCGATCTCGGCGAACCCTTTCATCGAATTCTATCTGCGCGCTACCGAGAGCGGGCGGCTTGAGTTCATTTGGGAGGAGGACGGCGGCGGCGTCTATCGATTGGAACACCAACTCGCGGTCGCTTGACGATGGCATGGCAATTGACGCCTGCGGCGACCTTCAAGCTTCGGGGCGGGAGGACGCCGTGCGGCCGAGCAAAGCCACTTAACCGAGGCTCGCGAGCGGTGCACGCCCGATCATTGCGCTGTTGACGATATTGAGCCTCTTCCCGTTCGGCGCTCAGCGGAGCACCGCGGCTGAGAATGAGCAGGGCGCTCAACTCGCCGCGATGTGCGCAGCTTGTCATCGGCTTGACGGCCGCGACCAGGGCATTCCCTCGATCATTGGGCTCAGCCCGAAGAAACTCAGCGAAGCGATGGAGGCTTTCAGGTCCGGCAAGCGTTCGAGCCAGATCATGAATGTGGTCGCACGGTCGCTCAGCACCGAGGAGATCGCCGCACTGGCGGAGTACCTCGCGACACGAAAAAGGGGATCGGAGCAGCCATGAATTGCTGGACACGTCGCCAATTCAGCTCTCTTGTGGGAGCGGCGTGCCTCACGGCCGTCGCCCCGCGAGTGGCGAGAAGCCAAGCCAACGCGCGAGTCGTCGTCATCGGCGGCGGTATCGGCGGCGCGACGGTCGCCAAATATCTGGCGGCGAACGCTGCAGGGATCGAGGTGACGCTGGTCGAGCCCAAGGCGCGCTACACGACCTGCTTCTTCAGCGCCCTCTATCTCGCCGGGATGCGCTCGCTCGAATCGCTCACGCATGGCTATGAGACGCTGGCGCAACGATACGGGATCAAAATTGTCCACGATTTTGCTGCGGCCATCGATCCGGTAGCGAAGACGGTCGATCTTAAGAGCGGCGGCAAGCTGCCCTACGACCGGCTGGTGCTCGCCCCGGGTATCGCTTTCAAATTCGACGCCATCGAGGGCTACGACGAGGCCGCAACAGAAATCATGCCACATGCCTGGATTGCCGGGCCACAGACCGAGCTCCTGCGACAGCAACTCGACAGCATGGAGGATGGCGGGGTTTTTCTGATCGTCTCCCCTCCGAACCCTTTCCGTTGTCCGCCCGGCCCGTATGAGCGCGCTTCGCTGGTCGCGTATTATTTCAAGCAGTTCAAGCCGCGCTCGAAGATCTTGATCCTCGATGCGAAGGATAGTTTCTTCCAGCAGGAGCTGTTTCAGGACGCTTGGGTCCACCACTATCCGGGAATGATCGAGTGGCTGCCAGCCCAATTCACCGGCGGGATCAAGGCGGTCGACATCAAGGACTTGTCGGTCAAGACTGCTGGCGAGACCTTCAAGGGCGCGGTCGTCAATTTCATCCCGCCGCAAATGGCTGGCGGGCTCGCGCAGCAGGCGGGTCTTGCGGATCAGTCGGGCTGGTGTCCGGTCGAGCCAAGGACTTTCGAGTCGAAGCTACAGCGCGGGATCCATATCGTGGGCGATGCAACCAGTGGCGGGGACATGCCGAAGTCCGCCTTTCTCGCCAACAGCCAGGCCAAGGTCTGTGCCTTCGCCATCGCGGCGGCACTCACCGGCTCGGCGCGTTTTGCCCCTCATTTGTTTAACACATGCTTCACGTTTCTTGCCGCCGACGATGCGGTGAGCGACGCCATCGCCTTAGAGCCCGAGGGCGGGACGATCAAGGTCAGCGAAATCTTGATCAGTAAGGTGGGTGAAGATGCCGAGACCCGTCGGCAGGTAGTTAAAGCTGCGAACGGCTGGTACGACGCATTCACCCATGACGTGTTCGGATGATTTTCAGTCGTTCAGCCCCGTTCGATGGCGGGACCAGCCATCACCGGAACGCCGAGACCGCGACGGACGCTGTCAGGCTCCGCACTCGGCGGCGGCTCCAGGATCGCCCCCGGGATGGGATCGGGGAGCCGCGACAGCCGCAGGGAATTAACAACGAGCAGAAGGCTAGAACTCGCCATGATTGCTGCGGCCAGCACCGGCTGCAGCACACCGGCCACGGCAAGCGCCAAGGCGATGAGATTGTAACCAAAGGCCCAAGCGAGGTTGGTGAGGATCGTGCTCCTGACTTTGCGGGCCACGGTGATGATCCAGGGCAGCATCCAAAGGCCGCCCGGCGGCAGCACCAGAGACGACGTCTCGCGCGCGAGATCCGTGGCGGAACCGACAGCAATACCCACATCGGCATCGGCTAGGACCGGCGCATCGTTAAGTCCGTCGCCGACCATTGCCACCACCCCATATTCTTGCCGGTAGCGGTCGAGCGCCGCGCGCTTCGCCTCCGGCGAGAGGCCCGCTTGCAGGTCTTCGATCCCGACCGCCGTGGCAGCCCGTTGCGCGGCAGGGGCGAGATCGCCGCTCAGGAGCGCGACATGCGGCCCGAGGCGTTTTAATTCCTCGATTACCCAGCACGCTTCGGCGAGCGGTGTATCGTCGAGGGCAAACAGAGCCCGCACCCTTCCCTCCCAACCGAGATAGATAACGGTATGCCCGCTTGCCTCCAGCGACCGCGCGGGCTCGCTGAGAGACGGCGCAAGCTGCCAGCCGAGTTCGCGCATCAACACGTTGTTCCCGGCGGCGATCGGCTGGCCGTCGGCATTGCCCGTTATGCCGCGGCCAGGCAGGGCGCGGACATCGTGCGTCACGACCGGTTCAAGGCCGCGCGTGGAAGCTGCCAGAGTGATGGCGCGCGCCAAGGCATGCTCGGAGTGGCGCTCGAGGCCGGCGCATCGGGCAAGTAGCTCGTTGGTCGGAACCCCGTCGCTTTCGATGCCGACGACGCGCGGTCTGCCTGACGTCAACGTGCCGGTCTTGTCGAAGGCGAGGAGCCTCGTGCGGGCAAGGACCTCCAACGTGTGCGGATCACGGACAAGGCACCCGCAACGCGCCAACCGCCCAATCCCGAGTGAGGTCGCGAGCGGTGCGGCGAGACCAACCGCGCAGGGACAGGCGACCACCAGCACCGCGAGCCCGATGAGCATGGCCCGGTCGAACGCCATCGATTGAGACCAATAAGCGACCGTCAGCACGCCAAGGAGAACAACGAAAGGCACAGAGACGCCGACGACGTTGTCAGCGATGCGCTGAATCGCGCTGCGGTGGGACAGGGCCTCGCGAACCGAACGGCAAATCTTCGCCCAACGCGTCGCCGACCCGGCGCCGCTGCTCTTGATCAGAAGCGGTCCGTCAAGATTGATGCTGCCGGCCATCACCGGAGAGCCGGCGCGTTTGGCAATTTGACGACTCTCACCGGTGATCACGGCCTCATCGGTGTGCAACTCGCCCTCAACGACCACGCCATCGATTGGAACGCGCTCGCCCGGCCTGACGCGCACCAGCACGCCGGCAGCGATGTCCCGCACCGGGCGGTTAGTCTCCGTCCCCCCTTCGACGACGGTGGCGGAACTGCTTTCGGCGGCGAGAAGCGGCTCGAGATCGCGCGCCGCCTTGGCGCGGCCGGCCGCCTCGATATAGCTGCCGATGGTGAACAGCATCAGCACCATGGTAGCGGTGTCGAAATAGACCTGGTCGCTCTGCTCGATGGTGGCGAAAACGGAATAGGCGTAGGCGGCGCCGACCCCGAGGACAACGAGCGCCGACGATGTGACGCGCCCCTGTGCCGCCTGAGCCCAGGTTTCCCGCAGGTAGGGTTCGCCGAGAATGACCAGCGCCGGTGTCGCGAAGATCCACAGCAGCAGGTGAACCCAGGGGATCAGCCAGGGATCGGCGCTGAACGTCCCGGCGTAGAGGAAAAGGCTGATCAGCATGATGTTCATAGTGAGAAAGGCGCCGACGCCAAGCCTGATGAGCAACCAGGCTGCGTCCCACTCCTCGTTCTGACCGTGCTTCACCTGAAAGGCGATGCAGCAGCCATAGCAGCAGAAGGAACAGTCCTCGCCGTTCACCGTGCGCTGCATCGCGCGCAAGCCCACGGGTAGCAGGCAGTGGCTGCATAGATTGTCGCGTGTTTCGGTCATCCCGGACTTCCATGCGGGAACGCATGCAAATGCGCGCTGAAAGGCAGCACGCCGCGTCCGAGCGTAATCAGGCCGAGCAAGAGGATGAAGCCCCCGGCCAGCCACACACCGCGTTGCCGCCACACCGGCCCGAGCATGCGGCCGACACCGCCCATCATCAACATCGCCGGAAAGGTTCCTAATCCGAAGGCCAGCATGACGAGAAAGCCGGGCACGGCTCCGGCGGTACTGGCCGCCTGGGCGGCGAAAGCATAGACCAGCGGACAGGGGAGGAAGCCGTTGAACACGCCAAAGGCGACCGGAGCGGCACGGTTTTCTGAACTCAGCAAATTGCGCAAGGACATCGCAAGTGTGCTGCCGCCGAAGCCGATGGTCAAACCGTGAAAGCGCTGGAGCAGGCCAAAAAACTGCAATGCCATGGCGATCATGAGAAGCCCGGCGACAATCGCCAGAACGCGCTGGGCGCCATCGAACGGGCCGTTCAGCACCGGGACAGCCAACCCACGTGAGGTGCACAGCATTTCGCCCAAGGCGCCGGCCACCGCACCCAGGAAACAGTAAGTGGTCACCCGGCCCGCGTTATAGAGCAGGTGGCGGCCCGCGGTTGCGACGGCCCCGCCCGGATCGCGACCGAGCGCACAGGCAAAGCCGCCGCACATGCCGATGCAATGAAAGCTGCCGGCGAAACCGGCGGCGAATATCACGAGATAATAGGTCACTGGCAGACTACCTGACCAGTCGCCCACCCATCATCGGGAGGCTGTTGCGCGGCGCTGCTACTGGCGTATCAGCCAAATTACCCAAACGAAAAAGGCGGTGTGGGCGATTGCGCCGCCAATAAAGGCGATAGTCTGGTACACATCCGCATTCGCGAACGAGAAAGCTGTATGCTCGAGCACGCGCTCCTCCTACTCAGCCGAAAGCGGCGAGGCTCACATTGACGGCCAGCGCGGTGAACAGCACGATCAAATTCACAATCGCCGCCGCCAACACGATCTTCGCTGCTAGCATGTTCCGTTCCCTTCCTAATCTATGACTTCCCGGCTTTCGGGTGGCGCCGACATAAAGATCCGACCGGGACCGAGGCCGCCCCAATAGGCGTAGGCGTAGTAGAGCCCCCAGATGAAGAGCACCGCGTAGACGCCCAACAGCCATAGCGGGATATAGCCATGCCGCGCCTCGATGGCGCCGCCACCATATTCCTCCATTTCGTCCTCGTGACTGGTATGGTCACGCGTCGGTTCGGTCGGCCTGTTGGTGTTTTGCGTCACTTTCCATCTCCATCTCGTAGAATCTGACGGACGCCTCGTCGGCACGGTGGAAGGCGCCCGAAAGCACGCCCCAAATGAAGACGCAGACGGCGCCAAGGCTCATCAGCAGGGCGCTGGCGTAGGGTCCAGTGATCTCGAAACCCTCCATGTGTCATTCTCCTGTGGTGGCGGCTTGGGTGGGGGTGCCCACGGTCGCAGCCTTTGGCTGCTGGGCCGGAATATAGGCCGTTTCCGGCGTATCGGCCTTCAGATTAGGGTTGTTCAGCGCCGCCCGGTCCGTCTCCGGGATAGCCAGGGGCTGCTTCGTGAGGGGGTCCTTATAGGCGGATAGCGCGAGAACATAATAGGCAAGGGCCCACCGGTCCTCGTCGGGGAATGCATCGCGATAGGAGGGCATGGGCGTGCCGCTCAATCCGGTCGTCATGGTGCGATAGATGTCCTCGACCGTCGGACCGGACTTGAACTGACCTAAGGTGAGGTCTGCCGGCACCATGGTGAAGCCCTGATCGTCCTTCAGCCCGGCAGACTTCTCGCCATCGCCCTTGCCGCTCTTACCATGGCACTCCCAGCATTTGGCCTGCTCCCAAACTTCCTTGCCGCGTTCAACGAGCTGCTGCGACGGAGCGGGAGGCGTACCGATGTACAATGGAGGGCCAGGCGGCTCCTCGACGAAAAAGGCGTAGGGCTTGTCAGGATCGGAACGGTCCACCGCCAGCACATATTTGATGTACTGGATCACAGCGAGGCGGTCGTTGAGCGGCAGCTCATACCAGGCCGGCATCGCCGTGCCACGGACCCCGCGGGTGATGGTCCGCAACAAATCGCCATCGGTCGGCACCGGCTCGCTGGTCAGCCTGAACTTGAAGACAGCGCTGCTGAAATTCCGCGGGCGCTGGAGGTAGAGGAAGGTCGCCGCAGGTCCGTTGCCATCGCCTTTCTCCCCATGGCAGCCAAGGCATCGCCGCTCATAGACCTCCTTGCCATGGGCGATCCATTCCTCCGAGCGCGGCATGGTGACATCCATCACCTCGAGTCTCTGCGGCTCGAACAGGTCGCGCCACTTGCCGCGGTTCATGCCGAGCTTCTGGACGTACGCGGTCAGAGCTTGCAGGTCTCGCGTCTCGGCGGCGATCTTGACCGTGTTGCCTTTGTACTCATCTCGCGGCGTCAGGATGATCGGAGTCTTGCCGCGCGCCGCCATCGGCACGAACAGGAGGCCATCGCCATTGGGCGTGAGGCTGATCTGCTCCTTGCTGGAGAAGTCGAACAGCTTCTCGGTGACCGGCGTCTTCTCCAGGGTACGGTTGCCGGCACGCATCATCAACGATCGAGACCTCCTGCGAGGGTCTATCGAACAGGCCGCGATAAGGGGCCATGACCGAGTCCGGGGAAAGCATGCGCGGGTTCCAGAAATGCGCATAGTGCCACTCGTCTCCGTATTTGAGCCCGACTCGCATCAGGTCGGGTCCGATGCGCCGCGTGCCGAAAAGATGGGGGATGTCGAATGCGAACTCGCCCAACTCCGTCACCGGGCCCCAGCGGCGCGTTTCGCCGGTTACCGGACGCACGAATTGGGAATGGCAGTACCAGCAACCCTCGCGCAGATACACGTCGCGGCCGCGCTGTTCGAGCGGCGTGTAGTTCGGTGGCCCGAGTCAGCATCCATTTGAGCTGGCCAAGATCGGTGCGCACCACCGCCGTCACCTTATCGGTGCGCGACGAGGGTTCGAAGAAGGGCAAGAAACCTTGCGTGCCTAGAGCCAGAAAGAAAAACAGGACTCCCGCCACCAATGCGACGAACCGCGCGGTCATCGGGCGGCTCCGCCAGCCGGAAGCGGCGCGGTACCGTATGCCGGTCGTTCGACCGCGCCGGCGGGACGCGCCAGCGCCGTCATCATCAGATTAATGACCAGCAGCGTCATCCCGATGTCCATGCTGATCCCAGCCATCGTGCGCAGGAACCAATACGGCCGCATCGATAGGATCGAATCGAGCCATTCGGTGCCGGCCATCCATTGGAAGCCTTGCTGCAATCCGCCCGCGGTCAGCCCCAGACCCATGGTGGAGATGCCGGCGGTGATCAGCCAAAAGGCCCAATTGCCCATCCTGAACGACCAGAGCTCACGCCCGCAGACCCTGGGCCAGACATAGATCAAGCCACCCATGGCCCAGACCACGAACGTCCCGAACACCGTGAGGTGCGAGTGGGAGATGACGAAATCCGTGAAGTGAGTCGGCTGCTGGATCGCGCGCAAGGCCTCGGTCGAGCCTTGGAAGCACCCGAACAGATACATGATCGAGCCCATGATCAGGAACTTCGCCGGGAGGTTTGTCCCGAACGTGCTCCAGCGGCCCATCATGGTGCCGAAAAAGTTCACCAGCACCGTCCACACCGGAATGATCAGCAGCATGGACGTCACGATGGCGATGGTCTCGGCCCAGTCGGCGATCGGGCTATAGAGATAATGATGGATGCCGACGAAGGGATAGAACAGGGCGAGCGACCAGAAGCCGACCAGGGAGAGCTTGTGGGCATAGATCGGATTGCGCACGCTGATCGGCAGGAAATAGTAGATCAGGACGTAGCCAGCGGGTGTGAGCCACAATCCGACGATGTAATGAATATAGAGACCGTGAAATGCCGCGCTGTTGATACCCGAAATCATGTAGGGCAGGAGGATGCCCAGCACGAGATTCATCGTGGTCCACACAAATGCTCCAATCAGATACCAGAGCGCGACATAGAGCGGCGGCTCGAGTCGCCTGCCGATGGCGATCAGGAACTGCGCGGTTATCACCGCCACCGCGATGAAGAGCGGGATCTTGGCCCAAATCGGAAACTCGCCCGCTTCCAGGCCATTATTATCGCCGAACGGCAGCGAGATGAGCGCGGCGGCCGTAACGAGATTCCACACCCAGGCCAGGGGCACGCCCCATTGCGGCCAGGGCACGCGCACACCGCAGAGGCGCGGCACCAAGTAATAGCATTCGCCGATGAAGAGGGCGGAGAAGGCGCCAAAGATGACGCCATTGACGTGGACCGGGCGCAACCGGCCGAACGTCAAACCGAGAGAGTCGCCGAGATAATCGGGAAAGTTGAAGAGCCCCGACAGCGCCACACCGACGGACGGCGCGACCAGGAGCCAAAACATGCCCCAATAGAGCCAAACCCGTACCACCGGCCAATCGACCAGAGCATCAAGGTCGACACCAGCAAATCTGCCACGCAGCACTACGCCTGTCTCAGACAAGGCGCCCCCTCCCAGTTTCTAGCGGCGCAAACCTCCCTTACCAACCCCTCACCTCGGGGATTACCCCGATGTGAGGCGGCCTCCAAAACTTTCCCCGATCGGGGATCAGTATCGGCCAGGCACGAGCACTGAGCCGGTATTCGACCAATAGATGTAAGCCTCTAAGGCTTTCATCGCGTCCAAATCGAATTCGATCTTCTCGCCTTCGTTGGGTTTTTCGATGCACCAGTTGATCATGTCGCGCAGCGTCGAGAATTTGTCGACCTGCACCTGCCACTTCGGGAACGAGTGCGGGTGGGTATCGGAGCCCATGGGATGGCACATTGCACAGGCCATTCCCGTGTTGGATAGGTTGACGCCCATCTTTTTCGCCGTCGCCCCATCGCCATGGAACAAGAGGTCGCCTTTCCTGACCTCCTCCATGAATGCGTCTTGGTAGGCTTTCAGCTGCTCAGGCGTCACCGGTTCCTTGTGGGCACTGGCTGGTCCAAACAAGAAGGCGGCTCCCACAATCGCTCCGACCACGCAAGAACGCTGCAAGATCAAGAGGAATGTCGATTTAGTTGTCATAGCGATCCCTCCCTTCTCAGTAGGGATACATATTGTCGGCTATACGTGCCCGCAGGATTTCTGGAGTGCTTTTGTCGTAGTCGGCCTCCGACTGAATAAAGACCTCCTTGCGGCCCCACATAACGTACTCGACGTCGTCTTTGCCGAGCTGGTTGCCGGGGTTTACGGTGATTTTTTCCCAACCGACGCCATCGAAGTGATCGCCGGGATCGACGCGGATCATCGGCTTGGTGAGTTTCGGCACGCCCTCCGGGGCATAGGGCCACGGCCAGGAGGTCGCCAGCATGCCGATCGAGCGCAGCGTCCCGATCTCGTTATAGAGCACCTGGTGGACGTGCCCGTGAATGTTGGTGACCTTGGTATAGGGCTTCAAGACCTCGTGGACGTCGCGCCAGTCGCGCACCCAGAAATTCCACGGCGGGTAGTACTCGTAGAGTGGATTATGGGTGGCAATGACGACCGGCTTGTTCTTGTCCCAGTCGGCGAGCGTCTTTTCCAGCCAGTCGAGCTGGTCGCGGCCAACGCCGGCCCACGCCCCCGCGACGGTACCGTCGAGGGTCGCCATGTGGCCCATGCGCTCTTCCGGGGTCATGTTCTTCGCCGTCCAGTAGTCCGGCCCCCGGCTAACCGTGTCGAGGCCGATGAAGCGCACGCCCTTGTGGTCGAAAGTCCACGTGGGCTTGCCAAACAGCTGGCCCCACTTCTTGCCCATGTCGAGATACCAGTCGTGCTCGCCCGGGATGAAGTATTTCGGAATCTTAACGTCCTTGAGAATCTCATTGCCGAGCTCTAGTTCCTCGACCGTGCCAAGCTGGGCAAGGTCGCCGCCGAAGAGCAGAAAGTCCGCGGGCGGATCCATAGCCTGAACATCCTGGACCGCACGCACCGTCTTTTCGACGAAACGCGTGTTGAGAGACTTGGGATAGAGATGGGTGTCCGAAATCCAGGCGAACTTGAAAGGCGCTTCTGCGGCGTGAGCGATATCGATGGTGTTTATGAGCGGCCACCACGCGAAGGTCTGGCCAACAGTGGCGGCGCCAAATAGCAGAGATGAATGCACGAAGGTGCGACGCGTGATCTGAACGGAATCGTCGGGGCGCACGCCGGGCTGCTGCAGCACGGCATGCATTTCGCGCCGCTCGCGGTCGAGCTCATCAGACATGTTGTTTCCTCCTGCCCAACGAACCGTTTATAAAGCGTCGGTTCCTACGGAGGTGGACGCAGCAATCTAGCCGCGTCATTTATTTTTTTGATTCTTTTATTTTTTTTTCAGTTCGATCTCCATCTTGGTGGACTCTCCTCCCTTTACAGTTACGGGCATCTCGATCGGCCCGGTGAAGGACTGCACCGCCACCAGCTTGTAGTCGCCGGGCGGAACGTCGTTGATAGTGAATTTGCCGTCGGCGCCGGTGATCGCGTAGTAGGGATTGTCCACTACGTAGATCCAGCCTTCCATCCAGCCATGCGCGTCGCAGTCCACGCGTACCGTCCCGGCGCGTTTCAGCTCAACGGGGATTCGCTGTCCCTCATTCGGCAAGGCTAAGTTGAAGGCCGTCCGCTTGTCGTAATATCCATGCGTGTTGTGGAGAACCGGGTCGCCGTTGACGACGTCCAGCCGACCTGGGGGAATGACCTGAACTTCGGGTTCGAAACGGCATTTGACGTTGTCAAGCTCGGGCGGCTTACCCTGCTCAGGCCAAGCCTTTCCCTTGGCGACGTCGACGAGGTATACGACCGCGCTCTCGACAGCCTGATCGGCGCCAACCCTGATCATCGGCTCCTCGCGAGGGCCTCCGCAGGTCTCGACATTCTTGGAAGGAATGATCTTTCTTATCGGCACGTCGCCACGATAGACGACGATCCCCTCAAGGGTGCCGCCATCGGCAACAGTACCGACTTCGTATGATTGCGCGGGGGAACCGGCGAGCGATGCTACAAGGACCGCAAGCAGACCAATTAGCACATCGGTTTTCATGTTCACGGCCACTCCCCACGCCTAGACGGGGAAACACCGCAATCAGAATCGTCCCGATCCGAAGCAAAGTCCAATAAATAATACTTATCGGGGCCATTAAAAAAAATGATCACGTCGCGCGCGCAAGACGGCTAAATTCGACGGCTGAGGATCTCAACACTCAATCTCGCAGTCAACTCTTCGAACACCGCGTCTTAAGGAGCAAGAGATGACTGCCAAGGAGCTCAAGTTCTCGTTCGAGGCTCGCGAGAAGATGCTGCGCGGCGTAGACCTCCTCGCCAATGCAGTGAGGGTCACGCTAGGACCCCGAGGTCGGAACGTCGCAATCGACAGGTCCTTCGGACCGCGGATCACCAAGGATGGGGTAAGCGTCGCCAACGAAATTGAGCTTGGCGACAAGTTCGAGAACATGGGTGTGCAGATGGTGCGTCAGGCCGCCATCAAGACGTCTTATCTGGCCGGCGACGGGACGACCACTTCGGTCGTGATCGCGCATGGGATTCTCAGCAATGGCGTGAGGACGGTAGCAGCCGGCATGAATCCCATGGATCTTAAGCGTGGCATTGATCGCGCGGTTAAGGCCGTCGTAGCGGAGCTCAAGAAGAACGCGAGGAAAGTCGCCTCCAATGTCGAGATCGCACAAATCGGCACTATCGCAGCTAATGGCGACACGGAGATCGGCCGCACCATCGCCGACGCCATGGACAAGGTCGGCAACGACGGCGTGATTACCGTCGAAGACGGAACGTCGCGCCAGACGGAGGTCGAAGTCGTCGAAGGCATCCAGTTCGACCGCAGCTACATCTCTCCGCATTTCATCACAGATCGTTACAAGAGAGTTGTGGAGATGGAGGATGCCTATATCCTCATCAGCGAGAAGAAGCTCTCCAGCCTGGACCAACTGTTGCCGCTGCTCGAGAAGGTTGTGCAGGCCGGAAAGCCGCTACTCATCGTCGCGGATGAAGTCGAGGGAGAGGTCAGGGCGGCGCTCGTGGTCAACAAGCTCCGTGGCAGTCTCAAGGTCGCCGCTGTGAAGGCGCCGGCTTATGGAGATTTGCGCAAGGCGATCATGCAAGACATCGCGCTCCTGACAGGGGGAACGGTGATCTCGGACGATCTCGGCCTCAAACTCGAGACCGTGTCGCTCGACATGCTTGGCCGCACGAGGAAGGCGACGATCGACAAGGAGAACACCACCATCGTTGGCGGGGCCGCAAATAGGTCCGACATCGAGGCTCGCGTGGTCGAGATCAAAGCTCGGATCAAGGACGCCAACTCCGATTACGATCGCGAGAAGCTCCAGGAGCGGTTGGCCAGACTTACAGGCGGTGTTGCCGTCATCCGTGTCGGGGGTGACACCGAGATTGAGGTGAGGGAGAAGAAGGATCGCATCCGCAACGCGATGAACGCAACCAAAGCCGCCGTCGAGGAGGGCATTCTACCAGGCGGCGGTGTCGCCTTGCTGCGTGCGAGTCGGGCGCTGGCAAGAACTCAAACAACGACAACGACGACCAGAAGGCGGGTATCGAGATCGTGAGGAAGGCAATCACTTGGCCAGCCCGGCAGATTGCAATTAATGCTGGACTCGACGGCTCTGTCGTCGTTTCCAAGATCCTCGAAAAGGAAGACAGCGCCTATGGCTACGACGTCCAAGCGGGCGAGTACGGGAATCTCTTTTCGAAGGGTATAATCGACCCTGCGAAGGTGGTGCGTGCGGCACTCCAAAGCGCGGCCTCGGTGGCGGGCCTCCTCATCACCACCGAAGCCATGGTGGTCGAAGTACCGGGACCGCCGCCGCCAGAGCTTCCCGGTCATGACCATGACCATCATCACGACATGGATTTCGATTAGACACGAGGAACTGCCGCGCCCCACGGCGTAGACGACCGCGACTCTCTGGCTTCCGTATGCCTCGGCACAATGGTATCGTTCACACTGATCCCCAGTCATCTGAGGAATGTCGTGATAAGATAACAGAGCGGCGACCGGCCATTGGTCCAAGGGAAAGCTGGGCATGGACTACGAGGACCGCTTCCTGCAGCACCTTGAGGCGCTGCATGCCGAAGGGCGCTATCGGATTTTCGCCGACCTCAAGCGCCGCTGTGGGGCCTACCCGTCGGCCGATCATTTCGGCGCGGATGGCACCTGCGACGTGACCGTGTGGTGCTCCAACGACTATCTCGGCATGAGCCAGCACCCCGTGGTCCGCACCGCCATGCATGAGGCGATCGAGGCAGTCGGCGCGGGCTCGGGCGGCACGCGCAACATTTCAGGCACCACCCATTACCACGTCGAGCTCGAGGCCGAGCTCGCTGACCTGCACGGCAAGGAGGCGGCGCTCCTCTTCACGAGCGCCTATATCGCCAACGATTCGACCCTTTCCACTCTTCAGCGGCTGATGCCGGGGCTCGTTATCTTCTCCGACGAGAAGAACCACGCCTCGATGATCGAGGGCATCAGGCGAGGCGGCGGCGAGAAGCGCATCTTCCGCCATAACGATGTCGAGCATCTCGAAGAGCTGCTCAAGAAGGTCCCGCCTTCGGCGCCCAAGATCATCGTGTTCGAGAGCGTCTATTCCATGGACGGCCACATCTCTCCGGTCGGAGCGATCTGCGACCTCGCCGAGAGATACGGCGCGCTGACCTATCTCGACGAGGTCCATGCCGTCGGCCTTTACGGGCCGCGCGGCGGCGGCATCGCCGAACGCGACGGGGTGATGGACCGCGTCGACATCGTCAACGGCACGCTCGCCAAGGGCTTCGGCGTGATGGGCGGCTATATCGCGGCGAGCGCCGCCTGCTGCGACGCGATCCGCTCTTACGCGCCTGGCTTCATCTTCACCACCTCGCTCGCACCGGCCATCGCCGCGGGCGCTCTCGCCGCAATCCGGCATCTTAAGCGAAGCGAGATCGAGCGCGCGCGGCTTAAGGAGCGGGTCAAGACCGTGAAGCGGCTGATGGCGGAGGCAAGGCTCCCGGTGATGGAGAATCCGAGCCACATCGTGCCGGTGATGGTGGGCGATCCGGTGCACTGCAAGGCGGTCACCGACACGCTCCTCACCCAGTACCGGGTCTACGTGCAGCCAATCAACTATCCGACCGTGCCACGCGGCACCGAGCGCATGCGCTTTACCCCCTCCCCCGTCCATACCGACGCCGAGATCGCCAAGCTGATCGCGGCGCTTACCGACTGTGGGCCGCCTGCCCGGTCGGCAAGGGCGAGTATGTGCGCCTCGCCGCCGAGTAGCGGGCCTCTCCCCTCAGACTTTTCTCCATCTCCGTCCGCCATCCCTCCAATCCGAGACGGGGATAGCCGGCGTCACGTCAACGCCACACTTTACTGGCGAGCCGGCCCGGCAGGAATGCCGGTTGGATATGGGGGGAATAACCTCTGTAGTCGCATTTGTTGTCGCCCTCGTGGGCCTCGGATGGCTCGTGGAAGGCATGGGACCGCGGATGCCCAATCGCGACCCCGCCCCTGGCCCACCGAGTTCTTTGAAGACGCGCTGGCTAACGGCGGAGAAAAACCTCGGCGCGCTTGCCGATCTCTCCGACCAAGGGATCGACCGCGTGCAAGCGGTCGGCCGCCGAGGGGCGTCGTGCTCGATTGGATTCGAGCGTCAGTGGCGAGCAAGAGATGAGCGTCTGGAACGGGTTACTACGCCTGCACCTACTATCACCCGCTGGCGCGCAAAATCAGGGCTCTCGCTGGCGTGCGCGGGCCTCGGCCGCGAGCCTGACCAGTTCTTTTCGGGCCCCCGACGGCGTGGCGATCGGCGTCGCGAAGACGATCCGCCGCGCTTGTCCTTCAAGGACAATGTCGCAGCCCTCGGGGTCGATGCCGGCCATGCGCCAGGACCCAGGAGAGGCGCCGGCGAGGGACGTGGCATAAAGCTCGAGAGCATCGGCATGATCCCCGTTCATGTGCTCGACAATGCCAGGCTCGCCCTCAATGAGGGCCTCGGCGCCTCGAAGCGGCAGGAGAAGGTCGCTCGGGCCAAGATCGAAGATGTGTCCGAAGCCGCCGATGTAGTGGGCGCCCTCAACCGCTAAGCGCCAAAAGGCGAAATCCGGAAAGTCGGCATAGAGCGAAGCCTCCCCATGGCGGGCGAGAAACCTTCGCCTAACTCCCTCGTCGGTGGTGGGCGCAACCACGCCGTAGAGCGTGAGCCTTGCCCCTTGCAAGGGATCGGCGAGGGCGCCGGTCTCCTCAACCATGATCGAGGCGCGGCCATCCTTCGCGAGATTAGCGGTGTGGCGCGCGAGCTTCGAAATGAGGGCGGTGGGAGCGCCCGCAGCGTCCGTCGCCAGCGTGACAAGGGAGGCGTAAGGATAACCGTTGCCGCGGTCGATGGTCGCCAGTGACCCCTTGAAGGCGCGGCGCACGAGGCCCCGGGCAGAGGCCGCGACCTCAGCCGTTGCGGGCGACGATCGTAACATTCTCACCTCCTTACGCATGGTGCTCAAGGTGCAAGGCTACCCAGACTTACAATGACGGGGCAAGCGCGCTCGGCGGCTTGCCGAAAGCCCCCCTGACCTCGCCATCCTCGACATCAAGATGCTGCGCACGGACGCCATGGGCTGCTGCGTCGCCTGCGCCAGCGGAGCGAGCTCCGGGTGATCTTCCTCACCTCAAAGGACGAGGAGATCGACGAATTGTTCGGCCTTAAAATGGGCGCCGACGACCTTCGGTGAAGGCGGTCCTGAGGCGCGCCCGGTCGGACGACCTCCGCCACGAAGTCAAGCGCTACTACCAATTTCCGCTGTCGCGCCGGCCGAGCGGGCTTCTACAATCACCGCAGCGCGGCGGAGCAATGGATCAATGAAGGCAAGGGCGCGATCAGGTAGACACCGCCCTTTCAGGATGGCCGAGTTTGCCGTGCAGAGGATGATCGGCCGAGATCTTGCTGCTGATCGCGGAATTGCGGCCCCCGCCCAATCCAGCGCCAGCTTGAACGGGCCGGTTGAGTTCCAGCGAAAACCACGTGCGAGGTGTGCCTTGGTGAAGACAAATCCACATTTTTGGCACGGAACGCACTGGTGTCACCAACTTTGGTGCAAGGCAGCCCTGTCTGGCGAAGGTCCGAACTTGCCAATGCCAGTCCATAGAGGCAATCTCACACCAACAGACCGGTCATCGGGTGCTGTCGTTAAGGCCTGCCCCGCAATACCGAAGCTGGGCCCATTTTTGTGCAAGTCGTAACCCGACAGCCTGAAGATCGCGACTGCCACGACGAAACCTCTGCGCTAGGCGCCGAGAGGAGGGTAGCGGGCCGCGCCTCGCTTCGCCCGGTCATGGCGCTCACGCCCTATCTCTCACGCCACGGGGGGATGCTCGCCGCCGCGCTTGTTGCGCTGATCGTCTCGGCCGGGGCCACGCTTGCCGTGCCGCTTGCCATCAGGCGCATGATCGATCTCGGCTTCTCCGGCATCGAGCCCGATTTCATCGACAAATATTTCGCTACGCTTATCGGCATCGGCATCGTCCTCGCACTGGCGAGTGCGACGCGCTTCTACGCGGTGAACTGGCTGGGCGAACGGGTGGTGGCCGACATTCGCCGCGACGTGTTCAAGCATCTAACCGGCTTGAGCCCCGCGTTCTACGAGATCTCGCATTCGGGCGAGGTGATGTCTCGCCTCACAGCCGACACGACGCAGGTCAAGGCGGCGGCAAGCACGGCGATCTCGCAGACCTTGCGCAATATCCTGCTCCTGGCCGGCGCCACCGTCATGATGGTGGTCACGAGCCTCAAGCTGTCGCTCGCCGTGCTCATCGCCATTCCGGTCATTGTGCTGCCGCTCGTCGCCTACGGCCGATCGGTGAGGGCGCTTTCCCGCCAGGCGCAGGACACGCTCGCGCAGGCCTCGGCTTATGCCAGCGAGAGCCTCACCCAGGTGAGGGTGCTGCAAGCCTTCACGTATGAGGACGCCGCCGTGCGGCGCTTCGGCGATGCGGTCGAACGTTCTTTCGCGGCGGCCAATGCGCGGGCTAAAGGTCGCGCCGGGCTGACCGCCATCGCCATCTTCCTCGTCTTTGCGAGCGTGGTCGGCGTGCTGTGGTTTGGCGCGCAGGACGTGCTGTCAGGCGCCATGACGGGAGGCAGACTTTCCCAGTTCGTGCTCTATGCCGTACTGGCGGCGACGGCGGTCGGTGGCTTAAGCGAGGTATGGGGCGAGGTCGCCCAAGGCATGGGCGCGGCCGAGCGCTTGAGCGAGCTGCTTCAGGTCCAGTCCAAAATCAAATCTCCGCGCCATCCGCGCGCGCTGCCCATGCCGCCGCGCGGAGAGATCGCCTTTTGCGACGTCTCCTTCTCCTATCCCTTGCGGCCGGAGACGAACGCGCTCGAGCATGTCAGCTTCCAAGTGGCGCCGGGAGAGCGGGTCGCGCTGGTCGGGCCTTCCGGCGCGGGCAAGACCACGCTGTTCACGCTTCTGCTCCGCTTCTACGACCCCAACCGGGGCAATGTCGAAGTCGACGGCATTCCCGTCAATCAGGCCGATCTCGCCGCGCTTCGCGCCCGCTTTTCGCTCGTGCCGCAGGAGACGGCGCTCTTTGCCGACAGCATCGCCGCGAATATCGCTTATGGCGCGGAGACGACGAGTTCTAAGCGGGATTGAGGCTGCCGCCAGAGCCGCCTTCGCCCACGACTTTATCGTCGCGTTGCCGCATGGCTACGACACCAGGCTGGGGGAGCGAGGCGTCACGCTGTCGGCCGGGCAACGCCAGCGCATCGCCATCGCGCGGGCCTTGCTGCGCAATGCGCCCATCCTGCTTCTCGACGAAGCGACCAGCGCGCTCGATACGGAAAGCGAGACCTTGGTGCAGAAAGCGCTCGACAAAATCATGGAGGGCCGCACCACGCTCGTGATAGCGCACCGACTCTCCACCGTCGTGGAGGCCGACCGCATCCTCGTGTTCGATTGCGGCCGCCTCGTTGACGAAGGGACGCATCAGAATCTCATAGTTCGCCGCGGCGTGTACGCGCGGCTAGCCGAACTGCAATTTGCCCCCGCTGCAGCGGAGTGAACCCCCCTCTGCCGTTTTCTCATGTCAGGAGCCTGAGCGTGCCGGTCTGAAAGGAGGGCCCCGAGAGGCTCTGACGCGGCAACACAGTCATTTTCCTGCGGGCGCGGCTGCCGCCTTGGCTTGCGCGCGCTTCGGCGCGCCGACCCTGAGGCGGCGGTCCGAGAGCGAGACCGCGCCGCCGAGGAACATGATCAGCGTGCCGATCCAGATCAGCCGGACCAGCGGATTGAAATACAGACGAACGCGAGGCGCCGTCCCAGCGAATCGCCGAGCACGACGTAGAGATCGCCGCCCAACTCGCATGGATGCCGCCTCGGTCGTGCTGCTCTGCGCGATCATGAAGTCGCGCTTCGACGGCTGAAGCACAGGACCGTCGCCGTCCGTTGCGCGGTGACCTTGAACTCGCCGCGCGTTCGCGGTAATTCGGTCCCTGATGGGCGCGAGCTCTCGAAAAGGAGGCTGTAGCCCGCGATCTCGGCGGTGTCGCCTGGCTTCATCGCAAGGATAGTCTCGGACCGCCACGCGCTGGTCGCGACGATGCCGAGACCGTGAGCCCCAGCCCCAGATGCGCGAGCATGCCGCCATAGCTCGAACGGGGCAGGTTGCGCCGGCGCCGCCAAATTTCGGCCCAGGGGCGTCGAAAGCTTCACCGCGAAAGCCGGTCTCGGAAAGCGTGCCGAGCGATGACCCAGACGCCGGGGCCGATGCCGAGCGCCGCCAGCAGCGAGCCCCCCTGGAAAACCGCGAGCACCAGGTGGCGACGGCGAGCGCCGCGACGGCGGCGGCGGCCGAGCCGCTGTGCGGCCGCGATCAGATCGCCGCGTTTCCAGGCAAGCAGCGGTCCGAAGGGCACGCGCCAGCAGCACGGCACGATCAGCGGCACGAAGGCGAGATTGAAAAAGGGCGCGCCGACGGAAATCTTGTCGCCGGTCAGCGCCTCGAGCACGAGCGGATACAGCGTGCCGACCAACACGGCGGCGCAGACCGTCATCAGCAGCAGATTGTTGAACACGAGGCGCCTTCGCGGCTGATCGGGCGCGAAAGACCGCCCTGCGCCGCGATGCGGCGCCCGCCAGGCAAACAGCGCGAGCGCGCCGCCGATGAAAAAGCCGATGATCACCAGGATGAAGACGCCGCGCGCCGGATCGACGGCGAAGGCATGCACCGATGTCAGCACGCCGGAGCGGACGAGGAAGGTGCCCATCAGCGTGAGCGAGAAGGTGATGATGGCGAGGAGGATGGTCCAGACCTTCAGCGCCTCGCGCTTCTCCATGACGACCGCCGAATGCAGCAGCGCCGTTCCCGCAAGCCACGGCATGAAGGAGGCGTTCTCGACCGGGTCCCAGAACCAGCAGCCGCCCCAGCCCAGTTCGTAATAGGCCCACCAGGAGCCGATAGCGATGCCGAGGGTGAGGAACATCCAGGCGACGAGCGTCCAGGGCCGCACCCAGCGCGCCCAGGCGGCGTCGATGCGCCCTTCGATCAGCGCGGCGACGGCGAAGGAGAACGCCATGGAGAAGCCGACATAGCCGGCATAGAGCAGCGGCGGATGGAAGGCGAGCGCCGGATCCTGCAGCACCGGGTTCAGCCCCTGGCCTTCGAAGCGGCGCGGGGAACGAGCCGCGTGAACGGGTTCGACGTGGCGATGATGAAGAGCGAGAAAGCCAAGACCGATGGAGCCCTGCACCGCCAGCACGTTGGCTTTGAGCCGCGCCGGCAGATTAGTGCCGAACGCCGCGACCGCGCGCGCCGAACAGAGCCAGGATCAGCACCCAGAGCACCATCGAGCCTTCATGATTTCCCCACACGCCCGAGATTTTGTAGATCAGCGGCTTCGCGGAGTGCGGAGTGCTGCCAGACATTCTGCACCGAGAAATCCGAGGTGACATAGGCCGTGGTCAGCGCGATGAAGGCGATGGCGATCAGGAGGAATTGGAGCTGCGCGGCGGGCACGGCTATCGCCGCGAGCTGCGGATCGCGCGTGCGCGTGCCGATCAGCGGCAGCACCGTTTGCACGATCGAGACGGCAAGCGCAAGGATCAGCGCGTAATGTCCGGTCTGCGATCATCCTATGCCTCGGGTCAGCTCCGGCGCTAATGGTGAAGGCTGGCCAATAACAAAATTGAAGTCGAGGTCTTGAAGACCAAGGCTGCCGAAGAGCACCAGAGATTTGAACAGTCCACTCTCGATTGGTACACTCTAGACCAACTCGATGGCCACCGTCGCACTTTATGTTCGATACGTCGCCCAGCGCTTTACGTACCGAACGTAGGCCTCGACGATTTTCTCGGTCGTCTCCATCAAACGGCCTGTTGCACCTTATGGCGTTCCAAAAACGCTCCAGCGGTCGCGGCACCTTTTCGGGCCTGACCCCGAGTTGAGAAACGGCCGCGGGAAGCAATCGATCATACTGAAGCTAGCGAAATTGATAAAATTGATCGTTCAGGTACTTGATGATGTTCTGCATCTCAATCGCGGAGAATTGTAGGTTTGCCATATGACTGCAGCTGGCCAACTGCCCTTTCAACGCATCTAGAGACCGAATGCGTCGGTCCTTGCGGGTATAGATGCCAGTTTCGTGGCATCCCAGGCAGTTAGCGTCATGCAAAAAGCTCCCGTCGGCGCTGTCGCCCGGCAATTCGGCGGCGTAAGCGCTCGGCATCAGTAGGATCAATAGCGATACGCACAGAAAGCTTTTCATGGTTGCCTCCGCTTCGCCGGGGCTTTCCGTTTCTGCCAAGCAGCTTAACCCGAACGGCCGCTGGGCACCGCTCCTTCAATCTCGGCTTCCTCAACGCGTTTGATCATCACGCCCCGCTAAGCGGCCATTTTCAAGGGTTTTGGCTAGTCCAGAGGGCCAGGAAAAAGATGCGATTTTCGTCGGTCGGCGCGGGTGGGTGAACGAATGTCGCTCAGGTCGGTTATATCCGCAATAAGCTTCGGAGGCCGAACCGATGGAAAGTTGCCAATATCGCGGTTATCAGATTGAAGCTCGGCGGGCATGGTCGAATTGGTGCGTCTGCGTATATCGCACACGCCCCGACATACCGATCTTGCCGCAACCAACGTTGAACACTAGGACGCCGCGAATGGACGATGCGGTAGCCGAGGCCAAGCAGTGCATCGACCTTTGTCTCTCGCACCTAAAGTAATTGAAGCCTCGCGGCTTATCGACCTAGTATTGGTTTCTCCCTACCTACATGGCCGGCCCCGAGCGCAGCGGAGGAGACCGTCCCTTGGCGAAGACTAACGAACTTCGATTTTTTCATTCGATTTTTTCAATCAGATAAATCCTATTCGCTGATGCGTAACCTGCACTTCGGTCCGTGATAGCTACTGTGATTTTTTCAGTGATCCAACCTATGACCAGCATCCCAAGAAATCCCACTCCCGATGTTGTGAGTTGATCCTCCATTAGACCTCCTTGCGTGCCTAACGGCACCTCACAGTTCATTCCGCTGGTGCAGTTGGTCGAGCCCGCACGAGGACCCCCTGGTTTCTAAAAAGGCGTGGCCGAAGCGAGGCTGGTAGTCTGCCAAGGATCAGCTCAGTAGCCTACGCTTGCCAAAATCCCAGAAAAGCGCGTTGCCAATGCTGACACCATCACTGCGATAGCTACAACGAAACGCAGGAAGTCGAGAGAGAGGTGGAACATTTTTCACTCCCCGTTTCTCGCGTGTTATCCACGATGTCTCTCTCTAGAGCAGAGATGGATGGTGCTCAACTGCACTAAGAATGGAGAGCCCGTAACTTTGGTCGATAGCAGTCAGCGACACGCAGAAGGCGGCGTAGGAAAAACGCCCGGCCGAAATGAACGGGCGCGAAGCCCTACGGGGTGATTGACAGGTAATAAACGTGCGATTCGCTGGGTAAGTCCGCCTCCCCCGCGCGTTGCAGACCTATGCGCTCGTACCGAGAGCCTTGGATATGTCGGCAAGTGTGGCCTTCTCAGCGTCGCTGACTTGCACACCCCGATACCGAGAAACCCACCCTCAGAAGAGGCTTCAGCTACATTTTTGCTAATGGCCTGGAGCCACGCCTTGAACGCACCCGCATCTTGTGGTGCCTTGGCATTGAGGATCGAGGACACCTCTTTCAAATTCGCGAGCGAGCGCTGAACAGCGTCTGCAGGCTTAGCAGCACCAGCGAGATGCTGGCGCAGTGCTTCCTTAACGGCAGTTCTTCCTTCCTTTGTCTCGAAATCGGCGACCACTGCCTTTATGAGGTCGTTGGACCCGGCATTGGATTTTGCTGCAGCCAGCGCGGAGCTGCTGGCAAACGCCTCTTTAAGAGCACCCCAAAGGCCGTTTGGTTCTGCGGCGGAAACCGCCATCCCGGCCAGCATCGTGCTCTCTAAGATTTTCGTCCATTCTTCGGGTTTGAAATTCTGCTTGTTCGCCATGACAACCTCCTACTCGTACAACGTCGATCATAGCAAAGAAGGCCGGGTGTTTGAAGCCGCGCAGGTTCGCAACAAGGCGGGCCTTTCGCGGTTTGCTGGTTCAGGATTTCTAAAGGATCGAGGCGCAGGCTTAGTTCAAGCGCGCGCACCGGGGGGAAGGGTTTTGCGTACTGGTGCGCACCGGAACGGCCCTGCCCATAGACCCGCGGGGCCGTTTCATTTCGCGCTTTCGGATCGGTTCGTTCCTGAGGAACGCACAAATTCCGTCAGTTGTTTTAGCGACAGCCGGTCCAAGGACTGTCTCCCCTCGGAACGGTTAGGCTCGACGCCCGACCTCGGCGTCGGCGCGTCGGGCCGCCTAAAACTCCACGAATCCCCGTCGTCCTCGCACGTGCTAATGGTCGGGAGCGGTCGAAAGCGAACTAAAGTACAGATTGACCTATTGGAGGAAATCCAATGCAACCACTGCCGCCTCAGCTTGAACTTCCCAAAGGGGATCGCTTCACGCTACCAACCGTCTCAGCAGTTCGAGAATTGGTGCCTCCTGGAGGCAATTGCCGGCTCACATGGTCCTAATGATGATATGCGGAAAAGAACTCTGGGTCCCTCTGGATAGAGAAATAGCGCGGCAGATTGCGAACATTCTTGCCCCCTTCCGTGAGTCATCGGTAAGCGTTTCAAAACCGTTTCGGAGCAGAATGATGCGGTCAAATGGATGATCGGCCGCCTCATACAAAAGGCGCACTGGGTGCCAAAGTCGGCTTCTAGGCACGGGCCCCAAGCAATCATCCGGACTTTGGTGAATTCCTGGTCGAGCGTGGCATCGAATTCAATCTCGGTTGTTCCCGACAGCTTCCGCGGTGAAAATTCACGTTGTCGAAGCTAAATCCCGGAAACACTAAGCGCAAGTAAGTCGGACTCTACGTTCATGCGGTCGGCACTGATCACCGGGACTTCGAGCGGTATCGGGCTCGCTACAGCCGTGGTCCTTCGGCTGGCAGATCTTGAGAAACAGCAGGGAGCTGCTTGAGGCCGGTTAGCAAAGTCCCCCATCAGTCCGCCTCCACCCCGGGTTGGCCGAGGTATATGCCGAAAAGGTCCAACAGCTCGAGCAGGCGCTAAACGACCCCGTCATAAGGGCCGAGGCGGCCGAGGTGCTTCGCTCCTTGATCGACCGCATTGAACTGCGTCCAGGGGGCGAGGGCCAGAGGATCGCCGCAACCCTCCACGGCGATTTGGCTCAAATCTTGGCCCTTTGCGACAACTCAGGTCGCAAACAAAAACTCCCCCAAAGCTGCCGCCTCGGGGAGTCAACTGTGGGTGGTTGCGGGGAGGATTTGAACCTACGACCTTCAGGTTATGAGCCTGACGAGCTACCGGGCTGCTCCACCCCGCGTCAATCCGTCGGATTTTCCGCCCCGCTTCGCGGCTATGCCCGGGCGGCAGGCCATGCGAGGGGGTGAACCTATAGCAGGTTCGAAGACGATGTGAAGGGCCGCATGCGGGCCGCGAGGCGGCATGCGTTACCCCCTTATATGGGCATTGGCGGGCCCATTGCTAGCGACGCGCGCGGTCCGCGCTAGCCTCAGCGTTGCCGGGCCCGCTCACCGGCTCCGCCCACACCGTCAGCGCGACGAATAGCAGCGCCGCCAGCGTGAGCAGCAGCGCGGCGCCGATCTCGATCATGCGGTGTCTGGTGAGGCCGAACATCCGAATCCCTTGGGCTTTGCCCCACTCCTATAGGGCTTCGCCGTCTCTTGTCTCGTGCAGAGATGTCGCTGCGGCGCTCGGTCGCCGCAGCAAGTCTGCGCTGACTGAGGTCAGGAGCCGGCACCTAGGGGACTTAAGGCGTGACCGCGCGGATTTGCTGGGCGATGACCGCGTCCTGCTGATCGTCGGGGCAGCCGAAGGACGAAATCGCGGCCATAGATGTCTGGCCTGAAATGGGCGACGCCGTTGGTGCCGGCGAACGCGGTGAGATAGACGAAAATGCACCGGCACGGGCTTGACGAGCTTCACGTCGAGCTTCTGGCCGCTCGCGACCTGCTCTTCCACGCGCGCGAGATCCCAGCCCTTCTGCGGCCCGAGCAGCCAGGCGGCGAGGTCGAACACGCGCTCGACCCGCACGCATCCAGACGAGAGGGCGCGCGCGCTCTGGCCGAACTGGCTCTTGAGCGGGGTGTCGTGCAGATAGACCGAGTGCTTGTTCGGCATGTTGATGCGCACGAGGCCAAGCGCGTTCTGCGGGCCCGGATCCTGGCGGAACTTGTAGCTCGCGCCTGCGGCGAAGCCCAGTCGACCGTCTGCGGATCGAGGGGCGCCGCGCCCCATGCCGACATCACGTTGAAGCGCCGCGCATAGAAATAGTTGACGTCCTTGCGAATGGCGGGGATCAAATCGTAGCGCGCCACGGTGTCTGGACGCTCCAGGTCGGAAAGAAATTCACCTCGACGATCTTGGCCGACACTTCCGGCGTGGCACGTTGCATCTTGCCGACCACCGTCGCGCTGTCGAGCGCGACATGACCATTCTCGACCGCCTGCAAGGTGAAGGCCGGCACGTTGACCAGCACGTAGCGCGGCGCCGCGTTGATCTTGAGCAGCGCCCGCACGCGCGGGACATTGGCCTCGAGCTGCCGCACCACTCTTCCGCCGGCACGTTCAGCGCCCGCACCGTGCGCTGATCGACGAAGCCCGAGACGCGAAAGCCGTTGCGGATCTGGAGGCGCGCCAGCCCGTCGGCAAAGACCTGATCGAACGTGCCGCCGCTCTCGGCGCTCGGATCCAGGTCGCCCTCCATGACGAGATGGCGCCTGATCGTGGCGATGTCGACACTCTTGTCGCCTGGCCTGAGCGTCAACTTGCCGGAGATCTGCTGCCAGACGCCCGCCGCCACGATCTGCCGGTAGCGATAGATGGCCTGGTCGAGCCCGCCGAGCGCCGCCTCGCTCACGAAGGGCACGTCCATGCGCAGAGCGGGAGCGAGCCGGTTGTAGAGGTCGGTACGCACCTGCTCGCGGCGCGCTTTGTCCTCCGCCGTGGCCGGGCCGGAGTCGGTGAACACGCCGAAAGGGTTGAGCGAATTGGTTTGCGCGACCGCATGCCGGCGGCGATGGCCGCAGCGGCGAGACATGCGATCGCTGCAGCGCCTGCGCGGCGGTTGGGTCGCTTGCGGGGAAACTTGGAAGACATCATGCGGCGGCAGAGTTCCGGTCGTCGCGCGTTGAGCCCGGGCGCGCCCGCGCCTGCTTTGTGTCGGCTGCAAGGAAAATAGCCGCATGATTCGATGGCACAAAATCGACCGGATCGGGATTTTTGCCTTTCAACCGTGGCGCTCCAGCGCATCGCGGTTCCAATGCGCGTTGTCGGCAGCCGCCGCGTAGGTGCCCTGCAGGAAGCCGAGCAGGAGCGCGTCGCCGCCTTGCCGCATGGCCTCGTAGGGCAGGATGAACTCGCGCAATTTCTTGTTGTAGTAGCCGCCCGGCGCACCCGCATCAGCCTCCGCGAAGCCGGGCGGCTCGGGATAGGCGTAAGCATAGAAGGCCGCCTCGCCGAAGCCGCCATTCCCCGGCCAGAAGCCGCAGCTCGAACACTCGTGCGAATAGGCCTCGTGCACGGCCCAGTCGGGGAAATTCGGAACGCCGCCAGGATGCGGCAGCGCGGTCCGCCCCGAGAAGCGCGTCACGGCGAGGTCGAAGCTGCCCCAGAAGAAATGCACCGGGCTTACCTTGCCGATGAAGCTCGAGCGGAAGGCGTGCAGAACATGCGCGGATTGCAGCAGCGCGCGCCAGAACCGGTTGACCGCGTCGGCGTCGTAGGAGGCATGCACAATGTCCTCCTCGAACGGGATCGCATCCGGGATCTCGTTCGGCACTGTCCAGATCGTCACGCCTAAGCCCAGCGCATCGAGCCTCCGCATCAACTCGCGATAGAAATCCGCGACCGTCATGGGGACAAGCGCAAAGTCCGAGCGCGCGCCGTCGCTCGCCCGGATCATGAGGCGATGATCGATGAAGTCGAAATCGATGGAGACATGCCGCGCGCCGTGCGGCATCGGCGACGTCGAGAGCCCGCGGCTCGTGAGATAGAGCGCGACCTGCCACCAATGGTTTTCGAAGGGCGCAAGCGCGAGCCTGATCTTGCCCACGACCTGCGTCCACATATGCAGCGTGGCGCATGTGTCCTGCCAATCCGCGAAGGGCAGGCTCGGCCAGCGTTCGGATTGCGGAATTGTCATTGCCGGAAGGCTAGCATTCCTGCGAGCGCGCG
The DNA here is from genome assembly GCA_963832515.1 of uncultured Alphaproteobacteria bacterium. GTDB lineage: Bacteria > Pseudomonadota > Alphaproteobacteria > Rhizobiales > Methyloligellaceae > Methyloceanibacter. The sequence goes on from CAWHUE010000003.1 coordinate 32,989, forward strand.
CGAAGCAGCGCCGCGAGACGATCGATGAAGGCCGCTTGGCCGGGGAGGATTTTCGCGCGTGCGTCGGGGAGTGCGAACCATCCCGCGCGATCAACTTCGGGGAAGGATTGCATCCGCCCGCTCTTCGGCGGCCATTCCATCTCGAAGCTGTTCGACTTGAGCGCGGGCGGATCGAAATCGCCTTCGACCGCCCACGCCATGACGATCTTGCGGCTCGGCTGCACGATCTCGCCGAGATCGAGATACGGACCATCCGGCGGCGGCGCGCCGAGCTCTTCCGCGAACTCGCGCTTGGCGGCGGCGAGCGGATCTTCGCCCGCCTCGTATTCGCCTTTCGGAATGGACCAGGTGCCCAAATCCTTCTTGGCCCAGAACGGGCCGCCGGAATGCACGAGCAGCAGCTCGAGCGCCTCCCCTTGCCCGCGATACATCAGAATGCCGGCACTTCGCTTTGGCATGATGCAGGGAAGTCTAGACGCAAAAAAGCCGCCGGGGACAAACGTCCGCCGGCGGCTCTTGCGTTCGTGGCGCAAAACCAACTCGTGAAAGAGGGGAACGCGCGAGCGCGTAGATCTCGATGAGGCTCTGACAGGCCTTATTTGCGCTCAAGGCGGTAGCGCAAAATAAAATCACTGTCCTTGGCAAGCCTGGCGACGACCTACTCTCCCGTGCCTTAAGACACAGTACCATCGGCGCTGGAGCTTTTCACGGCCGAGTTCGGGATGGGATCGGGTGTGCACGCTCCGCCAATGCCACCAGGCCAGCGAAGGACAGTGTGAAATCTGGTCTTTAAGATCAGCGCATCTCACCAATGCCCTCAAGCAGCGCAGAGCGCGCTAGGGCAAAAGGAGAGGCACTGACAATGAGAGCAATCAAGCCGATCGAGCGATTAGTACTGGTTAGCTTCACGCATTGCTGCGCTTCCACACCCAGCCTATCAACGTGGTGGTCTTCCACGGCTCTCAAGGGAGAACTCGTTTCGAGGTAGGCTTCCCGCTTAGATGCTTTCAGCGGTTATCCCGTCCGCACTTAGCTACCCTGCTATGCCGCTGGCGCGACAACAGGTCCACCAGAGGTGCGTCCATCCCGGTCCTCTCGTACTAGGGACAGATCCTCTCAATTCTCCTACACCTGCGGCAGATAGGGACCGAACTGTCTCACGACGTTCTAAACCCAGCTCACGTACCACTTTAATCGGCGAACAGCCGAACCCTTGGGACCTGCTCCAGCCCCAGGATGTGATGAGCCGACATCGAGGTGCCAAACGATGCCGTCGATATGAACTCTGGGCATCATCAGCCTGTTATCCCCGGAGTACCTTTTATCCGTTGAGCGATGGCCCTTCCACGCGGGACCACCGGATCACTAAGGCCGACTTTCGTCTCTGCTCAACTCGTCAGTCTCGCAGTCAGGCAGGCTTATGCCTTTGCACTCGACAGCTGATTTCCGACCAGCTTGAGCCCACCTTCGCGCGCCTCCGTTACTCTTTGGGAGGCGACCGCCCCAGTCAAACTACCCACCATGCACTGTCTCGGACCCGGATGACGGGCCGCGGTTAGATATCCATGATCACAAGGGTGGTATTTCAAGGTTGGCTCCCCGGGAACTGGCGCCCCCGGATCAAAGCCTCCCACCTATCCTACACATGCCACCACGAATACCAGTGCAAAGCTATAGTAAAGGTTCACGGGGTCTTTCCGTCTAACCGCAGGAACCCCGCATCTTCACGGGGAATTCAATTTCACTGAGTCTGCGTTGGAGACAGAGGGGAAGTCGTTACGCCATTCGTGCAGGTCGGAACTTACCCGACAAGGAATTTCGCTACCTTAGGACCGTTATAGTTACGGCCGCCGTTTACCGGGGCTTCAATTCAAGGCTTGCACCTCTCCTCTTAACCTTCCGGCACCGGGCAGGCGTCAGACCCTATACGTCGCCTTGCGGCTTCGCAGAGCCCTGTGTTTTTAATAAACAGTCGCCACCCCCTGGTCTGTGCCCCCCACGCCTGGTTGCCC
>CAWHUE010000003.1:40000-82311 GCA_963832515.1 uncultured Alphaproteobacteria bacterium
GCGCTCCAGCCGCTCCGCGGAGCGACGCTTGCGAATATGGGGCAGGCGCCGTCGGGCCAGAAGGAAGACCGCATCGAGACCTCTTCGGCCGGCTTCGCCACCCGCCATGTGATCCACGACACTGTGGTCGAACGGCAAGGCACCCGCGAGTTCATTACCATCAAGCCGTATCTTCGCATCGTCGCCGGCCTCGCTACCGAGCTGACCGAAGACACGACCAATCTTCCCCCCTTCAATCCCTTCAGGCTCTATTCCGACACGACGCCGGTCGGCGGCGAAGAAATCCTGGCCGAGGCGCCACAAGCGATCAGCGTGAGCTTCGTCGACGTGCCGGGCGGACTCGTGCCGCAATCCGACGGCATCGAGCTTCAGCCTGACGAGGTCGACCGCTACGTCGCCGATGCTGCCGAGACCTTCGCCTATGCCGAAGGCCCGCTCGCCATGGACGAGACGGGTGCTGCGAGCGGCGAAGAGAACGCGCAAACTCCGATGCTGCATCTCGCGTCGTATCGCCCTGACGGCCCGGCTGCCGCGCCGCGGCTCGCGCCCAACACCACCGTGATCCACAAGACTGTGGAAGAGGAAGAGGACGAGGAAGCCACCGATCTCCTGATCAACGCAGAGACCAAGGATCTGACCGTAGGACGCGGCGACTCGCTCGCGAGCCTGTTCGAGAAGGTCGGCACCGAAAAGAGCGAGGCCAGCGCCATCATGGAAGCGATGGCCCCGGTCTTTTCGGCGAGCGACCTGAAGCAGGGCCAGCAGATTCGTTTCTATCTCCTGCCGGCGCCGTCCGACACGGGTCAGATGGAGCCGGTCAAGGTCTCCGTGTTCGCAAAGGGCGGTACGCATATCGTGAGCGTGACGCGCAACAAGCACGGCGATCTCGTGGCCAACACCGAGGCGGAGCCCGCCGATACGTCCGCCAAGAACCAGGGGCCGGCCCGCGCCACGCTCTATACGAGCTTCTACGAGGCGGCGCTCAAGCAGAACCTTCCCGCCGAGACGATCCTCAAGCTGCTCCGCGTCCATTCCTACGACGTGGACTTCAAGCAGAAGGTGAAGCCCGGCGACACATTCGAGGTCTTCTTCGACGGCGACGGCACCGACCGCGACACGGGCGAAGTGCTCTACACCTCGATGACCGTCGACGGGCAGATGCGCAAATTCTTCCGCTTCCGCACGCCGGACGACATGGTCGACTATTACGACGATCAGGGGAACAGCGCGAAGAAGTTCCTGATGCGCAATCCGGTCAAAGGCGGCCGCTACACGTCGGGCTTCGGCGATCGCCGCCATCCCCTCCTCCGCTACATCCGCATGCATACCGGCGTCGACTGGGCCGCGCCCACGGGCACGCCGATCCTTGCCGCCGGCGACGGCACGGTCGAGCGCGTCGGGCGTGAAGGCGGCTACGGCAATTATGTCCGCATCCGCCATGCCAATGGCTTCGCCACCGCTTATGGCCACATGTCGCGCTATGCGCCCGGCATGGAGCCCGGCATCAAGGTGAAGCAAGGCCAGATGATCGGCTTCGTCGGCTCGACCGGCATGTCGACCGGGCCGCACCTCCATTACGAGGTGCTGGTCAACAACAAGTTCGTCAACCCGATGACGATCCAGGTGCCGCGGGGCTTGCAGCTCAACGGCCGCGAGCTCGCCGAGTTCCAGAAAGAGCGCCGCCGCATCGAAGTGCTGATGGAAATGGACCCGGTCACGAGCCGCGTCGCGCAGGCGAATACGACGAATTAGTTTTTTCAGACACGCAGATCCCTTCCGCTCGTCGGCCATGCTCGCGTGCAGGGCGGCAATCTGGCGCTTCAGCGCTTCGCGCGCGTACGCGCTTGAGCGAGGGTCGACGCGCACGCCTCTCAGGACGCTGGCAAGCGCCAAGCGCGATAGGCGCGGAGCTCCGCCTTCGTCTCGAGCCGCATCTCGATCTCGAAGAAGCCGGGCTCCGCGGCTCTTTGCGTGTCGATCGCTTCGAGCCAATCGCTGACGTGGCCGGCGCATTGCCTGACATCGCCGTTGCAGGCCCGCGCCCGCCGGCAGTCCAACTTGTAGCAAAGGCACCAGACGCAGGCCATATCGGCGCCGAAGCGCAAAGCGCGCTCCGTCTCGTCCGCCTCGCCGGTCATCGCATCTCACTCCTTCGATCCGACACATCGCAAGAGCGCAACTCGTTCTCAGATCTCCTCTCCCCGTGAGGGAGAGGGCTTCCCGCCGCGATCTTGTGGCGAGCCACTAGCGGCGAGCTCGCAAGTCGCATGGCGGGAAGGGTGAGGGGTGATTTACTTTTCGACGCAGCTCGCTGCTTACCCTCGCCGATCCGGCAATGCCGGATCGTGCTCTCCCCAAGGGTAGAGCGGGAGTTGTAAAGCTCGTCTCGAAAAGACATCGTCTCCTTCCCGACCCGTCCCGTCCGGCCTTGTCTCCTTCTTCCTTTCCAGATCTCGGGCCTGACCCGAGAGGGGACGGCGCGACGCGCAAGCCTATGGTGTCCGCGCTATCCTTTCGGAAGCGCGGCGGGCGGCCGAAGGCCGGTAGCGCAACATCAAAACGTCAGCCAGCTCGAGGGACCCTGGTCCCGGGGAGGGTTGAGACACCGCCCCCCCCCGCGATCAAGACCTTCATGAGCGCGCCCCTCTAAAGGACGAGGTGGGTGCGGTGTAATGTTCGTTTGCCGACGCCGCAATCAAGTACTACTACCGCAGCTCAGATGCAGGCCGACCAGCACCAGCACCAGGCCCAGCATAGCGACCGCCCAGACCAGCTGTGCGGACGAGGGGGATGCCCCACGCGTAGAGCGGCACATAAACGAGGCGGCCGGCGAAATAGAGCACCGCGCCGGATTGGGTCAGCCAGTTTTGGCGGCCAGCAACAGCGGCCATCAATTCGGCAGCCGCGAAGAACGGAAAGGTTTCGAGGAAATTTGCGCTAGCCCTCTGAAGCCGGCCCGCAATGACGCCGAGCGGCTTCTCGGGCTCGTCGCGCGGGCCGACATTCCAGTCAAGCCCGCGTTCCTTGGTCTTGAAGTGCGCGGCGAGCAGGATCTGCGCGAGGCCCAGCACGATGCTGGAGGCCAGCATGGCAAGCTCGATCGTCATGATGCCGAGCGTTCGGCCACGCTAAGCCGCTTTCGCCTTCACGGCGGCGCCGTTGAAGGTCAGGCCGTCTTTGCCGGCTGAGATCTTCACCGTCTCGCCGTCATGGATCGTGCCTTGCAGCAGCTGCTCGGCGAGCGGGTCCTGCACATATTTCTGGATCACGCGCTTCAACGGCCGCGCGCCGTAGGCCGGGTCGTAGCCCTTCTCGGCAAGCCAGTCGCGCGCCTTGTCGTCGAGCGTCAACGTGATCTTGCGCTCGGCGAGCAGCTTCGAGAGCCGCCGCATCTGAATGTCGACGATCCGCCCCATATGCTCGCGCTTCAGGCGATGGAACAGGATGATCTCGTCGACGCGGTTGAGGAATTCGGGCCGGAAATGCCCGCGCACGACGTCCATCACCTCCCCGCGCACGGCGTCAGAATCCTCGCCCTCCGGCTGGTTGACGAGATATTCCGAGCCGAGATTCGAGGTCATGATGATGAGCGTGTTGCGGAAATCGACTGTGCGTCCCTGCCCGTCGGTCAGCCGGCCGTCATCGAGCACCTGCAGCAGCACATTGAACACGTCGGGATGCGCCTTCTCGATCTCGTCGAACAGGATCACCTGGTACGGGCGCCGGCGCACGGCCTCGGTGAGCACGCCGCCCTCTTCGTAGCCGACATAGCCGGGCGGCGCGCCGATCAGCCGTGCGACGGAATGCTTCTCCATGAACTCGCTCATGTCGATGCGGATGATCGCGTGCTCGTCGTCGAACAGGAACTCGGCAAGAGCGCGCGCAAGCTCGGTCTTGCCGACGCCGGTCGGGCCCAGAAACATGAACGAGCCGAGCGGCCGGTTCGGATCCTGTAGCCCCGCGCGGCTGCGGCGCACAGCGGTGGAGACCGCCTCGACCGCCTCTTCTTGGCCGACCACGCGCTTGGCGATCTGCGTCTCCATCTGCAGGAGTTTCTCGCGCTCGCCTTCGAGCATCTTGTCGACCGGGATGCCGGTCCAGCGCGAGACGACCTGCGCGATCATGTCCGGCGTGACGACCTCTTGCGCAATGACGCCGCCCTTCGAACTCGTCCTCCTCCATCTTTTTCAGCTTCGCCTCGAGATCGGGGATCACGCCGTAAGCGAGCTCGCCCGCCTTGGCGAGATCGCCGCGCCGCTGCGCCTGCTCGAGCTCGATGCGGGAGGCGTCGAGCTGCTCCTTGAGCTTCTGCGCGCTAGCGAGCTTGGCTTTCTCGTCCTGCCAGCGGCTTGCGACCGCATTGGCTTCCTCTTCGAGATTGACGATCTCCTTCTCGAGGCGCTGCAGCCTGTCCTTCGAGGCGGAGTCGGTCTCCTTCTTCAGCGCCTCGCGCTCGATCTTGAGTTGCATCAGGCGCCGGTCGAGCTCGTCGAGCTCCTCAGGCTTGGAGTCGACTTGCATGCGCAAGCGAGACGCCGCCTCGTCCATCAGGTCGATCGCCTTGTCCGGCAGGAAACGGTCGGCGATGTAGCGGTTGGACAACGTGGCGGCGGCGACCAGCGCCGCGTCGGATATGCGCACGCCGTGATGCAGCTCGTATTTCTCTTTCAGTCCGCGCAGGATCGAGATGGTGTCCTCGACCGTCGGCTCCGGAACGAACACGGGCTGGAAGCGTCGCGCCAGCGCCGCGTCCTTCTCAACATGCTTGCGATATTCGTCGAGCGTGGTGGCGCCCACGCAATGCAGCTCGCCGCGCGCGAGCGCGGGCTTCAGCAGGTTCGACGCGTCCATCGCGCCGTCGGCCTTGCCCGCGCCGACCAGGGTGTGCATCTCGTCGATGAAGAGGATGATCTGGCCTTGCGCCGCCTGGATCTCCGAGAGCACGGCCTTCAGCCGCTCCTCGAACTCGCCGCGATATTTGGCGCCCGCAATCAACGCGCCCATGTCGAGCGAGAGCACCTTCTTGTCCTTGAGGCTCTCCGGCACGTCGCCCGCGACGATGCGATGCGCGAGCCCCTCGACGATGGCCGTCTTGCCGACGCCCGGCTCGCCGATCAGCACCGGATTGTTCTTGGTGCGCCGCGACAGCACCTGGATGGTGCGCCTGATCTCCTCGTCGCGCCCGATGACGGGATCGAGCTGGCCCTTGGCCGCGGCTTCTGTGAAATCGCGCGTATAGCGCTTGAGCGCATCGTAGCTCTGCTCGGCCGATGCGCTATCCGCGGTGCGGCCTTTGCGCAAATCGTTGATCGCGGCGTTGAGGTTCTGCGGCGTCAACCCTGCGCCTGAGAGGATGCGCCCGGCCTCGGCCTCCTTGCTCAGACCGAGCGCCTGCAGCATCCGCTCGACGGTGACGAACTGGTCGCCGGCCTTGGTCGCCATCTGCTCCGCCTGGTCGACCACGCGGGCGAGCGCCGCCGCCATATGCGGCTGGGTCGCGCCCGAGCCCGAGACCTTGGGCATCTTACCGAGCGCGGCCTCCGTGGCCTGCAGCGCCTGCTTGGGATTGCCGCCGGCGCGCGCGATCAGGCCGCTCGCGAGCCCCTCGGGGTCGTCGAGCAGCACTTTCAGCAGGTGCTCGGGCGTGATCTGCGGATTGCCCTCGCGCACTGCAAGTGTCTGGGCCGATTGGAGGAATCCCTTGAGGCGGTCTGAAAGCTTCTCGAAATCCATGGGGCTGGCCTTGGCTTGGGACGAGGCAGGCGAGTGTGGTGGGACGGGGCGCTATAGCGCAAGCACGCTTAACGGGAGATCAAGCACGCTTAACGGGAGATATAGCGCCGCTAGCCGAAAGCCAAAAGGGGGTGGCCGCCCGGCCTTGATGCGTCGCACCGCTTGCGGCCAGACGACACCGGAAAACCCGCGGGCAGCGCTGGAACCGCGCGGCGCTCCCCGATATGATTTCCCTGGTCGTGCCATGCGGTTCACAGCCGAAGGCTGCAAGCCGCACGGGGAAGTGTGCGACTAACAAAGGGGGGTCCTATGGACATCGTTGGAATCATCGTAACCTTGGTTATCGGTGCGATTGCCGGCTGGCTCGCCGGAGTCATCGTTGAGGGCGGCGGATTCGGCCTGCTCGGCAACATCCTGGTCGGCATCGCCGGCGCTTTCATCGCTGGATGGCTGTTCCCGAGATTGGGGCTCGGCTTGACGCTCGGTGGAGGCATCGTCGGCGCTATCGTGGCGGCCGCGCTCGGCGCCGTGGTGCTGCTCTTGATCATCAATCTGCTGCAGCGCCTGTTCGCGTAAATTCGAGGCGACAGCATCCGAGCCGGAGCGCGGGCCCGCATCGTGAGCGGGCGTTTGCACCATGCACGACGCCTGCTTGGCGGCGCGGCGCTGCGGTATGGCTTGCCTAGAATCCGCGCAACATATTGCCGGCTAGCAACAGCAGAAAGCCAATCAGCAGCGTCTCGAACGTGTAGGCGTCGACCACCGGAATGCTGACAGCGGTGTAGCGCACGAGCACGGCGAGCAGCGCAAGAAAGCCGCAATGAGAAAGACCGCCCGCGAGGGCGGCGTGAGCGAATAGTGTGCCATCGAACAATTCCCCCAACCTTTCGGATCAGCTCATCCTAGCGTCGCGGCTTGAGCCTGGCGAGGCCTGCACACTGCCGGCCATCTTGAGCCGCTAGCTCACCTGGTCGGGGGCGGTTTCTTCGTCGGGCTGATGGGTCTCGGGCTGATCGGAGCCGTTCGCGTCGCGCGCGCCCTCGCTGCCATTCGCACCGCGGCGCCGGTTGTCGCGGCCGCCGCCATGATGCTCCCGGTCGCCTGCATGGCGCTCGCGGTCCTGTCCGCCACCGCCCTGCCGCTCGCGGTCTTGACCGCCCCGGTCCTGGCCACCGCCGCGCGTGTCTCGCACGTCGCCGCCACCGCCGTCCGTCGTATCGAAATCCGAGCCGCCGTCGTCGTCGGACCCCTCGGAGTTCCAGCGAGACGGGCGGAACCCGCCGCCATTCGGGCCTTCGCCCTGCTGGCCATACTGGGGCCCGAGCTGCTGCTGCGCGGCCATGATGATGCGGTTGTAATGCTCGGCGTGCTGGAGATAGCTCTCCGCGGCGACAATGTCGCCCGAAGAGAGCGAGTCGCGCGCGAGCGACATGTATTTCTCGGCGATATGCGCCGCGGTCCCGCGGATCTTCACGTCGGGGCCGTTCAATTCGTAGCTCCGCGCCAATGGATTTTGGGGCTTGCGGCTACCGCGGCCGCGGCCCCGTCTGTTCTGCTGTCCTTGCCTCATGGGCTTCCGTTCACCTGATAGGCGGCTTGCCATAAGCGGCTTGGCCGCGTTCTTCTCCCTGCACTTTCCGGCGGCTTCTTCATTGCGCATGGGCTGCGACCGGAAATCGGATCGCGCCATGCAAGTCTCGCCGCTTCTCGCTGCCTGACTTTATAGAGTCAATCGGCGCTACGCGTCTTGATGCTTGAGCTAGCGCCAGCCAACCTCAATGTGTGGGCGGTTGAGCGTCTCCTGAACGTCCCGAGAGGCGGGAGCCTGTCAATCGAGGTTCACGAGAAGTCCGCTCTTGTTGCCGTTGCAACCGGCCGCGCCCTTGCGAGCGCCGATGGCCGTGAAATGTCGCGCGTTGTTCCGAACCTAACCTGAACATGGCCATTTTCCAAGCCCAATTTTGCACCCCTGCGACCATCTGCGCGCTCGGGTTGCGCGCGCCCTGCAACCAGGCAGCGCGGCCGGCCGGCGAGATCGGGCAGCACGGCAGGATCGGACAGGGCAAATCCCGCCTTGCTTAGGATGCGAGCCACGGGCTCGGCCTGGCTTGCGCCGATTTCGAGCAGGAGCGTGCCCTCCTCCCGCAGCCTATCGCGGGCGCCAGCGGCGATGCGTCGATGGGCGTCGAGCCCATCGCCGCCGCCGTCGAGCGCGTGGCGTGGGTCGTGGGCGACTTCCGCCTGAAGCGACTCCATCTCGCTTGCCGAGAGGTAAGGCGGGTTGGAGACGATCAGGTCGAATTGGCCTTCGATGCCTTCGAGCCAGTCGGCAGCAAGGAAAGACGCGCGGGCCGCAACGCCGTGACGGCGCGCATTCTCCGCCGCGACCGCCAGCGCGCCAACGTCGATGTCCGTGCCGATGCCGCGCGCTTGCGGCAATTCGGCAAGCAAGGTGACGAGGATGCAGCCTGTTCCGGTGCCGAGATCGAGCAGATCGTGCGGCTGATCGCGCCAGCCATTCTGTGCGGCGAGGTCGAGCGCCGCTTCGATCAGGGTCTCGGTATCGGGGCGCGGGTCGAGCGTATGTGCGCCGACGAGGAACTCCCGCCCGTAGAACTCACGAATGCCGGTGATCCGCGACACGGGCTCGCCCGCAAGCCGCCGCGCGACGACCGCTTCCAGCAGCGCTTGAGCTTCCGGCGTCAGCCCATCGCCCCCGCGCGCGATGAACCCTTCATGCCTAAGCCCCGCCGCGTGACAGAGAAGCAGCCGCGCATCGAGCTCGGGCGTCTCGATCCCCGCCTCGCGCAGTCGTCGCGCAACCGCGGCGAACGCCTCTCTCACCACGACGGCCTCACCCATGGCCATGCTCCTGCAAGGCCGAGAGCTGGCTCGTCTGGTGCTCGGTGGTCAGCGCGTCGATGACCTCGTCGAGCGCCTCGCTGCCCTCCATCACATAAGGCAGTTGGTGCGTGGTGAAGCCGATGCGGTGGTCGGTCACGCGCCCTTGCGGAAAATTGTAGGTGCGGATGCGCTCCGACCGGTCGCCACTGCCGATCTGGCTCTTGCGGTCCTGCGCCCGCGCAGCGTCGAGCTTGCCGCGTTCCAGATCGTAAAGCCGCGCGCGCAGCACCTTCATCGCCTTCGCCTTGTTCTTGTGCTGCGATTTCTCGTCCTGCTGGCTGACCACGAGCCCGCTCGGCAGATGCGTAATCCTGACCGCGCTGTCGGTGGTGTTGACCGACTGCCCGCCGGGCCCGCTCGCGCGGAACACGTCGATGCGCAGATCCTTGTCGTCGATCTTGATGTCGACCTCCTCGGCCTCCGGCAGCACCGCCACCGTTGCCGCCGACGTATGGATGCGCCCTTGCGCCTCTGTCTCCGGCACGCGCTGCACGCGATGCACGCCCGACTCGAATTTCAGCCGCGCGAACACGCCCTTGCCGCTGATCGAGGCGATGATCTCCTTGTAACCGCCGGTCGCCGATTCGCTCGCGGAGAGGACATTGACCTTCCAGCCATGCCGGTCGGCATAGCGCTGATACATGCGGAAGAGGTCGCCGGCGAACAAGGCCGCCTCCTCGCCGCCCGTGCCGGCGCGCACTTCGAGGATTGCGCTCTTCTCGTCCGCGGAGTCCTTCGGCAGGAGCTGCACTTTCAATTGCCGCTCGAGCTCTTCGATCTTCGGATCGAGCGCACCAAGCTCCTGCTCGGCGAGGCTCCCCATCTCGGCGTCGGACGCCGGGTCGTCGACGAGCTGCTGCAGATCCGCCCGTTCGCGCATCGCCTTGCGCAGCGCGTTGATGGTGGCGACGATCGGATCGAGCTCGGCGAATTCGCGCGAGAGGCGCACATAGCTTTCCTGGTCGGCGCCGGCCGCGAGCGTGCCCTGCACCGTCTCCCAACGGGCGACGAGCTTGTCGAGTTTATCGGCTGGAATGGTGGTCATAGCTTGAGGCGTGAGGCGCTAGAACGCGCTCGGGAGCTTGTCGGCCTTGCGGCTCCGCGGGTCGTCGGGGTCGAGCACTTGGCCGGAGCCCGACGGGCCGAGTGACTTGCCGCCAAGCGTGGCTGATGGGTCGCCGAACGCGATCCAAAGCCCGAACGCGACCACGGAGACGACGAGCGCGCCGAGGCCCCATTTCAGGAGCCAGGCGCTTGACCGCGCCGCGCGCTCGGGCTTCTGCGGCTTGGTTTTGGCGGCCGGCGCGGCGAGCTGAGGCTGCTCTTGCGGAGCCGGCTGCTGCTGTGGCTGCGGTTGCGGCGCCTGAGCTTGAGGTTGAGCCTGCGGCTGCTGGGCATAGGTCTGGGCCGGTCGCTGCTGCGCCTGCCCGTCCGGGCGCGCCTGAGGTTGGGGCTGCGGCTGCGGCGCGGACTGCCAGGATTGCTGTGGCATCCCTTGCTGGCCGCCATTGGGCCACGCCGGTTGCTGCGGTTGGGGTTGGAGTTGCGGTGGGTAACCTGGCCACGGCGCTTGCTGCTGCGGAGGCTGTTGCGGCATCGCGGGCGGCCAAGGTGCTGTTTGCGGCTGCTGAGCCTGCTGCGGCCAGGCGTTCTGGCCCGACTGCTGCGAAGCGCCCGGCCACTGGCTGTTTTTGGCAGAAGGCGCGGCGGTGGGCCTGTCCACCTCGAAATCGGCATCCTCCGGCGGGTGCAGGACCGGCATCTCGGGAATGGTCTTCGGTCCTAGCTGCACGATCCCCGCTTCGAGCTGCGCATAGATGCGGCGAAGCAGCGGACGAATGTCGAGATTGAGCAGCGCGCCATAGCCGTTGACGATGCGGCAGGTCTCGGGCCAGGGAGGCAGCGCGTAAAGCGCGCCCTGCTCGAGCGCCTGCACGACCTCGACGCGCGTGCCGAGCCGCTGGGCGAGGTCGGTTTCGCTGAGATTGCTCGCGGCCCGCAGGTCTCGGAACAGCTCAGCCACCTCAGCGTCATAGCCGGACGGCATATCCTTGATCCCATGAGTTTGCAGGCGCCGCCGGGCCGCGTCCGGCGATGGGCTTACCGACACTTGGCGCAACTCCAGTATCGCAAGATCGATCCCATTTCCTGCTGATCTCCGCTAACACAAGCCCGACACTGTCGAATTTGCAAGTGCAGTCGAGCCTAGCATATCGCGGCCGCGGATTAAGCTGTCTCATCACGCTAGATTTGCACGCCTTTCTCGGTAGCGAAGCGTTTCAGGTCCTCGCGCAGCGACGTGTTCTTGCTTTCCATCCACTCGTCCAGCCTCTCCCGCAAATCGCCCGCATCGAGCGACAGGATCATGGCTTTAACCGGGCCGACCGAAGCCGGCGCCATGGAAATCGACCGGAATCCGAGGCCGATCACCGTCATCGCTTCGAGCGGCTTGCCCGCCATCTCGCCGCAGAGATTGAGCGGGACGCCATGGCGTTCCGCCGCCTCCACGATCTGGCGGAGCGCCTTGAGCAACGCCGGATTGAGCGAGTCGAACCGCTCGGACACGCGCTCATTGCCCCGATCCGCCGCGAACAGGAATTGCATCAAATCGTTCGAGCCGACCGAAGCGAAATCGGCCAGAGGCAAAACCTGGTCGAGCTGCCATAACAACGCCGGAACCTCGATCATGGCTCCAATCATGAGCTTTTTCGGCTCGGGGCGGCCGTGGCGCTTCAGGATCTGAAGCTCCTTGTCGATCAGCCCGCGCGCCGCCTTGAGTTCCGAGACGTCGGCGATCATCGGCAGCATCACGCGCAGCTCGCGCCCATGCGCCGCCCTGAGCAGCGCCCTGATCTGCGTGCGGAACAGCGCAGGCCGGTCTAGCGCCATGCGGATGGCGCGCCAGCCGATGGCCGGGTTCTCCTCGTGGCTGCCGCGGAAATACGGGAGCACCTTGTCGCCGCCCACGTCGAGCGAGCGGAACACCACGGGCCGGTCGCCTGCCGCATCGAGGATCGCCTTGTAGAGCCGCGTCTGCTCCTCGAGCCGCGGAAAGGTCGAGGAGATCATGAACTGGAGCTCGGTGCGGAACAGCCCGATGCCGTCGGCGCCCGACTGATCGAGATGCGGCAGGTCGAACAAGAGCCCGGCATTGATGTGCAAGCCCACCCGCTCGTTGTCCAAGGTCACCGCCGGGATGGTGCGCAGCGCCGCGTATTGCGCCTGGCGCCGCGCCCTGAAGCGGACCTTGTCGGAATAGGCCGCGACCACCTCTTGCGTGGGTCGCACATGCAGCTCGCCGGAATCGGCGTCGAGGATCGCCGCATCGCCGGGCTCCACCGCCTCGAGCATGCCCTTGACTTGCGTGATCGCGGGGATGCCGAGCGCGCGGGCGACGATGGCGACATGACTCTGCGTGCCGCCCTCCTCGAGCACGAGCGCGCGCAAACGCTGGCGGTCGTAGTCGAGCAGCTCCGCCGGGCCCATGGTGCGGGCGACGACGATCGCATCCTGCGGCAGGCTACCCGCGGCGCCCGTGCCGATGCCGCCCGCGAGCAGCCTGAGCAGGCGGTTTGAGAGGTCGTCGATATCGTGCAGCCGGTCGCGTATATGCGGGTCGGGCATGCGCAGCATGCGCGCGCGCGTGTCGTTCCGCACGCGCTGCACCGCCGCCTCAGCGGTCAGGCCCGTGAGCAGCGCCTCGTCGAGCCGCCGTCGCCAGCCATGATCGTGGGCGAACATGCGGAAGGCCTCGAGCACCTCGCGATGCTCTCCGGCGCGCGCCATGTCGCCCCGCTCGAGCATGCCGTCGATCATGCCGGTCAGCTCCTCGATAGCCTGGGCAAGGCGGCGCCGCTCGAGCTCGATGTCCTCTGCGATGAGGCGCGTCACCACGATGCGCGGCTCGTGCAGCACGACATGCCCGAGCGCCACGCCTTCGGAGATCGGCACGCCCGGGAACCTTGCCGCCAGGTCGCGACGCGCTTCGGCCGCGACCTCTTCCGTCATGGCGAGCCCGCCCGAGGCGATGGTCTCGGCGAGCACCATGGCGGTCGTCTGCAGCGCCTCGACCTCCTCGTCGCTATAGACGCGCATGGTGCGGTTCTGCACCGTCAGCACGCCGATCGTGTGCCCGCCGCGCAGGATCGGCACGCCGAGGAAGGAGTGATAGACCTCCTCGCCCGTTTCCGGCCTGTACGAGAAGGCGGGATGGTGCTGGGCGTCGGCGAACTGCTTGGGTTCCCCGTGCTCCGCGATCAGGCCGACCAGGCCCTCGCCCTGCTTCAGATGCGTGCTGTGCACCGCTTCCGGGTTGAGGCCTTCGGTCGCGAACAGCTCGAGCGAGCCGTCGCGGCGGCGGAGATACAGCGAGCACACCTCCGCGACCATGTTCGAGGCGATCAGCACCACCACCTTGTCGAGGCGCGCCTGCGCGCTCTCCTGCACGGCCATGACCTCGCGCAGGCGGCGCAGCAATTGTCTCGGGGCGCCAACAGACAGGGGCATACTTCAAGTCCTCGCCGGCCTATAAGCGGCGAACAGGGCATCGCTACAAGCTTCGGGCTTGCCGTTGGGCTTCGCTAGTTTCTGTCCAGTCCGAACAGGCAATGCAATGTCCTGACCGCCAGCTCGGCATAGGCCGCATCGATCAATACGCTGATCTTGATCTCCGAGGTCGAAATCGCCTCGATATTGATGCCCTTTTCGGCAAGTGCGCTGAACATTGCCGCGGCAACCCCGGCGTGGCTCCGCATGCCGACGCCTATCGCCGACACCTTGGCGATGTCGGTTGAGCCGCGCAAGTCCAAATACCCGATCCTGTCCTTGGCGTTGCGCAGGACTTCGAGTGCCCGGTCGAGATCGGCGCTCTGCACCGTAAAGGTGAGGTCGGTGAAGCCGTCCTCGGAGACGTTCTGCACGATCATGTCGACATTGATGTTGGCCTCGGCGAGCGGGCCGAAGACCTGCGCCGCCACGCCCGGCTTGTCGGCGATCTTGAGCAGCGTCACCTTGGCCTCGTCGCGGGCATAGGCAATTCCACTGACGACGTTTTGCTCCACGATCTCATCCTCATGGCAAACGAGTGTTCCAAGCTCCTCGAGCGCGCTGTCGGCCGCCTTCCCGCCGAGGTCAGGCGGCTCGAAGCTCGAGCGCACCAGCACGCGCACGCCCCTCTGCATGGCGAGCTCGACCGAGCGCGTCTGCAGCACCTTGGCCCCTTGCGAGGCCATTTCTAGCATCTCCTCGTAGGAGATGCGGTCGAGCCGGTGCGCCTTGGGCACGACCCGCGGGTCGGTCGTGTAGACGCCGTCGACGTCGGTATAGATGTCGCAGCGATCGGCCTGCAGCGCCGCGGCAAGCGCCACCGCGCTCGTGTCGGAGCCGCCGCGGCCGAGCGTCGCGATGCGGTTGCCGGGCGCGATGCCCTGGAAGCCCGCCACCACGGCGACCTCGCCGTCCACCATGCGGGCCTTGAGCCCGTCCACGTCGAGGCCGGTGATGCGGGCCGCGCGGTGGGCGTCGTCGGTGTAGAGCGGGATCTGCCAGCCCTGCCAGGACCGCGCCGTAATGCCGATGCGACTGCAAGACGAGCGCGAGCAGCCCGGAGGTGACTTGCTCGCCCGAGGAGACCACCGCGTCGTATTCGCGGCAGTCATATTGGGCGGAGAGCTCGCGGCCGCCATTGAGCTGCCGCTCCCTGAAGCCCCAGGCCTGCTCGACCAGCGAGACGAGCTGGTTGGTGGCGCCCGCCATGGCCGAGACCACGACCGCGCAGGCGTGGCCGGCCTCGACCTCGCGTTTCACGTGGGCCGCGACGTTGCGGATGCGGTCGATGTCGGCCACCGAGGTGCCGCCGAATTTGAGGACCAGCAGGGCCATGTCTTACGTCCGGTCTCGCGCATAATAAGGGCCGGCCCCTTGGGACCGGCCGGAATCCGCGCTCTTCATACTGATTGGGCGCCAAACCCGCAACCTGGGCGTGGGGGGAAGGGTGAGGTGCCGTGCTTGCGAGGTCTAGTCCCCTCACCCGGCTCGCCGACGGCGAGCCTGCCTCTCCCCAAGGGGAGAGGAGGAGGCCGAGCCGCTTGACAGGTGCGGAAGTAGCCTTCCCATGATCGGTCATGGCCGAGGCTCAGAGCACGCTGGACCCTAAGGAAGTCGCCCGCTTCGCCAAGGACGCGGAGCGCTGGTGGGACGCTAAAGGCCCGTTTGCGCCGCTTCACCGCATCAACCCGGTGCGGCTCTCTTATATGCGCGACGCGCTCTGCCGCAGGTTCGGCCGGGACACTAAGGCCGGCGCGAGCCTTGCGGGGCTCAGCGTGCTAGATATCGGCTGCGGCGGCGGGCTCGTCGCCGAGCCGCTGTCGAGGCTCGGCGCGTCCGTGACCGGCATCGACCCGGCGGAAGAGAATATCGCGGCCGCCAAGGCGCATGCCGACGGCGCGCGGCTCACGATCGACTATCGCGCCACGACGGCGCAAGCGCTTGCCGCGTCGGGCGCGCAATTCGACGCGGTGCTGCTGCTAGAGGTCGTCGAGCACGTGCCGGACGTGCCGGCTTTTCTGAAAGAGGTTGCGCCGCTGGTGAAGCCAGGCGGGATTCTGGTGTTGTCCACGCTCAACCGCACCTTCAAGTCCTACGCGCTCGCCATCGTCGGCGCCGAGCTGATCCTGCGCTGGCTGCCTGTCGGCACACATCAATGGGATCGCTTCGTCACGCCCGCCGAGCTGCGCACGGGCCTCCGCGGGGCGGGGCTTACGCTCACCGACACGACAGGGATGATCTACAATCCATTCGCCGACGAATGGCGCCTCGGGCGCGACACCGACGTGAACTATCTCGCCGCTGCCACGAGGGCTTAGTGAAGTAGGGTGGGCAAAAGGCGCGGAACGCCCCCGCGCCCACCGAAAAAACTCGGGATCAATCGGCGAGCATGGCCAAGGCCGCGCGGCGGTCTCCGGGCTTCAATCTCAGGAACAGCGTGCGGGCGTTCTTGATGTCGCGTTCGGAGCCGCTCGCGGCCGCTGCCTGCAGGGCAACCGTCGTCGGATGGTCTTTGCCGCAGATGAAGACCAAGGCTTTCGCCAAGCGCCCCATGGCTGCGGGGTCGATCGCTGCCTCTTCCATTCAGAGAACCTGCTCGCTCACGCGTGGCTGCACGATGCGCGTGGGTCTAGTACCCGTACCCGCCGCTGGGGCCCAAGCCGCGCGGCGGCTGGTACTGATTGCGCGGACCGTAATAGCCCTGCGCGTTGTTGCGGTTGCGCCGGCCGAAGCCGAACAACCCGCGCCGGCGCGGCTCGGCGTAAGGCTGCGGCGGCATCGGCCGCTCGAACCATGGATTGTAACCGCGCGGCACCCGGTACTGCTTAGACGGCGTCCCGCTCGCCACGGCAGGACCCTCGCCGCCGGGCGTCACGCCGGTCAGCACGACCTGCGTGTTCTCGATCCCCGCGTCCTTGACGAGGTAGAACAAGGTCTTTGCATTCTCGGGCGCAAGCCGCACGCAGCCATGGCTCGCGGGCCGGCCGAGCCGCTTCACGTCGGTCGTGCCGTGTATGGCGTGGCCGCGCTTGGTGAAGAAGACCGCGTGGGGCATCGGCGCGTCGTCCCACTGTTTCGAGTACCAGATCTCGTTCATCGAGCTAGCCGTGTAGTCGCCGGACGGCGTGGAATAGCCGCGCATGCCGGTTGACACCGGCCAGCTATGGCGCTCGATCCCATCGACGAACACTGTCATCTCCTGGATCGACTTGTCGATATTGACGAGAATCTTGGAGCCGTTGCCGGTGGGAAACTTGGCAGCATTGCTCTTGCTCGGCGCGCTCGGCGCGGTGCCCGTCTTTGGGGCGTTGGGCGCGGTGGCCGCGCTAGGCGGCGTTGAACCGTAGCTTGGCCTGCTCGAGCCGAGGCCCGTGCTTGGCGTGTTCGGCGTGTTCGATTCGTTCCCCGTGCTCGGCGTGCTTGAGGTGGTGCCGGTGTTGGGGGTGCTCGAACCCGTGCCGGTAACCGGTGCATTCGGGTCCAGATCGAGGCTCCCCGGCTTGATGTCGGCCGGTGAAGGCGACTGCCCCGAAGGCGCGGTCGGGTTGGGCTCGGCCAGCGCACCCGCCGAAAAAGCGAGCATTACCGCCAAAAACGGCACGGCAAGCAGGCCACGGAATTTGGGGGAAGGCTAACGGGGGGCATCATTCACCTTGGTTGCGCAGAAACCAACGCCCGGCCACCATGATATTAGGTGTCCTTAACGACATTACCAGGGCATGAGAAACCGTTTTTTAGCTCGAAACCCGCAAACAAGAGGTTACCTCGCCCGGCATCCGGGCCCCGAGCCGACCGGCCCCGATTCCGGCACCGCGACTAGTTGATCGTGACGTTGAGTTGCTTGAGGTTATTGCACTAATCGCCTTTCCTTGACCGCCCGGCTGTTGTTGACGGTGGCGATCACATGACCGGCGCCTGCCTGCTGGCCCCGGCCCTGCACCGTTATCGTTGTGAGTCCTTGCCCGTCGAGGCGCCCGCCGGTGCAATGCACACTCATATTGACCCCTTTCATCGGGCGCACCTCGCAGGCAAGACCGGCGCCGGCGGCGATCTGGCCGGTCTGATCCAGCGTCCCCGCCAGTGACGTGCCGGGTCACCGCCAGGCATCCGGCCTGAAAGGCCGGACGCAGATCCGGCTCGGAGAGCGACGCCTCCGGGACTGGCCAGACCTTTTCCGACCTTAGGGATCGGCGCCGCAGCCTTTTCTTTGTCGCTTGGGCCCGCGGGCGGAGCCTCGGCGACTTTGTCTGGATACTTACAAGGAACGCCAGGGTGTGCAAAAGGAGGTGCCGAAGGGGCGTCGGAAACAGCCTTGCACGCCGAAGCTGACCATCTTCCCCGGCTGCACGGAGAAAAGCCACGTGTCGTCAGAAGTCTACCTCAATCTGCTCGACCTTTCCGGAAGACGTGTACCTAACATTGAAATGTGAAGTGGGAGAAAAGCCGCTAGCAAACCGGCCCTCTTCTCGACACCGGGATGCTCGTCCGCTCCGGACCTTTGCAGTCGCACGGAGAAGCTGCTTCGTGGGGAACTGCTTCTTCATCTGATCTCCAGCATGTGGAGACGATGCGGAATGCGGCAGCCAACCTCGTTCAGGATATACCCAAACGACAACCTGAAATAGAAAATCCGAAAACTGCGTGGCCTACGACGCCTCGCGCTGCGCCGTTTTGGGCGCGAGGTGCGCGATCTCGATCTCGAAATCGCAACCGTGCTTCAGCGCCGGAATGCGCGCCCGCGCTTCGGCCGATGCCGCGAGATCGATGTCGGCGAAAATCACGCCGGGCTCCTCGCCGGCTTCCGCCAGAACCTCGCCCCAGGGCGCCACGATCATCGAGTGGCCGTAGCTGGCGCGGCCGTTCTCGTGCAACCCGCCTTGCGTGGCGGCGAGCACGAAGGCGCCGGTCTCGATCGCGCGCGCCCGCACGAGCACGCGCCAATGCGCTTCGCCAGTCTGCCGGGTGAAGGCCGACGGAATCGCGATGATGTCCGCGCCCGCCGTCGCCAGCGCTCGGTAGAGCGCGGGGAAGCGCAGGTCGTAGCAGATGCTGAAGCCCAGCCGCCCGAACGGAAGGTCGGCGAGCACCGCCTTGGCGCCGCGCGCGTAATAGCGCGACTCGCGATAGCTCTCGCCGCCCGCAAGGTCCACGTCGAACATATGCAGCTTGTCGTAGCGCGCGGCGATCTTCCCTTCCGGCTCGATCAGATAGGAGCGGTTGACGGCCCTCGCCTCGTCCAGTCTCACCGCCAGCGAGCCGATATGCAGCCACACGCCCAGCTCGGCGGCGAGCGCGCGGAGCCGCGCGAGCGGCGCATGCTCGGCCTCCTTCACGGCCGCCGCGAGCACGAGCTCCGGCGCAAGCTCCATCAGCGCCGTGTTCTCCGGCGTCTGGATGTAGTCGGCACCGCCGTCTGCCGCGCGCCTAATCAGCGCTTCGGCGCCGTCGAGATTGGCGGCGACGGTGCGGCCCGAGCGGAGCTGCACCAGCGCGGCGCGGAAGCGTCTGTCTTGCGGCGCACTCATGGGCCCGTGGACTCAATGACCGGCTCGCCCGCGAGCCAGGCATCGAGCTTTCCGTCACGCTCGATCGCGGCGAGTTCCTGGTAGCCGCCGACATGCCGGCCGTGGATGAAGATCTGCGGCACGGTCCGCAATCCGTTCGCCCGCTGGACCATCTCGGCCCGCAAGCCCTGGTCGAACGCCACGTCGATCTCCTCGAAGCCGAGGCCCTTGTTTCGCAGAAGATGCTTCGCCGCGTGGCAATAGCCGCAAAACGGGGTGGTGTAGAGCACGATAGACGCCATGGCTGCCGGTCTTAAGGTTCGTCATTGCCGGGCTCGACCCGGCAATCCATTCCATTGAGACATAACGGCATGGATGCCCGGATCAAGTCGGGCATGACGATTCTTCTCCTAGAGCACGAGGGTCGCGGGGTCGAGGCGCGCGCGAGCGCCAGCACGTCGACCCGCGCCGCACCGGCCCGCTTCAGCGCCCGCGCGCAAGCCTCCGCGGTGGCGCCCGTCGTGATCACGTCGTCGACCACCACGATATTCCGCCCTTTGATGCGGTCGCGCCGCGCGCGCTCGACCTTGAAGGCGCCGCGCACATTGCGCCGCCGCTGATCCGCCGTGAGCCCGACTGGCCTGCCGTCCGCCGCACGCGCTTCAAGGTGAAGCAGTCGGCAGGGAGGCCCGTAAGCCGCGCCACCTCGCGCGCGAGCATCGCCGACTGGTTGAAGCGCCGCCACCAGAGCCGCCCAGGGTAGAGCGGCACCGGCACGATCAGGTAGGCGTCGGCGAGAAGCTCCGCGCCCGCCTTGGCGAGCCAGCGGCCGAAGAGCTTCAGCCCTCGTGCCGGTCCCCATATTTGAAGCTCTGGACGAGCGTGCGCATGGTCTCGGAATAGCGAGCGGCGGCGCGCGTGCGGTCGTAGACTGGCGGCCTGGCGATGGCCGCCGCCGAGAGGGGCGCCTCTCCAGTCTCGTAAGGAAGCGGCGCGCCGACCGCGCGCAGATCGGAGGCGCGATGAAATCGATGCTGGCAAAACACGCGCCGCAGAGCAGCCCGTGGGCGCCGACCCGCGCGCGGCAGGACATGCAGACCGGCGGCAAGATGAGATCTGCCGCGGCGCTAAGGATCAATCTCGCGAGCGGCTGCCGCGCGGGCCGCGCCGCAACTTCCTCCACGAACTCCGCTCCCCTATTGCCATGGGACCCATGATAGAGCGTCCGTGCCCTGGTCGGGAAGACGGCGTGCGGCGGGGGGCTTCGTGAGCGAAGCGCCAATCCTGTTCGACCGCAGACTGCTCCGCGCGCGGCGCGCCCGCTTCGCGCATGAGGTGGAGGCTCGCAGCGCGCTTCTCGACCGCGTCGCAACCGAGATCGCCGAGCGGGTCGGGATCATGCTGCGCCCCTTCCCGCGCGCGCTCGACCTCGGCGCTTATCGCGGCCTGCTCGGGCTTAAGGTCGCGGCCCTCCCCTCGGTCGGCGCGATGATCTACGCCGAGAGCGTCGGCGGAGCTAGCCGCGCTCTGCCCGCGCCCAGCGCTTGTCTGCGACGAGGACCTGCTGCCCTTCAGGGACGGAAGCCTCAATCTTGTCGTTTCGGGGCTCACGCTCCACCGCGTGAACGACCTTCCCGGCGCATTGATCCAGGTGCGGCGCGCGCTGGCACCCGATGGGCTGTTCATGGCGGCGGTGCTGGGCGGGCGCTCGCTCTCGAGCTGCGCCAGGCGCTGCTCGAGGCGGAAGCCGAAACATCGGGCGGGGCGAGCCCGCGCGTGGCGCCCTTCGCCGATGTCAGGGACTATGGCGGGTTACTGCAGCGCGCGGGCTTCGCGCTCCCGGTCGCCGACGCCGACACGCTCAAGCTGACTTATCCCTCACCGAGGGATTTGATGCGTGAGATCCGCGCGCTCGGCGGCGGCAATGTGCTCGTGGCACGCAGCAAGGCGCCGCTTGCCCGCGGCACGCTCAGGCGCGCGGAGGATATTTATCGCGCGCGGTACGGCGCACCCGGCGGCAGCGTGCGGGCGACGTTCGAGATCGTCTATCTGAGCGGTTGGGCGCCAGATCCAAGCCAGCAGCAGCCCCTCAAGCCTGGCAGCGCCGCGAAGCGCCTCGCCGATGCGCTCGGCACGGCCGAGCGGAGCGCTGGCGACAAGACGCCTTTCCCGGCGGCGGGTCCCAAGCGCAAATGAGTTTATTTGCTTGGGAAGGCCGCGCCCAGGCTCTCATAGAGCGCGTTGACCGAGGTTCCGAGCTGGGCTCACAGCGAGCGCGATGCCCGCCGCGTGCGCAGCGTATTCAACGGCCGCCGCGCCGGAATTGTCCTTGGCGAAGCTGATCAGCTTGGCAGTCATTATGCTTTCCTCTCGAAAGTCTTCAGGAGATTGCGCAACGCGATCTTGAGCGGTTCGTCGGCCGGCGGCATGTCGTAGCTGGAAAGCGCGTCAGGCTGCACCCAGCGGAACTCCTGCCCCTCTAGCGCCGTCACGCGCCCCTCGAACCGCCGGTAGAGATAGACCGGCATGAGCAGGTGGAAATCGGGATAGGCATGGCTCGCGAAGGTGAGCGGCGCGAGGTCCGCCTTCGCCACGTCGATGCCCAGCTCTTCTCTCAGCTCGCGGACCAAAGCGTCCTCCGGCTCCTCTCCGGCTTCAACCTTGCCGCCGGGAAATTCCCAAAGCCCGGCCAGCGGCCGCCCTGCGGGGCGCCGCGCGATCAGCAGGCGCCGTCTTCGTTGATCAGGGCGCAGGCCGCGACGATGACGATCGGGCGCTCGATGCCTTGCCCCATGCTCGCATCCGGAGGTTAAAGAATTTGACGCCGAAACGGGTCACGAGCGATAATCGGCGTTAATGGCGATGTAACCTTGAGTGAGGTCGCAGGTCCATATGGTTGCCGCTTCCTTGCCGACGCCCACATCCACGGCGATCTCGATCTCGGGCCGCTTCATATAGGCCGCGCCGTCTTCTCCCGGTAGGACGGCGAAACCTCGCCGTCTCTCGCGACCTCGATCGAGCCGAAGCTGATGGCGAGCCTGTCGCGGTCCGCCGCCTCGCCGGCCTTGCCGACGGCGGCGACGATGCGCCCCCAATTCGGGTCTTCGCCCGCGATCGCGGTCTTGACCAGCGGCGAGTTGGCGATCGACTTGGCGATCGTGCGTGCGGCCTCGCGCGTCTCCGCGCCCGTCACGGTGATGGCGACGAATTTGGTCGCGCCCTCCCCGTCCTTCACCACCTGCAGCGCAAGGTCGCGCATTAATTCGGCGAGCGCCGCGCGGAAGCCGTCGAGCCTGGGATCGTCGCCGCGCGCAATGCGCGGGGCGCCCCGCGCGCGGCGCGGCCCGTGGCGAAAGCGAGCAGCGTGTCGCTGGTCGAAGTGTCTCCGTCGATGGTGATGGCGTTGAAGCTCTCATCCAGCGCGGGATCGATGAGGGACTGCAACACATGCGGCTCGATGGTCGCGTCGGTGAAGAGGAAGGCAAGCAAGGTCGCCATGTCCGGCGCGATCATGCCGGCGCCCTTGGCGATGCCGTTGATCGTGACATCCACGCCTTCGATCTTCGCGTTCCGCGTGGCGAGCTTGGGGAACGTGTCCGTGGTCATGATGGCGCGGGCGGCATCCTCGAAGGCGCCCGGCTCGGCCCTCGCCGCCATGTCGGGCAGACGCGCGGCGATCTTCTCCGCGTCGAGCGTCTCGCCGATCACGCCGGTCGAGGCGATATAGACGTCGGCCTCGAGGCAATCGGCGGCGCGCGAAGCGGCTTCAGCCGTGCGCTTGACCGTTGCGCGGCCGCTCGGCCGGTAAATGCGTTGGCGTTGCCCGAATTGACCACGAGCGCACGGGCCATGCCGTGGGCGAGGTGCGCGCGGCACCAATCAACCGGCGCCGACGCCGTCTTTGATCGCGTGAAGGCGCCGGCGACGGCCGTGCCCGGATCGAACAGCGCGAGCAGGAGGTCGATCCGCCCGGCATAGCGGACGCCAGCCGCGGCGACGGCGATGCGCACGCCGTCGATGACGGGCAGATGCGGCAATTGCTTCGGCGCGAAAGGCGAGATCGTCCCCACGTGACCTCAAGCAGCGCTCAGGCGAAGCCTCAGTTTGCGCCCCCGGCCGGCGGCGTGCCTGCAGGCGGCGGCGAGCCCGCACCAGCCGGCGGCGCGCCTGCACCTGGAGGCGCCGGCATCCCGGACGGTGCTCCGGGCTCCATCGACTTTTTCAGCTCCGGGTCGACGATCTCGATCTTGGCGGCATCCCGCAATTCGGTGACCACTTGCTGTGCCTTCTGCTGCACGAGCTGGGCGATGATCGCCTCCTTCACCTGGTCGAAGTCCGGCAGCGCCTGGTCGCGCTTCTCCTCGACCTTGATGACGTGCCAGCCGAATTGGGTCTGCACGGGATCGGATATCTTGCCCACGTCGAGCGCGAACGCAGCATCCTCGAACGGCTTCAACATCTGGCCACGCGTGAAGAAGCCGAGATCGCCGCCCTCGGCGTTGGAGTCCTTCGACTTCTCCTTGGCGAGCGTGGCGAAGTCCTCACCCTTTTTCAGCCGCTCGAGGATCGCCTTGGCCTCGTCCTCGGTCTCGACCAAGATATGGCGCGCGCGCACCTCCTGCTCGGGTTTGATCTGGCTGATCTTCTCTTCGTAGACTTTCTTCGCGTCGGCCTCGGGCACCGCGTTGCGAATGCTCGAAATCGAAATAAGCGTCACGCAGCGCGCGGCGCTGATGATATTTCACCCGGTCGCTGAAACCCGGCGCCTCGTTGAGCTTGTCCTGTTCGCCGGCGCCCGCCATCAGCTCGTTCTCGATGACATATTGCAGGAGCACGCGCCTTCGGTCGGCCGGCACATAGTTGGCAAGCCGAGGCCCGACTTCGGAGGCTGCGAAATCGAGATCGGACTGCTTGATGTCGAAGCCGTTGACGCGCGCCACGACCGGATCGTCGGCGGCGGCGGAAAGCGGCAGGGCAAGGACGATCAAGGCTGCGAGGAGCAGCAACGCGGGCCGGATTGTCACGGAATTGTCCTCATTCTGAGGCCCGGGGCTTGCCCCTTGCATGGGCACCCGAGCGGGTTGGGTTTGCTTCCCCGGGCGGCGTTTTAGCCCCGGCGCGGCAGGTTGCCAAGCGGCGAAATCTGGGCAGTTCAGCGGCTAG
The DNA here is from genome assembly GCA_963832515.1 of uncultured Alphaproteobacteria bacterium. Lineage (GTDB taxonomy): Bacteria > Pseudomonadota > Alphaproteobacteria > Rhizobiales > Methyloligellaceae > Methyloceanibacter. The sequence continues at coordinate 63,850 of CAWHUE010000003.1, forward strand.
AGGGCTTGATCGAGCCGCAACATTTCGATAAGTCTAGACACATGGATATATCACACGCCGTCGACGCCCTCGGGGCACTGGCCCAGGAAAGCCGCCTCAAAATCTTTCGGTTGCTGCTGCGCGCTGGGCGCGACGGCATGGCCGCAGGCGACATCGCCCGCAAGCTCGCGGTGCCGCACAACACCTTGTCGGCTCATCTTGCCGTGCTCAGCCGCGCCAAGCTCGTCGGTGCGCGGAAAGAGGGGCGCTCCGTCATCTATGCGGCGAACCTCGAAGGCACGCGCGCGCTCCTGTCCTACCTGATCGAGGATTGTTGCCGCGGCAAGCCTGACACGTGCGTGCCGCTGATCGAGGCGACGCTTGCCGGCTGCTGCGCAAAATGACGGAGAAGCGCGATGCAAGCAAAACGTTCCGAACCCCTCAACGTTCTCTTCCTTTGCACCGGCAACTCTGCGCGGTCGATCATGGCCGAATGCATCCTGAATCGGGAAGGACGGGGCAAGTTCCACGCCTATAGCGCGGGCAGCCAGCCGCTCGGGCATGTCCATCCGCTTGCGCTCAATCTCCTGCAGCGGATGAACCACGACGTCGCGCAGCTTCGTTCGAAGCCATGGGACGAATTCGCCATCCTCGATGCGCCAAAGCTCGATTTCGTGTTCACCGTTTGCGACAGCGCCGCGGCAGAACCCTGCCCGGTCTGGCCGGGCCAGCCGATGACGGCGCATTGGGGTGTCCCCGATCCCGCCAAGGCGCAAGGGAGCGAGGCGGAGCGTGCCTTCGCCTTCGACGACACCTACTGCATCCTCAATCAGCGCATCTCTATCTTCGTTAATCTGCCGATCGAAAGCCTGAGCAGACTGTCGCTGCAGCGCCATCTCGACGAGATCGGCGGCGCCTATTCCAAGCCATCGCGAGAATCGGCTTAAGCGCCGTGTCCACGCCCGGTCTTGCGCGGCGCCTGGCGGCGGAGGGGATCGGTGCGGCGTTTCTCCTCGCGGCCATCGTCGGCTCCGGCATCATGGCCGAGCGGCTCTCGGGCGGCAACGCGGCACTGGCCCTGCTGTGCAACGCGGCGACGACGGGTGCGATCCTCGTCGTCTTGATCACGATTTTGGCGCCGGTCTCCGGCGCGCATCTCAACCCGGCGGTCACACTCGCCTTCGCGCTCCGCCGCGAGCTTTCGCCACGCATCGCCGGCCTTTACATGGGCGCCCAGCTTGCTGGCGCAGTGTTCGGCACTTGGGCCGCACATCTGATGTTCGAGCAGCGGATTTTGCAGGTCGCAACCTTGGAACGGAGCGGGTTGGCGCTTTGGCTGTCGGAAAGCCTCGCCACCTTCGGCCTCGTGCTTGCGATCATCGGCGCACAGCGCGCTCGGCCTGACAGCGTGCCGGCTTTGGTTGGGCTTTACATTGCCGCGGCCTATTGGTTCACGGCGTCCACGAGCTTTGCCAATCCCGCCGTCACGGTCGCCAGGGCGTGGACCGATACGTTCACCGGCATCGCCCCGTCCGGGGTTCCGGCATTCATGGCGGCGCAGACGGCCGGTGCGCTGTTGGCTGTGCCGCTATCGGCGTGGCTGTTCGCGCCCAGCGAGGGAACGCTCCGCTAGCGGCGTCGCCGCGCGAAGCCAGGTCGCGTTGACAAGGATTGGCGCCCCCCCTATGTCTCACCAGCGTTTGCTCCCCGGCATTTTTCGGTCCTTTTCCCGAGGCTTGATGGGGGATCGGCTTCCCCGGAAAGCTCCCGCTTTTTCTAAAGGCTCAAGACCCATGCTGTCCTTCGGCACCCTAGCCAGCAAGCTCTTCGGCTCCTCGAACGAGCGGAAACTCAAGAAATACTGGCCGGTCGTCCCCAAGATCAACGCGCTCGAGCCTGAGGTCGAGAAACTCTCCGACGCGGATCTGCGCGCCCGCACCGAAGCGTTCCGCGCGCGCCTCGCCAAGGGCGAGACGCTCGACGATCTCCTCCCCGAAGCCTTCGCCACCGTGCGCGAGGCCGCCAAGCGTACGCTGGGTCAGCGCCATTTCGACGTGCAGATGATCGGCGGCATGGTGCTGCATGACGGCAAGATCGCCGAGATGAAGACCGGCGAAGGCAAGACGCTGGTCGCCACGCTCCCCGTCTATCTCAATGCGCTCGCAGGCCGAGGCGTGCACGTCGTCACGGTGAACGACTATCTCGCCAAGCGCGACGCGGAATGGATGGGCGCCATCTACAAGTTCCTGGGCTTGAGCGTCGGCTGCATCGTGCACGACCTCTCCGACGAGGAGCGCCGCGCTCAATATGCCTGCGACGTGACCTACGGCACCAACAACGAGTTCGGCTTCGACTATCTGCGCGACAACATGAAATTCACGGTGCAGGAGATGGTGCAGCGCGGGCACTTCTACGCCATCGTCGACGAGGTCGACTCGATCCTGATCGACGAGGCGCGCACGCCGCTCATCATCTCGGGCCCGCTGGACGACCGCTCCGAGCTCTACAACACGGTCGACAAGTTCATCCCCAACCTCATCGAGGGCGACTTCGAGCTCGACGAGAAACAGCGCACGGTGACCCTGACCGAGGCGGGCAACGAGCGCACCGAGCGGCTCCTGATGGAGGCCGGCCTGCTCAAGGGCGACTCGCTCTACGACATCGAGAACGTCACCGTCGTGCACCACGTGCAGCAGGCGCTTCGCGCGCACAAGCTCTTCCAGCGCGACCGCGACTACATCGTCAAGAACGACGAGGTGATCATCATCGACGAGTTCACCGGGCGCATGATGCAGGGAAGGCGCTACTCCGAGGGCCTGCACCAGGCGCTCGAGGCGAAGGAGCACGTGTCGATCCAACCCGAGAACCAGACGCTCGCCACCATCACCTTCCAGAACTATTTCCGGCTCTACGCAAAGCTCGCCGGCATGACCGGAACGGCGGCGACCGAGGCCGACGAGTTCATGGACATTTACGGCCTCGACGTGGTCGAGGTGCCGACCAACATGGACATGATCCGCGACGACGAGGACGACGAGGTCTATCGCACCGCGGAGGAGAAATACCGTGCCATCATCAAGCTGATCAAGGAGTCGACCAAACGCGGCCAGCCGATGCTGGTCGGCACCACCTCCATCGAGAAGTCCGAAATCCTCTCCGGCCTGCTCAAGAAGGACAAGGTCGCGCATCAGGTGCTGAACGCGCGCTATCACGAGCAAGAGGCGGGTATCATCGCGCAAGCCGGCGTGCCGGGCGCGGTGACGATCGCCACCAACATGGCCGGCCGCGGCACCGACATTCAGCTCGGCGGCAATCCCGACATGCTGATCGCGGACTGGATCGCCGAGCAGCAGGAGAAGGGCACGGAGCCGACGCCGCAGCAGATCGCGGCGAAGCGTCAGGACATCGCCTCCGAGGTCGCCACCAAGAAGCGGACGGCGCTCGACGCCGGCGGTCTTTACGTGATCGGCACCGAGCGCCACGAGAGCCGGCGCATCGACAATCAGCTGCGCGGCCGCTCAGGCCGCCAGGGCGATCCGGGCCGCTCCCGCTTCTTCCTCTCGCTCGAGGACGATCTCATGCGCATCTTCGGCTCGCAGCGCATGGACGGCATGCTGCGGACGCTCGGCCTGAAAGAGGACGAGGCCATCGTCCATCCTTGGATCAACAAGGCGCTGGAGAAGGCGCAAGGCAAGGTCGAGGCGCGCAACTTCGACATCCGCAAAAACCTGCTCAAATACGACAACGTGATGAACGACCAGCGCAAGGCGATCTTCGAGCAGCGCCGCGAGCTTCTCACCGATGCCGATTTGAGCGACACCATCGCCGACATGCGCCGGCACGTGATCGACGACCTGGTCGCCACGCACGTCCCCGAAAAATCCTATGCGGACCAGTGGGACATTGACGGCCTGAAGGAGGCGGTCGGGAACATCTTCGATCTCGATCTGCCGCTCGCCGACTGGGCGGCCGAGGAAGGCATCGCCGAGGCCGAGATCCACGAGCGCCTGGTCAAGGCGGCCGACGAGAAATTCGCCAAGAAGGCCGCCGATTTCAGCCCCACCATCATGCGGCAGATCGAGCGGGCGGTGCTCTTGCAGACGCTCGACAATCTCTGGCGCGAGCATCTCGTCACGCTCGAGCATCTGCGCCAGGTGATCGGCTTGCGCGGCTACGGCCAGCGCGACCCGCTGAACGAATATAAGAGCGAGAGCTTCACCCTGTTCGAGCACATGCTGGCGCGCCTGCGCGAGGCGGTGACCGGCCAGCTCATGCATGTGGAGCTTGCCCGCCAGGAGGACGTGCCGTCGCTCGATCAGCCCGAGCTTCCGCCGATGGAGGCGCATCATCTCGACCCGACGACCGGCGAGGACGAGTTCGCGCTCGAGTCCGCGGGCGCCGGCAATGGACGCGGCGGGACGCGTCCCGAGCGCTCGCGCAAAGCCGCTACTGCGGTCAATCCTGCCGACCCCAACACGTGGGGCAAGGTCCAGCGCAACGCGCTTTGTCCCTGCGGCTCGGGCAAGAAGTACAAGCACTGCCACGGCGCCTTCGCTTAGCGCCTATTCATCCTCCCCCCAAAGGGGAGAGCGGGAACGAGCGGCTGTGCTCAGGACTAGTTCCCCGCGACTTCCGGCGGGCAAGTCTCGACGGCTTGCACCGGCGCGCCGGCGGTGCCGGAAGCAAACGCGTAGCGGCCCTTGCACACGCTGACCACGGGCGGCACCCGGTCTTTCTCGAACAGATCGTAGCCGCGCTTGAGCTCGGCCCAGAAACCCGCCCAGCGGTCGCCGCGCCGGACGGCGAGATTGCGCTCGGTCATGCGGAATGGGAAGACCTGCACCGCGAACCGCTCCTGGCCTCCATCGAGCGCCGACGTCACCATGCGCCAAATCTCATCCACCACAGCGTCGGTCATGGCGTAGCAGCCGACCGACGTGCAGCCGCCGTGCACCATGAGGAAGGAGCCCGTGCGGCCATGCGCCTGATCGAAGGCGTTGGGGAAGCCGAGATTGAAGGAGCGGTGCCAGCGGCTGTTCGGATTGAGCGCGTCCGTGTCCACCGTATAGAAGCCCTCCGGAGCCTGCTTATCCCCTTCTCTCAGCTTCGGCCCAAGCCGCCCAGACCAGAGGCAGATAGGATAGGTGGCGAAGAGCTCGTAGCGGCCGCCCTTCTCGACCCAAAGCTCGAGCTCCGATTCGAGCTTGAAGATGCGGGTGAAGATCGGCACGCCGAGCTTTACGCCCTTCGCGGCGAGCCTCTCGTCGAGCCGGGCAAGGTTAGGCGTGCCGGGGAGCTTCTTGCCGGCGCGGTGCAGCGCTTTATATTCCGCGCGCGTCCAGTTGATGGACACGCGGTCGAGCAATTGCCGCCCGCCCGGCGTGAGCAAGAGGTAGACGCCTGCGCCGGCGAGCGCAACAAGGAGGAGTGTGAGCAGCGATTTCATGTCACCGTCTGCAATCAGACACTATGCGTAAACGCGTGTCATCACCCGCGAAGGCGGGTGACGCAGTAGTCACTAACCCACATCAAAAAGAAAGGATTGTGGATACTGGGTGCCCGCCTTCGCGGGCATGACAGCAGAAGCAAACAGCACGAACTATTTCTTCACCGCAGGCAGGTCGGGCGTGGCGGGGCCGAGAGTGAAGGCCGTATAGGCGGGCTTGGCCGGCCCGAACTTCAGATTGAGCACGCTGCCGAGAGGCTTTCTGGTCGTGGCGACCTGCGTGGCCTTCGGCTTCGGCAGCGGCTTGAATGCCGTGATCTGCGCCTTGCGGTAGCGGGGGCATTTGCCTGTCGCACTGTAGCGCGCGGCCTCGTCCTCGAAGACGGCGTTGATCACGTAACGCCTCTCGCAGACCGTGATCTTCGGCTCGAGCCTCGCCGCTTCGAAATAATCGTAGCCCTCTTTCAGGTTCCGCCAGTAGTTGAAATGCTCATGCTTCTGCTGGCTCGCCAAATTGGACTCGGTCATGCGGAAGGGGAAGGCATGCACCTGGATATTGGCCTGCCCGCCGACCAGCGCCTCGCGCACGAGGCTGAAGATCTCCTCCATGACCCCGTCGGTCATGGCGTAGCAGCCTGACGAGGTGCAGTCGCCGTGGATCATGAGATTGGCGCCGGTGCGCCCATGGGCGCGATCGAACGCGTTGGGAAAGCCGAGATCGAAGGAGAGGTAGTATTTACTCCTCGGGTTCAGCTGGTCCATCGAGACGAGATAGAAGCCTTCGGGCGCCTGCTTGTCGCCTTGCTTGATCTTCGGCCCGAGCCCGCCCGAATAGGAGCAGATCGGATAGGTCTTGAGGTGATAGAAGTGCCCGTCCTCGCGCTGCTTCCAGACCTCGAGCTCGGACTCGGCCTTGAACACGCGGATCAGGATCGGCGCGTCCTCGGCCATGCCCTTCTCGGCAATGAGCGCGCGCGTCTTGGTCGAGAGCGGCTTCAGATAGGCGGGCGAATACTGGCCGCAGCCGGAGAGCACGGCGAGGCAAGCGGCCGCGCTCGCGGCAAGAACCGCCGTGATGAAGCGTGATCGAAGCATACGCGAGTGCCCCTTGCGCACCCCGGTCAAGATCGAATGCGAAAGGTAAAGGAGAAGTTAGCGCTTCTTGAGAGGCGCACCTGCTTCCTCCCGCCCGATTTGGCCGAAGTATAGGCTGCTTGCCCGCGCGGTGGGACGAAAAAAATGGCGCGATTTTCGCCAGAAAAGGAGGGGCCTAGGCCGGACGGCCCATGGCGAGGAACTTCTCCCGGCGGTCCTTGCGGATCTGGTCAGGCGTGAGCGCGTCGAAGGACGCCAGCGCCTCGGCCACGACCTCGCCGGTGGCCTTGACCACCTCGATCCCGTCCCGGTGCGCGCCGCCGATCGGCTCGGGGATGATCCCGTCGATCACGCGGAGCTTCAAGAGGTCCTGGGCGGTGATCTTCATGTTGGTGGCCGCATCCACCGCGCGCGAGGAATCCCGCCAGAGGATCGAGGCGGCCGCCTCCGGCGAGGCGACGGTGTAGATCGCGTGCTCAAGCATATAGATGCGGTTCGCCGTGGCGATGGCGACCGCGCCGCCGGAGCCGCCTTCGCCGATGACCACCGACACGATCGGCACGCCGAGCCCCATGCAGCAATCGGTGGATCGCGCGATGGCCTCCGCCTGGCCGCGCTCCTCCGCGCCGATGCCGGGATAGGCGCCGGCCGTGTCGACCAGGCTGATCACGGGAAGCGCGAAGCGGTCGGCCATCTCCATGAGGCGCACGGCCTTGCGGTAGCCCTCGGGCCGGGCCATGCCGAAATTGTGCTTGATGCGACCTTCGGTGTCGGAGCCCTTCTCGTGCCCGATCACCATCACCGAGCGACCGGTGAACCTGCCGATGCCGCCGAGAATGGCCTGGTCCTCGGCGAAAAAGCGGTCGCCCGAGAGCGGCGTGAAATCCTTCACCAGCGCGTCGATATAGTGCCGGAAATGCGGGCGCTCCGGGTGGCGCGCGACTTGCGTCTTCTGCCAGGGCGTGAGCGCGGAATAGGTCTCTACCAGCGCCTCCCGCGCCTTGTTCTCGAGCTTGGCAATGTCCTCCTCGATCGAGACCGAGCGCTCGGCGGAAGCGAGCGTCTTCAGCTCTGCGACCTTGCTTTCAAGCTCCGCGATCGGCTTTTCGAAGTCGAGATAAGTGCGCATTCAGCCTCTGGCTTGCCTTGGGGGTCAGGCGCGCTGGTCGTCGGAAATAGATAAGGCAATGGAATCGGCTTTAAGTGGCCTTGATGGGGCACCCTGTCAACCGCGGATGCCGCGCGCCGGCCGCCCGGAAACCCTAGCCGCGCCTGGTTAAATGAGCCTGAGCGAGCGGGTGGTGCTGCTCGACGAGCCGGCGCAAGCGCTCCTCGATCACATGCGTGTAGATCTGCGTGGTCGAGATGTCGGCATGGCCGAGAAGCTGCTGCACCGTGCGCAGATCAGCGCCCCGGTCGAGCAAATGGCTGGCAAAGGCGTGGCGGAGCACATGCGGCGAGACGCGCGACGGCTGGATGCCGGATGCGATGGCAAGCGCCTTGAGCTCCTGGCCGAGCCGCTGGCGCGTGAGGTGCTGCCCGCCCGACGACGGAAAGAGCCAAGGCGAGATGCGCTTGCCTTGCGCCTCGTCCGCGCGCACCGCGTCGAGATGCGCGGCAATCGCCTGCCGCGCCGTCTCGTTCAGCGGCACGAGCCGCTCGCGGCCGCCTTTGCCCTTGATGGTGAGCACCTGGTCGTCGGCCGTGAGCACCGCGCGCGGCAGCGCGATCAGCTCGGAGACGCGCAAGCCGGTCGCATAGAGCGTTTCGAGCAGCGCATAGAGCCGGAGCGCGCGGCGACGCGCCACGCCCTCGCCCGTGCGCGCGCAAGCCTCTTTCGCGGTGTCCAGCAGCAGTCTCGACCTCCGCGAGCGACAGGATCTTCGGGAGCGGGCGGCCGAGCTTCGGGCTGTCGATCGCCGAGCTTGGATCGTCGGCACGCATGCCCTCGGCGAGCAGGAAGCGGAAGAACTGGCGGATCGCCGAGAGCTTGCGCGCGCGTGAGGTCGGCGCGAGCCCTTTGCGCGCAAGTGCTGCGAGATAGGCGCGCAGATGATCGGAGGTCGCGTCGGCCGCCGTCGGGCCCTTGGCGGCGAGATGGGCGAGGAACTCGGAGAGGTCGCGGGCGTAGGCATCGATCGTGTGCCTGGCCGCGCCGCGCTCTGCCGTCAGCATATCGAGGAAGAGCGGAAGCTCGGAGGAACCACGCTCCGAGGAGCCTTTGCCGCGCGATCCCCCTTTGGCGGCCAAGGTTCAGGCCCTTGCGCGGAGCGGCGCGGGCCTATTGCGCGCGGCGGCTCCCGGCCCGGCCGGTGATGTCGCCGACGGGAGCGACGGTCTCGCCCGCATCGGCGCTCGGCGCGGGCCGCGGCGCGGGCGCGGAGCCGGTCGATCTTCATCGGCCCGCACCTTGACGTTGCGGAGCGCCTTGGAGATTTCCTTGGGCGCGGGCTGGAAATATTCGGCAAGCACATAGAGGCCCCCAGCGATGCTGCCGACGAACAGCCCTACAATCATGAGGAAACGGAACAGTGTCGGCATAGGGCGCTCGCGTCGCTAACCGTCTTTTAGCCGCTAACAGGGCGGTATTATGACTCGAAATCGGTGCAAGCGCCTTACTCTCATTCGCATGATGGACGATTCGACAGGGCCCGGCCAGCGTGGGAAATTGGACCGCAGCGAGCCGCAGGCTGGGCGCGGACGCGGCGGACGCGCGTGGCAGCAGACCCGGCGATGGCTTCAATTCTGGCCGAGCAGAAGAAAGACGACCGGCGGGCGCGCTCGCCGAAATTCGCGAGGGGCTCGGCGACCGGAGCATCGTGCTGATCGGGCTGATGGGGGCGGGCAAGACCGCGCTCGGCCGGAGGCTTGCCGCCCGCCTCGACCTCCCCTTCGTCGACGCCGACAGCGAGATCGAGGACGCCGCCGGCGCCACGATCAGCGAGATCTTTGCCGAGCACGGCGAGTCCTATTTCCGCCAGGGCGAGCGCAAGGTGATCGCCCGGCTGCTGCAAGAGGCGCCACAGGTGCTTTCGACCGGCGGCGGGGCCTATATGAACGAAGAGACGCGCGCCAACATCAAGGCACACGGCGTTTCGGTCTGGCTCAAGGCGGAATTGCGCGTGCTGATGAAGCGCGTCGGCGCGACGCGACCACCGGCCGCTGCTTGCCGGGGTCGACCCCGAGACCGTCATGCGCAAGCTGATAGAGGCGCGCTACCCGGTCTATGCCGAGGCCGACATCACCGTGGAGAGCCGCGACGTGCCGCATGAGGTGATCGTCGACGCCGTGATCGATGCGCTCGGCGCGAAGCTCGGCTGCAAGGCGAAGCCGGCGGCACAAAAGGCCGCAAAGCCGGGCGCGCCGCAAGAAGGGGCGATGATGGACGATACGACCGACACGCTCGCCCACGGCGCCTGCGAGGCCGTCGTCAAGGTGGCGCTCGCGGACGCGCAGCTACCCCGTCTTCATCGGCGATGGCCTGATCGCGCAGGCGGGCCAGTGCATCGCCTCGACGCTGCCCGGCGCGCGCTGCGCCGTGGTGAGCGATGCGAATGTCGCGCCGCTTTATCTCGCGCCACTTAAGGAGAGCCTCGAGGCGCAGGCGTCTTTCTCGGCGATGCGGTGGTCGCGCCCGGCGAGCAGAGCAAGAGCTTTCCGGTGCTGCGCGCGGCTTTGCGAGACGCTGCTCGATCTTGGGGTGGAGCGCGGCGATTGCGTGATCGCGCTCGGCGGCGGTGTGATCGGCGACCTCGCGGGCTTCGCCGCGAGCATCTTGCGGCGCGGCGTGCGATTCGTGCAGATCCCGACGAGCCTGCTCGCCCAGGTCGACTCCTCGGTCGGCGGCAAGACCGGCATCGACACCAAGCAGGGCAAGAACCTGATCGGCACCTTCCATCAGCCTAGCCTTGTGCTCGCCGACACGGCCTCTCTCGCCACGCTTCCGCCCCGCGAATTCCGCGCAGGGTACGCCGAGGTGATGAAATACGGGCTGCTCGGCGATGCGCCGTTCTTCTCGTGGCTCGAGAAGCATTGGGAGAAGGTGTTTGCGGACGCAGGGACCGGAGCGCACGCCGCGCCATCGAGACGAGCGTCCGCGCCAAGGCTGCCATCGTCGCGGCCGACGAGCGCGAGGAAACGGGCACGCGCGCTTTGCTCAATCTCGGCCACACTTTCGGCCACGCGCTCGAAGCTTATGCCGGCTACTCGGAGCGGCTCTTGCATGGCGAAGCCATCGCCATCGGCCAGCGCCTCGCCTTCACCTATTCGGTCGAGCAGGGACTTTGCCCGAAGGAGGATGCGCTCCGCGTCGAGCGCCACCTTGCCAAGGTTGGACTCCCCTCGAAGATCGCCGACATCCCGGGCAAGGCGCCGACGCCAGGCCAGCTCCTCAGGCTCATGGCGCAGGACAAGAAGGTGCAAGGCGGCAAGCTCGCGCTCGTGCTCGTGCGCGGCATCGGCCAGGCCTATTTGGAGCGCGATGTCCCGACGGAAACGCTGACCGCTTTCCTCAAGAAGGAATGCGGGCAGCCTGGATAACGGGGCCAATTCGTCGCCATCCGACGCGACGGTCCGAGCTGTCGCTCTACACAAATCAAAAAGCTTCGCAGGTTTACGCCGGCTTACCGCTCGTTCAGCCGCGGTTCATCTACAGAGTGGGAATAGAGGCGTAGGACCGCGGAGGAACAGGATTGCGCTTTTCGGATTAGCTCCTTGGTTCTAGGGTTCGGCAGAGAATTTTCATTCGGCGAGCTGCGACGCGAGGCGCGGGACCTTTTGCCGAAGGTCAAGTTATCGAGGCTTTGTCGAGAACAAATTCCGCAAAGGCACGAAGACTTCGCATGATTTTCGCACGCTCCTTTTCGCAAACAACGTGCCTTCACTAAGAGTTCATATCGCTACACATCACCGTTCTTAAAAACCGATGCAACTCCGCGGAACGCGCGTGTTATTGTAGAGTTGCGCGCAATACTCACTCACGCGCTGCCGTCGGAGATATGCATCGGAGAACCGCAGAAAAACTAACGCCCGCAATCCCTCTTTCTGGAGACCTCCATGAAATCGATAGTTTTTGTAGCGGTCGCAGTGATCGGGGCTGCCGGTCTTGTGACCAGCGACACCAGCAAAGCGCAACCCGGCACGTCTCATGTCGATCCCGGCGAGACGACCCTCGTGCTGCCAAGCGGCTATGGCGGCGGGCAGAGCAAGAAGCAGCAAAGCTACGATGACGACGACTACGAACCCAAGAAGAAGGGCGGCGACTACGAGGACGACGAGCCCAAAAAGCAGAAGGGCGGATACGAGGACGACGAGTACAAGCCGAAGAAAAAGAGCAGCGACTACGAGGACGAGCACAGGCCGAAGAAAAAGAGCAGCGACTACGAGGACAGAGTACAAGCCGAAAAAGAAAAAGAGCGGCGACTACGAGGACAAATACAAACCCAAGAAGAAAAAAGAGGATTGGGGCGGCTACGGCGGCAAGCCGCACGGCGGTGATAACGGTGGCGGCGACAAGCCGCAAGACGACGATGACGGCGGCAAGCCGCAAACCGGTGACAATGGCGGCGGCGGAGGTGGCGGCCAAGGCAACGCAGCCCAGTGCATGGAAGACTGCAAGGACTCATGCACCGTGTCCGCCGTGCCGGGCTCAGGCAAGTACAACACCTGCATGAGTGCCTGCACGCCGAAATGTCGGTGAGCGAAGACGTCAATTGAAGAGACATCAACAGTCACGACCTTTTCGGAGGAATAAAATGCGTAAACCATTCATTGGAACCGCCGCCGCCGCGCTGATCGGTTGCGCCTTCGCGCTCCCCGCACTCGCTGCAGAAGGCACGAGCCAGAACGCTGTTTTCGAGCTCGCCGGCTACGGTGGCGGGCAGAAAAAGCAAAAGAGCTGGGAAGAGGACGACTACCAGAAGCCGCAAAAGCAATACGAGGACGACGACTACAAGCCCAAAAAGAAAAAGGGCAGCGACTACGAGGAGGAATACAAGCCGAAAAAGAAAAAGAGCAGCGACTACGAGGATGAGTATAAGCCTAAGAAGAAAAAGAGCGGCGACTATGAGGACGAGTACAAGCCCAAGAAGAAGGACGATTGGGGCGGCTATGGCGGTAAGAAGAAGGAGGATTGGGGCGGTTACGGCGGCAAATCGAAAGGCGACGGCGGGACCAGCACCGGTGACAGCGGTGGCAACGGCGGCGGCGGCGGTGGTGGTGGCGGCGACGACACCGTGCAATGCCTGAAGAACTGCCAGTTTGTCAGGTGCAAAAACGAAGAAGGCCGCGCCTTTACTCAATGCATGGATCAGTGCGGGGCCGGTTGCCAATGACCGGTTGCCCGCGGCAGCCGCGGATCGAATGACGCCTCGGATAGTGCAACAGTTGCTCACTTAGGAGAAAGAGAATGCGCAACCTAGGTCTTAGCCTCGCCGTCCTGGCAGGGTGTTCACTCGCCTTCGCGGCTCTCGCTGACAATGGCGCGAAGCCGAATACTTTTCTCGAGCTCGCCGGCTACGGCGGCGGGCAGACAAAAGCAAAAGAGCTACGAAGAGGACGACTACTACGAGCCGAAAAAGCAAAAGAGCGAGATTACGAAGACGACGACTACAAGCCCAAAAAGAAGGGCAGCGACTACGAGGACGAGTACAAGCCGAAAAAGAAGAAGAGCGGCGGCTACGAGGACGACGATTACAAGCCGAAAAAGAAACAGGGCGACTACGAGGATGAGTACAAACCCAAAAAGAAGGACGATTGGGGCGGCTACGGCGGCAAGTCGAAAGACGGCGGCTCGACAGCGGTGGCGGTGGCGGCAGGGGCACGGCCGGCGGCGGCAACACCGGCGGCAGCAGCAAAGCGGCTCAAGCCGCGTGCATAGCCAATTGCCGAAGGGGCTGCGAGGAGGACGCCAAGAATAGCGATACGCCCTTCAAGCTAGACCCAACGTGCATGCCTAACTGCACACCGAGATGTGGGCCTGGTCTCTGAGGCGAAGGTGAGATTTCGAGGCGGTCCTGAACCGACAGGACGGCCTCACACCTAGGCCTGGCGCGATGCCCTCGACAATTCTTTCCGCTGCACCGAGATGGAAAGCCGTTCACGCGGAGGAACGATGATCAGCCCAATTCTTAGAATGGTCGCCGCAGCAACGATCGGCTGTGGCTTCGCTAGGTCAGCAAGCCGGACGCGTTCCTTCAAGTCGCCGGCTGGGGCGACACTACGGTACGCCGCAGGGCGGTGAAGAAAGCAGCGGCGGCGGTTACGGCGGCAGCAAGAAGGGCGGCGGCTGGCAGGGTGGAGGCAGCGACGAGGACGATGAGCACTACGGCGGAAGAAAAAAGGGCGGCGACTACGAGAACGAATACAAGCCTGAGAAGAGGGATCCGCGGCGAAGGGTGGTAACAGCACTGGCGGAAGCGGCGGTATCAACACGTCGAAGCCTGGCAACACCTCCGGCGGAAGTAGCGCGTCGAGCTGCGTCGGCAAGTGCAAGTTCGGCTGCGACGACAAGCACAAGGAGGGTTCGGCCGCGCTTAAGACGTGCTACGCGAATTGCACCGCGCAATGCAGCGGCGCCACGCCGGTAGGACCGTCGCCGAAGCCAGCGCCGAAAGATGACCTGATCGTGAGATGAGCGACGTCTGATGCCAGTCATCCGCGCATCGCGGCGAACGCGATCTCACGGCGCATAGACATTTCGGGCCCGTCCCAAATCGGACGGGCACTTTTCATTTTCTGATATGGTCCTGAGAACGCGCGGGGCGTCGGCCGCTGTGTCCTATCGCCCTTCGTCCGGCGCCCGTGCGTCGATCGCGAGCGCGTGCACCGGCCCGGCGAGCTCCGCGGCGAGCGCCTGGTTCACCAGGCGGTGGCGCTCGACCCGCGACTTGCCTGCGAAGGCCGCCGACACGACTTTCACGGCGAAGTGGCTCTCGCCCGTGCCGGGCGAGCCGGCGTGGCCCGCGTGGCGGTGCGAATCGTTGACGACCTCGAGCGCGACCGGAGCGAAGGCTCGCGTCAACTTTTCTCTGATCTGATCCTCGACGGACATCGCGCTTCGCTCAAACAGGGCAACCGGACACACTACTCTCTTTGCCGCTCACGAGCCATGCTTGTCGTGGACCGGACCGCTTCCCATAATGCAAATTCCATGAAGCTCGACTCGAAATTCTTCGACCGCCTGCGCGTCAAGCCTGACGAGAGCCGCCTGCTGCGCGATCAGTTCCCGCCATGCGAGCACCAAGGCTGCAAGGAGCCCGGCCTCTACCCGGCGCCCAAGGGCCGCGGTCGCGAAGGCCAGTATCACCGCTTCTGCCTCGATCACGTCCGCGAGTACAACAAGACTTATAATTACTTCTCGGGCCTCCCCGACGAGGAGGTAATGCGCCACCAGAAGGCCGACACCACCGGCCACCGCCCGACCTGGTCGATCGGTGTCAACGCCTGGTCGCGCGATGGAAGGCGCAAGAACGGCGCGCGCCCGGGCGGCGCCGGCGGCTTCGTGCACCGCTTCTCGACCTACGATCCGTTCAGCTTCTTCAACGACCGCATTCCCGGCGCCGCCACGGCCGACGGGATCCCTGCGCGTACGATCCGCCGCGCCGAGCGCAAATGCCTGCGCCAGCTTGACCTTGAAGACACCGCCACGAAGGCCGACATCAAGGCGCGTTTCAAGGAGCTCGTTAAGCGGCTCCATCCCGACCACAACCAGGGCGACCGCTCGTCGGAGGACAAGTTGCGCGAAGTGATCCAAGCCTATAATTATCTGCGGCAGGCGGGGCTTGCGTAAGTCGCTGGGCCGCCCCTCCCCACCTCAGACCATGGCGCCCGTGCGGCGCCCCCTTTGAACCGCGACGAAACAGGCGCTAACCCACATGACTCTTGAAGCTGCCCGCAATGGCGCCGGTCTTCCGGATATGTCGGTCTCCGTGCGCCAGGTATTCGGCATCGACACCGACTTCGAAGTGCCGGCCTATTCGCGTGCCGACGAGCACGTGCCCGACATCGACCCCGACTATCAGTTCAACCGCGACGTTACGCTCGCGATCCTGGCTGGCTTCAAACACAACCGCCGCGTCATGATCCAGGGCTATCACGGCACCGGCAAGTCGACGCATATCGAGCAGGTGGCGGCGCGGCTCAACTGGCCGTGCATGCGCATCAATCTCGACAGCCATGTGAGCCGCATCGACCTCGTCGGCAAGGACGCCATCGTCATCAAGGACGGCATGCAGGTCACCGAGTTCCGCGAGGGCATCCTGCCCTACGCGCTGCAGACCAACACCGCGCTCTGCTTCGACGAATACGACGCGGGTCGGCCCGACGTGATGTTCGTGATCCAGCGCGTGCTCGAAGTGTCGGGCAAGCTGACCCTGCTCGATCAGTCCAAGGTCATCCGCCCGCACCCGTCCTTCCGCCTGTTCGCCACCACGAACACGATCGGTCTCGGCGACACGAGCGGCCTCTATCACGGCACGCAGCAGATCAACCAGGGCCAGATGGACCGCTGGTCGATCGTCGTCACGCTGAACTACCTGCCGCATGACGACGAGGTGAACATCGTGCTGGCCAAGGCGAAGAGCTGGAACACGGACGCCGGACGCAAGATCATCTCCAACATGGTCCGCGTCGCCGAGCTTACGCGCAATGCCTTCATCAACGGCGACTTGTCGACGGTGATGAGCCCGCGCACGGTGATCACCTGGGCGGAGAACGCGGAGATCTTCGGCGATGTCGGCACCGCCTTCACGCTCTCCTTCCTCAACAAATGCGACGAGCTCGAGCGCGGGCTGATCGCGGAGTTCTATCAGCGCTGCTTCGGCGAGGACCTGCCGCAATCGACCGCCAACGTCGCGTTGAGCTAGAGCGAGGCTTGCCGCCTGTCGTCATTCCGGCGCAAGCCGGAATCCAAAGCGGCAGGCACTGAGCGTATGATTCTGGATACCGGCTTTCGCCGGTAGGCCGCGATCGTGGATGGCCGGAACAAGCCCGGCCATGACGAGCACATGAAGATGTTGAGCCGAACATGACCTCGTTCACCAAGCGGAAAGAAGCCCCGCTCGATCCTTTCAAGCGCGCCGTCACGCTCGCCACGCGTTCGATCGCCGCCGACAACCAGCTCGAAGTCGTGTTCACGACCGAGCCGCCCGGCCTCGCCGGCAAGATCGCGCGCGTGCCGGAGCCGTCGCGCGTCCCCAACAAGACCGAGATCGCCGTGATCCGCGGGCACGCGGATGCCGCGGCGCTGGCCGTCGCCTGCCACGATCCCAAACTGCATGAGACGCTCGTGCCGGGCGGTGGCGATGCGCGCGCCGTGTTCGAGGCGATCGAGCAGGCCCGGGTCGAGGCGATCGGCGCGCGGCGCATGCGGGGCGTCGCCGCGAACCTCTCCGCCCGCATCGAGCAGCGCTACGAGAAGAGCCGCTTTGCCGACGCCAAGGAGCGCTCCGAAGCTCCGCTCCCCGACGCGCTCGCCCTTCTCGTGCGCGAGCGGCTCACCGGGCTCAAGCCGCCGGAGAAGGCGCGCACGCTTGTCGATCTTTGGCGGCCTTTCATCGAGGGCCGTGCCCGCAATGTGCTCGACCGCATGCCCGAGATGCTGCTTGACCAGGACGGTTTCGGGCGGCTCACGCGGGAGCTCCTTTCGGCGCTCAATCTCGCCGACCAGCTCGAGCAGTCCGAGAACGAGCAGGACCAGGGCGGCGAGGATCAAGAGGGGCAGAACGCCGAGGGCGAGGACGAGGACGCGCAAGGCGAGCCGCGCAGCGATCCGTCCGCCGAGTCGCGCGTGGATCAGCAGGCGCTGAGCCAGGAGATGCTCGACGCCATGGCCGAGAGTTCCGCGGACCCGGAGGACCGCGACGCGGATTCGTCCGAGCTGCCGCGCCGCTCCGATCCGTGGCGCCGGGAAGCATCGGTGCTCGATGACCCGGAAGCCTTCGGCTACAAGGTCTTCACCCGCGCGTTCGACGAGATCGTCAATGCCGAGCAGCTCTGCGACATTGACGAGCTCGATCGCCTGCGCGCCTTTCTCGACAAGCAGCTCGTGTCGCTGCATGGCGCCGTGGCGCGGCTCGCCAACCGGCTGCAGCGGCGCCTGCTCGCGCAGCAGAACCGCGGTTGGGACTTCGATCTCGACGAGGGCATGATCGACGCGGCGCGGCTTGCCCGCGTGATCGTCGATCCGATGCATCCGCTGACCTTCAAGCAGGAGCGCGAGACCTCCTTCCGCGACACGGTGGTGACGTTGCTGCTCGACAATTCCGGCTCGATGCGCGGGCGGCCGATCATGGTCGCGGCGTGCTGCGCCGACATCCTCGCCCGCACGCTCGAGCGCTGCGGCGTCAAGGTCGAGATTCTGGGCTTCACCACTCGCGCCTGGAAGGGCGGGCACAGCCGCGAACAATGGCTGAACGCGATGAAGCCGCCCTTCCCCGGACGGCTGAACGACCTCCGCCACATCGTCTACAAATCGGCCGATGCGCCCTGGCGCAGGTCGCGCCGCAATCTCGGGCTGATGATGCGCGAGGGCCTGCTCAAGGAGAATATCGACGGCGAGGCGCTCGCCTGGGCGCATGCCCGGCTGCTCGCACGGCCCGAGCAGCGCCGCATCCTGATGATGATCTCCGACGGCGCGCCGGTCGACGATTCCACGCTCTCGGTCAACTCCGGGTCATATTTGGAGCGTCACCTTCGCCAGGTGATCAACGAGATCGAGACGCGCTCGCCTGTCGAGCTGCTTGCCATCGGCATCGGCCACGACGTGACGCGCTATTATCGCCGCGCCGTCACCGTCACCGACGCGGAGGAGCTTGCTGGCGTCATAACCGAGAAGCTTGCCGAGCTGTTCGACGAGGACCTCGCCTGCAGGCAGCTGCATCGCGCCGTGCCGTCGGCCGCGCGGGCCAAGCGGCGGAAGCTGCATTAGGTGCCGGCTGCTATGG
>CAWHUE010000004.1:0-110565 GCA_963832515.1 uncultured Alphaproteobacteria bacterium
TCCAGGTCGGCGATGGCAGAGCCCCGCGAACAGGGGCAGGTCCGCGACCAGTGAACTGTCGATCTTCGCCATGGGAATCCTCGGTTCCGGAACCTAGACCGCGAATAGCCGCGCAACGATCAAGCCTGAACTTGCGCTGGCGCAACGAGTGTCCCGGTCATTCCCGTAAACCACCGTCGAACCGGCCCAGGCGCCGGAAAACGTGGAGAACGACAATGCGCAAGATGCTGATGCTGGCGACCGCGGCGGTCCTGATGACCATGGCCGGAGGCGCCTTCGCGGCCGAGATCGAGGTCAAGATGCTGAACAAGGGCGCCGAGGGCGCGATGGTGTTCGAGCCCGCGCTGGTGAAGGTCGCGCCGGGCGACACCGTGAAGTTCGTCGCCACCGACAAGGGCCACAATGCCGAGACCATCAAGGGCATGCTGCCGGCGGACGCGACGCCGTTCCTCGGCAAGAACGGTGAAGACGTCGCCGTGACCTTCGACAAGCCCGGCATCTACGGCGTGAAGTGCCTGCCGCACTACGGCATGGGCATGGTGGCGATGGTCGTGGTCGGCACGCCGACGAACGTCGACGCGGCCAAGGCCGTTCCGCAGGTCGGCAAGGCCAAGCAGGTGATGGCAGGGCTGTTCGAAAAGCTCGCGGCCACCAAGACCGCCGAGAAGTGACCGCCGAACGAGGAAGCCGTCATGAGTGCACGAACCTATGACGGACCGGCGCTGTTCTCCTACGGCTTCCGTCCGTTCTTTCTGCTGGGATCCATCTACGCCGCTCTTGCCATCCTGGTGTGGCTGCCGGTGTTCATGGGGGAATTGAGGCTGGTCTCCGCGTTCATTCCGCGTGACTGGCACGTCCATGAGATGCTCTACGGCTTCCTGCCTGCGGTGATCACGGGTTTCCTGTTCACGGCGATTCCGAACTGGACAGGACGGCTGCCGCTGCGCGGACGTCCGCTGATGTTTCTCGTCGCGCTGTGGATCGCGGGCCGCGCATGCGTCACCTTTTCGGCCGAGACCGGCTGGCTTGCGGCCATGCTGGTCGACTGCAGCTTCCTGCTGCTGATCGCGGCCGCAGCGGCCCGCGAGATCATTGCCGGCAAGAAGTGGAATAACCTCAGCGTCGTGCTGCTGATCCTCGTGCTGCTGGCCGGCAACGTCGCATTCCATCTGGAGGCGCGCTTCAACGGCGCCGCCGAATACAGCATCCGCGTCGGCATCGCCGTCGTCGTGCTCCTGATCTCGTTGATCGGCGGGCGCATCATTCCGAGTTTCACCCGCAACTGGCTGGTCAAGGAAAATCCGGGCCGGCTGCCGGTGCCGTTCGCGCGCTTCGACATGCTGACGCGTCGCGGTCGGCGCCATCGCGCTGGTGTTGCTGGATCGTTTCGCCTGCCGGCATATGCGACCGGTTATGCGCTCGCTGCTCGCCGGCGCCATGCACCTGGTCCGGCTCGGACGCTGGGCCGGCTATCGGACCGGCCGCGAGCGGCTGCTGCTGATCCTTCACATCGGCTACGCCTTCGTGCCGATCGGCTTCCTGCTCAACGCCTGCAGCGCCTTTGGCATGGTGCCGGCCGGCGCCGGCGTCCACGCCTGGATGGCGCGGAGCCGCGGGCGTCATGACGCTGGCGGTGATGAGCCGGGCTTCGCTCGGGCATACAGGCCAGCAACTGACAGCGTCGGTCGGCAACCCAGGCGATCTACGCTTCCATCATCGTTGCCGCGTTGGCCCGCATCTGCGCGGTGCTGGAGCCGTCGCACAGCGTGCCGCTGCTGCATCGTCGCGGCGTTCGCCTGGGCGGCGGCCTTCCTCGGATTCGCGGTCTGTTACGGCCCCGCGCTGGTCGGCTTCGAGCCCAAATCTGCGTCAATCCCGCAAAGGAGCACTACATGAAACCGGCACTCAAATCCCTCCCGATTGTCGATGGTCTCATCAACGTGTTCGGCGATTGGCTGAGGCACCGCCGCGAAATGCGCGAGATCCGCCATCTCGATACCGGCTTATTCGACGATATCGCACGCGACCTGGGGATGGCGCCGACCGACCTTGAACGATTCTGTACGCCGGGGCCCGCGTGCCGCCGACGAATTGCCTCGGCTGCTGGAGGTCCTTGGCATCGATGCAGCGGCTCTGGCCCGTTCGGAACCGGCGGCGCTGCGCGACATGGAGCGCGTGTGCATTTCATGCGAGCGGAAAGCCCAATGCAACAACGATCTTGAGATCGGCGTTTCCGCCCGGAACTATGAAGATTATTGTCTCAATGCCTCGACGGTGAATGCACTCAAGAGCATTCCAAACGGCAAGACGCAGACACCGCGCGACCAGACCGTCTGGCTAACACGCTATCCCCTCACTCGATGACGATCTCGCCGACCATGCCGTGATCGGCGTGGGTCTTGCCGTCGCTGCCGGAGATACCGCAGCGCAGATCGGTGACCTTCCCGGTCGCAACCGGCACGAACCACCATTCCGCCGACGCCCCCGGATAAACCTCGATCTCGCGGATCGCACCCTTGAACTCGGCGAGGTTGACGGTCTTGCCGTCGCGCAGCTGCGTGACCTGGACCTTGCGGGTGAAGATCATCTGGCTGAAGCCGTGCGAGGTGAAATAATGCGGATCGTTGCTCGGGTTCTTCAGCACCAGCTTGTAGAGCTTGCCGGTCTCGAAGCGCAGCTTGTTGGGCACGAACGCATGCTCGCCGGGACGGCCGAGCTCGACCGTGACCACGATCGGTTCCTGGCCGGCCAGATTGCCGGCGGCCTGGACGGCGGCGGGAGCGGCGCAGAGCGCCGCCAGAAGAGACAGGGAACGGAGCAAACGCATGAGGAAAAGACCTTTTTGAGGGCTGCAGGCCGGTGGCGACTGCGGAACCTTACTGCAAATGCGAATGACTTGCAAAAGTCCTCGAACGCAGCATCCCCCGGATCATGGAAGCGAACGACGCCTCAAGTCTCACGCCCCCCTAAAGCCAGTAAATACAAGTAATAAATCTCATATCTGTAATTATAAACAAATATAAATTCAAATTTAAAGTAATATTAAGAGTTATTATACTTACTTTTTACGCTTAACCAAGTGTTAATGAATAGATTTACATGCGAGGTTAGCGGTTTACCTTGTTTACGTCGCTAAAAAATCAAGGGAAGCCAAAAATGCGCCCGCCGCTAAGCCTGATTTCCCATTTTTGCTCGTTCTCGCCGCCGGCGACGGCTCAACGTCGAATAAAGAAAACCCGGCACGCGCCGGCTTTGAGGCGCTGGTTCCAGGCCCGAGGGTTACCTGCTCCCGACACCGAGCGCCGGCAGAACCATTCGATCCCCCGACAACATCCGCACTTCCTCACCATGAAAAGTTCGTGGCCGGCAGACATTTCAAAGAGAACATTTCATCAGCGGCCGAAGTCAGGATTTCCTGGCTTGGTGCGGCTTTCATGCGCCGCTTCGCCGTCAAGGTTGAAGACGATACAGTTGAGGTGACGCTTCAAACTCATGTTTTGAGCAGATCATCAAGCGACACCCAAATCATCGCGGAACTCGATGATCGTCATGAGACCAAACTCACTGATCTTTGGTGCCTGTTAAAACTTCAAACCAACGGTCAAGACCGGGCGCTGCAGACCAATGCCGCACCAAACATTTTTTTCGTACGTGACGCCGCGGGCGTGCTGGGCGTCGTAGACGCGATCTGGGCCGGCGCAGGATGGGAAATCGGAGCGAGCCAGGCGGAAGAACAACGCCGATGGCCTTCAGGATCGCACGTGATTTCCCGCTGACAAGCTACGCATAACGGGGCTGGTTGCAGATCCGATCTGCCAAACCCGCCACGCTCGGCCTCGGGCTACGTGTGGCGCAGCCACCCCAGACCGGCAGGCCGAAGCGTGTTCGGCGTAGTCTAAGCGTAGCGAAGACAGACTTCGCGGCGGCGAAGAACGCTACCGCCCGCTGAACCTCGCCGGGCGCTTTTCCACAAACGCGTTGCGGCCTTCCAGCGCATCCTCGCTGCGGCGGATTTCGGCCTGCGGTCTCGATCTCGCGGCGGAACTGGGCGGCGTAGCTCGCGTGCTCGCTCTCTTCGATCAGCGCGCGCGTGGCGACCAGCGCGCGGGTCGGCCCGTCGGCGAGGCGCTGCGCGAGCTTCATCGCCTCGTCGAGCAGGCTGTCGTCATCGAACACCTGCCGCACCAGACCCCACTCCGCGCCCGCTCGGCGGACAGCGGCTCGTTCAGCAGCATCAGCTCGAGCGCGCGCTGGCGGCCGATCAGGCGCGGCAGCAGCCAGGTCGAGCCGAGATCGGGCACCAGACCGATGCGGCTGAACACCTGGATGAAACTCGCCGAGCGCGCCGCAACGATGATGTCGCCGGCCATCGCCAGGCTGAAGCCGCCGCCGGCCGCAACGCCGTTGACCGCCACCACCACCGGCACGCGGCATTCGCGCAGCGCCCGAAACGCCGGCCAGTAGAATGCCGCATCACGCCGGCGACGATGTCATTGCCGAGCGCCTCGAAGCCTTGAGGTTCTGGCCCGAGCAAAAGCCGCGGCCCTCCCCGGTCAGCACCAGCGCCCGCACGTCGGCATCGTCGGTCATCTCGCCGATGGCGGCGGCGAGACGCGCCGAGCAGATCGGGCGTCATGGCGTTCAGGCTCGCCGGCTCGTTGAGCGTCAGGACACCGACGGCGCCGTCCCGGGCTTGCTTCACACCGGCCATGTTGCTCTCCCTCGCGCATGTCTGTTTTGCGGGACTGTGGCATTGTTAGTGCGCCACGCCAACTCGGCCACGGCCAGACATACGCGCCCTGCATGCCGATCAGCCCCCGCCCCCATTGTTCTCGGGGCATGACGGCGGTATCGATCCATCAACCGCAAAAGGCATGAACAGGGGAACGCGTTTTGAGCTACCAGCACATCACCTGCGATCTCGATGGTTCCCTGATGATCGTCACGCTCAACCGCCCCGATAGGCTCAACGCCTATACCGGTCAAGAAGGCCGTCGTTGCGCTGAAATGGACGGTGCGCGAGATGGAGGAGCGCTACAAGCGCATGTCCAAGCTTGGCGTGCGCGACATCAAGGGCTACAATTCCCGCGTCCTGCAGGCGGAAGCCAAAGGCGAGGTGCTGACGCGCACCGTGCAGACCGGTTTTGACCGCGCCACCGGCCGCGCCATTTACGAGCAGGAAGAGATGGACTATGACGCGATGCCGTTCATCGTGGTCATCGTCGACGAGATGGCCGACCTGATGATGGTCGCCGGCAAGGACATCGAGGCCGCGGTGCAACGTCTCGCGCAGATGGCCCGCGCCGCCGGCATCCATCTCATCACCGCGACTCAGCGTCCGAGCGTCGACGTCATCACCGGCACCATCAAGGCGAACTTCCCGACGCGCGTCAGCTTCCAGGTCACCTCGAAGATCGACAGCCGCACCATTCTCGGCGAGCAGGGCGCTGAGCAGTTGCTCGGCCAGGGCGACATGCTCTACATGGCGGGCGGCGGGCGTATCATGCGCGTGCATGGTCCTTTCGTCTCGGACGACGAGGTCGAGAAGGTCGTGCGCCATCTCAAGAAGCAGGGCGTGCCGGCCTATCTCGAAGCCGTCACCGAGGAAGAGGACGATGGCGGAGAGGACGGCGAGGACGCCGAGACCTATGGCGAGTCGGGCAACGAGCTCTACGACCAGGCCGTGGCGATCGTGCTGCGCGACCGCAAGGCCTCCACGAGCTATGTGCAGAGACGGCTCGGCATCGGCTATAACCGGGCTGCCTCGCTGATCGAGCGCATGGAGAAGGAAGGGCTGATCGGGGCAGCTAACCACGCGGGAAAACGCGAAATTCTGGTCGGTGGTGACGAAGCGGCGCAGCCTTATTAAACTTACCCCAGCCGCATTAGACTGCCAAGAAGTTGACCAGACTTCTTGCCGACCGAAAAACTAAGGCCATTCCGCGCAATTTTGGCACCGGATTGGCACCGGAGCTATCCGGGGACAGACTGAAGCGAAACATGGCACAATGCGCGCAGCCGAGAAGGGGTGGACACCCTTCCCGGCCACGACTTGCCACGCAAACCTCAGGAGAGTGGGTTCGCGATGACCATTCCCGATATAGCACCAGCGTCCGGCATTGGGCACGCGCTCGCCTCCTGGCCAACAGAAGGAGGGAGTGATGACGCACAGCAATCTTAGCCCGGTAGAATAGCTGACCGCTTGAACGATCTGGCACGGAAGGCTGGTGCCCTGACGGCGGCTATTCAGGGCATGAACCGCGGGGATTTAGACAACGAGGACATCACAGGCGGCATTGAAGACATTGCCTGGGAAATCCGCGACGACTTCGGAAACTATCTGACGACGTTTGTCCCGATGATGGCGTGAAGATCAAGGCGGTGGCATCACCCGCCGCTCCGTCATGGCTGGCAGTGCTGCGGCCGTGGCGGGCTTTAGGGAGGGAAACGCCCGTCCTGAGGCTTCTACGGGCTAGCGACAGAAGCACGACTGCCACGCAAATGAACGCGCGATCGCCCTTGCGATTTGTATGGGTGCGGTAATCGCCGTTTCTGCGCCCGCAAGAGCTGATGACGGAAACTATGAGCGCGGCAAGGGTTGGTACGGCGAGCATGACGACCGTGGAAATTGGCGCGATGACGAGGAGGGTGGGCACTACGGCGGTTACGACGGTGATTGGGATGGCGACCGTTACGGAAGGCACGCGAAAATCCTACCCCCTCCACTCCCTCTGCCCCCTCCGCTCCTTTACCCCCCTCCACTCCCTCTGCCCCCTCCGCTCCTTTACGGGGATCTCCCTCCTCCCCTTTGAATGCGGAGGTTGGTATGCGGCCAGATGCGGGTCAAGGGCACCCTATCCCTTCATCCTGACGCAGGGGCGTCGGCTTCGGCCGGCGCCCTTTTGCCTCTACGGTCAGCGCTACCTATTTTGTGGGGAAGGCGCTCGCCAAGAGGAAGCCTAAGTAGCTGCCCACGTCCCACGGGCAGCCCCGCAATTCAGCTAAGTGCTCAACACGGCTCAGGAACGGCCCCAATCGGCACCAGCGGGGATCGGCGACAATTGGTAAAGACGAGCATGGGGCGAACCGTTTAGGTACCGGTCCCTTGTGGTCGTGGCATCTGGCGGCAGCGCTGAGCTTACAATCGAGGCCGCGAACAGACTAATCATCGTGGTCGCTAGAGCGCTGGTTACGATTGCACGGGGGTTGGTCATGGCGTGCACTCCTATCCGTCACCAATTGGGTTGATGCTTTAGGCAACCAGGCCAGGAGCAGAGCGGCAGCGGTGATGTACCAAACTGCGGGAAGGCTGATCAGAGTGCCGGCGAGGCTGCAAATCAGAACGTAGAGGGAGTTGCGGTCGGTGGTATTCATGAGATCCTCCATCAGAATGATGAGAATCTAATGCGCCTCCCGGATTTTCGATGTGGGATTTGTCACTCCGCAGACGATACTAAGAAAAGCTCTTATCGAGAATGCGCGCACGCTGGCGGCGCTAGACAATTCGTTGGCCTTTACTCCTCAGGGACAGCAGCAGTTGTAGTAAGTCTTTCCTGGCACGTCCGTGCAGGTTGTTAAGCCGACGGGCACGCGGGAGGCTTTTGGAGGCACCCTGGCCCCCCGCAGGTTATGCAGTATGGCTTGGTGCCACCTGCAGGCGGCACGGAAGGCGAGCAGTTGGGCGGCGTGCCGGTGGTGCCTGCCGGGCAGGGATCGTAGCAGGTCTGACTTACGAGAAATTTGTCGGGCCCGCATGTCCGCTGGCAGTGAGGAGGCGTACCAACAGTCCCTGGCGGACAATTGTCTGCCGGCAGGCTCCTTCGCGAAAAGTGGTGCCTTCTGGACAACAGTTTAGCGGCGCGCCGCTTCGACGGTCAGGCGGACAGATGCCTTCTTTAGCTCGGCAGCAAGCGCCGAACTTATTACGCCTGTCGAGCTTAACCTGGTCTGCGACACATTGGGCTTTACTCGCAGTTGAACCGCTTGGGTTCACCCGCCTTTGCCCTGCTCGAAGCAGACGCGCTTATTGCCGATGGTGACGCATTTCTTGCCCGCACTTGCGTGGAAAGAAGAGCCGAGGACGAAAATCGCGGCTACGATCAGCAGCAAAGCCAGCCGAATGACGAGAGGCTTGCGCATCCAATTCTCCGCAACAATGCAGTTGCACGGATAAGCCTGTAGCATTCTTTCTCACATCTTGCGATGCTCTTGGCTCAATGCATTTCAATCAGCACCGACCCAAGTGCGTTCGTCCGCGAACGCACTTTATCAGTGGGTCTGTAGTGGGAGAACTTTCATGAAAACAATTACGAGAGTTTCTGTAGTCGTGTTGTTACTAATGATTTTCCAGGCCAAAAAACTGTGCTAGGAGCTTGCTTGCGACACTAGATGGAGCCTCTGCATGAGCGAGTGCCACCACGTTCATCATAAGAGAGCGGATTGGTGCGCAGCGAATATGTGCTTGGGTGAATCAACAAAATGGATCGTAGGCCCCGCGAACTCCAAGAAGTCACGATCTAAAATCCCAACGGCACCGGGGACGAGCGATACAGCGGTGCAGGACAACGCCGAGAACAACAGCACCGCAAAGAGCAATTAGAGCAGCGGCTAAAGGTTGGTCTCGGGGCAGGCCAGACTTAGTGTCCACGTCACCGCTTGGCGAGATGCTCCCATCCCGACACTCTGTCCGAAGCTTACCAATAAGGTCCGGCCGCGGGCTAAAGCGGATCACCTTCCACGGTCTCGCGGCACACGCACATCACACTGCTCCTCAAGAGCGGCGTGCCGGTCCACGTCGTCTCAGCCAGGGCGGGGCACGCCAAGCCGTCGATCACACTCGACACCTATTGCCATCTACTCGGCGGCGAGGACAACGACGCAGCCAAACAAGCTGAGGCAATCTTTTCTCGCGTCTTGGGTTAGATGGCACCGTAATTGGCACCGCAACAGGGGGAGAGAGGCAGTGATAAGGGGGTTCTCGGGCAAGCGCGTTGGTCCTAAAATCGCCCGAAAACTTGGCTTAAGGGGGCTGTCGGGGATCATGAGTGACGCTGTCCACAGATTGACCAGATTTGCCTAAATCATCTATCGATTGCCTCTGTTCTTTTAGCTGCGCCAGTCCTTTAGAGGGGGGTGGATGACAAGCCGCCGAGCCGCCGTGATCGTGTTTGGTCTGCCCCTCGTCTGGGGGCTCGCGGCCGCACCTGCATTCGCGGAAGACGGCGCGACGTCGGTCGCCAAGAAGACCCCGAATGTCGGAACGCTCCAGGCACCCCGGAGCTTGACCGAGCCGCAGGACGAGCTCCGGCCCTCGCTTAACGATGAGACGACCGGCGCGATCGATCCCGACGACGAGCTTCCCTCCTCAGCCATGGACGAGGGCGCCGCATGGGAGGCCGTGGTGGAAGCCGCGACCACGCCGACGCCTTTGATCGGCGACAAGCAGGCGCAGGCGGTCAGCGTATCAACGCCTATTTCAACGGGATCACCAATTTGCAGGGCCGTTTCGAGCAGGTGGATCCGAACAATAAGCGCTCCTCCGGCCGCTTCTACGTGCAGCGCCCGGGGAAGATCAGGTTCGACTACGCGCCGCCGAGCGCGCTCAGGATCGTCGCTGACGGCGCCTTTCTCGCCATCGAGGATGCGGGCCTCAAGACGGTGGAGAAATATCCCATCAAGTCGACGCCCTTCCGCCTGTTGCTCGCGGCGACCGTGGACCTTGGGCGGGACGCGCGCATCGTCGGCGTCGAAAGCCAGCAAGGCTCGCTCGCCATCTCGCTCGAGGACAAATCGGGCGACGCAGCCGGGCGCATCAAGCTCATGTTCGACGCCAACCCCGACCTCAAGCTCAAGCAGTGGCAGATCACCGACGGGCAGGGCCTCACCACCAGCGTCACTGTCGCCGACGTCGTTTCGGGCCGTCGGGTGGCGAATGATTTCTTCACCTCGACAACGACATTCCAGCCTTTCCGCTAAGGCCGGACCGGAGCGTGAGGCACCCGGCGGGACGCTTGGTGCGCGAAGAAAAATATAAGGCGATCAACGTCTTGGGACAGGCGTTTACCATCTGTTAAATTTTTCCAGGGGCGCCTGTTGAAATCGCCCTGAAAGCTCCTTATTTCTTACAGCAGAAGCGGACTGCACCACTTTTCATCGGTAGTGCCCCCCGTCTAGCCGAAGGTGTGGTTCGCTCGTGCCGGCTTCCCTCCCGGCACGCGCGCGAAAAAACGCGCTTCTGGGCGCCCAACCACGCGCAGCGGTTGGGCGCCTTTTCTTTGGGCCACCCCAGACAAATCGCCCTCGCCCGGGCCGACGGCTTGATAATCCGCGCCGCGTGTCTACTTAGCTTCCTGTGATGGGCTTCCCTCCCCGTCACAGGTTCCCCCCATAAGGAACCCGAGAAGCCCCGAGCCCCCCGTCTCCGGGGCTTCTCTTTTGTTCATATGTCGGATGTGTGCCCGCGAGAGATTGACGCGCGCGAAAACGGGGGCAATTGGTTCGCCATGCGCTTCCGGCTCGCGACCTGGAACATCAACTCGGTGAGGCTGCGGCTCGACCTTGTCGAGCGCTTCGTCAGGGAAGAGCGCCCCGATTTGCTCTGCCTCCAGGAGATCAAATGCGAGGACGGCAATTTCCCGCTCCTTGCGCTCCAGGCCCTTGGCTTCCCGCACATCGCCGTGTCTGGCCAGAAGGGCTATCACGGCGTGGCGACCTTATCGCGCCTCCCCTTCAAGCTGATCGAGCGCCGCGACATTTGCGGGCGTGGGCATGCGCGGCATCTCTCCATCGCGCTCGGCGAAGCCAATCGCGTAACGAAGCCGCTCGTTCTGCACAATGTCTATGTGCCCGCCGGCGGCGATCTCCCTGACCCTGCGCTAAATCCGAAATTCCGCCACAAGCTCGACTTCTTGGAAGCGCTCGATTGCTGGTTCGGCGGCATGCGCGGCAAGCGCACCAACCGCATGATCATGATCGGCGACCTAAACGTCGCGCCGCTCCCGACCGACGTCTGGTCGCACAAGCAGCTCCTCAAAGTGGTGAGCCATACGCCGGCCGAGGTCGAGCGGCTCGAGCGCGTGCAGGCCTCGCACGATTGGATCGACGTGATGCGCCGGCACGTGCCGCCCGCGGAGAAGCTCTTCACCTGGTGGAGCTACCGCAACCGCGACTGGCGCAAGTCGAATCGCGGCCGGCGTCTCGATCACATCTGGACGACGCGCGCGCTGGATGGAACAGCCGTGTCGATGCGCGTGCTCGATGCAGCGCGCGACTGGCCGCGCACCTCCGACCATGTGCCGGTCGTTGCGGATTTCGTTATTGAATAACCTCAAAGTCTGTCATCGCCCGGCTTGACCGGGCGATCCAGTAATCAAACGGAGTGCAATCTCGCGCGGGATCAGCGGTTACTAGATGCCACGCCTTCGCGGGCATGACACCGCGGGGTGCTCAAGGCACGAGCTTGTAGCCGCCGGTCTCGGTGATGAGCAGCTCGGCCTGCGACGGATCCTTCTCGATCTTCTGGCGCAGACGATAGATATGCGTCTCGAGCGTATGCGTCGTGACGCCTGCATTGTAGCCCCACACTTCGTGCAAGAGCACGTCGCGCGTCACCACGCGCTCGCCGGCGCGGTAAAGGTATTTCAGGATCGAGGTCTCTTTCTCGGTGAGCCTGATCTTTCCCCCGTTGCCGTCGACCAGGAGCTTCGCGGCCGGCTTGAACGTGTAGGGGCCGATGGCGAACACCGCGTCCTCGCTCTGCTCATGCTGCCTGAGCTGCGCGCGGATGCGCGCGAGCAGCACGCCGAGGCGGAAGGGCTTGGTCACATAGTCGTTGGCGCCCGATTCCAGCCCGAGGATCGTGTCGGCATCGGAGGTCTGCGCGGTCAGCATGATGACGGGACCCTTGAAGCCGCCGCGGCGAAGCAGCTTGCAGGCCTCGCGCCCGTCGATGTCGGGCAGCCCCACGTCGAGCAGCACGAGATCGACATGACCGTTGCGCGCCTGGCTCAGGCCTTCCGACGCCGTCGAGGCGACCGCCGTCTCGAATTCCTCGTGCAGCGAAAGCTGCTCGCTCAAGGTCCCGCGCAGTTCGTCGTCATCGTCGACGATGAGGATCTTGCGCGCGTTGCTCATTTCAGGCCTTTCGCTCGCTCGGGCTGCCCCGGTTGTAAGCGCGGCTTGGACCTGGGACAAGTAGGGTCCGCATGAGGATCAAGCGATCACGGACAATTGTCGTGAACCGGGCGCCGGGCCGGCCGAGCGAGGCCCGCGTCGGGCTCGCCCATGGCGTTAGACGCGCGGCGCTTGGCCGCTCCGGCGTCCGCGCCTTGAAGCGCGAAGGCGACGGCGCAACGCCGCTCGGGCGCTTTCCCATCCGGCAGGTTCTCTATCGCGCCGATCGCGTGCCCAGACCGCGCAGCAAATTGCCGGTGCGCGCGATCCGCGACGGCGACGCCTGGTGCGAAGAGCCCGCCGACCGCAACTACAACCGGCTCGTGATGCTTGCGCCGGGCAGCAATGCCGACCGGCTGAAACGCGCGGACCATCTCTACGATTTGATCCTGGTGCTCGGCCATAACGACCGGCCGCGCGTGCGTGGACGTGGCAGTGCCATCTTCGTGCATCTGCCGCGCGAGGGTTACGCGCCGACCGCGGGCTGCATCGCCTTGTCGATGCGCGATCTGCAATCGCTACTTGCGCAAGCCCGGCCACGTACGACGATCCTCGTACGGTAGGTGTCATGCCCGCGCGAGCGGGCATCCAGTACGCAATGCCCGACGCGCCTCGATTACTGGGTCGTCCTCGCGGACGATGAGAAGCGGAATGAGATATTAGTTTGAAGAACGTTCGCCGAAGATTGCGGTGCCGATGCGCACATAGGTCGCGCCGAACTGGATCGCGCGCGCGAAGTCGCCGCTCATGCCCATGCTGAGCTCATCGAGGCCGAGCCGCTCGCCGAGCTTGGCGAGCAGCGCGAAATGCATCGCCGGCTCCTCGTCGAGCGGCGGAATGCACATCAGGCCGTCGATTGCGAGCCCGAACGTGTCGCGGCAAAGCGCGACGAAGGCTTCGGTCTCGCCAGGGGCCACGCCCGCCTTTTGCGGCTCCTCGCCGGTATTGACCTGCACGAAGAGGCGCGGGCACCTCCCCGCGCGTTCGACCTCCTCGGCGAGCGCGCGGGCGAGCTTCGGCCGGTCGAGAGTCTCGACACAATCGAACAGCGCAACCGCCTCGCGGACCTTGTTGGATTGGAGCGGCCCGATCAGGTGCAGCACGATGCCGGCGTGCTGCTCCTTCAGTGCCGGCCATTTGGCGTGCGCTTCCTGGACGCGGTTCTCGCCGAATACGCGCTGGCCTGCCTCGATCGCCTGTTCGATCACGGGAGCCGGCACGGTCTTGGTGACCGCGACGAGCTTCACGCCGGCCAGCTTGCGCCCTGCCGCTTCGGAAGCCAGCGCGATCTCCTGCCGCACAAGGCTGATCCGGTCTTTGACCTCCTTGATGGATTCGTGCGTCCGGTTCATGGAAAGCTTCTAGCAGCCCCGCGCGCTCGGCGCAGCTTGACCGCATCGGGCATTTGGGTTCGATTGCCGCGCAAATTGGGCGTCGACGGACAGACTGAGACCATGGCGGCGGAACGTTACGACGCGCCGAAGCGCGAGAAGCACTGGCAGGCTGAGTGGGAGGAGCGCGGCATCTTCCGCGCGGCCGAGGACGACCCGCGCCCGAAATACTACGTTCTAGAGATGTTCCCCTACCCTTCGGGGCGCATCCATATGGGGCACGTGCGCAACTACACGATGGGCGACGTCGTCGCCCGCTATATGCGCGCACAGGGCCACAACGTGCTGCACCCGATGGGCTGGGACGCCTTCGGGCTGCCGGCCGAGAACGCCGCGATCGAGCGCGGCGTCCATCCCGCCCAATGGACCTATGACAACATCGCCACCATGCGCGGCCAGCTCAAAAGCATGGGGCTTTCCATCGACTGGAGCCGCGAGTTCGCGACTTGCGATCTCGACTACTACCACCAGCAGCAGAGGCTGTTTCTCGACTTCTTGAAGGCGGGGCTCGTCGACCGCAAGACGCGCAAAGTGAATTGGGACCCGGTGGACCGCACCGTGCTCGCGAACGAGCAGGTGATCGACGGGCGCGGCTGGCGCTCGGGCGCGCTCGTCGAGCAGCGCGAGCAGCCGGAATGGGTGTTCAAGATCACCGACTACGCGCAAGACCTGCTTGACGCGCTGGAGCGCCTCGACCGCTGGCCGGAGAAGGTGCGGCTGATGCAGGCGAACTGGATCGGACGGTCGGAAGGCCTGCTCGTCCGCTTCGAGACGGTCACGGGCAGCGCGCCCAAAGGTCATGGCGAGGTCGAAGTCTTCACCACGCGGCCCGACACGCTGTTCGGCGCGGCCTTCATCGCGATCGCGCCCGATCATCCGCTTGGCCAAGGCTGTCGGCGCGAAGGATGCAGACGCCGCAGCGTTCATCGCCGAGACTCAGCATCACGGCACGACCGCGGCCGAGCTCGAGACGCAGGAGAAGCGCGGCTACGATACGGGCGTGCGCGTTCAGCATCCACTCGTCGCTGGCGAGAACGCTGCCGGTCTACATCGCCAATTTCATCCTGATGGATTACGGCACCGGCGCGATCTTCGGCTGTCCTGCGCACGACCAGCGCGATCTCGAATTCGCGCGCGCCTATGCGCTGCCGGTGCTGCCCGTGGTGCTGCCGCCCGACGCTGAGCGCGGAAAACTTCGAGATCGGCGAGGAGGCCTATACCGGCGACGGTAGGCTGATCAATTCGCGGTTCCTCGACGGGCTCGACGTTGCCGGCCGCCAAGGAACGCCGTCGCCGAAAAGCTCGACAAAGCAGAAGCTCGCCGGCAAGGCGCAAGCCAAGCGCAAGGTCGAGTATCGCCTGCGCGATTGGGGCATCTCGCGGCAGCGTTATTGGGGCTGTCCGATCCCGATGATCCATTGCGAAACATGCGGGATCATGCCGGTGCTCGAGCAGGATCTGCCGGTGAAGCTTCCCGACGACGTGAGCTTCGATAAGCCGGGCAATCCGCTCGACCGCCATCCGACCTGGAAACATGTCGCCTGCCCGCAATGCGGCGGGCCGCCGTCCGCGAGACCGACACGATGGACACGTTCGTCGACTCGTCCTGGTATTTCGCGCGCTTCTGCTCGCCGCAGGCGCAGACGCCGACCGACACCAACGCGGTCGGCTACTGGCTGCCGGTCGATCAATATATCGGCGGCGTCGAGCACGCGATCCTGCACCTGCTCTATGCGCGCTTCTTCACCCGCGCCATGCATCGCACCGGACATGTCACGGTCGACGAGCCGTTCGCCGGTCTCTTCACGCAAGGCATGGTCACGCACGAGACCTACAAGGACGCGGCCGGGAAATGGCTGCTGCCGGAGGAGGTGACGATCAGCGACGGCGCCGCGCTGCATGCCGCGACCGGCGAGCCGGTCACGATCGGCGCGGTCGAATCGATGTCGAAGTCGAAGAAGAACGTGGTCGATCCCGACACGATCATCGCCAAATACGGGGCCGACACGGCGCGCTGGTTCATGCTGTCGGACACGCCGCCCGAGCGCGACATCGAGTGGACCGCGGGCGGCGTCGAGGGCGCGCACAGGTTCCTGCAGCGGGTCTGGCGGCTGGTAAGCGAAGCTGCCGCGAAGGGCGCCGTGCCCGGCTCTGCCACGCCCGATCGATTCGGCGCGGAAGCCGAGCAACTCCGCCGCGCGACCCACCGGGCCGTCGCCGCCGTCACCGCCTCGATCGAAAAGCTCCGCTTCAACACGGCGGTCGCCCAGATCTACGAGCTTGCCAATGCTCTCTCCTCTGGGTTGCAAAACTCTGGATTACATGCCTGACGGCGATATGCGCTATGCTTTGCGGGAGGCGGCCGAGCATCTCGTCCGCATTGCCGCCCCGATGATGCCGCATCTTGCCGAGGACGGCTGGGCCGCGCTTGGGCATACGAGGCTGCTTGCCGAGACGCCCTGGCCGGTGGCCGACCCTGCCCTCCTGGCGGAGGACACGGTCACCATCGCGGTCCAGGTCAACGGCAAGCGGCGGGGCGAATTGACGATTGCGCGGGACGCCGCGAAGGAAGATATTGAAGCTGCGGCGCTGGGCCTCGAATCTGTGGCCCGCGCCATAGGGGGACGCAAAATAAAAAAGGTGGTCGTCGTGCCGCAGAGGATCGTCAATGTGGTGGCGTAGCTCTGCCTTTGCCGCCGTGCTGATCGGCGCCGCGAGCCTCGGGCTTGCCGGATGCGGCTTCCAGCCGCTCTACGGCGGCTCGACGGTCGGCGGCGCGCGCCTGCCCGAATTGATGAAGACCGTCGACGTCACGCCCGTTCCCGGCCGCGTCGGGCAGAAGGTGCGGAACGAGCTGATCTTCGAGAACACGGGCGGCGGCTATGCGGCACCCACCAGGTTCCGGCTCGACATCATCGTCAAGGAAAGCGTGACCGATCAGCTCGTGCAAATTACCGGCGATGCGACCAGCCAGGTCTACGAGTTGCAGGCGAGCTTCAAGCTGGTCAATGTCGCGAACGGGAAGGTCATGCTCCAAGGCAACGCGATGTCGCGCGCGCCCTATAACCGCTACCAGGAAATCTTCGCCAATGTGCGCGCGCGCTACGATGCGGAGAACCGCGCGGCGCGGACCGTCGCCGAGAGCATCAAGACGCAGCTCGCCGCGTATCTCAGCAACGCGGCTTAGGTCGCTTCCTGTCATTCCCGCGCAAGCGGGTATCGTTGTCCTATCACATCCTGGCTTGCCGCTTACTGGATGCCCGCCTTCGCGGGCATGACAAGTTGGTTGGATGATCATGGTCGCCTACAAGACTTCTGCCGTCGCCGCCTTCGTCAGATCGCCCGATCCTGCGGCGCGCGCCATGCTCGTCTACGGGCCCGACGCAGGCCTCGTTGCCGAGCGCGCGGCCGCGCTCGCGGAGAAATTCGCGCGGGCTGGCAAAGGCGACGTCGAGATCGTGAGATTAGACGACCGCGACCTCGCCGAGGACCCCGCGCGGATCGAGGGCGAGCTCCGCACAGGCCCCATGTTCTCTGCGGGCAAGGTCGTGCGCGTGACTGCGGGCTCGCGTCTCGATGTGCCGTCGCTCAAAGCCCTGCTCGCCACGCCCTTCGATCATCCCTTGATCGTCGAGGCCGGAAATCTCAGGCCTGACTCCGCGCTCCGCAAACTGTTCGAGGCGAACAAGGCGGCCGCCGCGCTGCCCTGCTACAGCGACGAGCGTACGCTTGCCGAGCTGATCGACCAGGAGCTGTCCGACGCCGGGCTGCGCATCGACAGCGAAGCGAAAGCGTATCTCCTATCGCGCCTCGGCGCCGACCAGGCGCTGTCGCGCGCGGAGGTGGTCAAGCTCGCGCTCTATGCAGCTGGCGCCGACACCGTCACCCAGGAGGACGTCGAGGCCGTGGTGGGCGACGCGGCAGAGATCGCGCTCGAGACCTTCGTCTATGCCGTAAGCGGGGGCGATCCGGGAGCCGCGCTCGCCGAGCTTAGACGGCTTTCGACCGCGGGCACCGACGTCTCCTCGGCGCTGGCCTCGCTCGGCCGGCACTTTACCCAGCTGCATCGCGTGGCCACCACGCTTGCCGAGGGGGGCAGCGCGGACCAGGCCTTGCGCACGCTCCGTCCGAGGCCGCACTTCAAGCGCGAGCCGGAATTTTTCGCCCACGCCAAGAAATGGGGCGCGCGGCGCCTCGCCGACGCCTTGCCGCAAATCCAGGAGGCGATCAGGCGCACGCGCCTTCAGCCCGAGTTCGAAGCCGCCTTAGCCGAGCGGATGCTCCTTGCGCTCACCTCGAAGACGCTTGCGTCGAAGACGCTCGTCTCGGATCGTCATGCCCGGACTTGATCCGCGCATGCATGCCCTATATCGACCGTGGCCATGAACCAGCGCGACGACACGCTCGACCTCCGCAACAAGCTCTTCATGCTGCTCAAGCAGCGCGCCTTCCGCCGTGGGCGTTTCATTCTCGCCTCAGGCAAAGAGAGCGACCACTATTTCGATATGAAGCCCGCGATGCTCGATCCTGACGGCGCGGCGCTTCTTTCCGAGCTGATCTTGCGCGAGCTTGAAGGCATCAAGGCCGACTGCGTCGGCGGGATCGAGATGGGCGCCGTGCCGCTGATCGCGCCGGTCGCCATGAAGAGCCCCGGGTTCGGGCGCCATCTGCAAGGCTTCTTCGTGCGCAAGACGGTGAAGGACCACGGCACGCAGAAGCGCGTCGACGGCGCCGACATCGCCGGCAAGACCGTCGCCATCCTCGAAGACGTGACCACGACCGGCGGGTCGTCGCTCGATGCGGTCAACGCGGTGCGGGAAGCTGGCGCCGAGGTTGCCATCGTGCTGTCGATCCTCGACCGTGGCGAGGGCGCGGCCGAGCTTTACCGGCAGGCTGGCGTGCCGTTCCGTTCGCTGTTCCACGCCGAGGAGTTTCTCAAGAGCTAGATCCATGCGCTTCTCAGAATCGTCATGGCCGGGCTTGTCCCGGCCATCCACGAGCTCTGACTTGTCATTCCCGCGAACGCGGGAATCCAGTAAGCGACGATCTCAATGAATGTCCGTTGCCTCGGGATACTGGATTGCCCAGTCAAGCCGGGCAATGACAAGGAATTCGTGGATGCCCGGCACTTCGGCCGGGCATGAGGAAAGAAGGGAACGGCTGTCGCTAACGCGGCTGACGGAGGAGGCGCTTACGCAAATCCTCGAACTGATCGAGGCTCGTGTAGCGGATGCGCAGCTCGCCCTTCTCGCCTTTGCCTTTGCGGATCTCGACGGCGAGTCCGAGCGACTCGTGAATCTCCGCCTCGGCGGCCTTCAGGTCGGCCGATTTTCCCTTTTTGGGCTTGGACTTAGCCGGCGCCTTGCCTTGCGTAAGGCCCTCGATATCGCGCACCGTTAACCCCTCGTTAACGATACGCAGCGCGAGCGCGGCGGCGTCGGGCCTTCCGACTAGCGCCCGGGCATGGCCAGCGCTTAAAGCGCCCTCCCGCACCAACTCCTGCACGCCCTCGGGCAGCCGTAGCAGGCGCAGGGTGTTGGCGAGGTGGCTGCGGCTCTTGCCGATGACCTTGGCGAGGTCCTCCTGCGTGTAGTCGTGTCCGTCCATCAGCAGCTTGTAGCCCTCGCCCTCCTCGATCGCGTTCAGGTCCTCACGCTGGACGTTCTCGATGATGGCGATCTCGACCGCCTCCCGATCGGTGAGCGCGCGCACCACGACGGGCACCTCGTGCAGGTTGGCGCGCTGCGCCGCGCGCCAGCGCCGCTCGCCGGCGACGATCTCGTAGGTCGTGGGATCGGTAGCGGACGGCCTGACCACGAGCGGCTGCACGAGCCCGCGCTCGCGGATGGAGGCCGCAAGCTCGTCAAGCTGCGCGTCCGCGAAGCTTCGCCGCGGATTGAACCGACCGGGCTTGATCAGGCCGAGCGGCAGGCTGCGCTGGTCGTTCTCGGCCCCGCTGATCAGCGAGGCAAGACCGCGCCCGAGCCTGCTGTTCCGTTGTGCGCCTGCCGCCATGGCCCTCTCCTCTTCCCCTTTGATTCGCCGATAGATGATCATGCCGCACGCATGCGCCGCTCACGCTCGATCACTTCCGAGGCGAGCTGGATGTAAGCTTGGCTGCCGGAGCAGCGATAATCGTAGAGCAGCACGGGCTTGCCGTGCGACGGCGACTCAGCCACGCGCACATTGCGCGGGATCACCGTGGTGTAGACCTTCTCGCCGAGCACTTGCCGCACGTCCTTCACCACCTGGTCCGAGAGGCTCGTGCGCTGATCGT
Source organism: uncultured Alphaproteobacteria bacterium (assembly GCA_963832515.1). Classification (GTDB taxonomy): domain Bacteria; phylum Pseudomonadota; class Alphaproteobacteria; order Rhizobiales; family Methyloligellaceae; genus Methyloceanibacter. Next base: position 19,840 of record CAWHUE010000004.1, read on the forward strand.
ACATGGTGAGCACCACCCCATGGATTTGCAGCTTCGGGTTCAATCGCACCCTGATCTCCTCGACGGTGCCGAGAAGCTGCGCCAGGCCCTCGAGCGCGAAGAACTCGCATTGCAGCGGCACAAGCACGGCGTCGGCCGCTGCAAGCGCGTTGACCGTGAGCAAATTTAGCGAGGGCGGGCAGTCGATGAGAATGTAGGTCGTCGCAGCATCCGCCGGCTCGGCGGCCGTCATGGCCGCGAGGCAGTCGCGCAAGCGATAATGCTTGTTGCCGGCGCTCGCCGCCTCGCGCTCGAACGCCATCAGGTCTACCGTGGCTGGCACGATCGAGAGCTGCGGCACATGCGTGGGCACCGCGGCCTGCGCGATCTCGGCGCGGTCGGAGAGGACGTCGAAGGTCGAGAGCGGGCGATGGTCGACCCCGAGCCCTGTGCTGGCATTGCCTTGCGGGTCGAGGTCGACGATCAGCACGCGCTCGCCGACGGCCGCGAGCGCCGTGCCGAGATTGATCGCGGTCGTAGTCTTGCCGACGCCGCCCTTTTGATTCGCGAGCGCGAGGATGCGCGTTGAGCGGGCGCCGGGTCCCATCAGGGCGCCCTCGCCGCGAGCTTCGTGATCTCGACGACATGCGCGTCGGCGGCGGTCAGGCTTGGATGCAGGCGCCTGTCGAACGTCCAGGCATCACGCGCCGCCTCGATCTCGGCTGCGGCGTCGCGGCCTTTGAGGAAAAGCCCGCGCGTCTGCCCGCCAAAGAACGGCGCGGCCAGTTCGAGCAGTTGCGGCAGTGGCGCGAGCGCGCGTGCGCTCACGACATCGGGCGCGACCCGGTCGGCACGTTCGGCAAACGCCTCGATGCGCTCCGCATGCACCTCGACCGGCGCACCGGTCGCGCGCGCGACCTCGGCGAGGAAAGCGCATTTCTTGCGGTTCGCTTCGACCAGATGCATGCGGAAATCCGCTTTCCCGGCGTTGAGAAGCGCCACCACGAGCCCGGGAAAGCCAGCCCCTGAGCCGAGATCCAGCCAGAGTCGCGCCTCCGGCGCAAGGCTTGCGAGCTGCGCGGAGTCGGCGAAATGGCGAGACCAGAGCGCGGGCAGGGTGGAGGGCGCCACGAGATTGGTCGTTTTCTGCCAATGCGCCAGCAGCTCGGCGTAGCGCGTCAGCCTGTGGATTGTTTCACGTGGAACTTTAAAGGCTTCCGCGAACGTGGCGGGTCCGTCGATGCGATCGGGCGTCGACTGGCGTTTCATCCCGGGCTCAGGCGCTCTTGGCCGCGGCGCCCTTTTTCACATGCGCGAGCAGGAGCATCAGCGCGGCAGGCGTCATGCCGTCGAGCCGCGCGGCCTGGCCGAGGCTCGCAGGCCGATGCCGCTCGAGCTTGTGGCGGAGCTCGTTGGAGAGGCCGGGCAGCACGCCATAGGCAAAGTCAGACGGAATCGCGAGCGCCTCGTCTTTGCGGAAAGCGGCGATGTCCTGCTCCTGCCGTTCGACATAGACCGCGTAGCGCGCATCGACCGCGAGCTGCTCGGCGATTGCCGGATCGAGCCGCGCGATCTCGGGCCAGATCGCGGCGAGGCGGGCGAGACTGACATCGGGGTAGCTCAACAGCTCGAAGGCGCTGCGCTTGCGGCCATCGCGATTGATCGCGAGACCATGCTTCGCGGCGTGGTCTGGCGTGAGGGCGAGGCGGCGTAGTAGTGCCTCGCCGTCGGCAAGCTGCTTCTGCTTCGCGGCGAAAGCAGTCGCGCGCGCGGCACCGACGCAGCCGATCCGCACGCCGAGCGGCGTCAGGCGCTGGTCGGCATTGTCGGCGCGGAGCGTCAGCCGGTACTCGGCGCGGCTGGTGAACATGCGATAAGGCTCGGTCACGCCGCGCGTCACGAGGTCGTCGATCATCACGCCGAGATAGCCGTCGGCGCGTGTGACGCTGAAGCGGTCCGTCGCACCCGAAGCCGCGAGCGCAGCATTGACCCCGGCGACGAGGCCCTGCCCGGCGGCTTCCTCGTACCCTGTCGTGCCATTGACCTGGCCGGCCAGGAACAGCCCGCCGATCGCCTTGGTCTCCAAGCTCGGATGCAGCTCGCGCGGATCGACATAGTCGTACTCGATCGCGTAGCCGGGCCTGATCACACGCGCGGCTTCCAGCCCCGGGATAGTCTTGAGGAAGGCGAGCTGAACCTCCTCGGGGAGCGAGGTCGAGATGCCGTTCGGGTAGACGGTGTCGTCGTCGAGGCCTTCAGGCTCGAGAAAGATCTGATGGCTGCCGCGCTCCTTGAAGCGCACGACCTTGTCTTCGATCGACGGGCAGTAGCGCGGGCCCGTGCTCTCGATCGCGCCGGAATACATCGGCGCGCGGGCGAGGTTCGTTTCGATGATGGCGTGGGTCGCCGAGGTCGTGTGCGTGATGTGGCAGACGGTCTGAGGTGTCGTGATCTGATCGGTCAGGAACGAGAAGGGGCGAGGCGGGTGGTCGCCGTGCTGCACCTCGAGCCCGTCCCAGCGGATCGTACGGCCGTCGAGGCGGGGCGGGGTTCCGGTCTTGAGTCGGCCCATGCGCAAGCCCAGGCCGTATAGGCGCTCGGACAGGCCAAGGGCAGGGGCCTCGCCGATGCGGCCCGCCGGGATCTTCCGCTCGCCGATATGGATCAGCCCGCGCAGGAAGGTGCCGGTGGTCAGCACGACGGCGCCGGCGCGGATCGTCCGCCCGGCCGCCGTTAGGACTCCGTTAACCATACCGCGCTCGACGATCAGGTCCTCCACCGTAGCCTCGATCACATCGAGGTTTGGCGTCGCCCCGATGGCAGCCTGCATGGCCTGGCGATAGAGTTTGCGATCGGCCTGAGCGCGCGGTCCCTGCACTGCCGGGCCTTTACTGCGGTTCAGCACGCGGAACTGGATGCCAGCCTGATCGGCGACCCGGCCCATCAATCCGTCCAGCGCGTCGATCTCGCGCACGAGATGGCCCTTCCCCAGCCCGCCAATGGCCGGATTGCAGGACATCTCGCCGACGGTGGCGAAGCTATGCGTGACCAGCGCGGTCTTGGCGCGCATCCGCGCGGCAGCCGCGGCAGCCTCGCAGCCGGCATGGCCGCCGCCGATCACGATCACGTCGTAGGTCTTGATCATGGGCGGTAGGTAGTCGCTTCGGTCGCGCCCGTCCATTGTTTCAGGTCGTGCCGACCCGGCAGCCGTGCCGGCCGGGCCTTTGGCCGTTGTTTCATGTGAATCATTCCGGTTCCGGCAGACCGCGTTGAATGTTTCACGTGAATCATCCCCCTCTCCCTCCCGCGGCCCCTACTTGCCGATGCAGAACTCGGCGAAGATGGCGCCAAGCACCTCCTCAACATCAATCCGGCCGGTGAGCCGGCCGAGATGGTGCGCGGCGATGCGGAGCTCCTCGGCTTTCAGCTCCGGACTCAAGGGCTTATCGCTAAAGCGGGCGAGCGCGGCCCTTGCGGCTTCGAGCTCGGTCCGATGGCGCGCCCGGGTCATCAGCGGCACGCCGGTCCCCTGCCCGGCCGCGGATTTCGGCCTCGGTTTCGAGGCGCGCCATCAGAAGATCGAGCCCCTCGCCGGTCTTGGCCGAGATGGCCAGCGCGCCCTCAGGTAACGCAGCGGCCGCCTCGCGAGCCAGATCAAGCTTGTTCATGACCGCGATTTCGACTGCGGATGTTGGCGCATCCTTGTTTTTGGTTGCGCCAAACCTTCGGATCGGCGTTCGTGCCGGATCGGTCGCGTCCGCGAGCCACAGCACGATGTCGGCGTCCTCGACCCGGGCCAGCGCGCGGCCTATCCCCGCCGCTTCGACCCGCCCCTCGGCCTCTCTTATCCCCGCCGTGTCGCTGAGGATCACGGGGATACCGCCGAGGTCGAGATGCACCTCGATCACGTCGCGCGTCGTGCCCGCCTCCTCCGACACGATCGCCACGTCGCGCCGCGCCAGCGCATTCAAGAGGCTCGACTTGCCGACATTGGGCGGACCGGCGATGACCACGCACACGCCGTCGCGCAACCGCTCGCCGCGGCGGTCGGCAAGATGCGCCGCGATCGCCGCGAGCAGATCGGCGACGATGGCGTCGGACTTTGCACGCTCACGTCGGTCGCGACGTCGGCCTCGTCGGCGAAGTCGAGCCCCGCCTCGATCAGCGCCTGCGCCTTGAGCAGCTCGCCGCGCCAGCTTCATAAAGCCGCCTGAGCGAGCCTTCGGATTGCGCGAGCGCTTGGCGCCGCTGCGCCTCGGTCTCGGCTTGCACAAGATCGGCGAGACCTTCGACCTCGGTGAGATCGAGCTTGCCGTTCTCGAACGCCCGCCGCGCAAACTCGCCAGGCTCGGCGAGCCGCATGCCGCCGGCAGCGACAGCACCGCATCGATCAGGCTCTGCACCACCGCGCGGCTGCCATGCACCTGTAGCTCCGCCATGTCTTCGCCGGTGAAGCTCGACGGGCCGGAAACCACAGCACGAGCCCGCGGTCGATCAGCGCGCCGTCGCGCGGATCGTACAGCTTGCGCAAGGCAGCGCGGCGGGGAGGGGGCGGGGCGCCACCGCATAATCGCCTCCAGCACGGCGCGCGTGCGCGGGCCCGAGATGCGTATGACGGCGACGGCCGCGCGGCCCGCGCCGCTCGCCAGCGCAACAATGGTGTCGGCGATCTTGTGGGCCATTGCGTTATCCTAGGGGGCCGCGAAAGGAAGAGCCATGCAGGAGCGCGCCCCGGCAATCTGCTGAAGCACGAGACGAGCCCCTACCTGCTGCAGCACGCCGACAATCCGGTGCACTGGCGGCCCTGGGGCGAGGCGGCGCTCGCGGAGGCGCGCGCGAGCGGGCAAGCCGATCCTGCTCTCGGTCGGCTATGCCGCCTGCCATTGGTGCCACGTCATGGCGCATGAGAGCTTCGAGGACGCGGCGACGGCCGCGGTGATGAACGCGCTGTTCGTCAACATCAAGGTCGACCGCGAGGAGCGCCCGGACGTCGACGCGATCTATATGGGCGCGCTGCATGCGCTCGGCGAGCAGGGCGGCTGGCCGCTCACCATGTTCCTCACGGCAGACGCCGAGCCGTTCTGGGGCGGCACCTACTTTCCCGAAGGAGGAGCGCTACGGGCGGCCGTCTTTCGTCCGTGTACTGACGGAAATCGCGCGCATCTACGCCGACGAGCCGCACAAGGTCCAGCAGAACGCCGGCGCGCTGAAGCAAGTGCTGCAGCCGGCGCAGCGCGGCGCGGCCGGTGCGCCGCCGTCTGACGCGACGCTCGCCGAGCTCGCGCGGCGGCTGGTCGGCGCGGTCGATCCGGTGAATGGCGGCTTGCGCGGCGCGCCGAAATTCCCGCAGGCGCAGTTCTTCTCGATTTCTCTGGCGCGCGGGACTCCGCTACGGCCTGCCCAATCCGCTCGAGGCGGTGCACCTCACGCTGACCCATATCGCACAAGGCGGCATTTACGATCATCTCGGCGGCGGGTTCGCGCGCTATTCGGTCGACGAGCGCTGGCTCGTCCCGCATTTCGAGAAGATGCTCTACGACAACGCGCTGCTCGTCGAGCTGATGACGGAAGGCTGGCGCGAGACGAAATCGCCGCTCTACGCGCAGCGCATCGAGGAGACGATCGGCTGGCTGTTGCGCGAGATGGTCGTCGAGGACAGGCGGGTTTGCGTCCTCGCTCGACGCCGACAGCGAAGGCGAGGAGGGCAAGTTCTATGTGTGGAATCTCGCCGAGATCGAGGAGGTTCTCGGCGCGGACGATGACGCGCGACACTGTTCGCCGAGATCTACGACGTCACGGCCGAGCGGAAATTTCGAAGGCCACAATATCCTCAACCGGCTCGAACGCGATCGAGCTGCGCGACGCCGAGACCGAAGCGCGGCTCGCTGCGATGCGCGCGAAATTGTTCGCGCGGCGGTCGGGGCGCGTGCGGCCGGGCTTCGACGACAAGGTGCTCGCCGACTGGAACGGGCTGATGATCGCCGCGCTCGCCAACGCGGCGATGCGCTTCGACCAGGCCGGATTGGCTCAAGCGGCGGAGGCCGCCTTTGATTTCGTCTGCCTACGGATGAGTGTGGACGGGCGGCTGTTCCATGCCTATCGCGCGGGCGAAGCCAAGGCGCCGGCCACGGCCAACGACTACGCCAACATGATCAAGGCCGCGCTCGCGCTCGCCAATGCCACCGGCAGGCGCGACTATGTGGAGCGGGCGGCCGCGAATGCGCCGAGGTGCTCGATACGCACTATTGGTCCGAGGCGCTCGGCGGCTATTACTTCACGGCCGACGATACCGGCGATCTCATCGTGCGGCCGTTCAGCGGGCAGGACGAGGCGACGCCGAACGCGAACGGCGTGATGGTGTCGAACCTCGTGGCGCTCAATCTCTGGACCGGCGAGGACCGCTATCGCGCGCGCGCTGAGACGATCCTGCGGAGCTTCGCCGGCGCCATGTCGGAGCAGGTGCTCGCGCATTGCGGGCTGCTCGCCGCCGCGCTCGATGCGCAATGCGCCGGCGCTTGTCGTGCTGATCGTGCCGGATGGCTCGGACGCGCGGAAGCTTGCGCGCAGGCTTACGCGACGTGTCGCTGCCGAATGTCGTGGTGCAGGAGATCGGGGAGGGGGCGGACGGCGCTAGCGCCCTGCCGGCGTCATCGCCGGCGCACGGCAAGACCGCGATCGACAGCAAGCCGACGGCCTATGTCTGCCTCGGCCCGCAATGCTCCCTGCCCGTCACCGACCCGGCGCAGCTCGTCGAGACCATCCGCGAAGTCCGCGCGGCAGTGTCACCTTGCGCCTAAGCCGCTGTCATGCCCGCGAAGGCGGGAATCCAGTAATCGAAGCGGTACAGAAACTGCGCTGGCGGTGCGTTACTGGGTGCCCGCCTTCGCGGGCATGACAATAGTGGAGAGGCTTGAGGCTAGCCGGCCGACGTCGCTGGCGAGGAAAGCCGTCATCACGCGGTCCGTGAGCGCGTCGCAGTCGGCGCCGGCAAAGGGGAAGACGCCGTGCAGCGCGTCGCGCAGATCGGGGTCGAGCGCGTCTTGCAGGCGGCGGCGCGCGCGCAAGGCGCGCGTCTTCACCGTCTCCTTGGGAAGCTGCAAGGCTTCAGCGGTCTCCTCGACGCTCAAACCCTCGACCTCGCGCAGCACGAACACCGTGCGGAACGTCTCGGGGAGCTCGCCGATGGCGCGTTCGAGCAGCCTCGCGATCTGCGCGCGCGCAATCTCGGCCTCGGGCGTGCGCGGCGATGCATCGCTCGGCCGCTCAGCTCCGTCCATGACGCTCTCCCGATAGCCGGCGATGTCGGTCACGTCGTGAGCCTGCAAGAGCCGCGCGCGCCGCTGCGCCGTCCGCCGCTTGGCCAACGCCTCGTTGACGACGATGCGCGTGAGCCAGGTCGAGAGCGAGGAGCGGCCGTCAAAGCTCTCCGATCGCGGCGAACGCCTTGAGATAGCCGTCCTGCACGGCCTCCTCGGCCTCGGCGCGGTTCTTGAGGATGCTCCACGCCGCGCGATAGAGGCGCTGATTGTTGCGCCGTGTGACGAGGCGCACGGCTTGGTTATCGCGCCGGACGACGAGCCGGCAAAGCTCGATGTCGCTCGCGTGCTCATAGTCCAGCGCGGTCTCTGCCATCGTGAGCGCTCGCCTTCACTGAAGCTGCTTCGCCAATTCCTCGGCGTGATGCTGATGCGCCTGGAACAGTGAGAGCCCTTTCTCCAACAGCGCCTTCAGCTCGGCGTTCTCCGCCGACGGGATCAGCGTCTTGCTCAGCGCGTCGTTGACGGTCTTATGATACGCCACTTCGTTGTCGAAATAGGCCTTGTCGAACGCGGCGCCATCGAGCCCCGCGAGCTTTGTGCGCGTCGCTTCTGCAGATTTGGTCAGCCTTTGGCTGGTCGGATTGTCGGCGGGCGTCACGTTCAGCTTCTTGACGAGCGCCAAGGCCTGGTCATTGACGGCGGTATGGTCGCCGATCATGCGCTGGGCGAAGGCGCGCACATTTTTGTTCTGCGCTTTGTCGACCGCCTGCTTGCCCGCCTCGATGTCGATGAGGCCTGCGGTGTAGGCGATATGGGCGATCTGCGGATCGGTCGGCTTGTCGGCGGCGGAAGCCGGAAGGGCGCCGGCAAACGCGATGCCAATCGCGGCGTAGGGCGATGATCTTGTTCATGGTGGGGCTCCTCTGTTACAGATGCCCATTTGATGGCGCGACGCGCGGAGAGGTTCCCCAGGCGCACGCCGTGTTGTCATGCCCGCGAAGGCGGGCACCCAGTAATCGCCGACATTGCAGGATCGACGAAGCGCCGTGACTACTGGGTCGCCCGGTCAAGCCGGGCAATGACACGCGGTAGGTGAGCGGAACAGCCTTACGTGTTCATCGAGTCGAAGAACTCGCCGTTGTTCTTGGTCTGCTTCAGCTTGTCGAGCAGGAACTCGATCGCGTCCTGCGTGCCCATCGGGTTGAGGATGCGGCGGAGCACGTACATCTTCTTGAGCTGATCGGCCGGGACCAGCAGCTCCTCCTTGCGCGTGCCGGAGCGGGCGATGTCGATCGCGGGGAAGACGCGCTTGTCGGCGACCTTGCGGTCGAGCACGATCTCGGAGTTGCCGGTGCCCTTGAACTCTTCGAAGATCACTTCGTCCATGCGGCTGCCGGTGTCGATCAGCGCGGTGGCGATGATCGTCAGCGAGCCGCCTTCCTCGATATTGCGCGCGGCGCCGAAGAAGCGCTTCGGCCGCTGCAGCGCGTTGGCGTCAACGCCGCCGGTCAGCACCTTGCCGGACGACGGCACGACCGTGTTGTAGGCGCGGCCGAGGCGCGTAATCGAATTGAGCAGGATCACCACGTCGCGCTTGTGCTCGACGAGGCGCTTCGCCTTCTCGATGACCATCTCGGCGACCTGCACGTGGCGCGAGGCCGGCTCGTCGAAGGTGGACGAGATCACCTCGCCCTTCACCGAGCGCTGCATGTCGGTGACCTCCTCGGGCCGCTCGTCGATGAGCAGCACGATGAGGTAGCACTCGGGGTGGTTCGCGGTCACCGCGTGGGCGATGTTCTGCAGGATCACGGTCTTGCCGGTGCGCGGCTGCGCCACGATCAGCCCGCGCTGGCCCTTGCCGATCGGCGCCACGATGTCGATGACGCGGCCCGTATTGTCTTTCTTGGTCGGGTCCGAAGTCTCCATCTCCAGCCACTCATCGGGATAGAGCGGCGTGAGATTGTCGAAATGGATCTTGTGGCGCTGCTTCTCGGGGTCCTCGAAATTGATGGTGTTGACCTTGAGCAGGGCGAAATAGCGCTCGCCTTCTTTCGGGCTCCTGATCTGGCCTTCGACCGTGTCGCCGGTCCTGAGCCCGAAGCGCCTGATCTGGCTCGGCGAGACGTAGATGTCGTCGGGGCCGGCGAGGTAGTTCGAGTCGGGCGAACGTAAAAAGCCGAAGCCGTCCTGCAGCACCTCGACCACGCCAGTGCCGGTGATCTCGACGTCGCGCGCGGCGAGCTGCTTGAGGATGGCGAACATCAATTCCTGCTTGCGCATCGCGCTCGCATTCTCGACGTCGACCTCCTCGGCGAAGCTGAACAGCTCCGTCGGCGACTTGGTCTTCAAATCCTGCAGCTTCATTTCCTGCATGCGCTGCTACTCCAAAAGCGAAACATGTGAACCTGGGATTGCGAATCCCGCGCTTCGGTCGCGCGGTCTCGAAGGAAGGGGATGGGTTGGGCCTCGGCGATAAGGCAGAGTGAACTGCCTGCTTCGTTCCGGAAGACCCGAATCTTTGGGGGAAGGCCGGGCCACGACAGCGTCCCGGATTGGAAGCGACTCAACTTATAGCAGACCAAGACGGCGGGCGGAACAGGGTGGCAAGGCTTTTTCGCTGCGCCCTAGAAGGGCCGCACCACCGCCAAAATCACGATCAGGACCATCAGCACGGTCGGAACCTCGTTGGCGATGCGGTAGAAACGCGGCGCCTTCGTGTTCCGATCCGCGGCGAAATCCTTGGTCCATTTGGCGAGCACGCCGCTGAAGGCGGAGAGCAGGATCACGAGCAGAAGCTTCGCGTGGAACCAGCCGTCGTGCCGCCAGTCGATCCGGCCGGAGAAGGCGAGGATCAGCCCAAGCACCCACGCGGCGAGCATCGCCGGCGTCACGATGTAACGCAGCAGGCGCTTCTCCATGATTTTGAAGGTCTCGGACTGCTCGGAGCCTTGCTTGCTCATCGCGTGATAGACGAAAAGCCGCGGCAGATAGAGCAGGCCCGCCATCCAGGCGATGATGGCGATGACGTGGAAGGCTTTGACGTAGAGAAGCAGCATTTGGGTTGCGAAGGGCTATGCTTGTCATTCCGCGAAGCGGGAATCCAGTAATCCACGACTTCTGCCCAACTGCGAACACCGAGGGTTACCTCGAAGGTTGGCCCGCGTCAAGCCGGGCAATGACACGCGAGCGGTGAGGTTTCCGCCTAACCCTTTTTCACCCGCGCGACAAGGCGCGCGACATGCTCGATCGGCGTGTCGGGCTGGATGCCGTGGCCGAGATTGAACACGAACGGTCCGCTCGCCGAGCATCGCCAGGATCTGATCGACGCGGCGGTCGAGCGCGGCCCCGCCGGCAACCAGCAGAAGCGGGTCGAGATTGCCCTGCACGGGCACGAGGCTCTGCAGATGCGAGCGGATATAGCCGAGCGGCAGGCTCGTATCGCAACCGATCGCATCGACATGCGTCGCGCGCGCATAATGCTCGGCCTTGGGACCGGCGCCGCGCGGGAAGCCGATGATCGGGACGCCGGGTGCTGAAGCTTTGACGGCTCTGACGATGCGCCAGGTCGGATCGACGCACCAGCGCTGGAACTCGTCCTCCGCCAGGCTGCCGGCCCAGCTGTCGAAGATCTGCAAGACCCTCGCGCCGGCTTTGACCTGGCCTTCGAGGTAACGGACCGAGCTCTCGACCAGGAGGTTGATCAGCGCCTGGAACAGCTCGGGCTTTGAATAGGCGAGCGTCCGTGCGACTGCCTGGTCCTTGCTGCCGCCGCCTTCAACCATATAGGCCGCGACCGTCCAAGGCGCTCCGCAAAACCCGATCAGCGGCATGCTCTCGGGGAGGGCAGCAACCACCCGCTCGACCGTCTCGTAGATCGGCGCCGCGGCTTCGCCCAGCCGATCAAGCTTTAGCCGTTTCAGGCCATCCCAGTCCGTGACCGGCTCGAGCTTCGGGCCTTCGCCCTCGACGAATTCGACCTTCTGCCCAAGCGCATAAGGAACGACCAGGATGTCCGAGAACACGATCGCCGCATCGAGATCGAACCGTCGCAAAGGCTGCAGCGTGACTTCGGCCGCGAGCTCAGGCGTGCGGCAGAGATCAAGGAACGAGCCGACTTGAGCCCTGACCTCCCGATATTCCGGGAGATAGCGGCCAGCTTGGCGCATCAGCCAGATCGGAGGCGGTTTGACGGTTTGGCCGGAGAGTGCCTCGAGGAACGAGTTTTCCTTAGATGCGGCACGCAACTTCGCCGGTTCCCTAAATAACTTAAAGAGATTCTCTAAATTAGGTTTCTGCTTCTACTGTTATGGCGTGGATAGCGGACATTCAGGGCCATCACCAGCCTCTCGACAGGACTCGCAAGGCCGCCCCAGACCTGAAGCTGAGGACAAGAGGTCCTGTGGCTAATTCCGGGGAAATCAACGTTCACGTGTCATCTGCGTGGTGTCATTCCCGCGAAAGCAGGATCCAGTAGAACAGTGCCGGGATTAGCTCTGACGGAACTGATTACTGTATGGCCGGGTCAAGCTGACGCATGACAAGTGGAAAGGATGGGCTAAATCTGGCGATAAACTCCTTGATATCCCTGGGGACGGACGAAGGGTATTGCGGGCCCAATCGGAAACACCGTCATTTTGTCGACATGGGCGAATCTGTGAAGAAGTTATGACGGCTTTCCGGGACCGGCCGACGCTTCGGCCTTACGCGGCGTAGTTGCTCCCTTGGATCAAGGCGGTTATCCAGAGGTCGTGCCATGGATATACCGCGCTCCTTCCACCTCCATATGATCTCGGATGCGACCGGCGAGACGCTGGTCAACATCGCCAAGGCCGTGCGTGTGCAATATGCGCAAGTTCGGGCCATCGAGCACCTCCACCCCCTCGTGCGCAGCCAGCGCGAGCTCGAGCGCGTGCTCAAGGACGTGGAGGCGGCGCCCGGCATCGTCCTCTACACGATCTTCAACCGTGCGCTTGCCGACCATCTCGAAGCCGAGTGCAAGCGGCTCAACATCCCTTGCGTGGCGGCGCTGAAGCCGATCCTGCAGGTGTTCGAGTCCTATCTCGGCACCAAGTCGACGCCGACCGTTGGTGGCCAGCATGTGCTCGACGCCGACTATTTCCGGCGCATCGAGGCGCTCAACTTCACCATGGTGCATGACGACGGCCATTTGCCGGCGAACCTGAACGATGCCGACATTGTCCTGGTCGGCATCAGCCGCACCTCGAAGACGCCGACTGCGATCTATCTCGCCAATCGCGGCTACAAGACCGCCAATGTCCCGCTCGTGCCGGGGCTCATGGTTCCGCCCGAGCTCGAAATGCCGACCAAGGCGTTCGTGGTGGGGCTGGTGGCGAGCCCCGAGCGCATCTCGCAAGTCCGCCAGAACCGCGTCATCGAGCAGGCGCATAACCATCTCGAAGAGTATGTCGACCGCGAAGCGATCGCCGCGGAGATCGCCCAGACGCGCCAGCTCTGCGCCCGGCATGGCTGGCCGATCATCGATGTGACGCGCCGCTCGATCGAGGAGACGGCGGCCGCGATCCTCAGGCTCTATCACGACCGGGAAGCGCCGGTGCTCGAAGCATGAGCCCCTTCCTCCAGGCGGGAAAGCCGCCGCTGATCCTCGCCTCCGGCAGCAAGGTGCGGGCAAAGCTGCTCGAAGCCGCGGGTCTCGCCTTCATCGTCCAGCCTCCGGGCCTCGACGAGGCGGTGATGCTCGAGGCGGTGAGCGGCGAGCGATCGCTCGGGGCCCACGACGTCGCCGAGGTTCTGGCGCGCGCCAAGGCCGAGGCCGTCAGCGATCTCGCGCCGCAAGCCTATGTCATCGGCGCCGACCAGGTGCTCGCGCTCGGCGACAGGATCTTCCAGAAGCCCGACGATATGGAGGCCGCGCGGCGCCAGTTGCTCGATCTCAGCGGCAAGACGCACGAGCTGCACACCGCCGTCGCGGTGGCGAAAGGCGGCGAGGCGATCTGGGCCGAGACCACGGTCGCCTCCCTCACCATGCGCAAGCTCAGTCCCGAGTTCATCGGCCGCTACCTCGCCGCCGCGGGCGAGGAGGTGCTGGCCTCAGTCGGTGCCTACCAGCTCGAAGGGCTCGGCGCGCAGCTCTTCTCGAAGATCGAAGGCGATTATTTCTCCATCCTCGGCCTGCCGCTCGTGCCGCTGCTCGATAGGCTCAGGTACGAGGGCGCGATCGTGGCTTAAGCCATGAAGCGCGCCTGCGTCATAGGCTGGCCTATCGAGCATTCCCGGTCGCCGCTGATCCACCGCTATTGGCTCAAGCAATACGGCATCGACGGCGCCTATGAGAAAGAGGCCGTGCCGCCGGGCGAGGCGGAGGCCTTCCTGCGCGCGCTTGCCGAGCGCGACTATGTTGGCGCGAATGTCACGCTGCCGCACAAGCTCGCCGCGCTGCAGGCGGCGGATGTCGCGGACGAGGCTGCCTATGCCATCGGCGCCGCCAATACCGTGTGGCTCGACGCCGCAGGCAGGCTGAATGCGACCAATACCGACGCCGCGGGTTTCATGGCCAATCTCAACGCGCTGGCGCCGCAATGGAACGCGTCACGGGCTGCCCGCGCTCGTGATTGGGGCGGGGGGTGCCGCGCGCGCCATCCTGTATGCGCTGCTGCAGGCGCACGCTCCGAAGATTCTGCTCACCAACCGCACAAGCGAGCGCGCCGCCGCTCTCGCCGACTATTTCGGGCCGATGTCGGCGACGCCTAACTGGGTCGAGGGCGTGGACTGGAAGAACCGGAGCCGTGCGGTCGGCGAATGCGGGCTGATCGTCAACGCGACCAGCCTCGGCATGACCGGAGAGAAGCCGCTCGAGCTCGATCTCGCCAAGCTCCGCGAGGACGCCGTCGTTGCCGACATCGTCTATGCGCCGCTTGTCACGCCGCTGCTTGCTGCCGCGCGCAATCGGGGCAGGGCGACGGTCGACGGCCTCGGCATGCTGCTGCACCAGGCCGTCCCCGGCTTCGAGCGCTGGTTCGGCGTGCGGCCGGAGGTGACGGCGGAGCTTCGCAGCCACGTCGCTTCGAGCCTCGGAGCGGTGTGATGCTGGTCATCGGCCTGACCGGCGGCATCGGCATGGGGAAATCGGCGGCTGCCAAGCACTTCGCGGCGCGGGGCATCCCCACGTTCAACGCCGATGCCTGCGTCCATGAACTCTACGAGGGCAAAGCAGTGCGCGCTATCGAGGCCAAGTTTCCCGGCGTCGCCCGCGGCGGCAAGGTCGACCGCAAGCTGCTTTCCGAGCGCATTGCGGGCTCTCCTGCGCGGCTCAAGACGCTCGAAGAGATCGTGCATCCGATGGTGGTCGCGGCGGAGATCGAATTCCTGCGCGAGCAGGAGAAGAAGGGCGAAAAGCTCGCCGTGCTCGAGATCCCGCTTCTGTTCGAGACCGACGCGCATGAGCGCGTCGATGTGAGCATCGTGGTCAGCGCGCCGGAGCACGTGCAGCGCAAGCGCGTGCTCGCGCGCGACGGGATGACCGCCGATAAGCTCGAACATCTGCTGGCGCGCCAGCTTCCCGACTCGGAAAAGCGGGCGCTGGCCGACTTCGTTGTGGACAGCGGCACGACACATGGGGACATGCACGCGCAAATCGACAAAATCATCGAATCGCTCAAAAGTCGGGACGGGCACGTCATGGAGCGTCTGCGCGCCCGATAAGTCTTGTCATTGCCCGGCTTGACCGGGCAATCCAGTAACCCCTGTCATTTGAGATCACGCCGAACGGCGGTTACTGGATTCCCGCTTTCGCGGGAATGACAAACCAATGGAGAGAGGCCGAAGTCATTGCGCGCGATCGTGCTCGATACCGAGACCACGGGGCTCGACCCGTTCCAAGGCGACCGCATCGTCGAGATCGGCTGCGTCGAGCTCGTCAACGGCATCGCGACGGGCCGCGTGTGGCATGCCCATGTCAACCCCGAGCGCGACGTGCCGCAGACCGCGGTCGACGTCCACGGGCTGACCTGGGATTTCCTGCGCGAGAAGCCGCGCTTCGCCGAGCTTGCCGACGAGATGCTCACCTTCATCGAGGGCGCGATCCTCGTCATGCACAATGCGTCGTTCGACTTCGATTTCCTCAATGCCGAGCTCGACCGCGTGCCGCGGCCTCTGCTCCGCTGGGAGCATGTGGTCGATACGCTCGCGCTCGCCAGGCGCCGGCATCCCGGCGCGCCCTGTTCGCTCGACGCGCTCTGCCGGCGCTACGGCATCGACCTCACCGAGCGCGAGAAGCACGGTGCGTTGATCGATTGCCGCCTGCTCGCGAGCGTCTATGTGGAGCTCGTGGGCGGGCATCAGGCGCGGCTGGAATTCGCGGTGAACGGCGCGCAGGCCGGCATGCTCAGGGCCAACGAGATCGCGGTCCGCCCGCGGCCCCGGCCGCTCGCGCCGCGGCTTACCGCCGCCGAAATCGAGGCGCATCGCGCCTTCGTCGCGAGCCTCGGCGCCGACGCGCTTTGGCTGCGGTACTAAGCTAGTTCTTGGCGGTGGAGTGCGGCTCGATCTGCGCGCGGGCGGCGTTCTCGGTATAGAGCCTGCCGAAATCGATCGGGTCGAGCATCAGCGGGGGAAAACCCCCGTCGCGCGTCACGTCGGCAAGCACGCGTCGCATGAACGGGAAGAGGATCGTCGGGCAATCCACGAACAGTACCGGCTGCAGCAAATTCTGCGGGATGTTCTGGAGCCGGAATAGGCCGCCATAGACCATCTCGACATTGTAGATGACGCCGGAGTCGCTCCGCGCATGGACCTCGAGGTTGAGCGAGACCTCGTAGGCCTCCTGCGCGCGGGCCTGCGCATTGACGTTGACGCCCACCTTGAGCTGCGGGTTCTGCCCGGGGCCTTGTAGCGATTCGGGCGCATTGGGGCTCTCGAAGGACAGGTCTTTGACATATTGGGCGAGCACCGCGAGCTGGGCCTGGGTCGGGGCGCGCGTGCCTGTCGGGCTGCTCGTTTGGGGCTCTGAAGCGGCCCCGCTGGGCCCGTCGCCGTTGGTCTTCTTGGGGCCGCCCCCGGTCTTCTTCGCCATTGCGTTTCCTCGATCCTTGAAGGGACGTGGGCTAGCACGGGAGGCGTGCAAGCCGCAATGCGGAGGCTGGCGCCGTTCAATTATGACGGCCTACAACAGCGCATTAAGCGGGCGGCGTTTAGGGTTGGCGTAGGCGGCGTGAATGCCGTAAGTTGAGCTTTACGGCGCGGGTCGAGCGTGGCACGGATTCTGCCCGTGGCGGTAGGCGCGAAGCTGGCAAATCCCCTGGACGCGCACCAAATTCCAGCCCAGAGGATACCGCTTGGGTCTAAAGGCTTGGCGGATGGCGGCAAGGCATGAGTGAAGCTTTCGACATCTATACGCTACTGTTCCTGGTGCTCGCGGTCGTGATCTTCATCCGGCTGCGCAACGTGCTCGGCCGGCGCACCGGGAACGAGCGGCCGCCTTACGATCCCTACACCACGCCCGATGCGAAGCGCGCCGGACCTCGCGAGACGAGCGAGCCGGTCGTGGCCTTGCCGCGCGGGCGCGCCTCACGCGCACCTGTCGGCGCGCAAGGGCCTTCGAACGAGGACATCGAAGCGCGCCTCGGCCGGCACGCGACGAAAGACAGCCCGCTCGGCCAGTCGCTCACCGCTTTGATGCGCGCGGACCCCGGCTTCGATCCGGGCCAGTTCCTCGACGGCGCCAAGGGGGCCTACGAGATGATCGTCATGGCCTTCGCCGAGAGCGACGAGGCCTCGCTCAAGCAGCTTCTCGGCGAGGACGTGTTCGAGGGTTTCTCGCGCGCGATCCACGAGCGTGAAGCGCGCGGCGAGAAGGTCGAGTCGAGCCTGGTCGGCATCGACAAAGCCGACATCATCGAGTTCGAGGTCAAGAACCGCACCGCCTATGTGACGGTGAAGTTCGTAAGCGAGCTGATCTCGGTGACGCGCGACTCCGACGGCGAGGTGGTCGAGGGCGACCCCAAGAAGGTGCGCGAGGTCACCGACATCTGGACCTTCTGCCGTGACATCGCCTCGAAGAACCCGAACTGGAAGCTGGTCGCCACGGAAGCGGCGAACTAGCGCGAGCCTCTTTAGCAGCCTTCGAGGCATCGTCCCGCTATCCACAGCGTGCGTTCGGCTGCTTGCTCAAGCCGCGGATGCCCGGCACAAGATCAGCATGACGAGGCTAATTGATTCGCTGCTGAGCCTTCGCGGCGCTGCATTGCTTGCGCTCGCCGCAGCCGCCATGATGGCGCTCATGTTTGCGCGGTACGAGAAGGAAGAAGAGAAAGCGGCCTACAGGCCGGTGACCTTTGCCGAGCTCGAGGGCTGGTACCAGGACGACCACGCCGCCGCTTTCCGCACGCTACTCGCATCGTGCCGGAAGCGCGCGAAGTCCAACACGGCCTGCAAAGCCGCGCTTGGCTTGGGCGACGGTGTGGACCGCGATGCCGCGCGCGCGTTCTTCGAGGCGCATTTCACGCCGCATGCGGTGGAGCACAGCCGGGTCGAAGGGCATGGTCACCGGCTATTACGAGCCGGAGGTCAACGGCGCGCGCGAACAGGGCGGCAAGTTCCAGGTCCCGGTCTATAAGCGGCCGGACGACCTCATCACGCTCAAGCCCGACACGATGCGCGCGCGCTACAACGACGAAATCACGGGCACGATCGCGGGCGTGCCCAAGACGCAGCAGCGGGCGGTGCCCTACTACACGCGCGCCGAGATCGAGAGTGGCGTGCTTGCAGGCCGCGGGCTCGAGCTGCTCTGGCTGGACGACCCGGTCGAGCTTTTCTTCATGCAGATCCAAGGTTCGGGGCGCGTCCGGCTTCCCGACGGCAGCATGGTGCGGCTCGGCTATGCCGGCAAGAACGGGCACAGCTACACCTCGATCGGCAAGCGGCTGCTCGAGATGGGCGAGGGGCGGCCCGAGCGCCTGACCATGGACGGCATCAAAATCCTGGCTCCGCGCCGATCCCGCACGCGGGCGCGCGCTGATGCACAAGAACCGCTCCTATGTGTTCTTCCAAATGTTCGATGGCGATGGGCCGATCGGCGCACAGGGCGTGGTGCTCACGCCCGGCCGCAGCCTCGCGGTTGACACCGCCTATCATGCGCTCGGCGCCCCGGTCTATGTCACAGCGCCGAAGCTTGCGCCGGACGGTGCGCCGTTCCGCCGCCTGATGATCGCGCAGGACGTGGGCTCCGCCATCAGGGGGCCCGAGCGCGGCGACATCTATTTCGGCAGTGGCGACGCGGCAGGCGCGATCGCCGGCCGCACCAAGCACGCAGCGCAGTTTCACGTGCTCCTGCCGAAGTGACGGTGGGTTCCGGCCAAACCGTGCTCTTGTTCATTGCCCGGCTTGACCGGGCAACCCAGTAATTGGAGCGCTGCCAGAAATCTCGGAGGGCAACGGCTACTGGCTTCCCGCTTTCGCGGGAATGGACAATACAACTGGAAGGATCATCGATTAAACTCACTGCATGGGCAAGCGCGGACAGGACGACGAGGAGGATACGGCGCTGTGGGCGCGCGTCGCCGGGAGCGCGAAACCCCTGGCGAAAGACCGCGCGCAGGCGCCGGCTCCCGTTCTGGCGCGGCCCGCGCCAAAGCGCAAACAGGCCTCGCCACCCGCGGCAAAACCCCCGGCGAAACCGGCTCCGAAGCCGATTCATGTCGCGCCCGGACCTGCCTTCGACCGGCAGGTGGCGCGCAAGCTCGACACCGGCAAGCTCGCGGTCGAGGCGCGGCTCGACCTGCACGGGCTGAAGCAGGTCGAAGCGCACGCGGCGCTCCGCGGATTTCTCAAGTCCGCGCAAGCGAGCGGCAAGCGCCATGTGCTCGTCATCACCGGCAAGGGCGCGGCCAGGGACGAGGCGCGTAGCTTCTACGAGGAGGACGAGCGCGGCGTGCTGCGCCAGGCCGTGCCGCATTGGCTCGGCCTGCCCGATCTCGCACCGCTCGTGGTGAGCTTCTCGCCCGCCCCGCGCAGGCTCGGCGGCGACGGCGCGCTCTATATACGGCTCCGGCGTCCGCTGGCCCAGAAGGTCTGACACAACCCGAGGGCCATTGCGCCCGCGACGCGCGAGCTATATATCCCCACCAAGACACGCGGGCCCTTCGGCCCGCGTTCGCACTTTCAGGCCCCCCCATGAAGCTTCGCAACATCGCCATCATCGCCCATGTCGATCATGGGAAGACCACCCTGGTCGACCGGCTGCTGCAGCAGTCGGGCGCTTTCCGCGACAATCAGCGGGTGGCGGAGCGCGCGATGGATTCCAACGATCTGGAGCGCGAGCGCGGCATCACCATCCTCGCCAAGGTGACCTCGATCGTTTGGGAGGGCACGCGCATCAACATCGTGGATACGCCGGGCCACGCCGATTTCGGCGGTGAGGTTGAGCGCATCCTCAACATGGTCGACGGCGCGCTGGTGCTGGTCGACGCGGCGGAGGGACCACTCCCGCAGACCAAGTTCGTCGTGTCCAAGGCGCTCAAGAAAGGGCTCAAGCCCATCGTGGTGATCAACAAGGTGGACCGCGGCGACGCGCGCCCGCAGGAGGTGGTGAACGAGGTGTTCGACCTGTTCGCCGCGCTCGAGGCGACCGACGAGCAGCTCGACTTTCCGATCCTTTACGGCTCGGCCAAGGAGGGCTGGATGGCGGCCTCGCCCGAGGGGCCCAAGGACCTCGGCATGCGGCTGCTGTTCGACCTCGTGCTCAGGCATGTCGCGCCGCCCAAGGTCGAGGAGGGTCCGCTCCGCCTGCTCGGCACGATCCTCGAAGCCAATCCCTATCTCGGCCGCGTCGTCACCGGCCGCATCACCTCGGGCACGATCGCGCCCAACCAGCCGGTCAAGGTGCTCGACCACGAGGGGCGCCTGATCGAGCAGGGTCGCGTGTCGAAAGTGCTCGCCTTCCGCGGGCTCGAGCGCGTGGCCCTCGACCAGGCAAGCGCCGGCGACATCGTCTCGCTTGCCGGGCTCCCGCAGGCGACCGTCGCGCACACGATCGCGGCGCCGGAAGTGATCGCGCCGCTACGGGCGCAGCCGATCGACCCGCCGACGCTCTCCATGACCTTCCGTGTCAACGACTCGCCGCTTGCCGGCACCGAGGGCAGCAAGGTCACCGGCCGCATGATCCGCGACCGGCTGCTGCGCGAGGCCGAGGGCAATGTCGCGCTGCGCGTGACCGAATCCGAGGAGCGCGATTCGATGGAGGTCGCGGGCCGGGGCGAATTGCAGCTCGGCATCCTCATCGAGACGATGCGGCGCGAAGGTTTCGAGCTTTCCGTGTCGCGGCCGAAGGTGTTGCTCACGCGTGCGCCGAACGGCGCTCTCCTCGAGCCGATCGAGGAGGTCGTCATCGACCTGGACGAAGAGCATGCGGGCGTCGTGGTGCAGAAGCTCTCCGAGCGCAAGGCCGAGCTTGTCGAGATGAAGCCGTCGGGCGGCGGGCGGCAGCGCCTCGTCTTCTATGCGCCGACGCGCGGGCTGATCGGCTATCAGGGGGAGCTCCTCACCGATACGCGCGGCACGGGCGTCATGAACCGGCTGTTCCACGCCTATGCGCCGCACAAGGGCACAATCCAGGGGCGCCGCAACGGGGTGCTGATCTCGACCGATGCGGGCGACGCGGTGGCTTATGCGCTGTGGAACCTGGAGGACCGCGGGCCGATGATGATCGAGCCGGGCTGGAAGGTCTATCGCGGCATGATCGTGGGCGAGCACACGCGCGACAACGACCTCGAAGTGAACGTGCTCAAGGGCAAGAAGCTGACCAATATCCGCACGACCTCCAAGGACGAGGCGGTGCGGCTCACGCCCCCGATCCGAATGACGCTCGAACGCGCGCTCGCCTACATCCAGGACGACGAGCTGGTCGAGGTCACGCCCAAATCCATCCGTCTGCGCAAGCGCCATCTCGATCCGAACGAGCGCAAAAAGGCCGAACGCCAGCGCCTCGCCGAAGACGTGGCGTAATTCGCGGCATTCGTGTGCGTCGGTGCAACACTGCGATGACTTTCGCAGCAACGTCACAGGAAAATCGCATCGACCCCTTTGCCCAGGGCCCACGTCCTGGGCTAGGCTTGGCTCATGACCGTAGACGTCGTGCAGATCAGGCAAGCCCGGGTCAAAGATGCTCCGGCGCTCGCCGCGGCCTATGAGGAGGCCTGGCGCAACGCCTATCAGGGCATCATCCCACACCTTTCGCTCCAGCGCATGATCGCGAAGCGCGGTTTGCGCTGGTGGGAGGGCGCGCTCCGCAAGCGCACGCCGCTGCTCGTGCTCGATTTCGGCGGCGAGGCGGCAGGCTATGTCACCTTCGGCCGCTCGCGGCTCGGACGGAGCCCGTTCCAGGGCGAAATCTTCGAGCTCTATCTGCACCCGATCTATCAAGGGCTCGGCTTCGGCGAGAAGCTGTTCGAGGGGGCGCGCACGCGGCTAGCCGAATTGCGGCTCCGTGGCCTGCTCGTCTGGGCGCTCGCCGACAACGATCCGGCCTGCAGCTTCTACTTGAGGCTCGGCGGCAAGCCGGTGGCGGAAGGTGCCGAAAGCTTCGGCGATATCTCGCTGCGCAAGGTCGCTTTTGCCTGGAGCTGACCACTTAACGCGCCGTTTACCGCGCTTTTAGGCGAAGCCTTAACGCCCCTCCCGTATAAGCCGAAACCGGTATCTCGGGGTCGGCCAAAGGGATTTCGGTACATGGGTGAAGTCGGCGCGCGCAATCGGCTGGTAATGGCCGGTCTGGTGATTCTCGGTCTCCTCACCGTCGTGGCAGGCGTCCTGTCGGGCCGTTCCACCATCAACTACGTCTTGTCGCGCGACGCGCGCGAAGCCGCGCTGAGCATGAGCGCCGAAATGGAGAAGGGCCTCGCGAGCCAGGCGTCTGCGGCGACGCATGTGCTCGGCAAGCCCGTCGAAATTCTCGAGCCTGAGGCGCTCAGCCAGGGCTCGGCAGAGAGCGGCGGCAAGGCAACGCTGCCGGCGAGCCGCAGTCTCAAGGAAGATGGCTTCGGCCTGATCGAATGGTTCGACAATGTGACCAAGGGCTGGGTGCTCGGCGGAGGTACGCAAAGTAGCGGCCAGTTCGTGAGCAAGCTCGACGGTTTCGCCGTGCTCGGTTCCGACCGCAAGCCTCTCGCCGTGGCGGGCTCGCTTTCGCAAGACAAGATGAAAAGCCTGCTCGGCGACGCCGAAGTCAGCGATGCGCTCGAGCCAGCGCCGCTGACAAGGACAGCGTCGAGGTCGCGCCCGTGCCCGGCCAATCCGATATGCAGATTGCCTTCGTCCCCGTGCTCAAGGACGGCAAGGTCGCCCGCGTCTACGCGTTTGCGCTCGACCAGTCGGGCGCCGCGGGGCTGACCAATGTTGCGCTCACGGTCGTGACGCTGACCACGAGCCTGCTCATCGTCATGGGCTTTTCCGTGCCGGCTGCCATCGCTTCGCGGCGCATCCGCGAGCGCTGGCACGCGGAGGACCAGATTCGCTTCCTCGCGCTGCACGATTCACTCACCGGCCTTCCCAACCGTCTGCAGCTCCGCCAGCATCTCGACCGTGCCGTCTCCCGCGCCAAGCGCCACGGGCACCTGATGGCCGTGTTCGGGCTCGATCTCGACCGCTTCAAGGACGTGAACGACACGCTCGGCCATGCCACAGGCGATGCGCTGCTCGAAGAGATTGCGGCGCGCCTGAAGGAAAGCGTGCGCGATTCCGACATGGTGGGCCGGCTCGGCGGCGACGAATTCGCCATCGTCGCTGAGGACATCGAGGCGCCGGAAGACGCCATGCGGCTTGCGCGCCGCGTCTGCACCGCGCTCGGCGAGACCTATCACGTGAACGGACACGAGGTGACGACCTCGGCGAGCATCGGCATCGCCATCGGCCCACTCGATGCCGAGGAGCCCGACGCGCTGCTCAAGAACGCCGACCTCGCGCTCTATCGCGCCAAGGAAGACGGGCGCAACACCTTCCGCTTCTTCGAGCCCGAGATGGATGCAGCGCTGCAGAAGCGCCGCCGGCTCGAAACCGATCTCCGCAACGCGATCCGCAAGAACCAGCTTTATCTCGACTATCAGCCGCAATTCGACCTCGCAAGCGGCAGGCTCACCGGCTACGAGGCCTTGGTGCGCTGGTGGCACCCGGGCGATGGCGAGGTACCGCCGAACAAGTTCATCCCGATCGCCGAGGAGACCGGGATGATCGTGCCGCTCGGCGAGTGGATCCTAAAGACGGCCTGCGCCTACGCCACGACCTGGCCGCTCGACACGAAGCTCGCCGTCAATCTCTCGCCTGCCCAGTTCAAGACGCAGGACGTCTATGCGCTGGTGCGCCGCGTGCTGACGGAAACGGGGCTCAAGCCGAACCGGCTTGAGCTCGAGATCACCGAGGGCATCATCCTGCAGAACACCGAAGCCGTGCTCGACACGCTGACCCGCCTCGACCAACTCGGCGTCTCGATCGCGATGGACGATTTCGGCACCGGCTATTCGAGCTTGAGCTACCTCACCCGCTTCCCGGTCAAGAAGATCAAGATTGACCGCTCCTTCATCGACACGCTCGGCACGAGCCCACAGACAAGCGCGATCGTGTCGAGCATCGTCGGCCTCGGCCAGTCGCTGCACGTCACCATTACCGCGGAGGGCGTGGAGACCGAAAGCCAGGCGGAGATCTTGCGCAACTGGGGGTGCAACCAGGTGCAAGGCTTCTACTACGGCAAGCCCGAGACGGGGGTTGCCGACGAGGCCGAGACCGAGCCGCTCGACCGCCCGATGGTGGCTTAGAACCGGATTGGTCAGCCGGCGCCTGACTACCGCGCCGCGCCAAGGCCGAATTTGTAGGAGCCCTGCACCAGCAAGTGCGCCTGCTCAGCGGCGTAGCGCATCGGCACGATCTCGCCGGTCTCCACCGAAATTGACGTAGCCTTCGGTGGTCCACATCGACCAATAGTGCCGCCGATGCCAAGGCACAGCGCGTCCGTCACGCGCATAGGCCAAAGTTGCCTCGTGGGGGGATTGAATTGGAACAGGCTTGCCGGGTGAAGCCTTCGTCGCCAAAGCTGAGAAAGCCGTATTCGGCCTTCAGCGTCCAGCGGGGTGCGATGGCGCGCTCGACGCCATCGCCGACGGTCCAGCCCCATTGCACGCCGCTCTCCTCGGTCCCCGGCAACCGCGCCTCCGCCATTCGGCTTAGAAGCCGTGCCAGTCATAGGGCACAGTCTGCTGTGCCGGCGCCACCGAGGTCGCCAGAAACGTGCAATCGCCGAAAGAAGGAAAATCCGTGTGTGTCCCCTCACACTCGGCCCCCTTGCCCCTGCCGCCCGCATTGATGGGCTGATTCGCTGAGCCCTGTCGCGAGCGCCGGGCGAAGCGGCTAAAGAATAAACTTCGAGAGGTCGGCGTTCTTGGCGAGGTCGCCGATATGCTCGCGCACATAGGCCGCGTCGATCACGACCTTGTCGCCGTGGCGGTCGGCGGCGTCGAAGGAGATCTCGTCGAGGATGCGCTCCATCACGGTGGAGAGACGGCGCGCGCCGATATTCTCGACATTGGTGTTCACCTCGACCGCGATGTCGGCGATGGCGTCGATCGAGTCGGGCGTGAAGTCGAGCTCGACGCCCTTCGGTCTGCATCAGCGCGACATATTGCTTGATGAGGCACGCCTTGGGCTCGGTGAGGATGCGGCGGAAATCGTCGCGGGTGAGCGCGCGTAGCTCGACGCGGATCGGCAGCCTGCCCTGCAATTCGGGCAACAGGTCAGACGGCTTGGCGATGTGAAACGCGCCCGAGGCGATGAACAGGACATGGTCGGTCTTCACCGGCCCGTATTTCGTGCCGACCGTGGTGCCCTCGATCAGCGGCAGGAGATCGCGCTGCACGCCCTCGCGGCGACACGTCGGCGCCGACGCGCTCGGATCGCGCGCAGATCTTGTCGATCTCGTCGAGGAACACGATGCCGTTGTTCTCGACGTTCTTGATCGCCTCCTGCACGATCAGGTCGTTGTCGATCAGCTTGTCGGACTCCTCGCTCATGAGGATCTCGAAGCTGTCGCTCACGGTGACCTTGCGCGGCTTGGTGCGCTGGCCGAACGCCTTGCCGAGCATCTCGGAGAGATTGATCATGCCGACCTGGCTGCCCGGCATGCCGGGAATGTCGAAGGCGGGCATGGTCGGCATGTCGGCGACCTGGATCTCGATCTCCTTGTCGTCGAGCTCGCCCGCGCGCAGGCGCTTGCGGAAGGCGTCGCGCGTCGCCGGGGCGGCGCTGCGCGCCGACCAGCGCGTCGAGCACACGCTCCTCGGCGGCGAGCTGGGCCTTGGCTTCGACCTCCTTGCGCTTTCCGTCGCGCACGAGCCCGATGCCGACCTCGACCAGGTCGCGCACGATCTGGTCAACGTCGCGGCCGACATAGCCGACCTCGGTGAACTTGGTGGCCTCGACCTTGAGGAAGGGCGCGCCGGCGAGCTTGGCGAGGCGGCGCGAGATCTCCGTCTTGCCGACGCCGGTCGGGCCGATCATGAGGATGTTCTTGGGCAGCACCTCCTCGCGCATCTCGCCTTCGAGCCGCTGACGGCGCCAGCGGTTGCGCAGCGCGATGGCGACGGCGCGCTTGGCGTCGCGCTGGCCGACGATATGGCGGTCAAGCTCGGAGACGATCTCGCGGGGTGAGAATGCGGTCATTTCGGCTTGCGTCGAGGCTTTCGACGACTACTTCGTCGTTGGTGTAGACGCAAATCTTGGCGGCGATCGTCATCGCCTTGCGCGCGATCTCTTCGGCGCCGAGCGGTCCGTCGAGCAGCGCGCGCGCCGCGGCTAGCGCATAAGCGCCGCCCGAGCCGATGCCCATCACCGCGTCGTCAGGCTCGAGCACGTCGCCGGTGCCGGTCAGCACCAGGCTCTCGTCGGGGTCGGCCACGATCATCATGGCCTCGAGCCGGCGCAAGTATCGATCGGTACGCCAATCCTTGGCGAGCTCGACGCAGGCGCGCTTCAGTTGGTCGGGAAAGCGCTCGAGCTTGGTCTCCAGCCGCTCGAACAGGGTGAAGGCGTCAGCCGTTGAGCCGGCGAAGCCGGCAATCACGTTGCCGGAGCCGACGCGCCGCACCTTCTTGGCGGTGCCCTTGATGATGGTCTGGCCGAGGCTCACCTGGCCGTCGCCGGCAATCACCACCTTGCCGCCCTTGCGGACGGTCAGGATCGTGGTTCCGTGCCAGGTCTCGGGGGAGGACGCGAAATTACCCATGGACGTGAGCCATATCGGCGCCGAGGCGGGATTCGTCAAGCTTTGCGCCATTCCCATAGCCCTGCGGCAGGACTCGCGCTCCATGCAGCGAATTGGTAAGAGCCTTGCCTTAAGGATAAGTCCATGCAGAAACCGGCGAAATCCACCTCCAGGCGGGCGACCGTCAAGCGCAAGACCAAGGAGACCGCGATCCGGGCGACCATCGATCTCGACGGGACGGGTGCCTATGACGTCGCGACCGGGGTCGGCTTTCTCGACCACATGATCGAGCAGCTCGCCCGGCACTCGCTGATCGACATTACGCTCAAGGCCGAGGGCGATCTGCATATCGACCAGCACCACACGACCGAGGATACGGGCATCGTGCTCGGCCAGGCGGTGGCTGAGGCGCTCGGCGACAAAGCCGGCATCGCGCGCTACGGCTCGGCGTATCTGCCGATGGACGAAACGCTGACCCGCGTTGCGCTCGACGTGTCGGGCCGGCCGTTCCTCGTGTGGAACGTCGCCTTCAAGCGCTCGAAGATCGGCGTGATGGACACCGAGCTCTTTCGCGAATGGTTCCAGGCCTTCGCCCAGCATGCCGGCATCACGCTCCATGTCGAGACGCTTTACGGCGAGAACAGCCACCACATCGCCGAGACCTGCTATAAAGCGCTCGCCCGCGCGCTCCGCCAGGCGGTCGCCATCGATCCGCGCCAGAGCGGGCGGGTGCCCTCGACCAAGGGCTCGCTGTAGTCCACGACGGTCATTGAAGGTGAATACGTCATGCCCGGCCCGGCAATGACGTTCTGTTGGTTGGTGAGTGTGGTGAGATGACGACATATTCCGTGTATGAGCCCGGCAAGCCGCCGGCCGATCTTGCCGAGCGGGCCGAGAGCCTCGCTTTCGTCAAGGAGGGTTTCTCCTGGCCCGCATTCTTCGTGCCGTTCTTCTGGCTCATCTATCACCGCATGTGGATCGAGTTGGTCCTGCTCATGGCGCTCCTTGTCGCGCTGCAATTGGTGCTCGGACTCGACCAGAGGGGCGAGGCGCTACTCGGCTGGGCGAGCCTCGCCGTCTCGCTGCTGTTCGCCTTCGAGGCCAACGATCTCAGGACGGCTTCGCTCGAGCGGCGCGGCTACAATCTTGCCGGTGTTGCGAGCGGCGACAGCCGGGACAATGCCGAGCTTTCGTTCTTGCGGGGCTGGCTGCCGCGGCAGGAGAAGAACGCGGCGCTGCCCGAGCCCGCGCCGAAGCGCACGGACCGAGTGGAGGCGCCGCGGAGCCGGAGCGGCGAGGGCGAAGAGGTCATCGGGCTCTTCCCGCACGCCTGATCCATGCGAGCTTAAGCCATGCATGTCGCCATCGTCGATTACGGGTCGGGCAACCTGCACTCGGCCGCCAAGGCTTTCGAGCGCGCCGCGCGCGAGCAGGGCTCGAAGCTTGCCGTCAAGGTGACGGCTGAACCGGAAGAAGTGCTCGCCGCCGAGCGCATCGTGCTGCCGGGAGTGGGCGCCTTCGCCGAGTGCAAGGCGGGGCTTGCCGCGATCCCCGGCATGATCGAGGCTCTGGAAGAGGCGGTGCGCGTGCGCGGGCGGCCGTTCCTCGGCATCTGCGTCGGCCTGCAGCTCATGGCGACGCGCGGGCTCGAGCACGGTGTGACGCCGGGGCTCGGCTGGATCGAGGGCGAGGTGCGCGCGATCGAGCCTGCCGACACTTCGCTCAAGATCCCGCATATGGGCTGGAACACGCTCAGACTCGCCCGTGCGCACCCGCTATTCGAATGTATCCCGACCGGCGAGACCGGGCTCAACGCCTATTTCGTGCACTCCTATCATCTCGTGCCGGCCGACCGCGCATCGCTCGTCGCGACGACCGACTATGCGTCCGAGATCACGGCGTTCGCCGCGCGCGACAACATGGCTGGCAGCCAGTTCCACCCCGAGAAGAGCCAGAAGCTCGGCCTTCAGCTCATCTCCAATTTTTTGAGGTGGAGACCATGAAAGAGGGAATGACGCTTGTTCTCACTCCCCCTGTAAGGGGGAGTGTCGGGGTGGGGGTTTTCTTCACCTCTGCGCTAACCCCCACCCGACGTCCCGGGCAAGCCGGGGCCGTCTCCCTCCCCCTTTCAGGGGGAGGGAGGGTGCAGCCATGATCCTGTTTCCCGCCATAGACCTGAAGGACGGGCAGTGCGTCAGGCTGCGCCAGGGTGAGATGGCCGAGGCGACAGTGTTCAACGAGGACCCGGCGGCGCAGGCGCTTGCCTTCGAGGAGGCGGACTTCGAGTGGCTCCACGTCGTGGACCTAAACGGCGCGTTTGCCGGCAAGCCGGTCAATGCGGGCGCGGTCGAGGCGATCCTTGAGGCCGTGCACATTCCGGTGCAGCTCGGCGGCGGCATCCGCGACCTCGACACGGTCGCGGCCTGGCTCGACAAGGGCGTGGTGCGCGTGATCCTCGGCACGGCGGCCGTGCGCGACCCGAAGCTCGTGCGCGAGGCCGCACGCGCCTTTCCCGGCTGCATTGCCGTCGGCATCGACGCGCGCGACGGCAAGGTCGCGATCGAAGGCTGGGCCGAGACGAGCGAAATGAGCGCGCTCGAGCTGGTGCGCCGCTTCGAGGACGTGGGCGTGGCGGCCATTATCTATACCGACATCGCGCGCGACGGCGTGCTGCAGGGCCTCAATCTCGACGCGACCGCCGAGCTTGCCCGCGCCGTCACCATTCCGGTCATCGCCAGCGGCGGGCTCGCCGGCATCGAAGACGTGCGAAACCTGCTCGATCCGCGCTATGCGATGCTCGAAGGCGCGGTCGCCGGCCGCGCGCTCTATGACGGACGGCTCGACCCGCGCGAAGCACTCGCGCTGATCGCGGCGAGCACCGGATCGAAGCGAGGCTGAATGATGCGCGCCCGCACCGTCTTTATCGTCCTGCTCGTGCTGATCCTGCTATTCACGTTCGGACCGGCGCTCGTCGCGGTAATCAGCCAGCTCATCGCCGAAAGCTTCGGCTGCCAGGTCGATCTCAATCGCGTCATCCCTTGCGTGATCGGCGGCAAGGACTACGGCCAGACGTTCTACGATCTTCGCTTCTCGATCTGGTATTCCTACCTGACACTTCCGGCGGGCGCGGCGCTGCTCGGCATTTGGGCTGTTGCCGCTATCATTACCTTCGTCATCGTCAGCCAGCGCAAGCACAAGGCCGCAGCGTAAGTCCCATGCTGAAAGTTCGCGTCATACCCTGTCTCGACGTGAAGGACGGCCGCGTCGTCAAGGGTGTTAAGTTCGTCGATTTGCGCGATGCGGGCGATCCTGTGGAAGCGGCCTCGGCCTATGACGCGGCGGGCGCCGACGAGCTCTGCTTCCTCGACATCACCGCGAGCCACGAGAAGCGCGGCACGCTGCTCGATGTGGTCAGCCGTACGGCCGAGCGCTGCTTCATGCCGCTGACCGTCGGCGGCGGCGTGCGCAGCGTGGAAGACGTGCGCACGCTGCTCGAAGCCGGCGCCGACAAGGTGTCGATCA
This sequence comes from uncultured Alphaproteobacteria bacterium, assembly GCA_963832515.1. GTDB lineage: Bacteria > Pseudomonadota > Alphaproteobacteria > Rhizobiales > Methyloligellaceae > Methyloceanibacter. The sequence continues at coordinate 49,816 of CAWHUE010000004.1, forward strand.
ACACGGCGGCGGTGAAGGACCGCTACCTCGTGCGGCGCGCGTCGGAGAAATTCGGCGCCCAATGCATCGTGGTGGCGATCGACGCGAAGCGCGTCGGCGCAAATGGCGAGGCGCAACGCCGCAAGCGGCCGCGCTTCGAGCTGTTCACCCACGGTGGACGCGAGCCGACCTGCATCGAGGCGGTCGGCTATGCGCAGGAGGTGGTGGCACTCGGCGCGGGCGAGATCCTGCTCACCTCGATGGACCGCGACGGCACTCGCGCCGGCTTCGACCTCGAGCTTACCCGCGCCATTGCCGATGCCGTCAGCGTGCCGGTGATCGCGAGCGGCGGCGTCGGGACCCTGGACCATCTCGTCGCGGGCGTGCGGGAAGGCCATGCCTCCGCCGTGCTTGCCGCCTCGATCTTCCATTACGGCGAGCACACGATCGGTGACGCCAAGCGGCATATGGCTTCCGCCGGCCTGCCCGTGCGGCTCGACGGCTAGGCATGCTGCCCCTTATTTCCTCCGGATTACTCGCAAGCCGCTATTCCCTCGCCCTACCCGGCGGTGTATGAGCCAAGCATGAGCAGAGACGTGCTGAGCAGGCTTGCCGCCACCATCAGGGCGCGCCGGACGGCGGCCCCCGCCGAGTTGCATACGCGGCGGCTGCTCGACGAGGCACCGGTTAAGCCCGCCAAGAAGCTCGGCGAGGAAGCCGTCGAGGTGGCGATCGCCGCGCTGGTCCAGGACGACAAGGCGCTGGTAGGCGAGGTGGCCGACCTGCTCTACCATCTGCTCGTCGTGCTCGAATCCCGCGACATCGATCTCGACGACGTGTTCGACGAGCTCGAGCAGCGCATGAGCGCCACCGCGCTCAGGCAAGAGGCCCGGAAAACCGCCGCGCGCTGAGCGAGGCGAGGCGTCTCCCATGAATCCGCGTCCGACCGTCGCGTTCTCCCCTTACGCCGTCTATACGCGCGACGAGTGGGCGGCGTTGCGTGCCGACACGCCGATGCCGCTCTCCGAGGCCGAGCTCGACAATCTGTCGAGCCTCACCGAGCGGGTGTCGACCGGCGAGGTGGTCGACGTCTATCTGCCCCTCAGCCGGCTGCTGAATCTTTATGTCGAGGCGGCGCAGACGTTGCACGGGGCGACGACGGGCTTCCTGCGCAAGCGCGACGGCAAGATGCCGTTCATCATCGGGCTTGCGGGGAGCGTCGCCGTCGGCAAGAGCACGACCGCCCGCGTGCTCCAGGCCCTGCTCGCGCGCTGGCCGAGCCATCCGAAGGTTGCGCTCGTGCCGACCGACGGCTTCCTGTTCGAGAACGCGCTGCTCGAGCAGCGCGGGCTGATGAACCGCAAGGGGTTTCCGGAGAGCTACGACCTCGCGCGGCTGCTCAACTTTTTGGGGAACGTGAAGTCGGGCAAAGAGCGCATCGAGGCGCCGGTCTACTCGCATCTCATCTACGACGTGCTGCCCGATCAGACGCTCGTCATCGAGCGGCCCGACATCGTGATCGTCGAGGGGCTGAACGTGCTGCAGCCGGCCAAGCTGCCGAAGGACGGTGAGGCGATCCCGTTCGTGTCGGATTTCTTCGATTTCTCGATCTATATCGACGCGGCCGACGTGTTGATCGAGGAGTGGTACGTGGAGCGCTTCCTGCGGCTCAGGCAGACCGCGTTCCGCGATCCCGCCTCATACTTTCACCGCTACGCCACGCTGTCCGAGGAGGAGGCGCGTGCCACCGGGCTTGCCATCTGGCGCTCGATCAATCTCGTCAATCTCACAGAGAACATCCTGCCGACGCGCCAGCGCGCGGATCTCATCCTGCGCAAAGGCCTCGACCACGCGGTCGAGACCGTGGCGCTCAGGAAACTTTAGAGCGACTATTTGTAGGGGGGAGCTTCCTGGTAGAGGCCGGTCGGGCCCAGCCCGATATTCAGCCTGAGCACGGTGCGCACCGCGAAAGCATCGTCGTCGCCGATTTGGGTCCGACTGATGTTACCGGCGCAATCGACTTGCGGCGTGCCCGGGCCGGAGCCGCAGCCGCTGCGGTCGGCATCCACGTAACGCATCTCCGGCGCGTAGGAGAGGTATTCGTAGTCGGTGAGCAGAGACAGGCTCGTGCGGGCGCCGAGCTGCTTGCGTGTCTCGAAGCTTACCCCGCCGATAAAGGTCGTCTCGTCCTTGGTCAGGGCGAGACGGTCGGTCGGGCGCGGGGAGGCGTAGGTTCCGCGATAGTCTGTCTCAGCGTTGTAGACGCCGCCGCGCAAAGCGATCAGCGAGCGCAGGCCCCAGCTCTCGCCGATGCCGAGATAGCCGAGGATGTTGTATTCACCGCCGATGGTAAGGTAGCCGCCCCAATAGGTGGTATCGAGCGTTTCGTCGTACCGGGTCACCGGGTTTGCCTCGCTCGGCGTGTCGAGCCGCAGCTTGATCGTCTGGTCTATGCCCCGTACATCGGTGCCAATGCCCCAATAAGCGAAGCGGAAGAGATAGCCGCCTTGATCCGGGACAGGCGCCGGCCGATCGCCGAAGCGGGCCTCGGCGCCAACGCCCCAGAAATCCACGTCGCGGTTGGCCTTGCTGGTGAAGCCGTTGGGGAATACCAGGCTGTCGGGCCCATCGGGATGGTCCACGATGCTCTGTGAGGTACAGAGTGCGCCGGCGCTGACGCAACTGCGCCTGTTGCTGGTCTCGACATTGGCATAAAAGCCCGACAGGACGCCGGTCACCCTCGTGCCGCCCCAGAACCCGAGCGGGGTTTCGATCGAGCCGCTTGCGGCGCCCCCGTAATCGTCGAGTATGCTGTTCTTCTGCTTGGTGAGCGCCCTTCCGTCACGCTCGGAACTCAGGAAGGTGAAGCGGACATCCGGCAGCTTCAGGAACTGCGCGCCACCGCCAATGGAGATGGTCGTGTCGCCGTAGGTGGCGCTGGCGTGGTCCTGGGCCACGGCGCCTGACGCTGCAACAAGCATTGCCGCGCCGAAGCTCGGGATAAATCGCCGGAACACGAAGCTAAGCATGGCCCCCCACGCCCTCACCGCGTGGAATCAATCTAGCAGATGCAGGGCTTCGGAGTAAGCGCCGGAAATGCGGAGGCGGCTATTTGTAACCGGAATCTTCCTGATAGAGGCCGGTCGGGCCGAGCCCGATATTCAGCCTTAGCAGGGTACGGCTTCCCCAGGCGTCGTCGCTGACGATCCGCGTCGGCGTGGCACCCGCGCCGTAGCGCATCTCGGGGACCGAGGAGATGTACTCGTAATCGGTGTAGAGTCCGATGCTCGAACGCGCGCCAAGCTGCTTGCGCGTCTCGAACGACAGCGTGCCGATGAAGGCGACGTCGTCGTCCGATCCCGACAGGGCAGAGTTTGTTGGGCCCTGGGCGAACGCACCCTTGTAGTCCGTCTCGACGCCGTAGACGCCCGCGCGCGCCGAGATGAACGAGCGCAAGCCGAAACGGTCGGTGATGCCGGCAACGCCGAGGAAGCCAAGACTGTACTCGCCGCCGATCCCGACATAGCCGCCGTAATAGGTCGTATCGAGGGTCTCGGAGTAGGTGAAGATCGTCCCGCCGGACGCGTCGCGCCCGTGTAGCCGGCTATCCTGATCGATGCCGCGGACATCGCCGCCGAGGATGAAATAGTCGTTGCGGTAGAGGTTCGGCCTCACCTCGACGCTATCCATCGACCAGAACTTGGCCTCGACGGCGCCGCCCCAATAGTCCACCTCGCGGTGCGTCTTCGTCTTCAAAAAGCCGAAGCCGTCCACGCTGCCGCCATCGGGGTCGGCGACAACGCAGCCGCCGCTGCAGTGCCTGTTACCGTCGCCCTCGATATTGGAGAAGAAGCCGCGTACCTGGCCGGTGACGAGCGAGTTACCGAAATGGCCGAGCCTGGTCTCAATGGCGCCACCGCCAACGCCGCCATATTCGCCGAAGTCGCTGTTCGTCTGGCGGGTGAACGAGCCCGGATGGCCGACGCCCGTAAATTTGATGTCGGGGAGAGACAGGAACTGGAAGCCGCCGCCGACGGAGATCGTCGTGGCCGTCACGGGGCCCGGAACGAAATCTTCCGCCATGGCGCCATGCGCAAACCCAGCGACCCCGACAATTGCCGCCGCAAGGCGATAGGCTGATCTGTGCATGAAAACCCCCGAAGCACTGGCGAATTGACAGAAGAATAGCAGGTTAGCCCGTTAACCGTCCTTGCGCCCGAGGGTAGGGACGAGGATTTTGCCGCTAAGTGGCAGAAAAGACACAGAAACGCTTGTGTTTTAAGGGATTAGCCCCGCCGCAAGCTTCCGCAGCGAGGTTTCAGGGCGGGCGCCGATATGGGAAATGACCTCGGCGGCGGCCAGACTGCCCATTCGCCCGCAGGTGGAAAGCTGCGCTCCTTGCGTCAAACCGTACAGGAATCCGGCGGCGTATAGGTCGCCCGCGCCCGTCACATCGACCACCTCGCCGAGCCTCTCGGCCGGGACCACGAGGGTCTCGCCTTCGGCCACGATGACCGAGCCAGTTTCCGAGCGGGTCAGCACCGCAAGCTCGCAGTCGGCAAGCGCCCGGTCGGCGGCCTCCTCGAAGCTGTTCACCTGGTAGAGCGTGGTGATCTCCTTTTCGTTGGCGAAGATGATGTCGGCGCCTTCCTTGACGAGGGTGAGGAAATCGGCGCGGTGTCGATCGACGCAGAAGGCATCGGAAAGACTGAGCGCGACCTTGGCGCCCGCGCGCTTGGCGAGCCGCGCCGCCTCGCGGAACGCGGCCTTGGCGTGATCGCGGTCGAACAGATAGCCTTCGAGATAGACGATGCGCGCGGCCTCGATCAGCCCGCTGTCAACGTCCTCCGGCGTGAAATCGACGCTCGCGCCGAGAAACGTGTTCATGGTCCGCTCGCCATCCGGCGTGACGAGGATCAGGCAGCGGGCGGTCGGCGCGCCGTCCTGCGCGGGCGGGGTGTCATAGGCGACGCCGAGCGAGCGGATGTCGTGGCGGAAGATGCCGCCGAACTGGTCGGCCGCGACCCTGCCGATGAAGCCGCATTTCGCGCCGAACGAGGCAAGGCCCGCGATCGAATTGGCGACCGAGCCGCCCGAGCGCTCGATGGCAGGACCCATCGCCTCGTAAAGGCGCGCGGCCTCCTCGGCGTCGATCAAGCGCATGAAGCCCTTGGCGAGATCGTGCTTCGAGAGAAAGCCGTCGTCGCAGCGGGCGATGATGTCGACGATGGCGTTGCCGATGCCGACCACGTCATAGCGCTTGTCAGCCATGCTTGACTTCCCCGGGCTTCGCGCGAGCTCTGGTGTTGAGGGCGCGCGCCACTATATTCGCTCCGCTTAACTCTATTGTGGAGCATGATCTTATCGGAAAACCGGTTCCCACTTTTCCGGATCACGCTCTGTGGACCACGTCATGCTCACCGCCGCGGGTCAAGCCTTTCGGGACCTTTTCACGCCGCCTTTCCGCGCGGTGCTGCTCAAATCCGTGGGCTTCACCATCGCGCTGCTCGTGCTGCTGATCGCGGCGCTTGTTTGGGCGTTCGGCTACTTCGCAACCTTGCCGGGCTGGGCCGAGACCACGATCCAGTGGCTCGGCGGCGGCGCGCTCGTGATCGGGTCGATCTTCCTCGTGCCGCCTGCCTCGTCACTCGTCGCGGGACTTTATCTCGACGCCATCGCAGGTGAGGTCGAGCGCCAGCATTTTCCACAAGACCCGCCGGGCCGGGAGCTTCCAGTCGCGAAGTCGATCGGGCTCGCGCTCAGGTTCTTTTTCGTGGTGGCGGCGGTCAACATCCTGGCGCTGTTCCTGCTGCTCGTGCCGGGCGTCAACCTCATCGCCTTCTATATCGGCAACGGCTATCTGCTCGGCCGCGAATATTTCGAGCTCGCCGCCATGCGCCACATCGCCCCGGCCGAAGCGCGCAGCTTGCGCAAGGCGAACCGCGGCACGGTGTTTCTCGGCGGGCTGATCATCGCGGGGCTCGCGTCGGTGCCGATCCTGAACTTCCTGACGCCGCTCTTCGCCACAGGCTTCATGGTGCGCATGTACAAGGGCCTCGCGGCGCGGGCTCGCTTCGCGCCGGTCCCGCGTGCGGCCTAGGCCAGATCAGTGCATGAACAGCTGATTGATCCAGTGTTGCAGGATGTGAGGCGCGAAGAGCCAGGTCGCGAACAGTCCGAGAAGATCACCACCGCTAAGCCGACCAGCCAATCTTTCATTGATGCGCCTTCGCCCTATCGAGGAAACCTACCCTTTTCGGCATGACATGGACAGGCATGGAGTCACGCAGGGGCCGGGGTCTTGGGCTTGTAGAGACAGATATCGGCGATCAGGCAGCGCCAGCATTCGGGCTTGCGCGCCTTGCAGACATAACGCCCGTGCAAGATCAGCCAGTGATGGGCGAAAGGCTTGTAGCGCTCGGGCATGATGCGGTTGAGCGTCAGCTCGACGGCGAGGGGCGTCTTGCCGGGCGCGAGCCCCGTACGGTTCGCCACCCGGAACGCGTGGGTGTCGATGCCGATGGTCGGCTGCCCGAAGGCGACGTTGAGCACGACGTTCGCCGTCTTGCGGCCGACGCCGGGCAGCGCTTCGAGCGCCTCGCGGGTCGCGGGCACCTTGCCGTCATGCTCCGCGAAGAGCTTCTTCGAGAGCGCAATCAGGTTCTTGGTCTTGGAGCGGTAGAGCCCGATCGTCTTGATCTTCTCGGTCAGCGCCGCCTCGCCAAGCTTCGCCATTTTCTCCGGCGTATCGGCAATGCGGAAGAGCTCGGGCGTCGCGCGGTTCACCGAGCTGTCTGTGGCTTGCGCCGAAAGCACCACAGCGACCAGAAGCGTGAACGGGTCGCGATAGTCGAGCTCAGTCTTGGGGTTGGGGTCGGCGCGGGCGAAGCGGGCGAAGATCTCGTCAACTTGCGCTTGCGTGAGCCGCGAGCCCGGCGCGCGCTTCAGGCGCTTGCGCGGCCGAGCTGCAGCTTGCGCCTCGGCCCGCCCGCTTGATTTCGGCTGTATCGCCATGAGCCCCTTGTCTAGCACCCTTCGGAGGTCTTATCTCAGCCTATGGCCGAGCCCTCCACATCCGGAGAAGCCCCGCGTTTCAGCGCCGTGCTCACCCCGCACAGGTCGTTGAGCCCAAGGGGCTTCGTTGTGCTCATGACGGCGATCTGCATCGTTAGCTTCGGCACGGGCGTCCTGTTCTTCGTGCTGGGCGCTTGGCCGGTGATCGGCTTCATGGGGCTCGACGTGGCCCTGATCTATCTCGCCTTCAGGCTCAACTTCCGGGCGCTACGCCGTTACGAGACGGTCGACCTCACGGACGAAGCGCTGACGGTGACGCGCGTCGAGCCGTCGGGCCGCTCGCAGGCCTGGACCTTCAATCCTTATTGGGTGCGGCTCAGGCTCCAGCCCCGTATCGGGCGCTCGACCGAACTGTCGATTGCCTCGCATGGGAAGCGGCTCGTCTTCGCGTCGTTTCTCACGGATTCGGAGCGCGAGGATTTCGCGCATGCGCTGTCCTCCGCGCTCTCCGATGCGCGCGGCCCCGGCGCCGCCTAAGCAGCGAGATCACGCTTCTCGGCGACGGTGCCGTCGGCGTTGAGACGGTAGATCAGCGGCACGCCGGTCGCGATCTCGACCTGCATCACCTCGTCGGGCGAAAGGCAGTCGAGCTTCATGATCAGAGAGCGCAGCGAATTGCCGTGTGCGACGACGATCACGTTCTTGCCTTCCTGCAGCTCGGGCACGACCCATTTCTCGAAGAACGGAACGACGCGCGCCGCGGTGTCTTTCAGCGACTCGCCGCCCGGCGGCGCGATGTCGAAGGAGCGCTGCCAGATATGCACCTGCTCAGGCCCCCAGCGCTTGCGCGCATCCTCCTTGTTGATGCCGACCAACTCGCCGTAATCGCGCTCGTTGAGCGCGGCGACCTTGACGGTCGGGAATTTCGGCTGGCCGAGCTCGTCGAGGATGATGTCGAGCGTGTGGTGGGCGCGCTTGAGCGTGCTGGTGAAGGCGATGTCGAAGCGGCAGCCTTCGGCCCTAAGCATGGAGCCCGCAAGATGCGCCTCGGCGACGCCCTCCTCGGTGAGGTCGACGTCCTTCCAGCCGGTAAAGCGGTTCAGACAATTCCACTCGCTCTCGCCATGGCGGACGAGAACGAGGACGTTCTCCGAGGAGGATGGCTCTTCGGTCTCGCGCCCTGTCATGGCCTTAGCTGGTGCCTGATCCGCTTGAGCGGCTCCGTGAGCGCAGGAGTCATAGCCAAAAAACGTTAAGCTTGCTTGCAAGCCCGCCTGCACCACCGCCCTCCCTTGCCGCCCCAGCCGGCGCAAGGCCGCATGTTTAGCCAACTCGCCGCCGATTTTCCAGGCTCCAGCATGGCGCGTGCGAGGGTCTAAAGCCCAAGCACGTCCTGCATGGAATAGAGGCCCGGAGCCCGCCCGCGCGCCCAAAGCGCTGCCCTGACCGCGCCGCGCGCAAAAATGGAACGGTCGGTGGCGACATGGGCAAGCTCAATGCGCTCCCCGGGGCCGGCAAAGATCACACGGTGCTCGCCGACCGCGTCGCCGCCGCGGAGCGCCGCAAAGCCGATATCGCCCTCGCGCCTTGGGCCAATGTCGCCGTCGCGGGTGCGGACGCCCCGCTCGGCAAGCGAGATGCGGCGCGCTTTAGCGGCCGCCTCGCCGAGCATCAGCGAGGTGCCGGACGGCGCGTCGCGCTTGTGGCGGTGATGCATCTCGAGGATCTCGATATCGAACTCGGGGCCGAGCGCCTCTGCCACGCGCGCGGTGAGCCCGGCAAGCAGGTTCACGCCGAGGCTCATATTGCCGGCCTTGACGATCGTCGCATGACGGGCGGCGGCCTCGAGCTTGGCCTGGTCGGCCTCGCCAAGCCCGGTCGTGCCGATCACGTGCACAATGCGCGCCTGTGCCGCTAGTGCCGCGAAGCCGATCGTCGCCGCCGGGCTCGTGAAATCGAGCACGCCGTCGACATCGGCGAAGAGGGGCAGGGGGTCGTCGGTGATGGCGACGCCAAGCCGCTCGAGCCCGGCAACTTCGCCGAGATCGCGGCCGACCGCGGGCGAGCCTTTGGCTTCGAGCCCGGCGGCGACGGTGCAGCCCGGCGTCTCGTGGAGCGCGCGGACAAGCGCCTGGCCCATGCGCCCAGAGGCGCCAAGCACGGCGATCTTCATGTCACTCATGGCCGAACCGTGTGGCGGGTGCGGGTATGCCGCCGCCGTGGTAAGAAGCCCCCCGGAAAGCGGACGTTCTAAGGTGCAAACGGCCCCGCTCACAAGCCCTGTGGACTAGGAAAGTTCATGTCGTGCTTAAGCCTGGCATGATCAAGCGCGCGGTTGCGCCGCTATTTTGCCTGGCTGGCATGGCCGCGCCGGCGCACGCCGAGGAAATCTCGAGCGCCTATACCGCGCTTGAGCTCGACAAATGCAAGGACATAACCCCCGCCGACGCCAAGGAATACGGCACGGTCTGGCGCTGCCAGGGCCATGACGGCATCGACGTGCAGGTGGCTGAGGGAGATTTGCGCATCTTCGTCTCGTTCGGGCCGAGCGCAGACAACCAGACCGCCGCCCAGGAGACGCTGCCCCAGTTCAATACGATCGCCGAGAAGCTTGAATGGCGGCTCGTCGAGCAGGGCGGCAAGCCGACGCCGTTTGCCACCATCCTCCGCTATGGCTGGAAGGTCGACGGTAGGAGCGGCGCGACGCTCGTCGTCACCAAGCTCGGCAAGGATGATGCTTGCCACATGGCCTATGTCGCGGCGAGCGGCAATCCGAAGGCCAACGAGCAGGCGCGCGCCATCGCCGACAAAGATGCGCGGAATTTCGTGTGCAAGCGCGACACGGCCAAGCACTACGATGCCGCCGGCAAGGAGACGACACCCTAGTCGCCCGGTCCTTCGATCAAGCCTTCCTTAGCACTCCTGTTGCACCATCCGCTCGCGCAACGGTTGCGCGTTCGGGGGGGGTTGCCGCGGGCACGATAATGCGGCGTGGAATGCTTGGAGGCATGGCGATGGGCGGTGTCTTGTGGAGTGCGGGCGCTTCGGGCGGCGAGACGATGCAGCCTCCTTTCGGGCCGGCGCCCGCGCCGCTCGATGGACCCGAGCTTCCCTCGTTCCGCTACGCATTGGCGAGCCAGCCGACCCAGAAATTCGACGGCGGCACGGCGAAAGAAGCCAATGTCACGGGCTTTCCGGTCTCGGAGAAGCTTGCCGGCGTCTACATGACGCTCGAGCCGGGTGCGCTCAGGGAGCTGCACTGGCACGCCAACGCGGCCGAATGGGCCTACGTCATCGAGGGACGTTGCCGCGTCACCACCATCGATCCGCAAAACCAGTGCGAGATCGTCGATTTCGGTCCGGGCGACGTCTGGTATTTCCCGCGCGGACACGGCCACTCGATCCAGGGGCTGGGCCCTGGCGCATGCGTGTTCGTGCTTGTGTTCGACAACGGCTATTTCTCGGAGTTCGGCACCTTCTCGATCACCGATTGGCTCGGTCACACGCCGGCCGAGGTGCTCGCAAGGAACTTCGGCCTGCCGGAAACGACTTTCGCCGACTTTCCCGAAGAAGGAAGTCTATATGGCGAAGGGCCCGGTGCCGCCGCCTCTGCCGCGAGGACCCGGCGCCAGGCTCGCTCGATGCGCCGGCGCTCACGCACCGCTATCAATTGCTGGCGCAGGCGCCGGACACTTTTCCCGGCGGCACCATGCGCACGGTATCGGAGCGCGAGTTCCCGATCTCGACGACCATGACGGGCGCGCTACTCACCATCGAGGCGGGCGCTATGCGCGAGCTGCATTGGCATCCGAATGCGGCGGAGTGGCAGCTCTATCTCAAGGGCAGCGCGCGGATGACGGTGTTCGGCAGTCACGGCCGTGCGCGGACCGACGAGTTCGCGGCCGGCGACGTGGGTTACGTCCCGCAAGGCTACGGCCACTATATCGAGAACACCGGCACGGACGAGCTTCAGGTCGTGCTCGTTCTCAACAACGCGACCTACGAGTCGATCTCGATCACCGGCTGGCTCGCGGCCAACCCCGATCTGCTGCTCGCCACCAATTTCGGCGTGCCCGAAAGCGTGTTCGCTGCGATGCCGAAGCGCGCGGTGATCATGCCGGAGCGAGGCTAGCGCGCGCGTCCTCGGCAAGCTTTCGCGTCAGCGCGCCCGCGTTCATCGGCTGCGGCAGGACCGCGGCCTGCCCTGACCAAAGCGGCGAGAAATCTGTCGAGCCTCGCTCTTCAGCCTTCGACCGCAGGGGCGCGATAGCGGGACGTGCGAACGGAAAGGCCGGCGCCGCGTCGTCCATGGGGCCCTTGGTCGCGCATGAAGCGATTCATGATTCCGCGCGCGGGGCGCCCGGTGAGCACGTTGGTGATGACGGTCTCGCGCGCCGGATCGGCGAGGCGCCTGCGATGCAGCGGCGAGATCGTTGACTCCGGACAGACAAGAAAGGCAGTGCCGATCTGCGCGGCCGATGCGCCGAGCGCGAACGATGCGGCAATGGCGCGGCCGTCGGCGATCCCGCCCGCGGCAATCACCGGCACCCCGACACGTGCGCTTATGGCCCTGACCAGCGCAAAGGTGCCGACCTGAATCGAGACGTCGGTCTCGAGGAACATGCCGCGATGACCGCCGGCCTCGGCGCCTTGGGCGATGATCGCATCGACACCGTGCGCTTGGAGAAACTCCGCCTCGCGAAGCGTCGTTGCAGTGCTGAGTAGCTTGCAGCCGGTGGCTTTGACGCGCGCGAGCAGATCACTTTGCGGCAGGCCGAAATGGAAACTCACGATCTCGGGCTTCAAATCCTCGATCGACGCCGCACGCCGCCTCCGCGAAGGGCGGATGGCCTGCGGACAGCGGCAGCGAAGGCGGAGGTACGCCGAGCTCGTCGAAATAGGGGGCGATGCGCGCGAGCCAGGCGCGCTCCTTCTCGACGTTCTTCTCAGGCATCGCGTGACAGAAAAAGTTGAGGTTGAGCGGCTTGCTCGACTGCGCCCTGAACCTGGCGACGGCTTCTTTGATCTGCTCGGCGTTGAGGGCGGCGCAAGGAAGCGCCGCAAGGGCGCCCGCGTCCGCGACGGCAAGCGCCATGTCGAGCCCGGCAAAGTTCGCCATCGGCGCGAGCAGGATCGGCACATCGACGCCGAACAGGTCGAGTAGCCGCGTGTCGGGCCAGCTCATCGATCGCGGCGTTTGCCGAGGAGGCGCAGGCGAAGCGCATTGAGCTTGATGAAGCCTTCCGCGTCCTTCTGATCGTAGGCGCCGGCGTCGTCCTCGAAGGTGACGATCTTGTCCGAGTAGAGCGATTTCGGGCTCGCCCGGCCGATCACGATGACGTTGCCCTTGTAGAGCTTGAGCGTAACCTCGCCCTCGACATGCTCCTGGCTCTTGTCGACCAGCGCCTGCAGCATCTCGCGCTCGGGCGAGAACCAGAAGCCGTAATAGACGAGCTCCGCATAGCGCGGCATCAGCGAGTCTTTCGAGATGCATCGCCTCGCGGTCGAGGGTGAGCGATTCGATGGCGCGATGCGCCACATGCAGGATCGTGCCGCCCGGCGTCTCGTAGATGCCGCGGCTCTTCATACCGACGAAGCGGTTCTCGACGAGATCGACGCGGCCGATGCCGTTGTCGCCGCCGAGCTCGTTTAGCCGTGTGAGCAGGGAGGCCGGCGATAGCGTCTTGCCGTCGATGGAGACGGGGTCGCCTTGCTTGAAGCCGATGGTGACGATCGTCGGCTTGTCGGGCGCCTCCTCGGGCGAGACCGTGCGCTGATAGACGTAAGGCGGCGGCTCCTGCGCGGGATCCTCGAGCACCTTCCCCTCGGAGGAGGAGTGCAACAGGTTCGCGTCGACCGAGAAGGGCGCCTCGCCGCGCTTGTCCTTGGCGACGGGGATCTGATGCTGCTCGGCGAATGCGATCAGGTCGCTGCGCGATTTGAACTCCCATTCGCGCCACGGCGCGATCACCTTGATATCGGGGTTCAGCGCATAATAGGTCAGCTCAAAGCGCACCTGGTCGTTGCCCTTGCCGGTCGCGCCATGCGCCACGGCGTCGGCGCCGGTCTCTCGCGCGATCTCGATCTGCCGCTTGGCGATCAGCGGCCGCGCGATCGAGGTGCCGAGCAGGTAAACGCCCTCGTAGAGCGCGTTCGCCCGGAACATCGGGAAGACGAAGTCGCGCACGAATTCCTCGCGCAGGTCCTCGACGAAGATTTCTTTGATGCCGAGCAGTTCGGCCTTCTTGCGCGCGGGTGCAAGCTCCTCGCCCTGGCCCAGATCGGCCGTAAAGGTCACGACCTCGCAACCGTAGGTCGTCTGGAGCCATTTCAGGATGATGGAGGTGTCGAGCCCGCCGGAATAAGCGAGCACCACCTTTTTGACTTCGCTTGCCATTGGAGAGCCTCTCGGGCTCGCGTTTAGGTTCGGGCCGGAACTATAGGAGCCAGGCGCGCCGCGCAAGGGGCGGGCTCGCGTCCTTGATCTCGGTCATGGCGCCCCGCGTGAAGCTCTGATGAAAATTCGCAGCTCGCCGGCGCCACCCCGGAACCCAGGCCGGGCGTTCGCGTTCGAACTTTGGGCCGGGGGGCGAGGAGCGATGCCATGCCCTATCGGACGAACCAGGACTTGCCCGACGGCGTGAAGAATAACCTTCCGGCCCACGCTCAAGAGATCTATCGCAAAACTTTTAACAAGGCCTGGCATGAATATGCAGACCCGAGCGAGCGAAGAGGGGATGCGAGCCGCGAGGAGGTCGCCACAAGGTGCCTGGGTGGCGGTCAAGAAGACGTACGAAAAGGTAGGCGAGGAAATGGCGACCCAAGGATTAGAGGAGCAGCGAGCGTGGCCTGGGCTGCCGCCGCGCGAGAAGAGGCAGGTCGTGAGCCGCGGCTTTGCCTTGCGCAAGCGGCTCCGGCAGGCGGCGGAGAATGCCTGGCGGCAGACGGTGACCCATTACATGCCGAAACCCTGGCACCCAGCGCGCGGGGCCGGAACCAACCTGCTCTCGCCGAGCTGAGTGGCCCCTCACCGGCAGGGACAGGCCGGCCGCGAAACGCTCGCGCGGCGTGCGGGCTCGTGGGTCATGGGCTGCCTTTGTCCTCGAACAGCGGCTTGAACAGCGGCGCGAGGGTCAGGGGGAAGGAGCCCGTCATATGCGCCTTGTCCCGCATCACGACCATCCCATCGCGCACGAGCTCGCAGACGGCGCCAGGACAGACCCCATCCGTGAGGTCGAGGATAAGCACCCGTGGATCGTCGTACGATCCTCTCGGAAATCGGGTCTTCACTTTTGGCCAAGAGCACTTCTCCTCATGACCCGGGTTGGCCAGGAGGCATTCCCTCGGGTCAACTTGCATCCGCGGCAAGTCGCGCAGCAGGACGATAGACGTGGTGCCGGAATGCAAGAGGCGCCGCACCACGGCAAGCTCTCCAGCCATTAAGGCTTCCTCCTTGTCCTCCGATTTGAGCAATTCGCCGTTGTTGGTCCGTCGCCTCTTGCGATGTGGAGTTGGCCAGAACCACGATGTTTGGCTTCGACGAGGCCAGCTCCTTGAGGATGCTCTCCCGCCATTCGGCGCATTCGTGGTAGGCGCGGCCCCCTAGCGCCGAGCTCCGGACCGGAATATCGATGGAAGGGCAAGCAGCCTTGGTGCGCACGAGAAGCTGCCAGCCCGCATCGGCGGCGGCCTTGTCCAGAGCTGGGAACCACGCGGCCGCGTGCGAAGTCGCCGAAGAGCACGATCCGCTTTGTGCCCTTCGGATCGCCGTAAATGCAGGGGGCAGGGTCCGTGTCCCTGTGCCGGAGCAGGCACTTCGGCTCGACGAGAGCGCGGCCGGTCGGCTCCGAGCTCGTAGGTAGTCCAGCTTCTGACCGCTGCTCAGCAGGATGACCGGCCGGGCGAATGTCTGCTGCGCGAGCAACGCAAAACCTGCCGCTCCGAGCGATACCGTCGCGCCCGCCACCACGGAAGCAACCGCGCTGCGCGTGAAGTAAGGCGCAAAGCGCATAGGCTGCTCGACGAAGCGATAGGTCGCCGCAGCTAGCAGCAAAGAGGCGATGACGAACCCGGTGACGGTGACCGGATTCGATCCGAAAACCGCGCCGCCAATCAGGATGACCGGCCAGTGCCAGAGGTACCAGGAGTAGGACCGCTTGCCGAGATAGACGGGGACCGTCAAGCCCAGCGCCTTGTCGAGCGGTCCGCCGATGGGAACGTCGCGTCCGCCCGCGAGGATGAGCGCGGTGCCCGCGGTCGGGAGAAGGGCCGCAACGCCGGGGAAGGTCATCGAACTCGATGAAGGTAAATCCCGCCACAAGAATGGCGAGGAAGCCTGCCGCGCACAGGCCTTGCCGGACGCGCGCGGAGAGTTGCGGCAGTCTGACGAGCGCGACGGTCGCGCCGAGGCTCAGCTCCCACGCCCTGGAGAACGTGCTGAAGAACGCAAGCGGCTGGTTGCGGCTCGTCAGATAGATGCAAAAGATCAACGAGGCCGCCGTGATCGCGATGCAAAGCGCCGCAAGTCTCGGCTGCCGTCCCGACTTGGCGGCGAAAAAGATGGCCGCCAGGATCAGGAGCGGCCAGACGACGTAGAACTGCTCCTCGATAGAGAGTGACCAATAGTGGAGAAAGAGGCTCGGGTCGGTCTCGATGTCGAAATAGTCCGTCGCCCGGCGCGCCAGAGACCAGTTCAGGATGTAGACGGCGGCCGCTGCAAAATCGCGCAAGGCGGCGACGCGTTGCAGCGGCCCGAGCACGGGCGCGGCGAAAGCAAGCGAGGCGAATAGAACCAGGATCGCAGCGGGCAGGATCCGGCGCGCCCTGCGTGCCCAGAAGCCCACCAGCCGGATGGTGCCGGTCTCTTGCAGTTCCTGGGCGAGCAGGCTCGTGATCAGAAAGCCTGAGATGACGAAGAAGACGTCGACGCCGATAAATCCGCCCGGCGCAAGCGGGAAGCCTGCGTGGAACAGGATGACGAAGATGACGGCGATCGCGCGGAGACCGTCGACCTCAGGCCTGTAGCGCAAAGCAGGGACTACGAACTCGGCGCGAGGATCGTCACTGCGGGGGCTCGCGTCCACGGGCATCGATCCAGGTGTGCGTTCGGTCCTACGACGCCATCCGGGCGCTGGCACGCTGCTTGATGCTGGCGCTTTTGAGCTGGCCGCAGGCCGCCATGATGTCCCGTCCGCGTGGGCTGCGCACCGGGCTTGAGTAGCCCGCGCGGTTCACGACCTCGGCGAATTTCTCGATCTGCTCCCAGTCGGAGCATTCGTAGGGCGCGCCGGGCCAGGGGTTGAACGGGATCAGGTTGATCTTCGCCGGGATCTTGGCAAGTAGCCGCACCAGGGCCTTCGCGTCGGCGACGGAGTCATTGACGTCCTTCAGCATCACATATTCGAACGTGATGCGCTTGGCGTTGGAGAGGCCGGGATAGGCGCGGCAAGCGTCGAGCAATTCGCGGATCGGCCATTTCTTGTTGATCGGCACAAGCTGGTCGCGGAGCTCGTCGCGCACGGCGTGCAGCGAGATCGCGAGCATCGTGCCGGCCTCCTCGCCCCAGCGCGGAATCACGGGCACGACGCCCGAGGTCGACATGGTGATGCGGCGCTTGGAGATCGACAGGCCTTCGCCGTCGGCCGCGACCAGCCACGAGTCGCGCACATTGTCGAAATTGTAGAGCGGCTCGCCCATGCCCATCAGCACGACATTGGTGATTTTGCGTTCCGCATCGGGGATGCCGCGCGGATCGTCAGCCACGGCGCCCGGCCAATCGCCGAGCCGGTCTCGCGCGAGCATGATTTGGCCGACGATCTCGCAGGCAGTGAGGTTGCGCACAAGCCGCTGCGTGCCGGTATGGCAGAAAGAGCAGGTCAGCGTGCAGCCGACCTGGCTCGAAATGCAGAGCGTGCCGCGATCCGCCTCGGGAATGTAGACGGTCTCGACCTCCTTGCCGTCGGCAGAGCCTGAGCAACCATTTGCGCGTGCCGTCGATCGGAGACCTGCTCGGTCACGATCTCGGGTCGCGCCAGCGCGAAGCGTTCGGCAAGCTCAGTGCGCAGCGCCGAGGCGATGTCGGTCATGCCGGCGAAATCTGTAAGACCCCGCACATAGAGCCAGCTCCAGAGCTGGCTCACGCGCATGCGGATTTGCCGCTCCGGCACGCCGAGCGTGCGCAAGCGCTCGGCAAGCTCCGCGCGCGACAATCCGATCAGCGGTTCCCTGTTGGCGGAGCCGCCTTCGAGCGCAGGGCCGGGGCAGGGTCAAGCGTCGTGACAGGCATGACATGTCATATCATGCCCGCCGCCTGGAATGCCAAGGCTGGAAGGAACGCTAGTCCTCATCGCGTCGTCGGCCAGATCGAGCACTTTGCTCTCCGGATTTGCCTCGCAGGCGATCAGGAGCTTGGTGAGGTGGCTGGCCATCTTGCCGAAATGATGGTCGTGGGCTCGTCTTCCTCGGTGTAGTAGCCTTCGAACCACATCATGATGAGACCGCGATTGTCGTTGTCGTAGGCGGTAAATTGGGCGCGGTCAGCTGCCGACATCGACCGCGGCGTCGTCGGCGGCTAGAGCGGGAGCCGCGGTCAAAAGGCTGCGGCTGCGGCGATCGCGTAGAGAGTCTGCATGGGGCTTTTCACCTTAGGCGGCGGGGTGCAGCACGCGGACTAATCCGGTTCCAAATCTCGGACAAGCGAGGCGCGGAGACCGGTTGAGCACCGCGGTTAACCGCCGCACTCCTTGGCGATCCGATCGAGCGCATCGGAGAGGCCGCTCAGCCCATAGTTATCGGTCGTGCTGGTGCCGCGGACGGAGCGGCCTTCGATCTTCAGCGCGGTGCCGCCTTTCATCGCCTCGATGAGCTTCGTTTCCGTCTCGGGCTTCTCGATGAAGGCACCCTCTTCCTTGGTGAATAGCTCGAATTTCTCCTTGCCGACCGTCGCGGTGACCTTGGCGCCCTCCGCGAACGGGTAGCCCATCTTCACGCTCATCTCGTTCACCACTTTGTCCGCGGGCCAGCGCGAGATGTAAAACAGGATCGGACTGCGCTTGACGGCCTTCGGCAGGCTCTCTTTGGGCTTGGCGACGGCGAAGCAGACTTTCGGGCTGCCGGCCGCCGCATAGGCGGTCCAATCGTTGTATTTCTGCAAGAGCGTGACCTCTTGCGCGAGCGCGGGCGTCGCGAAAAGCACGCCCGCAGCGCAAGCGGCTCGAACGGCCCGTCGCATCTCCCCGCCCCCGATTCGCATAGAGCGTCGCAGCATATCGGCTCGTTTTTCGTTTGACCAGAAGGGCCGGTCACCCTGCCCCCGGCCGCGACGTTGCGCGGCGCGCGAATCTAGGTCAGAGTTCGCCGCCCGGGAGCTTAGGGGCAAAATTCCGGCGAGACATTGGCTTAAGCGCAAGCCGTCCGCTCGCGGAACAAATCCAAACGGTAATTTCCAAACCTCCCTGCAACCTGCCGGCCATTGCCCGCATTGTGATTGGCAGACTTGGACACGGAGCAGCTCGATGCGCGCCGCGCAATTCAGCGAGTTCGGAGGACTAGAGGCGCTGCGCCTCGAGGAAGTGGCGGAGCCGAAGCCCGGTCCCGGCGAGGTCCTTATCAAGGTGACGGCTGTCGGGCTCAATTTCTTCGACACGCTGATGCTGCGCAACAAGTACCAGGTGACGCCACCGCTTCCCTTCTCGCCTGGAGCAGAAATCGCCGGTACGGTCGAGCAGCTGGGGGAGGGGGTCACCGAGTTCGGCGTGGGCCAAAGGGTCGTGGCTTTCATCGGCGGCAATGGCTGCCGCGAGAAGGTCGTCACTAAAGCCAGGAACGCGGTTCTGATCCCCAATGGCGTCAGCGACGAGGTGGCGGCGGGCATCCCTATCACCTACGGCACGGCGCTCCATGCCTTCAAGGACCGCGCCGCGCTCAAGCCGAAAGAGACCGTTGCCGTGCTCGGCGCCGCGGGCGGCGCGGGGCTTGCGGCGATCGAGGTGGCGAAGCTTATGGGTGCGCGCGTGATCGCACTCGCCTCGTCGGGCGACAAGCTCGCCTTCGCCCGCGAGCATGGCGCCGACGCGGGCATCAACTACGAGACCGAGGAGATCAAGAGCCGGCTCAAGGCGCTGACCGATGCCGAAAGGCGTCGACGTAGTGTTCGATCCGGTCGGCGGCGCGATTTGCCGAGCCGGCGCTGCGGGCAATGGCCTGGGAAGGGCGTTATCTCGTGCTCGGATTCGCCTCGGGCGAAATCCCGCGCATGCCACTCAATCTGCTGTTGCTCAAGGGATGCGCGATTCTCGGCGTGTTCTGGACGTCGTTCGTCGAGCGCAACCCGGAGAAGCATCGCGCCAATATGCAATTGCTTCTCGAATGGTGCAAAGAGGGGCGGATCACGCCGCACGTTCACGCGAGCTTTGCGCTGGTCGAGACCGCAAAGGCGCTTTCGCTGATCGAAGGACGTAAGGTCAACGGCAAGGTGATCGTCAACCCGCAGCTTTAGCTGCCGGCCGGAAGCTCCTTGTCGAGCGCGCGTGCCGCAGCCGCCCGATGCGTCGGCGTGATGTTGCTCGCGACCATGCCGATCACGGCGGTGAGCAGCGCCATGTCGTCGGCAAAGCCAAGCCCGAGGATCAGGTCGGGCACGAGATCGGCCGGCATGATGAAATAAGCGAGCGCGGCGAAGAGCATGCCGCGCACGCGCATCGGCGTGTTGGAATCGAGCGCGCAGTAATAGGCGGCGACCAGGTCCTCGACGAACGGAACGCGGCCAGCGACGCGCTTGAGCTTGGTCCAGAAATCATGCCGGACCTTGCGCTCCCGCTCGGCAAAGGCCTTCAAGGAAATGTCCCGGCCCAGCGCCGCATCCCGCAGCGTGCTTGCATCTTCCCAGGTGACCATCGTCTCGAGTCCTCACGAAATGGGGCGAACGCCCCGAAAATCCGAAGGTAAACATAGGGTGGGGCTTGCGGCTCCGCAACCGCTCGAGGGGGGTTCCGCGTTTGCGGCGAAATTACCATGTCTTGCCGATAGCGCGCGACATTAAGAGCGTCCCCAGACCTCCATGAGCGGCCGAACCAGGTAAATCCTTCGTTCCGCAGTCTCTCCGAGCGGCCTGCACTTGCCGCCATGCGCCTTGCAGCGGCTGCGAGCCTGCTTGGCGTGGCGGCGATTGCCGCGAGCGCGGAGCCGTCGGACCTTCGGCAGCCGGGCGTGATCAGCAGCGAAACGGCGGCGCCCCGTCCGACAAGGCGCGCCAGCTCACGGCGCTCGATCGCGACCGTGCGACGCCTTGAGCTGCGCACCGTCCCGAGGCGGGCGCGCGCAACGCAACGTTCAAGCCGCCGGCGCCGAGTCGCTGCTCGCGCAAGGCGAGATCGAGGTCGCTGAGGTCAGGTCGAAAGCCTCGGTCAGGCAGGCTGATGCGAGCGCCCCGCGAAGCAAGGGCGGCGCGTGTCGCGCTACACCAACGGCTTCCTGCTCGCGCCCCCACAATCCGACAGCGCCCCGCCGAAACGGCGCTTTTCCTGTTTCGCTGGTAGGCGCTTCGCGCTGCCGGCCGGTCTTGCGCGCGGCAGGGCCAGATGCCATCTGATCTCGCGATGGCCAAGCATCGCCTCCTGTTCGTCTGCCTCGGCAATATTTGCCGCTCCCCCATGGCCGAAGGCGCCTTCCGGCGCGTGGCGCAAGACGAGGGCCTGCTCGATCGCTTCGAGATCGATTCGGCGGGGCTTGGGAATTGGCATGTGGGCCAGGCGCCTGACACACGGGCGCAAGCGGCGGCGGCAGATCGCGGCATCGACATCTCATCGCAGAGCGCGCGCCAGGTGACGCGGGCCGACTTCGCCCACTTCGATCTCTTGCTCGCAATGGACGGCATGAACCATGCCGAGCTCATGGA
Source organism: uncultured Alphaproteobacteria bacterium (assembly GCA_963832515.1). Taxonomy (GTDB): domain Bacteria; phylum Pseudomonadota; class Alphaproteobacteria; order Rhizobiales; family Methyloligellaceae; genus Methyloceanibacter. The sequence continues at coordinate 70,703 of CAWHUE010000004.1, forward strand.
GCTTGCGCCGCCAGATGCGCAGCACAAGGTCCGCTATTTCCTCGACTTCGCGCCGCATGCTAACACACGCGACGTGCCGGACCCATTCTATGGCGGCCGCGAAGGTTTCGACCACGCGCTCGATCTGATCGAGGACGCGGCCCGCGGCCTGCTGGCGGAATGTGGGTGAAGCGCGAAGCGCAGCCGGCGCGCAAGGAAGGCCTAGCTAACCGCGAGGTCGTAGGCCGCCTCGACGACATAGGGGCCGCCGCCCACCGAGTTGCGCGACGAATAAAGCACGAAGCGGCTGACGGTGAAGGGCTCGGCCGCGACCCCGCCTTGGCGCTCGAGATAGGCGGCGACCGCGTCGGCACGCGCGCCGCGCAATCTGCGCCAGCGTGACATGCGGCTTAAAGTTGCGGCCCTCGGGCGGCAGCCCAGCCTCGCGCGCCGCCCGCTCGTTGGCGCGGCGCAGCGCCTCGAGCGCCTCCGAGGGCGCGACCTCGGCGAAGATCGCGCGGGGCTTCCGTCCGCCGAAACTGCCGAGCCCGTTCAGCCTGAGCTCGAAGGGCGCGGCGTCGATATCGCCGAGCGCGTGGGTGAAATCGCGCGCGGTGTGCCCATCAACGTCGCCGATGAAGCGGAGCGTCACGTGGTAGTTCTCAGGATCGATCCAGCGTGCGCCGGAGAGCCCGGCGCGGAGCAGCGTGAGGCGCTCGGCGATGCTGGACGGGATCTCGATGGCGGAGAAGAGGCGGGGCATGGCAGGGAACTCCTGTCTCGCTCATCGAACAGTCAAGGGCACGGGTTCGGCATGTCAAGGTGGATCTGCTCGATGTCCGCAAGCACGTCGTCGGGGAGGCGCAAGTCCGCGGCGTCGATGTCGGTCTTGAGCTGCGCCATGGCCGTGGCGCCGATGATCGTGCTCGTCGCGAAGGGCCGAGAGACGGCAAAAGCGATCGCCATCTGCGCCGGGTCGAGGCCATGGCTCCGCGCGAGCGCGACATAGGTTGAGATCGCGCGCGGGCCGTTCCCCTTCTCGTAGCGGCCGAGCCGGTCGAACAGCGTCTTGCGCGAGCCGGGCGGCAACGCGCCGCCTTCGTACTTGCCGCTGAGATAGCCTTGGCCGAGCGGCGAATAGGCGAGCAGGCTCATTTGCTCGCGGTGGAAGATTTCCGATAGCCCGGTCTCGAACGAGCGGTTGACGAGGTTGTAGGCGTTCTGGACGGAGACGATGCGCGGCAGTCCGTGAAGCTCCGCGCATTTGAGGAAGGTCATCACGCCCCACGGCGTCTCATTGGACAGGCCGATGAACCGCACCTTGCCGGCATCGACGAGCTTGCCGAGGGTCGCGAGGATCGTCTGGATCGGGCGTTCCTCCTCGCCAAGATGCACATAGTCGTGGCCCTCGAAGATGCGCATCGGCCGGTCGGGCCAATGGAGCTGGTAGAGGTCGATATGATCGGTCTTGAGCCGCGCGAGGCTTGTCTCTACCGCTTCCACGATCTGCGCCTCGCTCTGCCTTGTCAGCGATCCGTCCTTGCGTAACCACGTCATCTTGCCGCGTCCTGCGACCTTGGTCGCGATCAGCACCTTGTCGCGGGTTTTGCGCGAAGCAAGCCACGAGCCGATGATCGCCTCGGTGCGGCCGTGCGTCTCGGGCTTCGGCGGAATGGGGTAGATCTCGGAGGCATCGAAAAGGTTGATGCCGCGCTCGACGGCATAGTCCATCTGCGCGTGGCCTTCGGCCTCGCTGTTCTGCTCGCCGAAGGTCATGGTGCCGAGCGCAAGCGCGCTCACTCTCTCGCCGGTGCGGCCGAGCTCGCGATATTCCATGCCGGTCCGGTCTAGACGCTCGCGCTCGGCGCGGGCAGCGAGCCGGTCTGGCCCGCGTCCTCCTCGACCGTCTCGCTCGCGAAGAACGAGGTGAAGAGCAGCCACAGCACGAAGGCCGCGACCGTCAGGAGCGCTATGCCAGCGCCGATCTTGCCGAAATTGAGGGGCATGGGCTGTGGGTTCCTTGCGGGAGCCGCAAGGTAGCCAAGTCGCGGCCCCGGATCAATCGCGCGCGGCAGGTGCGGCGCACGGGCTTCGTCACGGTCACGGGCTCGCCAGCCGGCACCGGCTCGATCACGACCACGGGCTTGGTGACGTCGGGAAGGTCCTTGTTGGCTTCCATCGTCTGGGTGAGCCAGTCGTGGAAATAAGAAACGCGCGCGAAGATGTTCGGCACGATCTCGCGCCCGCAGCGCACGCCCCAGCTCACCACGCCGATCTGCGTATAGCCGCGCGCATTTTCGGCAGGGACGACGAGCGGGCCGCCGCTGTCGCCGTAGCAGGAGTTCTTCGGCGTGCCGGGCTTCATCACGCAGATCTCGGCGTCGGCGATCTCGAAGGGGCGCATCGCCGCGCGGCAAGCCTCGGGATCGATCACCTCGACCTCGACCTCCTGGAGCTTGCGGGGGAAGTTCAGATTCTCCTCGAGCACCTGCGGCGGCGTGAACTCGGATAGCAGGTTCACCACCTCTTTGTCCTCGGGGTCCCAAACGGCCCCCCAGCCGGTGATCGTCACCTTGGCACCTGGCGGGGCAAGCGCCTTGTCGGTCGCGGCATCGGCCATCGGAACGACAGGCGCATCCTTGATCGGCTCTTTGAGCTTGATCAGCGCAATGTCGCCTTTGCCCTCGAGGCCGCGCGCGAGGTAGTTCGGATGCGGAAAGATCCCCACACTCTCGACCTTGGTCGTGAGCGTGCGGTCGGTGCTGCCGTAGCCGACGATGACCATCTTCATGGGGGCGATCTTCGGAGCGTCGGCATCGCCAGATCGCGGCGTTTGCCTGCCTGGCGTAGTGTCGCCGTCGATGATGACGTCCTCGTCCTCATCTTCGATGACGACGTCGACGTCCTCGTCCTCCTCCTCTTCCTCATCGGCGGCAGAGCCCTCCACGGTCACGCAATGGGCGGCGGTCAGCACCCATTGCGGAGCGATCAGCGATCCGCCGCAATGGCCCTTCTCGTCCTCCAAGGATCCGTAGAGCCGCACTTGGTAGGGGTATTTCCCTTCGGGCGCGGGCGTGCCGCCCACGATCATCTCCGTGTCATCCTCTGCGAGCGCTGCGCCGCCGAGGCCGGAAGCCAGGACGAGCAGGGAACAAAAGCCGGATAGCTCGACACGTCGCATGGTGACTACTCCGGAGAACGGGTGCTTGCCGCGGACGGCTCGGACGATCCGGACGGGTCGGCGGCAACAGGGGTGTCGGCGGAGATGGTATTCTCGATCCAATCGTGGAACGCGGAGACCCGCGCATAGACGTTCGGATTGCCCACGCGTCCGCAGCGGTCGCCCCAGCTCACCACGCCGACCTGCACGTAGCGCTTCGGCTCTTTCCCGAGCACCATCAGGGGGCCGCCGCTGTCGCCGTAGCAGGCATTCGCCACCGAGGACGGCTTCATGGCGCAAATCTCGGTGTCGGCCACATCGAGCTGCGAGGCCTGAAAGGCCGAGCGGCATTCGGCGTGGTCCATCACATGGATCTCCACCTCGTGCAGCTTGCGCGGATAATTCAGCCTTTCGCTGATTTCCTGGGGCGAGGCGGTAACCTTGGATAGGAGCTCGACGATCTCCTTGTCGTCGGGATCCCAGATCGCGCCCCAGCCGGTGACCGTCACCTTCGCGCCGCGGGTAAGCAGCGACTGCTCGGCAGCCGGATCGGCGATCTCGATGGGCTTTGCGTTGTCGCCGGACACCGGGGCAGCGAGCTTGATCAGCGCGATGTCGGCGCCGGACTTGACCCCGCGCGCGATGAAATCAGGATGCAGGACGATCTTCTCGCTCTCGACCTTGGTCATCTCGGCGCGATCCGTGCTGCCGTAACCCACATAGACTTTCCAGATCGGCGCGATGGGGTCGCCCGGCTTGGCCATGCCCACGACACAATGAGCCGCGGTCAGCACCCACTGGTCGCCGATGAGAGCGCCGCCGCAAAAGCCCTTCTCGTCTGCCGGAAGGTCGTAGAGCCGCACCTGCCAGGGGTACTTGCCGTCGGGCGCGCGCTTGCCGCCGACGATCATCTCGGTGTCGTCGGCGGACGCAGCGCCTGCAAAGCCCAACAGCGCTCCGAGGAGCACGCAAGCGCGCGCGCCGGAGCCGGCGAGAAGCGACATCAGTTCGCGGCCTGGATCTTGTTGATCCAGTCGGCGAAGGACGATACCCGCGTATAGACGCCGGGATAGAGCGGGTTACCGCATTGCGGTCCCCAGCTCACCACGCCGACCTGAACATAGCCGCGCGGGCTGCCGTCGGCGGCTACGACCAGCGGGCCGCCGCTATCGCCGAAGCAGGAATCCTTGCCGCCCTGCGGGCCGGTGGCGCAGATCTCGGTGTCGCCGATCGCGAAGGCGGGCACCTGCAGCGACTGGTACACCGCCTTGCAGGCCTGCGGGTCGATGACCTCGATGTCCACCTCGTGCAGATTGGTCGGCGCTTCGAGCTCCATGCGGTCGAGCAGCCTGCGCTCGGAGACGGTGCGGCGGCCGGCCATCACGTCGAGCGCGTTGTTGAACGCCTGCATGTCCCAAATCGCGCCCCAGCCGGTGACGGTCGCCTTGGCGCCCGGCGTGAGCAGGGCCTGTTCCTTGGCGGGGTCGGTAATGCCGATCGAGGGCGCGTTGGGGATCGGGCTCTTCAGCTTGATCAACGCGATGTCGGCCTTCTCGCCGGCGAGATAGGCGGGATGCACGATGATCTTCTCGCTTTCGATCTTGGTCGTCTTGGTGCGGTCGACGCTGCCGAAACCGACCACAACGGCCTGCGTGTCCATCAGGCAATGCGCGGCGGTGAGCACCCATTGCTCGCCGATGATCGAGCCGCCGCAGAAGCCGATAGTGTCGTTCATCGATCCATAGATGCGCACCTGCCAGGGATATTTGCCGTCGGGTGCAGGGGTGCCGCCCACGATCATTTCCGTGTCGTCCGCCGCCAGCGCTGGTGCTTGCAGCGCGAGAGCGAGGCCCGTAATCGTAAGCAGTGAGGCAAGTACGAGAGACGCGCATCATCCGATTTCTCCAGGTTGAAGATTGGTTGTTATTGAGGGACGGCGACAAACCCGAGGGCAGGTCTTGGTATCGAGGGCATTTTATCTGGGGCCGCATAGCCTGTACATTAAACTTTGTTGAGGTCGCGGGGCCGGAGAGGCATGGCAGCAGACAAGGAAGCGCAAGACGCAAAGCTGCGCGCGGTGCTCGATGCGCTCGAAGCGGAGGTCGACGCGCGCGTATCCTCGCAGGCGCTTGCGCCGCGCCTGCGCGAGCTGATTGCCGGTTTGCCGCAGAACTCGGTGCATCGCCCGCGCGCCCATCGGTTGACGGGCGTGGTGATGAACCGGCTCAAGCTCGACCGCGAGGCTCTGACCGAGCTTCGCGCGGCGAAGACGAAGGCCGAAACACTGTCGCCCCCCGATTACGGCGAGCTCGCCAAGATCGGGCGGGAGACTGCCGTGGTCTATGCCTGGCGCGGCGACGACCGGAGTGCGGCGCTCGAGCTGCTCCCCGCGCTCGCCTATGCGTCGCTTGCGGGCGAAGCGAACGAGACGGCGCGGATCATCGCCGAATATGGGCGCATCGAGCTCGAAGCGCGTCGCTTCGGCAATGTCGCCACGCTGTTTCGCCTGTTCGCCGGCAACACGCACGGGCTTGCGCTTCCGCAGCGCGAGGCGCAGCGCATGAAGATCAATCTATGCCAGGCGCTGAACCGGATCGGCGCGCATGAGGAGGTGCTGACATGGACCGGCGCGCTTGCATGACGAGATCGAACGGCGGATGCGAAGCGCCTGCAATTCCTGACCTGGATCGAAGAGGTGAGGGCGCTTGCGGCGCTCAAGCGCTTCGAGGACGCCGAGGACGCACTCAAAAAGGCCGAGGCACTCCTCCCCGACGGCGAGGACGCGTTCGAGCGCGCCGAGCTGCTTCAGCTTCAGACCGAGCTTGCCGAGCTTAAAGGTGGCGAGCAGGCGGTCGAGCATCTGGAGCGGCTGATCGCGGACTATTCCGAGCAGCGTCTCGTCGTGCGCGAGGCGATGGCGCGCCGCACGCTCGCCAACACACTGTTCAAGCTCAACCGCGCGGCCGAGGCACGGGAAGCGTTGTCGCGCGGACTGCGCAGTGCGCTCGACGCCAATCTTGTCGAGCTCGCCGACGAGATCCGCGCCGACATGCTGAAAAGCGCGGGCGCCGACCATCTCGAAGAGTTCGCCCAGGCGATCGACCTTGCCGGCGGCGGGCACGCGCTAGAGCGCCGCTTCATCCGCACCGGGCGCCTGGGCAAAGGCGGGTCGGGCGAGGTCTGGAAGGCGATCGACCTGCGCGACGGGTGCGTGGTGGCGCTGAAAAAGCTCGATCTCAGGGGCTTCGGCGAGGATCGGCGGCGGCAGATCGTCAATACCATCGCCACGGAATACGCCGCGGCGGCGCATCTCGACGATTCGCGCTTCGCCCGCGTGCTCGACCTCGCCATGGTGCCGGGCGGACCGGTGTACATCGTGCAGCGCTATATCGAGGGCCCCACGCTCCGCGAGCTCTATGCGTCGGGCACGCCGCCCGCGCTCCTGCTCGAATTGCTGGCGCAGATCGCCGAGGCGCTGACCCATCTTCATCGGAGCGGGGTTGTGCATCGCGACCTGAAGCCCGAGAACGTGATCGTGTCGTGCGATGAAGCCGCTGGCGAGAGGGCCGTGCTGATCGATCTCGGCATCGCGTTGCTCGCAGGACAGGCCGACGGGCATGCCCGCTTCGGCACGGCGCCTTACGTCGCGCCGGAGCAGCTCGAAGGCCGCAAGGTCGACGGGCGCGCCGATATCTATGCACTCGGCCAGATGATCGCGGAAATCTGGGGCGGCAAGGTGCCCGTCGCGCTTCACGCTCGGCATGTTGCGCCGGGCCGACGAGCCTACGCTGATGCCGCGGGCGATCCGCGAGGTCGTGCGCGACATGCTGCGCAAGGACGCTGAAGGACGGACCTCAGATCTCAAGGAGATTGCGGCGCAGCTCAGGGCGCAGCATCGGCTGATGACTGGGACGACTGCCAGTCATACACTTTGAGCTCGAAGTCGGCGGGAAGCTCGGTCAGGCTCCATACGCTGATCTCGAGCTCCATGGGCTCGGTGATCCAAGCGGTTGGGGCAAGCTCCGGCTCGTTGACCCGACGCGGGTCCTTCTTGTCCCGCACGAACTCCTCGGTTCCCTGCCGCGTCACCGTGAGGGAAATGGGAACGCCGCTTTCGGCGTCGGCGATGAACCCATAGACATGACCTGGCAGCGCCTTGAAAGGAAAAGCCTCCGAGGTGACGAACTTGACCGACTTGGCTTTGCCCGGATCGAGCGAGCCCTTGCCGATCAGCTCGATCTTCGGCGCATCGCCCACGCCGTAACGCTCGCGCGTGAGATCGACGAAGGCGGTTGCGGCGGCGGTGAAATAATTGTCGAACTGCTTGGAAGCCTCGTTCCAGTAGACCTCGTCGAGCGCAAGCTTCTGCTCCGCCTCTCCGTCGCGCAAAGCGTCGATCAGGTCGACGCGCGCGGCGAAATTGATCAACGCCGCGTTCGGTACGCGTTGCGCCTCGGACGCTACACCGTCGGTCTTCTCGCCGCCCGCCTTGGCAAGCCGCACCACATTGCCGCCGGTGACGACGCCGACCACCTTGCCCTTCCGGTCGATGAGCGGGCTGCCGCTCGCGCCACCCGCCACCGGCACGCTGTGCTGCACGAGGACCTGTTGCGCAGGCTCGGCCTGGCCCATGAACACGTTCATCAGTGAGCTGATCCAGCCGAATTGATGCGTCGGCGGCGCGATCGCCTTGGTGTCGGCGCCTTTGAGCCCTTCCGAGGGGAAGCCGATCAGCGCGACCGGCGTGCCTGGCGTTAGCGCCCGCAGCTCATCGTCCGACGCGAGCTCGAGCATGGCGGGCTTGCCGGTCTTCGGGTCCACGGGCAGCGGCGTTGCTGGATCGATCTCGATGATGCCGACATCGTATTGGGTGATGATGTCGAGCGCGGTGAACTTGCCGCCGCGGGCGGTGCCGAGCGTATCCCGATAGAGCTTGAACTTGCCGTAGCCGGGATGGGTGACGACGTCCTTGATCTCGATGATGGCGGCGTCCTTCCCCGCCTCGAAGGGCAGCACGACGATGGCATAGCTCGAACTCGGCGCCGTCAAGCGCTTCGGTGACATGGGCGTTGGTGCCGAGCTTGTCGGGCGCGAACGCCCAGGCCGTCGCCATCGGTACGAGCTTCTTGCCGTCCTTCTTGACGACGAGATGCACGGCGGCGGCGGCTTCGCTCAAGACCGCCGGAGAGAAGCTCTTGCTGGCGAGCTCGACGGCCTCGGCCTTCGCCGTCTCGATCTGGCTCTCGAGCGAGTCCGCCTGGATCATGAAATAGATGACAGCGGCGGAAAGCAGCGCCGCGAGCGTCCCAAGGCCGGCGGCGCCGAGCCTGCGCGTGTCGGCAAGCATCTCGCGCCAGGTCTTGACCTTGTCCTGTATTTCCGTGTCGGGAAGCGCCGCCTTCGCCTTCTCGATCTCGACCTTGAAGGAGGGACCGTCCGTCGCGCTGCCGAGCCGCAGCACGGAGCCGCCGCTCACAACCGTGTTGTTCTCGGCCGGCACGCCGTCGACATTAACAAAGCGCTTGCCTTCGAGGTTGACGCGATAGTCGCCGGAGCTCTGCCGTTCGAGCTGGAAATGCTGCTTGCCGACGATCGTGCATTCCGGTGGGTAGATGAATCTGGCAGTCGGCCTCGCGACCGAACTCGATGCTGGTTACCTTATCGTCGAAATGCTGCTTTTGGCCGGCGAGGGGACCTTCGAGATGCTTGATGGTGATGGACATGGGCTGGGGGTCTGCTTCTACGGGCGCTTGCCGCGCTGGATGGAATTACGCCGCGGTTGCGCCGTCAAGGGCGGCAACGGCGCGAATGCCTTAAATCTTGGCAATGAAGGGCTTGCGCGGCCGGCTCATGGCTTGGCCCAGGCGATGGTGTAGATCGGCAGCGACGGCCTGCTGCGGATCGGCTGGCGCTCGGTTTCATCGGCCGAAGCGCATTGCGCACGTCCGACGGGCACGAGCGCGACGCGGTTGCCGTGATCGAACTTGATCTGCGCGGCAAAGGCTTGCGTCGCAAGCACGCGGTCCGCCGGCAGGCCCGGCAAATCGTCAGCGGATTGGAGGCGCGCGACGAGTTTCTTGTCGAAGGCGAGGTCGCCGTCGAGCACGAGCCCGAAATCGCACACGACGCGCAGCGGATGTCCGCCTTTCCGCGAGGCAGCCACGGCTTCGAGCGCTACGCCAAGAGCGTCCTCGGTAGAGCCGGGAAGCAGGCAGAGCCCGCGCCGCCCGTCGCGATGCGTGCGCTCGACCCGCGGGAGGTTTGGTGCGATCGCGCCGAACAGCCGGTCGAGCTCGGCGTCGGGCTCGGTGTCATCGGGCGCCGCGTCCCACAGGAACACGACCGGACGAAACGCGCTGTGTGTCTTTTCGCTCTGAGGGCGCGCCGGCCGCGCATGCGGATAGGGGATGAAGTCGTAGGCACGGCCATGCGCGCGCCAATCGATCAGCACCTGATTCGCGCCGGCGATCGTGCCGGATTCGGCCGCGTCGGACACGACAATCAGCCGGCAGCGCGCCTGTAGGGTCGCGGCCCGTTGCAATGCTTCGCCCGCGGCGTAGCGAAAGGCATAGAAGAACGCGCCGTCGAGATCGCGCTCGGGCGGCTCGGCAGGTTCCATCACGGTCAGCGAGCACGGGCCGAGGCTGCCGTCGAGGACGGCGCGAAGACGCGCTTCCCATTTGCCTTCGTGCCCTGGCGGATCGCCGATCCTGACGGAGGTGTCGATGAACCGCTCGGTAGGGAAGGGCAGCACGCAGTGGAGCTCGGCGCCGCGCTCGAGCGCCGCCTCGGCGATAATGATGTCAGAGCCCGCGGCGAGCGCGCCGTAGAGAAAGCCGACATTGTGCTCGGCGAGCAGCGCGTCGGCGTGCTTGCGGATTTGCGCCTCGGTCGCCTGCTGGGCCGCCTCGTCCAATTCGTTGCCCCTGAACAGATGGCCGGAGACCGCCGCGACGTTGCGCGGATTGAGGGCCGCGACGAGCGTGTCGAGGTCGGCGCCAATCAGCGGCGCGAGCCGGCTGAGCTGGAGGATCGTGGTGGCCTTGGCGCCGTCGTCGGCGCCGCGTGCAGATCCCGCGCGTGCCAGAGTTTGCACGGCTTCCTTGGCGCGGCCCGCGATCAGCAAGGCCTCGGCGCGCGTGGCGAGCGGCCAATAGTCCTCGGCATCGGGGTCGAGCGTCGCGATCAGGTGCCCGGCGATGGCGCGTGCGCGCTCCGCATCGCCTGCGATCAGCGCCATGGTCGCGGCGTTGACGCCTGGGTAGTAGCCCTGCCGCGCCTCGAACAGACGATGATAGGCCGCGAAGGAGGCGCGGGCGCGCTCTTGGGCGCACCGCGCGCCACGGCGAAAGCCTGCTCCTTGAGCAGGCGGGCGTTGAGTGCCGCGAGGTCCTCGACGAGCTGCGCTTCGTTCTGCGCGGCGGGTTCGCTGTTCGAGCCGCGCGGCGGCTCGGGCTCGTCCTCGCCGTAGCCGTCGTCCACGAAAGGATCGGCGAGAACGCGCTCCATGGGCAGGAACGGATTCCTGCGCGCCTTGCGCACCACTTCTTCGAGCGCGCTGACATCGCCTTCGAGCGGCAGCCCCGAGCGCGAGAGTAGGTCGAGAGCGCCTTCCGCGTCGCCGCCCCGGGCCGCGGCAAGCGCGGTGCGGTGATGCAGCTCGGGGCTCGACGGATAATAGCGGAGGATGTCGAGGCCGATATTGCGGGCGCGGATCAAATCGCCGCAGGCGATCGCGGCATCGATATCGGAGACGGTGCGCTCCAGAGCGGCACGGCTCCGGCTCGAGCGCAGGCTCGCGAGCCGGCTGATGCGCTGATAGTCGAGGATCTCGATCTGCTGGCTGCGCGCGCCGGTGCGGAGCAGGCCTGAGCGCTCCCATTCGTTGAGGCGGCGGCTGATCGTCTCGCGGCTTACGCCGAGATCGGCCGCGATGTCGCTCTGCGCGATCTTGCGCGGGAAGCGCACGCGGTTGCCCTCGGCGATGCCGGTAGTCGGCGGCAAGCTCGACCAGCCAGTCAGCAAGCAGGAGATCGGGATAAGCGTGCGCTCTTGTCATGCTGCTGCTTGAGCGCCGCGAGCAGGCGCTGCGAGCCGATGCGGATGAGCCGCCCGCGCAGCACCGAATCGCGCTCGATCAGACTCGGCAAGCAGAGCGAGCGGGAGGGGCACGACGCTTGCGGGCGTCAGCGCCGTGGCGGAGGTCGTGCGCTTGGCACCCTTCGGCGCCAGTCCCTGCTCCAGGAGCTCGAGCTCGCCGAAAATCTCGCCATGCACGATGCGCTCAAAGCGCAAGCCACGCTTGCCCGCGTCGGGCTTGAGCTCGAGCTGGACAAGCGGGTCGACGTTGAGCCCGTCGCCGCGCTCGCGCGCGCCGAGCAGGAGATAGACCGCGTCAACCGCATCGCCTGGGCGGAACACGCATTCGCCCGAGGACAGCGCCCGGAGCTGGAAGCGCGCCCGGCGGAGCTGCTCGAGCGCGGCATCGGTCGTCCCGCGCATCAGGGCCGAGCGCGCGACAAGCTCGGGCAGGGACGCCGCTCGGGCTTGCGGCGGTGCGCTCATTGCGCCTGCGGCCCCGCGCGCAACGCCAGCAGCATGTCCTTCCAATTCTTCTTGTCGGGCGAAAGCTTGCCCTCGGCGTCGAGCCGCTCGACGATCTTGATCGCCTCGTCGACAGATGCCGCCTTCTTGTCGTCCCCGGTCATGAGCGCGATCTTGTAGAGGCCAACGACGAGATCGGTCTGCCACTGCACATTCGTCGCATCGAGAGTCGCAAGCTTGCGCGAGATGGCGAGGCTTTCCTCATAGGCGGCGAGAGCTGTGGCCGTGTCTCCCAGAGCTCGCTCCACGTCGGCGACGCTTGTCGAGGGTGAAGGCGAGGTCGCGCTGCCAGGTGATGTTGCCGGGGGCGTTTCTGCGACGCGGCGCACGATGACCAGCTCTCCTTGTAGTCTCGAGAGCGCCGCGCAGGTCGCCCATCGTGGCCTTGACGTCGCCGATCTTGTTCAGCCCGATGGAAATATCCCGCGGAGAACAGCGTTCTCCGGGTCGGCGTCGGCGAGAGTGCGCGCGATCTCCAGACCTTCCTCATTGGCGGCGAGCGCGCCGGCCGTGTCGCCCAGGGCGAGCTTGACATAGGCGATCTTGTCCAAGGCGACCGAGATGTCGCGTTGCCATTGACTGTTGGTCTTGTCGGCCTCGGCGAGCTTCGCGCGCAAGCCAAACTTTCCTCGAATGTGGAAGCGCGCCTTTCAGGTCGCCTTGCCTCGAGTTTGACGTCGCCGATGGTGCCGAAGCCGGTGAGCACGTCGCGCTGCCATACCGTGTTGCCGGGATCGAGCGCCGCCAAGTGGCGGCGGAGCCCCAAGCCTTCCTCATAGGCGGAGAGTGCCCCGGCCGGATCGCCGGCGGTGAGCTTCAGACCGCCAAGCCGCTCCAGGCTAATCGCAATATCGCGCTGCCAATCGGTATTGCTCGGGACCTCGCGCCAGCCGCGCGCGGGGCCGAGGCTCTCCTCGCAGGCCGCGAACGCGCCCTTACTGTCGCCCGCGTCGCGCTTGACGCCGCAAATCTTACCGAGGCTGACCAAGAGCCCGCGCTGCCATTCGCGTCGTTGGAGCTGTCGCTCAGCGATCAGCGCGCGGCGGATGGCAAGGCTTTCCCCAAAGGCCTTGAGCGCTTCCGCCTGCTCGGCGGATTGAAGCCTGAGATCGCCGATCCGGTCGAGGCTCGGCGTGATGCCGTATTGCGCATACCCATTGCCCTTTTCGGCTTCGGCGAGCTTGCGACGCAGAGCAAACTCTCCTCGTAGGCGGCGAGCGCGCCTTCCTGGTCGCCTTGGGCGCGCTTGATGTCGCCAATGCGGATCAAGCCCACGGATAGGTCGCGGTGCGATGCCATCGTTAATGCCCTTCGAGCGATGCGGCGCAGAAGCTCCATGCTCTCCTCGGCGCTCTTCAGCGCGGCGTCGAGATTGCCGGCGGCTATATAGGTCTTGGCGAACTCGTCGAGCATCACGTCCTTGCTGCGCATCAGCGCGACATTGCCGGGTCGGTCTCGGCCAGCTTGTCGACGGTCGAGCGCACCTGACCGAGAATCTTGTCGATGCTCTCAACGCGCATGCCTTCGACGTTGCGCAGGCCTTGGGCGATGTTGAAGATGAGGCTGTCAACCGTATCCTTGGCGGCGGCGAAATTTTTCTCGGCGCGGTCTGCCTGGTAGCGCGCGATGATGCCGGCGGCGACGGCGCCGACCGCGAGCAGCAGCATGATCGCTGCGGCACTCATCGGCAAGCTGCAGCGCGCGGCTTCTGCTGGCGCACCTCCTGCGAAAGCAAATCCTCTTTCGGCGTGCCGTGGATGGCGGCGGCGAAGTCGGCGCCGAGCTCGATGAAGCGTGCGTCGCGCGGGTCGGCGCCGTCGCGATAGGCTGAGAGGTCGACCCATTTCGGCTCGGCCGGGAAACAGCCCTTGAGCACGGGCGGCAGCGGCGGCTTGGGCTTCCAGTTGAAGTCGCCCTTCTTCTCGTTCCAGGAGAGCGTGCCGTCGGTCACGCCGATCAGAAGCGTGTCGGGCTCTTATGGGTGAGCCAATAGTCCACCTCCTTGCCGACCCAGGGCGAGGCGGCGGCCTCGGGCGAGGCGAGCAGCAGCAGATAGCGGGATTGCGATAGCGCCTGCTCGATCGAGGGCCAGAGCTGCGGCGTGGCGGACAGGCTCGTGTCGTCGCGGAACACGCGCAAAGCGCGCCGCTTGTGCCAGGGCTTGCCGAGCTTCTGGATCACCGATTGCAGCGCCGCTGCGATCGGCTTGTCCTTGGCGTGGCTATAGGAAATGAAGGCGTCGTAGACCGGCACGCGTCGCGTCTCCGAAAGAAGGCCAGATATTAGGCCGCGCAGTGCCTCGGGCCATGCTTGCCGTTGCCCTTGGCTAAGGCCGCGGTCTCGAGCCGCCGAAGCGAAACCCGACCCTATAGGCCAAAGCCTGCATCCCGCTTTGTGAGGGGGCTCACAAAGACGGCGCGGGCGGCTGCCCACGTTTCTTGCTGTCGGGGGCGTACCCTCCCCCGGCCAACAAGAACAAAAGTGTTTGCGTGACACCGCATCGGGCCGCCGCATGTCCCACCTTGTCGGCGCCGATGAAGCTGAAGGGGAAATAGGGTCGGGTCCGCTCCTGCCCGGCCTGTCAGTACCCTCCCCTCAGCGTAGCGGGCGCAAGGTTTCCCCCGCCTTGCGCCCGCACCTTTCCAGCTTGGGGCGAGGAGCGTTTGTGAGCTAGAGACAGAAACGGAGCCGCCAAATGTTCACCACCTACGCAGACCGACGCACCATGCTGAAGGGCGCCATGCTCGGCGCCGCCGCCTTCACGCTCGCGAGCCGCCGCGGGGCCGCGCGCTCTCGCCGCGACAAGCCGCATATCGTGCTGCTCGGCGATTCTGGTATTCGACAACGGCGCCTATATCGGGAAAGGGCCCGACGTGGTGACGCAGCTCAAAGCGGTCCTTCCGATCGGCGGAAGCGCAACGCTGCTCGCGGTAGACGGCTCGGTCACCTCGGGCGTCGGGATTTAGCTTGGGCTCGCGCCGAGCGACGCCACGCATCTTGTGGTGAGCGCTGGCGGCAACGACGCGCTCCACTATTCGCCGATCCTCGGCGAGAAGGTCCGCTCGGTCGCCGAGGCGCTCGAAAGGCTTGCCGACGTGCGCGAGGCGTTCGCGCGCGACTACCGCGCGATGCTCGACAAGGTCCAGGCGCGCGGCCTGCCGACAGCGGTCTGCACCATCTACGAGGCGCGCTTTCCGGACCGGAAGCAGCGCAGACAGGCCGCGGCAGGCCTCACGCTGTTCAACGACTGCATCACGCGCGAAGCCGCCGCGCGCGGGCTCGCGGTGATCGACCTTCGCGTGATCTGCAGCGACGACGAGGATCTGGCCAATCCGATCGAGCCGTCGGTGATCGGCGGCGCCAAGATCGCCAACGCCATCGCCGCCTTTGCCGGAGGCTACGATTTTCGCAGCGGCCGGGCCGAGGTGTTTGCAGACGGGGCCGCCAAGATATAGAACAGCCGGCGCGAGGCAGGCATGCGAGCGGCGGGGAAGCCAGCTTCGGACGGCTCGGCGATGTCGGAGTTGAGCATGAATTGTCGCTTGGTGCTGCGGATGCTGGCTTTGTCCGGCCTCCTCCTCTCGTCGCTCGGCCGCAAGGCTCTGGCTGAAGCCGCCAAGCCCGCAGACATCCCGCCGAAAATCCCGCCGATCGAGGGGCCGCAAGGACTTCCGTCCGACTTTCGCATCGTTCCGCCGCGCCGATGGAGCACGGTCGATGCCGCACCTCGTGCGCCGGCTCGACCCGACGCTTCGCGATACCTCGCCGATCGACATCGGCGGCATCAGCGTCTCGCGGGCCTCTGGCAAGATCGAGACCGGCAAGCTCGATCCCGTGGGTCAGGCGGTCGATCTGCCCCTCTCGCTCGACGCCATCGTGCTGCCGGCAGACCAGGCGCTCAGCCTCGACGTGCTGAACCGAGAGTTCAATCCCTTCGTCAGCGATCCGCGAGGGGCGGATGGCAAGCCGCTGGTCGGTCCCTTCAACAAAGGCGGCGAGGTCTACGAAGGCAAGACGATGCTTCCCGTCCGCCTCATCATGAAGATGACGCTCGAGTCCATCGCGGTGCCGGATGAGGCTGCGCTGCCGCTGCTCGGCGCGCTCAGCGAACTCGTGGTCATCCGCACGCCGGCGCATCAGTTCCGGCTCGGCTCATCGCTCGGCAACCGTGTGGTGTTCTACGGCACCGACATCGTGAACGGCGAGGCGATCGACATCGGGCACGGCCATATCGACCAGGTGGTGTTCACGCTCGCCGAGAAGAACTTCCGGCTCCTCAAGCAGATGGTGCATTTCGACACGGCAGGGCAAGGCGGCGCGCCCGACGCAATCGTGACGGACGGCGTCGCCGGATCGACCCATGTGGGCGGCTTCTCCGAGGGCTTCGACGAGGCCGGCACGCCCATGTCGGTGAAGAGCGACTGGCCGAGCAATTACGGCCGGCTCGGCGACAACAACAGCACCTATAACGCGCATCTGCTCGCCGTCGACTATAGCGGGGGCACGGAGGACCCCATCCCCGCGGCGACGCTCGACGCCTATAACCACAATGCCGATATGTGGGATTGCTGTGCCGCGATCCTTGTGCCGTTTGCCGACCAGGATCCCGACCCGATCTATCGGGACTACATGTACAACCCGCTCGAGGTCTACGACCAGCAATCGGCGCGCAAGGTCGCCGCCGCGCTCGCGGAACTCGACGCGAAGAAGTTTCTGGCCGAGCACGGCGCCTTCTATTGCGCGGAAGGCCAATATGTCGTCGCCAATCTGGGGCCGCAGGAGGACGAAGCGGGCGGGACGCTGCTCAAGCAGAGCCGCTATGGCAATACGAAGTTCGGCACGCTGATCGCGAATTTCATCAAGGCGCCGGACTATGCGGGGATGTCGGCGGAGGAGCGCCGGCGCAACCCGGCGATCGGCTGGAAGCATCTTGTAGAGCTTGGCCCCGAGGATGGGCGGCATCAGCGCCGACCAGCTCATGACGCTCACCGCGACCGACCGGCATGGTATCGCGCTCGACTGGATTCCGGAGGACATCAAAGGCTGGCAGGCCTACCGGCCCAAGGACAAAGAGGCGCTGATCGCGCGGCCGATGACCGTTGCGACTATCGCCTGGGCGCTGCTTCGCCTCTACATGCCGCGTGACGTGGTGGCGCAGGCGATTGCCGTGGACATCGCGCGCGCTTATGCGCAAGGAGATCAAGCGGTCAAGACGTCCGTTCAAACTCTCATCGGCGGCGCCGATCCCGCGACCCCGACCGGGCAGGCGATGATCGCGGGGCTCGCCGCGAGGGCCGCCACCGGTCTCCTGCTTGGGTTGCTTTCGAGCGAGAAGGTGCAGCAAACGCTTCTCTTCAAGGCCGGGTTCAACGACATCACCAACGAGGACGACAAGGCGCGCGTGCTTGCGGCCTATCAAGAGTTCCTCGGGATTCTGCAGAACGCCGACTATTCGAGCCAGGCCTCGCTCGACAAGGCGCTTGCAGAGGCTGACGCCAAATTCGCGGGACTGAGCGTCACGCGCACCGCCTTCAACCGGACGACCCAACAGCGTGTCCCGGCGAAGAGCACGGTGATGAAATATGCCGCGCCGCCCTGTTTCGGCATGTGGGCGCAACAGCCCTTCCTCGCCGGGACGGGCTGCCTGCGCTACGTTGCCACGGCTATGCATGTCAGCCAGAAGAAGAGCGCGCCGGCTTAAGCTCTTGAGCTTAAGGTTGCGAAAACTTCATTTCGAAGGCTCTTGCGGCGCGCGGTAGAATGCGCAGGATGCGGGCCGCCATCAGAGGACCGGGAACGGTGAAACTGCGCTTCCTCGCCATTGCAGCCTTAGGCATCGTCGTCGCGACCTCCGGACTTGCGGTCGCCGAGACGAGCTTCGGGCGCTTCATCGGCAAGCTGGTCGCCGAGTTCGAGGGCGATGGCCGTAAGGTGACGCTGATCGAGCCTTATTCCTTCGTCGATCCGACGGGAGAAGAGTGGCCCGTGCCGGCCGGCGCCAAGACAGACGGCGCCTCGGTGCCCTCGGCGTTCTGGGCGCTCTACCCGCCATTCAGCGGAAGCTACCGCGCGGCTGCCGTGATCCACGACTATTACTGCGACACCAAGAAGCGCACCTGGCAGGACACGCACAAGGTCTTCTACTACGCCATGCGCGCGTCAGATGTCGACGAGCGCACCGCCAAGGTCATGTATGGCGCGGTCTATCTGTTCGGCCCGCGCTGGGGGCCGGGCACGGCCCCCGGCCAGCGCAATGCCGCGCTGGTGGCAACGCGGAGCCAGCAGGTGGCGCTGATGAAGGAACTCCAAGAACTCGTCGAGACGGAAAACCCGGACCTCGACAAGCTGGCCGCGGAGGCAAAGCGGATGGCGCGCCCCGGCGGTCTCGCGCCAGAGCCAAAGCCCGAACCCGCGCCGGAGTCCGCGGAATAGCTCTAATCAGCTCTTGTAGTAGTCGCGGTACCAGGCGACGAATCCGCCAATGCCGTCCGCAAGCGGCGTGACAGGCTTGAAGCCGAATTCGGCCTCGAGGTCGGCCACGTCGGCATAGGTCAAGGGCACGTCGCCCGGCTGCGGCGGAAGCAAAGTCTTCTCGGCCTTGCGTCCCACGACTTGCTCGATCGCTTCGATGAACTCCATGACGCCAACGGGATTGTTGTTGCCGATATTGTAGAGTCGGTAGGGCGCCAGTGACGTACCGGGATCGGGTGCTGCGCCTGACCAGTTGGGATTTGGCGAAGGATGCGGTCGCTCACGCGCACGACGCCCTCGACGATGTCGTCGATATAGGTGAAGTCGCGCGCGTTGTTGCCGTAGTTGAAGACGTCGATCGGCTCGCCCGCGAGAATCTTCCGCGTGAAGATGAAAAGCGCCATGTCGGGGCGCCCCCAGGGACCATACACCGTGAAGAAGCGCAAGCCGGTGACCGGCAGGCCATAGAGATGCGCGTAAGCGTGCGCCATCAGCTCGTTCGCCTTCTTGGTAGCGCCATAGAAGCTCACGGGATGGTCCACATTGTCGTGCACGCTGAATGGCGCCTTGGTGTTGGCGCCATAGACGGAGCTCGACGAGGCGAAGACAAGATGCTCGACTTCGTTGTGGCGGCAGGCCTCGAGAATGTTGAGAAATCCGTCGAGATTGGACCTGACATAGTCGCGCGGATGGGTGAGCGAATAGCGGACGCCCGCCTGCGCCGCGAGATGGATCACTCGCTCGGGTTTATGCTCGGCGAACAGCGCGTCGACCGCCGCTTGATCGGCGACATCAGCCTCGACGAACGAGAAACGGTTGCGGGCGGCAAGCAGCGCGAGCCGTGCCCGCTTGAGGTTGACGTCGTAATAGGGGTTGAGGTTGTCGAGCCCCACGACCTCGTCGCCGCGGTCGAGCAAAGCGCGTGCGGTGTGGAACCCGATGAAGCCCGCAGCACCGGTGACAAGGATCTTCATCGAGCCCCGCGGGCTGCCGCAGGGAACTAATGTTGGAGCCGAGCACGGGAAAATGCCGCGCGAGATGGACTGCGAGCGGCAGGCCCACATGGCCGAGACCGATGACGCCGATGCGGATATCGGCCAGGGCAGGCGGGTTCATCGCTCCTCCACGCGGCACGGCAAGCCATATATCCCGGCAAGCCAAACGCTAAAAGGCTAAAGGCTCTTACTTTGGCAAGGCAGGAGCGCATGGCCTATAGTCGCACGCGGGGAAATGCCAACGGCCGGAAATCCGGCCAGACAATGGAGAAGCAGATCGTGAAGCAGAAATTCGCCATCCTCGCCGCCATTGCGCTATGGGGCTGTCGTCCTTTCGACCGCAAGCTCGGAGGCGCAGATCGCCCGCGGCGCACAAACCCAGCGCTGGAGCCGCTGGCGCTCGGCTCGAAAGCCCGTGAAGTGTGCGCATCTGCCAGGTGCTCGGTAGCGATGTCCGGCTGAAGGGCTCGTGCGGCGCCTACTCGCGCGATCTTTACGGCCGCTAGCCGAACGCACCGGGACTGAGCTTCGAAGATTTGGGCGAGCCTACGCCTTGCGTAGCGCGGCGACGATAGCGTCAAGGCCATCCGTCAGCGCGGCAGGGCCAGGCTGAAGGATCAGTGGCGACTTGATCTCGTGGATGCGGCCGTTGGCGACCGCAGGGATCGCGCTCCAGCCGGGTCTTGATGCGATACGCTCGGGGCGGACTTTCTTCCCGCACCAGGACGCGAGGATCACGTCGGGCTGCGCCGCGACGACCGCATCGGGGTCTACGATGCGGCCAAGAGCTGCGCGTTGCGATCTCAGCGCGGCGAACACGTCGACGCCGCCGGCGATCTCGATCAACTCCGACACCCAGCCGATGCCTGCGATCAGCGGGTCGTCCCACTCCTCGAAATAGACGCGTGGACGATCGGCACGGCGGCAGCTTGCGCGCACGCGCTCGAGCCGCTCTGCGAGCGCGTCCGCCAGCGAGGCGGCCTTGTCACTTGCGCCGACAAGGGCGCCTACGGTGCGGATCATCGCGAGGATGCCTGCGATATCGCGCTGGTTGAAAGCATGCACGGCGACCCCGTGCTTGACCAGCTCCGCGACGATATCGGCTTGGAGGTCGGAGAAGGTGAGGACCAGGTCAGGGTCAAGCGCCAGGATCTTCGGGATGTTCGCCGAAGTGAAGGCCGAGACGCGCGGCTTCTCCCGCCTCACCTGCGCGGGCCTCACCGCATAGCCTGACACGCCGGCAATGCGGTCCTGCTCGCCGAGCAAATAGAGGGTCTCGACAGTTTCCTCGGTCAAACAGACGATGCGCTTGGGCGGGTAGGTCACGGCAATCTCCTGGAGCGACTGACGCCTGATGCGATCTTAATGGCTGCGATGACAAGCGATTTCCACACTGGCACCGCGCCATTATAGTCCTGCGCCACAGAAGCCGCCGTCGCGGAGCCAGAGGTCCACATGTCTGTATTGCGTTCGTTGCCCTCATGCCGAGCCGCCGGCTCGCGGCCGTGCTATTTGCGGTGTTCGGCGTCGCCACGATTGTTCCAGCGCGAGCGGCAGACGAGCGCGCCGAAATCATCGTCAAGCTCGCGCGCGAGGCGATGAAGAAATACGACCTCAAGGCAGTGATCGTGAGGGTGACGATCGACGGGGAGGAGGTCGTGACAGAGGCGCTCGGCGAGACGATGGCGGGCATGCCTGCGACCAAGGACATGCATTTCAGGAATGGCGCGGTCGCTTTCGCCTATATAACGACCCTGCTTCTCCAGATGGTCGAGGAGAACAAGGTCGCGCTCGACGACAAGATCTCAAAGTGGTTTCCCGATCTGCCGAATGCCGACCGCATCACGCTCAAGATGCTTGCCAACATGACGACGGGTTATGCGGACTATGTGCTCGACGAGGACATGATCGCCGATAATTACGACGATCCGTTCCGCATCTGGACGCCGCATGAGCTGATCGCGTTCGGCGTGTTCAAGCCGCTGCTGTTCGAGCCCGGCACCAACTGGTCCTATTCGCATACGGGGTACGTCATCCTCGGCCAGGTTCTGGAGAGGGTCTCCGGCAAGCCGCTGGCCGAGCTGATGCAGGAGAAGATCTTGACGCCGCTAAAGCTCGACAACACTAAGGCGGCGATCACCGCCGAGATTCCGGCGCCCGTGCTGCATGCCTTCAGCTCCGAGCGCCGGGCTGCGCTCGGCGTTCCGGCCGACGCCCGTTTCTACGAGGAATCGACCTATTGGAACCCGTCATGGACCACGGCGCCCGGCGCGGTGCAGACGACGAATATCTACGATCTGACCAAGACGGCCGAGGCAGTCGGAACCGGCACGCTCCTCTCGCCCGCGTCGCATCGGGCGCAGGTCGGGCCGGAACTCATGGGCTTCGGCAGCCAAACGCCGCAATGCCAGACTTGCCGTACGCTAGACGAGGAGCACGGCTATGGGCTTGGCGTGTTCCTGCGCGGGAAAGTGGATCCTCCAGCCGCCTCTATTCGGCGGATACGCGGCAACCGGCGCGTACCATCCGGAGGAGAAGATCGCCATCGGCGTGGTGACGACATTCAGCGAGGGAGCCTTCGACGAGAAGGGCGCGTACAAATACGGGAATGCTCGCCGAGACGCTGTTTGCGGCGATTGCGGCCTATCTCGCCCCCGATGACGGCGAGGACGAGGAGTGAGCCGGATTCAGTGGATTTTTGGGGCTGAATCCCGGGCGAAAAGCCCTGGCGAACCCGACTTTATCCTTATTTCAGGATTAGGGATTTAGCTGGTTCCGACCAAGCCCGATTCGATCCTCGGGGAGGGAAATCGTGCGCTTCATCTTCTCGGCGCTCACGCTCATTGTCGTCATCGCGGCGGTGCTGTTCTTCGCCGGCCCACTCCTCTTCTCGGCCGACGATGTGCGCGACAAGCTGCTCGCCCAGGTGGAGAGCAGGACGGGCTACCGGCTACGCGTCGACGGGCCGGTAAAGCTCTCGCTGTTCCCCTCGCTGCATCTCACGGCAGAGGATGTCGGCGTGGCGCGGAGTGCCACGCCCGAGGACGAGATCGCAACCGCGCAAAAACTCCGCGTCGACCTCGTGCTTTCGGCGCTGTGGAACGGTAAGGTGCAGCTCACCGAGCTCACGCTGATCGATCCGGTCATCGCGGTGCCCGCGACGGAAGCTGGAGCGGACGCTCAAGCCGACGGCACGAGCGCTGGGGAGGGGGCGGGCCAAGACACGAGCTCCGCCGCGAGCACGCTGCAAAACATGACCCTCGACAAGCTCGTCATCGAGAACGGGACCGTGCTCTTGCCGCCCTCCGGCAAGACGCCCGGCAAGCGCATCGAGAAGCTCAACCTCGAAGCGTCGCTTCCTGGCTTTCGACGCGCCGCTTAGCTTCGACACCGAGGCGGTGTTCGACGGCAAGCCGGTGGCAGCCGCCGGCTCGATCGGCAATTTCGGGGGCTTCCTCGGCGGGACGGCGACGCCGGTCTCGCTCGCCATCGCGGCGCCGGCGCATCTCCCGGACAAGATCGACTTCACCGGGACTGCGACTTACGCCTCTGGCACGCTTCTGCTCAATCCGTTCAGCGCGAAGGCTGGCGACAAGAGCGTGCAGGGCGCCGCGCTCTACAAAGACGGCACGCTTACGCTCAAGCCCTTCACCCTCAAGACGGCCGAGGGGACGGTGCAGGGCAATGCGACCTACAAAGACGGCCTCGTCACGGTCAGTCCCTTCACGGCGCAGACCGCGGATGCCGTCGTGCAGGGGAGTGCGACCTACAAGGACAACATCCTCAACCTCCCCAAATTCACCGCCAAGGCCTACGGCAATGCGTTCTCCGGCGCGCTCGCTGCCGACCTTTCGGGCAAAGTCCCGGCCGTCAACGCCGCGCTTGCCGCGGGCACCGTCAATGTCGATGCGCTGCTCGCAAGGTCCGGCGGGTCCAAGGCGAAGTCTTCGGGCGGTGGCGGCGGAGCATCTGGCGGCGGCGGGGCAGCAGGCTGGAGCGACGCCGCGATCGACTTCTCTCCGCTCCACAAGTTCAACGGCAAGCTCAAGCTCACCGCGAAGACGCTGGTCTACGACAAGGTCACGATCAGCCCGGTCAATCTCGATGCCACGCTGACCGGCGGCAAGCTCAACGCGCAATTGCCGGGCATCGGTCTCTATGGCGGCAAGGGCAACGCCGCGCTTGCGGTCGATGCGAGCGGCAAGACCCCGGCACAGAGGCTCAAGCTCGACCTCGCGAAATTCGAGGCCTATCCCTTCTTGCGCGACGTGGCAGGGTTCCAGAATATCGAAGGCACCGGCACGATCGCGCTCGACCTTGCGACGAGCGGCGCAAGCCAGCGCGCCATGGTCTCTGCGCTCGGCGGCAATGCCAAGTTCGACTTCGCCAACGGCGCGATCCGCGGCCTCAACATCGCCAAGACACTGCGCAATCTCACGCAAGGGCACGCTGTCGGGCTGGCAGGACAGTGCCGCGGAGAAGACCGATTTCGCCGCGCTCGGCGCAAGCTTCAAGATCGCGGGCGGCCAGGCGCAGACCGGCGATCTTAAGCTCATCGGCCCGCTCGTGCGCATGACCGGCGCGGGCACGGTGAACCTGCCGGCCAAGTCGCTCAAGTTCCGCGTCGATCCGCAGATCGTGGCGAGCCTCGAGGGCCAGGGCGGCAAGACTGACTCAAAGGGCTCGGCGTGCCGATCGTCATCGCCGGCCCGTGGGCGGCTCCCAGGATCTATCCGGACATCAAAGGCATCCTGGAGAACCCGGCGCAGGCCTACGAGCAATTGAAGGAGCTCGGCGGCGGCCTCGTCTCGCTGCCCGGCCTCGACCAGCTCGGCAAGAAGGCCGGCATCAGCGGGGCAACCGGCAGTGTGCCCCTGCAGGGCATCATCAAGGACGGCAAGGTCAACAAGGATGCGCTCCGCCAAGGCGCCATCGAGGGTCTCGGCGCACTGATCAACAAGCAGAAGTCGGCGAAGCCGGTGCCGCCGGCGGGCAATGCCGCCGTCGCGCCGCCTGCGCAGCCGCCGGCTGCCCGCCCGCAGCTGCCGCCGGCGCCGGCGCCGTCAGCCTTCCGCGGCCCCGCCAGCCGAGCAGCCCGGCCACCGGCCGCGCCGAACCAGAAGGCGAAAAAGAAGAAGCAGAAGCCCGAGGACGTCGCCAAGCAACTGATGCAGGAGCTGCTTCTCGGCAATCAGTAAGCTGGGCGGCCGAGGTGGCGGGCCTGAATCACGCGGGGCGGGCCGTCACCGCCATCAACGATTTGTTTGCATTAAATTTGAACGGTTTGTTTGCACGCTGCGCGTAGAAGCATGGGCCGGACCGCGGGCACAAGGCGCCCCGGCAAGAGACATGGCCCACCTCGCTCGCCACCATTTCGACAGCCCCAGCTATGAGCGCCCACGCCGGCGGAGCCGGAGCCGCGTCTGGGCCTTCGTCAGGCGCTACCATCTCGTCGAGCTTTTCCTGATGATCGGCGGCATCTGCATCGCGTGGCTCGGGGCCTCCTTCGGCTACAACTACCTCTAGGCCTCGGCGGCCCGCGAGAAGGCGCTTTTCCGACCCGCCCGAGGGCTGGTAGGCTCATGGCGTTGGGTCGAAAAGGCACGGAAATGGCCTCTATCCTAGAGACTTGCGCGAGCGCGCCACGCCAGGAATTCGCGCCGGGCGCGGTCCTCCTTCTGGAGGGAGAGACGTCGGGCCGGCTCTATATCCTGGCCGAAGGCAGCGTCGAGGTGCTGCGTGGCGATACGCAGGTCGCCCTGGTCGACGAGGCGGGCTCCGTGTTCGGCGAGATGTCCGTGCTGCTCGGCCGGCCGCATACCGCGACGGTGAGGGCAGCCTCGCCGGTCGGCGCCTTCGTGGTCGAGGACGCCGCGAGCTTCCTCAAATCTAACCCGGAGATTGCCTTCTCGCTCGGACGGATCCTCGCCGAGCGGCTCAATGCCGCGACAGGCTATCTGGCCGATATCAAGCGGCAGTTCGAGGGGCAGCGCAATCATCTCGGCATGGTCGGAGAGGTGCTAGAAACGCTGCTCAACCACCAGAAGCGCGACGATGAGCGTCAAGCCGGGTCCTGGACGCGAGGACGATCCCCGGCTCTAAGCCATGCGGGGATGGCTTCGAGCCGAGGCACCGGACGCTCGAGCCTCTCGGCCAGCCTGACGAACTGGTTTCCGGCCGAAGAGAACCAAAGCGCTTCGCCCGCCTCCGTGTCGATGACGATATGGGTCGGCAGCGCGCCGAACTGCTGCCCGGTATTGAAGACCCAGGTCTCGCCGATGCGATCGACCCAGGAACCATCCGCCACGAAGGGCGATTGATGCACATGGCCCGACAGGACGATGTCGGGCCGGTAGCGCTCGATCCAGGCACTCAGCTCGCGGTCGCCGAAATAGCGCGCGCCGCCCCAGCTGACCGGCGACTTGTCGGGCGGCGCGTGGTGGATCCAGATCCAATAGCCGGTGCGCTTGGCGGCCGCCTCCTCAAGCTGGGCGGCCAGCCGCGCGCGGGTCACCGGGCCGTCCCACCACGGGCATATTGTGAACAGCGTATCGCCCGCGACGAAGCTCTCGCCGTCAGACGGGATGGCCTGCATGTGCGCGCCCTTCAGCCACCTGGCGATCTTTTCGCCGGCCTCGTTGCTGGCGTCGAGGTCATGATTGCCGGAGCAGGTCACGAGCTGCGTCTTGGCGGCGAGCTTTTCGAAATATTTGCGGACCACGATGGTCTGCGCGCTCGGGTCGAGCAGCGCGGCGAGATCGAGATGGTCGCCCGCCATCACCACGATGTCGAAATCGCCGGCGCGATTCCAGCACCCAGTCGAACTGAGGCAGAGAGTAGTGCAGATCGGCGACCAGAAGGATTCGCATGAGAGGCATCTACCCTGCCGGGCGGCATCCCGCCAGGGGTCGTGCGGCGCGCGAGGCCTTCTTACGCTCTATTCGATGACTGCAATGATGGGCCCGTACCCGCCATGGCCCGGAACATCGTTGCGGCCGAAGCCCGGCGCATAGAGTCCGGGCGCCGTGCCTCCATCGAGGAACAGGGCGTTGCCGCACTTAAGCCCATCGCGGAAAAAGCGGGCAAAATCGTAGAAGTTCACCCAGCTCCTGGTGATGGCGAAATGCACCTCCGTCGGACGCGCCACGCAGACGCCGTTGCGCGGTTTCAGGTCCTTGGAGTTCTTGATAAAGGCCGGATGGATCTTGCGGTCGATCACGAGCATGGGGCCCGACTGGGTCGCGAAGCTCGCCGCCGGCTTTTTGGCGAGAAAGCGCGACGTCTCGAGAATGCCGGCCTTGCCTTTGCCGACGAAGAACACGCCGTTCGGCTTCTTGTAAAAGTTCGGAATCGGCCGTCTCCGCAGCGTCGCGGTGTTTGCCGGCGCAAGCACCCGACCGTCCTCGATATAGAGACCGACCGGGCTTAGATCGTCCTGGTACATGCCTCCGTTCATGGCGAAGCGCAGCGACCTGCCTTTGCGTTGAAGCTCGGCCTCCAGCGCGTCGAAGGTTCGATAAGGTTTGCCGCTTTGGCCACGCCAGAAGGTGCGCAGCTCTTCGGTCGCTGGGTTGAAGCTGCAGACGATGTAGGATGCGCCCTCGAACTTCGTGTCGCGACATTCTTTCGCCTGCGCCATCGTCGAAGCCCCGGCGAGAGGGACGACCGCCACGACGCAGAGCTTGGTCAAGCGGGAGATCATGCTGCGTCCTTCCGGCTAGAGGCTTGAGAGCAAGAGCACGTCAACGAGCGCGCCTTCGGCAAGCGCGGGCGTATCTGCGGCTTGGCGGATCAATGCGTTTGCCGCGGCAAAAATCGACAGGAGCGACGAATCCTGATTGTCGAAACCGCGCAGGCGGTGAGCTGGCCATCTCGGTCGACATCGCAGCGCGCGCGCAGGAATTGCTCGCGCTTGCCGTTGGCGGCGAGCGGCTGCGCAAGCCGTGCAGGCCTCGTGGCGACTGCAGGCGAGCGGATCGCGGCCAAGCATCGCCTCCATCAGTGGATGCAAGAAGAGATACGCGCAGACGAGCGCGGAGGCCGGGTTGCCGGGGAGACCAAGAACCGGCCCTTTTGGTGTCGTGCCGAACCAGGTCGGCTTGCCGGGCCGCACCGAGACTTTGCTGAACTTGAGGTCAAGCCCGAGCCGCTCGAGCGCGGGCCGCGCGAAGTCGTGGTCGCCGACCGAGGCGCCGCCGACCATCACCAGAAGATCGCTTTCGGCGAGGCCGCGTTCCGCCGCGCGCGCGATGGCCTCCTCGTCGTCGGGGAGAAGCCCGAGCGGCAGCGGCACGCCACCCCATTCGCTGATCAGGCCGGCGATCCCGTAATTCCCCGACTCGAAGATCTGGAACGGGCCCGGCGTGCTGCCGGGCTCTGCCAGCTCGTCCCCGCTGTTCAGAATCGCGATGCGTGGGCGACGCACGACCGAAAGCGTGCCCGCACCGGAGGCCGCCGCTAGCGCAAGCGCGATGCCGTCGAGCTTGCGCGCTCGCGGCAGCAGCTCGGTGCCCGCTGGGAAATCCAGGCCGCGCTTGCGGATGTATTTGCCCGGCTTCGCCTCCGGCACATCGATGCGGTCGCCGTTGCGGGTCACGTCTTCCTGGATGACGATCGTGTCGGCGCCTTCAGGCGCCGCGCCGCCAGTTGCAATGCGCACCGCGGTTTCCGCCTCGCACGGGCCGTCGAAGCCGTGGCCTGCCGCCGCCTCGCCGACGACCTTGAGGCTTCCCGGCGTATCGGCGCTGCGCACGGCATAGCCGTCCATGGCCGAGGACGGGAAGGGCGGATGATCGCGCGGGGCGATCACAGGTGCGGCGAGCACACGGCCGAGCGCATCGGCGAGCTTAACGGTCTCGGCGGGGAGCGGTTGCGCAACCTCCAGCATGATCGTACGCGCTTCGTCGACGCTCAGCATGCAAGGCTCCGCGGGTCGCGCCTAGCGCTTGCGCACATAATCGCCCGAGGCGCCGCCGTGCTTTTCGAGCAGCATGATGGACTCGATCACCATGGCGCGGTCCGAGGCTTTCAGCATGTCATAGATGGTGAGGCAGGCAATGGCAGCCGCGTTCATTGCCTCCATTTCGACGCCCGTCTCGGCGTTGGTCTTCGCGCGCGCCGTCACGACCAGCGCCGAGTGTGCCTCGTCCGCGGAAACCTCGACCGTGACGCTCGTAAGCGGAATCTGGTGACAGAGCGGGATCAGCTCGGCGGTGCGCTTTGCCGCCATGATGCCAGCAAACTCCGCGGCGCCCCGCACGCTGCCCTTTTTCGTGTCGCCGGCAAGCGCGCGCGCGAGCGTTTCACGCGTCATGCGCACGCGGCCTTCGGCGACCGCCTCGCGCGCTGTCGCCGCCTTGCCGCCGACATCAACCATGCGCGCGCGGCCTTCCCGGTCGAGATGTGTCAATTGCCCGGACTTCGCCACGCTTATCGCTCCGTAAAGCGCGGCAGCAGCTCCGCGAGGTTGCAGGGGCGATGACGGTTGTCGAGCTGCCAGCGGATCACCTTGTCCCAACCGTCCTTGCAGGCGCCGTTCGAGCCCGGCAGCGCGAAGATCAGCGTGCCGCCCGCCAGCCCTGCGCAAGCGCGCGACTGCATGGTCGAGACGCCGACAGTCTGAAAGCTCGTTATGTGCCAGACGGCCTCGAAACCCTGGATTTCCCTGTCGAATAGCGGCCGGACGGCCTCGGGCGTCACGTCGCGCCCGGTGAGCCCCGTGCCGCCCGTAGAAATGATGACATCGATCTCCGGGTCGTCGATCCACCGGCGGAGCTGCGCCTGGATCGCGGCGACATCGTCCTTCACCAAGGCGCGGCCGGCGAGTGAGTGCCCGTCGCGCGTAATGCGGTCGGCAAGCAACTGGCCAGACGTGTCGGTCGACTCGTCGCGCGTGTCGGAGACCGTCAGCACCGCGACGCTCCGCGGCTCGAACGCGACATCGGCGGAAAGCCGTCCGCCGCCTGGTGGGTCCTCGCGCGCGCTCACGATGTCACCTTCTCGACCGCCGCGCGGCGCGCGCGATCTTCAGACGTGGGCTCGATCCAACGCGTGCCGTCGGGCCCGCTCTCTTTCTTCCAGAGCGGTGCGTCGGTCTTGAGATAGTCCATCAGCGCGCTTGCGGCCGCAAACGCCTCGGCACGATGCACGCTCAAAGCGGCGACCAGCACGATGGCATCGCCCGGTGCGACCGCGCCGACGCGATGGATCACGAGCAGATCGATGAGGTCGAAGCGGTCGCGGGCACTCGCGGCGATGCGCGCGATCTCAGGCTCGGTGAAGCCCGGATAGTGGTCGAGATAAAGCTCGCTCACGGCATGTCCCGCGGTCGTGCCGCGGCAATAGCCGACGAAGCTCACCAGCGCGCCGGCATCAGTCCGCCCTTCGGCAAAGGAAGCGGCTTCCGCGTGCGGATCGAAAGCGCCTTCGGTGATCCTGACTTGCATGCTCAGCCACCGCTCATCGGCGGGAGGAATGCCACCTCGTCGCCATCACGGATGGGATGGGTCGGATCGCGCACCAGGCTGCGATTGACGGCGACCCTGGGCTTGACGGTTTGCAACGCCTCGGCCAAAGCCGGCTCGTGCGCTCCGAGCCAGCTATGCAAGGAGGAAAGCGTCTGCACAGTATCGGGCAGCGCGAGCTCGCTATGGCTTGCGCTCGCGTGGTCGCGCAGACGACCGAGCAGGACGAGCCTGATCACCTAGCCCCCCGTCACGGACATGTGGCGCGCGACTGCGGGGGCCGCGCCGCGCACCGGCAGGGCAAAGTCGTGCGCCTTTGGCTTCAGGGCAATCGCGCGCGTGATGGCGGCGTCGAGCAGCGTGTCGTCGCGCGAGGCCCGCAACGGCTCGCGCAGGTCGACGGCGGAGTCCTGGCCGAGGCACATATAGAGCGTGCCGGTGCAGGTCACGCGCACGCGCCGGCAGCTTGCGCAGAAATTATGCGAGAGCGGCGTGATGAAGCCGAGCCTGCCGCCGGTCTCTGCCACGCGCACATAGCGCGCGGGCCCGCCGGTGCGGTCACTCAGCTCTTGCAGCGTCCAGATCGACTCGAGATCGCGCCGCACCTCGGCGAGGGACAGGAACTGGTCGGTGCGGTCTTCTTCGATGAGACCGAGCGGCATGGTCTCGATCAGGGTGATGTCCATGCCGCCTGCATGCGCCCAGCGGATCATGTCGGCAAGCTCGGCGGCATTGTCGTGCTTCAGCGCGACGGTATTGATCTTGACGCGCAAGCCGGCCGCCTTCGCCGCGGCGATGCCTTCGAGCACGCGGTCGAGGAAATCGCCGCGGGCGATGCGCGCGAAGGTCGCGCGGTCGAGGCTGTCGAGCGAGACGTTGACGCGCCTCACGCCGGCTGCGGCCAGATCGTCAGCATACTGAGCAAGTCGGACACCGTTCGTTGTGAGCGTCAGCTCGTCGAGTGCGCCGCTGTTGAGGTACCGGGACAGCGCGCGCACCAGATCCATGATCCCGCGCCGCACGAGCGGCTCGCCGCCGGTCAGCCGCAAGTGCCTGACGCCGCGCCTGACGAAGGCCGAGCACAGCCGGTCGAGCTCTTCGAGCGTCAAGAGCTCCTGCTTCGGCAGGAACTGCATCTGCTCGCTCATGCAGTAGATGCAGCGGAGATTGCAGCGGTCGGTGACCGAAACGCGCACATAGTCGATGGTCCGCCCGAACGGGTCGACAAGGCTCGGGATTGGCTGGGCGTCGAGGGCCATCTGTTCAGGTATATAGCTAAAAAGCCTTGAGAATCCAGGCCGGGGCGCGCATTTGTGAAACGGCCGCCGCGGCAGTATGAAGGTCGGGAGCGGTAGTAGGAAGGTCCGGCTTTTCCGGCACAGAGAAGGATCGATGGTCAAGCCCGTCATCCGCGTCCCTTGCGCCATCTGGCGGGACGGCGAAGGCCGTCCTGGCGAGCGCGCGATCCCGGAGGAGACGGCGATCGCGTTCACCTTCAACACCGCCTCCTATGCGGTGATGATGGCCACCCCGCAGGACCTCGAAGACTTCGCCGTGGGCTTCAGCCTGACCGAGGGCGTGATCGCATCGGCCGACGCGATCGACAGCGTCGAGTTCGTCGAGGAGGATGCGGACGGCCGCGCCGTCGGCATCGAGCTGCGCATTTGGCTGAAGGCCCGCGATGCCGCCGAGTTCCTGGGGCGCCGCCGCAAGATGGCCGGTCCCACGGGCTGCGGGCTTTGCGGCATCGAAAGCCTGGTCGAGGCGATGCGGCCGCCGCCCGAAGTCGGCGAGGGGCAGGTCTTCACGCCGGAAGAGTTAATGACGGCGGTAAACTCGCTCTTTCCACAGCAGGTGCTGAACCAGGAAACGCGCGCGGTGCATGCCGCCGGCTTCTGGACGCGCGCGCGCGGGCTCGTCGCCGTGCGCGAGGACGTGGGCCGCCACAATGCGCTCGACAAGCTCGCCGGCGCGCTCGTGCGCGAGAACGCCACGGCGCGGGAGGGCATCGTGGTGCTAACGAGCCGCGTGTCGATCGAGATGGTGCAGAAATCGGCTTGCATCGGCGCACCGATCGTCGTCGCGGTCTCGGCGCCGACAGCGCTCGCCGTGCGCATGGCTGAGGCTGCCGGCATGACGCTCGTGGCGATTGCGCGGAAGGATGGGTTCGAGGTGTTCACCCATCCGCATCGAGTCCCGCTTGTGCCCGAAGCAGCGCCTCCGCTTCAGCAAAGTCCTCGGGCCGGTTGAGGTTGAAGAACGGGTCGACCTTGCGGTTCCCGATTTTGATCGGAGGGAAGTAGACCTCTTCGGCGCCGTGCTCCTTCACCCAGGCGCTGACTTTACGCTCACCGCGCTGGAGTGACTCGTGCAGGGCTGGCGCGAGCGCGACCTGCCACAGCCCGAAGACCGGATGCAACCCTTCCTCCGAGCTCGCCACGAGGAGTTTCGGCGGGCCGCTTCCGAGCGCCGCCAGGAAATTCTGAGTTAGATCACCCGGAAAGAACGGGGTATCAGCGGCGGCGGTGATCACGAAGCGCGCATCGGGCCGATTCGCGCGCGCCCAGGCAATTCCTGCATGCACGCCCGCGAGAGGTCCCTGAAGTCCGCCGATCGAATCCGGGACAACCGGCAATCCAAATTGCGCGAATTTAGCAGCATCGCCGTTGGCGTTGATAACGAGGGCCCCGATTTGCGGACGCAGCCGCTCGATGATATGAGCGAGAAGCGGGCGGCCGCCGAGCGGCAGCAGGCATTTGTCGCCCCCGCCCATGCGGGTCGAGGCGCCGCCGGCGAGCACGATGCCGACACCTTCAGGCGCTCTCGCTGTCGCTGCCATCGACCCGCAAATCCTTGGCCTGCTTGATGTTCGTGACGCGGCCGTCGCGCATCGTGACGACGGTGGTGGCGAGCCGCTTCACCTCGGCGACGGCATGACTGACATAGACAATCTTCACGAACGCATGATCGCGCAAGCGCTCGAGGAAAGGCATGACCTCTTGCTTCCGCGCATGATCGAGCGAGGATAGCGGCTCGTCGAGAAGGAGGAGGCGAGGGGAGGATAGGAGCGCGCGGCCGATGGCGACGCGCTGCTTCTCGCCGCCTGACAATTGCGGTGTGGCACGCTTGAAAAGCGGAGCAAGATCAAGTAGTTCGGCGACCTCATCGAGCGCGGTTTGGCGCGCGTCGCGCGCGGCAAACCACTGGCCGTAGAGCAGGTTCTGCCGCACGGAAAGATGCGGAAAAAGTCGCGAGTCCTGAAACACATAGCCGATACGACGCCGGTGCGCGGGGATATCGATGCCTGCCGCGGTATCGAGCAGCACCGCGCCGTCGACCACGACGAGGCCGGTTTTAGGCCTGACAAGCCCGGCGATGACGTTGACGAGGGTGGTCTTGCCTGCGCCTGACGGTCCGAAGACGGCTATGACTTTGTCATCCGTGGTCAACCTTGCGTCGAGCGAAAAATCGCCGAGATGCGTGCGCGCTTCGACCTCGAGGCTCATTGTCCCCGCACCTTCCGGCCGACAGCTTGCGCGATCGCTTCCGCCGCGAGGATGGCGCCGAGCGAGATGGCGAGCGAGATGATGGTGAGCCTGAACGCGCCGGCGTCGCCGCCCGGCACCTGGGTGAAGGTATAGATCAGGGTCGGCAAGGTCTGCGTCTCGCCAGGGATGTTCGACACGAAGGTGATGGTCGCGCCGAACTCGCCCATGGCGCGCGCGAAGCAGAGGATGGCGCCGGCGATGATGCCGGGCGCGATCAGCGGCAACGTCACGGTGAGGAACACCCAAGGTCCGCTCGCGCCGAGCGTGCTCGCCGCCTGCTCGAGCCGCCGGTCGACGGCTTCGATGGCGAGCTGGATCGCGCGCACGAGAAGCGGAAAGCCCATGATGGCGCAGGCAAGCGCCGCGCCCGTCCAGCGGAAGGCGAACACGATGCCGAAAGTCTCGTCGAGCCAGCGCCCGATCGGGCCCTTCCGCCCGAACAGCAACAACAGAATGTAGCCCGTCACGACCGGCGGCAGCACGAGCGGCAGGAGCACGAGCGCATTGAGCAGCGAGCGGCCGTAGAAGCGCCCGCGCGCGAGCAGCATCGCGACGGCAACGCCGAACGGCAGGCTCAGAAGAGTCGCCGACGGTCGCGACGCGCACGGACAGCTTGATGGCGGTGATCTCTTCGGGCGTGAGGTTGAGCATGGTTGGGCTCGAAATTGCTTCATCCCCATGGCGCGGGAGAACGTGCTGACCCTCCCGCGCGATCCTGGTCTCGGCTGGCATGGAAGATTTTCAGCTCTGCCGTGCCTGCGATATGGAAGGCGACGAGGACTGGTGGCGTCCATCGGACAACTTGCGGTCTGCTCGTTGAGCTCGGAGGACGCACGGCCTACGGCTTTGAACAGTCCATCGCCACCGATTCCACGCCAAAGTACGTCGCTTTCGCAGGGTTGGGATGAACCTTGGGGTCTGATACGCACACCTCTCTCGTTATGAACCTTTTTAGCGAGCTGAATTTTAGCGTGTAGTCAGGCATGACAACGGCAGATGCTCCCGCCGCTTTCTGCGATTGAATTGACGCTACACGCTCGACAAACTGCGCGTGGTACGCCGAATAGGCTCTATAGGTCATCGCGAAAAAGGCCGCGTTGACACCAATGGCAGTAACGCCAAGAAGGGTGCGCCAAGCCGGAGCTCCACTGACCGCCAGCAAGACCGCCGTCGTCGCCATGGCAAGGTTCACATGCGGCGCGAAGAACAGGCGATGAACTAGCATCGGCGATACCAATAATGGGGCTAACATGCCGATGGCGGCAATCGTGAGCAGCGCCGCGATCGTTAAGGCATCGCGTTGTTCGGCCGTGATCTCGCGCCAGCGATCTTGGCGGGAGCATATTCGGGCCCATGCTATAGCAAGCCCGACAAGCAAAACTAAGGCCCCACCTTTCGCAGTAAAGTGGGTCATGATCTCTCCCGCCGTATGGAGCTTCCCGTCGAGATCGAATGCCGAGTACTTTATGCCCCGATAACGGTTGGCCTGTCCCGGCGCAAAAAACAACATGACGAAGCCGATTACGAGTCCGGCAACGCCGCTTGCCATCCACCTCCAACGCTGTCCCGGCATGGGAACGAACGCAAGTGCGATGCCAATCATCGCGATGTAAACGGGCGGCGTGTGCTCGTTTGTGAGGCCTGCCGCCACTCCGAGCGGCGGCAACGCGAACGTCAGCCATCGTTCCCTCGGAAAGGACGGGCGGAGCAAGGCTAAGCGATAGGGAATCAAGAACGCCAGAAGGATAGCGTAGGCGATCAAGTAGTTCGCGGTGTAAGGCATGTAGAAAAACTCGCGGGCAGTTTCTCGATGCCCCATCCATAACAGAGCAAGAAACAAGACAACCGTAAGCACGTCAGCCAGGCGCCAGGGCCGGAACAAGCGGCCCGTGATGATCGTGAACGCCACCATGACGAGCGCGACGAGACTTACGAATTGCATGAGAATGCGAACCGATTTCGAAGAGCCGGAAAGATTTAGGAAAAGCTCCCCAAGACGTGGGTTCCCCCCCATGTAGTTCAGACTGTATGTTTTGAAAGCTGCCGCCAAGAAATCGGTCGAGGAGTTCGAAGCTTGCGCCTAGCGCGACGCTCGGCCACATGTCGAGAACGATGGGTGACAGAGAGCTAATGAAAACGAAGGCTGTTGCCCAACCGCCCAGCAGGCCGATAGACGCCGAAGAGCGCAGCAATCGAGATGGGCTCATGGGTTTTGACGGAAAGGAAGCGACAGGCTGAAGACCCATGCCCGCAGGCTAACGAACGACACAAACGCCCATATGACGGCACTGATCGCGACCGCAGCCATCAGCGGTGCGCCCCCAAGGTAGAGTAATTCTGCTGCTAGCTCGTTCCAGACCAAGCCCGTCGCGGCCAGGACTATGTACCTGCCGAACGCTTGCCTGTGAGCGATGTCATTTGGAAAGGACCAATAGTAATTGGCGAGATAGTTGAACGCCGTCGCCAACGTGAATGCAACGAAGACCGCTGCGTTCCGATTGATAGAATGATGCACCGCCAAGAACCAAGTACAGGCTATATAGAGCGCAAGGGAAGTTACGCCGACGATTCCATAACGGACGGCTTGACCTATCATCTGGGGATCGAGGCTCGCGGCGTCTTTTGGAAATGCGGGCTCGCCTTCAACGACGATTTTCGTACGATGTAGCGCGGCCGCTGTTTCGACTCCATGTACAAACGACCGAGATAGCCTCCCAGAATTCCCACGGATAGGAGCTGCAATCCTCCCAGGCCGAGGATGGCCATGATCAGGCTTGGATAGCCCTTAACATCGGATCCGAACCAAAGCGTTTGAACCATGGTGACGCCCAGGTAGGAAAACGAAATCATGGCTAGGAACGTCCCTATCAAGGACCAGACCCGCAGTGGCCAGTCCGTGAAGGACATGATGCCGGTGGCCGATAGCCTCAGCAAGTTTCTAAAGGACCAATGGCTTGTATTCGCTGCCCGCAACCGAACATCGTATTTCACGAAGGTCGGACTGAATCCGATCCAGGCTACCAAGCCCTTAAGGAACAGGTCGAATTCGTTCAGCGAACGGATCGCGTCGATGGACGCTGGCCGGTACAAATTGAAATCGCCAATGCCGTCAGGCAGCTTTATTTGTGAGAGCGAATTGAACACAGCATAAAATGCACGCCGCGAATGCCGACTGAAGAAGGGCTGGTCGTTCCGATCGTTGCGGATGCCGATCACGAGATCCGCGTCGGCCTTCTCCGCTGCCTCAACCATCTCGATGATGACGTGAGGAGGATGCTGGCCGTCTCCATCCATTGTGACCAAGGCATCGAAGCCGTCCGGAGCTAGCGTCAGCCCGCACATCAGGGCAGCTTCTTTGCCGAAATTGC
This sequence comes from uncultured Alphaproteobacteria bacterium, assembly GCA_963832515.1. Taxonomy (GTDB): domain Bacteria; phylum Pseudomonadota; class Alphaproteobacteria; order Rhizobiales; family Methyloligellaceae; genus Methyloceanibacter. Next base: position 107,291 of record CAWHUE010000004.1, read on the forward strand.
GCGACAAGCTAACATAATCGATAGGCAAGCCGTCCGACTTGAGGTTTTGCAGCTCGGCAAGCATCGTGTCCGTACTGCCGTCGTCGACGAACAAGATCGAAAGCTCGAAGCGGGAAAGAGTCTCGGTGAGCTCACGCGCGAGTGTTTCGATCGTCCCAGCTTCATTCATGAGGGGTATGACGACCTGCAAACGTCGGATAGGTCGTCGACGCCAATCGCCCTTAGACGTGATGCCGTGCTGCATCTGATGGCCCTCGTGCCCCCACAACCGAAGGGGTGCCATGGTTTGGTTTACCGCCTAGGCAAGCTAACACGCAAGCTGGACGCGTTCCCAAGAACGCCACACGTGCCGCAAGCCAGGGCTTCCGGCGCCTACTGCGCGGGCACCTCGGCGAGAACCGTGAAGCCCTGATCCGTGAACAGCTTCGCGGCGGTCTCCGACTTGAGATATTCCAGGAACGCCAGTGCCTCGGGGCTGGTCGCCTTGGCCAGTACCGCGGCGGGATAGATGATCCGAGGATGCGTGTCCTGCGGGACGATGTCGAGCACCTTCACGTTCGGGTCGGCCTTAGCGTCGGTGCCGAGGCTCTCGAGCAGCGAGGTCTCCTCGCCACACACATTGGCGCCTGCGCCTGCGCGCACCTCCATGTCGAACGCGAATGTGCTCGCCGATTGCTTGACGCCCAATCCGGACGGCTTGGATCATTCCTCACGCGATGTCTAACGCGTCGGCTTCGGCCTAGTGTTGCAGCGAAGTCTCACTGCCTGAGAGATCGTGTGTGGGTAGCTTGACGCTCTCGGGACGCGCGCTTAGCTCAGCCCGCAACGTACCCGACTATCTGGGGCCCGGTCACACCGCGCCCTTTTCTTTGGATCGGCTTCGGCCGTCGCTCTTAATCCATCGCAAAAGCCGCGAACAGGCCAATCACCGCAGCCATCCCAAGCCACGGCCAGACATACTTCCACCGGCTCTCGCCCTTGTTGTCGTTTCCCATAGTCTGATCCCCCCACCAAGCGCTCGCGTGATTGCCACACAGGAGCTCATGATAGCGATTAGCGCTTGAATCAAAAAGAACCGATTACTAGTCGACTTCGGCCGGCGCCCCGTTTGCATAGTTCTCGGAACCTCAAGGCCATTGGAGGAGTTTTCCTGGTCTCCCCCGAAGCTAAAAAAGGAACGCCCAAATGACCCGAACCCTTCTAGCAGTAGCTGTAGCAATGGCCTTGAGCGCGAGCCCGACACTCGCGGCGGACAACCCTGCAGCTGGCTCGGATCAATCCACCGGTGCAAAGGAACAAAGCTCGGCCCCACCTGATTCCGACGCGGCTAAGAACGAGGAAATGAAATCGACGGAAGGTGCGACTGGCGATAGCTCAAGTGGCGCGAAGGAGCAGAGCTCCTCACCGCCAGGATCGTCCGCGGCCGAGGGCACGCCAAACCCGTCGTCGAGCACGACGACCCCTAATTAAACGAGACAGCATGGGGGGTGGAGGCCATAGGCTGGTGACCTCCACCCCGGCTATCAAGGTGTGAAGGGCGTCGGCTTCGGCCGGCGCACTTTTTTCCGTGCCGAAACCACGGAACCGTGTGGCGCGAATGCAGGTTGTAGGGCTGACCAAAGCAGGGGATCCCCTCACTCAGCTTAGGAGTAACCCCATGAAACGGTATCTGCTGGCAGCTTTGCTGGTTGGAGTGTGCGCAGTCCCAGTCTCGGCTGCCAACACTTTCTACGTCATGTTCGATAAGACGAAGAAACAATGCTCGATAGCAACGACAGCGCCAACTGAGACTGAAAAATTTAGCATGATGGGTCAGTTTGGCTCCGAGGCCGAGGCCAAGAAGGCGATGGCCGGAATGAAAGAATGTAAGAAGATGTAGGACCGTATTCTAGCTAGAACCTGCAAGGGGCGTCGGCTTCGGCCGGCGCCCTTTCTAATGCTCCGTGTAGGGCGGCAATTTCTCCAAAAGCCAGGGCAAGTGCTTCTCAACAAGTGTCCGCAACTCTTCAAGCTCAGCAGGGCTGGTCGCGTCGATAGCTTCGCTTTCCTCGATGAACTTTCGGATCGTCTGTAGCTCCTCGGCCGAATGATAGCGCGGCATCAACTATGCTGCCTTGCGAGGCCCGGTTTGATCGCTGTGCCCGGCCTAACGCGAGCACCGTTTGCCATCCTAGCCCACGCGGGGGGAGCCAAGAGGGAGGCTCTCATGACGAGTTGGACTGACGAGGAACACCTGATCTTCGACGTTGCGTGCGCGCTCAAGAAGATCAAGACCAAGCCAAGCGATGCTGATCGAGACGGCATTTACCGGAAGATGGTCGCGGAGCGGATCGTCGCACACCTGAGGCTGTGCAATTGGCAGTTCGAGAAGGGGCCGCCGCTTCCTGCGCATCCCTAAGCAAGGGCTAATAGGAAGGCGAACCAAATCACCGACTATTAGGTTTTATTTGCGGGTGGCGTCTAAGTTCCCCTCCCTATAGGTGAAACGCCGCCCAGATACCCCGAACCGGGTATCAGCAAGGGGGCCCAGGTTGGCCCCCTTGTCTTTGTCCGCCGCCGCTGTGTCATTGGTTTGGTTGTCTCCTTACTAACCAATTAGCTCGTGGGGGGTAGGTTAAAACCCCGCTCACCCCATATTCTTTGAGTTTGGAACGGTTGCGATAAGTCCGCGTTGTTTGTCGGCACTGGGAGGCACAGCCATGACCGATCTACGCACGAGAGTAGACGCCCTAGATACCTACCCCTGCCTGGCAACGAGAACCACCGAGCCGGACGAAACCCCAATCCTAACACTCGTGGATATCGCAGAGCGAAGCGATGCCGCAGAAATGCCTGATCCACTTATTCAGGCACTCATGGACAAGCTTCCGAAGCCGAACACCATTTGGTCGATTGATGACCGTGGTAGCTGGCTTAAGGCAGCGGCGATGGCATTCAATCTCGTCTACAGGACTGCTGAAGTTGAGCAGAAACAAACTCCGTCAGTCTTGAAATCCGTCGGTTAGTAAAGAGCCACCGGGCTGCTCGTGAACGGAGCCCAACCGCTATGGCTACGGAGTCGGCCGTGGAATCGCCCGCCGCAATATCCGCCGTTAAATCTTCTGGTAGTACGCGCTGAGCTGGTAAGGGGGACGACCAAGCTGCTTGCTGCCCCTTGCCCGCGCGGGGGTCACAATCCTACTAACGGGATTGGCTCAAGCATCGCTTGGTCAGATATTGTCGCCTAGCCCTCCAGAGCTTCGTGTCGCGTTCATCCCATCCATAGCTGTACGCTC
>CAWHUE010000005.1:0-47348 GCA_963832515.1 uncultured Alphaproteobacteria bacterium
CGACGCGCTCACGCGGCTGTTCCGTTCAACTAGCGAAATTCATCGACGACTTCACAGCAATGAACCTCATCGATCCCGGAAAAAAAGCCCCCGCATTCTCATTGCCCGATCAAGAAGGCAAGCAGCACTCGCTGGCCGATTACGCAGGCCAACCGGTCGTCTCTTTGCTTTTCTATCCGAAGGACGACACGCCCGGCTGGGGCGGGGAAGTCGTGCGCCTTCCCGGACAACCTGCCGAAGTTCAAGAAGAGCAAGGCGGTTGTGCTCGGCATGAGCGTTCTCAACTCCGCGAGCAAGGCGAACTTCGCTGACAAGTATGGATTGAAGTTTCCGCTGCCTCGCCGACGAAGATCATGCGGTGATGGAGAAGTTCGGCGTCTGGCAGGAGAAGTCGATGTACGGCAAAAAGTACATGGGCGTTGCGCGCACGACGTATCTGATCGGTCCCGACGGCAAGGTCGTGAAGCGCTGGGACGGCGTGAAAGTCGACGGCCACGCCGAGGAAGTGCTTGCCGCAGTCCGAGCAGCTCTGAAATAAAGTCGTCGTGGAACATGTCGCCGGCATGGACTGCGCCGATGAAGCGGCGCTCGGTTCGCCATGCGCTGGCCAGGCCCGGCGTCGAGTCCCTGAATTTCAATCTGGTCGGCCGTCGCGTCGATGTCGCCTTCAACCCCGAGCGCATCACGCGCCACCGAGATCCTCGACGCGGTGGCGTCGACCGGGCTTTCCGCCCACTCGCACAAAGCCGGCGAGCGTTGTCGGCGACGATCATCACGCGGCACGGGGATCATCACGGCGCCGCGAAGGCATGGGCCATCGCCAGCGGCGTCGTGCTGGTGATCGGCTGGATCATCGACGGTGTTTTCGCCGACAGCTGGAGCGAAGCGATCTTTGGCCGTCACGGCGAGCACGCCAGCCATGCGCATCATCCGATTACACGGCGATCGCGTACGGAATCGCCACCTTGGCCGGCCTGTGGCCGATGATTCCGCGCGCCGTGACGTCGCTGCGATTCCTGCGGCTCGACATGCACGTCCTGGTCTGCCTCTCCCGCGGTCGGCGCCGCGGTGATCGGGCAGTGGGCGGAGGCCGCCGCAGTGGCATTCCTGTTTGCGATTGCGCACTTGATGGAGGCCTGGAGCATCGAGCGGGCCCGCCACGCCGTCTCGACGCTCGTTGGCCACGAACCCGGCTGGGGCGATGACAGCGGCCACGAATCGGCCCCGGTCGAGCGCTGGATCGAGGGGTTCGCGGGCGGTCTATACCCCCGTCGTCACCTTCGCGGCTTTCGCGGTGGTGTTGCTCCCGGCCCGCTCGTCGACGGTCAGTGGGGCGTGTGGTTCTATCGCGGCTAGCCGCGCGGCTCGGTCTTTCAAACGTGCATCGGGGCGTCTATTCGCGGCTCGGGCTCTGGCCTCCAAGCGATCGGGTGGTCCGCGTGTGCTTCATGGAGGGGTCGCAGGAGCTTCGCCGCCAGATCGCCACCTATGCCAATGAGTGGACCCTGGCTCAGACCTCGCTCAAGCTCGATTTCGGTGATGGCGAGGAGTTGCGCGAATGCGATCCGGACGACGAGAAGATCTCCCACATCCGTATCGGCTACGACGAGGTCGGCTACTGGTCACTGGTCGGCCAGGATAGCGTCCATCTCGCCACGCAATACGTGAAGTCGATGAACCTCCAGGATTTCGACACGGAGCCGCCCGACCCCGAAGAATTCCGCAGAGTGGTGCTGCACGAGTTCGGACATGCGCTCGGGTTCCACCACGAGCATCAGAACCCCGTGGCAGCCTGCGAGGACGAGTTCGACTGGGACCACATCTATACCTATCTTGCAGGCCCGCCGAACAATTGGCCGAAGGAGCAGGTCGACTTCAACATGCGCAGGCTCGACCAGAGCGGGCTGGTCGCCGATCAGTTCGACCGGGACTCGATCATGCTCTACACGTTCCCGCCCGATTATTTCAAAAGCGGCGAGCAGAGCCCGTGCTTTGCGCCTTACACGACGGCGCTTTCGCCTGGCGACCGACACATGATGGAGCAGATGTATCCGTCGGACCGTAACACCGACATCACCCGCTATGAGGCGGCGCGGAAAGTCCTGCTGGAAACGGCGGAAGAGGCGAAGGCCGACTCGGTGACGCGTGCCGACACACTCGGCACGCTCCGGCGCTATCTGCCTGAGGTGAAGTAGCGGAACTCAGCCGGCGAAGGCTCTGATCGCCATCTTGATCTCTTCGATCTGCTTCTCGGCGGCGCGCGCGCCGAGATCGATGGCTTCGCTCGCGCGATGAAAATCGAACAAGCCGATATTGCCAGTTTTGGGGCCTATGGTGATATCGGGCGGATCACCGGCAAGGCGCGAGCGCGCGATGCGGTCTTGCGTGATGTTGATAGCGTCCATCATCACCGCGGAGATGCCCGGCGCGTCCTTATTCCGGCCGAAAATCTGCCGGTGCAGAAGATGCAGCGCAGCGCGGCCATTGCTTCCAGGGAGGCGGTTGTCCTCGGGGACTGCGGCCGGCTCGGCGAAGTTCGCTTGATCGTGGATGATGCTGCCTTTGTGCAGGAGGTCGCAGGAGAGATTGACCGCGATGACAATGCGCGCGCCGAGAGCGCGGCACACCGATACGGGAATGGGATTGACCAGCGCGCCGTCGATCAGCCAGCGGCCGTTGATCTTCACGGGACGGAAAATTCCCGGCAGGGCGAACGATGCGTTCAGGGCATTCACCAGGCTGCCCTTGTTGAGCCAAACCTCGTGACCGGTGCCGAGCTCGGTGGCGACCGCGACGAAGCGCCGGTCTAGCCCCTCGATGGTATATTCTCGCAAATGGTTCTCGAGCCGCGCGCTTAGCCGCTGGCCGGTGATCAGGCCCGAGCCACTGAAATTGAAATCGAGAAAGCCGAACATGCGGCGGCGGGTCAGCGCGCAGGCAAACTCTTCCAGCGTATCCAGCCGGCCCGTCACGTAACACGCGCCGGCCACGGCACCGATGGAGGTTCCGGCTACGATGTCGGGCTCGAGGCCCGCGGCGACCAGGCTCTTGAGCACACCGATATGCGCCCAGCCGCGCGCGGCGCCGCCGCCCAGCGCGATGCCGATTTTCGGTCTATCCATGCTGCTCATGCTGCAAGCCCCATGCCGGGACACCCGGCAGCGCTCGGCCGCGAGGCGGCCAGGCTTGGGCTTTTGTCAGGCGTGGCCGAACGCGACGATCTCTAGCCGCTGAGAGTGTTACTCCGAACCCTTTAAGGTTCCCTTTGCGTCATCTCCATGACGGTAAACGGACCCTGGGTCGAACTGTCGCTCCGCATCAACCCAAATTAACGTGAGCGCGCCGTCGGGCGCGCGGCCGAGCGGGACGGCGCGGTAGAAACAGGATCTGCGGCCCGTGTGGCAGGCGGCGTCCGCGCCGAGCTGCTCCACCTTCAGCCAGAGGGCGTCCTGGTCGCAATCGGTGCGCATCTCGACCACGCGCTGGCGGTTGCCGCTCTCCTCGCCCTTGCGCCACAGTCTCCCGCGCGAGCGCGACCAGTAATGCGCCTCGCCCGTCTCGATGGTGCGGGCGAGCGCCGCCGCGTTCATGTAGGCGAACATCAGTACTTCGCCGGTCGCGGCCGAAGTGGCGACGACCGGCACGAGGCCGTCGGCGTCGAAGCGCGGCGCGAAAATCGTGCCTTCCTCCGATGCGGTCTTGTCTCCGGGGAGCAGGGAAGGGGGCAGGCTTGCTCACCGCGATCGGTCCTTCGCGGGCGCGCGCGTCAGCCGCGGCCGCGGTCGGTCGCGAGCATCATGAAGCGTGCCTGCTGTGCCGGATCCTCCTTGAAGATGCCGGTGAACTGAGTGGTGATGGTGGCGACGTCGGGCTTCTTCACGCCACGGATCGACATGCATTGATGCACCGCCTCGATCATCACCGCTACGCCCTTTGGCTTTAGCGCCTTGTCGATGGTCTCGGCGATCTGCGCGGTCATCGTCTCCTGCGTCTGGAGCCTGCGCGCGAACACCTCGACCACGCGGGCGAGCTTGGAGATGCCCACGACCCGGTCGGTCGGGAAATAGGCGACATGCGCCTTGCCGACGAAGGGGATCATGTGATGCTCGCAGTGCGAGTGAAGCTCGATGTCGCGCAGCATGACGATGTCGTCATAGCCAGCGACCTCGTCGAAGGTGCGCGACAGCACCTCCTCAGGGCACTCGCGATAGCCGCCGAAGAACTCGTCATAGGCGCTGGTCACCCGGCGCGGCGTCTCGCGCAGGCCTTCGCGGTCAGGGTCGTCGCCGGCATAGGCGATCAGCGTGCGGACGGCCTCCTCGGCCTCCTCACGCGACGGCCGGATGATGGCGGGCCCGCGGCCGAGCTCGGCCTGCGGCCGGGTCGGCAGTTTCTTAACCGTGGCGTCCATGAACTGAAGCTTCCTTATATGGCTCAACGCGAAACGGCTGGCTGCCGTTGCGGCTTTACTATAGATGCCGCGTCAACCCCCTCGGTTGCAGGCTCCGCTTCCGGCCTCTCACTTCAAGGCTGCGCTGCATATATAATGCGTGATTTCGCCCTGCAAGGCGAGCCTCGCCACCCCGAGTAAGACATGACACTACCTGAGGACATCTATAGCCAGCGCATTTTGGAGCTTGCCGCCGCCTTGCCGCGGACGGCCCGGATCGATGCGCCACAGGCTACCGCACGGGCCCATTCCAAGCTCTGCGGCTCGACGGTGACGGTCGACCTCACCATGGAGGGCGATGTGGTGAGCGACTATGGCCAGAGCGTGAAGGCCTGCCTGCTCGGCCAGTCCGCCGCCTCGGTGATGGGTCGAGAGGTCGTGGGGTCGAGCGCGGCCGAGCTGCGCGAGGTGGGCGCGGCGATGCGCAAGATGCTGAAGGAGGGGGGTCCGCCGCCTTCCGGTCGCTGGGCAGACCTTGCGGTACTTGAACCCGTGCGCGACTACAAGGCACGACATCCATCGACGCTTCTCGTGTTCGATGCGGTCGAGGACGCGATCGCGCAGATCGAGTCTGAGCGGGCGCGTGACTCACAACCGGTCGGACGGCTTAGAGAGCATGTCTAGCGCTCTTCAAGGCGAACGGGCGAAAGCGTCGTTCGGCGCGCGCGTCGCCAAGGCGATCATGATTGCGCCGATCACCGCCTATCGTTGGACGATCGCTCCTCTGCTCGGGGCCAATTGCCGCCACCTGCCGTCCTGCTCGGACTATGCGCAGGAAGCCATCGACAAGAATGGCGCATGGAAGGGCGGGTGGCTCACCCTTGCCCGCCTCTGCCGCTGCCATCCTTGGGGCAGCCATGGCTACGATCCTGTGCCGGACGTCTCCGCCGCGCATCACTCCTTGGCCCCCTGGCGCTACGGAAGCTGGCGTGGATCCAATGTGCCACGCGACTAGGCGGCGCGCATGGATGGGATGTCGGAAATGTCTACACGGCGCGAAACGTGCCACAGATCATGGGCAGACTGCATATTCAGCCATGCTTGAGCACTTCCGCCGAAGGCCACCGCGAGATTGATGACAGTCTCGGGACTAACAGGCTGCTTTTCGCGCAGGATTGCGTGAAGCTGCGGGCGCGACAGCTTGAGCGCCTTCGCTAGCTCGGTTTTCCTCACGCGCAACTCGTGGAGGACGATTTCCCGCAGCACTGCGCCCGGGTGACTCGGGCACCGGCTCGGGTCGCGCTTTGGACCGGCCTGGATCTTCATCTTCGCCATCTCAGTGATAATCCTCCAGATCGACATCAATCGCGTCGCCGTCTTGCCAGCCGAAGGTAACGCTCCAGTCGCGGGTCACAAGAACTGCGAATTACAAGCGTCCGGATAGGCAGTGCTGGATTTTGCCCCTGAGTCCAGCTAAAAGCCGGTTCGATAACCAACGTCTCTTACCTGCGCCGGTACGCAGGAGTGAGAGGAGAAGACATGTCGCAGATCTCCTTGACATTTCCCGATGGCGCAAAGCGTGCGGTGCCTGCCGGCAGCACGGGTCTCGAAATCGCGAGGTCGATCTCGCTCTCGCTAGCCAAGCGCACGGTGGCGATGAGCCTAGACGGCAAGCTCGCTGACCTTGCTGCTCCCATCAAAGCGGACGCCGCGATCAGGTTCTTAACGCGCGACGACGCGGAAGCGCTCGAGCTGATCCGCCACGACGCGGCGCATGTCATGGCGGAAGCCGTGCAGGCGCTCTATCCCGGCACGCAGGTCACGATCGGTCCGGTCATCGACAACGGCTTCTATTACGACTTCGCGCGTGGCGAGCCGTTCACGCCCGAAGACCTTCCAACGATCGAGGCGAAGATGCGCGAGATCATCGCGCGTGATAAGCCCTTCGCCTGCGAAATCGTGAGCCGCGAAAAGGCGAAGCAGGTCTTCAAGGACAAAGGCGAGATCTTCAAGCTTGAGCTGATCGACGCGATCCCCGAAGGTGAAGACCTGAAGCTCTATTCGCAAGGCGAATGGCTCGACCTTTGCCGCGGCCCGCACATGACCTCGACGGGGAAGGTCGGCAAGGGCTTCAAGCTGACCAAGATCGCGGGCGCCTATTGGCGCGGCGACCCGAGCCGGCCGATGCTCCAGCGTATCTACGGGACTGCCTGGGCGAGCGAGGACGACCTCAAGGCCTACCTGCATCAGCTCGAAGAGGCCGAGAAGCGCGACCACCGCCGCTTGGGCCGCGAGATGGATTTGTTCCACTTCCAGGAAGAGGCGCCGGGAGCCGTGTTCTGGCACGCGAAAGGCTGGGCGCTGTTCACCGCGCTGATCGACTATATGCGCCGCCGGCAGAATGCGTGGGGCTATGTCGAGGTCAATTCGCCCGACATGATGGAGCGCGCTCTCTGGGAGCAATCAGGACATTGGGAGAAGTTTGGCGACCACATGTATGTCACCGAGACGCCCGACGAGCGCATCTATGCCTGCAAGCCGATGAACTGTCCGGGCCATGTACAGATCTTCAAGCATGGCTTGAAGAGCTATCGCGACCTCCCCTTGCGCATCGCCGAGTTCGGCAAGGTGCATCGCTATGAGCCGTCTGGTGCGCTGCACGGCCTGCTCCGCGTGCGCCACTTCACGCAGGACGACGCGCATATTTTCTGCACCGAAGACCAGATCACCGAGGAATGCGTCAAGCTCAACGAGCAGATGCTGTCGATCTATCGCGATTTCGGCTTCGAGGACGTCCGCATCAAGTTCTCGGATCGGCCAGAGAAGCGGGTCGGCGCCGACGCGGTGTGGGACAAGGCTGAGGCCGCGCTCAAGCGCGCGGTCGAGGCGGCAGGGCTCGAGTACGAGCTGAACCCCGGCGAAGGCGCCTTCTACGGGCCCAAGCTCGAATATGTGTTGCGCGACGCCATCGGTCGGGATTGGCAGTGCGGCACGATCCAGGTCGACCTGAACCTGCCGGGGCGGCTCGGCGCCTTCTACATTGCGCCCGACGGCGAGAAGACAGTGCCGGTGATGATCCATCGTGCCATGTTCGGCTCGCTCGAGCGCTTCACCGGCATTCTCATCGAGCATTATGCCGGCCATTTGCCGCTCTGGCTCGCGCCGGTGCAGGCCGTGGTCGCGACCATCGTATCAGACGCCGACGACTATGCTCGCCAGGTGCTTGCAGCGCTGCAGGATGCCGGGCTCCGCGCCGAGGCCGATCGCCGCAACGAGAAGATCAATTACAAGGTGCGCGAGCACTCGCTCGCCAAGGTGCCGGTGCTGCTCGTGGTCGGTCGGCGCGAGGCGGAAGAGGGCAAGGTCTCTGTGCGGCGGCTCGGCAGCGAGAAGCAAGAGGTCATGACGCTCGACGCGGCCGTGAAGATGCTTGCCGAGGAGGCCGTGCCTCCCGATTTGCGCCGGCACGAGCAGGCCGTGGCGGCGTAGAGTTACCGCGCCGAGGGGCGGAAGAGCGCGCCGGGATTGATCAGGGGCGCGTTCGGGTCGGCGGGCTTCTGCGCGGAGAAGCCATCGAAGCCAAGGCCGGATTCGGGGCTTCCGTCGCCCGCATAGAGACCGGCCGCCGAGGCGGGCGGCTCTGGAGGCTCGAGCAGCGCCTGGAGCGCCTCTGGCGAGGTCGGGCCGTCCTCCACCACCACCTCGATCTGCTTCGCCTCGGGCGAATCGATGCTGAACTTCCGCGTATAGGACAGGCCGTTATGGTCGGCGACCACGGCATAGCTGCCGGCGGCGAGGATGTGCGTCGGCAGCGCGCCCGCGTTCTCCTTCACCACGTCACCGGCGGAAGTCAGGATCTTCCACTTGGTGTCGGCGAGCGCCTCGCCGCCGAGGCTCTGCACGAGCTTGAAGGTGGTCTTCGCGCCGCTGTGCTTGACGGTTGCCTCGGTGACCTTGCCGGGCTCGACCGTCACATCCGCGCGCACGATCCCGTTGGCATCGCCGTAAAGGCTCTCGATGTGATAGGCGCCGGCATTGAGCCTGATGACGGTCGCGGCCTTTGCATTGGCGAGGATGGTGCGCCGGTTGCCGAACTGGTCCTCTTCGTCGGACAGGATGTCGAAACGGACCACGCCGTCCGGCAGCGCCTCCCCTGTCGCGAACACGGCGCCGAGCTTCAGCCCGCCGGTATTGAGGACAAAGGTCTCTTCCAGCGAGTGCCCGCTTTCGACCGTGATCTTCTTGGTGAGGTTGGAGAGCCCGTAGGCCGCGTTGACGAAATAGTCGCCGGGCATGAGTGCCGCAGTCGGCATCGCCTCGCGATGCGTGCTGATGAGCTTTTGGCCCCCCTCAGGCGATGCGGCGGAGGCGTAGACCCGCCAAGTAAGGCCATTCTGCAGCTTGGGGCCCGCTTCGGTGGCAAGCGCCTTGAACGTGACGGGCACGGGCTTCGACGGCATGGCGGATTTTGACGGCGCCGCGCGTTGCGCAAGCGTCTGGCCGGGCGCCTTGGTTATGGCTGTTTCGCCGGCAGCGCCCGGCGCAGGCGCGCCGGCGGCTGCGGCGGGACCCGCGGCGATCGCGCCCGTGGCCATGTCGCCGTTTGCAGCAGGCGCCGGGGTAGGCGTTGCGGCCGGCGCTTCGGCCGCCGCGGTCAGCACCTTGATGATGCCGTGCTTCAGCTCGGCGGAATTGGTGGCGGTGATGAAGTCGCCACCGGTCGCGGCTGCCGCGCAGCTCAATGTCTCGAGCCCCGTCGCCTTCTCATTGAAGCCGACCACGTGGATGCGCAGGCCGGGCTGTTTGTCCTTGAGCACCTCGGCGGTGGAGCAGAGATCGACGTCGCAGGAATCGCCGCCGTCGGCGACGAGCACGATGTCGAGCCTGCCGGTGCCGCCTGGCGCCATGTTGGCGGCTTCGATCAGCGAGGCGGCGATCGGGGCCTCTCCTTGCGCCTTCAGGCCCGACAGGAGCTTGTCCTGCAACTCGGCGGTCAACTCGCCGGGCTTCGCCAAGATCTCCGTGTCGGCGCAGCTCGACGCCTTGCGATGGCCGAACGCGATCAGGCCAAGCGCGAGCTTACCCTGGAAAGATTTGACGATCTGGCTGAGCTCGGAGCGCGCGGTGGCGAGCTTCACCGCTTTGCGCGCCTTGTTGTTCATGCTGCTCGAAGCGTCGAGCACGATTATCGCGGCGGGGAGAGCAGGCTCGGCAGGCTTTGGCGCGTCCTCGGCTAGGGCCGGCCCCACGCTGCCAAGGGCAACGCACAGAATGACGAGCTTAAGCCCTGTGCCGCGCTTCCCCCGCATTTATCCCGCTCCGATCGGCCGCCCGCGCCTTTATACAGGCTTCCGGCCCGCCCCATGGCGACGAAATTCGGTTGCGATTGAGGCGTTTTTGGGGGCCTGACGGGCCTTTTGGCGCATTGCTCGGGCGGCGCGATCGCGATAGGGAACGGACTTCGCAACGCCCGCGCATGTCCAATCCCGTCATCCAGCACCTTCTCACGCGCCGCTCGGTCTCAGCCAACGCGCTTGGCGAGCCCGGCCCGAGCGATGCCGAACTCGAGCTGATCCTCCGCGCTGCCTCGCGGGTGCCGGACCACAAGAAGCTCGTGCCCTGGCGGTTCGTGGTCTTCCAGGGCGAGGCGCGGGACGCGTTCGGCGCGGTGCTCGCGAAGGTTTGTCAGGCCGAGGAGGCCGATCCCGGTGCTTTCCGGCTCGAGACCGAGGCCAAGCGCTTCTTGCGGGCTCCGCTCGTGATCGCCGCGATCTCGCGCGTGGTCGAGAACAAGGCGGCGCCCGAATGGGAGCAGGTGCTGTCGGCGGGGGCGGCCTGCCAGAACCTCGTCGTCGCGGCGACGGCGCTCGGATACGGGGCGCAATGGATCACCGAGTGGTACGGGTACAGCCCGGGCGTTCGCGGCGCGCTCAAGCTTGCCGAGACCGAGCGCGTCGCCGGATTCGTCTATATTGGCACGGCGAAAGAGAAGCCCGAGGAGCGCGAGCGCCCGATGCTATCGGACATCGTGACGCGCTGGCGAGCCTTAGAGGGACATCAATACCCGAATTGCTCGGACAGGATGCGCTCGGCGAGCGTGCGGCCAGGATCGAACATCATGAGAATGTCGATGCCGCTTTCCTCGCTCACCTCGACGGCGGTCACGTCGCGGAACTCGCTATGGTCGGCCACGGCACTCACCGGGCGCTTGTCAGGCTCGATCACCTCGATCCTGACATGCGCGTCGTTCGGGAGGAGCGCGCCGCGCCAGCGCCGCGGGCGGAACGGGCTGATCGGGGTGAGCGTGAGCAGGGGGGCCGTGATCGGCAGGATCGGCCCGTGGGCGGAGAGGTTGTAGGCGGTGCTGCCAGCCGGCGTCGACACGAGCACGCCGTCGCAGATCAGCTCATCCATGCGCACCTTGCCGTCGACCGCGATCCTGAGCTTCGCCGCCTGGTAGATCTGCCGGAACAGCGACACCTCGTTGATGGCGAGCGCTTCGTGGCTCGCACCCCGCCGGTCGTGCGCCCTCATGCAGAGCGGATGGATGATTGTCACCTCCGCATTCTCGAGGCGCGCGATCAGGTCGTTCTCGTGGTAATCGTTGAGCAGGAAGCCGACAGAGCCACAATTCATCCCGTAGATCGGGATGCGGCTGCGCAAATGCCTGTGCATGGTCTGCAACATGAGCCCGTCGCCGCCGAGCGCCACGATGGCGTCAGCCGCATCGGCCGGCGCGTCGCCGTAGCGCACGGAGAGCTCGGCGCGCGCGGCTTGCGCCTCCTCGGTCTCGCTCGCAACGAACGCGATCTTGGTGAAGCGGGCCATGGCGGGGAGGTCTTCGCGACTTTCCGGGCTTGGTGCGGCGTTGTGGGGGCCACTATAAAGGCGCGCATGCCTCAGCATGCAAGGGCTTAACGTCTGAGCAGGAACGGTAACCATGACGAGCGACGATCGGCCGGTCTTGATCTACACGACCTTCCCGAGCCTCGAAGAGGCAAAGCGCGTAGGCGATGCATTGGTCGGCGCGCGGCTTGCCGCATGCATCAACATGTTCCCCGGCATGGTCTCGATCTACGAGTGGAAGGGCGCGCGCGAAGTCGCCGACGAGGTCGCCATGATCATCAAGACGCGCGCTTCGTTAACCGAGGTGGTGCTCGAGGAGACGAAGCGCCTGCACCCCTACGAGCTGCCGGCGCTGCTCGTGCTACCGACGGACGGGGGGAGCGCGGAGTATTGCGGTTGGATCCTCAGGGAGACAGGGGCTTAGCGGCCGAAAACTGCGGGTTTTGAGACGTTCACAGAACCGTCGCAGCCCGGTCATAGTGTATGCTCGGTTCGAGCTACGAAGTTTATACTCGCGAGCATGACATAGGGGTGGGGGCATGACGATTGCCGCGATCGATTTCCAAACCTTGGCCAATGCAGGGTTTCCGCTCGCCCAGTTTGCACCTGGCGACGTCATTTTCGCGGAGGGTGATCCGGGCGACAAGATGTATGTCATTCGCTCGGGCGAAGTCGAAATCCTGCTCGACGGCAGGGTCTTGGAGGTCCTCACCTCAGGCGGCATTTTCGGCGAAATGGCCCTGATCGACGGGGCGGCGCGTGCAGCTACGGCACGCGCCAAGACGGCTTGCGAGGTTGCTCCAATCTCCGAGAAGACCTTTCTCTTCTTGGTGCATGAGACCCCGTTCTTCGCCATTGCCGTGATGCGTACGCTCGCCCAGCGGCTGCGTCGCATGGACGAAGCCCTTTAGATTGCCGCTGCCGGGTCCGTAAGACCGCCATTTTTTTGGCCTTTTCATTGGGCTGGCGTGCCGCCATGATCGGCCACGGCTTAACCCTCAACCATTCCACATAACGCCCTTGTCGTTGCTCGCGAATTTGGCGCAGAGGCGCCCGCGCAATATCGAAGCCGCGACGCTCGGGCGTGATGCGCTCGCGGGCGCGATCTCGGCCGTCGTCAATATCGCCTATTGCATCTCCTTCAGCGCGCTGATCTTCCAGGGCACGATCGCCTCCGGCTTCCCGCTCGGCCTTGCCGCCCTGATCATGGGCACGGTGGTCACGGGGTTCGTGATCGCGCTGACCACGACGCTCGTGCCCGCCGACGCCGGTCCGGACACCCCAGCCGTAGCCGTTATGAGCGTGCTCGCGAGCACGGTCGCCGCGGCGCTCGCGGCGAAGGGGGCGAGCCCCGAGACGATGGTCGTCAACGTGCTGGTCGCGATCTCGGTGAGCACCTTTCTCACCGGAATCATGTTGTTCGGAATTGGGGCGCTGAAGCTCGGGCAATGGCTGCGCTTCGTGCCCTATCCCGTGATCGGCGGCTTCCTTGCGGCTTCGGGCTGGCTGCTCATCACCGGCGGTATCGAGGTCATCACCGGCACAAACCTCATACTTTCGCCATCGAGCTGGATGTCGATCTTCACCGCCGAGTATGCGCCGCAGATTTTGGTCGGCCTTCTCTTCGCGCTCTTCATCGTGGCGCTCAGGCGATGGGTGCCCCAATATCTGACCCTTCCCATCGCCTTCCTCGTATTCCTGATCATCCTGAACGTGGCGTTGTTCGGTTTCGTCTCGGACGACGCGACGCGCCAGCTCTGGTTCCTCCAGGCCGTGGGCGAATTGAAGCTCTGGTGGCCGCTGACCGCCATCGCCGAGAGCGACATCGACTGGGGTGTGATGGCGCTGAGCAGCGCCGAAATCGGCGCGGTGTGCGGCGTGACCGCCATCTCCATGCTGCTCGACGTGTCGAGCCTAGAAGTGGCTCGGCAGAAATCCGCCGACCTCGACAAGGAGTTCAGGACCAACGGGCTCGCCAACGTGCTCGCCGCGCTGCTCGGAGGCGTGGCTGGCAATCTGTCGCTCAACAACAGCCTGCTGCTGCATGAAGCCGGCGCGGTGACGCGGCTCTCGGGCGTCGCCGTCGCCGTGGTCTGCGCCATAGTCCTGTTCGCCGGCGCCGATATCGGCAGCTTCGTGCCGAAGGCGATCTTGGGCGGCATGCTGGCATATCTTGGGGTGATGATCCTGATGGAGGCGCTGGTGCGCGCGCCGGCCGGCCGCTCGCGCGCCGACCTCGCGCTCGCCATCGCGATCATGATCGCCATCTGCTATTTCGGCTATCTGGTTGGCGTGGTGCTTGGCGTGATCGGCGCCTGCCTGATGTTCGCGCTGAGCTATAGCCGCATCGGCGTGATCCGGCGTCACCTCACGCGCTACGATTTCTCGAGCAATGTCGAGCGCTCGCCGGAGCAGGCTCGCCTGCTGCACGAGGAGGGCAAGCGCGTCCACGTGTTCTGGCTTTCCGGCTTCATCTTCTTCGGCTCGTCGAACGGGCTGTTCGAGCGCATCAAGCGCTATATCGAAGAGCAACGGGAAAAGCCCGTTGGCTTTGTCGTGCTCGATTTTAGCCAGGTGCAGGGGCTCGATACCTCGGCCGTGCTGAGCCTCGTGAAGCTTCGCAATTATTGCGAGGAGCATGATGTGACGCTCGCCTTTTGCGGTCTCGATGACACGATGCGGGCGGCTTTCGAGGGGGCGGGCTTTTTCGGCAGCACGAAGCCGCACCAGGTATTCGGCAGCCGCAACGAGGCGATCGAATGGTGCGAGGACATGATCCTCATGCATCACGAGGTGGGCGATGCCTCCACGCACAGCTTCGAGAGCTGGTTGCAGAGCGAGCTGGGCGGCCAGATCGATTTCTCCCGCATCGCCCCTTACATGGAGCGCGAGGACCTGAAAAAGGACGAGTTCCTGTTCCGCCAGGGAGAAGCCGCCGATTCCGTCGTCTTTCAGTCTTCAGGCGGTGTCGCCATCACCATCACCGACGAGCATGGAAGGCCGATCAGGCTCCGGCGCATGCTCGGCCATACGGTGGTGGGGGAGATGGGCTTCTATCGCGGCGTGCCGCGCACGGCGAACGTCATCGCCGAAGGCCCGACGGTGGTCTACCGGCTCAGGCAGTCGGCGTTCGACAAGATGCAGGCGGAGGACCCCGGCGCCGCAGCGGCGCTGCACAAGATGATCATCAGGCTGCTCTCCGACCGCCTCGAATTCGCCAACCGCGAGATCTCGGCGCTGCTTTAGATAGAGGCTGCGGTCCAGATCAGCACGGCGACGATGGCGACATAGGTCAGCCCGTGCAGGAGCTGGTCGGTGCCGAGCACGTGCCAGAAGCACGAATCCTGCGGGGTGAGCCCGTTGCGCCGGGTGGCCTGTTCCTTGAGCCAGTCGATATGGTAGTGGACCACGAACTCGCCGACCGCGATGGCACCGGCGACGAGCAACGAGGCCGGCGCGAGCAGGAGGTAGACGAGCGGCGTGAGCGCCACGTGGATCGCCGCGTGCGTCAGGCCACCCGGATGGCCGTAGATGCCCTTGTTCAGATATTGATACGGAGTCTGGAGATAGAAATCGGCCACCGCGTGCTTCACCATGAGCACGGCAATGGCGGCGAGCACGATGAAAGCTGTCTCTTGCATCGGCGCTATTTCGATGTGGCTTCGGCGCTGCCGTCCCAATCGGGCGGCGGCGGCGCGGCGCGGAAATCGGTGATGCGTTCGCGGTAGAGCGCGTAGAGCCGGTCGAACCGCGCGCCATCCATCTTCTCGCATTCGCGGGAAAGCGCCTCCGCGTCATCCCAAGCGCGCGTGCGGAACATGGCGAGGAACGCGGCGTGGCGCTGGGTGAAGTCGATATAGGACCGGCTCTCCTTGAAGGCTTTGTCGCCGATCAGCGCGAAGATACGCGTGGCCTCGGTCTTGCCTTTGACCTTGAGAAAATCGAGCTCGAGGAAGGCGAAATCCGGCGCGCGCGAGGTGGTGCTCTCGCCGACCACGGTGCCGACGTCATAAGTCTTGGACTGGCCCTCGAGCCGCGAGGCGATGTTCACGTTGTCGCCGATCACCGAATAATCGAAGCGGGTCTCCGAGCCGAGATTGCCGACGCAACAAATGCCGGTGTTTAGCCCGATGCCGAGCTTGACCGGCTTGTAGGGCCGGCCCTTGGCTTCGGCCTCCTCGCGCCAGGCCTCGTTCAGCGTGCCCATCGCATCCATCATGCGGAGCGCCGCCGAGCAGGCATGGCTCGGATGCCTGCTGTCGTCGAGCGGCGCGTTCCAGAACGCCATCACCGCATCTCCCATGAACTTGTCGATCGTGCCTTGCTCATCAAGGATGATGTTGCTGAGCGGCGTGAACAGGCTGTTGAGGAAGCGCGTCAGCTCCTCGGCATCGAGTCCCTCCGAGATGGTGGTGAAGCCGCGCACGTCGGAGAAGAGCAGGGTCATGTCGCGCGTCTCGCCGCCGAGCTTGAGCCGCGAAGGATCGTCCGCGAGCCGCTCGACCAGCGCCGGCGCCATGTAGTGAGAAAAGGCGTGGCGCACGCGGTTCCGCTCCCGCTCGGTGCGCAGGAACATGAACAGCGTGCCGGCGAGATAGATCGCAGTGAGCGCGATCGCCGGATAGATCGGATCGACCAGCCAGCCATGCGCCTTGAAGGCGTACCACGAGAGCCCGACAACGGCCGCGACCGCAAGCGCGCCGAGCACGGCGCTGACCATGGCGCCGGCGAGATAGACGAGGGTGGCGATCAGAATGCCGACCAGGAGGATGTAGAACAATTCGGCGGTCGTGGCGAAATCGGGCCGGAACAGGAAGGAGCCTTCGATGATCTGCTCGACGGCCTGAGCGTGCAGCTCCACGCCCGGCACCGACGCGTCGAGCGGCGTCGCGCGGAGGTCGAGCAGGCCGGCGGCACTCGTGCCGATCAGGATGATGCGGCCTTCGATGTCCTCGCGTGGAACCTCGCCGGCCAAGACCTTCCAGGCGGGCAGATAACGGTCCCAGGATTGCGGCGTAAATCTCAGCCACATCTGGCCGTTGGCTTCGGTCGGGACCTCGAAATCGCCGACCCTGACCTTCGCGATGCCGGTCTTCTCGCCGAAGGCCTGCTCGCTGCTCGCGCCTGAGGACATGACGATAAGTGTCGAGGCGCCTTGGGCGAGCCGCAGCACGTCGGCCGCGAGCGAGGGATAGAGCGTGTCGTCGACCCTGACGAGCATCGGCATGCGGCGGATGATCTGGTCGTGTTCGGGGATCCAGTTCAGTGCGCCGGAGCCCTTCGCCGGATCCTGGAGCTCTTTCAGGCTCGCGGCGGCGCCCTGGTAATACGGTGCGAACAGCTTCGGATCGTCGCCGCCAAAACTGATCCCGGCTTTTGTCTCCGGGATCGAGACGCCTTGCGGCGCGGCGATGAAACCCATCACCACGGGCGACTTGCCGATCGC
Organism: uncultured Alphaproteobacteria bacterium; assembly: GCA_963832515.1. Lineage (GTDB taxonomy): Bacteria > Pseudomonadota > Alphaproteobacteria > Rhizobiales > Methyloligellaceae > Methyloceanibacter. Next base: position 16,683 of record CAWHUE010000005.1, read on the forward strand.
CTCGCCGAACACCTGGTCGTTCGTGGGAAGCTTCTCGATCTCCTCCTTGAACGCGGCAAGCTGGTCCGATTTCGGCCAGAACTGCAGCGCGTTGGCCGGCGAGAGCCGGTCGGGCTCGGGGAACACGATATCGAAGGCGATCGCGCCTGCGCCCGCTTCGCCGAGTCTGTCGACGAGTTGCGCGAGCAGTGTGCGCGGCCAGGGCCATTGGCCCACGCGCTTGAGCGACTCCTCGTCGATGTCGACGATGCGCACGGGAATGTTCGGGTCAAAGGTTCGCGGGCTGATCCGCTGATAGCTGTCGAACACGAGCGCGCGAAGCCGCGCGACCGGGGCCGGGTCCCAGATGCGCAGCGCGAGCATCGCAGCGATTACTGTCCCCACGATGAGGACGTAGAGGAGACGCGGGCTCATCCCGTTCTTGTGCTGGTCAAAAAGGAGGGCGCGTGAGCCCGAAGGGGCAGAGCCTAGCCAAAGGCGTAACCAGGCTCCAGCCCGTTCTTTCCGGCTAGACCGCCTTAGGCGACACGGTTTCCCGGTCCCTCGCCGTAGCTGCCATGAGCCGACGCGGACTTCAGATGGGCCTTGGCCATGGGCCCGAAGCGGCGCAGATGCGTGAGTAGAGCCTTCCGATAGGCGAAATAGTTGGCCTCGAGCCGGTGGCGGTCGCTCGCCACATAGCCTTGCACCATGCTCGTATGACCCTCGGTCTTGAGCTTGCCGAACCACGCCGCGCGCTCATGCCGCTCGGCGAGCGACATGAGATAGCTCGCGACGAGCTGCGACTGGTAGTCGGCGAGCCGCCAGATCGAGCCATTGGCCTGGATCAGTCCGACTGCGAACAAATCGTCATATTCGGGGTGGAACACGTTGAGATAGAGCAGCGGCTTCCCGTCCGCTCCGAAGATCAGATCGTCGTCGAGGAAGGGGATCGACGACCTCGTAGCCGGTGCCGAACACGACGAGATCGGCCTCGACCTCGCTCCCGTCGGTGAAGCGCACGCGGTCGCCGGCGAAGGAGGCGATGTCGGGCTTGGCGGTGACGCGGCCATGCGCATAGAGCTGCGGGAGCACCGTGTTCATGGTCGGATGGGTGTCCATGATGCGATGCTCGGGCTCGGGCAGTCCGTAGCGGGCATTCTTGCCCACCATGATCCTGTGCCAATGCGAATAGAGGACATTGCGCAACCAGCGCGGCATCGGGATCTTCTCGAAGAAACCGACGGCGCCGTCCATCGGCCGGCCGAACACGAATTTCGGCACGAAATAGGTGCCGCGCCGCATGGACTGATAGACGCGTTGAGCGACGCTCGTTGCGTCGACGACGATATCGCAAGCCGAGTTGCCGGCGCCCACCACCACAACGCGCTTGTCGGCGAGTTGCTTGACGCTGCGGTAGTCGCGCGAATGCATGATCTCGCCGGTGAACGTCCCTGGAATTTTCGGCATGCGCGGAACGTCGTGATGACCATTGGCGATGACGAGGACGCGATAGAAGCGCGGACGCGCTTCGCCCGCGACCTGGACGCGCCAGCCGCCGTCCGTGCGCTCGGCGCGCTCGACCCGCGTGTTGAGCTCGATCTTGTCGAGGATGCCGAAATGGAGCGCGTAAGCGCGCAGATAAGCGAGCGCTTCGCGGTGTGACGGGTAGAAGGGATATTCCTCGGGCAAGGGAAAGTCGTCGAACCCGGTATATCTGCGCGAAGAGACGAGATAGGTCGTGTCGTAGACGACGCCGGTCTTCGTGTCCTGGTTCCACAGCCCGCCGATATCCGGCTCCCGCTCCAGGCAATCGAACGGAATGCCCCGCTCGGCGAAGACCTTGGCTGCGGCGAGCCCGGAGGACCCTGCGCCTATGATGCAGGCCTTGTCCGTATCGCTGACGACATCCATGTTCGCTTGCATCCATCACTGCGCTCGTAGGCCCGGCGGGGAGGGGGTTTGCCGGTGCCCAGTGATATCTCCCCGGCTGAACTTTAAGTCATAATATGACGTTCATGGTTGAGACACACAAAAGTCTTTGGTTGCGCTTTCTGTGGGGATAGTCTTGACGGCAAGCATCATCCACGGCGGAGGCACTCAGTGCGTCTTCCGGCCCTAATGGCAGTCGTTGTTGGCAGTCTCGGGCTTTATTTCAACGGCGCGGAGGCCGCGCGCGTCAGGCTGCCCGTCGCCGACAATCCCTATTGCTCGATCGCCACCTACAAGGCGCGTGACGTGGCCGAGCAGGCCATGTCGGTGAGCAATTCAAGCGGGCGGCCGGTGATCGTGGTCAATGCCGGAACGCTCAAGGACGATCCGTCCTATGGGCGCTTCCTCATGGCCCATGAATGCTGCCACCATTCGCTCGGCCATGTGAACCGCTACCGTGAGGGGCGGGGGGCCGTGGGGCCCCAGCCGTTCTTTATATCGCGCCGGCGCTCAAGCAGATGGAGCTCGACGCCGATTGCTGCGCCGTGCGCTTGTTGCGCGAAAGGCAGGAGGCCGATGGTATCGAGGCGGCGCGGGAGACCATGACCCGGTTCGGCTCGGTCCCCACAGGTGCCTACTACCCGACCGGGACCGAGCGCGCCGACAATATCGCCACTTGCGCGCAGAGGGACTGAGCCCGAGTTATCCTCGGGTCGCGTGGCTTGCGCCCTGGCGGCAAAACCTCTCAATCGCCATATGCTTGCGGCAGCGTTCGGCGGCCCGTCCTGAACGATGCGCTATGGTTGCGGTTCAGGTGACGGCGCCGAAGAGGCAGGCTTGAGGTTCAGGGCGATAGATGCGGCCGATGCGGGCCTGCGGCTTCAGCTCGCAGGGCTCTTCATCCTCGCTTGCGCGGCTGCCGCACTCGGCGCGCCCGGGGAGGCGCTCGCGGCGAGCGAGCTGGGTGCCGGCTTGATCCGGGTTTGCGCCGACCCCGACAACATGCCCTTTTCCAACGCGAAGGGAGAAGGCTTCGAGAATAAGCTCGCCGAGCTGATCGCGGCCAAGCTTGACGCGTCCCTCGAATATGTCTGGTTCCAGGAAGGGACGGGCTATGTCCCAAACACGTTGGGCAGCGACGCCTGTGACCTCGTCATGGGATATGCCCAAGGCACCGGGCTGATCGAGGACACCAACCCCTATTACCATACGTCCTATGTCCTGATTTACCGCGAGGGCGATCCCGCGCTCGAGGGCGTCGACCGGCTGTCCGATCCGCGGATGAAGAACAAGCGGATCGGCCTTTTCGCCGCGTACGCCGCCGGCGAGCATCCTCGCCATGTACGGGCTGGTGGCGAATGCCAAGCCGTTCGAGATCCGCGCCGGCGAAAGTTCGGCCAAGGCTGCCGAGGCCATGATCGCCGAGATCGCCTCGGGCGAACTCGACGCGGGACTGCTGTGGGGCCCGGTCGGCGGCTATTACGCGCAGCGCGCGCCGTGCCGCTTGCGCTCGTGCCGCTCGTGAAGGAGACCGCGGGGCCGAGCACGATCTACGGCATCACCATGGGCGTGCGGCCGAACCGAGCCGGAGTGGAAGCACAGGATCAACAAGGTGATCGCCGAGAACCAGCAGGACATCAACACGATCCTGCAGTCCTATAACGTGCCGTTGATGGACAAGGACGGCGGTGTGATCGAGCTCGGCGCCGCCGAGCGGTAAGAGCGCCGCGTTACATCTTGCACTTGCTCTCAGGCTCGTCGAGGCCGAGCGTGTCGACCTCGATCTCCGGATGGCTCGCATGCGGGAAGCCCTTTTGCGGCGAGACGGAGACCGGGACTTTGTCGGTGGCGATCAGGATCGGCTGGCGGAACTGCCCGTCCCAGGGCCGGAATTGCTGCTTGATGCCCTTGAAGGGCGCGAGCTGAAGCTCGGGCCCGCGAATGAAGGCCGCGACCTTGGCGAATTCGTTGCCGGGGTTGCGGCTCACCGCTTCGCCGACTGCGCGCGCCGCCACATAGGCCTGGTAATCGATCGGCAGCATCAGCCGGCCGAAATCCTTCTCGAAATTGTTGTTGGCCTGGGTCGCGCCCCATTTCTCGTGGCCGGGGCTCCAGGTCGTCGCCACGAGCCCAGTGGTGCCCGCCACGGGCCGCGCATCGCCGCCGCCGCGATAGGGCATGAACGGCCCGAATTGCTGGCCTTCGTCGGCGACGACGATGATCTCATAGTCGGGCGTGGCCGCGAGCGCGGTCCCGCTCAAGCTCGCCTGCCGGCCCGGCGGGATTACGCCGATGTCGTCGCGCCTGCCGCCCGACACGTCCTTGTACTCGCGCGTGTCGACGATGTTGGCGCCGAAACGTCCCGCCGCGCGCTTGACCGCATCGGCATAAGCGAGATCGGCTTCTGTCGAGCCGTGCACCAAGAGCCAGTTCGTCCATTTCTTGGTGACGAGATATTGCGCGAGCGCGTCCGCAAGCATGAAGCGGTCCGGCACGATATGCACGACGTTGGCGCGGCAATCTTCTTGCCGGAGCGATACGTCGGTGGCGCGGACATTGAAGAAAATAACGTCCTTGTCCTTGCCCCAGTCGGATAGCTTGAGCAGCGTGCCGGCTGAGGCATCGACCACGAAATAATTGTGGCCGCTGTCGAGCAGCTTCTGCGCCGCCTCGACGGCCTCTTCAGGCGAGGCCGCGATAACCGGATCGAGCGAGTAGAAATCGCCAAGGAAACGGCCGCCCGCATTGTTCTCCTCGATCGCCATCTTGGCGCCGGCGATGCCGGCGTCCTTCGGCTCTACGTCGAGGCGGGAGGCCGGACGCGGCAGGTCCTGCTCCTCTTTGAGATAGGCGATCGGGACGGCGCGAAGCGGCGGAGATTGCGGGACCGGAACGGTGAAGCCGCCTTCGCGCGGCTTAGTCCAGCCAGGCTGCTCGTCCTTGCCGGGCTCGTCGGCGGCGCGCACCTCGGGCCCGCTCAAGAGAACCGCCGTGGCTAGCCCGAGCCAACTGAAAACCTTGAGGAAAGAGGCGATCTGCATGGCCCCCCAAACCGATCTGGGGAACCCCCATGGTAGCGAATAGGGAAGGCCATTGCAAGGTGGAAGCCAGACCGGGATATCTGGAAGCCTGCTCGGGAATATCGGGACATATATTGGCATAGCCTCTTCCGGAGCGCTCCCGGGTCGGAGACCCGAAGACGGGCCCGGCGCGCCCGAAAAGCCCAGTTCCGCCACGATTTCTTTGGATCGACGCGCCGAGGGGCATGCGCGGTGCCCGCGAGTATGCTTCTCTGAGGGCCTCGAGCGAGGCGGCGCGGCAGGGGGAAGAGCGACGATGGAACTTTCGATCGGGTCGTTGGTGCGTTTTGGGTGGGAGACCTTCAAGTCCCGCCCGTGGATTTTCGTTGGGACGACGGCTCTGCTCGGTCTCTCTGCTCGGCGTTTCAGGATCGATCAGCTCAGGGCTCGACGCGCTGTTTTCCGGGAGCGCTGAGGAGCCGAGCCTACCCGGGACCGTTTTCGGCTGGGCCACGAGCACGCTGATCAGCATGGGCGCGACCGCCTTCTATCTCGCGGCCCACGACAATCCGCAAACCGTCGAGGTTGTCGCAGCTCTGGCACCCGCAGAAATTCTGGTCCTTTCTCGGGGCGAGCCTCCTCGTGTCGATCGTGGTTTTGCTCGGCATGATCCTGCTGATCGTCCCGGGCGTGATCTTCGCGCTCATGTTCATGTTCGCGACCATGATCATCATCGATCGCGGGCTCGGTCCGATCGAGTGCGATGAAAGAGAGCCGGCGCATCACCACCGGCTACAAATGGAAGCTGCTCGGCCTCGCGCTCGTTCTCACGCTGCTCAACCTCGCCGGACTTTTCGCGCTGGTGGTCGGGCTGCTCGTCACCGTGCCCGTGACGGTGCTTGCCTTCACGCGCGCCTATCGCGAGCTGTCGGCGCGCGCGGGCGTTCCCGCCGCGACGCCGGCCATCGCCGACGCACGCATCTAGCTCTTGCGTGGTTCGAGGCCCGGCCCGTCATCCTGAGGTGCGAGCGCAGCAAGCCTCGAAGGGCCGGGCACCTCACCATGACGGAACTTGAGCCTACTCGGCGGGGACCAGCGGGGCGGGCTCTGCCGGCTTGGAACGGCCTGCGCGGCGTTGCGCGGGTTGCGATAGATGAACTCCGGCGCGGCCTTCTTGGCCTCGGCCTTGGCGAGCGCCACCATCTCCGCGTGATAGGGCGAGAGCGCGCAAGCGGGGTCGGTGTTGCGCGGATCGCCGGTGATCGCCATGGCCTGGCAGCGGCAGCCGCCGAAATCGATCTCGCGGAAAGCGCAGGAGCGGCAGGGCTCCTTCATCCAGTCGGTGCCGCGGAAGGCGTTGAACGCATCGGAGTTCAGCCAGATATCGAGCAGAGGACGCTCGCGCACAGTGTCGAACTTGAGGTGCTTGATGGTCTCGGCCGCGTGGCAGGGAAGGACCTTGCCCGCGGGCGTGATGTTCATAAAGCCCTTGCCCCAGCCGCCCATGCAGGGCTTCGGCCGCTTCGCGTAATAGTCCGGCACCACCATGTCGATCGTGAGCACGCCCTTGAGCCGCTCGCGCGCGTTCTCGACGAGATCGATCGATTGCACGGTCTGCTCGTAGGTCGGGATCAGCGCCGCGCGGTTGAGGAAGGCCCAGCCGTAATACTGGACATGCGCGATCTCCAGCCGCTGCGCGCCAAGCTCGACGGCAAGGTCGATATAGCGGCCGACATTGTGGATGTTCTGGCGGTGGATCGGCGCGTTGATCGTGAGCGGCAGGCCCATCTCGGTGACCCAGCGCGCAACTTCGAGCTTCTTCTGCGTGGCGCCCGGATAGGCGCCGATCTTCTCGGCATTGGCCGCATCGACGTCCTGGAACGAGATCTGCACGTGGTCGAGCCCGCGTTTGGCAAGGTCTTCGAGCCGGTCGCGCTTCAGCGTGACGGCGGCGGTGATGAGGTTCGAGTAGAGCCCGGCTTCGGCCGCCGCCGAGACGATGGCCTCGAGATCCTTGCGCGCGGTGGGCTCGCCGCCGGAGAGATGCACCTGCAGGATGCCCATCTCGCCCGCCTGCCGCATCACCGAGCACCACTCCTCGGTGTTGAGCTCGGCCGCGACGCGCTCGAGCTCGATCGGGTTCGAGCAATAGGAGCATTGCAGAGGGCAGCGATGGGTGAGCTCAGCGAGAAGGCCGACCGGCGCGCGCGCGCAAAGGGCGGCGGTCGCGCTCTCGCTCACGCCGACCGTCGGCTCGTCGTCAACGACAAGCGTCTCGCAATGTCCGTTGGTCTTAAGCTCCTCGCTCATCCCTTTATGTATCCCTTGTCGGCCAGGTCCTGGAGCAGGTCGAGCACGTCGGTCCGGATAACATCGACGGGCGCGGAATACTCCATGGCCAAGACGGCAGCGATCTCCTCAACGGTTCTCTTGCCGTCACAGAGCTGAAGCACCGCGACGGCGGTCTGGTCCGGCGACAGAATGCGCTCCGGCGCCAGCAAGACCCATCTATTCCGCCCCGCGTCGTGACGGAGCTTCAGATAGGGCGGTAGATATGGCCGCGTCTCCTGACTGACAATGAGGCGCCCAGCAGACCTCGCTTCAGCCATCGGCACCGCCCGGAACGAAAGCGCCCGGAGGGGTCAGCCCCGGGTCGTAATACGCGTGGTACAGCGCATCGAGCTGCACCCAGAGAACGTTGGTCTTGAACCTGAGCGCATCGAGCACGGCAGCCTGCGCCTCCGGCGTGCGCGCGTTGCGCTTCACGTAGTCGAGCGCAAAGGCCGCGTCGTCCGGCGCCTGCGTCAGCCGGCGCTTGAAATATTGCATCACCTCGTCGGAGATGAAGTCGTAATTCTCCAGCATGCCGGAGATGCGCTCTTTGTGGATCTTGGGCGCGAACAATTCGGTGAGCGACGAGGCGACGGCCTCGACCAGCGTCTTCTCGCGCACGAAATTGACGTAAGCCTCCACCGCGAAGCGGGTCGCGGGCAGCGCGCCCTTCATCGAGGTGACGTAGTCGCGGTCGAGCCCGAGTCCATCGGTCAGCACGAGCCAGCGCTCGATGCCGCCTTCCTCCTCGCCATAGCCGTCGTGATCCATGATGCGATGGATCCAGTCGCGCCTGAGCTGCCGGTCGTGGCAGCGGCTCATCAAGGCTGCGTCCTTGCGCGGTACCGCTGACTGATAGCAGTAGCGGTTCAGGGCCCAGGCCTGCACTTGGCCCCTGTTGAGCTTGCCGCCGTGCAGAAGCTCATGAAATGGATGCTTGTCGTGATATTGCTTGGCGCCGATGGCGCGAAGTTCCTGCTCCAGTTCCTCGGGGCTCATGATCTTGGTCATGGCTTATTCCTTTTTCCTACCCAGTCCAGATCGTGAACCGGTAGGCCTCCCTGGCAAGCGAGCGCCTTGATGCGCGTCAACGGCTACCTTGATGGAGGTAAACAACGTCTTCGTCGCTGAGCGTACTCCTCCAGACTCAATATGGGCTGAGTAGATGAGAGGCGCATGACCCCCGCATTAAGGGAATCTGAACGCGGCTCGGCCCAGCCTTTTGCGCCAGCGTAGTCGAATTAGCTCCGTGGCGCCATCGTCGACGAAGCAAGGCCTAGAACCGAAAACGGCGACCTGGCTAGCGCCGGATCGCCGTTCGCAAATTCCGAGATGAGAGAGGCGGATTAAGCGCGATCCAGCTCTGCCGGCAGGTAGCTCGTGACCTCCATACCGGACTCCGTCTCCTCGATCGTCGGCTTGTGCCACTCACGCATATCTGATCTCCTTCCGCGAGTTTGAAACCAAGCGTAGGCCGGTTTCGGCCCCGGACTTTGCGAACCCGGTACGGGGCCGCCCGGCTCTGCTCTTGGAATATGGTTTGTGGGGTATGATAATTACAAATCGTATTTTCTTATAGGAAGGATAAGCGGGCCTTATCGCCTATGGTCTCGCTCCGCCAGCTGCGCTACCTCGAATCGCTCGCCGAAACGCGGCATTTCGGCCACGCGGCGGAGGCCTGCGCCGTGAGCCAGCCGGCGCTCTCCATGCAGATCAGGGAGCTCGAGGACGAGCTGCATCTGAGCCTCGTCGAGCGCCGCAAATCGGGCATCGAGCTCACCGAGGAGGGCGAGGAGATTGCACGCCGCGCGCGCACGATCCTTGCCTCGGTGCGCGACCTGCTCGACTACGCCAAGCATCAGGAGGGCGTGCTGTCGGGCGCGCTCAAGCTCGGCGCCATCCCTTCGATCGCGCCTTATCTTCTGCCGAAGGCGCTGCCGGAGTTGCAGCGGCGCTTCCCCGGTCTCTCGCTTCAGCTCCGCGAGACGGTCACCGAAAATCTCGTGCGCGAGCTTGTCACCGGCGATCTCGACCTTATCCTGGTCGCGTTACCGATCGAGGATCCGGAGCTGGAGACTGTGCATCTGTTCGACGACAGGTTCATCTTGGCGACCAAAGCGAGCGCGGGGCCGAAGCGCCCGCGGCATGCGAATGCCGACATGCTCGGGAATGAGCGGCTCTGCTGCTCGAAGAAGGGACATTGCCTGCGCGACCAGGCGCTGTCCTACTGCCACATGCTGACGCCGGAAGCGCGCGACAGCTTCGGTGCGTCGAGCCTCGCCACCATCGTGCAGATGGTTGCGAGCGGCTACGGCATCACGTTGCTTCCGGAGATCGCGATCGAGAGCGAAGTGCATCGCCGCAAGGACATCAGCCTGTTGCGCTTCCGCGCGCCGGAGCCGAAGCGGGAGATCGGGCTCGCATGGCGCAAGACGAGCCCGCGAAAGGCGGACTTTGAGCAATTCGCGGCGCTGCTCCGCGAGGTGATACGGCGGCCGGCAAAACAAGGAGGAGGGCGACGCTGACAACCCAGATATCGTGCTCGTGGCGCTTGCGGTCTTCGTCAGGGCCGGCGCCGTCACCATCATGCGCCCGATCTCCGACTACTACGTGGCGGGCCGGCTCGTGCCTGCCATGTTGAACGGGATGGCGATCGCCGCGTCCTTCGCCGCGGTGCTCGCGTACGCCGTGCTTGCGGGGAGCGCGGGGGAGGCGCGCGGGCGGATTGTCCTCGTGCTGCTCGCCAGCGCGGCGGGGCTGCTGGGCGGCGGCACGCTGCTTGCGCCGGTTTTGCGCAAGTTCGGCGGCTATACGCTGCCCGACTTTCTTGGCGAGCGGTTTGGGGGTACTGCCATACGCCCGCTTGCCGTGCTCGCGATGCTGCTTTGCTCCTTCCCGGCGCTCGCGCTCGTTCTGCTGGCACTTGGCGCACTTGCGACGCGCATCTTCCCGATCGATCTCGACCTTGCCGTGCTTCTCGCGGGCGGGTTGCTGCTGCTCTGCACGCTCGGCGGCGGTATGCGCGCTGCGAGCCTCACGCAGATCACGCAATACGCCGTGCTTCTGCTCGTCTCCTTCATCGCGCTCGCGATCCTGCTCTGGCTGAACGGGGGCGGGTTCGGAGGAGCTTCAGGCGCGGCGTTCGACAAGGCATTGACGCGCCTCAGCTTCGACAGACTGGCCGCCGCCGATCCGGTCAACGCGTTCGCACTTGCCTTCTGTCTTGCCGCGGGGGTGGCTTCGCTGCCGCATCTTCTCGCGCGCGGGCTCACCACGCCGACCAACGAGGAAGCGCGGCTCTCTTATCTCTGGGCGCTCGGCTTCGTCGGGGCGCTTTGCCTTGCCGCACCCGTCTATGGCGTGCTGTTCGCGAGCGATGCGCTTGGAGGCAGGGCCGCGACCGCGCTGTTCGGCCTCGCCGCCGTCGGGGCGATCGCGGCGCTGCTCGCGTCGGGGAGCGGTCTCTTGCTCGCGGTCGCCAACGCTCTCTCCCACGACATCTATTTCAAGACCCTGCACCCGACGGCGCCGACGGAGCAGCGGTTGCTCATCGCGCGCGGCGCGGTCCTTCTCGTGGCGATCCTCGCCGTGTCGCTCGCGGTCACCTGGCCGCAAGAAGCGATCGACATGACGGCGCCTGCCTTCTCGCTCGCGGCGAGCGCGCTGCTGCCCGCGCTCGCGCCCGGCATCTGGTGGGAGCGCGCCACTCGCGAAGGCGCGCTGGCTGGGATGCTCGTTGGGCTCGGCATCTGCCTCTTCTACCTGCTCATGCCGCGCCACTTCCCGATTGCCTTCTACGAGATGTCGAGCGTCCTCTCCAACGCGACGCCCGAGCAGGCGGCAAACTATGCCTCGCTGCGCCAGGCCTATTATCTCGCCGATCCGGCAGCGAAAGATGCCGCGCTTGCGGCATGGGACGAGGGCGCGCGGAAGATCGCCAATTGGGGCGGCCTCAACACGGCGTTCGCAGGGCCTCATCGCCGTGCCGGCCGCGTTCCTGACCGCCGCCTTGGTCAGCGCCTTCACCCCCGCGCCGTCGGAAGACACGCAAGAGTTCGTCGCCGAGTTGCGCAAGCAAGCGGGCTAGCGTTCAAACCAAATTGCTATTGGCCGGTGGTGCTTGCCGCCGACTCTTCGCTGGGATCAGCTTCCCCGCCGAGCAGGCGGAAGGAGTCGCGGAAACGCTCGGCATCGTCAGGGACGCCTTTCGCGCGCGGCGAGGCGGACGCGAGCATATAGATGCGGTCTCCAGCGGGCACGACCGTCACGAGATGGGTCAGCTTGTTCTTGCCGTCGTCGGCGATGCCCTCGAAGCCCGCGCGTCCGTCGACGGTTGCTGGTCCACGGCGGCGGAGCCGCGTCTCGCTGCCTTTGGCGTAGGCGTTCATGAGCTTGACGTAGTAGTCGGTGTCGGCCTTGGGCGCCTTGCCTTGCGGATATTCGAACACCACCACGGTGTAGACCGTGTCCTCGCCGAGGCTCACCTGGAAGTCGTGCTGCAGGAGCGGGTTCTGGCCTTCGACGGTCGCGCTCGTCACTTTCGGCGCGCCGGGGAAGGACACGGCAAAGCCTTGCGTGTCGGACTTGAACTCGCTCCATTGCGGTGCGGCAGGCGTGGCCTGTGCTGCCGGCGCTGTCGATGCGGTGGTCTCGGCAGGCCTATCCTCCGCGGCCGCGAGCAGGACCGAGGCCGCGAGCATCAGCGAGGCGAGGCTTAGGCTTCTCATCTGCATGGCGGTTCCCTTCGTCCGCGCGCCGAATCGGAATTTTAGCCGATCCCCGTTAACGGTTCATCCGCGTGTGGCGTTCCAGGCGCGCAACCCAAGCCTAGCCTTGCGGCAGGGTTTTGAGCGCGCGCGCATACATCGCCTCGACGTCCTCCTTCAGCGCGCGGCGCGAACTCCGAACGCAGATAGAGCATGTGCCCGCCCGCATAGTCCTCGATCGTGATCGACCGCGCGCCGTCGAGCGGCGCGAGCTGGCGCACGAGGTAAGACGGCACGGAATAGGGCGTGATCAGGTCGGAATAGCCCGTGCCGATGAACACTTCGAGCGCGCGGTTGGCGGAGCGCGCGGCCTGGATATCGTCAAGCGCGCCCGCATAGCCCTGGCGCGTTGGGCTCGTGCCGAAATCCCATTTGGGGCGCACTTCGCGGTTTAGCAGGCGATAAGGCAGGTCGGTCTTGTAGCCGAGCTCCTCTTGCGCGTATTGGACGAAGGCCGCGGTCCAGAGCGGCACGGTCGCGTCGAGCACCGGATCGGGTCCGCGCGGCCATTGGCTCGACGGATGCGGGTCCGGTCCGCTCACTCCACCGTCGTAGCGGCTCAGCACCCTGCCGTCCGCGCGGTCGAACTCCTTGATGAAGAGCGAGGGGAAGATGCGCGCGTGATGGCGCTCGACGAGCGGAAGCGGCAAGCCGGTCAGGCGCGCGACCGTCTCGCTCGCGGTCTTGCCGCCTTCCTCGACGCCGGAAGCAAGCGCCACAAGATAGTCAGAGAGCGCGTAGCGCTCGGCCCCTTTTAAACCCTCGGCAAGAGCCTCACGTCCCGCGACGCCTTTCTTCTCGAGATTGACCGCTGCAAAGGAGGGAAGGGCAAGCGCCCAGGGCAGCGGGTCGTAGTCCTCCGGGTGCAGCAGCGCAAACTCGAGCGCAGGCGAGATCAGCACGAGCCCGCTCGGCGAGACGGCGCCGGTCTTCTGCAGCCGGCGCGCAATGGTGGCGGCGCGGAAGCCGCCATAGCTCTCGCCCGCGAGGAACACCGGCGACGCCACGCGGCCCGCGTCGATCAGATAAAGGCGGATGAAATCGGCGAGCGCCTCGGTGTCCTGCTCGACGCCGAAGAAGTCCTTCTCCTCCTTGCGCGCGCCGACACGGCTATATCCCGTGCCTACGGGATCGACGAAGACGAGGTCGGTGAAGGAGAGCCAAGTCAACTCGTTGTCGGAGAGGCGGGGCGGGGGACCGAGCACCTCCCCCTTGTCGCTCGCGGCAATCACCTTCGGGCCCATGGCGCCAAGATGCAGATAAGCGGACGCGGCGCCCGGCCCGCCATTGAACACGAAGGTGATGGGCCGCTTGGGATCGTGCGGCTCGCGCATATAGGCGACATGGAAAATCTCGGCGAGAGTCTCTCCCTTGCCGTCGCGCAAGGGTAGCGGCCCAGTCTTCGCGGTGTAGCGCAGGCCTCCGCCCGGAATGCGCAGCGTATGCTCGGTCACCGAAAGCGGCGGCAGAAGGCTCGCGGCTGCGGCAGGCTCCGCTGCTTGCGCCGGCACACCTTCCGGATAATACGTGCGCGGCTGGCCGGGAACGGCGCTCGGAACAGACACCGCCGGTTCTTCGGCGAGGGCAGCGAGGGCGGGAAGGAAAAGCGCGAACAGCGCACTGAGCATAAGCCCGCGTGCCGGGCCCGCGGCGGAAAGGCTCACCTCGATTGTCCTATTTTGTCTTGCCGGATCTGCCAAGGAGGGGGTGGTCATGAGTTGTGATCGAACGGCATAGGTGAAACCAAAGGCAGTCTTAAGGCAAGTCTGACCCCTTGCCGGCAGCCAGCATGCCCAACCTGCGCGGTATTCCACGCTTCCAAAGCTTCCCAATTCTGTTGCTGCATATTCCTGTGTCTTTGGTGTCGCCGGATGCAATGGTCTGCTGCACCATGCTCGCCTCAAAAACAGGTCAACTCCGGGAGAAAACGCGACATGAAAAAAGGCATCATTTCAGGGTTGCTGGTTGTCGGTCTGACCCTGCCGGCTACGGCTGCCACGCTAATATTATGTGGTCGTCGACACCGTGAAAAACTGCTCCGTCATCGAGGGGAACCCGAGCGCCGGACTGTCGCCGATCGGCGACGCTTACGACTCCAAAGATGCCGCCAAGAAAGCGCTCGCTGAGGTCCGCAAGGACGAGAAGCAGTGCGTGGGCATGGTCGAATAGGCTAGCCTCGGATCTTCTTCTTTGGGTGAACGTCCGCGAAGCGCCGGCCTCAGAGCCGGCGCTTCCATTTTCTGAGCCGGGCCACCCGTTCGACCATCCGCGCGCCATGATTTTCGGCCACGAGGTTCAGCCATGGCGCGGATCGTGGTCATAATCTCTATCGTGGGGGTTCTCCTCGGCGCGCTTCAGGCTTGTGCCGACCGCGATCAGCTCGAAACAAAGCAGGTCGCTGAGCAGGCCGATCTTGCCGCCGCTGACGATGTGAGATGCCGGGAAAAGGGCGAGCCCGGCACCAAGCCCTACGACGATTGCCGCGAAGGGCTGGCCGCTGACCGCGCGAAGAGAGCCACCATCGACTATCAGAAGGCCAGGGATTTCGACCGGGTGCTCGGCGAGGGCACGTCGGGCGCCTCCGACAAATATTGAGGCCCATGAGTCGGCGGCATCCGCAAGCCGGAGTGATAAACGCGCCACGCGGCCCGAGCGATTGTCGCAAAACTGACAAAACCGTTAGCAGGGCGGCCGTTTCGCCGCTAATCTGGCGAAAGTACGCAGAATTGACCACCGCGAGGGCCGCCTTTAGGCCTAGGCCCTGCCGGGCTGGCATGCTGCGAAAGGCTTGAGCGTCGAGGGGCGCCAAGCCGCGCGCCAGTTGCCGTTGCGCGCATCGTGTATAGTCCCCCTGGAGTTGAATGTGTGAGTCTCGAGTGAGTTTTTCGACACATGAGGCTCGCCATGGACCTGCCGTCTAGCGGAGCTTCGGGACATGGTCAGTCCGATGCGTGAAAAACGTGTCTGGCCTCCGGCGCGAAAGGAGGCTGACGCAGCCGAGAGCGTCGCCCAGTTCGAGGCGACCGTCGCCGTTGCGAAACAGACCGTCGCGAAATCCGGCGAAGTGCTCTCCTCCGCGAAGGAGGATCTGAGCGAGCACCAGCGTTGGCTCCAGTTGCAGACCGCGGCGGTCGAGAAGGACCGCATCAGGCACGAACGTTGGCTCCAGCGGCAGCGCGAGCGCAAAGAGGCAGCCGAGCGCCGCGAGGAGGCGAGGCTTAGGCGCCGGGCGTTCTTCCATCGCATCTGGGCGGGGATCAAAGGCGCCGTGCTGGCGGTCGTCTACGCCATCACGGGAGCAATTGGCTTCGCGGTGCGGAAGATCGTTGGCGCCATTGCTTTCGTGCTGCGATCGATCGGCAGGGGCTTCGCCTTTGTTGGCACCAGCATCCGGAACTTCATCCTTTATCTTTTCAGACAGGTCCGCTTCGCGGCCCTGTGGTTTGCGGTCAAGCTGCAGGAGGTGTTCGGCGCCGCGGGTGCAAAAACCGTCGCGGGGCTGACCTTCGCTGCGGCTGCGCTCGCAGGATTTGCGCGCTCGGCCAGGCGGGCACTGTCCGAAGCCTCAGCGGCGGATCTCTACAAGAGCCGGGGAATTTGCGCGTTCGACCAGCGAGGCTGTGTCTTCGGGCGTGTCGCAGGTTTCGGTCAAGGCGGGCGAGCTCGCGCGCTCGACCGGCGAGGCCGTGTCTTCCGGCGTATCGCAAGTCTCGGCCAAGGCGGGGAGCTCGCGCGCTCGACGGGCGAGGCCGTGTCTTCCGGCGTATCGCAAGTCTCGGCCAAGGCGGGTGAGCTCGCACGTCGACCGGCGAGGCCGTGTCTTCCGGCGTGTCGCAGGTCTCAGCGAAGACGCAGGAACTGGCATCGCACGCCTTGGCGCGGCAGGAGGCCGAGACTTCGAGCGTCGAAGATCGCGCAGACTTCGTTGCGGAAGATCAGCCTGTGTCCGCCTCTGACGATCAATCCGTGCCCGAGATGCCTGGCGCGCCCGAGCCAGTCGCTGCGGCTCTGGAGGCAACCGAAGCGCCCGCATTTTTCAGGACCGCGGCAGAACGCGCCGAGCAGTCGACTGTCTCGGAGTTCGTCTCGCGGCCGGAAACGTTTGCCTCCGAGGATATGCCCGACAATTTCGCGCATCTCACCGAAGTCGAGGCCGAGGCGATCGGCGAACCTCACGCTGACCTCACGGCGCCCGGTGAGTTCGAGGCGGCGGCGGAAAGCGAGCGCTACGCCCGCGAGGAAATCGTATTCGGCTCGGAGCCCACGCCAGAGTCCGGCGCGTCTCCGGGCTCGGAGATCGCCGAGCGTGCGCGCGCCTTCGGCAATGGTGCTGGCGCGAAGCTCGCCGCGGCCTTCGCAGGCGTTGCGGCCGTGGCGGCCACACTCGGCCGGCGGGCTGCGGCCATGTCAGCCGCCATCGTCGCGCTCGCCTCGGCCAAATTCCGGGACATGGCGCCGGCCGCCCGAGAGCGGATTTCGCAATCCGTCTCGGGCGCAGGCGCCAAGGCGCGCGAGCTCGGCAGCGAGGCCGCAAGCTCGATCAAACCGGCATTTTCCGGCGTTTCCGGCAAGGTCCAATCCGTAGCCCCCGCGCTCCATGCGCTGGTGACGGAAGCAGGTGGGAAGGCGAGATATTATGCCGGGGCCGGCGCCGCCGTGGCCGCCGGCGGCATGTCACAGGTCAAGAGGCTTCGGGACGCAGGCAAAAACGCGCTATCGTTGCCCGAGGGCGTGGACAGGGACAGAGGCGAAATTAGCCGCATGCTCATCGTCGCGGGGATCTTGATGCTTATTTGCGGCGCGCTCCTGATCGGGAGCGGATTCCTCCTGCGCACGGGCGCGCCGTCCATGCCGTCTTTCTCTTCGCCGTTCACCTCCGAGCCCGAATCCGCAGAGGCCGTGGACGAAGTCGATGTCGTCTGGCTGTTCGACGATCCGGAGCGGACGTTCGAGGAGCGCTCGGTTTTCACTGTCGCGGGCGGGGCGACAGCGGCGCGCCTCACGGGCCTTGCCTTCAACGCCGAGAACTGGTCGGACCACACGCTGACCGATTTCCACGGCACGGTGAAGCCGGACCTCAAGATCATCGACTTCAAGCTGGCGATCGACCTGGTGGAGTCGGTCGGCCCGATGCCGGCTTCGCCCGCGCCCGACACCGTGCCGCCGCGCACCGCTTTCAGGCTTATGGTTCCCTTCCCGCGCGAGGTGATGGACGGAGAGGCGGGCGTCGATCTCGACGATTTCCTCGGCGACTATGGTGGGCTCACGCTGAAAGTGCACTACGCCGTCGACGGCAAGGAGAAGTCCTTCATCCAATATCTCTCGCCTTCGATGCTGAAGGCGCAGCTTGCCGAGATCGCGGGCAGCGCGGAGTCGCTTGCGCGCTTCTGAAGGCCTCCGGGGAGGCGCCTGGCAAGTGGAACTGAGCGCGGAACGAAGCTAAGAGTGGTGGCCTTCGAGGTTGAAGCCTGAAGAGGTGCGGTCCATCTCAATGGCATGACAGTCGCCGGCTTAGCTCAGCAGGTAGAGCGGCTGATTTGTAATCAGTAGGTCGGGGGTTCGAATCCTCCAGCCGGCACCAACAAAAACAAGGCATTAGCCGCTCAGCAGCCCAAACACTCTCCTCCATAGGTAACGGTACAGGTAACAAACAGCCCGGCGCGGTGCGTACACACCGGCCGGGCCTGACCTAAGCCAAATGGAGGAACCACTATGGCTACGGCTGAAGCGAATACTACCACAAGACCGAGGCCCAAGCGCCTCTCTGCCACCAAGCAGCGGAATCTTGTCGCGCAGACCATCGAGAGGCTGCTCGACCTGCTTGATGCGATCGACCCGGACCCGGAGGAGGAGCCGAGCCTGGGCTGGCCAACGGACCTCGTAGCGGGGGTCCCGCAGCCGTCGGCAGAGCAGCATCGCATCAAAGGCTACGACATAGGCGATGACCGCGAGGGTCACTCGGGCTCTAGGGCTTACCGAGGACGAACGAGCCCGACGTAGACGGTGAACCTTCGCTCGGCTCACTTGATCGCATGGTCGATCAAACTAAGTGGGCGAATGGCTGCGCGCCGACGATTACACAGACAATTAGCGGCGGGCCGGCCTAGCGCCGGTCCCTTTTCTTTTGCGTCGCGTTCTGGACAAGGAGTGCGCGGCGAATTGCCGAGTGACTCGTTGCCGCGCGTCAGATCAGCTTGCGGCGAGCCGTGGAAATAAAATGGACAAGGAATGGGTGTGCAGTCGGATAAGGCGTCACATCCCGTGCCCGCCCAGTCTTTGGAAGGAGCAACTTCCATGAGAAACACGATCCTGGCTCTAGCCGCCGCTGGTTCGCTGATATTTGTAGCGTTTACCCCAGCGCTCGCCGTTGGGATGCAGTGCTCTGACTATTCCAATCTTGATCGATGCCCGATCTATGCGGGGGGTAATGGAAATTCGACGCCGCTCGCGTCGTCCAATCAAGTGCCTCCCAGGCACATCAGACATGCTCAGAGTTACCGAGGCGGCTATCTCTACCACTAATCAAAACTAGCACGGAGAGGCGAACCGTTAGGGCGTCGGCTTCGGCCGGCGTCCTTTTTTTCCCGGCACTTGTGGCAAAGCACACAGCGGGAGGAGCGCGCTCGGATTACCCTTCCTACACTGGCCGTTGCTAAGCCAGCCTCTTCTCCCAAGCAAGGGAACTCCCGGTGCTGGCAGGCGCCAGGGCTTCTTTGCGATCATCTAGGCGTTGAGAGGTCGGCTTCGGCCGGCGCCCTTTTTGCATTTTAGTCTTCCCCAGCGGCCGCGTTCGCCATCGCTTCTTTGCAGGGCTCGCTAACATCGGCGAGGTGATCTTTCATGCAGGCCTCGATGCGGCCCAAGTTGTCGGCGCAAAGTTTCGTCACGTCAGCAGCACAGTCCTTTACTACTACAGCCTTGATCACCAGGGTCTGACAAGGCTCGGATAGGTCCTTCAGGTGGGTCTTGATACACTCCCTAATCCGGCCTCCTCCTGGTTTCACCCCCGCACATTGCGCCCTGACATCAGCAGCGCATGTTTTTGCAACTTCCATTAGTTCTGTGGATGCCGCCATGGAACATGGGAGCAACAACATGGCGACGCCAACAAAAAGAGAGTTAGTGAACGCTATACGTCTGGTCATTTTGAGACTCCTGTTAAAAGGTACTCATCCCAGGTGACGGGTCAGAAAAAAGTGCCGGCTGCGGCTCACCCGTTGTAGCGAAGCACCGCAAGGCTGTTCTTTTGAGCCTACCAAATTCCTCGGGGCCGGGTTAACTAAAACGCCAGAATGTCCGCTTTTGTGGTCAAAGAGGCGTATGAACGATGGCCTATATTCGCCGCCATGACCCTTGCCGAACGCCTTGCCCTCGCCCGAGAGATTGCATCCCGTAACCCGCCCCGCTTCATCGTTGACAACCCTCGGGAAGCAGCAAGGCAAATGCGTGTACCGACAGACACGCAGAGGCACGATGCCGGTCATCGGCTTCGGCCGGCGCCGTTTATTTTGGTCGTCCGTGAACGAAAGTCCTGACGCGGCGTTGCGGCCTAAAGTTTCAACTCAAATGCCCCATCAGCCGGTACGACCCCGCTCCTGGAGCGCGGGGACCCCACATGGGCAACCATCGATCTATCTATCGAGGCTACGCGATCTATATTTGGGGCGCTGAAACCAATTTATCCTTCAGGGTCGACCGGCTCGCTCCCGACCTGCCAATCCTCTCCAATCCAGTGTCGGACGGTCACGGATCGTGGGGAGCTGCACTAACAGACGCCAAGCGACAAATTGATCGCGTTCTGTCCCAATGACAATTTGAGGCTCGCTATAATCTGCTTCAGCGAGCATGATGTCTCATCATCGGCACATAACGATAACAGGTCCCGGTGGCTGAGAGAGTTTTCGTATTGGCGCTCCCACCTGCAACGGAAGGAGGGCGCCATGTCCCCACCCAAGAAGAGTTTATTTGAAGCAGGCGACCCAACACAGGTCGCAATGCTTGAGCGTTCTTATCTAGCGGCATGGGGGATTATCTGCCCTAAGAACATCGACGCAGGGTCGACGCGAGAAACCGAATTGCGAACCGAACTTGTTGGTTGCATCCAGAAGCTTGCCGCTAGGGGATTTCTAGACAGCGACGAATTGACCAAGCGCTGCGTCGAAGAAATGTTGCTCGGTCCCCGCTCGGTTTATATTCGATGAGACTGCACCTGAATTAGAGAAGAAGCCGCCGCCGGAAACGCATCCCCCGAAGGCCGGGCGCCCTTTTTCATTGCTGCTCGCCGGTCCTATGTTCGGCGCCATGACCCTAGAAGAACGTCTCAAGCTGGCGAGAGAGATTGCCGCCCGTACCAAGCCGCAATTCGTCAGCGACTATTCCAGGCACGAGCTTCGGCGCCTTCGGTTTGAGAAGGCCAAGGCGCGGACCAAGTCCCTCGCTAAGAGGAAGCCTAGATAGCTTCCGCGTTACCACCAGGCACCGCGACCGTAGAATCCCCGGCCGAAAAGCAAATGATCGAGCTTGTCCCGGTCATTTCCGACGCGCGCTATGAGCTCCCGTGCTTGTTCAGCGGTTAGGCGGTGCTTGCGTGCGAGATAGCTGACTTCGTATTCCTTTTCTCCGGCGATCCGGCTGCGATCGGATTCGCCCACATGGCTATTATCGTCGGGCATGGCGCAAACTCCTCTGTTGCCGACGACAACTACTCGGAAGGGAGGGTAGTTCCGGCACGAGTTCTGCCCCTCGGAACACCGTGCTCAGTTATTTGTTTGCTAGATCGGCCTCCTAGATCACCGCTTGCCGGGCTTGGCCTTAACCGCCGCCTCGTAGGCAGCACGAGCAACTTCCAGATCCGACACGAAGGCGATCACCTGCTCGATGCGCCTGTCCGCGTCGTCCCAGAGATCAATCCGAAAGTGGAAGTCGTCGGGGCTGAGGTACATACATGGAGTAAAGGACCATTTAGTTCGCGCGGCGTAGCTTAAGGGGCTATAATCTTTCGCAATTGGAACGCCGCAGACAACTCACGCGCTTGTCGCTGGCACTATAAGGGCACGGCCATGAACATCTCAAACATCCGGACTAGGGTAGAACCCCTGAATAATAGAAGCTCTCTCGGAACGGGAACCCGCGAACAGGAGGAGACTGCAATTCTCACTCTTGTCGATACCGCCGAGGGAAACGATCTCGAATCCTCCGGAACGCTTGATCCTCTAATTCAGGCACTCGTGGACAAGCTTCCGAAACCTAACGCCATTTGGTCTATTGATGATCGAGGTAAGTGGCTCAAGGCTGCGGCGATGGCATTCAATCTCGTTTACAGGAGTCCCGCGAGCCAGGAGATCAAACAGCCTGACATGAAGGCTGCTGGCTGACTCTCGGACAGGAACCCCTCGCGGAGGGCTAAGGCCTGCTTGGTGGCCCTGGTTCGGCTCAGCCGTGAGAAGCCGGCGCTTCCCGCTCTGTTTGGCGCCTATTGGCACGGTATCATCGGGCATTGTTTCGGGCTCCAGGGCGCGACATGCACAGTGAATCCGTTGTTCCACAAAGAATTTCTACGCAACGGGAAAACGTGATTTGAATTGCCAAGGGGAGTCGGCTTCGGCCGGCGTCCCCAGCGCCATGACATGTGCACCCCATGCCTCAAGCGCGGCGCGCTTTGCCTTCTCGTGCTTCGCCTTGTTGTAGACGCCGGCAACGCCCTTCACGACGTGGCCAAGGATGGCTTCCACAATGTGCGGCTCGATGCCGAGCTCATTCATGACCGTCAAACGGAGCGCCTGATATCGTTGTAGCGCCACGGCTTCTCGAACTTTAGCTCGTCGTCCAGGTCTGACTTGACTCGTGACCAGCCGGAGATCGGAGTCTTGGCCGTCGTTGTGAAAACAAAGTCGGACCCGCCGACCTTGATGAGATCGTCTACGATGGCCTACGCTCTGACTTGCTAAGCGGGTTCGTGTGCGGCTCGCCGTTCTTTGTCCGATCGCCTTGAAGCTGGATCGTATCGCCCTGAACTTCGGCCAGCGGAGTTGCCCGATCTCTTTCCCGACGGGCTCTGGTCAAAAACAGAAGCTGGATCGCGGGCCCAAACGGCCAACCGATTTTCACGGCCTCCTTCGACACCGCCTTGAGCTCGTCGTTGGTGAGCACGCGATCGCGCTTAACCTCTTCGCCTTGCTTGGGGAGGGCAGTCGCTTGATTGGAATCGATGATGCCGCGCTCGACGCACCACTTAAAGAAGCGATGGATATACGCCTGGACACGACGAGCCTTGGTGAGCTTGCCGCGATCGGCGATATTGTCGAGCACATCGAGAATGTCGCGCCGGCCGATGTCTGCTACAGAGCGATGGCCCCATGCGGGAACAAGCACCCGATCGACGGTGCGCTTCACTTCATCGTGGGTGCGGTTCTTTGATTGGTCGCGCTTCAGCCACTCCGCAACGACTCCTTCAAAGTTTGTCGCACCCGTCTCGCGCTTCCTGGCAGTGGCAGGATCGCGGCCTCGCCCCACGTCTTCACGGGCAAGCCGCCACGCTTCACGCGCCTCTGCGAGCGACATTGCGGGGAACAGGCCAAGCTTGTAGCGCCGCTGCTTGCCGCCGACCCGGTAGAAGTAGCAGAAGGCGCGTGCACCACCGTAGCTCACGCGGAGCGCTAGGCCGGGGTAGCCGCGGTCAAAGTAATCGACTTGGCCCTCGGCCGGCGGCTTGATACGCTCGATGGCTGCGGCCGTAAGTGCTCGCTTCGGCATGTTCCCTCCGGTAACAGTAGGTAACGCTCAGTAGGTCTGATCGAATCCTCTTAGTCGGCACCAACTAAAAGTGCTCTGCGGTCGTGAGGGGACGCGGGTTCGGCGTCGGTAGGGAACGGGGAAGTGGCGTGATCAGAGTCTCGATGCTGGTGCTCGCGTTCGCGCTTTGCTTGGCGGCGGGCGAGGCGCATGCGCAAGGCGGCGGCGTTACGCCCCCACCCAATCAGTCGCTTCGCGACACGCCGTCGGCCTGCGGTCCGGGCAGCCAGAGCTTGCGCGTGTGCAACGACGACTTCCGCTCCTGCAACAGCATCTGCACCGCGACCGCGCTCGATCCGACCGCCGACATCGCGGGCTGCTCGCTTAGCTGCTGCACGAAGTTCAATAGCTGTCTCAGGATGCGCTCCTGCGGAGCGCGCGTGATCAGCTGCTTCTAGAAGCTTGCTTCTAGAGGCTGACTTCTAGAACGTGGCAAAGCGGTAGGCGACCTCTCCGAACACGCCGAAGCGCTCGCTCTCGAATTCCCTGAGCGTCCCGGAATGGGACGGCTATTTGCGGCGTCCCGCGAGAATGCCGGCGACGAAGGCGAGGGCGAGCAGCGTCAAGGGGCCCGTCTGCTGCATCGCCTTGCCGAGGCCCTGGTCGATCAGGCCGAGGCCCTGACCCGCGGACTCGAATGTCTGCGGCACCTCGCGCTCCGCCCTGTGCACGGGCGCGCGCAGGAGAAGCAGGATCAGGAGCCCGAGCAGCGCAAGCAGCCCGGCGAGGATCGCCGCGGCCCCGGCCTGCGAGAAGCCGTAGACCGCGATGAGCGCGTGATAGGCCGCGAGCAAGCCGAAGGCCGCCGCGGCGATCAGCACCACGGCGGCAATGGCCGCGATGACTGCCTGCCGCAGCGACCGCTCGAAGCTTTGCTTGATGCGCGCGCCAGCCTGGAGCGAGGAGATCAGCGAGAGCGCGAGGTTGAACATCGCGCTTTCGCCTAGCGCCGCGTGAACACGCCGAACAGGAAGCCCAACCCCGCGGCGATGCCGACGGCGGCGAGCGGGTTGCGCCTGATGGCCTCCTCGGCTTCGTGCGCGGTCTCGATCGCTTTGTCCTGGGCGCGGTTGATCTGCTTGTTGGCGACGCGGCCGACCGTCGAGGTCAGCGATTGGATCTCGGCGCGGATGGCGTCGATCTGGTTGGCGAGGTCGTCGACGTCGCGGTCGCTCCGTTTGGACGCTGAGCGTGCGGTATCGGTCGAGGACATTGGGGGGCTCCTTCCGATGTCGGGGGTTGGCGGGGTCGTACTCGTACGGCTGCAAACTCTGCTCGGGCAGGCTTCGTTCCAGAAGGAGCGCGCCCCGCTTTGGGAGCGCGCGAGCCCGAGACTTGATGGCGTTCCTGTCTTTGCGTCAAGTGGCGCGTGAAGCGCGGGGCCACCCGGGTCGGCGCGATGGTAGCGGAGCCTTGAAGCCTTGCCTTGAAGGGGGCGGCCTTCTAGACTTGCCTCTTGCCGCTTAACGCTTGCCTCCGGGGGGATCAAGGATGGGCAGTTGCAGGCTGGCGCTTTCTGTTTTCGTCTTTGGCTTGCTGCTCGCGCTTTCGTCCGCGCCTGTGCGCGCCAACGGCGCAGTCGCGATGGCCGCCGCCGATGTCGCGCCAACCGCGGCGCGCGGGGTCATTCCTGCGGGCGTCCTGCATCACTCCAAGAAGGCGCGCTCTTATTACTGCTACCCGCGCGTCTATTGGTGGTTCTATCGCCCTTATACGACCGGCCAGGACGGCCATCCGCGCTGCATGCCCTATTTTCACATCCCGGGGGGCGAGGCGCGGTACTTCAAGGGCGGCCCCACGACGGGCCGGCTCAAGTAGTTTTCGCACCGCCTGTGCTGTGCCGCGCGTTAGCGGATCGGCAATTTCTCAAGCCCTTTCAACGGCCTGGCATTAACCCGGCGGATACGCGCGGCGCGTAACACTGGCGTCCCCTCGCGCGGGTTGCCTCTAGGGCGGCTTTGCGCGACTAGCCCAGTGGAGTCTCCATGGTGAAGAGTGTGCTAAGTCTCGCCGCCGTGCTGGCACTCGCGCTCGGCGTGAGCTTTACCTTTACCGATACGGCCGATGCGTGGGGTGGCTGTCGCGCCGCGCGCGCCTGCGGCGGTGCCGTTCTCGTTCCGACGCCCCAACCGATCCCGCTCAGACCCGTGCGCGTGGTGCCTGTGCCGTGCGCCGCGCCTTGCGGCGTCGCGGTGGCGCCTTGCGGTGCGCGGGCCTATTGGTATCAGCCGACGCGCGTCTAGCGTATTGGGCGCAGCCGGCCTATGCCACGTCCTGCGTGCGGACGCCGGGCAACTCCTGTTGGCGTCGCGACTGCTGGTACGATTCTTCGGCCGCCGCTTCTGCAATTAGGCTGCTCGACCAACTGATCACTCGTCATGCCCGGGCTTGTCCGGCACCCACGAATTTCTTCGGCCGCTTGCCCAAGTCGTGGATGCCCGGCACTTCGGCCGGGCAATGACGAGGTTGTTGCTTTGAGAGCACAGGCTCTGGCTAGCCCTTCGTCTTCAGGCTCGTCCAATGCAGCGCGATCGCCGCCGCATTGGAGACGTTGAGGCTTGCGAAGCCGCGCGCCGTCGAGATGCGGCAGAGCCGGTCGCAATGCTCGCGCGTGAGTTGGCGCAAGCCCTTGCCCTCGGCGCCGAGCACGAGCGCGAGCGGCCGCGTTAGCGCTGTCTCTTCGAGCGTCGCATCTGCGTCCTCGGCGAGGCCGACGCGCAGAACGCCACGCTCGCCGAGCGCGGCAAGGCTCTGCGCGAGATTCTTCACGAGCACGACGGGCACGATGTCGAGCGCGCCGCTCGCCGCCTTGGCGAGCGCGCCGGAGAGCGGCGGGCTGTGCCGCTCGGTCAGCACGAGCGCCGAGGCGCCGAAGGCTGCGGCGGAGCGCAAGACCGCGCCGACATTCTGCGGGTCGGTCACCTGGTCGAGCACGAGCAGGATGCCCTCAGGGTCGACATCCTCGAGCGCGACCGGGGGCAGGGGCTCCACCTCGAGCACAACGCCCTGATGCACGGCGTCCGGCCCAAGCAGCCGGTCGAGGTCGCGCGGCAAAGCGGGCTCACGCGTCACGTTGCGCTTGGCGATCATCGGCGCAAGCCGGTGCGCCGCGTTTTCGGTGGCAAGCAGCTCCGACGATCGTCGCGCTTGGGATTGGCAAGCGCGGCCTCGACCGCGTGCATGCCGAACAGACGAGCTGTCTACGTCCCGGCCTCCGCCGCGCCGGGGCGCGGCCGCGGCGCTTCCGGTGCATTGCCGCGCCAGCCTAACTCGCTTGCTGTGATTGTGGCTTTGTCCGCTCCATGGCGCGATCGTAGCCTTAGTGTGCGTTCGGCGGGGCGGAATGACACGGAAAGCAGCAGAATTTGGCGCTACCGGCCGATTTACAGTTGACAGAGCCTGAAAGCGCTACCCATAAACCCCTTGAGGCGGACCCTGCCGGCCGACGGCGGGGCGTTTTTGCTTGGTTACAAATCACCAGTCAATCCATCTGCTCAAGGAGGGGTGCCCGAGTGGCTAAAGGGGACGGGCTGTAAACCCGTTGGCTATGCCTACGTAGGTTCGAATCCTACCCCCTCCACCAACCACTCCTGAAGCGATGGATTGCGGGTGTAGCTCAATGGTAGAGCAGCAGCCTTCCAAGCTGAGGACGAGGGTTCGATTCCCTTCACCCGCTCCAGGGCTCCAGGTCGAAGGCAGTGCGGCGATAGGAGTGTAGCTCAACTGGCTAGAGCACCGGTCTCCAAAACCGGGGGTTGGGGGTTCGAAGTCCCTCCACTCCTGCCAGGCTCGGGAGCAAGCCGCGAGGAGTCGAAGCCTGCGCGGATTACCGTCAAGGATTGAAATGGCGAGGACGAATCCCTTCGAGTTTCTCCAGCAGGTCCGGACCGAGGTGTCCAAGGTCACTTGGCCGACGCGCAAGGAGACGGTCATCACCACCATCATGGTGCTCATCATGTTGATCGTGGCCGCGCTGTTCTTTCTCGCCGCCGATTGGGTGCTGAGCATGATCGTGAGCTCGTTCTCGGGTTCGGCCGCTAGGAGGCTCAGACGGTATAAATCCAATGGCCATGCGCTGGTACATCGTCCACGCCTACTCGAACTTCGAGCGGAAGGTCGCCGAGTCCATCAAGGAGCGCGCGGCCGCCGCCGGGCTCGCCGACAAGTTCGAAGAGGTGCTGGTGCCGATGGAAGAGGTCGTGGAGATGCGCCGCGGCCGCAAGGTGAGCTTCGGAGCGGAAGTTCTTTCCGGGCTACGTGCTGGTGAAGATGGAGCTGAACGACCAGACCTATCACCTGATCAAGAACACGCCGAAGGTCACCGGCTTTCTCGGCACCGAGAACAAGCCGATCCCGATCACCGAGGAGGAGGCTGGCCGCATCCTGCAGCAGGTGCAGGAAGGCGTCGAGCGGCCGAAGCCGTCGGTCACGTTCGAGATCGGCGAGCAGGTGCGCGTGGCGGACGGGCCGTTCGCCTCGTTCAACGGTCTCGTCGAGGAAGTCGACGAGGAGCGCGCGCGGCTCAAAGTTGCGGTGTCGATCTTCGGCCGGGCGACGCCGGTCGAGCTGGAATATGCACAGGTGGAGAAGCTGTAGGCTTCGGCGCGTTTGGAAGCGGGAAGAGTAGAGCGATGGCGAAGAAGATCGACGGTTACATCAAGCTGCAGGTGCCGGCAGGGCAGGCAAATCCCTCGCCGCCGATCGGGCCCGCGCTCGGTCAGCGCGGCGTCAACATCCCGAGTTCTGCAAGCAGTTCAACGCCGCGACGCAGAAGCTGGAGCCGGGCTCGCCGATCCCGACCGTGATCACGGTCTATGCCGACCGCTCCTTCACCTTCGAGATGAAGACGCCGCCGGCGTCGTATCTGCTGAAGAAGGCGGCCAAGATCGGCAAGGGCTCGACCGACGCCTGGCCGCGACCGTGGCGGGCACGGTGACGCAGGCGCAGCTGCGCGAGATCGCCGAGGTCAAGATGAAGGATCTGAACGCCAACTCCGTCGAGCAGGCGATGAAGATCATCGCGGGCTCGGCCCGCTCGATGGGACTTGAGGTGCAGGAGTAGATCATGAGCAAACCCGGCAAGCGATTCGCGCGGCGCGCGAGACGGTCGACCGCGACAAGCTTTATTCGCTCGAAGAGGCGGTGAAGCTGGTCAAGGACGGCGGCCAAGGCCAAGTTCGACGAGACCATCGAGGTCGCGATGAATCTCGGCGTCGATCCGCGTCATGCCGATCAGATGGTGCGCGGCGTCTGCGCGCTGCCGAACGGCTCGGGCCGCAAGCTCGAGTCGCCGTGTTCGCCAAGGGCGCCAAGGCCGAGGAAGCCAAGAAGGCCGGCGCCGATGTGGTCGGCGCCGAGGATCTGGTCGAGCAGGTGCAGAAGGGCGTGATCGATTTCGACCGCTGCATCGCCACGCCGGACATGATGCCGCTGGTCGGCCGTCTCGGTAAGGTGCTCGGCCCGCGCGGCCTGATGCCGAACCCGAAGGTCGGCACCGTCACTATGGATGTCGCCGCCGCGGTCGCGGCCGCCAAGGGCGGCGCGGTCGAGTTCCGCGTCGAGAAGGCCGGCATCGTGCATGCCGGCGTCGGCAAGGCGAGCTTCACCGAGACAGGCGCTGGTCGAGAATATCCGCGCCTTGGCCGATGCGGTGATGAAGGCTAAGCCGACCGGCGCCAAGGGCACGTTCATGAAGCGCGTCGCGGTGACCTCGACCATGGGACCCGGCGTGAGGATCGAGCCGGCGAGCTGTCGGCGGCGGCGATGATTGAAGAGTTTCGGGGCCGAGTCGAGGTCCCGGAAGGGCCGCTTCGCAAGAGGCGGTCCAACCTGTCCGAGATTGCAGGTGCGGGAAACCGCTTAAGCCTTTCGGGCCTGCAAGAGACGGGAGACGAACGGTACAAGGTAGCGGGAGACCGCCGAACCTGGAGATCGGTTTGAACCTCGTAATTGGCTCTTGCGCAATTCGCGTGCGGGCCGGACAGGCAACGGAGCGCCGCTTGACGGAGCGGGGCGGCTTGCTTGCCTCGCCCCGCGCTCGTCTTGCGGCAAGACGTGGTGAGGCCGAGAGGCATGCGCTCTCGGCCCAAACTGACGGAGTGAGCATGGAAAGAGCTGAGAAGCGCGAAGTCGTAGCGGCGCTTCACGACGCCCTCGCCAAGACCGGCGTGGTCGTCGTCGCTCACTATGCCGGCCTCACGGTCGCCGACATGACCAAGTTCCGCCGCGACATGCGAGGCGCGGGCGGCAAGGTCAAGGTGGCCAAGAACAGGCTGGTGAAGCTTGCGCTCGAAGGAACCGACGCCAAGGGCATCGCGGATTTGCTGAAGGGGCCGACTTGCCTCGCATATTCCGCGGATCCCGTGGCGGCGCCGAAGATCGCCGTCAAATTCGCCAAGGCGAACGAGAAGTTCGTCATCCTTGGCGGCGCGATGGGGACGACGGTGCTGGATCCCAAGGGCGTGAGCTCGCTCGCCGACTCTGCCGTCGCTCGACGAACTGCGCGGCAAGCTGATCGGACTCCTTCAGGCGCCGGCGAGCAAGATCGCCCGCATGCTGAACGAGCCCGGTGCCCAGCTTGCGCGGGTGTTCGCGGCCTACGGCAAGACAGGCGAAGCGGCGTGAGCCGTCAAGACCTAACACGATCAGTCGAAATTACGAGGATAAATTGATGGCAGACTTGCAGAAAATCGTTGATGAGCTCTCCGAGCCTCACCGTGCTCGAGGCCGCCGAGCTTGCCAAGATGCTCGAAGAGAAATGGGGCGTTTCCGCCGCGGCTCCGGTGGCCATGATGGCCGCGGCGCGGCGCCGCCGCGGCGCCGGTCGAGGAGAAGACGGAATTCAACGTCATCCTCACCGCCGCCGGCGCCAACAAGATCAACGTCATCAAAGAGGTGCGGGCGATCACGGGCCTCGGCCTGAAAGAGGCCAAGGATCTCGTCGAAGGCGCGCCCAAGGCCGTCAAGGAAGGCGTGAACAAGGACGAGGCCGAGAAGATCAAGAAGCAGCTCGAAGCGGCCGGCGCGACCGTCGAGCTGAAGTAGTTTGGGTTGAAATGCGCCCGGGCGGACCCCATATAGCAGCGGTTCCGCCCGGGCCAACCCATCAAACTTGTGACGTGACGCTTCTCCAGAGTTTCCGCTGCCCCGAGACGGGGAGTTTGGCGAGCCGTCTCGTCGAGCCTTGAGAGGACGCTGCATGACGCAGCAGAACGACCAACGGTCATAAGCGCTTGCGGAAGATGTTCGGCCAGATTCACGAAGTGGCCGAGATGCCGAACCTCATCGAGGTGCAGAAGCAGTCCTACGACCAGTTCCTGCTGGTCGACGAGCCCGAGGGCGGACGCCTCGACGAGGGTCTGCAGGCGGTATTCCGCTCGGTGTTCCCGATCCGGGATTTCGGTGAGCGCGCGCAACTCGAATTCGTGCGCTACGCCTTCGAGCAGCCCAAATACGACGTCGACGAGTGCCAGCAGCGCGGCATGACCTTCGCGGCGCCGTTGAAGGTGACGCTTCGCCTGATCGTGTTCGATGTGAACGAGGAGACCGGCGCCCGCTCGGTCAAGGACATCAAGGAGCAGGACGTCTATATGGGCGACATGCCGTTCATGACCATGAACGGCACCTTCGTCATCAACGGCACCGAGCGCGTCATCGTCTCGCAGATGCATCGCTCGCCCGGCGTGTTCTTCGACCACGACCGCGGCAAGACGCATGCCTCCGGCAAGCTGCTGTTCGCCGCGCGCATCATTCCCTATCGCGGCTCCTGGCTCGACTTCGAGTTCGACGCCAAGGACATCGTCTATGTGCGCATCGATCGCCGCCGCAAGCTGCCGGTGACGACGCTGC
>CAWHUE010000006.1:0-72764 GCA_963832515.1 uncultured Alphaproteobacteria bacterium
CGACTCTTGCCATGAAGGCTGCATCTATCGCGGCCCGAGCCAGCGGCTTGCGGCGGAGTAGCGAAATGGCACGCAAGATCAGTGGGTTGAAGCAGCTCGGCGCCAAGACGCCTCAGCCGAAATCGCCGGCCGAGGCGGTGCTCGAGCGCGTGCCCAATCCCCACCCCGACACGGCCTATGTCGCGCGCTTCACTGCGCCCGAGTTCACCTGTCTTTGCCCGGTGACGGGTCAGCCCGACTTCGCGCATTTCGTCATCGACTACGCGCCACGCGAATGGCTGCTCGAGTCGAAGTCGCTCAAGCTCTATCTCGCGAGCTTCCGCAATATCGGCGCGTTCCACGAGGATGCGACCGTGACCGTCGGCAAGCGCATCGTCGCGCTCATCGATCCCGCCTGGCTTAGGATCGGCGGCTATTGGTATCCGCGCGGCGGCATCCCGATCGACGTGTTCTGGCAGCACGGCACGCCGCCCGAAGGCGTCTGGATCCCCGAGCAGGGTGTTACGCCCTATCGCGGCCGCGGCTGACGGCGCGCGCTTATCCCCGCCTACTCGAAGCGTGCTATTTCTTCACGAGCCGATCGATGGCGATCAACTCGGCAAGGAGCGGCTCGAGCTCGCGCAAGGGCACCATGTTCGGCCCGTCGGAGGGTGCGCGGTCCGGGTCCTGATGCGTCTCGATGAACACGCCGGCGACGCCGACCGCCACCGCCGCGCGTGCAAGCACCGGCACGAAGCGCCGCTCGCCGCCGCTTGCGGCCCCCCGCCCGCCCGGCTGCTGCACCGAATGCGTCGCATCGAAGATCACCGGCGCGCCGGTCTCGGCGAGGATCGGCAGCGCGCGCATGTCGGAGACGAGCGTGTTGTAGCCGAAGGACACGCCGCGCTCGGTGACGAGCACGTTCGGATTGCCGGCGGCGGTCAGCTTGGCCACTACGTGCCGCATGTCCCAGGGCGCGAGAAACTGGCCCTTCTTGACGTTGACCGGCTTGCCGGTACGGGCCGCGGCGATGAGGAGATCGGTCTGCCGGCAGAGAAAGGCCGGGATCTGTAGCACGTCCACGGCCTCGGCAGCGACCGCGCATTGCGCCGGCTCGTGCACGTCGGTGACGACCGGAAGCCCCACGCTCTCCCTGATCTCCGCGAAAATCGGGAGCGCGGCTTCGAGGCCGAGCCCCCTCCCGCTTCCGCCGCTCGTGCGGTTCGCTTTGTCAAACGAGGATTTGTAGACGAGGCCGATGCCGAGACGGCCGGCGATCTCCTTCAGCGCCGCCGCCGTCTCCAGCGCATGCGCCCGACTCTCCAGAGCGCAAGGTCCCACTATAACCGCGAGCGGCAAGTCATTGCCGAAGCACGCCTTTCCCGCCGTGACCACGGCGCTCGGCGCTGGCTTTGCGGCTTCGTTCATGGCCGGACCATGCGTCTGTTTCCGCTCAAGCGTCAACCAGCGCACTAGGGCCATGTGTCCTACCCTGTCCGGGCGGACTCTGGCATCATTGCTGCCCTAACAAGGGGGGAAGCCATCATGAACAAAGCTATCGCGGAATTCCTCGGCACCTTCACGCTGGTGCTGGTCGGCTGCGGCGCGGCCGTCATTAGCGGCATGGGCAGCGGGGCGACGTCAATCGACGCGCTCGGCATCGGCGCGGCGTTCGGCCTGGCCCTCGTTGCCATGGCCTACGGCATCGGCCAGATCTCGGGCTGCCATATCAATCCTGCCGTGAGCGTCGGCGTGTGGGCGGCCGGCCGCATGACCACCGCGGATCTCATCACCTATGCCATCGCGCAGATTCTCGGCGCCATCGCCGGAGCGGTCGTGCTCTATCTCATCCTGTCGGGCAAGGCCTCGGGCTGGACCGCAGGATCGCTCGGCCAGAACGGGTGGGGCTCCGGCTATCTCGGCGAGTACAACACGACCTCGGCCTTCCTTTACGAGACGATCGCGACCTTCCTGTTCCTGGTCTGCATTCTCGGGGTCACGCAACGCGGCGCGCCGGTCGGGATCGCAGGCCTCGCCATCGGGCTCGCGCTGATCGCTATGCACCTGTTCGGCATCAACATCACGGGCACGTCGCTGAACCCGGCACGCTCGATCGGGCCGGCGCTGGTGGGCGCGGGCGCGAATGCGCAAGCGGTCGCGCAGCTTTGGCTGTTCATCCTCGCGCCGGTGATTGGTGCCGGCATCGCGGGCTATCTGTTCAAGTCTGGCATTCTGTCCGCGGATGACGTGGTGCCGGATCGCGGCGCGGGCAAGTCCGACGTGCCGCCGGCCGCCTCGGCCCCGCGCAAGAAGCGCTAGGCCCGCTCAGTCCGATTCAGTCCGCCGCCACGCAGGGCGGTTCTCCGCGTAGCAGCGGACGATGGTCGGAAAGTCCGGCAGCCATTTCTCGCGGCGGCTGGTCCAAAGCTCGTAGCTCGGCTGAAAGAGCCCCGGTTCGTCGAACGAGCCGGGGTAGAGGTCGATCTCGTCCGGCCGGCCGTAATGCGAATAGACGGCGTGCCGCAAGCGCTGCAGGAATAGCGCCGCCCGTGCTCCGAGCTTGCGAACTCGAGCACCTCGCCTGCGATGCTCACCGCATCGGCCGGGAAGACGATATAGAAGTTGAACGGCGCGCCATGCACCTTGCGGCAAGTCAGGCAATGGCAGACGCCGACGCGATGCGGCTCGCCGCGAGCCTCGAACCTTACCTCGCCGTAGGCGCATCCGCCTTTGTGGACTTTCTCGGACATCGGCTAGACCAGCCGGCTCTGCTCCACCGCCGCGCCGATGAAGGAGGCGAAGAGCGGGTGCGGCTCGAAGGGCCGGGACTTGAGCTCCGGGTGGAACTGCACCGCGATGAACCAGGGATGGTCGGGGCGCTCGACGATCTCCGGCAACAGTCCGTCAGGCGACAGCCCTGAGAAGCGCAAGCCGGCATTCTCGAGCCTATTGCGGTAGCGCGTGTTGACCTCGTAGCGGTGACGGTGGCGCTCCGAGATGCGGATCGTGCCGTAGATCTCGGCCGCCTTGCTGCCCTTCGCAAGCACGGCGTCATAAGCGCCGAGCCGCATCGTGCCGCCAAGATTGCCGTTCTGCTCGCGCTTCTCGAGCTCCTCGCCCTTCATCCATTCGGTCATCAGGCCGATCACCGGCTCCTCGGTGGGTCCGAACTCGGTCGAGCTCGCGCCCTCGATGCCGGCATCGCGCGCGGCCTCGATCACCGCCATCTGCATGCCGAAACAGATGCCGAAATAGGGCACGCCACGCGTCCGCGCAAAGCGCGCCGCCTGGATCTTGCCTTCCGATCCGCGCTCGCCGAAGCCGCCCGGCACGAGGATGCCGTTGACCTCTTCGAGATAGGCGGCCGCGTCCTGGCCCTCGAAGGTCTCCGACGGAATCCATTCGAGGTTGACCTTGACCTTGTTGGCGATGCCGCCATGGACGAGCGCCTCGTTGAGCGATTTGTAGGCGTCCTTCAGCCCTGTGTATTTACCGACGATGGCCACGGTCACCTCGCCGTCAGGATTGGCGACGGTCTCGGCAATCTCGCGCCAGCGATCGAGATCGGGCTCTGGTGCGTTGGTGATGCCGAACGCGGCGAGCACTTCGCGGTCGAGCCCCTCTACGTGATAGGCGACGGGCACGTCGTAGATGCTCTGAACGTCGAGCGCCTGGATCACGGCCTCCGGCCGCACATTGCAGAACAGCGCGATCTTGCGCCGTTCGTCGCGGGGCAGCGGCCGGTCGGTGCGGCAGAGCAACACGTCGGGCTGGATGCCGATCGAGCGTAGCTCCTTCACCGAATGCTGCGTCGGTTTCGTCTTGAGCTCGCCCGCGCTCGGGATGAAGGGTACGAGTGTCAGATGGATGAAGGCGGTCGAGCCACGCGGCAGCTCGTTGCCGAGCTGGCGGATCGCCTCGAAGAACGGAAGCCCCTCGATGTCGCCGACCGTGCCGCCGATCTCGCAGAGCACGAAGTCGACGCCGTCATTGCCCGCGGTGATGAAGGCTTTGATCGCGTCGGTAACGTGGGGGATCACCTGCACGGTCGAGCCGAGATAGTCGCCGCGCCGCTCCTTGGCGATGATCTGCTGGTAGATGCGGCCCGTGGTGATGTTGTCGGCCTGACTCGCCGGGCGCCCAGTGAAGCGCTCGTAATGGCCGAGGTCGAGGTCGGTCTCGGCGCCGTCGTCGGTGACGAACACCTCGCCGTGCTGATAGGGGCTCATGGTCCCCGGATCGACATTGAGATAGGGGTCGAGCTTGCGTAGCCGCACGCTGAACCCGCGCGCTTGCAGAAGCGCTCCGAGCGCCGCTGAGGCGAGCCCCTTGCCGAGTGAGGAAACCACGCCGCCGGTAATGAAGACGTACCGCGCCATGGGCCTCGACCATATACCGAAACGCGGCTGAGTCGTAAGTCCCAATGCGCGACTATCCCCGCGCAAGACGCGTGAGGCGCGGTTCGCCCGCCGGATTTACTGTGATTGCGGCGGCTGGGGCGTCGCCGGCGCGGCAGGTGCCGGTGCTGCGGGCGCCGGTGTGCTGGGTGCGGGCGGCGAGGGCGCTTGAGAGGCAGGCGGCCCCGGAACCTGGATCGGGGCAAGGCCGCCGCCCTCGCCCGCCGGGCCGAGGATGGAGGGTGTGCCGCCCGGCCGGCCGGCCAGGATCGACAGAAGCAGGCTCGTAATGAAGAAGCAGGTCGCGAGGATGGCCGTCGTCTTGGTCAGCGCATTGCCGGCGCTGCGGCCGGTCATGAAGCCGCCTCCGCCCCCGCCAATGCCGAGCGCGCCCCCTTCGGAGCGTTGCAGGAGGATGATCCCCACGAGCGCTATAGCTATCATGAGGTGGATCAGGAGAAGAACGGTGGTCATCGTGTGGTTTGGGTCTGCGGAGGCGCTGTCTTATCGGAATCCGCTACCGCTTGGCTAGTCTTTGTAGCGGCCGTGGAATTGGCCGCGGCTTCGAGCAGGCGCTTCGGGTTCCGGTCGGGGAGCGCAACGGTCTGCGGCGTGATCTTGGGAAGGCCTTCACGGCAGCGGAACGCCACCTGTTCCTCGACCAGAAGAAACTCCCGCACCAGCTCGATCTTGTCCGAATCGAGATGGCCCTTCACCCAGTCGGGGCCCCGCTCGAGCGCGGCTCTGACGTCGGGTGTGAGCAGCTTCTTCTTCTGGGTTTCGAGATTGGCGCAGGTCTCCTTGTCGAGGGGCGCGGCAATGGCGCCCGCGCCCGGCAGGTACGCCGCCGAACACGCAACGAGACTGGCGACGGCCATCAAGCGCAGCAACGGCCTAAGCTCCCGCAAGAAGAATCCCCCTGCCCCTGGATACCGGTAGAATGGCTAAGATTGGCTGATTTGCCAACCCCACGCAAAGCAATTTCGCCGGGAATTAGCGGGATTCGCGCCGATAGGCCGCAAGGATTGCATAGAAGTCACTGGCCTTGAGGCTCGCACCGCCGACGAGCGCCCCGTTGACGTCCGGCGACGGAGAGCAGCTGGGCGGCATTGGCGGGCTTGACCGAGCCCCCATAAAGGATGCGAATGCGCGCCGCCTCGGCGTCGCTGATCAGCCGCGCAAGCTCCCCGCGGAGGAAAGCATGCGCCTCAGCCACGTCGTCCTGGGTGGGGGTAAGGCCGGTGCCGATCGCCCAGACCGGCTCATAGGCGATGACTGTGTTCGAGGCTTTCGCGTCCTCGGGCACCGATCCGCGCAGTTGGTTGCCGAGCACCTCCAAGGTCGCGCCGCCTCGCCTCTCGTCCTCGGTCTCGCCCACGCAGATGATGGCGGTGAGCCCCGCGCGATGGGCGGCGCGGGCTTTGGCGTTGACGAGCGCGTCGGTCTCGCCGTTGAAGGGTGCGCCGCTCCGAGTGGCCGACGATGATTGCGGAGGCGCCGGCGTCCGCCAGCATCTCGGCGGAGATATCGCCGGTATAGGCGCCCTCCGCGAGCGGATGGCAGTCCTGCGCGCCGAGCTTGATGTCGCTGCCCCTGAGCCCATAGCGGGCTTGGGCGAGCAGCGTTGCCGGCGGGCAGACCATGATATCGGTTCCCCGGACGGGCGACTCCACCAGGCGGTCCTTGAGCGCCAGCAATTCCGCCAAGGAGGCGGCAAGGCCGTGCATCTTCCAGTTCCCGGCGACAAGCGGCCTGATCGTCGTCAAAATCGCCTCCCCAGCCCTTCCGCTTGCGCCCGCAGCCGGCAGGCCAGCTAACCTATCGATTTTCAGTCCACTGCCAAGGCCTTGGCAAACCCTCTCGCCTTGCCGCCCCGGCCCTTGCTACCTATGATGCCGGCGCCGCGCGAGATTGGCCCGCCAAGGGCCACAAGCGCGGCTTTGGCAATCTGACAAACGAAAGGTCGCAACGCGTGGCTGTACTCGACAAGATGCGCAAAGGGGCGAGCCAGATCGTCGGCCTGACCCTGATCGGGCTCCTCGTGATCAGCTTCGCGATCTGGGGTATCGCCGACATCTTCACCGGCTACGGGGCCCAGACCCTGATCCGCGTCGGCGATACGGAGCTCAGCGCGCAGGACTACCAGCGCGCGCAGCAGGAAGTCCTCCGCGGCATGAGCGCACAAGCGGGACGGAGTTCAGCCTGCAGGAGGCGCGCGCGCTCGGCCTCGACGACCGGGTGATGGAGCGGCTGATCGGCGGCGCCGCGGTCGACGCCCATGCCAAGGATCTGGGCCTCGGCATCACCGACGAGGTGCTCTTGGAAGGGGTCACCAAAGATTCCACCTTCCAGGATGCCGCGGGCAATTTCAGCCCCGTGGCCTTCGCACAGACCTTGCGCAACATCGGCATGACCGAGCAGGGCTATCTCCAAGCCATGCGCGAGAATAATCTTCGCCGGCAGATCCTGACCACCGTCGGCACCATGGCCGGCAGCCCGGAAGTCCTTGTCGTCGCACTCAACCGCTACAATGGCGAGGCACGCGTGCTTCGCTATGTGCTCGTGCCGCAAAGCGCAGCCGGTGCGATTCCCGATCCAACCGAAGACGACCTCAAGCGCTATTACGAGAATCATCGCGCTAAGTTCACTCAGCCCGAGTTCCGCAAGGTCGGCGTTCTCGCCGTGACGCCCGAGACCGTGAAGGATCAGGTGAAGATCACCGAGGCCGATCTCAAGGCCGCCTACGATGCTGACAAGGACACGCTCGGCAAACCCGAGAAGCGACTTGTGCAGCAGATTACCTTCCCCGATCTCGACACTGCCAATGCCGCGCGCCAAAAGATCGATGCGGGCACCGATTTCCTAGAGGTGGCCAAGACGCAAGGTTTGAGCGAGGCCGACATCAATCTCGGCAACGTGACACGCGCCGAGCTTGCCGATCCTGTGATCGCCGAGGAGGCGTTCAAGCTCGAAAAGGACAAAGTGAGCGAGCCGGTCACCGGCAATCTCGGCAACGTCGTGCTCTTGCGCGTCACAGCGATCGAGCCCGGCAAGAGTCTGACTTTCGAGGAGGCCAAGGCAGAGCTCGAAAAGAAGATCCTCAAGGAGCGGGCGTCCGGTGCCATCTTCGACCTGCACGATAAGGTCGAGGACGAGCTCGCCTCCGGCGCTCAGCTCTCCGAGGTCGCCGATAAGCTCAAGCTTACGTATCAAGTCATCGACCAGGTGGATCGCGAGGGCAAGCGGCCTGACGGCTCGACCGTCACCTTGCCGGCGCAGAAGGATGTCCTGAACGCCGCGTTCGCCTCCGACGCGGGAGTCGAGAACGACCCGATCGACGCCAAGGACGAAGGCGTCATCTGGTACGAGGTGCTCGGCGTGACGCCCGAGCAGCTCAAGCCCTTCGACCAAGTCAAGGCCGACGTCGAAAAAGGCTGGCGCAGCGAAGAGACGCGCAACCGCATGGCTAAATACACGCAGGACCTTGTCACCAGCCTGAGCTCCGGCAAGACGCTCGAAGACATCGCCAAGGACCTCAATGTCGAAGTGCTGACGAGCGATGCGCTCAAGCGCGAAGGCATGACGGTCAACATCCTGCCGGCGACGGTGGCGCAAGCCTTCACGCTGCCGGAAGGCGGCTTTGGCTCCGCGCCGTCGGGCATCGACGAAGGCCGCGTGGTCTTCAAGGTCGACAAGGTCACCGCCCCTCCCCCGGTCGACGAGAAGACGTCCGAGCGCCTCAAACAGCAACTCGCAATGCTCATGAGCGAGGACTCCATCGCGGAATATTTCGCCGCGCTCGAGAGTCGCTATGGGGTGACGGTCAACCAGGCGGCGTTGAACAAGTTGATCGGCACTGGCGAGGAGCCATGAGCCGAGCCTCCGCTCCGGTCGCGCCGCTCGCGCAACAGGGCGGTGCCCTACCGATCGAGCCTGATTTCACCACTTTTGCCAGGGCGTACGACGAAGGCGTGCCGCAAGTCGCCTGGACGCGGCTCGTAGCCGACCTCGAGACGCCGGTCTCGGCCATGCTGAAGCTCGCGCATGAGCGGCCGAACAGCTTCCTGTTCGAGTCGGTCGAGGGCGGGTCCGCGCGGGGCCGCTATTCCATCATCGGCTGCGAGCCCGACCTCATCTGGCGTGCCAATGGCGACAAGGCCGAGGTCAATCGCGCGCCGCAATCGGACCCGCGCGGCTTCGCGCCGGCCCCGCAGCCGGCGCTTGCCTCGCTGCGCGCGCTGCTTGCCGAATCCGCGATCACGCTGCCTTCCGAGCTGCCGCCGATGGCCGCCGGCATCTTCGGCTATATGGGCTACGACACGGTGCGGCTCATCGAGCGGCTGCTCAACAAGAAGCCCGACACGCTCGGCCTTCCCGACAGCATTCTCGTCAGGCCGACGCTGATCGTGATCTTCGACAGCGTGAAGGACGAGATGACGGTGGTGACGCCGGTCCGCCCCGCTTCGGGCGTGAGCGCCAAGGCGGCCTACGCGCGCGCGGCCGATCGGCTGAACCTCGTCGTCGAACGGCTCGATCAGCCTTTGCCGCATATCGCCGACCAGGACCTCGATGCGCCGCATCCCGAGCCAAAGCTCGCCACCGCGCCCGAGACCTATATGGAGAAGGTGCGGCGCGCGAAGGAGTACATCGCCGCCGGCGACATCTTCCAGGTGGTGCTGAGCCAGCGCTTCGAGGCGCCGTTCACGCTGCCGTCGTTTGCGCTCTATCGG
Organism: uncultured Alphaproteobacteria bacterium; assembly: GCA_963832515.1. Classification (GTDB taxonomy): domain Bacteria; phylum Pseudomonadota; class Alphaproteobacteria; order Rhizobiales; family Methyloligellaceae; genus Methyloceanibacter. The sequence continues at coordinate 9,107 of CAWHUE010000006.1, forward strand.
GCGCTGCGCCGGGTCAACCCGTCGCCCTTCCTGTACTATCTCGATTTCGGCGGCTTCGCCGTGGTCGGATCGAGCCCGGAGATCCTGGTCAGGGTGCGCGGCGGCAAGGTCACGATCAGGCCCATCGCCGGCACGCGCCCGCGCGGGGCGACTCCCGAAGAAGACAAGGCGCTGGCCGCGGAGCTACTCGCCGATGCGAAAGAGCGCGCCGAGCACCTGATGCTGCTCGATCTTGGCCGTAACGACGTGGGACGCGTGGCCGACGTCGGCAGCGTCCGCGTGACCGACAGTTTCTTCCTCGAATATTACAGCCAGGTCATGCACATCGTGTCGAATGTCGAAGGAATGCTCGCGCCGCGCTTCGACGCGGTCGATGCGCTGATGGCGGGCTTCCCGGCGGGCACCGTCTCGGGCGCGCCGAAAGTGCGCGCCATGGAGATCATCGACGAGCTCGAAGACGAGGCGCGCGGGCCTTACGCGGGTTGCGTCGGCTATTTCTCCGCCGACGGCGAGATGGATAGCTGCATCGTGTTGCGCACCTCCGTGGTGAAGGACGGCGTGATGTATGTGCAGGCGGGCGCCGGCGTCGTCGCAGACTCGGTGCCTGAGCGCGAGCAGGCCGAATGCGTGAGCAAGGCCCGCGCTTTGTTCAAGGCCGCCGACGAGGCGGTGCGCTTCGCCGCGCGCGCCAAGCGCGGACAATAGCCGCGGCCGTAAAAACGGGGGCTGACCGACGATGTTGACCTTAAGCCTACTCCGCCACGCCAAGTCGAGCTGGAAGAATCCGATGCTCCCCGACCACGACCGTCCGCTCGCCGCGCGCGGCGAGACCGACGCGCCGCTGATGGGCAAGGCGATGACCGAGCGCGGCATCGATCCCGACCTCGTGCTTTGCTCCTCGGCGCGGCGTACGCGCGACACGCTCGCGCTCGTGCTGCCCGAGCTCAAGATCGAGCCGAAGGTCGTCTACGAGGACGCGCTCTATCACGCCACCCCTGCCGAGATGCTCGACATGCTGCGCCAGGTCGCTCCGGGAGCGAGCCGCGTCATGGTGGTCGGACACAATCCCGAGATCCAGTCATTCGCGCTCGATCCTCGTGGGGTCCGGCCCGAAGCATTTTCGCGACCGGCTCAGGGAGAAATATCCGACCGCGGGACTTGCCGTGATCAATTTCGCGAGCGGGCTTTGGTCGAGCATCACGGTGAACAGCGGCACGCTGACCCTGTTCCTCTCCCCGCGCGAGCTCGCGGGGATAATTCCCTCCCCCTGAAAGGGGGAGGTCGGTGCGCAACGCGCACCGGGAGGGGGTGTCGCGCTGGGACCCCCACCCCGGCCCTCCCCCTTGCAGGGGGAGGGAGAGTGGCAATCCTTGACGGCGCGGGCACACGAAGCGTAACACCACCCCTATGCTCACGCTCATCGATAACTACGACAGCTTTACCTACAACCTCGTGCATTTCCTCGGCGAATTGGGCGCGTCGACGCGCGTCTACCGCAACGACCAGGTGACGGTCGACGAGGTGCTTGCCGAGGCGCCGGAAGCCATCGTGCTGTCGCCCGGGCCGTGCGACCCCGACCGCGCCGGTATCTGCCTCGAGCTCATCGAGCGCGCGGGGCTGTCCGTGCCGATCCTCGGCGTCTGCCTCGGTCATCAGGCGATCGGCCAAGTCTATGGCGGGCGCGTGGTGCGGGCCCCTACCCTGATGCACGGCAAGCTGTCCAAGGTGCACCACACCAGCACGGGCGTCTTCGCCTCGCTCCCGCAGGATTTCTCCGCCACGCGCTACCACTCGCTAGTGGTGGAGCGCGAGACGCTGCCCGAGGCGCTGGAAATCACCGCCGAGACCCATGACGGGGTGATCATGGGCTTGCAGCACAAGCACTATCCGGTGCACGGCGTGCAGTTCCACCCGGAGAGCATCGCGTCGGAGCACGGTCATCAACTGCTCGCCAATTTCCTCGAGCTTGCCCGTGTCGGGCGTGCGCGCGCCCCCGCGCAAAGAGAAGCGGCCGGTGCGCTCTAGCCCGGCGGTTGCGGGCAGCGCGAGCCCAGCCGATCTCCGCGGGGCAATCGCCAAAGTCGCCGCGGGCGGCACGCTCACGCAAAACGAGGCGGCCGAAGCCTTCGAGCTGATCATGTCGGGCGGCGCGAGCGATTCCGAGATCGGCGCGCTGCTGATGGGACTGCGCGTGCGCGGCGAGACCGTCGAGGAGATCGCGGGTGCGGCGCGCGCCATGCGGGCGCATGCGCTTCCCGTCCGCGCCCCGGACGGCGCCATCGACACGTGCGGCACCGGCGGCGACGCCAAGGGCACGCACAACATCTCGACCGCCGCTGCCTTCGTCGTTGCCGGCGCGGGCGTTCCCGTCGCCAAGCACGGCAACCGATCGATCTCCTCGCGCTCCGGCTCGGCCGACGTGCTTGCCGCGCTCGGCGTCAATCTCGAATGCGGGCCGGAAGCGATCGCGCGCTCGATCAAGGAATGCGGGCTCGGCTTCATGTTCGCGCCGGCGCATCACGCCGCGATGCGGCACGTCGCGCATGTCCGCAAGGCGCTCGGCACGCGCACGATCTTCAACCTGCTCGGGCCACTCGCCAATCCGGCCGGCACGAAATACCAGATCGTCGGCGTGTTCGCAGAGGAATGGGTCGAGCCGATCGCCAATGTGCTCGGCCTGCTTGGTGTCGAGCGCGCCTGGGTCGTGCACGGCTCGGACGGGCTGGACGAGCTGACGACCACGGGCATCAGCCATGTCGCGGCGATCGACAGAGGCCGGGTCTCGACCTTCACGGTCTCGCCGAAGAATGCCGGATTGCCCGAGGCGCGCCCTCAGGATTTGACCGGAGGCGACGCGGTGGAGAATGCGGCGCATATCCGCGCCATGTTGCAGGGCAATCAGGGCCCGCTGCGCGACATCGTGCTGCTCAATGCAGGCGCGGCGCTGCTGGTCGCAGGCAAGGCGCAGAGTTTGCGCGAGGGCGTGGCGCTCGCGGCGGAGTCGATTGATACGGGCCGCGCCAAGTCCGTGCTCGAAGCGCTCGTCGCGCTGAGCCATGATAAGGTCTAGCGCCATGGCGGCGGTGCTCGACAGGATCCTCGCCTATAAGCGTGAGGAGGTTGCTGCGGCCAAGGCTGCTCTGCCCGAGGCGGAGCTGCTCCGGCGCATCGAGAGCGCGCCGCCGGTCCGGCCCTTCGCGGAGGCCCTGCGCTCCCGGATCGAGCGCGGCGATTTCGCGCTGATCGCGGAGATCAAGAAGGCGAGCCCGTCGAAGGGGCTGATCCGCGCCGACTTCGATCCGCCGTCTCTCGCCCGCGCCTATGAGGACGGCGGCGCGGCCTGCCTGTCGGTGCTGACCGATGCGCCTTCCTTTCAGGGCCGTCCCGAATTTCTGACGGGAGCGCGCGCCGCGACGAGGCTCCCCGCCTTGCGCAAGGATTTCATGCTCGACCCCTATCAGGTGCTCGAAGCGCGGGCATTGGGCGCGGATTGCATCCTCATCATCATGGCGGCGGTGGACGATGGTACCGCGCGGTCCCTGGCCGGAGCGGCCGCCGCTCTCGGCATGGACGTGCTCGCCGAGGTGCATGACGAGGCCGAGCTCGAACGGGCTTTGAAGCTCGACACACCGCTCATAGGGATCAACAACCGCGACCTCAGGACATTCGCCACGAGCCTCGCCGTCACTGAGCGCCTCACGCCGCTGGTCGCCCCGGACCGCATTGTCATCGCCGAGAGCGGCATCTTCACTCATGCGGACCTGACCCGGCTTGCCGCAAGCGGCGTGCGGGCCTTCCTGGTGGGCGAGAGCCTGATGCGGCAGGAGGACGTTGCGGCAGCCACGCGGGCGCTCTTGTCCGGTGCGCCGGCCCCAGCGGGCGCGTAGGCACTGCGCGCGCATCGCGGCGCGCCGATTAAGACAGAAGCAACCCGAATCGCGCGATTTCCGGTCGTGGCGCGGCCATGGCTGCATCTAGTAGGTTTCGGGCTTGCGGAACACAAACAGAACATATAAACTGTTCATGATTTGTACAGGCGAGGCTGCGATATTCGGGGATGGCCCGGTGGCCGCTTCCTGATCGCTCAAAGGGGACCAGATGCTCACATCGAAGCAGAAAGAGCTTCTCATGTTCATCCATGAGCGGTTGAAGGAGACGGGCGTGCCGCCCTCCTTCGACGAGATGAAGGAGGCGCTCGACCTCAAGTCCAAGTCGGGCATCCATCGTCTCATCACCGCGCTCGAAGAGCGGGGCTTCGTGCGCCGTCTGCCCCACCGGGCGCGCGCCATGGAGATCGTGCGTTTGCCGGAATCCGTTCCCCAGGGGCTTGCCGGACGGTCGCGCGGCTTCTCGCCGAGCGTGATCGAAGGGAGCCTCGGCCGCGTGCCCCAGGTCGCCGAGGGCGAGAGCCTGCCGCAGACGGTGAGCGTGCCGGTAATGGGCCGCATCGCGGCGGGCGTGCCTATCGAGGCGATCCAGACGCGCCTCAGCACGATCGAGGTGCCGCCAGAGCTTCTCGCCAAGGGCGAGCATTTCGCGCTCGAGGTCCAAGGCGACTCGATGATCGAGGCGGGCATCCTCGAAGGCGACACCGTCATCGTGCGCAAATGCGAAGACGCGAACAACGGTGACATCGTCGTTGCGCTGGTGGTCGACGAGGATGAGGCGACGCTGAAGCGTCTGCGCCGGCGCGGCGACTCGATTGCTCTCGAAGCCGCCAATCCCGCTTACGAGACGCGCATCTTCGGGCCTGACCGCGTGCGCGTGCAGGGCCGGCTCGTCGGGCTGATCCGGCGCTACTAGTTGACGCTATTTCGCGGAGCGCTCCGGCACCCACGGGCGCTTGCCGCGCGCGGCAGCAACCGATACGGCGCGGATCGACAGACCTTCGATATAGATCGCATGCGCGCCCTCGCTGCGCAGCAGACGGCGGTCGATGATCACGCGCGCTGCGCGGCATTTCCTGCCGATGGTGAAGGGCGCGATCACGACATTGCGCCTTGCGGCAATCCTCTTCGAGCGCAGCCGGATGGCGGACAAGCGCCACGATCTTTCCCTTCACCTCGCCGATGCAGCCAAGCGGATCGCAGCGAAAGACGGCAGCATCCGCGGCGGCGCCCGTGAGCAGCACGCAGCCTTTGCGCAAGCTCCGCCAGACGGGGCTTACGTCGCCGAGTCCAGACCGCTCGCGCGTAGACATCCATTCATACAGCGCGACGAGAGCAACCACCGCTGCGGAGGACATCTCGAAGCTCGGATCGAACAGCGATTCCGGCGCGACGACGAGAATAGCGAGGACCAGGGCAAACGCCAGCCTCGGGTCCGGCACCTGGTCGAGCGCGAAATAGGCGACGATGCCGCCGGCAAACAGCACGGGCAGCCAGAGGAACCAGCGGTCCTGCTCTCGCTCGAGCGCTGCCGCGGCAAGCGCCGAGGCCGTGAGGCTCGCGCGCCTTGTGCGGAACGGCCGGTCGCCGCCCCATTCCTCTTCGCTACTTCCCCCCATCCCGCGACGTCTGAGCTCGGCAGCGCCTCCCCTGCCCTTACCCGCATCCGGCCTTTATGCTACATCACCAGAATGCCTGCGGTTGCTCGACGCCGAGATCGAGGCCGCGTTTCGCTGCTTCGACGCATGAAGCTGCGGTTTACGCCGCATGCGGTACAAGACCTCGCAGAACTTGCGGCCTACCTGCATGCCCTTAACCCGAAGGCCGCGCGCCACGTGCGGGCAGCGATCTACGAGAACCTCAAGAACCTATTCTGTTTCCACGGGTCGGGCGACGCCAGACGACAGAAGGAGTTCGCAAGGTCGTGACGCGAAGATACCCATACCTCATCTATTACACCGTCGATGTCGCAAGGGATGAGCTCCTGATCCTCAACGTTAAGCAGTCGGCGCGGCAGCGCGATCATTCCGAGACCTGATTCATGAGCGGCAAGGTCATCACGCGTTTCGCGCCCTCCCCTACGGGCTATCTGCATATCGGCGGCGCGCGCACGGCCCTGTTCAACTGGCTCTACGCCAAGCACACGGGCGGCACGTTCCTGCTCCGCATCGAGGATACGGATCGCGCGCGCTCGACCGAAGGCGCTATCCTCGCCATTCTCGATGGGCTGCGCTGGCTCGAGCTCGATTGGGACGGCGAGCCGATCTACCAGTTCGCGCGCGCCGAGCGCCACCGCGAGGTGGCGGAGGCGCTGCTTGCGTCCGGCCATGCCTATCGCTGCTACGCGAGCGCGGAGGAGCTTGCCGAGATGCGCGAGAAGGCCCGCGCCGAGGGCCGCGCGCCGGGCTATGACGGCACGTGGCGCCATCGCGATCCATCGGACGCGCCTTCAGGCATCGCGCCGGCGATCCGGTTCAAGGCGCCGCGCGAGGGCGAGACGGTGATCGAGGACCGCGTGCAGGGCCGCGTCACCGTCGCCAACAAGGAGCTCGACGATCTCGTGATCCTGCGGAGCGACGGCTCTCCGACCTACAATCTTTCCGTGGTGGTCGACGACCACGACATGGACATCACCCATGTCATCCGCGGCGACGACCACCTCACCAACGCCGCGCGCCAGAGCCAGATCTACAAGGCGCTCGGCTGGGAGATCCCGGTCTTCGCGCATGTGCCGCTGATCCATGGGCCCGATGGCGCGAAGCTCTCGAAGCGCCACGGCGCGCTCGGCGTCGAGGCGTACCGCGCCATGGGCTACCTACCGGCGGCGCTGCGCAATTATCTCGTGCGTCTCGGCTGGAGCCATGGCGACGACGAGATCATCTCCGACGGAGCAGATGATCGAATGGTTCGATCTCGATGCGATCGGCCGCTCGGCGGCGCGCTTCGACTTCGCCAAGCTCGAAAATCTGAACGGCCACTACATCCGTGCCACGCCTGACGCCGAGCTCGTGGCGCAGATCAAGGCGCTGGTCCCCGTGCTTCCCGATGGCGCCGCGCGTGCGGCCCGCATCGGCAAAGACGGCTGGCGCAAGCTGGAGCGCGCCATGCCGGGGCTGAAGGAGCGCGCCAAGACGCTGGTCGAGCTCCTTGATAACGCGGACTTTTTGTTCGTGGAGCGACCGCTTGTCCTTGACGATCAGGCGCGCAAGCTCCTGGACCCGGAGGGAAGGAAAACGCTGGCCGCGCTGCTTCCGAGGCTCGAGGCTGTCCCGGCCTGGACTCCCGAGGCGCTCGACTCGGCGGTGCGCGGCTTCGCCGAGGAGACCGGGCGCAAGCTCGGCAAGGTGGCGCAACCGCTCCGCGCGGCGCTCACCGGCAAGGCGACATCCCCTGGAATCTTCGACGTGCTCGACGTGCTCGGCCGGGCGGAATCGCTCGCGCGGATCAAAGACCAAACATCCGTCGTCGAATCTGCTTAACATTTGAGCATGCCTGCATGTTGCACTGCGGCACGTTCAGGGCGATTATGCGGCAGTGCAAAATGAACTTACCCCCGGCATACAGGATTGCTGGCATGTGTTTTTCCGGTCCGTACGCGGGATGGTCAAAGGAGCTTTGAGATGAGCGTCGCAGAGAAATTCTCCAGGGCCGAGGAGGCCTCCGTCCTGATCGACGGCGCCCGTTACGAGCTTCCGATCCGTAAGGGGACGCTCGGGCCCGACGTGATCGACATCAACACGTTCTATCAGGATACCGGCTGCTTCACCTACGACCCGGGCTTCACTTCGACGGCAAGCTGCGAGTCGAAGATCACCTTCATCGATGGCGACAACGGCATCCTGCTCTATCGCGGCTATCCGATCGACCAGCTCGCAGAGTTCGGCAGCTTCATCGAGACCTGCTACCTGCTGCTCTACGGCGAGCTCCCGACCCGCGGCCAGTACAACGCGTTCAACTCGCGCATCGTCAGGCACACGATGGTGCATGAGCAGATGACGCGGTTCTACACCGGCTTCCGCCGCGACGCGCATCCGATGGCGGTCATGGTGGGCGTGGTCGGCGCGCTCTCGGCCTTCTATCACGAACTCGATCGACATCAGGGATCCCGAGCAGCGCGACATCGCGTCGATCCGCATGATCGCCAAGATGCCGACGATCGCCGCCATGGCCTACAAATATTCGATCGGCCATCCGTTCGTTTATCCGCGCAACGAGCTGAAATACTCGGCGAACTTTTTGCACATGTGCTTCGCGGTGCCGTGCGAGGAGTACAAAGTCGATCCGATCCTCGCGCGCGCCATGGACCGCATCTTCATCCTGCACGCCGACCACGAACAGAACGCATCGACTTCGACGGTGCGTCTCGCCGGCTCCTCCGGCGCCAATCCCTTCGCCTGCATCTCGGCCGGCATCGCCTGTCTCTGGGGCCCCGCGCATGGCGGCGCCAACGAAGCTGCGCTCACCATGCTGCAGGAGATCGGCACGGTCGACCGCATTCCCGAATACATCAAGCGCGCCAAGGACAAGAACGATCCATTCCGGCTGATGGGCTTCGGCCATCGCGTCTACAAGAACTACGATCCGCGCGCCAAGATCATGCAGAAGACCTGCCATGAGGTGCTCGACGCGGTGGGTCACGGCGACGACCCGATCCTGAAGGTCGCGCTCGAGCTCGAGCGCATCGCACTCTCGGACGAATATTTCATCCAGAAGAAGCTCTATCCGAACATCGATTTCTATTCCGGCATCACGCTGAAGGCGCTGGGCTTCCCCACCGAGATGTTCACCGTGCTGTTTGCCATCGCGCGGACGGTCGGCTGGATCGCCCAGTGGAAGGAGATGATCGAGGATCCGATGCAGCGCATCGGCAGGCCACGTCAGCTCTACACGGGGGCTACCGAGCGCCCCTACATCCCGGTCGAGGAGCGGCTGGCGTAGGGTCCTAGCCCTTCGCCTTCAGCTGTGAGACGTTCGCCCAACAGGAAAAGCCCGTGCCGGTCCGCGGCTTCGACGGTGGTGGCGCGCTCGACCATCAGCACCTGGCCTGCCGCGATCGCAATCCCAGCGAGGCGCGCCGCGGCTGCCCGCCTTACGGTCTCCGGGCCGATCGTCGGCAGATCCACGCGTTCCTCCTGGCCGGGCTTCGGCGCCTTAACCAGGACGCCGGCAAGTCCGCGCCCCGCGCGCGCGGCCGGTGCGGCGAAGCTCGGCGCAGCGTTCGAGCATCGCGTCGGTGCCCTCGGCAGCCTCCACGGCCACGACATAGCCCTTGGCGACGACGGCGGCCTGCCCAACGTCGAGCGCGCCGAGCGCCCGCACCACCTCGAAGCCGAGCGCGATGTCGGCCCTGTCATCCGCGGACGGCGCGTGCTTGCCGAGCACGCCTTCCGCCGCCAAGAGCTCGGGCGCCACGTCGTCAGCGCCGTGAACGCGATAGCCCTTACCTTCGAGAAAGCGCACGATGCTCGACAGCACGTGGTCGTCGCCGCCCATGCCGAGGCTGACCAAGAAGGGCAGGTTCCTGATCGCACCGAAATCGAGTTTCACGTGGGCGAGATCGGGCCGCGTCACGGCTCCGATGATCACAAGATCGCGGCATCCATGCTTGTCGAGAGCGGCGAACAGCTTGCCCACCTCGCCCCATTTTACCCAGGTGTGCGGATGTCGCTCGATGGCGTGGCTCGCCTCGCCGCTGATGCCGACGATGTGCAGCGGCAGGCCGCGCGCCGCGGCCGCGTCGGCCACGACGCAAGGCAGGAGGCCGCCCCCGGCGATGATGCCGAGCGGGCCCGATATCGTCGCTCTTCCCGCCATGGGGCGCGCAAGCACGTCAGCGGCTCGGCACTGCGGCGTTATTGGGCACGCAGAACGAGCGCTCGGACTGGGTCTTGATGAAATCGATGATCTGCTTGGCCAGAGGATTTCGCCGAGAACATCGCCTCGACGTCCTCGAGCCGCTCCATCAGCGTGCCTTCGCTCGAGAACAGCATGCGATAGGCTTGGCGGACTTCGTGGATTTGCTCGCGCGGGAAGCCTTTGCGCTTCAGCCCGACGATGTTCAACCCGCACAGATTGGCGCGATTCCCCATCGCCATGCCGAACGGAATGAGATCGGCGGCGACGCCCGACATGCCTCCGACAAAAGCATAGGCGCCGATGCGCACATATTGGTGCACGGCGGAGAGGCCGCCGATGATGGCGCCCTCGCCGACCGAAACATGGCCGCCCAACGTCGCGCCGTTGACGAGCGTGACGTTGTCGCCGATCTCGCAATCATGTGCGATATGCGATCCGATCATCAGGAAGCAGTTCGCGCCGACCTTCGTCGCCATATGTCCCCGCGCCGTGCCGGGATTGATCGTGACGTGCTCGCGGATGAGAGTGCCTGGGCCGACGGTCAAGGTGCTCGGCTCGTCGCCGAACTTCACGTCCTGCGGCGCTTGGCCGAGGGATACGAACGGAAAGACCTTGCAGCCTGCGCCAAGCGTCGTGCGGCTCACGATGGCGACGTGCGAATGCACCACGACGCCGTCGCCAAGCTCGACATGCGGACCGATCAGGCAAAAGGGGCCGATCTCGACGTCTGCGCCAAGCTTAGCAAGCGGATCGACCACCGCGGTCGCATGGATGTTAGCCATACGCGAGCGCCCGGTTACGTCTCGACGATGACGGCGCTGACTTCGGCCTCGGCGACGAGGTTGCCGTCGACGAGGGCCTGCGCGCGGAAGCGCCACACGCGCCCGCGATTGCGCATCTTCTGGACGTGGTAGTGGACCGTGTCGCCGGGGATCACCGGGCGGCGGAAGCGCGCTTTGTCGATTGCCATGAAATAGACGAGCGGCGGCTCCTTGAACTCGTCGATCGTGCTCATGCAGAGTGCGCCGGCGGTCTGCGCCATGCCTTCGATGAGGAGCACGCCTGGCATCACCGGGTTGCCGGGAAAGTGCCCCTGGAAATACGGCTCGTTGGCGGCGACGTTCTTGATGCCCATGGCGGAACGGTCACCGTCCATGTCGACGATGCGGTCGACAAGGAGAAACGGATAGCGATGCGGCAGAAGCTTCATGATATCGGCGGTCTCCACCGATCTGAGCTTCGATTTCACTCCGCTCTCATTCATCCGCGTCCGGCTCCCGGGCTTTACGGCTAAGGGTTATTCGGTCCCGCCGTCGTCAAGCTTCAAATCCTTGCGCTCGGCAAGCTTGCGCAACAGCGTAAGCTCCCTGAACCACAATCGCATGGGCTTGGCCGGGGTGCCACCCCAACGTGCTCCAGGCGGCACGTCGCCCCTCACATTACTGCTCGCCGCGATCTGCGCGCCAGCCCCGATCTTGATGTGGCCTAGGGTACCGACCTGCCCGCCGAGCGCCACGAAATCGCCGAGCTCGGCGCTGCCAGAAATACCGGTCTGGGACACGATGATGCAATGCCTGCCGATCACCACGTTGTGCCCGATTTGAACCAGATTATCAATTTTGGTGCCTTCGCCGACCACGGTGTCGCGCAACGCGCCCCGGTCGATCGTCGTATTGGCGCCGATCTCGACATGGTCCTGAAGGATCACCCGGCCGATTTGCGGCACTTTCAGGTGGCCCTCCCGGCCCATGGCGAAGCCGAAGCCGTCCTGGCCGATCGCGGCGCCGGCGTGGATAGTGACGTTGTTGCCGACAAGCGCATGGGTGACCGAGGCGTTCGGCCCGATATAGCAGTCGCGGCCGATATGCACCCGGTAACCGATCACGCAGCCCGCAGCGAGCGTCGTGCCGCTTCCGATCGCGGCCTCGGGGCCGACGACGGCGCCAGGTTCGACCACGACGCCCGGCTCCAGTCTTGCACTCTGATGGACAGTGCCTTGTTGGCCCCCGGCGCCCGGCGCAGCCTTGGGCTTAAGCGCGCCGGGATAGAACAGCGCGAGCGCGCGCGAGAAGGCACGGTAGGGCTCCTCCGTGACGAGGCACACGAGGCTGTCCGGCGCTTTTTCCACGAACCTCTTCGAGACGAGGCAGGCTGCGGCCTCCGTCGCGGCGAACAGCGGGAGATAGCGCGGATTGTCGAGGAAGGAGAGGTCGCGTCTGCCCGCGCCGTCGAGCGGCCTCACGTCGGCGATGGCGAGATCGGGGTCGGCGCCCGCCGGGATCTCCGCGCGCACCCTCTCCGCCACCTCGCGCAAGGAGAATGGACCGGCACGGTCGAAGAAACCCGGATGTTCCATTGGACTTCCAGCGGCGAACGCCGCGACAGGGAAAGACGCGAAGCCATAAACCGAACTTCTGCGCTTTAGAAGTTCGTCGACGCACCAAAGCGGAAAATTTCGGTCTTGTCGAAATCGGCCTTGAGCAGGGCTTCGGCGATATCGGCCCGCAGCGGACCGAGCGGCGACTGCCAAATGATGCTGAATCCGGTCGACAGGCGTACCTGGTCGCTGTCGAAGATGAAGCTGCCCTCGCCGCACGTCTCGCCCAGCGTCGCAGCGCTACAGCTCCCGCTTGCGGGCCGCGGCAAAGTCACGGCCGCGAGCGCCTGCTCGCTCGGGTCCCAGAGCGAGCCGGCGTCGACGAACACGGCACCCTGCATGCCGAGGTTTTCCGGGATAAGGGGCAAGGGGAAGCGCACCTCGGCGGTGGTCGCCCAGAACATTTTGCCGCCTAGGGCGTCTTGCTGCGCAATTCGGAACGCGTATTCCGGTCGCAGGATCGGTACAAGCGTCGCGCGGGCCGTAGCCGGCGCGCTCGAAGCCGCGAATGGTCTCGCCGCCCTTGAAGAACAGGTCGGTCAGGCGCACGTCGCTACCGCCCCAGCCTTCGATCACGCCGCCCTGCGCGCGGCCGACAAGGGTGATCTTGTTGGTGATCGGGTAATAGCCGCGGCCGTCCGCCACAGAGCGGATGTAGTTCACATCGCCGCCAACGCCGGCGAGGTCCTGTGAGAACGAGGCGAACACACCGCTCGTCGGCGATTGCGGTAGGTTGCGGGTGTCATAGGCGACCGTGTAGCCGACGCTCGAGACATCGACCTCGCCTTCCGCCGCGGCCTGCTGCACGGCAAGCGATGCATTCGCGTTCGCGTCGTAGATCTCTTCGCGCTCGAACCGGTAGCGAACGCCGAGCTGGGTATTGTTGGCGATGGGGAAGCCCATGCGCGAGATTGGCGCCCGTATTGCGCTGCCGGAACGAGGCCACGTCGCGGAGATCGACCTCCTTGTGGAACAGGTCGAAGCCCGCTGCGAGGTTGCGATCGAGGAAGCGGGGCTCGGTGAAGCTGAAATCGACCTGGGCGCGCTCCATGCTGCCCGAGAAGCCAAGCCTGACATATTGGCCCCGACCCATCAGGTTGCGCTCGGTGACGCTGATGTCGCCGATCACGCCTTCGGTCGTCGAGTAACCGACGCCGAAGGAAAGCTCGCCGGTCGGCTGCTCGACCACGGTGACCGTAAGGACGACGCGATCGGCCGTCGTGCCGGGCGTCGTATCGATCTCAACCGCCTTGAAAAAGCCCAGTGCGCGCAACCGCTTGCGTGCCGTTTCGACAAGCAGCCGGTTATAGGCGTCACCTTCAGCGAAGCGGAACTCGCGCCGGATGACATCGTCTTGCGTGCGGAAATTTCCGACGATGTTGATGCGCTCGATATAGATGCGCGGACCTTCCTCGATAACGTAAGTGATTCCTATCGTCTGACTGGCCGGGTCGCGGTCGAATCGGGGCCGCACTTGCGCGAAGGCGTAGCCCTGTTGGGAGACCTTGACGGTGAGCGCCTCGACCGTCTTTTCCACCTTCTCGGAATTGTAGACGCGCCCGGTGCGCGTCAGGATTCCGCCGCGGATCGCATCGACATTGAGCGAGGGCAAAGCCGTCTCGATATCGACCGGGCCGAACCGATAGCGCGGGCCTTCCTCAATGGTGAAGGTGATGAAGAAGCCGCGACCGCCGGTGTCGAGGTCCGCCGTGGCGGACAGGATACGGACGTCGGCATAGCCGTTCTTCATGTAGAACTGGCGCAGGAGCTCACGGTCGTAGCTCAAGCGATCAGCGTCGTAGATATTGGTGTTTTTCAGGAAGCTCAGCAGGTTGGTCTGCGTCGTCGAGATCACGAAGCGCAGCTGGGAATCGCTGAAGGCGGAATTGCCGATGAAGTTGATGGCGCGGACCTTGGTGGTCGGTCCTTCGTTGATCTCGAACACCACGTCAATTCGGTTGGTGTCGAGCTGGATGATCTTGGGATCGACTTGCGCCGAATAAAGGCCCTGCTTGCGATAGACGTCGAGAATGCGCTGGGTGTCGGCCTGCACGCGGGCGCGCGTGTAAACGGCGCGCGGCTTGAGTTGGACTTCGGCTGAGAGGGTTTCGTCTTCGACCTCTTTATTGCCCTCGAAAGCGACCTGATTCACGATCGGGTTTTCCGCCACGATGACGACAATGACCGACCCTTCCCGCCTGATGCGGACGTCCTGGAACAGGCCGGTGGCGAACAGGGTCTTGAGGGATTCGTCGACCGCGGCGGGATCGTAAGCGTCGCCGGGCCCAAAGGTGAGGTAGGAGCGGACGGTTTCCGGCTCGACGCGCCGGTTGCCTTCGACGCGGATGGTCTGGATAACGCCTTGAGCTTGACGCGGAAAACTCGCCGAGGACTCGCGCTGATGCCAAGCGAGAGCGGGACGCTACTCAACATCAGGAGGGCCGCAAGCAGCCCTCTCGTCAACGTCCACCGCACCATTACTGGCGTATTCCCCTCAGCCGAGCGCCTACGCGCGCTCTTTCCCTCAAGAACGGAGCAGGCCATTGGTTTGTGGCAGTTTTTTGGTCCGGCGCGGTTGTAAGCGCGCGAGACCTCGCGGACCGCCAAAAGCCCAGCCCTGTCAGGCGTTTCCTACAAAAACTTCAAGTGAATCAAGTCGTTCCACGTCGCGAAGATCATCAGCATGAGCACAAATGCAAGCCCAATGCGGAACCCGATCTCCTGCACATACTCGCTAAGCGGCCGCCCCCTGATCGCCTCGATTCCGTAAAACAGAAGATGACCACCGTCGAGCATAGGTATTGGGAAGAGATTAATTAGACCAATACTTACAGAAATGATGGCCGCCAAGTTGAGTAGAGCAATAAAGCCCGCAGTCGCGACTTGTCCGGAGACTTGGGCAATGCGAATCGGCCCGCCAAGCTGGTCGGCGGCTTCCCGGCCCACGATGACGTCGTAGAGATAGGAGAGCGAGCGGGAGATGACGAAATAGGTCTCCTTCACGGCCATGACCAAGGCGGTGAACGGGTCGTGCCGCTTGAGCGTCCAGTCGTCCGGCGAAGCGCTCCGCTGAATGCCCAAGAGGCCGAGCCGCACGGTGTTGCCGAACCGGTCGGTGATCTCCTTGCGCTCGGGCGTGGCCGTGATCTCGATCGTCTTGCCGCCGCGCTCGACGACGAAGACAAGCGGCTGGTCGGGGCTCGTCCCGACGAGGCGCTGCATTTGGCCGAAACTCACGATGGCCTCGCCGTCGATGCTGATGATCCGGTCGCCCGACAGGAAGCCGGCACGCTCGGCGGCACTTCCCGGATTTACCACGTCGACCTTGGCGTCGGTCGTGCGCTCCCCGAAGAACGTGAAGATGGCGGTGAAGATGACAATGGCGAGGAGGAAATTGGCGATCGGCCCCGCCGCGACGATGGCCGCACGCTGGGCGAACGACTTGCCCTGGAAGCTTCGCGCCTTCTGCTCGGGCGGGAGCTGCTCGAAGGCTTTCCGGCCGCCCGCGCTCGCCACGTTCTCGTCGTCGATAAACTTCACGTAGCCGCCGAGCGGAATCCAGGACAGCCGCCAGCGCGTGCCCTTGCGGTCGGTGAAACCGAAGATCTCGGGCCCGAAGCCGATCGAGAAGGTCTTGATCGCGACCCCGCACCACCGTGCCACCAGGAAGTGGCCGAGCTCGTGGAAGAAGACCACGACGGTGAGGACGAACAGGAACGGAATTATGTAGCGGAGCAGCGTGTCGCCGAAATCCGGCGAGTTGGAAAATGGTGTCCATAAGGGAAGATATCCTCGAAATCTTGACGCTTCTTAGCCTGTGGCCTCGCGCGATGCAAACCGGTGAAGCAGGGTCTTCGCATGCACCCGCGACTTCGGCATCCACTGCGAGCGCGTCGTCGATGGTCGAGGGCGCGACCGAAGCGAGGTCGGCACGTGCATCGAGCGTCGCCTCGACCAAAGCGGCGATGGCGAGGAAGCCGATCCGCTTGGCGAGGAAGGCCTCGACCGCTACCTCGTTCGCCGCGTTGAGCACAGTGCCCGCGCTGCGCCCGGCGGCAAGCGCCGCGCGCGCAAGCGAGAGCGCGGGAAAGCGCGCCGAGTCCGGTGCCTCGAAGGAAAGTCCACCTTGCGCTGCAAGGTCGAGCCGCTTGGTGGGCGCATGCATGCGCTCGGGCCAAGCGAGGCTGTAGGCGATCGGTGTGCGCATGTCCGGGCAGCTCAGCTGCGCGAGCACCGAGCCGTCGGCCAGCGTGACGAGGCAATGCACGATGGATTGCGGATGGATCAAGACGTCGAGCTTGGCGGGCGGCAGTCCGAACAGATGATGCGCCTCGATCAGCTCGAGCCCCTTGTTCATCAGCGTCGCCGAATCGATGGTCACCTTGGGTCCCATCGACCAGTTCGGATGATTGAGCGCCTGCTCGGGCGAGGCTTCGGCCATCTGCGCGCGGCTCCAGGTGCGGAATGGACCGCCGGACGCCGTGAGGCAGACGGTCTCGATCAGGTCGTGCCTGGTGTCCGCCATGACCTGAAGCGCCGCGGAATGCTCCGAGTCGACCGGCAGCAGCGTGGTGCGCGCTCTGGCGACTTCCTGCATGAAAAGATGACCTGCCGTGACGAGGCATTCCTTGGTGGCGAGCGCGGTCGCAGTCCCCTGGCGGACAGCAGCGAGCGTAGGCTTCAGGCCCGCGGCGCCGACGATCGCCGCCATCACCCAATCGGCCGGGCGGCTCGCCGCTTCGATCAGCGCCGCTTCCCCCGCCGCGGTCTCGATAGTCGTGCCGGCGAGCGCCGCTTTGAGGTCGGCATGGCAACGCTCATCGGCGATCACCGCGAGCCTGGCCTTATGCAGGATCGCGAGCTCGGCGAGGCGGTGCGCGTTGCAGCCTCCGGTCAGCGCGACGACCTCGTACGCATCCGGATTGCGGCCGATGAGATCGAGCGTGCTCTCCCCGATCGAGCCGGTCGCGCCGAGAACGGAGATGCGGCGGCCGCGCGAAGGCCTCGCGGCAATCTCGATGCTCACCGATGTCAGGGGCGAACGCATCTGCCACTCTACCAGATCAGCAAGCCGCTGGCCGGATTAGCGGGATCGCGAAGCGCAATAAAGGCGGCCAGGACCGCGGCGAGGAGGAGACTGTCGATCCGGTCGAGCAACCCGCCATGGCCTGGAATGAGTGCGCTCATGTCTTTGGTCCCGAACCGGCGCTTCACCGCGCTCTCGATCAGGTCGCCCATTTGACAGGCGAGCGCAAGCGCCACGCTGACAAAAGCGAGCCAGGCCGCGGACTTGCCGCCGAGATAGGCGGCGAAAGCGCAGCCGATCAGGGCCGGCGCCAGCAAGCCTGCCGCAAAGCCGCTCCAGGTCTTGTTGGGTGAGATGCGAGGCGCGAGCTTGGGACCGCCGATCAGGCGCCCCGCGGCGTAAGCGGCGGTGTCGGCGGTCGAGGCCACAGCAAGGAGGTAGAGCACCGCGACCGCGCCGAGCGCTGCATCGCTGCGCAGCCACACCAGCGCTGCGGCGGGTAGCGCCGCATAGGCCAGCCCGGCAAGGGCCCACGGCAAAGATTGCGTTCGGGCGCTTGCGGCGGCGAGAGCAAGCGCCGTCAACCCGAGCGCGCCGAGCGCGAAGGCAGGCCGTCCTAGCGCGACGAGCACAAGCGCTAGAGCCACACCGAGCATCTGCACCACGGCGATGCGGTCGGAGCCGTCGCCGCGCGTGAGCCGTCCCCACTCCCAAGCGATGACGCAGCTTGCGGCAATCACGAGCAGAAGGAAGGTCCAGGGGCTTATGAGTGCCGCGCCGATCGCGAGCGCGGCGAGCACCAGGGCGGAGGCCACGCGCGTCGCGAGTTCCGGCATTTGGCTCGTGGTCCGCTCGCTTGTGCTTCGGGTGAGCGCGCGCGGCCTGCTCACGCGGTGGATCTCGCCGAGGTTCCACCGAAGCGCCGGCTACGCCGCTGATATTCGGCGACCGCGGCCTCGAACAGCTCGCGCGAGAAGTCTGGCCAGTAGACGTCGACGAACACGAACTCGCTATAGGCAAGCTGCCACAACAGGAAGTTGGACAGGCGCTGCTCGCCGCTCGTGCGGATGAGGAGATCGGGGTCCGGCAGATCGGCGGTGTCGAGATAGCCCGCGAAGCTTTCCGGCGTCACGTCGGCGGCGGCGACCGCGCCGCTTTGCACGTCCTCTGCGAGCTTCCGCGCGGCGCGCGCGATCTCATCGCGGGCGCCGTAGTTGAAGGCGATCGTAAGATTGAGACCCGTATTGTTCTTGGTAAGCTCGATCGCATCGTCGATCAGGCGCAACAGGTCGCGTTCGAGCCCCGCACGCGTGCCGATCACGCGGATGCGGATGTTGTTCTTGTGCAGGTCGGCGAGATCGCGGCGGATGAAACGGCGCAACAGGCCGAACAAGTCGTGGATCTCCTGCTTAGGCCGCGACCAGTTCTCCGAGGAGAAGCTGAACAATGTGAGATGCGTGATGCCGAGCTCGCGCGCGGCTTCGACGGTGCGCCTGACGGCCTCGACACCCTGCCGGTGGCCTTCGGTGCGCGGCAGCCCGCGCTCGGCGGCCCAGCGACCGTTACCGTCCATGATGATGGCGACATGGCAGGCGGTCGGGTTCTCCGCCGGCTGCCACGCGCGCTTGTCCATCGCAAGGGTCACGTTCTGCTGCTCCGTTCCCGGGCCAGCGCGTGATGTGGGCCCGCCTCGTCCATCTATACCTGCATGATCTCGGCTTCCTTGCTCGCAAGGGCCTCGTCGATCTCTTTGATGATCTTGTCGGTCAAGTCCTGCACCTTGGTGGCGAGCGAATGATGCTCGTCCTTGCTCATGTGCTCGTCCTTCTCGGCGCGCTTCAGGTGCTCCATGCCGTCGCGGCGTACGTTACGCACGGCGATGCGCGCCTGCTCGGCATATTTGTGGGCGACCTTGACGATCTCCTGGCGCCGCTCCTCATTGAGCTCGGGGATGGGCAGGCGAAGAGTCTGGCCGTCGATCACCGGGTTCAGCCCGAGGTCGGACTCCCTGATGGCGCGCTCCACCGCGCCGACATTGGTCCGGTCCCAGACCTGCACGGTGATCATGCGGGGCTCGGGCACGTTGATGGTGGCCACCTGGTTGAGCGGCATGGCGTTGCCATAGGCCGTGACCATGATCGGGTCCAGCAAGCCGGCATTGGCGCGCCCGGTGCGTAAGCCGCCGAACTCCTGTTTCAGGACTGACGCCGCGCCGCGCATGCGCCGCTCGATCTCCTTCAGGTCGAAGTCAGCCATGGTTCGCGATCAGCCCCTCGCCGCGTGTGCGATCACGGTCGAGGAGCCCCTCCCTTGCAGCACCAGAGCTAAGCTACCTTGGCTCTTGATGGAAAACACAATTATCGGAATCCGATTGTCCCTCGCAAGCGCGATCGCGGCCCCGTCCATGATCCTGAGGTCCTGCTTAAGGACCTCGCCATAGGTGAGGCGGTCGTAGCGGGTGGCGTTGGGCGTGGTTTCCGGGTCGGCACTGTAGACCCCGTCGACCTGCGTGGCCTTGAGCAAAGCCTCGCAACCCATCTCCGCGGCCCTGAGCGCGGCCGCCGTGTCGGTGGTGAAAAAGGGGTTGCCGGTGCCGCCGGCGAAGACCACGACATGGCCTTTCTCGAGGTGATCGAGCGCTTTGTCGCGGATATAGGGCTCGCACACGGTCGGCATCGGAATCGCGGACAGCACGCGGGCGGACTGGCCTTCGCGCTCGATCGCGGTCTTAAGCGCGAGCGCGTTCATCACTGTGGCGAGCATGCCCATATAGTCCGCGGTGGCGCGGTCCATGCCGCTCTCGGACGCCATCAGACCGCGGAAGATGTTGCCGCCCCCGACCACGAGACAAATCTCGGCGCCCGCGGCCGCTGCCTTGGCGATGTCGCTTGGCGATCGGCGCCACGACGCTGAGGTCGATGCCGTAGCCCTTCTCGCCGCCCAGCGCCTCACCTGACATCTTCACGAGCACGCGCTTGTAGCGAAGTTTTGCGAGAGCTTGTGGCTTTGCCATCGGCTCGACTCTCCGGCGGCGAGGACGCGCCGCGCGCGCAAACGAAACGGCTGGGGGTTACGCCGCCGCTCTAGCTCCCCGAGGCGGCAGCGGCGACTTCCGCCGCGAAATCGCTGTCGGGCCGGTCGATCCCCTCGCCGAGCGCGAAGCGATGAAAACCGGTGATCTTGATCGGCGCGCCCGCGTCCTTCTCGGCCGCCGCGAGCGCCTTGGCGACGGTGAGATCCGGATCGTGCACGAAGGGCTGCTCGAGAAGGACGACCTCCTCGTAGAACTTGCGCAGGCGGCCCTCGACCATTTTCTCGATCACGGCGGCGGGCTTGCCGGAGTCCTTGGCCTGCTCGGTGAGCACCGCGCGCTCGCGCTCGATGAGCGTCTTGTCGAGGCTCGTCGCGTCGACGGCCTGCGGGTTCGCGGCTGCGATATGCATGGCGACCTGCTTGCCGAAAGCGGCAAGCTTGTCGGCGTCGCCCGCGGACTCGAGCGCGACGATGACGCCGATCTTGCCGAGCCCCGGTGCGATCTGATTATGCATGTAGCTCGCCACGGCGCCCTTGCCGACGGCGAGTGCAGCAGAGCGGCGGAGCGTCATGTTCTCGCCGATGGACCCGATCATCTCCTTGACGGTCTCGGCGACGGTCGCCTTGCCGCCTCCATATTTGGCGTCGGCGAGCTTGGCGAGGTTGCCCTTCACCTTCAGCGCGCCTGAAGCGATCGCGCTCACCATGTCCTGGAATTTCTGGTTGCGCGCGACGAAGTCGGTCTCGGAATTCACCTCGACCAGCGCCGCCTCTTTCGGCGCGGCGGCGAGCCCGATCAAGCCCTCGGCCGCGACCCGGCCGGCCTTCTTGGCGGCCTTGGCAAGGCCCTTGGCGCGCAGCCAGTAGACCGCGGCCTCCATGTCGCCGCCGGTCTCGGCAAGCGCCGCCTTGCAGTCCATCATGCCCGCGCCGGTCTTGTCGCGGAGCTCTTTCACCGTGGCTGCTTCAATCGTTGCCATGTCTGTCTAGCCTCTACCGGGCCGGGCCCGCTCTCGCGGGCACCCCGGCCTCAACCTTCTTGCGTCTCGGGCTTGCTTACTGCCGCTTCGGCCTTCGGCTTCCGAGGCCCGCGCCGGCGCCGCCGCCAGGCCTTGCCCCGCCAGGCCTCGCCCTGCCGTCGCCGCCGCGGCCTGCGCTCCTGAGCGGTTTCCGCTTCGGCCGCTGCTCGGTCCTTGGCGCTTCGCCAGAACCCTCCTCGGTCTCAAGCCCGGACTCGCCCGCCGGCTGCTCGGCCGCGCCGATATCGATGCCGATCCCGCCTTGCGCGCGCTCGAGCCCGTCGATCGCGGCGCGCGAGATGAGGTCGCAATAAAGCGTGATGGCGCGGCCCGCGTCGTCATTGCCGGGGATCGGGTGGCTGATCCCTTCGGGATCGCAGTTCGAATCGACCACGGCCACCACCGGCATATGCAGCTTGCGGGCCTCGGCGATGGCAATCGACTCCTTGTTGGTGTCGATGACGAACATCAGGTCGGGCAGCGCGCCCATGTCCTTGATGCCGCCAAGCGAACGCTCGAGCTTGTCCTTCTCACGGGTGAGCTGCAGCAGCTCCTTCTTGGTGAGGCCGTGCGTTTCCCCCGCCAGCATCTCCTCGAGATATTTGAGGCGCTTGATCGAGTTCGAGATGGTGCGCCAGTTGGTCAGCGTCCCGCCGAGCCAGCGGTGATTGACGAAATACTGCGCGCAGGATCGCGCGGCGTCAGCGACAGCTTCCGAAGCCTGGCGCTTGGTGCCGACGAACAGCACGCGGCCGCCTTTGGCCACCACGTCCGAGACGGTGAGCAGCGCCTGATGCAGGAGCGGCACGGTCTGGGTCAGGTCGATGATGTGGATGTTGTTGCGGGAGCCGTAAATATACGGCGCCATTTTCGGGTTCCAACGATGCGTCTGATGGCCGAAATGCACGCCCGCTTCCAGAAGCTGGCGCATAGTGATGTCGGGCAGTGCCATTGGCCTGCTTACTCCTTTTTCCGGTTCTGCCGCCGCGGGGATGGACCTGGGATTTGCCAGATCACCGGAGCGAACTGCTTTCGGCCGATAGGGCCTTAGCGACGCTTGCACCCCGCGTGTGAGATGGGCGGTTTATAGTGACCGCGCAGGGCCTTGGCAAGGCCCGCGCCCTCCTAAAGCGCGCTGACGGCGGCGATCCCTTCGACGAGCTTCAGCGCGCTGCGCTGCTTCGGCGTGGCATCGACTCCTCTCGACACGTCGAACTCCACCTCGCGATCGTCGACGCGGAGCACGAGGCGCAACTGGCCCTGGCCGCCTTCGCCTCCGACCTGCTCGGCGAGGGTGCTGAGCGCGCGCGTATCAGCAAGATAGACCTTCATGCCTGCGCGGCGCTGCTCGGCGGCCTTGTCGAGCGAGGTGAGCTTCTGCACGCGGACCTTGACGGTCTCGGCGTCGGCCTCGGCTTCGGCATCGAGCAGCACGGCCGTGCCGGGCTCGAGAAGCGCGCGGGAGGCGGCAAGCGTCTCGGAGAACACGACCGCCTCGAACTGGCCGGTGGGATCGGAGAAGGCCACGAAGGCGTACATATTGCCGCTCTTGCCCTGCCGCTCGCGGGCATGCAGGACAATGCCGGCAAGCGTTCCCACCACACGGCGGGTCCGCGCCTTGGCGGCGAACGAGATCCAACTCTCGGCGCCGAGCGCCTCGAGCACGTCCTCGTAATCGTCGAGCGGATGGCCGGTGAGGAAGAAGCCGACCGCCTCGAACTCGCGCGAGAGCCGGTCGGTCGGGGGCCATGGCTTAGCAGTCCGCAGCTCGAGCGGCGGCGGCGCATGCAGCGCGCCGGAGAAGAGATCGTCCTGCCCCTCGGCGCTCGTCTCGGCAGTGCGATTTCCCTCGGCGACGATGCGATCGACATTGGCGTAGGCCGTGGCGCGGTCGACGCCGAGCTCATCCAGCGCGCCGGCCGCGGAAAGCGTCTCGAGCGCGCGCTTGTTGACCATGCGCGGATTGACGCGGCGGGCGAAGTCCGAAACGTCGCGGAACGTGCCGCTCTCCTCGCGCAACGCCACGATGTGCTCGACGGCGTGACGTCCGACGTTCTTGAGCGCCGCGAGCGAATAGCGGATGGCGCCCTCGCCCGGCACGAAGCCGACCTCCGAGCGGTTGACGGACGGCGGCTCGATCTTCAGCCCGAGGCGGCGGGCTTCCTGCGCGAAGCCGTTCAGCTTGTCGGCATTGCCCATGTCGAGCGTCATCGACGCCGCCAGGAACTCGATCGGATGGTTCGCCTTCAGATATGCCGTCTGGTAGGCGATCAGCGCGTAGGCTGCGGCGTGCGATTTGTTGAAGCCGTAGCCCGCGAATTTCGCCACCAGCTCGAAAATGTATTCGGCGCGGGCATGATCGACGCCGTTCGCCACCGCGCCGTCGACGAAGCGCTCCTTCTGCGCCGCCATCTCTTTCCTGATCTTCTTGCCCATGGCCTTGCGCAGCATGTCGGCCTGGCCGAGCGTGAAGCCGGACAGCACCTGCGCGATCTGCATCACCTGCTCCTGGTAGATGATGACGCCGTAGGTCTCCGCGAGAATCGGCGCGATCATCGGGTGGAGCGTTTCGATCGTTTCGCGCCCGTGCTTGCGGTTCACGTAGGAGTCGATGTTGTCCATCGGACCCGGCCGATAGAGCGCGACGATGGCGATGATGTCCTCGAAGCGGTCGGGCTTCAGCTTGCGCAGCGCGTCGCGCATGCCTTGGCCTTCGAGCTGGAATACGCCGACCGTGTCGCCGCGCTGGAGCAACTCGTACGTGGCGGGGTCGTCGAGCGGCAGCTTGGCGGGGTCGAGCGCGATGCCTTTGCGCGCGATGAGCGCGCGCGCCGTCTCGATCACGGTGAGCGTCTTAAGCCCGAGGAAATCGAACTTCACGAGACCGGCTTCCTCGGCCCATTTCATGCTGAACTGCGTGGCGGGGAGCTGCGCGCGCGCGTCGCGGTAGAGCGGCACGAGCTCGATCAGCGGCCGGTCGGCGATGACCACGCCCGCGGCATGGGTCGAGGCGTGGCGGTAGAGGCCTTCGAGCCGCTGGCCGATATCGAGCAGCTTGGCCACGATCGGCTCGTTGTCGCGCGCTTCCTGCAGGCGCGGCTCGCCGGCGATCGCCTGGCGGAAGCGTGATCGGGTTCGCCGGGTTCATCGGCACGAGCTTGCAGAGCCGGTCCACCTGTCCGTAGGGCATCTGCAGCACGCGGCCTACGTCGCGCAGCACCGCGCGCGCCTGCAGCTTGCCGAAGGTGATGATATGCGCCACGCGATGCGCGCCATAGCGCTCGCGCACATAGGCGATCACCTCGTCGCGCCGGTCCTGGCAGAAATCGATGTCGAAGTCGGGCATCGAGATGCGCTCCGGGTTGAGGAAGCGCTCGAACAGCAGGCCGAAGCGGATCGGGTCGAGGTCGGTGATGGTGAGCGCGTAGGCGACGAGGGAGCCCGCGCCCGAGCCGCGCCCGGGGCCAACGGGGATCCCTTGCGCCTTGGTCCATTTGATGAAGTCCGCGACGATCAGGAAATAGCCCTGGTAGTTCATGCGGATGATGACATCGAGCTCGAAGGCGAGGCGCTCGGCGTAAGCCGCCGCGGTCGAAGCCCGGCGCGAGCCCGTGCTCGGCGAGCCGAATGCCGAGGCCCTCCTCAGCCTGCCGCCTGAGCTCGGCCGCCTCGGTCTCAGAGAGCGCGCTCGCGGTTACGGCGGCGTCGCTGAGGAAGGGTGGGAGGATCGGCTGGCGCGCCATCGGCCGGAAAGCGCAGCGCCGCGCGATCTCGCTCGTCGTCTCGATCGCCTCGGGCAGGTCGGCGAACAGCTCGCGCATCTGCTCGGCGCGTCTTGAAGTAATGCTCGGGGCTCAGACGGCGCCGGTCGTCGACCGCGACATAGCTCCCTTCGGCGATACAGATCAGCGCGTCATGCGCTTCGAAATCGTCGCGCGTCGCGAAATAAGGCTCGTTAGTGGCGACGATGGGCAGGTCGAGATCGTAGGCAAGCTCGAGCAGTTGCGGCTCGACGGCGCGCTCTTGCGGCAGGCCATGGCGCTGCAGCCTCCACATAGAGCCGGTCGCCGAAAAGATCGTGCAGAGCTTCAAGCCGCGCGCGGGCAAGCTCGGCATTGCCGTCGGCGAGCGCGCGGTCGATGACCCCCTCGGGGCCTCCGGTCAGCGCGATCAGTCCTGCGGCATGCGCGGCAAGTTCCGAGAGCGCAGTCACCACCTCGCCCGACTCCGAAGCCGCGAAATAGGCGGCGGTCGAGAGCCGCATCAGATTGGCATAGCCTTCCGCGTCCTTGGCGAGCAGCGCGATGCGGCCGTCGGCGCGCGGCGCGTTGAGGTCGCCGTTGCCGCGCATCGGCTCGCGAGTATCGGCGAAAGCGAGCGAGAGCGTCAGCCCGACGATCGGCTGGATGCCCGCCTTGGCAAGCTCCTGGGAGAATTCGAGCGCGCCGAACAGATTGTTGGAGTCCGTCAGCGCGAGCGCCGGCGCATGGTCGGCTAGGGCGAGCGCCGCGAGCTTCGGAATCGTGAGCGCGCCTTCCAGCAGCGAATAGGCCGAGTGCACCCGAAGATGCACGAAGGGGTGCGCCGGTGCTGTTTCTTGTGTCGTTCCCACGCCCACACCGTTGCGGATTTGTCCGAGTCGTTCGAGCGGGGCGAGCAAAGTTGTCCCCGCTATTTTGATCCTTCGTCATGCCTGGCCTTGTGCCGGGCATCCACGCATTGGACAGCGGCACGGCCACACTCGTGGATGGCCGGGACAAGCCCGGCCATGACCGGCCCGAGTTTATGATGTTCTCGTTATGTTCAGCAAGCCCGTCAGCGCCGGGCAACCTTGACTACCGGCAACTTCCTCCTCGACCAGAAGGCCGTCGGCGAGGCGCAGCACGCGGTCCATGCGGGCGGCGAGGTCGAGATTGTGGGTTGCCACCACGGCGGCCACGCCCTCGTCCCGGACGAGCTTGAGCAGCTCCTCGAACACGCGCTCGGCCGTGGGCGGATCGAGATTGCCGGTCGGCTCGTCGGCGAGCAGGACCTTCGGCCCATTGGCGACGGCGCGCGCAATGGCCACGCGCTGCTGCTCGCCGCCGGAAAGCTGCGTCGGCCTGTGGTCCCAGCGCTCGGAAAGCCCGAGCGATCCGAGCAGCTCCTTGGCGCGCGCCTCCGCCTCTTCGCTCCCCCGCCCTGCGATCAGCTGCGGCAGCATGGCGTTCTCGAGCGCCGAGAACTCAGGCAGCAAATGGTGGAACTGATAGACGAAGCCGACCTCCATGCGCCGCATGCGGGTCTGCTCCTTGTCGGAGAGCTTGATGCAGTCGATGCCGTCGATCAGCACAGCGCCCGAGTCGGGCTTCTCCAAGAGGCCCGCGATATGCAGCAGCGTTGACTTGCCGGCGCCGGAGGGGCCGAGCAGCGCCACCGTCTCCCCGGGAAAGAAGGACGCGGACGCACCCTTCAGGACATCGATCCGGCGCGGACCCTGGACATAGGCGCGCTCGAGCCGTTCGAGGCGAATCACCGGGGCATGTCTTGGGCTGTCCACGGGCGGCCTACTCGTAACGCAGGGCTTCGACCGGATCGAGACGCGATGCGCGCCAGGACGGATAGAGCGTGGCGAGGATCGAGAGCGCTAGCGCCATGACGACGATGGCGGCAGTCTCCTTCGGGTTCATGTCGGCGGGAAGCTGCGAGAGATAATAAAGCTCGGCCGGGAACAGCTCGGTCCGCGTGATCCAGCCGATGAACTCGCGCAGGCGCTCAATGTTGAGGCAGACCAGCATGCCGAGCGCGAGGCCAGCCAACGTGCCCACCACACCGATGCTCGTGCCGGTAATGAAGAACACGCGCATGACCGCGCCGCGGGTCGCGCCCATGGTGCGCAGGATGGCGATGTCGCGGCCTTTGTCCTTCACCAGCATGATGAGTCCGGAGATGATGTTGAGCGCGGCGACCAGCACGATCAGCGCGAGGATCAGGAACATGACGTTGCGCTCGACCTCGAGCGCATTGAAGAAGGTCGCGTTCCGCTGGCGCCAGTCGGTGATGTAGATGCTGGGGCCGCCGGCGGAGACGATCTTCGGTCCGAGCTCGCCCACCTCGTCGGGGGAATTGAGCACGACTTCAAGCACGGTGACGGTGTCGGGCTGGTTGAAATATTTCTGCGCCTCGTTGAGCGGCATGAACATGATGCTCGCATCGTATTCGGACATGCCGATCTCGAAGATCGCGGCGACGGGATAGCGCTTCACGCGCGGCGCGGTACCGAGCGCGGTCGAGGGCCCGCGCGGTGTCAGCAGCGAGACCTCGTCGCCGATCCTGACATTCAGGTCGTTCGCCATGCGGCTGCCGAGCGCGATGCCAGGCTCCTTGTCGAAGCCGTCGAGCGTGCCGTGGCGGATGTTCTTGGAGACGGCAGTGAGGCTTGTCAGGTCGGCCTCGCGCAAGCCTCGCACGAGCGCGCCGGTCTGGGAGGAGGGTGTCGAGGCCATGACCTGTCCCTCGACCAGAGGTAGAACGTATTTCACGCCCTTAACGCCACGCACGCGCCCAGCCACGTCGTCATAGTCGGTGAAATTGCCGAGGCTGTGCACCACGACGTGCCCGTTCAATCCGAGCATCTTGTTGAACAGCTCCTGGCGGAAGCCGTTCATCACGGCCATGACCACGATCAACGTGGCGACGCCGAGCACGATGCCGATGAAGGAGAAGAGCGCGATGACCGAGATGAAGCCTTCCTTCCGCCGTGGGCGCAAATAGCGCAACGCGATCAGCCATTCGAAGGGCGCGAATGCCCGCGTCGTTCCGGCTGCGCTGCTCATGCCGCTTCCTTCCGCGATTCTTCCGCCGATGCCACGAGCCGATTCAACGCGGCGTCGAAGGTGAGACTATGGCGGGCGCCGGTCGCGCGCTCCTTCAGCTCGATCTCGCCTGACGCGAGGCCTTTGGGCCCCACCACGACCTGCCAGGGCAGGCCGATCAGGTCCATGGCGGCGAACTTGGCCCCTGCCCTGTCGTCGCGGTCGTCGTAAAGCACGCTCAGGCCCGCCGCTTCGAGTTCTTGCATAGAGCTCCTCGGACGCCGTGTCGGTCGCACGGTCGCCGACCTTGACGTTGATCAGACCGACATCGAAGGGCGCGACCGAGCCCGGCCAGATGATGCCGGCATCGTCATGCGACGCCTCGATGATGGCGCCGACCAGCCGCGACACGCCGACGCCGTAGGAGCCCATCTGCACAGCGACAAGATCGCCGTCAGGGCCTTGAACCTTGCAGCCCATGGCTTCCGAATATTTCGTGCCGAAGAAGAAGATGTGGCCGACCTCGATCCCGCGCGCGGTCACCTGGTCCTTTGCCGGCACCTCCTTGGCGAACCGGTCCGCATCGTGCTTCTCGTCGGTCGAGGCATATTTGCCGGTGAAGGTCTTGATCAGCGGCGTGAGGTCCTGCTCGTAGTCGAGGTCCGCGCCGGGCGGATCGAGAGCGAGCAGGTCTCTGTGGCAATAGACCTCGCTCTCGCCGGTCTCGGTGAGGATGATGAACTCGTGTGAGAGGTCGCCGCCGATCGGTCCGGTGTCGGCCGCCATGGGAATCGACTTGAGCCCCATGCGCGCGAAGGTGCGCAGATATGACACGAACATCTTGTTGTAGGAGCGCCGCGCGCCTTCGAGATCGAGGTCGAACGAGTAGGAGTCCTTCATCAGGAACTCACGCCCGCGCATGACGCCAAAGCGCGGCCTGATCTCGTCGCGAAACTTCCACTGAATGTGATAGAGGATGCGCGGCAGCTCCTTGTAGGACTTCACCCCGTCGCGGAAGATCTGCGTGATCAGCTCCTCGTTGGTCGGCCCGTAGAGCATCTCGCGCTCGTGGCGGTCTTCGATGCGGAGCATCTCCTTGCCGTAATCCTCGTAGCGGCCGCTCTCGCGCCAAATCTCGGCGGGCTGGATGGTGGGCATCAGAAGCTCAAGCGCGCCGGCCCGGTCCTGCTCCTCGCGCACGATCTGCTCGATCTTGCTGAGCACGCGGTAGCCGAGCGGCAGCCAGGAATAGATGCCGGCGCTCGACTGGCGGATCATGCCTGCCCTGAGCATCAGCCGGTGGGAGACGATCTCGGCCTCCTTGGGGTCGTCGCGCAGCAGGGGCAGGAAATAGCGGCTGAGGCGCATTGGCGGCCTTTTCGCGCGGGGTTGGGGCGGTTACGAGCGGGTCGCCGCCCATTGACAGGTCGAAATGCTGACGCGGGGGCGAAATCACGTCCCTCGCGGCCCCTGGCGCGGCTAATAGCTTACTTTCGCAAGGCTAAGCAATCCCGCGAGCGGCCTCTTTGCGCCCAAGATTTAGCCCGCAGGTTGTGTGATAGCGGAGTTCTACATTTAGACCGATCTGGGGCATGGGGGTCCCTTGGAAGGTCGTGCCAAGCATTAAATCTGCGGCGACGCGTCACAATCATGGTGACAATTTGGCGCAAGCGCGCTAGGGTGCGCACCACAACGTGAGAGAGTTCGGGACCGGTAAGATCTCGGAGTTCCGCGTTGAGATTGGACCAGGTCCAAGTCTTGGGAGGAAGTAACTCCAGGCGCGCTGAACATGCTTGAGCATGGGTGCTGCCGCTCTTAGCCAGCAATCTCGATTGTCGAACCGACGGGCGAGTCCCGCTGCGCCGAGAGACAAGGAGTCCTGTTACTGAAGCAAGGCCAGCGAGCCTTGCTTTTTTTTGTGCTCGGCATTGCCGCCTACTGCATGCGCTCGTAGCGGGGGAAGAACGGAATGTCGTCGAGCGTGATGATGTGGTGGACGACGATCGCGTAGACGAAGGCGAAGATCAGGCTCGCGAAAACCGTGGTGGCGAGCATCTTGGGCAAGAGCCGCGGTAGGAGCGGCGCGCTGTCGGCAGCACCAGGCACCGCCTCCTCGCCCGCCTCCTCGGCGGTGCGCACGCCGATCGGCAGCATGGCGAACAGCACGAGCCACCAGATGATGAAATAGATGGCGAAGGCGAAGGCGAGGTTCATGGCGCGCGCGCCCTTCCCGGCTTACGCCTCTTCGAGCTCGATCAGCGTGCCGCAGAAATCCTTCGGGTGCAGGAACAGCACGGGCTTGCCGTGCGCGCCGATCTTCGGCTCGCCTTGGCCCAGCACGCGCGCGCCTTGCGCGACGAGCCTGTCGCGCGCCGCGAGGATGTCCGGCACCTCGTAGCAGAGATGGTGGATGCCGCCATTCGGATTGCGCTCGAGGAAGCCCGCGATCGGCGAATTCTCGCCAAGCATGCCGAGCAGCTCGATCTTGGTGTTGGGCAGCTCGATGAACACGGTCGTGACGCCGTGCTCGGGCTGGTCCTCTTCCGCCGAGACCTTCGCGCCGAGCGTGTTGCGATAGATGTCCGCCGCGGCCTTCAGGTCCGGCACGACGATGGCGACGTGGTTCAAGCGTCCGATCATGGCACTTCCTATAGCACCGTGAGCAGCACGGAACAGAGGGGCTTCTTGCCCCAGGCCTGATTGACCGCCGCGCGCACGCCCCGGCGCACGGCCTCGCTCACCAGTGCCTGATCCTTTCGGCGCGGGCGCGGGATGCTCTCGATTGTGCCGATGGCGGCGTCCCGCGCGATGGTCGCGAACGGCGTGCCCTCGGCGTCGACCGAGGGAAGGCCGGTGAGCGCGACCTCGGGGTCGGCGAGCAGCACGCCCTTCTCCGACAGCACCAGCGACACCGAGATGGTGCCCGCGAAGCTCAACTTGCGGCGCTCGCGCACCTGGCCGTCATCGGCGCGGGTGAGGATCAGCCCATCGCGATAGAGCCTGACCTGTCGGCACATCGTCGATGATGGCGGCGGGGCCCGGAAGGAGGCGCACCATGGCGCCGTTCCGCGCGCGCACCACCTCGCTCACGCCGAGCTGCTCGGCAAGTCTGCGCATGCGCTTCGAGATGCCGCCCCTCGCCGTGCATCGGAATGGCGATCTTGGGCCTCAGCCAGCCATAAAGCTGCTCGAGCTCGCCGCGGCGCGGGTGGCCTGAGACATGCACCGGCGCGTCCTGGTCGGTGATGACCTCCACCCTACGGTCGGCGAGGCCGTTCTGCACGCGCGCGACGGCCTTCTCGTTGCCGGGAATGGTGCGCGAGGAGAAGATCACGCGGTCGCCCGGATCGAGCGACACGTTAGGGTGCTCATCGAGCGCGATGCGCGCCATCGCAGCGCGCGCCTCACCCTGGCTGCCGGTGCAGAGCGCGACCACCTTGCGCGGGGGAAGGCTCTCGAATGCCGTCTCCTGGTGATAAGCGAGGTCAGGATCGAGATAGCCGGTGGTCTGCGCCGCCTCGATGACGCGATGCATGGCGCGTCCGACCACGACAAGCTCGCTGCCGGCGGCGTGCGCAGCCTTGGCGACCGATCCGATGCGCGCAACGTTCGAGGCGAAGGTCGTCACCGCCACGCGGCGCGGCGCCTCGCGGATGAGCTGCTCGAGCACGAGCGCGACATCGGCCTCCGACGCCGAGACGCCGTCTCGCACGGCATTGGTCGAGTCGCAGATCGAGCGCCGCGAGCCCCTCCTCGCCAAGCTCTTTCAGCCGCGCGATATCGGTCGGCGCGCTGGTCAGCGGGTTCTCGTCGAGCTTCCAGTCGCCGGTATGCAGCGCTGCGCCAAGCGGGGTCCGGATCACCACGGCAGACGGCTCGGGGATCGAATGCGACATGCTGACAAGCTCGATATCGAACGGGCCGATTGTGCGGCGCGCGCCCATCGGCAGGACCTCGAGCGGGAAGCCGTTGACGAGCCCGATCTCGGCGAGCTTCGACTTGAGCATCTCGGCGGTAAACGGCGTGGCGTAGACCGTGACGCCGGACAGCAGCGGCCAGAGATCGATGACCGCGCCGAAATGATCCTCATGCGCGTGCGTAAGCAGAAGGCCGACGATGTTGTGCCGCTCCTCTTCCAGGAAGCGGATGTCGGGCAGGATCACGTCGATGCCCGGCTCGTATTCGCTGCCGAAGGTGACGCCCATGTCGACGATCAGCCATTCGCGCGCGCCGTCGCGCCCGTAGCCGTAGAGGTACAGGTTCATGCCGATCTCGCCCACGCCGCCGAGCGGCAGGAACACGAAATCGGTTCCCTTTCCGTTTGTCGTTCGCGCCATTTTGGGGATTGGCGGCCTCACCGCCTCGAAAAGAACACGTCGCCGACGGTGATCCTGCGCTCGCCATCTTCGGTCTTGAGCTTCAGCGCCCCGTCGGAGTCGAGGCCGGCATAGCTGCCTTCAATCTCTTCCCCGTTGAGGCGCACGGTGAGCGGCCTGCCTATCGGCCCCGCCCGGTCGAGCCAGGCGCGGCGGATCGCTGGGAAGCCGAAGCCCTCGCCCCAACGCGCGAGCCAGTCATGCGTGTGCTTTGCAAGCGCCTCGAGCGCTATGGCCGGCGCGACGCCCATACCGTAAGCGGCGAGGCTGACCGCGGGCTGCTCGAGGTTCTCAGGATAGCTTGCGAGGTTGATGCCGGTCCCCATCACGACGAGCGACCGGTCTCCGGTCGAGCTGCCGACGTTCTCGAGAAGCATACCCGCGACCTTCTCGTCCGAGAGCAGCACGTCGTTCGGCCATTTGAGCAGCAGCTCGGAGCGGCCTTCATAGGAAACGAGCTTCGCGATCGTATCATAGGCGGCGAGGCCCGCGACAAGCGAGAGCTGGCCCGCGACCTGAAGCGGCACGTTCAGACGGATCAGCAGGCTCGCGAACAGGTTGCCGTGATGCGAGCACCCATTCGCGCCCGCCGCGGCCGCGGCCTTGCGACTGGCGCGCCGACCAGATCCAGAGCGGGCCGGGCTCGCCGGCTTCCGCGCGCCGTCTGGCCTCGGCATTGGTGGAGTCGACCGTCTCCATCTTGAGCAGGCGGTAGCCTTGCGGCAGCTTCGGCGCGGTTGAGGATAAATAGCTCATCAGAACAATGACGTGGCTGCCGCCCCGGCGAAGGCCACGAGCGGCGCTGGGTGTATGAAATAGAACAAGATAAACGCGCCGGTCACGCCGAGGACGACGGCAAGGAGGGCCGGCATCGGCTCGAAGCGTTCGGCAGGAGCGTCGAAATACATGATCTTGACGATGCGTAGATAGTAATAGGCCCCCACCACGCTCAAGAGGACGCCGATGACGGCGAGCGCGTAAAGGCCGGCGTGGATCGCGGCGAGGAAGACGTAGAACTTGGCGAAGAAGCCCGCAAGGGGCGGAATGCCCGCGAGCGAGAAAAGCAGCATGGCGAGCAGGAAGGCCATCATCGGGCTTGTGCGGGAAAGGCCGGAAAGCTGGTCGATGTCCTCGACCAGACGGCCGTCGCGGCGCATCGAGAGGATCACCGCGAAGGTGCCGAGCGTCATCGCGAGATAGATGGCGAGATAGACGATCAGGCCCTGCACGCCCTCGGGGCTGCCCGCCGCGAGCCCGACCAGCGCGTAGCCCATATGCCCGATCGAGCTATAGGCCATCAGCCGCTTGATGTTGGTCTGGCCGATCGCGGCAAACGCTCCGAGCGCCATCGAGGCGATGGAGAGGAACACCACGATCTGCTGCCATTGCGTGGTGACCGCGGGGAAGGCGGTGATGAGCACGCGCACGGTGAGCGCCATGGCGGCGAGCTTGGGCGCCGCCGCGAAGAAGGCGGTGACGGGCGTCGGCGCGCCTTCATAGACGTCGGGCGTCCACATATGGAAGGGCACCGCCGAGATCTTGAAGGCGAAGCCCGCCATGAGGAATACCAGCCCGAAGATCAGGCCGAGATTGGCGCCGGACGGCTGCACCGCCTCGGCGATCTGCGTGAACTGCGTCGAGCCGGTAAAGCCATAGATGAGCGAGGCACCGTAGAGCAGCATGCCTGAGGACAGCGCGCCGAGGACGAAATATTTGAGCCCCGCTTCCGCCGAGCGCGCCGAGTCGCGCTTGAAGGCCGCGACCACGTAGAGCGCGAGGCTTTGGAGTTCCAGCCCGACATAGAGCGCGATGAAATCGTTGGCCGAGATCATCATCATCATGCCGGCGGTGGCAAGCAGGACGAGGATCGGGAACTCGAATTTGAGGCCCCCCTCCTCGCGCCAGTAATCGATCGACATCAGCAGCGAAGCGCCAGCGCCGATCAGCGTGAGCAGCTTCAGCGCGCGGGCGTAAGGATCGATAATGAAACTGTCGTTGAAGAGCGTGACCGTGCCGCTGCCGTTCGTGACCGCTACGCCCGCAAGTACGAGCATGCCAATGGAGAGCCAGATGACCAACTCGCCGCGCTCGCGCTTGGCGAAGACGCCGAGCATGAGCAATGCCATGGCGCCGATCGTGAGGATCAGCTCCGGCAGCATGGCTTCGAGATTGAGCGGCTCGGTCACGTGCGGGTTCCTTACGGCATGAGGGCAACGCGCGCCTGCTCGGCAGCGGCGAGGCTCTCGTTGTAGCCCTTGATCAGTGCCTCGACCGACGCGGCGGACGCATCGAGGATCGGCGCGGGATAGAAGCCGAAAAAGATCGTGAGCAGCACGAGCGGGGTCATGACCGCGACCTCGCGCCAGGTCAGATCCTTGATGAAGCGCAGGCTCGGCTTCTCCAACGCGCCGAAGATGACGCGGCGATAGAGCCAAAGCGCATACGCCGCCGACAGGATAATGCCCGACGTTGCGAGGAAGGCGACCCAGGTGTTGACGCGGAAGGCGCCGGTGAGCGCCAGGAACTCGCCAACGAAGCCGCTCGTGCCGGGCAGCCCGACATTGGCGAGCGTGAACACCATGAAGCAGAAAGCGTAGAGCGGCATGCGGTCGGCGAGCCCGCCGAAGGCCGCGATCTCGCGCGTGTGCATGCGGTCGTAGATCACGCCCACGCAGAGGAAGAGCGCGGCGGAGACGATGCCGTGCGACAGCATCTGGAAGATGCCGCCCTGGAGTCCCTGCATGGTGAGCGTGAACACGCCGATGGTGACGAAGCCCATATGCGCCACGGACGAATAGGCGATGAGCTTTTTCATGTCTTCTTGCGCGAGCGCCACGAGCGAAGTGTAGATGATGGCGACCACCGAGAGCGCGAAGATGAGCGGCGCGAACTCGGCCGAGGCGAGCGGGAACATCGGAATGGAGAAGCGCAGGAACCCGTAGCCGCCCATCTTCAGAAGAATGCCGGCGAGGATCACGGAACCCGCGGTCGGGGCCTCGACATGCGCGTCTGGCAGCCAAGTATGCACCGGCCACATCGGCAGCTTGACGGCGAAGGACGCGAGGAACGCGAACCACAGCCAAGTCTGCATGCCGCGGCGGGAAATCATGCGTCAGCAGCAGCGGAATGTCGGTGGTGCCGGCCTCCCAGTAGATCGCCATGATGGCAAGCAGCATCAGCAGCGAGCCCGCGAGCGTATAGAGGAAGAACTTGAAGCTCGCATAGACGCGGCGTGCGCCGCCCCAGATGCCGATGATGAGGAACATCGGGATCAGACCGCCCTCGAAGAAGAGATAGAACAGGACGAGGTCAAGCGACGTGAACACGCCGAGCATCAGCGTCTCGAGCACGAGGAAGGCGATCATGTATTCCTTCACGCGCGCCGTGATCGCGTCCCAGCTCGCGAGGATGCAGAGCGGCATGAGAAAGGTCGTGAGCAGCACGAAGGGCAGCGAGATGCCGTCAACGCCCATATGGAAGGTGATCGGGCCGAGCCAGGGCCTGATCTCGACGAACTGGAACTGGGCGGTGGTCGGGTCGAAGTCGCGCCAGAGGATCAGCGACAGCCCGAAAGTGATCAGCGTGGTCCAGAGCGCGATATAGCGCGCGTTGCGGAAGGCGCTCTCGTCCTGCCCGCGCACCAGCGCGATCAGGAGCGCACCGAGCAGCGGCAGGAAGGTGACGGTCGAGAGGATCGGCCAGCCATAGCTCACGGGCGCATCCCTCCCATCGCGAAGATGAACCAGGTGATGAGCGCCGCCACGCCGACCAGCATGGCGAAGGCGTAGTGATAGATGTAGCCGGTCTGCAGCCGGACCACGCGGTTGGTGATGTCGATGACGCGCGCGGCCACGCCGTCGGGGCCGAGCCCGTCGATGATGCGCCCGTCGCCGGTCTTCCACAGCAAGCGGCCGAGCCAAAGCGCGGGCCGCACGAAGATGCGGTCATAGAGCGCGTCGAAATACCAGGCGTTGAGCAGGAACTGGTGCAGGCCCCGGAAGCGCTTGGCGAGGCCGAACGGCACGAGCGGGTTGGTGATGTAGAAATACCAGGCGGTGACGAAGCCGAGCGCCATGGCGACCGTCGGCGAGAGGACCACCCAGAGCGGCACGTCGTGATGGCCGCCCTCGTGCACGACGAGCGAGCCCGCGCCAGAAGTCTTTGGCGCCCTCGCCGATGAACTGATGGGCGAACAGTCCGCCGAGCAGCAGCGCGCCGAACGCGAGAGCTACGAGCGGCAGGCCCATGGTCCAGGGCGGCTCATGCGCGTGCGCGAGCACCTCTTTCGGCTCGCGGGGCTTGCCCTCGAAAGCGAGGAACATCAGCCGCCAGGAATAGAACGAGGTCAGCACCGCCGCGATCAGGGTCAGCACGAAGGCGTAGTTGCCGACCCAGGTGTGCGCCGCGTAGGTCGACTCGATGATGGCGTCCTTGGAGACGAAGCCTGCGGTGAAGGGGAAGCCGGTCAGCGACAGCGTGCCGATCAGCATCATGGCCCAGGTGAAGGGCAGCACCTTGCGCAGCGCGCCCATGCGGCGGAGGTCCTGCTCGTGATGCAGCGCGTGGATCACCGCGCCGGCACCTAAGAACAGCAGCGCCTTGAACGAGGCGTGGGTGAAGAGATGGAACATGCCGGCGCCGTAAGCGCCGACGCCTTCCGCCGCGAACATGTAGCCGAGCTGCGAGCAGGTCGAATAGGCGACCACGCGCTTGATGTCGTTCTGCACGAGCCCGACCGTGGCGGCGAAGAAGGCGGTGGTGGCGCCGACGATGGTGACGACAGCAAGCGCGATCGGCGCCAGC
Source organism: uncultured Alphaproteobacteria bacterium (assembly GCA_963832515.1). GTDB lineage: Bacteria > Pseudomonadota > Alphaproteobacteria > Rhizobiales > Methyloligellaceae > Methyloceanibacter. The sequence goes on from CAWHUE010000006.1 coordinate 46,278, forward strand.
TCGAACAGAGGCGAGAGCCGCGCCACCATGAACACGCCGGCCGTGACCATGGTCGCGGCATGGATCAGCGCGGAGACGGGCGTCGGGCCCTCCATGGCGTCGGGCAGCCAGGTATGCAGCAGGAACTGCGCCGACTTGCCCATCGCGCCCATGAACAGCAGCAGGCAGATCAGCGTCAGCGCATCGACCTGAAGCCCGAGGAACTCCATGGTCTTGCCGGCCTCGGCGGGGGCGGCGGCGAACACCGTGTCGTAATGCACCGAGCCGAACAGCGCGAACACGGCGAAGATGCCGAGCGCGAAGCCGAAATCGCCGACGCGGTTGACGATGAAGGCCTTGATGGCGGCCGCGTTGGCGGAAGGCTTGTGGTACCAGAAGCCGATCAGCAGATACGAGGCGAGGCCCACGCCCTCCCAGCCGAAGAAGAGCTGGAGGAAATCGTCGGCCGTCACCAGCGCCAGCATGGCGAAGGTGAAGAGCGAGAGATAGGCGAAGAAGCGCGGGCGGCTGTCGTCGTCGGCCATGTAGCCGATCGAGTAGAGGTGCACGAGCGCCGAGACGGTGGTCACCACCACCAGCATCACGGCGGTCAGCGTGTCGATGCGCAGCGACCAGGCGGTCTTGAGGTCGCCCGAGTCGATCCAGGGCAACATGCTCGATGCGCTCCTCCTGGCCGAGCATCGCCACCTGGTAGAAGGCGAGCCAGGAGAGCAGCATCGACGATCATGAGCAGCGTGGTGGTGACGATCTCGGCCAGGCGCGCGCCGACCAGCCGGCCGAAGAAGCCCGCGAAGATCGCGCCGATCAGCGGCAGGAAGAGGATCGCCTGATACATCGCGCGCGCCCCTCAGCCCTTCAGCAGGTCGATCTCGGCCACGTCGATCGTGCCGCGATTGCGGAAATAGACGACGACGATGGCGAGGCCGATCGCGGCTTCCGCCGCGGCGACGGTGAGCACGATCATGGCGAAGACCTGGCCGACCAGATCGCCGTGAAAGGCCGAGAAGGCGACGAGGTTGAGGTTCACCGCAAGCAGCATCAGCTCGATCGACATCAGAATGACGATCACGTTCTTGCGGTTGAGGAAGATGCCGAAAATGCCGAGCGTGAACAGGATCGCGGCGACGGTGAGATAATGGGAGAGGCCGATGTCATCGCTTTCCCGTAGCGACCACCCTCCCCGCTCCCCTTGCAGGAGCGCTTCGCGCCGATGCCGTTTTCCGACCTGAGTAGTGCGGCCCAGCCGGACTCTCGACGCTCCCTCCCCATGGCGAGGCGACGCCTCTGCGCGCGCACCTGCAGCCGCAGACTGCTCTGCCGCCGCACGTCGCGCTTATGGTGCAGCGTAGCACGATGGCGCCGATCATGGCGACGAGCAGGATCAGGCCGGCAGCCTCGAACAGATAGACGTAGCGCGTATAAAGGATCAGCCCGAGCGCCTCGGTGTTGCTGGCGATGTCCGGCGGGCGGCGCGGGCGCGGCAGCTTCGATGTCCGGCGCGGTGACCCAGGCGCCGAGCACGAACACGCAGCTCGACCAGCAGCAGCAGGCCGATGGTGGCGCCGACCGGCAGATATTTGATGAAGCCGGCGCGCAGCTCGGCGAAGTCGACGTCGAGCATCATCACCACGAACAGGAACAGCACGAGCACCGCGCCGACATAGACGACGATCAGGATCATCGCCAGGAACTCGGCGCCGAGCAGCACGAACAGGCCCGCGGCGTTGAAGAAGGCGAGGATCAGGAACAGCACCGCATGCACGGGGTTGCGCGCGGCGACCACCATGAAGGCCGCGCCGAGCAAGACGGCAGCGAACAGATAGAAGAAGATCGCGGCAAGCATTATGCGACGAGGCCCTTGGTCCCGACCTCGACTCTTGTCAGGGGAGGCTCGACCGGCCAAGGGCCGGTCGGGAGCGGGGATGAGCCAGCAAGCTCAGAGCGTGGTCTTACGCCCCTCGCACAACCCTCGCCCATCAACGGTGGAGGGAGCATGTCTGCCGCTTCGAACCAGCCACGCAAGCCCTCAGCGGTAAGGCGCGTCGAGTGCCAGGTTCTTGGCGATCTCGCGCTCCCAGCGGTCGCCGTTCGCGAGCAGCCGCTCCTTGTCGTAGTAAAGCTCCTCGCGCGTCTCGGTGGCGAACTCGAAATTCGGCCCCTCCACGATGGCGTCGACCGGGCAGGCCTCCTGGCAGAAGCCGCAATAGATGCATTTCACCATGTCGATGTCGTAGCGCGTGGTGCGGCGCGTGCCGTCGTTGCGGCGCGGGCCCGCCTCGATGGTGATGGCCTGCGCCGGGCAGATCGCCTCGCAGAGCTTGCAGGCGATGCAGCGCTCCTCGCCGTTGGGATAGCGCCGCAGCGCATGCTCGCCGCGGAAGCGCGGCGAGAGCGGGCCCTTCTCGAACGGGTAGTTGAGCGTCGCCTTGGGCGCGACGAAATATTTCATGCGCGAGCCAGAAGGCCGAGACGAACTCCAGCAGCAGGAGCGATTTCGCGGCTTGGGCGAGGCGTTTCATCGACGCTTTCCTCAGGCCCCTGCGCCGAGGTGCAGGATCGCCGCCACGATCACGACGGCGGCGAGCGACAGCGGCAGGAACACCTTCCAGCCGAGCCGCATCAGCTGGTCGTAGCGATAGCGCGGCACGATGGCTTTGACCATCGACGACCAGAAAAAACAGGAAGCAGACCTTCAGCACGAACCATAGGACGCCCGGGATCCAGGTGAAGGGCGCGACCGGGAAACGGCGGCAGCCAGCCGCCGAGGAACAGCACCGTGCCCAGCGCGGCACAGCAGCACGATGGCCACATACTCGCCGAGCATGAACAGCATATAGGGCGTCGAGGAATATTCCACCATGAAGCCCGCGACGAGCTCGGACTCGGCTTCGAGCAGATCGAAGGGCGGGCGGTTGGTCTCGGCCAGCGCCGAGATGAAGAAGATCGACGAACATCGGGAAGAGCGGCAGCCAGTACCAGCCGAACAGCCCCAGGCGCTGTTCCTGCGCCTCGCACGATCTCCGACGAGATTGAGCGAGCCGGCGAGCAGCAGCACGGTGATGATGACGAAGCCGATCGAGACCTCGTAGGAGACCATCTGCGCGGCCGAGCGGAGCGCGGCGAGGAAGGCGTATTTCGAGTTCGACGCCCAGCCGGCCATGATCACGCCGTAGACCTGCAGGCTCGAGATGGCGAAGATGTAGAGCACGCCGACATTGATGTTGGCGACGGCCCAGCCCTTGTCGACCGGCATCACCGCCCAGGCCGAGAGCGCAAGCCCCGCGGTGATGAGCGGCGCCGAGCAGGAAAAGACCCTTGTTGGCGCCGGCCGGGATGATCGGCTCCTTGAACACGAATTTCAGAAGGTCGGCGAAGGATTGCAGCAGGCCCAAGGGGCCGACGACGTTCGGCCCGCGCCGCATCTGCACCGCCGCCCAGATCTTGCGGTCGGCATAGAGCAGGAAGGCCACGATGATCAGCAGCACCACCATGATGGCGACGCTCTGCAGCGACGATCAGCGAGAGCGGCAGGCCGTAATGGGTCCAGAAGCTCAGCCATCGGTGCCGGTCGCCTTGTCGCCCGCGCCTTTATGCAGCGCGCTCAAGCTCGCCATGATGGCGGAGGCGCGCGCGATCGGGTTGGTGAGATAGAAGTCGGCGATCGCCGGAGCGAAGCGGTCCTTGCCGGGCTTCGCCGGCTTGCTGGCGAGGCGCTCGATCGCAGCGGCATCGGCCGGATCGATCTGGTCGAGCAGCGCCAGATGCGGATGCGCGTCGAACATCTGCGGCGCGCAGCTGCCTGCAGCGTGTCGAAGGGCAGCGTCTTGCCGAGCGCGCCGGACAACGCGCGGAGGATCTTCCAGTCCTCGCGCGCGTCGCCCGGCGGGAAGATCGGCGCGGCCGGTCATCTGCGGGCGGCCTTCGGTGTTGACGTAGATCGCGTCCTTCTCGGTATAGGCGGCGCCGGGCAGGATCACGTCGGCGCGATGCGCGCCCGCGTCGCCGTGGCTGCCCTGATAGATGACGAAGGCGTCGCCCAGCCGCTCCATGTCGATCTCGTCGGCGCCGAGCAGATAGACCACTTCGATCTCGCCCGCGCTCGCGCCATCGAGAATGCCGTCGACGTCGCGCCCGCCTTTGCCCGGCACGAAGCCGAGATCGAGACCGCCGACGCGGGCGGCGGCGTTGTGCAGCACGTTGAAGCCGTTCCAGCCGCGGTCGGGCTTGAGCGCGCCCATCGCTACGCGCAGCCTTGGCGGCAAGCGCCAGCACCGCCGCGCCGTCGGGACGGGCGAGCGCCCCCTGCCCCAGGATCAGCATCGGGCGCTCGGCGCCTTCGAGCTTCTTCAGGAAGTGGATGCGAGCCGTCGGCGATCTTGGCGAGCGTCTCGGGGCCGGCGCCGAGATAGTCGTAAGCATAGGTGAGATCGGCCTCCTTGCCGATCAGGCCGATCGGCAGCCGGCCCTGGCATTGGCGGATGCGCTTGCAGGATGCGGGAATTGAGCACCGGCGCCTCGAGGCGCGGATTGGTGCCGACCAGCAGGATCGCGTCGGCCTGCTCGATGCCTTCGATCGTCGAGTTGAACAGATAGGTCGCGCGGCCGAGCGCGGGATCGAGCTTGGCGCCGTCCTGGCGGCAATCGATATTGGGCGAGCCGAGCTGTTCGGCGAGCAGCTTCAGCGCGAACATCTCCTCGGCCGCGGCAGAGATCGCCGGCGATGCGCGGCGAAGCGCGCGCCGTCGAGGCCCTTCAGCCTCTCGGCGATGGCGCGGAAGGCCTCGTCCCAGCTCGCCGGCTCGAGCTTGCCGTCGCGCCGCACGTAAGGCCGGTCGAGCCGCTGCGTGCGCAGGCCGTCCCAGACATGGCGGGTCTTGTCGGAGATCCACTCCTCGTTGATGGCGTCGTTGACGCGCGGCAGGATGCGCATGACCTCTTTGCCGCGCGCATCGACGCGGATGGCGGAGCCGAGCGCATCCATCACGTCGATCGACGGAGTCTTGGTCAGCTCCCACGGCCGCGCCATGAAGGCGTAAGGCTTCGAGGTCAGCGCGCCGACCGGGCAGAGATCGACCACGTTGCCCGACAGCTCCGACATCATGCCGTGCTCCAGATAGGTGGTGATCTCCATGTCCTCGCCGCGGCCGATGGCGCCGAGCTCCTCCACGCCCGCGACCTCGGTCATGAAGCGGATGCAGCGCGTGCAGTGGATGCAGCGCGTCATGTAGGTGTCGATCAGCGGCCCGAGATATTTGTCCTCGACCGCGCGCTTGTTGTCCTGGAAGCGGCCGGCGTCGAAGCCATAGGCCATGGTCTGGTCCTGCAGATCGCATTCGCCGCCCTGGTCGCAGATCGGGCAGTCGAGCGGATGGTTGATCAGCAGGAATTCGAGCACGCCCTCGCGCGCCTTCTTCACCGTCTCGGAGCTGGTGATGATGGTGGGCGGCGTGCCGTCGAGCGCGGGGCGGAGATCGTTGACGCCCATGGCGCAGGAGGCGACGGGCTTCGGCATGCCGGCGACCTCGACCAGGCACATGCGGCAATTGCCGGCGATCGACAGCCGCTCGTGATAGCAGAAGCGCGGGATCTCGATGCCGGCGAGCGCGCAGGCCTGGATCAGCGTGATGCCGTCCGGCATGTCGTGCTCTTTGCCGTCGATGATCAGCCTAGGCATTGGTCACCTTCGCTCCAGAACGTCGTCCATATAGGCGCGGAATTTCGGCGTGTATTGCGCGAGATAGCCGGAGTTCCGGAAATGCGGCGACAAGAAATAGTCGCGGTGCGGCTTGAGCTGCATGCGCACGGCCGCGTACCACTCGGTGGTCGGCAGACCCGCCAGGATGTCCTCGCTCGCATTCAGCACCGTGTCCACGTACATCTCGTATTTCTGGAACAGCTCCGGATCGCCGTCGATGGTCAGGTTCTCGTAATCGAACTTCGTCGTCTTGAGCGAGGGGTCCGAGAGCTTCGGATTGTCGAAGGCAAGCCGCAACGTCTCGCGCCAGAGCTCGTTGGCATTGGCGCGGCGCTCGGCTCTGCGGCCTCGGTGATTTGCAGATGCGCGTAGATCACGACGGCGGCGATCCATCGCGCGGCGACACGGCCATCAACACCGGCGTAGGGCTCTCACGATGCTCTATCCGCGTTGTCCCAGAGCCAGCGTCATCACGCTGCCGGCCCTACTCCGCCGCGACCGGCACCGACGGCGCGATCGGCTCGGCGGCGCGAGCGTCGATGCGCGCCTCGATGACGTGGCGGAAATGGCGGATCAGCCCCTGCACGGGCCAGGCGGCGGCGTCGCCGAGCGCGCAGATCGTGTGGCCCTCGACCTGGTAGCTGACGCTGAGCAGCATATCGATCTCGGCCTTCTCCGCCTCGCCGCGCGCCATGCGCTCGAGCACGCGCCACATCCAGCCCGTACCCTCGCGGCAGGGCGTGCACTGGCCGCAGGATTCATGCTTGTAGAAATACGAGAGGCGCGCGATGGCGCGGATGATGTCGGTGGATTTGTCCATGACGATCACGCCAGCCGTGTGCGCAAGGCGGAGGCCGAGAGCAGTGAGCTCGAGGCGCTGCTGGCCGATCCCGCCGCCGACAAGGAGCTGGCATCGATGGCGCGCGAGGAGCTCGCCGGGCTGGAATCGCGCCTGACCGATCTCGAGCAGGACCTGCGGGTGCACCTCCTGCCCAAGGATGCGGCCGACGAGAAGAGCGCCATCATGGAGGTGCGGGCGGGGACCGGCGGCGACGAGGCGGCGCTTTTCGCCGCCGACCTCTTCCGCATGTACAGCCGCTACGCGGAGGAGCACGGGTGGAAGATCGAGATCATCTCCATCTCGGAGAACGATCTCGGCGGCTACAAGGAGATCGTGGTCTCGATCTCGGGCAAGGGCGTGTTCGCGCGCCTCAAGTACGAGTTCGGTGTGCACCGGGTGCAGCGCGTTCCGGCCACGGAGGCGAGCGGGCGCATTCATACCTCCGCCGCCACGGTAGCGGTGCTGCCGGAGGTGGAGGAGATCGACCTCGAGATCAGGCCCGAGGACATCCGCATCGACACCATGCGCGCCGGCGGCGCCGGCGGCCAGCACGTCAACAAGACCGACTCGGCCGTGCGCATCACGCATCTGCCGACGGGCCTCATTGTCGTCTCGGCGGAGAAATCGCAGCACCAGAACCGCCGCCTCGCCATGCAGGTGCTGCGCTCCCGGCTCTACGAGCAGCAGCGGCAGAAAGCCGCCGATTCCCGAGCCGCCCAACGCAAGGGTCAGATCGGCTCCGGCGACCGTTCCCAGCGCATCCGCACCTACAATTTCCCGCAGGGCCGCGTGACCGATCACCGCATCGGTCTCACCCTGCATAAGCTCGACGAGGTGCTCGAAGGAACGGCGCTCGACGAGCTGATCGACGCGCTTGTCACCGAGCACCAGGCGAGCGAGCTGGCGGCGATGGAGGAGGGCGGCAGTGCCTGAGACGGCCCGCGGCGCAACCTCCGCGACGATCGCCGCCGCCTTGCGGCGTGCGAGCGGCGAGCTGCGCAGCGCGGGCATCGAGGGTGCCGGCAACGATGCGCGGCGACTGCTGGCGTGGGTGCTGGGGTTGTCGGGTGCGCAGCTGCTGAGCCGATCCGAGCTGACGCTCAGCCCCGAGCAGAGCGTGGCGTTCGATCGATGCATCGCCCGACGCCGCGGCCGCGAGCCGGTCGCCCGCATCATCGGTGTGCGCGAGTTCTACGGTCGCAGCTTCGCAATCTCACCCGCCACGCTCGATCCGCGCCCCGACAGCGAGACCCTGATCGAAACCGCACTCGAGATAGTCGAGCGCGAAGGGCGGCACTCCAAGGCGTTGCGCATCCTCGACATCGGCACGGGCAGCGGCTGCCTGCTGCTGACGCTCCTTGCCGAGCTGCCGAACGCCACCGGCGTCGGCACCGACATCAGCAACGCCGCTCTCGATGTCGCCCGCGAGAATGCGCAGCGCCTCGGCGTCGCCGGTCGCGCCGAGTGGCTGGCGAGCGATGCGCTGGAGGGCGTCGAAGGCCCCTTCGATATCCTGGTCAGCAATCCGCCTTACGTCCGCTCCGGCGACATTGCCCACCTGGCCCCGGAGGTCCGCCGCTTCGATCCGCATCTGGCGCTCGACGGCGGCAACGACGGTTTACGCTTTTTTTGCCGCCTTCTTGGAAGAGTTGCAGCGGTCGTGCCGGACGGCTGGATCGTGCTCGAGGTTGGCTACGACCAGGCGGACGCAGTTGCAGACCTGCTCACCGCGGGCATCCCCGTGCTGGAGCCCTCCAACATCCAGATCAGCCGGGATGTGACGGGTATGCGACGCTGTGTGGCTGCCAGAGCACGGAAATTGAGTATATGCCGAGAAAGCCCTTGGATTCTTTTGTCATCCGAGCTAGGCTGAGGTCAGTGGAATCGTCCGTGCAGTCAGCGGTCGGCTGTCCGAGATGGCGCCGACGTGGGTGCTCAGGACAGATGCGAAGCAGGTTGGATTGCTCGCAACAAGGCGACCTATCGTCAGCACCACTGATCGCTCAAGAGAAACACTGATGGCCTAAGTGCCACGGTTGCAGGCCGGCCCCGCGTGCGGGTTGCAGGCCAAGTGGGTCGGGGTCATTACGTTCGCTCGTGTTGCGATGCTCGGGCCGTGAACGGGCAACTCACGGATATCTCGGTCGAAACCGAGCCCCGACGCAAACAGGTTCGCGCTCGCGTGAGCGAGGGCGGAATTTGATGAGACAGGTTCACGTTGGACAGGAGCCATTTGGGCAGTGAGGCAGGGACAGCAGAATTGCCGCGGTCGCGGCCGTAACAACAACCGCAAGGGCGGTCACAATCCGCTGGCGCGCAGTTTCGAATCCAACGGACCGGACGTGAAAATCCGGGGTACGCCGGCGCATATAGCGGAGAAGTATCTAACTCTCGCTCGTGATGCGCAGACGTCCGGAGACCCAGTGCTGGCGGAGAATTATCTCCAGCACGCCGAGCACTACACGCGCATCATCATGGCTTACCGTGAGCAGCTGCAGCAGCCGGGCGACATGAGCAACGGCAACGGCCAGCGCATGCGTGCGGAGGGCGACATCGGCGACGAGTTCGGCGACGACGATACTGAGGAGGGACTCGACGATCCCTTCCAGCCGCCGATGCCGCAGCAAATGCATCCCCAAGGCCAGCCGCGCCAGCAAGGCGGGTACGACGGCAATCGCAACGACGGCAACCGGCACGACCGTCCCTATCGCCGGGACCATGTCCGGGGCTTCCGCAGCGACCGCGACCGCGATCGTGATCGCGACCGGGGAGAGCCGCGCCATGCCGAAGGCCGCCCTATGGCCCCAGAACGCCAGCAGGAGCGCCAGCAGGAACGCCCACAGGAGCCGGCGGAAGCCGGGGGCGGGGGAGAGCAGCGTCGCCGCGACCGGTTCCCGCCGGCGCAGCAGCAGCACGAGCAGCCCGAATTTCTGCGCCGTCCGGTGCGCCGCGCCCGCAGCGAGAACGGCGAGCCAGCCGCGCCCGCCAAGGAAGAGCCGCGGGATTGACACCCGCCAGACGGGTTTTCGTCATTCCCGCAAGCGCGCAGCGCGCCAGCGGGAATCCACCCGCAAACTCGCCCGGCAGCGGTGGATTCCCGCTCACGCTTCGCTTGGCGGGAATGACGGCCGCCGATGGGCCTACACGGGCCCGGTGACCGATGTGCCGGTAGCGATCTCGCCGCCCGTCACGACCTTGGCGTAGATGCCGAAGTCCTGGTGGCCCCAGGTGCGTTGCAGGTTGGCTGGAATTGCCATATCGCGGGCCCCGGAGGCGGGATCGACGTTGGTCGCTTCGCAGCGCTGGGTGCGGGCGAAGACGGCCAGCCGAGCGGGACCAACCGCAACCTCCTTGTCCGTCCAGCCGAACTCGGCCCAGGGCTGCAGTCCCTCGAGATAGAGATTGGCGCGAAAGCGCAACGGGTCCACCGGCCGGCCCAGGGCGCGCTCGAGTTCGCGCACGCTTGCGAGGTTGACGATGTGCACGCACTTGGCGGCCACGTCCGAGAAGCTGTGGCATTCGGCGTGCACGATCTTGGGAGCCCCGCGCAGCTCCGACTTCATGTAGGCGGCGATGAACTGCTCGATGAGCTGCCGGCCGAGCGGGGTCGTGAGCTGGCCGCGGGCGACCTGCTTGCCGTCGCGCAGGATGGTCAGGGTCTGCGTGGAACTTGTCGAGCGCGCTCCGGAGCGCCGCCAGCCGCTCGTCCCGCATCAGCATCAGGAAGTTGATCTTGGGCAGGTGCCGGGGTGCGGCGGGGTCGAAGCGGCCGGGACCGTTCTCGATGGCCCAGGCGCGGTCGAAGGGAACGGTCTCGCCGGGACGCAGGACCACGCTCCGCATCGGCTCGGGGGTGAGGCCCTTGACGGGGTAGCGGTAGAGAGCCGCGACGTGGGCCTCTGGCTTATCCGGCATTTGGCGGTCCAATTTAATCGCGGGTTGACCTGGATCATGCCCCTTTTGGGCATGCGAGGGCCACACTATATCTGCCGTTAACAGGTTTCGCCGTCGATGCCACCAACGGGTCGAAGGCAGCCTTGGGTTGAATCCTATCAGAGACGGCAGCTTCGTGCCCGGTTGGGGCGGGCTCCCGTGCCGAGGAGGGATAGATGGATTTCGAGAAATATACCGACCGCGCCAAGGGATTCGTCCAGGCGGCGCAAAGCCTAGCGCTCCGCGAAGGCCACCAGCAGTTCGGCCCCGATCATCTCCTGAAGGTCCTGCTCGACGACCCGGAAGGCATGGCCGCCGGGCTGATCCAGCGTGCGGGCGGCCGCCCCGGCGATGCGCTCAACGCCATCGAGCAGATCCTGGCCAAACGCCCGAAAGTGTCGGGCGGCGGCGCCGGCCAGCTCTACCTGGCGCCCGAGCTCGCGCGTGTATTCGATACCGCCCAGAAGATCGCCGACAAGGCCGGCGACAAGTTCGTCACCGTCGAGCGCCTGCTCTTGGCGCTCGCCATGGAGTCCTCGAGCGATGCCGGCCGCGTCCTCAAGGATGCGGGCGTCACGCCGGCGGCCCTCAACCAGGCCATCAACGACATCCGCAAGGGCCGCACCGCCGACAGCGCGGGTGCCGAGCAGGGCTATGATGCGCTCAAGCGCTATGCCCGCGACCTGACCGCCCTTGCTGCAGAGGGCAAGATCGACCCCGTCATCGGCCGCGACGAGGAGATCCGGCGCACCATCCAGGTGCTGTCCCGGCGCACCAAGAACAATCCCGTGCTGATCGGCGAGCCTGGCGTCGGCAAGACGGCGATCGCCGAAGGGCTGGCCCAGCGCATCGTCAAGGGCGATGTGCCCGAGAGCCTGAAGGACAAGAAGCTGCTGGCGCTCGACATGGGCGCGCTGATTGCCGGCGCCAAGTACCGCGGCGAGTTCGAGGAGCGGCTGAAGGCCGTGCTCGGCGAGGTGCAGGCCGAGGGCGGCAAGATCATCCTGTTCATCGACGAGCTGCACACCATCGTCGGCGCCGGCAAGGCCGAGGGCGCCATGGATGCCGGCAACCTGCTCAAGCCGGCGCTGGCGCGCGGCGAGCTGCACTGCGTCGGCGCCACCACGCTCGACGAGTACCGGAAGCACATCGAGAAGGACGCGGCGCTGGCACGGCGCTTCCAGCCCGTGTTCGTGTCCGAGCCGACGGTGGAGGACACCATCTCCATCCTGCGCGGCCTCAAGGAGAAGTACGAGCAGCACCACGGCGTGCGCATCACCGACAGCGCGCTGGTGGCGGCGGCTACGCTTTCCAACCGCTACATCACCGACCGCTTTCTCCCCGACAAGGCCATCGATCTGATGGACGAGGCGGCCTCCCGCCTCAAGATGCAGATCGACTCCAAGCCCGAGGCGCTGGACGCGATCGATCGCGACCTCATGCAGGCGAAGATCGAGCGCGAGGCCCTCAAGAAGGAGAGCGATGCGGCCTCCAAGGACCGTCTGGCCCGCCTCGAGAAGTCGATCGCGGAGCTCGAGGAGAAGTCCAAGGGCCTCACCAGGCGCTGGGAGGCGGAGAAGAGCAAGCTCGGCTCGGCGCAGAAGCTCAGGGTGGAGCTCGACCAGCGCCGCACCGAGCTGGAGCAGGCGCAGCGCCGCGGCGACCTCGCCAAGGCCGGTGAGCTCGCCTATGGCGTGATCCCGGGCCTCGAGAAAAAGCTCAAGGGGATCGAGGAGCAGGACAAGGGGGCGATGGTGGAGGAGGCGGTGACGCCCGACCAGATCGCCAGTGTGGTCTCGCGCTGGACCGGTATCCCCGTCGACAAGATGCTCGAGGGCGAACGCGCCAAGCTCCTGCGCATGGAGGAGGAGCTCGCCAAGCGCGTCATCGGCCAGGAGGAGGCCGTCGAGGCCGTCTCGACCGCCGTGAGGCGTGCGCGCGCCGGCCTGCAAGACCCCAACCGCCCCATCGGCTCGTTCATCTTCCTGGGCCCGACCGGCGTCGGCAAGACGGAGCTCACCAAGGCGCTCGCGGCATACCTGTTCGACGACGAGACCGCCATGGTGCGCATCGACATGTCCGAGTACATGGAGAAGCACTCCGTCGCCCGCCTGATCGGCGCGCCCCCGGGCTACGTCGGCTACGAGGAGGGCGGCGCGCTCACCGAGGCCGTGCGCCGGCGCCCCTACCAGGTGGTGCTGTTCGACGAGATCGAGAAGGCGCACCCGGACGTGTTCAACGTGCTCCTGCAGGTGCTCGACGACGGCCGCCTGACCGACGGCCAGGGCCGCACCGTGGACTTCAAGAACACGCTGATCATCATGACGTCCAACATCGGCTCGGAGTTCCTCGCCAACCAGAAGGAGGGCGAGGACGTGGAAGCCGTGCGGCCCTACGTCATGGCGGAGATGCGCACCAAGTTCCGGCCCGAGTTCCTGAACCGCATCGACGAGATCATCCTGTTCCACCGCCTGCGGCGCGATCAGATGGCGGCGATCGTCGACATCCAGATCGGCCGGCTGCAGAAGCTGCTCGCCGACCGCAAGCTCACCCTGCAGCTGGATGACACGGCGCGCACGTGGCTCGCCAACAAGGGCTATGACCCCATGTATGGCGCGCGGCCCTTGAAGCGCGTGATCCAGAAGCAGGTGCAGGACCCGCTGGCCGAGCAGATTCTGGCCGGCAAGATCCGCGACGGGCAGACCATCAAGCTGACGGTCCGCAACGGCCAGCTGGTGCTCAACGGCGAGCCGGTGAAGGCGGCGGCCTGATCGGCGGACGCCCTGTCAGGCCTTGGCGCCGTGCTTGCCGGCGCCAAGGGCTGGGACCGCATCGGGGTCGAGCGGCCAGCGCGCACGGGCGGCGACATCGAGGCCGTCCGTCCAGCCGCGGCTCAGGCGCTCGGCTCCGGCCCAGGCAACCATCGCCGCGTTGTCCGTGCACAGTGCGGGCGGCGGCACGTGCAGCGAGTAGGCGGCCGAGGACGCGACCGCAGCGAGGGCGGCGCGCAGCTGCATATTGGCGGCAACACCGCCGGCGATCACGAGGTGGCGTATCTTCGCGCTGTCTAGGCCCGCCTCGGCAAGCTCCATCGCTCGCCGCACCCGGTCGGCCACGCTGTCGGCGGCAGCCGCCTCGAAGGCCGCGCACAGGTCGGCGATGTCGGTATCCTTGAGGGGAACCAGCGCCTGCGCCTGGTGGCGCACGGCCGTCTTGAGGCCCGCGAAGGAGAAATGCGGCTCCGGCCGTCCCAGCATCGGGCGCGGAAGGTGGAAACGCTCGGCGCGGCCGGTGCGGGCGGCCTTCTCCACCGCGGGGCCGCCGGGGAAGCCCAGCCCCAGTAGCTTCGCCGTCTTGTCGAAGGCCTCGCCCAGCGCATCGTCGATGGTGGTGCCGAGCCGCTGGTAGCGGCCGACATCGTGCACGACAAGCAGCTGCGTATGGCCCCCCGAGACGAGCAGCAGCAGGTAGGGCGGCTCGAGTCCCTCGGTGAGGCCGACCGTCAGCGCATGCGCCTCCAGGTGGTTGACGGCGACGAAGGGAAGCCGGCGCACCAGCGCCAGCGCCTTGGCCGTCGTGACGCCCACCAGCAGTCCGCCGACCAGTCCCGGCCCCGCCGTCGCGGCAACGCCATCCAGACTGTCGAAGCCGATCCCAGCCTCGCGCAAGGCCTGGGCGATGATCTCGTCGAGGCATTCCACGTGGGCGCGCGCGGCGATCTCGGGCACCACGCCGCCGTAGCGGCGGTGCTGCTCCCACTGCGCCCGCACGACATTGGCGAGGATGCGCCCATGCCGCCGGCCCGGCGCGAGCAACCACGGCCGCGGCCGTCTCGTCGCAGCTCGTCTCGATGCCGAGCACGAGCGTCTCGCGCGCGTTCTTGGGTGTTGTCATTTGAGCGTCGTTTGCACCAGCGCCCGGACAGAGGCATAAACGGCGGGCCCTCGATGTGGGGCTCCGCCTAGCATCGGAAGAACCGCCCTTGCAAGCTTCGACAATCCGATTGGGTACGCGCGGGTCGCCGCTGGCGCTGGCGCAGGCGCACGAGGTGCGCCAGCGGCTCGAGGCTGCGCACGGCCCGGGCCGGCTCGCCTTCGAGGTGCGCGCGATCAGGACCTCCGGCGACCGCATCCAGGACCGGCCGCTGGCGGAGGTCGGCGGCAAGGGTCTCTTTACCAAGGAGATCGAGGAGGCGCTGCTGGCGGGCGAGATCGACATCGCCGTGCACTCCATGAAGGACATGGCCACCGAGCTGCCTGCGGGCCTGGCGATCCGCTGCCTGCTGCCGCGGGAGGACGTGCGCGATGCCTTCATCAGCGCCAAGGCCAGAGCGCTTGCCGAGCTGCCGGCCGGCGCCGTGGTCGGCACGTCGTCGCTGCGGCGCCAGGCACAGGTCAGGCACGCCCGGCCCGACCTCACCGTCGTGGGGATGCGCGGCAACGTCGAGACGCGCCTGCGCAAGCTCGCCGATGGCGCCGCCGACGCGACGCTGCTCGCTTGCGCTGGGCTCAAGCGGCTGGGCCTTGCCGACCGCATCACGTCGCCGATCTCGACCGACGAGATGCTGCCTGCGGTGGCGCAGGGCGCCATCGGTGTCGAGACGCGCACCGACGATGCGGCGATGGCCGAGCTGCTGGCTCCCATCAACCATGAGCCGACGGCGCTGGCCGTGACGGCCGAGCGCGCCTTCCTGGCGAAGCTCGAAGGCTCCTGCCGCACGCCCATCGCCGGGCTGGCCGAGCTTGTCGGCGGCCGTCTCGTCTTCCGCGGCGCGATCCTCACCCCCGACGGCAGCCAATGCCACGTGACGCGGCGCGAGGGCCGGCCGGAGGAAGCCATCAAGCTTGCCGAGGATGCCGCTGCCGAGCTGCTCGGCGAAGGCCGGCCCCGATTTCTTCCGCGCGCACGCCTGATGCGCCTGCTCGTCACCCGCCCCGAGCCTGACGCCCTCAAGCTCAGGGCTGTGCTGGAGGAGCGTGGGCATGAGGCGACCGTCGAGCCGCTGCTCACCGTCTCCTTCGACGACACCGACCCGATCGAACTCGAAGGCGTGCAGGCCGTGATCGCCACCTCCCGCAACGGCCTCAAGGCGCTGCGCTCGCATCCCCAGCTCGCCGAGGCGCGAAAGCTGCCGCTGTTCGCGGTCGGCCGGGCGACGGCGCAAGAGGCGCGCGCGCTCGGCTTCGAGACGGTCATCACGGGGGCAGGCACGGCCCCGCAGCTGGTCGCCCACATCGTGTCGGTGGCCGATCCCGCAGCCGGCCTGATCCTTCACCTCGCCGGCGACACGCTGACGGGCGACCTCATGGGCGAGCTCGAGTTGCAGGGGTTCCGCGTGGTGCAGCCGGTGGTCTATCGCATGCAGCCCGCCAGGGCGCTCTCGGCGGAAACGGTCGAGCAGTTGGCGATGGGGGAGATCGAGGGCGTCATCTTGATGTCGCCCAGAACTGCGTCAATCTATGCCGCGCTCATGCGCAAGCAGGGGCTCGCCACCGTTGCCCGCGGGCTCGTGCATTTCTGTCTGTCGGCGGCAATTTCGCGGCGGCTCGAGCCCTTGGGGGCGGTCCGCAGCGAGGTTGCCGAGGCGCCCAGCCTGGAAGAAATGCTTGCCCTGATCGATGCGGCCGCGGCAAACTCGCGCGGCTAGATCGGGCTGTGGCACTGCAAGTTGTCTGCTGGCAAAAGCTTCGTTCACCCGAAGCCGATTATGTTGCCGGCTTGCCGTTCCCTGGAGAATTGAGAAGCAGCCCATGGCCAACAACAAAGAGGAAGCCGGCAAAGGTATGCCCCGCCCCGGCGAGTTGCCGGCGGTGAAGCGGCCCTACGCCACCATCGACGTGAAGGCGACGGAGGTGGAGGGTCGCGAGGCGGCGGTGGGCAGCCCCGGTGCGGCGAAGCCTGCGACGCCGGCATCCGCGACCGCCGATCCGAAGGCGGCCAAGCCAGAGGTCAAGGCGCCGCCAGGGTCTCAGCCGAAGGCGGCAGTCGCCCCCGGCGGCAGCGATGCGAAGGGGAGCAAGGACAAGAGCGGATCGCCGCTTGCCTCGCTCGCCGGGCGAAGGCGTGCCGTGCGCCTCCTCACGCATCTGGCGGCCGGCGCGATCGGTGCGCTGATCGTGCTCGGGGCCATGCACTTCCTGGCTGCCGATCGGCAACCCAGCCAGGCGCTGGAAGTCAACGATTTGCGGCGGCGCGTCGCCGACATGGAGGGTGTGCTCGGCACGCGCCCCAACGCCGGCATGCGCAACCGCGTGGATGAGCTCGGCCGCTCGCTCGGCACGCTGGCGGAAACGCAGGCCAAGCTCGCGCGCGACACCAAGGCGCTCGAGAGCAAAGTCGGCAGCGGCCAGGAGATTCCCCAGGAGCTGATCGGTCGTCTGACCAGGCTCGAGGACATGCTGGCGACCATGTCGGCCGCCGAGCCGGCTGGCCAGTCGCAGAACCTTGCCGCATTCGCCGGCCGCGTCGCCGAGCTGCAGAAAGGCATCCGCGATGCCAACGCCCGCCTCGACTTGGATTTGTCCTCCGTCAGGACCGAGGCCGGCCGGCTGGCCCAGCGCCTCGACGGCATCAAGGGCGAGGTCGAGGAGCGCATGCGCGGCGCCGCCAAGGCCGCCGACCTCTCGCCGCTCGCCAGCCAAGCTCGGCGCGCTCGAGCAGGAGCTGCAGGGCTTCATCAAGAGCGAGGCCGATCGCAGCGCCAACGCCACGCGCGTGCTGCTGACGCTTGGAGCTCGCCAACCTCAAGCGCGCCATCGACCGCGGTGAGCGCTATGTCGAGGACCTCGCGCGCGTCAAGAAAGTTGCCGGCACACTCAATCTGAAGCCGCTGGAGCGCTATTCGCTCGAAGGTGTGCCGACGCCTCCCGATCTTGCGAAGTCCTTCCGACCGGCCGCCAATGCCATGCTCGATTCCGAGGCCGAGAAGTCCGACGCCAGCCTCGTCGACCGGCTGCTGTCGGGCGCGCGGGGCATCGTGCGGATCCGCAAGGCGGGCCACGATGCGGAGGATGCCAGCGTCGAGGCCACCGTCGGCCGCATGGAGGGGGCCCTCAAGGAGAACCGGCTCGACGAGGTGCTGGCGAACGCCAAGAAGCTCCCACCCAAGGCGGCACTGGCGGGCGAGGAGTGGGTGAAGAAGGTGCAGGCGCGGCAGGCCGTCGAGCAGGCGCTGGCCGACCTCGAGGCGGCGCTCAAGGCCTCGTTCGGCTCCGGTCCAACCGCCGGGCAACCGGCAAGGGCGCCAGGCGGCACGGACGCGAAAAAATGACCCGCCTCGTCATCTTCCTCATCGTCATCCTGGCGATCGCCGCCGGCCTCGACTGGCTCGCCGACCGCCCAGGAAACATCGTCGTCGAGTGGCAGGGCTACGTTGCGGAGACCAGCGTCTTCCGCGCCTTCATCCTGCTGCTGATGCTGCTGGCCGCGTGCCTCGTCACGTGGTCAGCGCTGCGCTCGCTGTGGTCGAGCCCGGCCACCGTCGGCCGCTTCCTCAACCGCCGGCGCGAGCAGCGCGGTCTCGATGCGCTGTCGAGCGGCATGATTGCCATCGGCGCCGGCGACCGCACGCTGGCGCTGCGCTACGCCGGGCAGGCTCGCAAGGCGTTGCCAAACGAGCCGCTCACCCACCTCTTGCGGGCACAGGCCGCCGAGCTGACCGGCGACCGCACGACCAGCCGGCGCATCTTCGAGGCCATGCTGGCCTCGCCCGACACCGAGCAGCTGGGCCTGCGCGGCCTGTTCCTCGAGGCGCGGCGCGAGGGCGAGCAGGAGGCGGCGCGCCAGTTCGCCGAGCGCGCGCTCAAGCTCAACGCCAAGCTCGACTGGCCCGTGGAGGCGCTGTTCGATCTGCAGTGCCGCGCCGGCGACTGGCAGGGCGCGCTCGATACGCTGGCGATCGCCAAGCGGCAGAACCTCGTCGACAAGAACGTCGCCAATCGCAGGCGGGCGGTGCTGCTCACCGCGCAGGCCCAGGCCGCGGAGGATACCTCGCCCGAGAAGGCGCTGGAGCTCGCGCTGGAGGCGCATCGGCTGGCGCCCGACCTGGTGCCGGCCGCCGCCATCGGCGGGCGCATCCTGGCCTCGCAAGGGCAACACGCCGCGGGCCGCGCGCGTGCTGCTCAGGACCTGGCGGCTCGCGCCTCATCCCGATCTCGCCGCGGCCTATGCCTATGCGCGGCCCGGCGACAGCCCGCGCGATCGCCTGAACCGCATGCGCCATCTCGCGCGCCTGACGCCGCACGATGCCGAGGGCCCGATCGCGTTCGCCATCACGGCCATCGACGCCCGCGAGTGGGACGAGGCCCGCAAGACGCTGGAGCCGCTGCTGGAAGGCCGCCTGACGCAGCGCGTCGCCGCCCTCATGGCCCGCATCGAGGGCGAGCAGCACGGCCATGCGGGCCGCGTGCGGGAATGGCTGGCGCGTGCCGTCAACGCGCCCCGCGATCCCGCATGGACCGCGGACGGCACCGTGTCCGACCGCTGGGCACCGGTGTCGCCGGTCACAGGCGCGCTCGATGCCTTCCGCTGGCGCGTTCCTGTCGAGGAGACCGGCGGCGCCGTGCTCACCGCCAGGGCCGAGGCCATGGCGGCGCTGGGCGCCGGCTCCGAGCCCCTGATCGCGCACCCCGATGCGGTCAAGCCCGCCGCCGCGTTCCCCGCCACCGAGACGGTCGAGCCCGTCGCCCCACCGCCTGCACCTGCGGCGGCCCCGGCCGCGCCAATCACCGTCGAGGCTGTCCCCGTGCCGCCGCAGGCTGCGGCCGAGCCGAAGCCCTCCGCCGCGCCTCGAGCCGATCCGCCGGTCGAGGCAACGCCGATCGCCGCGCGCATCGCGTCGCCCGCAGGCGTTGCGGCGGAGGCGGACCTCGGCGAGCGCATCAGGCTCGCCGCACAGAGGGCAATCGCCGCCGGCGACCGCGACAAGGCCGCAGCGACAACGCCGCCGACCAAGCCTGCCGCGCCGAAGCCCGCCGCCGCCAAGCCGGCGGAGCCGATGCGCTCTGCGCCGGCAAGGAAGGTCGAGATGCCGCAGCCGGTTGCCCGCAAGGCGCCCGAGCCCAAGATCTATGTTCCCCCTCGGGCTCCCGACGATCCGGGCCCCGATCTTGTGGAGGAGCGCGACCTCGAGATCGGGCCCCTGCGCCCGTCCGGTGCCAAGGCGTAAGTTGTCTGTCATCCTGGGATGGCCAGCAGCCCATCTCCGGTATCCAGCATCGTTAGGAGTATGTTCAGCCTTTTCCGCGTCGATCTCGCGTTGATGCCGATACGAGCGACAACGAAGGACGAGCCGAGGCCATGGAGCTCTTCGACGCGCTGACGCTGGCGAGGCTGCAGTTCGCCTTCACCGTCTCCTTCCACATCGTCTTCCCGGCCTTCACCATCGGGCTCGCCAGCTACCTCGCCGTGCTCGAAGGGCTGTGGCTCTACACCGGCCGCGACGTCTTCCTCGCCGTCTTCAACTACTGGAAGAAGATCTTCGCCCTGAGCTTCGGCATGGGCGTCGTCTCCGGCATCGTCATGAGCTACCAGTTCGGCACCAACTGGAGCGTGTTCTCCGACAAGGCCGGCCCCGTGATCGGGCCGCTGATGGGCTACGAGGTGCTGTCCGCCTTCTTCCTGGAGGCGGGCTTCCTCGGCGTCATGCTGTTCGGCATGGGCCGCGTCGGCCGCGGGCTGCATTACTTCGCCACGCTGATGGTGGCGGCCGGCACGCTGTTCTCCGCATTCTGGATCCTGTCGGTCAACAGCTGGATGCATACGCCCGCCGGCCACGGCACCAACGCCGCCGGCCAGTACATCCCGCTCGACTGGTGGGCGGTGATCTTCAATCCCTCGTTTCCCTATCGCCTCGTGCACATGGTGCTCGCCGCGTACCTGACGACTGCCTTCGTGGTAGGTGCCGTGGGGGCCTGGCACCTCCTGCGCAACTCCCGCAACGAGAGCGCGCGCATCATGTTCTCCATGGCCATGTGGATGGCCGCGCTGGTCGCGCCGGTCCAGATATTCGCCGGCGATCAGCACGGCCTCAACACGCTCGAGTATCAGCCGGCCAAGATCGCGGCCATGGAAGGGCACTGGGAAACGAGGCGCGGCGCGCCGCTGATCCTGTTCGGCTGGCCCGACATGGCGGAGGAGAGGACGCGCTTTGCCGTCGAGGTGCCCAAGCTCGGCAGCCTGATCCTCACGCATAGCTGGGACGGCGAGGTGAAGGGTCTCAAGGCGTGGCCGCCGAGCGAGCGACCCAACTCGCTCATCGTGTTCTGGAGCTTCCGCATCATGGTCGGCATCGGCGTGCTGATGCTGCTGATCGGCCTGTGGAGCCTCGCGCTGCGCTGGCCCGGGCGCCTCTACGACAGTCCGCTGCTCTTGCGCTTTGCCGTGCTGATGGGCCCGTCGGGCTTCGTCGCCGTGCTGGCGGGCTGGATCACCACCGAGGTCGGCCGCCAGCCCTACACGATCTACGGCCTCCTGCGCACCGCCGACTCGGTCTCGCCGATCGCCCTGCCCGGCGTTGCCGCTTCCCTCATCGCCTTCATCATCGTGTACTTCACCGTGTTCGGCGCCGGCATCGTCTACATCCTGCGCCTGATGGTGCACGAGCCCGCCATCGACGAGCCCGACATCGAGAAAGGCATGCCGACGCGCGCCGCCGGCATCACGCCCGCTCCGGCGCTCGCCGACACGCCGCACGGCAAGCACGGAGGCTAGCTGCATGCCCTTCGACCTCGCCTTCATCTGGGCCGGCCTCATCGCCTTCGTGGTGCTCGCCTACGTGCTGTTCGACGGCTTCGACCTCGGCATCGGCATCCTGTTCCCGGTCGCTCAAGACCGAGCGCGACCGCGACCAGGCCATGAACTCGGTGGCGCCAGTATGGGACGGCAACGAGACGTGGCTGGTGCTCGGCGGCGGCGGGCTGATGGCGGCCTTTCCCGTCGCCTACTCGGTCGTGATGACCGCGCTCTATGCGCCGCTCATCGCCATGCTGCTGGCGCTCGTGTTCCGCGGCGTCGCCTTCGAGTTCCGCTGGCGCGCGGTGCGCAAGGAGCCGTGGGATTGGGCGTTCGCCGGCGGCTCCATCGTGGCCGCGTTCGCGCAGGGCGTGGCGCTCGGTGCGCTGGTGCAGGGCATTCCGGTCTCCGATCGCGCCTACGCCGGCGGCTGGTGGGACTGGCTGTCGCCCTTCAGCCTGATCACGGGTATCGCGCTGGTCGAGGGCTACGCTCTGCTCGGCGCCACCTGGCTCATCCTGAAGACGACGGGTGAGATGCAGGAGCAGGCGCGACGCCTCGCGTGGTTCACGGGACTAGGCACGCTGTGCCTGATCGCCACGATCAGCCTGCTGACCCCGCTGATGAACGCACAGTTCATGGCCCGCTGGTTTGCCTGGCCCGCCATCCTCTACACGGCGCCGGTGCCGCTGATGGTGGCGGCGGCCGCCTTCGTGCTGTTCACGGGCCTCGCCCGCCGCCATGATGCGCGGCCGTTCTTCGCGGCGCTGTCGCTGTTCGTGCTGTCCTACATCGGGCTCGGCATCAGCTTCTATCCCTACATCGTGCCGCCCTCGATCACCATCTGGTCGGCGGCCGCGCCCGACACCAGCCTCAAGTTCCTGCTGGTCGGCGCGGTGGTGCTGGTGCCGCTGATCCTTGCCTACACCGCCTGGTCGTACTGGGTGTTCCGCGGCAAGGTCGACCCCGAGGCGGGGTATCATTGAGGGCGCGCCAGTGGGCACCAGTGAGACCGCACGAGCGCGCGCCGGAGCCGGGCTCGCTGCCCAGGCGCCTGCTGTGGTTCGCTCTCTTGTGGTGCGCCGGCGTCGCGGCCGTGGCCCTCGTCGGGCTCGCGATCCGGGCGGTGCTCTTATGAGCCGCTCGCCCGTGCGTCGGCTTTAGTCGCTGGGGATGCCGGGATTGTAAGGCCCGGTCGACGCGTCCTGGCCGATCGGCTGCGTCGCGGCGTGGGCGCCGCCCGTGACGGTGAGGGTGCCGACCATCAGCGTGATCCCGAGCACCGTGGCTATGGCAATGGTCCTGAGCATTGTTGCATTCCCTTTACTCGTCCTTGTGATCCTCTCCTTCGATCGCTCCCGCAGATCGCCTTCTGGGGCTGCGTGTCGAGAGCGCCATTCTTCCGGGCGCTCTCGACCTCGCTTGGCGGCTCGTTACTCGCTGCACTTCCAGATGGGATAGTTGTTGTTGCCGTTGGTCCAACCCTGCACCGTGCACTCGGCGCTGGCAGTGCCGATCGTTCCGGCGAGCACGAACGCTGCGAGCAATGCCGGCGCGATACGCTTCATGATCATGACGAGGTTCTCCATTTTTCTTTGCAGTTGCTGGATATCCCGCGCATGCCCCTGACATGGTCGGCGCTCGCACCTGCGAAAAGACAGCCTCACGCACACGTGAAAAAATTTGCCGGCCGCGCCTGTAACAATCTCGGCTGATCGGGCGCCGGAGGCGCGCCACTGGCAGCGCTCGCTTTCACGCGCTCGTGACCCATGATAAAAGCCGCTCTCTGCAGCCCCGAGGCGTGCCTCGGCCCGCGCTGCATGGCCAAGCGAGGGCCCCGTAGCTCAGTGGATAGAGCACCTGATTCCTAATCAGGGGGTCGCAGGTTCAAGTCCTGCCGGGGTCGCCCTTTTCTAGGAACTGTTTAGGAAAGCGCACAAGCATCGGGTTGTCATGGAATTGTTGTGGTTGGGATGGGGCCGTCGTCTTCGGCTCTTGAGTGGGCGACCAAGCGGGACGTGTGGGACGACATCCGTCGATTTGGCTTCAACGATGAGGAGCGCATAGCACTTGATGTCCGCTGCTGAGGGCATCACGTCGGCCGGCGACTCAGCGCCTTCCGCCAGCGTCTTGCCGGTGACTAGCGGCTCACCCCGTCAGCGCCGACATTCTTGATTACGGCAAGGGTCCGTGCGCTCAGGGCGTCGGCACGCCGATGGACTTGAGCCGCGCGTGCGCGCGGCCGGCACGCGCCTTGAGGCCGTCGAGGTAGGTGCTGATGTCGTTGCCGGGCAGGTTCAACACCTTGCACCCGAGCCGCCAATACTCCTCGATCTGCGCTTCCGTCTCCGCGGAGCCCCGGGCGAGCTTGCCGTGCTTGTTGCAGGCCTCGACAATTCGGCGCACGGCGGCCTTGAAACTCGGGTGCTCAAGATCGAGGTGAACGCCGAGCCTGGCGCTCAGGTCCGAGTGGCCATAGGCGATCATGTCGATGCCCTCGATCGCAGCGATCGCCTCGACGTTTTCGAGGCCTTCCAGCAACTCGATGGACGGGCAAACGATGATGTTGGCGTTGGCCCACGGCGCGTACTCGGACAAGTGGCGGGCGCCGAAGCTCTTGTAGCCGGTGTGCATCCCTTGCCCAGAGATGCCGCGGTTGCCGATCGGCGGGTACTTGGCCTCGCTGCACGATGGCGCGCGCCTCCTCGGCGTTGTCCACCTCCGAGACCTGGATGCCCATGATGCCCTGATCAAGGATGCCGGGGATGAGATGGATGAACGATTTGTGGATGCGCACGATCGGCGACACGCTGGTGGCCTGGAACCAGCCGGCGAGATCGGCGATCGTCTCGAGATCGAAGGCGCCGTGCTCGTGATCGATCTTGCAGTAGTCGAAGCCAGACGCCTCGATGATCCAGGGGATGCCGCGCGAGGCGAACTCCTTGAGCCCCGTTCCGAGCGCCGCCCGCCCTTCGCGCCGGCCCGGCGAATGCTGTTCTCTTTCATAGGTGCTCCACGCGCGTGCGAAAATCTAGAGCATTTTTACATTGATTAGGGCCGACCAAACGCAGTCTTGGCAGACTTCGCCAACTCTCTAATATGCCGGCGCAGGATCTCCAACACCTCCTCCGACCTCGAGATCGGCCGCGGGTTGGAGTAGGTCCAATCATCTAGCATGCAATTCTGGGCCAAACGCGGCAGGTCTGCTTCCTCGACCTTCACCTCGCGCAGGCGACGGGGCATACCGAGGCCACGGATGAAGTCGTCAAGCACTTCAGATGCGGATTTTTCCGGGCGGCCCATGGCCGCCGACACTTCGCGCTGGCGTTGCGAGTTGACCTGCGCATTGAAGTCAAGGACGTAGGGCAGCATCACGCAGGACGTGTGGCCGTGCGGTACGTTGGCTGAGCCGCCGAGAATGTGGCCGATGGCATGGCTAGCGCCGAGCCGCGTGCCTGACACGATGCCCAACCATGGAGAGCCAGCCCCATCATGCACCGCAGTCGCGGTCGAGATTCTGGCATCCTTCTTGACGCTCGGCAGGCCCGCGCCAAGCGCGCGCAGCGCCTGCAGCGCAGTGCCGTCCGTGTAGTCGTTGGCGTCGAGGGAAAGCAGGGTCTCGACCGCATGGTGGATCGCCCGGACGCCGCTCGACAGCCATAGCCACTCGGGCGTGTGCACAGTCACGGCGGATCGAGAATGACGCTTTCCGGTACGATGGCGCGGTGAACGAAGCTTTGCTTGAGTTTGAGCCGCGTGTCGGTGATGCCGGCGCGAGCGTTGAACTCTCCGGCAGAGAGTGTCGTTGGCACAGCGATCTGGCGGACTTGGGTGCACGGAACTCCGGGATCTGCCGCTGCCGATTGCGACGATGGTGCGGAAGGGCTCCATCCCGTCGACATCCGCCACGCCGTGCTCGAGGCAGATGGTGACGGCTTTGCCTCCATCGGTCACCGAACCGCCGCCGAAGGTGACGAGGAGGTCGGTGCCGGCCGCCCGCGCCGCATTGGCGCAGGCGACCACTGCGTCACGGGGAGAGTGAGCGGGCATGTGATCGTGCACGCCAGCAAAGCGGGACCCGAGGCCCGGCGCACCTTCTCGACCTCGTCGGTATCCCTGTTGAGCGTGCGTCCCGTCAGCAGGAACACCCGCCTTGCCCCGAGCCGCTCCGCCTCGGCGACGATCGTTGCAGCGGCTGGCTGCCCGAAGATCACGCGGTTCATCTGCGTGAACACCATCGTCCCCGATTGCATGGTATGCCTCGTGCTCTGGGTTGCCGGCGGCGGCATTTTGGTGAAGCAAGCCGACAGGCACAACGTTCCTGCTCCACGTACGGCCGTGCAACTGGAACTGCAGAGGGCCCGTCGATCGAAAAAGTCTCTGAGGGGAGACAATGAGACTGAAAGACAAGGTCGCAATCGTAACCGGTGGCGCACACGGTATGGGGGAGGCGGAAGCCCGGTTGTTCGCCAAGGAAGGTGCCGCGGTCGTGATCGCGGACGTGCTGCAAAAGGAAGGCGAGGCGGTCGCCGCCGACATTTGTGCCAGACAGGGCCGAGCGAGTTCGTGAAAACAGATGTGACGTCGGAAACGGCGTGGGATCAATCTGATCGCCACCACCATCGCGACATACGGGAAGCTCGATATTCTGGTGAACAATGCAGGCATCAGTGGCAGCTCGGTCGGCGACGAACTGGCGCTGGCGGGATGGGAAAAGCTGATGGCGGTCAATGCCACCAGCGTGTTCCTGGGCACCACCCGCGCCGCGGCCGAGATGGCCAAGACCGGCGGCGGCTCGATAGTCAATATTTCGTCGATCATGGGCTTCATCGGTGGCGCGGAAAGCCACCCCGGCTACAGCGCGTCAAAGGGTGCGGTGCGCATCTTCACCAAGTCTGCAGCGGTGCGGTTCGGACCGACGCGGCGTGCGAGTGAACTCTGTCCACCCGGGCTACCTGCCGCCGATGCTCAACAATACGAACGCCGCCGGACGCGCCTCCAAGGCCGCCATCACGCCACTGCGCCGCCTGGGCGAGGTGATGGATGTCGCCTATGGCGTGCTGTTCCTGGCATCCGACGAGGCATCCTTCATCACCGGCACCGAACTGGTGATCGACGGCGGCTATATCGCGCAGTAGGCAACGGCCGATTTCGACGCGCGCAAGGTTCGCGCGTCAAAGCGGGCAAAAGGCAATGACCCATCACTACATCAAGGTCGATATCGAAGGGCCGGTTGCATCGATCGTGTTCAATCGACCAAATGTGCCCAATGCCTTTCACAACGAGG
>CAWHUE010000007.1:0-148072 GCA_963832515.1 uncultured Alphaproteobacteria bacterium
GCCTGACGGTCGAGAAGCGGAAAATCTCAACCGCGCGGCGCACCGGCTTGACTAGATTGGCGGCGAGGGAGGGGCTGTCGGCCTCTTCCAGCGCGCGCTCGATGACGCGCAGATCTTGGATCAGCTCCTCGGCATTGGCATAAGCCGCGCCGGGGCCGCCGATATCCTGCCCGTCGACGCGGGCGATGGTGGCGTCGAGCTTGCGCAGCACGACCGAGAGAAATTGCCGGTAGGCCTCGCCGGGATTGCGGGCCTTGATCTGCTCAGCCTCGCCGCTGCCTTGAAGCGCACGCTCAAGCTCCGGCTTGAAACCCGGAGGCACGGGAAGTGCGTGCTCGGTGATGGAGAGGGCTTTGGCCAGCTCGACGATCCGCTCGCGATAATGCCGCAGCGAGGCGAGCGCGTTCTGCCGCAACGTCCAGGCGGTGACTTCGGTCGTCACCCAAGGATTGCCGTCGCGGTCACCGCCGATCCAGGAGCCATATTGCAGGAAGGGCGGTAGCTCGAAGCGCTTGCCGGCGTAATATTGCTCGAGCGCGGCGTCGACCAGGCTCAGCATCTCCGGGGCCTTCTCGAACAAGGTCTCGTCGAAGAAATGCAAGCCCCGCGAGACCTCGTGCTGCACGGTCGGCTTCTCCAGATGCAGCTCGCCCGTCATCCACACCAGCTCGATCTGGTCGCGCAGGTCGTCGATGAGGGCAGTGCGCTCGCGTTCGGTCCAGCGCGGCATCTCGAGCTCACGCAGCAGGAGATAGATCTTGCGATATTTCTCCAGCACGGTGACGCGCTTGGACTCGGTCGGATGCGCGGTGATCACCGGTCTGATGCGCAAGTTGGACAAGAGCGACTGGATCTCCTGCGGCGGGATCCCGGCATCGGCCGCCTCGGCGAGGACATGAGCAAAGGTGCCACGCAGCGCATCGCGGCCCCGGGTGCGCTCGATCTGACGACGGCGGCGCATTGCGGCATTCTGATCGGCGATGGAGAGAAGTTGGAACCAGATGCCTTGCGTCTGGAGTGCGCGGGCCATCAGCTCAGGGGTGAAGCCGATGATATTGGCGCCGCCAAGCAGCACGGGCTCGATCTCGGGCTGATGCCGCCGCACCACCTCAAGCAGAAGCTGGAACAGGAGCTCGGACGCTTGCTTGGCCGAGGTGCCGCTGATCACGGCCTCTGGCGGCGCGGTCTCAAGGCTGGAGGGTTTCAGCTCCTCGTTCATGGCGACGCAAGACACTCCCGACCGCTTCGATCGGCTTGGTATGGGCTCGGCCAAGCGCGCATGCGCCTCGCCGCCCTCTTTCCTTATCGCAAGGGTGCCCGAGGCGCACGCTATCAATGGCGCAAGCACCTCTCGTGCAACCCGCTAGGACCCAGTAATAGGCCGCCGGCCTGAGCCAGCGCAGCCGATCACGCGTAGGCGCGGCGCTCCGGACGCGATGCCAGCACACCCGCAACGGTCGAGCCGAACTCGCTCGGATTGGGTGCAACCGTGAGCCCGCAGGAGCGCATGATCTCGGCCTTCTCGGCGGCGCTGTCGCCGGCGGCAGAGATGATGGCGCCGGCATGGCCCATGCGCCGCCCTTTGGGAGCGGTCAGGCCAGCGACGAACCCGATCACCGGCTTCGACATGTTGTCCTTGATCCAGGCCGAGGCCTCCGCCTCTTGCGGGCCGCCGATCTCGCCGATCATCAGCACGGCCTCGGTCTCCGGATCCTCCTCGAACAAGGCGAGGTGATCGAGGAAGGACGAGCCGTTGATCGGATCGCCGCCGATGCCGACCGAGGTGGTGATGCCGATGCCTTTGGCCTTCATCTGCGCGGCAGCCTCATAGCCGAGCGTGCCGGAGCGCGAGATCACGCCGACTTTGCCTTGCAGATAGATGTGCCCGGGCATGATGCCGAGCATCGCCTTGCCGGGGCTGATGATGCCCGCGCAATTCGGGCCGACCATCATCGGCCGCCGGTCTTTGGGATAGCGCATCAGATAGCGCTTCACCCGCATCATGTCCTGCGCCGGGATGCCGTCGGTGATCGAGCAGATCAGCCGAATGCCGGCGTCGGCGGCCTCCATGATGGCGTCGGCGCAGAAGGCCGGCGCCACGAAGGTGATCGAGGTGGTGGCGCCGGTCGCCTTCACCGCTTCCTTCATGGTGTTGAACAGCGGGCGGTCGAGATGGCTGCCGCCGCCTTTGCCGGGCGTAACGCCGCCGACGACGTTGGTGCCGTAGGCGATCATCTCCTTCGCGTGGAAGGTACCCTTGTCGCCGGTCATGCCTTGCACCAGCACCGGCGTGGTTTCGTCAATCAGAATGCTCATGACGTGTTACTCCCGATCAAGCCGCAAGCCGGCCCTGGCATGCCGCCACGGCCTTCTCAGCCGCTTCGGCCAAAGTGTCGGCGGTGATGAGCTTGAGCCCACTCTCCGCAAGGATCTTCCTGCCCTCCTCGACATTGGTGCCGGCAAGGCGCACGACCAGCGGCACCTTGACGTCGACCGTCTCGCAGGCCTGCACCACGCCCTTGGCGACCCAGTCGCAGCGATTGATGCCGGCGAAGATGTTGACGAGAACGGCCCGCACCTTGGAGTCGGACAGAACGAGCTTCAGCGCGGTGGCGATGCGCTCAGGTGAGGCGCCGCCGCCCACATCGAGGAAGTTCGCGGGCGTGCCGCCGGCATGCTTGATCATGTCCATGGTGGCCATGGCCAAGCCGGCGCCGTTGACGATGCAGCCGATCTCGCCGTCGAGGCCGATGTAGTTGAGGTTATGCTCGGCGGCTTGCGCCTCGCGCGGGTCCTGCTGCGAGGGATCGTGCATGTCGGCGACGTTGTGGCGGCGAAACAGCGCGTTGTCGTCGAACGACATCTTGGCGTCGAGCGCGAGCACGCGATCGTCCTTGGCGACGACCAGCGGGATTGATCTCCAGCATGGTGGCGTCGCAATCGCGGAAGGCGCGATAGGCGTTCATGATGGTCGAGACCGCGCTCTGCGCCTGCTTGATGCTAAGCCCCAGCTGGAACGCGAGCTCGCGCGCCTGGAAGGCCTGGAGGCCCACGGCCGGCTCGACCACCACCTGGAGGATGGCTTCGGGCTCGGTCCTGGCGATCTCCTCGATCTCCATGCCGCCACGCTGCGAGGCGATGACGCGGATGCGCTCGGCCTTACGGTCGAGCACATAGCCGAGATAGAGCTCGCGGTCGAAGGGCTCGGCAACCTCGATATAGACGCGCTGCACCGGCTTGCCTTCGGGGCCGGTCTGGATGGTGACCAGCCGCTTGCCGAGCAGGTTCGAGGCCGCGTCGCGCACCTCGTGATAGGTCTTGCAGATCTTGATGCCGCCGGCCTTGCCGCGCGCGCCGGCGTGGATCTGGGCCTTCACCGCCCAATTCCAGCCGCCCAGTTCGGTCGCGGCATAGACCGCTTGGTCAGGGCTGAAGGCGACGGCGCCCTTGGGCACCGGCACGCCGAAGCTCGCCAGCAATTCCTTGGCTTGATACTCGTGAACGTCCACAGTCTCCTCCCTTAATTGGGTGTGGCGGGGCTTGGCCCCGGAAACTTCAACTCACTTTGCCTTTGACGACAGCGTAGGCCTTTTCGGTCGCGCCTTCGGCCCCGGCCAGGAGCTGGTTCAGCTCCTTGAGTTTAGCCTCAGCGAAAGTCTTGTCCGTAATCATTCTTGCGTTGGTGAAAACATTCAAGGCGGCGCTTCGCAGTGCAGCATAACCGGCGAGCACGCCGACGCCGGCGTCGGAGATCACGTTGAGATTGCCCTTGTCGGAGGCGATCGCGGCGAGGTCGATCACCTCGCGCGCGGCGCGGGCGCATGCCAAGCGGAACGTCGGTCGCGAGCTTGAGCGCGGCCTGGATCGCCTTGTCGCGCGCAGCCTTGTCGGCGTCGGTCTCTTTCGGCATGCCGTAAGCGCCCATCACCGCATCGAAAGCCTTCACGTCGTCCTGGATCATGCCGGTGAGCCTCTTGCGCAGCGCCTCGGTCTTGGCCAGCACGTCCTTCATCTCGCCCTCGACATCGGCATATTTCTTTTTGCCGATGGTCAGGTTGCACACCATGCTGACAAGCGCGGCACCCATGGCGCCGATGATCGCTGCGGCGCTGCCGCCGCCCGGCGTCGCCGCGCTGCTTGCCAGCTGATCAAGAAACGGCTCGATCGCGGTGTCCTTGATCTGCGTCATCAAGCCATTTCTTTCGCCAGAGCGTAGATCTCCTCGGCGTCGAACACGCCTTCGGAGCTTTCGAACAGCTTGCCGATGCAGGCGCGGTGCAGCTTCAATTTGAGGCCGCCGATGCCGAGCGCGCCGAAGGCGAGCTTGCCGTTGCGGTCCTTGCCCTTGTCGGTCGCCTCGATGCCTTCGATGCCGAGCGGCGGCTGGGCGTTCACGTCGGCAAGCAGCTGAATATTCGGATTGTCCTTCCAGGCGGAAAGCGGCAGGAGCTGGAAGCCGATGGCGCCGGCGGCAAACACGATATTGGCGTCCTTCACCGCGGCGGCGCGGGCGGCGTCATCGGCGCCTTCGACCGCCTTGACCTTGACGCCGAAGCGCGACTCGATCGCCTTGGCCGCCTGACCGCCCTTGTCCTTGGTGCGCGAGGTGATGGTGACATCGGCGCCCTCTTGCCCGAGGAAGGCCGCGGCGCGCATGCCGACCGGGCCGGTGCCGGCGAGCACGACGGCCTTCTTGCCTTTGAGCTTCTTGGCCTTGGCAAGCAGCGCCACGCCGGCGGCGGCCGTGGTGTTGGAGCCGTTGGAATCGAGCATCACCGAGACACGGAACGGCCCGAAGAAGCGCTTCTTCACCGCGGCCAGCACCGCCTCGCCCTTCGGCATGTCGCCGCCGCCGACGAAGATCGCCGTCGACTGCTTGTCCTTGCCGCCGCGGGTGAAGATCGTGCCGTCGACCAGAGCGCCGACATTGTCGGGCGTGACATTGGCGTAGCCGGTGACGCGGTCGGCGCCGCCGTCATAGGCGACCACGGTGTCGAACACGGCTCGCGTAAGGGTCGGTGTCGAACAGGAACAGGAGCTTCTTCATGGCGGGTCTTTCGCTTACTCTTGGACGACGTTCTGCGGCTTGCCCGCGACGAACGCCTCGATATTGTCGATGAGCTGATCGGCAAGGATCTGCATCGCCTCCTGGCTCGCCCAGGCGACATGCGGCGTGACGATCAGATTGGGAATCTTCGGATCGAGCAGGATATTGCCGTCTTTCGGCGGCTCGACGGTGAGCACGTCGAAGCCGGCGCCGGCGATGGTGCCGTTCTTCAGCGCCTCGGCCAGCGCCGCCTCGTCGACCAGGCCGCCGCGCGCGGTGTTGATGAGGATGGCGGTGGGCTTCATCTTCTTCAGCTCCGCGGCGCCGATCATGTTCTTGGTCTGCGGCGTCAGCGGCACATGCAGAGTAATAATGTCGCTCTCGCGCAGGATCGTGTCGAAATCGACCAGGCCCGGCTTGCGGGAAGATGTCGAAGGGCAAGCACCTTCATGCCGAGCGCCTCGGCGCGCTTGCCGATCGACTTGCCGAGCGCGCCATAGCCGACGATGCCGAGCGTCGAGCCGGCGATGTCGCGGATCGGGTGCGTCAGGAAGCAGAACTGGCTCGACTTGTTCCACACGCCGTTCCTGGTGTCCTCGACATAGGCGAACAGGTTGCGGCGGAGCGCGAAGATCAGCGCGATCACATGCTCGGGCACGGTGTTGAAGGCGTAGTTGCGGATATTGACGACGGTGATGCCGTTCGCCTTGCAATAGGCCTTGTCGACCACGTCGGTGCCGGTCGCGGCGACGGCGATCAGCTTGAGATTGGGCAGCTGCTTCAGCGTGTCGGCGCGCATCGGCACCTTGTTGATGATGGCGATGGTCGCGTCCTTCAGGCGCGCGACGATCTCCTCAGTGCGTCCAGGTGGATTGATATTCCTTATAAGCTATGCGGGAAATTCGGCCTGCGGACTTTGGCGTCGACCGACTCTCGATCGAGGAACACGATCGCGTGCTGCACTGAACCCATAGCCCCTACGAAATCTACGCCGGGCACGCCGCGCGCGACATGCCTCACCTTCCCCCGGCGCGTAGCTGAAAAAGCCGCCGGGGGTCCTGACCTACGTCAAAGTCGAGCGAGACCGGGCTTCTTCGCCGGTAGCCCCGCGTTTCCTGCCCTATTCGGCGGCGACTTTCTTTTCGCTTGGCGCTTGCGAAGCTCCGCGGAAATCTGCCTGCGCCGCCGCCACGCCAGACCCCAGCTCGACCTCGATGCCGACATCGCGCATGGCCATCTCGGCGCCGGCAATGCGCGCCGAGCAGCATCAGTTCATTCAGATCGCCGAGATGGCCGATGCGGAACAGCTTGCCGGCCATCTGCGACAGCCCCGCGCCGAGCGCGAGGTTGTAGCGGCGATAGGCGCGATCGATCACGTCGGCGCCGTTGAAGCCCGCCGGCACCATGATCGCGGTGACAGTGTCGGAATGCCATTTCGGCTCCTTGGCGCAGAGCTTCAGGCCCCAGGCCTTGACCGCGGCGCGCGCGCCCTCGGCGAGGTGGTGGTGCCGCGCGAACACGTTGTCGAGCCCCTCCTCCTGGAGGATGGCAAGCGACTCGCGCAGGCCGTGGAGCAGCGGCAGCGCCGGCGTATAGGGGAAGTAGCCGCTCGGCGTTCGCCTTCATGTGGTCGGTGAAGTCGAAATAGCACGCTGCGGCACTTCGCATCCTTCATGGCGGCGAGCGCCTTCTGGCTGGCGCAGACAATGCCGAGGCCGGCCGGCAGCATCAGGCCCTTCTGCGAGCCGGTGATGGCGCAGTCGACGCCCCACTCGTCCATGCGGAAATCGAGGCTCGCGAGCGAGCTCACGCCGTCGACAAACAGCATCGCCGGATGCTTGGCGGCGTCGATCGCGCGGCGCACCGCGCCGATGTCGCTGGTGACGCCGGTCGCCGTCTCGTTGTGCACGACCATGACGGCCTTGATCTGGTGGTTCTTGTCGGCGCGGAGCGCCTCCTCGATGCTGGTCGGGATTGGCGCCCGTGCCCCACTCCTCTTCCTGCACGATGACATCGAGGCCGTGGCGCTGGGCGAGGTCGATCCAGAGATGGCTGAACTGGCCGAAGCGCGCGGCGATCATCTTGTCGCCGGGCGAGAGCGTATTGGTGATGGCGGCTTCCCAGGCGCCGGTGCCGCTCGACGGATAGATGAAGACTTGGCCGTCCTCGGTCTTGAAGACCTTCTTCAGCTCTTCGTAGAGCGGAAGCGTAAGCTTCGGGAAGTCGGGCGAGCGATGATCTTCCATGGCCACGTGCATGGCGCGCAAGATACGGTCCGGCACATTGGTCGGTCCCGGAACAAATAAGAAATTACGCCCAGGCTTTCTTGCCTCTGCCATGGCTTCCTCCCATGAAATCTTGGCCTCGATCGTTTTGAGAGGCCGTCTCCTCGCGTGAAAAGTGGTGGTAGCGCCCGCGCGAGCGGGTTGCAACCCCTTTCCTGGAACTAGAATAGACCGCTGATGCGGCCGTCGGCCTCAAGCTCGATATTGTTGGCCGACGGCACCTTCGGCAGCCCCGGCATCGTCATGATGTCCCCGCAGATCACCACGACGAACTCGGCTCCAGCCGAAAGCCTGACCTCGCGGATCGGAATGATATGCCCCGACGGCGCGCCTTTGGCGTCCGGGTTGGTGCTGAAGCTGTATTGGGTCTTCGCCACGCAGATCGGGAAATTGCCGAAGCCTTCCTTCTCCAGCTCGGCGAAGCGGTCGCGCACGGACTTGTCGGCGCTGATGTCCTCGGCACGGTAGATCTCACGCGCGATGGTCCGTGCCTTCTCCCAGAGCGTCATGGTGTCGGGATAGAGCGGTTTGAACTTGCTCGGCTTCTCGTCAATGGTGCGCACCACGGTCTCGGCCAGCTCCACCGCGCCCGCGCCGCCTTGCGCCCAATGGTCGGCCATCACGCATTCGACGCCGAGCTTGGCGCAAAGTTTCTTCAGCAGCGCGATCTCGCCGTCGGTGTCGCTCGAGAAGCGGTTGATCGAGACGATCACCGGCACGCCGTATTTCTGCAAATTCTCGACGTGGCGCTCAAGATTGGCGAAGCCCTTCTCCAGCGCGCCAAGATTCTCTTCCTTCAGAGCGTCCTTGGCGACGCCGCCATGCATCTTGAGCGCGCGGATGGTGGCGACCAGCACGATGCAATCGGGCTTGAGCCCAGCCTTGCGGCACTTGATGTCGAAGAACTTCTCGGCGCCGAGATCGGCGCCGAAGCCCGCTTCCGTCACGACATAGTCGGCGAGCTTGAGCCCGGCCTTGGTGGCGATCACAGAGTTGCAGCCATGCGCGATATTGGCAAACGGGCCGCCATGGATGAAGGCGGGATTGTTCTCCAAGGTCTGCACCAGGTTCGGCGCGAGCGCATCCTTGAGCAGCGCCGCCATCGAGCCTTGCGCCGACAAATCCTTGGCGGTGACCGCCTTCTTGTCGCGGGTCTGGCCGATCTGGATCTGGCCGAGCCGCCGCTGGAGGTCCGCAAGGTCCGAAGCGAGGCAGAAGATGGCCATCACCTCGGACGCCACGGTGATGTCGAAGCCCGCCTCGCGCGGGAAGCCGTTGGCCGCCCCGCCGAGCGAGCTCACGATCGAGCGGAGCGCGCGGTCGTTCATGTCGACAGCGCGGCGCCAAGTCACGCGGCGCACGTCGATGTCGAGCTTGTTGCCCCAATAGACGTGGTTGTCGATCAGCGCCGCGAGCAAATTGTTGGCAGCGCCGATCGCATGGAAATCGCCGGTGAAATGGAGGTTGATGTCCTCCATCGGCACGACCTGGGCATAGCCGCCGCCCGCCGCGCCGCCCTTCACCCCGAAGCACGGCCCGAGGCTCGGCTCCCGCACGCAGATCATGGCGCTCTTGCCGATCTCGTTCAGCGCGTCGCCAAGTCCGACGGTGGTCGTGGTCTTGCCCTCGCCCGCGGGCGTCGGCGAGATGGCGGTGACGAGAATCAGCTTGCCGTCGGGTTTGTCCTTCAGCGAGGCGATATAGTCGAGCGAAACCTTGGCCTTGTAGCGCCCGTAGGAGATCAGGTCCTCGGGCGGGATGCCGAGCCGCTCCGAGGCGATGTCGAGGATCGGCCGCATTTTCGCGGCTTGGCTGATCTCGATGTCGGATTTCGGGTTCTGGTGCTGCTCGTCCGACCGTTTGCCCGGTTTTGCGGCACTCTCACGCGACTGAACTGACATCACCGACGAGACCCCCGGACTTGCGGCAGGAAATGCAACCAGATTGGGCAAGGTAATTCATTCGCTTGCCTTCTTGCAATCGTCTGTGCAGTTTCAGCGCCCGTCTTGGGAGGCATTTGCCGAAAATGACGCCCGAAGAGCTGCTCAAGGCCATGTTCCGCGCAGGCGGTAGACGCGGCGTTGCCCGCGCTTTGCGTGCCGGCGCACCTGCCGAAGCGGCCCAAGGGCCGCACCGTGATCATCGGCGCGGGCAAAGCGTCGGGAGCGATGGCCAAGGCACTGGAAGATGCCTGGGACGGCCCGCTCGAAGGGCTCGTCGTGACGCGCTACGGCTATCGCGTGCCGACCGAGCGGCTCGAAGTCGTGGAGGCCGCCCACCCGGTGCCTGACGAAGCCGGCCGCCAAGGCCGCGCGCCGCATCCTCGAATTGGTGCAAGGCCTCACCAAGGATGATCTCGTGCTCTGCCTGATCTCGGGCGGCGGCTCGGCACTGCTCGCGCATGCCCGGCGAAGGCATCTCCTTCGAGGACAAGCAGGCGGTGAACAAGGCGCTGCTCAAATCTGGCGCCACCATCTCAGAGATGAACACGGTGCGGAAGCATCTCTCCGCCATCAAGGGCGGCAGGCTCGCCGCAGCGGCCGCGCCGGCGCGCGTCGTCGCGCTGATGATCTCCGACGTGCCGGGCGACGATCCCTCGATCATCGCCTCGGGCCCGACCGTGCCCGACCCGTCGAGCAACGAGGATGCGCTTGCCATCATCGACAAATACGCGATCGCGGTGCCCGAGGGCCGTGCGCGCGCGGCTGGCGCACGGCCGAAGGCGAGACGCCGAAGCCCGGCGATAAGCGCCTCGCCAATGTCGAGAACGTCATGATCGCCACTCCGCAGGCCTCGCTCGAAGCCGCCGCCGCGGTCGCGCGCGACGCAGGCGTGACGCCTGTCATCCTCGGCGACTCGATCGAAGGCGAGTCGCGCGACGTGGCGCTGGTGCATGCGGCGATCGCGCGCCAATGCGCGACGCGCGGCCAGCCCGAGCTTCCGCCTTGCGTGCTGATCTCGGGCGGCGAGACCACGATCACGCTCAAGGGCAAAGGCAAAGGCGGACGCAACACCGAGTTCCTGCTCGCGCTCGCCATCGCGCTGCAAGGCCTGCCGGGCGTCTACGCGCTCGCCGGCGACACCGACGGCATCGACGGCAGCGAGGACAATGCCGGCGCGCTCGTCACGCCCGACACGCTCGCCCGCGCCGAAGCCGCGGGCCTCAACGCCAAGGCGATGCTCGCCGATAACGATCCCTGGACCTTCTTCAAAGGGATCGGCGACCTGCTCGTCACGGGCCCGACGCTCACCAACGTCAATGACTTCCGCGCCATCCTGATCGAGAAGCGCTGAGCCGCTACGTCCGGCGCTTCTTGGCACCGCTGCCGCCGCCGAGCTCCTGGCGCAGCGCGGCGATCATGATGGTGAACAGCGTGAACAGCGGGGCGCCGAGCGTGCCGAACAGCTCGGGAAATTCCTGGCCGCAGAGATTCACCGCCATCCCGCGGACACATAGAAGATCAGCGCGATCAGGAGCAGGATCGCAAGCTGCGCCTTGGCAAGCGGAATTTCGCAGTTGCGAATTGGAGCGGGCGCGCTACTCTCTGGCCCGTCCTGCTCCGGCGCGCCGTCATGGTGATTCGCCAAGGCGCAGGCGTTCCCCTTGCGGGTTCATCGGGTCGGTTGGTGGAAGTCTTCGCTGCATCCATGATGCGCCATGGAACAGTCGAAATTCGGTTGAAGATGTGGCGCGGACGGTCCCAGAGGTCGGGGGTCCGCCATCGTCTTGCGGCTTGGCCGTCCGTTCGTTCCGAACGGCATCGGGGAGCAAGGCCGCAAGAGCGTGCCGCGTTGAACGAGGGAAGCGAATGAAGCTCGGACGCGCCGGTCTTGGCCTGATTGTCGGAGCTCTTCTGCTCGCGCCGCAATCCGCCACAGCCGGCCCCGCCCTCGTCTTCGAGCCGTTCAACGGCACGGTGTTCTACGCCGAGGACCCGGACGCGCCCTGGTTTCCCGCCTCGCTGACCAAGCTGATGACGGCCTATGTCGCCTTCCAGGCGATACGCAACGGCGAGGCCAAGCCCGACACCAAACTCATCTGCTCGAAGAAGGCCACCGAGCAGGCGCCGAGCAAGCTCTGGCTGAAAGAGGGCGAGTCGATCACCCTCGAAACGGGGCTGAGGTGCTCATCGTCAAATCCGCCAACGACGTGGCGCTGATGATCGCCGAGGCCGTGGCCGGCAGCGAGGAGGCCTTCGTCGCAGCGCATGAACGAGGCCGCCAAACGGCTCAACATGACGCGCAGCCATTCGCCAATCCGCACGGTCTGCCGAACGACCACCAGGTCTCCACCGCGCGCGACCTCGCCAAGCTCGCCCGCGCGATCATCATCGAGTTTCCCGAGCACGCCGATCTGTTCACCGCCATCCAGATCCAGGTCGGCAAAAGACCCTGCGCACCCATAACGGCCTGCTCGTCAGCCTGCCGGGTGCCGACGGCATGAAGACCGGCTTCATCTGCGACTCCGGCTTCAACGTCGTGGCGAGCGCCACGCGCGAGGGCCGCAAGCTCGTCGCCGTCGTGCTCGGCGAGCCTTCGGTCGCCTCGCGCCGCGTCCGCGCGACCGACCTCCTCGAGAACGGCTTCAAGCGCTATTTCTGGAAGTCGCTGTTCGGCACAAGTCTCGACGGGCTCGCGATCCAGGCTTCGCTGAGCGACGGGCCGGCGCATTTGCGCGAGGTGATCTGCGGGCCGAAGCCGTCGGCCAGCCAGAAGCCGGTGCGCAAGAAGCGCGTCACGCGCAAGCGCTCGCGCGCGAGCCTCGAGCTCGACGTCGACAGCGCCGTGGCACACCACCGGCGCGCGCGGCCGGCAAGCTCGCGCGGCGTGAATTGACCGCGCTCCAGTCTTCCGCTCCTCCGCATCGCCGCTCTCGCGGCGTTTGCTTTATTGGCCTCCCTCGGTGTCGCGCGCGCGGCGATGCCGCCGGACAATATCGAGGAAGCGCTCAAAGAAGCGGCGCAAGCCTGCCGCCAAATGGGCGGAACGCCGAACACCGAGGCGATCCTCGCGGTCGACGACTATAACGGCGACGGCGGCGAGGATTGGGTCGCCGATTACGGCAAGCTGAAATGCGAAGGCGGCGTCAACCCGCTTTGCGGCAGCGGCGGCTGCACGATGCAGCTCTATTTCTGGGACGGCGGCACCGCTTGGGACCTCGTGTTCGAGGACCTGGTGCAGAGCTACAAATTCGGCACGAAAGGCGGCAAGCGCTTCCTCTACGTCACGACGCCAGGCACGCCCTGCAACAAGCCGCTGACCGAGACCTGCAAATACACCTATCGGCTGGAGAAGGACGCCGTCGTCCCGGTGGAGTGAGGTGCGTGAGCTTGGTTGGCCACACGTACCCTCTCAACCTCGTCATGCCCGGCCTTGACGAGCGCTTGATTAATGCTGCCACCTAGAACGAAGAGCCGGGCTCTTGCAGGAAGGCACGCTCCTCTTCCGTGGACTTCCGGCCGAGCACTTCGTTGCGATGCGGGAAGCGGCCGAAGCGCTCGATGATCGCCTGGTGCCTCAGCGCGAAGTCGAGATTGAGCGGATTGCCGAGCTTGGTGAACAGCTCGATCGAGCGCGCCTGGTCGGCCGCGTCTTCGGAATGCTGGAACGGCATGTAGATGAAAGCGCGCCGCTCGGGCGGCAGCTTCATGTCCTGGCCTTCGGAGATCGCCTGCTTGGCGAGCGCGAGCGCGGCCGGGTCGGTGACGAAAGCGCGCGGATCGTCGCGGAACATGTTGCGGGGGAACTGGTCGAGCACGAGGATGGCGGCGAGGAAATCCTTCCGGGCTGCCAAGCCAGCTCCCCGGCACGCCTGACTTCAACTGCTCGTAGATATGGCCGAACCGCGCCGTGATCTTGTTGTCGATCATCTCGTCGCGCCGGTACCAGTCTTTCGGCTTGAGCGTCTCGAACCAGTATTTGACAATGGCGCCGATGGTCTCCGCGCTCATGGCGGCTCCTGTTTACGACGGGTCGTTCAAGGTCTCGATCCGCGACCCGAAGTAATCTAGTCTCTGCCGCCTCCAAGGGACAGAAGAATGAGCGCGGGCGCGCAGACTCCGAAGATCATCGTCTCCTACCGGCGCACCGATGCCGCCATGGCCGGGCGCATTTTCGACCGGCTGGTGCAGCGCTTCGGCAAGAAAAGCCTGTTCATCGACATCGACAACATCCCGTTCGGCGGCGACTTCCGCCGGCATATCGACGACGCCCTCAAATCGAGCGATCTCCTCATCGCGCTGGTGGGACCGAGATGGATCGGGGGCGAAGGCAAGGACGCCAAGATCACGCGCGACGCCGATCCCGTGCGGGTCGAGATCGAGACGGCCCTCAAGCAGAACATCCCGGGTCCTGCCCGTGCTGCTCGACGAGGCGAGGATGCCCGAGCCGTCGGAACTTCCCGAGAGCATCCGCGAGTTCGCTTATCGCAATGCGGCCGAGGTCGAGTTGGGCCGCGACTTCGACATTCATGTCGACCGCCTGATAAAGGCGGTCGAGCAGATCCTCGGCTCCAAGGCCGCACCAGAGGTTCAGGCCGCGACGACGCATAGCGCAGCTACCCTGATTTCGCCGGCCCCGGTCGCCCGCCGAGCACCAAGCGCTTTCCCATGCCGCTCGTCCTGGGCGGCGCCTTTCTCGCGCTTGCCGGCGGCTGCGAGCTGCCTTCGGTCCCAACGGTCGACGAGCTGTGCGCCAAGCGCGAGGCGTCGTTGCCTATCTCCAATCCTGTCTCGGCAAGCACTGGGCCAGGAAGCGAACGAACTTTCAGAACGGGGCCACCGATACGAAGTTCACATTGCGGATGAACCTGTGCCGCACATCAGGGAGACGCGTACACCGATGGCCGCGGAAACATCCTGCGGATCGAGGTCGACGTGCCTTCTTCGCTGATAAGGCGGCCCCAGCGGAAGCGGTTTCCGATAAGCCGGCGACCGACGCCACCTCAACCGGCCGATCAGGCCGAAACCTATTGCGAAGACATGAAGCGCGTCGTACAGCGGCGCCGAGCAAGTTCGCCGCGATCCTCGGCCGCCGGAGTCGAGTGACGGCGCGTGGATCTCGCGCATCCAGTTGCCGGGCTGGGAGAGCTGCGAGGTCCGGCACTGGACCAGTGAAGGCAAGACCAAGCGCTATTTCAGTTGCTAGCGCCGCCGTTCCCCACGCTCGAAACTATCCGCGCCAAGCGCGAGGAGGCCGCGGCCTATGTCAAACCGTGTCTCGGGCTGGACTGGACGGAGCGGCGCGCACAGTTCTCCGACCAGAGCACCGACATCATAAATTTCAGGGGCAGGACGATCCAGAGGTCCTGTTGCGGGAGAGCCTACTACGAAGAAATCCAAGGAATGGATTCTTGCGCATCGACGTCGATGCGCCTGCGTCGCTGGCGACGCCGGCCCCGCAGACAACTGCGGAGCAGCCATGCCGCCGTCGGCCCCGAGACAACTCCACAGCAACCAGCGCCGCCGTCTCCGCCGGAGACGGCTCCGGAAGCGCCAAATCAGCCGATAGCACCGCCTTCGACCTATTGAGCCTGCGAAGCACTGCCGGCACGGGTGCGCGGCGATCGCGGCCTCGATCAGCG
Source organism: uncultured Alphaproteobacteria bacterium (assembly GCA_963832515.1). Lineage (GTDB taxonomy): Bacteria > Pseudomonadota > Alphaproteobacteria > Rhizobiales > Methyloligellaceae > Methyloceanibacter. Next base: position 14,915 of record CAWHUE010000007.1, read on the forward strand.
TCTTGGCTTCCGGCGAGGCCCAATCGGCGGGCCCGACCAGCCTGCCGATCTCCCTGCCCTCGCGGTCGATCAGAAGCGTGGTCGGCATGCCGACCGCCCTGATCGTGCTGAACAGCTTGCCGGACGGGTCGGTGTAGAGCGCGAGCTTGTTAACGCCGATCTCCTTCAGGAAATCGCGCGCCTTGTCGGGACCGCCTCTGTCGATATTGATGGCCACCACCTCGAAATTCGCGCCCCCGAGCGCGGCCTGCAGCTTGTCGAGCGCCGGCATTTCCTCGCGGCAGGGCACGCACCAGGTGGCCCAGAGATTGAGCAGCACGACCTTGCCGCGCCAATCCTTGAGCGACTTGGCTGCGCCGCCGTCCGCCTCGAAGGTGAAATTCGGCGATCTCGAGCGGCTTCGGGCGGACCAAGAACGCCGCCATCGCCCCCTTGTTGAGGCCCGCGAGCGGACTGTCTGACGTCGCGCCGGCCCCCTGCCTCGCCGGCGCGGTGCCGTCCGACGGCGGCTACGCCATTGTCAGACGGGGCAAAACTCAAATATATCGTGGCAAACCCGGCGATCGCCGCGATCAGCGCAGCGACGAGATAACTGGCCGGCGGCGCGGCGCTTTGGCGTTTCTTGCGTTTGCTCACCCGCTCACCTCGTCAGTCCAGGCTTGACCGATGACCAACACCATGTGGGGCGGCCGCTTCGCCGCAAGTCCCGCCGAGATCATGGAGGAGATAAACGCCTCCATCGGCTTCGACAAGCGGCTGTGGCGCCACGACATTCTGGCCTCGAAGGCGCATGTCGCCATGCTCGCCGCAACCGGCATCGTCAAGCCGGACGAGGCGGAGCAGATTGCGCGCGGCCTCGACCAGATCATCGGCGAGATCGAGGCGGGCAAGTTCGCCTTCTCGCGCAAGCTCGAGGACATCCACCTGAACATCGAGAGCCGGCTCGCCGAGCTGATCGGGCCGGTGGCCGGCAAGCTGCACACCGCGCGCTCGCGCAACGACCAGGTCGCGACCGATTTCAGGCTCTATGTCAGGGACGAGATCGAAGCGATCCAGGCAGGGCTCATGGGCCTCCAGCTCGTGCTCGCGAAGAAGGCGCTCGAATGCGCCGGCGCGGTCATGCCGGGCTTCACGCATCTCCAGACCGCGCAGCCGATCACCTTCGGGCATCATCTGCTCGCTTATGTCGAGATGCTGCGGCGCGACCGCGGCCGCTTCGGCTGCGCCACGCGGCGGCTCAACGAATCGCCGCTCGGCGCCGCGGCGCTCGCCGGCACGAGCTTCCCCATCGACCGCGACATGACGGCGGAAGCGCTCGGCTTCTCGCGGCCGGCTGCCAACTCGCTCGATGCGGTCTCGGATCGCGACTTCGCGCTCGAGACGCTGGCCGCCGCCGCGATCGCCGCGATGCATCTGTCGCGGCTCGCCGAGGAGATCGTGCTCTGGACCTCGCCGCAATTCGGCTTCGCGCGCCTGTCCGACGCCTATTCGACCGGCTCCTCGATCATGCCGCAGAAGCGGAACCCCGACGCCGCCGAGCTCGTGCGCGCCAAGACGGGCCGCATCGCCGGCGCCTTCCAGGCGCTGCTGATGGTGATGAAGGGCCTGCCGCTCGCCTACGCCAAGGACATGCAGGAGGACAAGGAGCCTCTGTTCGACGCGCTCGACGCGCTGAAGCTCGGGCTCGCCGCCATGACCGGCATGGTCGAGGACCTCACGCCCGACGCCGCGCGCCATGAAGCGGGCCGCGGCGCAAGGGCATTCGACCGCCACCGACCTCGCCGATTGGCTGGTGCGGACGCTCGGCCTTCCGTTCCGCGAGGCGCACAAGGTCACTGGCCGGATCGTGGCGCTCGCCGACGAGAAGGGCTGCGACCTGAAAAAGCTGTCCCTGGACGACCTGAAATCTGTCGAAAAGCGCATCAGCGACAACGTCTATGCCGTGCTCGACGTGGCAAGCTCGGTCAAAAGCCGGACCAGCTATGGGGGCACGGCCCCGGCCAATGTCAGGCGGGAGGCCAGACGGTGGATAAAGCGTTTGGAGAAGGAAGCCGGATCGCGATAAAAGGGTAGGTCAAGGGCCGCGAAAAGGGCCCGAAGGGGCACGACCATGGGAAGCGCGCTGCGCATCCTATTAACGCTTGCGCTGGTATTGGCCATAGGGCTTACCGCCTGTGGACGGCGCGGCTCTCTGGACCGGCCGAAACCGAGCTATCCGGAGGCCAAGGCCGATCCGTCCACCAAGATGTCGAACGTTCCGGCCCGCAAGCTTTGGATCGACAAACTGCTAGGCGCCCCTTAGACCACTCGCTCCAATGCACCATTTCGCCTACCGGCGCGGCGCGTCGAACAGAAGCGTGCCCCATGCGAGCGTGCTTCACGCCGAGGAGGTCGACCTCGCAGGCGCTTGCCGATGAGGTTGGCACGCCCTTCTATTGCTATTCGACGGCGACGCTCGAACGCCATTACGCGGTGTTCGCCGACGCATTCGCCGACATGCAAGGCACGCTCGTCTGCTATTCGGTCAAGGCCAACTCCAATCTCGGCGTGCTCGCCACCCTCGCGCGCCAAGGCTCCGGCATGGACATCGTGTCCGAAGGGGAGCTTCTCCGCGCGCTCGCGGTCGGCGTTGCACCCGAGAAGATCGTGTTCTCCGGCGTCGGCAAGACGCAGGCCGAGATGGCGCTCGCGCTCGATGCCGGCATCTTCGCCTTCAACGTCGAGTCCGAGCCCGAGCTTCGCGCGCTGAGCGAGGTGGCGGCGGCGCGCGGAACGCCGTCGCGCGCATCGCCTTCCGCGTGAACCCCGACGTCGATGCCAAGACCCACCACAAGATCGCGACCGGCAAGGCCGAGAACAAATTCGGCGTGCCGTTTGCCGAGGCGCACGCGCCTCTATCAGCTCGCGCATGATCTGCCGGGCATCGAGGCCTCCGGCGTGCACATGCATATCGGCAGCCAGATCACCGAGCTCGATCCCTTCCGCAATGCCTTTGCGCTGCTTGAACGAGCTGGTGCGCACGCTTGCGCGCTGCCGGCTTCGCCATCGACTTCGTCAATCTCGGCGGCGGGCTCGGCGTGCCTTATCGGAGCGATCAGCCAGCGCCCCCGCTGCCTGCGGACTATGCGCGGCTCGTGCACGCGGCGGTCGGCGATCTCGGCGTCAGGCTCCTGTTCGAGCCGGGTCGCATGATCGCGGGCAATGCCGGCATCCTCGTCTCGCGCGTGCTCTACGTGAAGCGCGGCGCGTCCAAGACCTTCACCATCGTCGACGCGGCGATGAACGACCTGATGCGCCCCACGCTCTACGAGGCCCATCACGAGATCCTCCCCGTCGCGGAGCCCGCGCCAGGCGCGCCCATCGTGCTCACCGACGTTGTGGGGCCGGTCTGCGAGACGGGCGATTATCTTGCGCTCGCCCGCGCCGCTGCCCGAGCTCCGCGCCGGCGATCTCATTTCCGTGATGACGGCCGGCGCCTATGGCGCGGTGCTGGCATCGGAATATAATTCGCGCCTGCTCGTGCCCGAGGTGCTGGTGAACGGAAGCCAATATTGCGTGACGCGCGCGCGGCCGACATACGAGGCCATGCTGGAAGCCGAGCGCCTGCCGGATTGGCTTTAGCCGTGCAACTCGTCATACCGGCGAAAGCCGGTATCCAGGATCATAGTCTCGGCTTGCCAGGCTGGATTCCGGCTTGCGCCGGAATGACACTGATCGGGCCGGACATGACGAAAATTTAAGGTCTCCAATTCGCCCGTTTCCGTCCCCAAGTTACACAAAGCACCCCGCGTTTCTGCTACAGAGTGACGATGGCCCTAAAGTCGCGAACAAAGCCCGCCCCGAAAGATCCAACCGAGGACAACGCGCTCGCCAAGCGCTTCGAGCGCAAGGTGCGTCTCAGTTGGTTTGCGCTCCTTGCCGAGCGCGTCTGGGAGGCGCTGCTCTGGCCGTTCATTGTCGCCGCGACCTTCCTGGTCGTGTCGCTGCTCGACCTTTGGAGCTACACGCCGCCGCTGCTCCATCGCCTCCTGCTGCTTGCCTTCGGGCTCGCGCTGATCGTGTCGTTCGTGCCGCTCTTGCGGCTCTGGCTCCCGACCCGCGGCGAGGCGCTGCGGCGGCTCGAGCGCGATGCCGGCATCAAGCACCGGCCGGCCTCCTCTTATGAAGACAAGCTCGGCGCCACCCCGCCCAGGGAGACGCAACAGCTCTGGTCCACGCACCGCCAGCGCCTGGCAAGGCTGATCGACAAGCTCAGGCCCGCCTGGCCCAAGCCCCGCTCCGACCGCAACGATCCTTATGCGCTCCGCGCAGCCCTCGTGCTCGGGCTCGCCGCCGCGATCCTCGCCACTGGCGGCAACGGGCTCGACCGCCTGCGTCAGGCCTTCACGCCCGCCGCGACCGGCACGCCGTCGCTGATCAGGCTTGACGCCTGGGTCACGCCGCCGGTCTATACCGGCGTCGCGCCGATCGTGCTCGCCGACGGCAATGAGACCGTGGGCACAGGCGCCGAGACCTTCCGCGCGCTTTCGGTGCCGGAGCGGAGCGAGTTGATCGTCCGCGCCCACGCCCCGCAGGGCGAAAGCATCACCCTTTCGACCAGCAACGCGAACGGCGCCAATCTCAAGACCATCGCGCCGAAGCCCGCCAAGACCGAGGGGCTGGTCGAGTTCCAAGTGGCGCTCGCCGAGCCCGGCAGCGCCGACGTCAAGATCGGCGGCGACACCGTCGCCAAATGGCGCTTCGACCTGATCAAGGACGAGGCCCCGACCGTGAGCCTGCTCGGCGCGCCGTCCACCACGCCGCGCGCCGCGCTGCGGCTCGTCTATCGCGCCGGCGACGATTTCGGCGTGGCGAGCGCCGAGGCGCGCTTCGCACTCGCCGCGGAAGACGGCAAGGCGCAGGCCGAGCCGGCCGCCCCAAGCCCGGCCAAGCAGGCCGGTAAGGACGATGCCAAGGACGCGCTCGATTCACTCTCGCAGCCGCCGTCGATGCCGCTGCAATTGCCGCGGCTCAACGCCAAGAAAGTCGAAGGCCGCGCCACGCAGGACCTGACCGCCCATCCCTGGGCGGGGCTCAAGGTCGTCATGACGCTCGCCGCCCGCGACCAGGCGGGACAGGTGGGCGTGAGCGAGCCTTACGAGTTCGTGCTTCCCGAGCGCCAGTTCACCAAGCCGCTCGCCCGCGCCGTGATCGAGCAGCGCAAGAAGCTCGTGCGCGACCCCGTCACCGTCGATCCCGTGGTGCGCGCGCTCGATGCGCTGACCCTCGGCGGGGAGAAGGTCATCGACGACAGCTCCGTCTATCTTGCGCTCCGCATGGCCTATTGGCGGCTGCGGAACGATTCCTCGCGTGAGACCGTCGCGAACACCATCGAGCATCTCTGGCTGACCGCGCTCCGCATCGAGGACGGCGACCTGCCGGATGCCGAGCGCGAGATGCGCAGCGCCCAGGATGCGCTCTCCAAGGCGCTGCAGGAGAACGCTTCGTCCGAGGAGATCAAGCAGCTCGTCGAGGAGCTGCGTGGCGCTCTGTCGCGCTATCTCCAGGCGCTTGCCCAGCAGGCCAACGAGAAGGGCAACATGACCGCGCAGCAGCCGCAGTCCGGCGAGGAGCTCGTCTCGCACCAGGACCTCGACAAGATGCTCAAGAGCATCGAGGAGCTGGTGCAGGCGGGATCGAAGGACCTCGCCGAGCGCATGCTGGCTGAGCTCAAAGACATTCTCGAGCGGATCCAGACCGGCAATTTCGCCGAGAACGCGCAGCAGCAGCGCGCCGGCAAGATGATGAAGGACCTGGGCGAGGTCATCAACGAGCAGCAGAAACTGCTCGACGACACGTTCGCCGCCAAGCGCCAGCAGTCCGGCGAGGAAGCCGGCAGCCAGGCCTTCGAGGTGAGCCCGCCCGGCCAGCCGATGGAGTTCGGCCCCGGCATGGACTTGTCGCAGTTCTTCGACCTTCCCGGCGAGCCCGAGCAGGGCGGCATCAAGGGCCAGGGCCAGTCGCAGCAGCAAGGCTCCCCGCAGAAGCCGCAGCTCGAGAGAGGCGGCGAGCAGCCGCAGGGCGAGTGGGTGAGCAAGGCCAGCGCCAGGGCCAGCACGGGGAGCTTGCCGAGCGCCAGGAGCAGCTTCGCCAGAGACTGCAAAGCATGATCGAGCGCCTCAAGGCGGAAGGCGCCGAGACGCCCGAGCAGATGGAAGGCGCGGGCGAGGCCATGGGCGAGGCCAAGGAGGCTATCGGCGAGGACCAGCTCGACCGCGCCACGCAGGCGCAGAGCTTGGCGCTCGACCGCCTGCGCAAGGGCGCGCAGTCGATGGCCGAGCAGATGATGATGAGCGAGAGCGGCGAGATGCAGCCGGGCCAGGGGCCTGGCGCCAACGGCCGCGACCCGCTCGGCCGGCCCGACCGCTCGAACCGTCCCGATCTTGGCCTCTCGGTGAAGGTGCCGGACCAGATCGACATCCAGCGCGCGCGGGAAGTCCTCGACGAGGTGCGCAGACGGCTCGGCGATCCGTCGCGCCCGACCTTCGAGCTCGACTATCTCGAGCGCCTCATCCGCTCGTTCTGATCAGCCGCAAGCAGGTCAATTCAGGTTGATCCGCGGACGCGTCCGATCGTGTCATTCCCGCGAAAGCGGGAATCCAGTAACCGCCGACTTCTCATGCATTCATGAGCAGCGATTAGTGGATTGCCCGGTCAAGCCGGGCAATGACACGCTTAGACCGTGGGTGCCTAACTCACCAATCGCCCGATGAACGGCAATTCGCGGTAGCGGTTGGCGAGGTCTATGCCGTAGCCCACCACATACACGTTCGGGCAGCGAAAGCCGGCGAAGTCCGCCTCGATCGCGGACGCGCGCGGCACGTCCTTGTCGATCAGCACGCAGGTTCTCACCGAGCGCGCACCGCGCTGGGCGAGCAGGTCCTTGGCGAAGGCAAGCGTGCGGCCTGAATCGAGAATGTCATCGACGATCACGACGTCGCGGCCGGCAAGCTCGCTTGCGACATCGCGTAGCACCTCGACCCGTCCACTCGACACCGTGCCGTCGCGATAGCTCGCAAGGAAGATGAAATCGATGTCGGGCTCGAGTCCGTGATGATAGAGCGCGCGCACGAGATCGGCGGCGAAGATAAAGCTTCCCTTCAGCACGGCGACGAAGATGGGATCGGCAAGCGGTAGCGCGGCGATCTCGCGCGCAAGCTCGTCCACGCGAGCAGCGATGGTCTCCGCGCTGAAGAGCGGCTCGATCGTCTGAGCCGCGACGCTTCCCGTCATGCCTATTCGGCGGCCTTGGCGAAGCGAACCTTCACGCTCCGGACATTGCTCGGCGGCGAGGGGATCTGCCGCAGGAACGCCGTAGCTCTCGCCGCCTTCGAGCTCGGTCTCGCTGACCTCGGTGGTCCATTCCGAGATTTCCTCGCCGCTCTCGTCGCGCAGCGCGATGACCACGGTCGGCACCTCGACCTTGCTCCCGCTGTTGTTGACCACGTCGCCCTGCACTTCGAGCACCATCTGCCCGCCCTCGTTGGTCCAGCCGTAGCGCACGCCTTGGAAAGCGAGGCCGTGCGCGCCGACCGGCATGCCGAGCAGCGAGTAGAGTCGCGCCGCGCCGGGTACGATTGACACCACGGTCGACGGCGCGAAGAGCAGCGTGCCGAGAACGAGCGCGACGATGGCAGCAAGCGCCGCCCAGCCGATGGTGACCGGGGAGAACCGGCTCTTGGCCTTCTTCCTCGGGGGCGGCGGCGGCGCGTCGAGATCGGGTACGCCGAGGCTTGCGTCGCCTTCAGCATCGAGCCCGGCATCGCCCGTGCCGCCCTTGTCGGTCTTATAGGCCTCGGCCAGCGCAGCCTCGAACGTTCCGGGCTGCGGCGCGGATGGCGCGGCAGGAGCAGGAGTAGCCGCCTTCTTCGCGGTGAACCGTCCGAACAGGCCACCACTCTTGGATTTCTCCGCCGGCGAGTCCTCACCACCCACCCAGGCCTCGGCATTGTAGGACGTGGCCTCGACCACCATGTCGCCGCCCGTGTCGAAATCGGCATCCCCACGCGGCGCCTGGGGCGGAGGTGGAGGTGGCGGAGGTGGCTTCGGCATGGCCGAGGGCTGCGGCTTCGGCGTCTGCAAGCCGGTAAGACCGGGGCTTTGCGCGGCCGGACGCGGCGCCGGTTGCGACCGAGGCTGAGCCGCCACATTCGGCGCGACGGGCGCGGCCGTGGCAGGCTTCTGCTGTGGCGTTGCCGCAGGTTTGGCCGAAGAAGCGGCAGGCGCGCCCGCCGCAGCAGGTTGGAGCGTGACCGCTACGGCCTGCCACACATGGCTACATTTACTGCAACGGACCTTGCGGCCCTCGGGGGGAAAGACTGCTGCAGTCTCGTAACGCGTGTCACAGACCGGGCAGATGATGAGTGTTGCCATCGCAAAACGCCGAAATGGCCCCCTTGCCTCGATTTATGGCATGCCCCCATGCCATTGCCCAATTCCATTGATACCTGACTAGGAGTTCAGCATAAAGTGCCTCTCGTCGGCAATTCTTTAGAGACATAAGGAACACGGGTGATCCGCTTCGACAATGTCGGGCTGCGCTATGGCGGGGGCCCGGAAATCTTACGCGACGTCACCTTCCACGTGCTCCCCGGGTCCTTTCATTTCCTGACCGGACCGTCGGGCGCCGGCAAGACCACCCTTCTCCGCCTCCTCTTCATGTCGCTCAGGCCGACACGGGGGCTCATCTTCATTTTCGGGGAGAATGTTGCCGAACTGTCACCCGGCCAGCGCGCGGGGCTACGCCGGCGCATCGGGATCGTGTTCCAGGACTTCCGGCTGCTCGAACACCTGACCACCTGGGAGAACGTGGCGCTGCCTCTGCGCGTGATGGGCAAACGCGAATCCGATTATCGCGACGACGTGACCGACCTCCTGCATTGGGTCGGTCTCGGCGAGCGCATGAACGCCTATCCCGAGATCCTGTCCGGTGGCGAGAAGCAGCGCGCGGCGATCGCCCGCGCCGTGATCGCACGGCCCGAGATGTTGCTCGCCGACGAGCCGACCGGCAATGTGGACCCCGCGATCGGCAACCGCCTCCTGCGTCTCTTCGTCGAGCTGAACCGGCTCGGCACCTCGGTCATCATCGCCACCCATGACTATGCCCTGATGGAACAGCTCGACGCGCCGCGTCTTGCGCTCCACGAGGGCCAACTGCAGGTGCGCGCCGGACGGTGACCATGATCTCCGACATCCGCGACTACCCTTGGTCGAACCTGCTCGCAGGCCTCCTGCCCGCGCGCCTCGCGGCGCGGCTTCCGGAGGGGGTACAGCCGAAGACCGCGCAGATCGTGCCGCCGGGCTCGGTCGCGGGCAACGCGCTGACCGTGGTGATTGCCATCATGTCGTTCCTCGCCTGTCTTACCGCGGGCGCGGTCTACATGATCAACCAATCCGCACAGGCCTGGGTGAACGACCTGTCGAGCGAGATCACGGTCGAGCTCGACCCGATCGACACCGCCGACATCGAGAAGAAGATGACGCTCGTCGCACTGTTCCTCGCCAAGCAGAAGGGCGTGACGCGCGTCAAGCCGCTCACCGCCGAGGATTCGGCGAAGCTGCTCGAGCCGTGGCTCGGCCAGAGCGACGCGCTCTCGGCGCTGCCGATCCCGCGGCTGATCGCGGTCGAGATCGACCGCTCGAGCCCGCCCGACATCGCGCTGATCAAGAACGCGCTCACGCAGAACTTCGAGGGCGTGACGCTCGACGATCACCGCCGCTGGCAGACCGAGATCAAGACGCTGACGCGCTCGGCGGCGCTCGCCGGGCTATCGGTGCTCGGCCTCGTCGCGGCGGCAACCGTCGCCGTCATCGTGTCGGCCACCTCGAGCGCCATGGCGTCGAACCGCGCCATCATCGAGGTCCTGCATTTCGTCGGCGCCAACGAGCGCTTCATCAGCCGCGAGTTCGAGCGCCATTTCCTTGGGCTCGGCGTGCGCGCAGGGCTCGTAGGCGCTGTCGCAGCGGCCATCGCCTTCATGGCCTTGCCCTACCTCGTGCAGATGCTTGGCGGCGGCGGCTCTGTCACCGCCGCCGAGACGCAGCGGCTGATCGGCACGGGCGAGCTCGATTTCCCGGGCTATCTGCTTTGCGTGCTGGTGGTCGTGGTCGTGGCGGCGATCTGCATGCTCACCTCGCGCTTGGGCGTGGTCCGCGTCCTGAAATCCTACGAATGAGCGCGCTTTAGCCGCTTAAAACCGGCGGCGAAGTCGATTTCGCAATACCATCATTTTGCATATTCTTGCGCGCAAGCCTGGCACAACGGAGCATAGGCGTGAGGGAGGAACGGGAAACGAGGCCGGGCCGGTTCAGCGGCTTCACGGGCGCAGTCAGGCTCCTCTTCGACGGGGTGCTCCTGCTGTTCGTGATCTTCTTCATCGGCTTCGTCGTGTTCGCCAACGGGATCGACCGCGCGCCGCAGGAGCCGATGCCGGCCGCCGACGGCATCGCGGTCCTCACCGGCGGAGCTCGCGCGCATCGACCACGCCATGAAGCTGCTGGCGGACGGCAAGGGCAAGCGCGTGCTGATCACCGGCGTCTATCGCGGCACGACCGAAGAGGAGCTTGCGCAGATGGCTTCGGTGGGCGGCCAGTATTTCGCTTGCTGCGTCGACATCGACAAGGAGGCGCGCAACACGATCGACAACGCGACGGAGACCTCCGAGTGGGCCGCACTCCACAAATACGATAAGATCATCGTCGTCACCTCGAACTATCACATGCCGCGCGCGCTCGCCGAGCTTGCCCGCGTGCTGCCGACCGTGCGGCTGATCCCCTACCCCGTCGTCGACAACAACGTGCATCTCGACCGCTGGTGGACCTATCCCGGCTCGACCCGGCTGCTGATGTCCGAATATCTGAAATACCTTCCGGCGCTCGGGCGGCTCGGCGCCACCGAGCTCGTGCGCAGGCTGTTCTCGAGCGACGGCACGCCCGCGGCCGAGGACCTGCCGCAGCCGTAAAGCATGCCGGATGGTCCGCTCGCTCCTGTTCAATGTTCTGTTCTACGTGACGACCACCGCCTTCGTGGTGCTCGGCAGCCCGCTGCTGTTCGCGCCGCGCAGCTGGGCGATGTATGCGCTCGGCGTGCATGCGCGCTTCGAGCTTTGGCTGCTGCGCGTGATCGTCGGCACGAAGATGGAAGTGCGCGGGCAGGAGAAGCTTCCGCAAGGCGCCTGTCTCGTCGCCGCCAAGCACCAATCGGCATGGGAGACCTTCGCGCTCATTCCGCTGCTCCGCGACCCGGTCTATCTGATGAAGCGCGAGCTGTTCTGGATCCCGTTCCACGGCTGGTTCTCGCATAAATTCGAGATGATCCCGGTCGACCGCGACAAGGGCGCGGCGGCGCTCCGCCGCATGCTGCGCGAGGCAAAGGAACGCGTAGCCGACGGACGCCAGATCATCATCTTCCCGGAGGGGACGCGGCGGGCGCCCGGCGCCCCGCCCGACTACAAGACCGGCGTGGTGCTGCTCTACGACGCGCTGAAGGTCCCCTGCGTGCCGGTCGCGCTGAACTCGGGCCTCGTCTGGCCGCGCCGCAGCTTCCGCCGCTATCCGGGCACGGTCGTCGTCGAATTCCTCGACCCGATTCCGCCCGGGCTTCCCAAGGCCGAGTTCCTGAAGCGGCTAGAAGCGGCCATCGAAACCGCCTCGAACCGGCTCTTGGCCGAGGCCGGATTGGCAAGGAACTCGTTAACTACTTGTTAATACTTAAGCTCTTGACGTATATGTGCTCGTATGTTCTATCTTTGTTCCAGAGATTCGTGACAAGACTTGAATTCGTCACGGAGCAAACCATCTGTCAGCGAGTTAGTTAATTGGGAACGCCGATTATGTGGATGCGCAAGGAAGATGCCGCCGAGACGGCCCAGTGGGGCCCTGCCGACGAGCCGGCGCTCGTCTGCGCGGAAGCCGCTTTCGCGCAGGCCTTTCACTATTGGCGCGGCATCTCGGGCCGGCGCTATCTGCACAGCGTCTATTCGCTGATCGGCTGCCCGGCGCTTCCCCAGGCGAACTACATCCTCGTCCGGCGCTATGACAACGGCAGGCGCGAGGCGCTTTCCTTCGGCCAGACCAAGGACGACATTGCGACGCTCAATCTCGCCCATCTCCGCCACGAGGGTGCCAAGCGCGGCGCGAACGAGGTGCACATCCACCTGCTCGCCGACACTGCCGCAGAGCCGCCTCGCGGTCGAGGCCGATCTTGCCGCGGCGCATGTCGAGCGCATGGTTCCCGCCGCCGACGCGGCTTAGGTTTTCCCTCTCACGTTCCGAAGTGTCATTCCCGCGAAAGCGGGAATCCAGTAGGCACTGCCTGCCATCGCATTGCGACACCGGGTTACTGGGTCGCCCGGTCAAGCCGGGCGATGACACCGTTTGAGTGACAAGGACCTGCCACCGTCAGGCTCGGCGCCATCTAAATGCTGCAATCGCGGCCAAGGAGTCGCCATACGGGGGTTTCCATGAGCTTCTCGCCTGTTCATCAGCGGACGCGGATTTACGTGCTGCAAGCGGCGGGCGTTCTCATGGCCGCCGCCGTCCTGCTCACGCAGCCACTGATCACGGGCCCCGTCCACGAGTTCATCGAACTGGCGGGTAGCGGGCTCGTCATCCTCTGCATCGCCGGAAGAGTGTGGAGCAGCCTCTATATCGGCTCCAAGAAGAACCGCGAGCTTGTGACGGCAGGCCCGTATTCCATCACCAGGAACCCGCTCTATCTGTTTTCCACGATCGGCGCCGTGGGCATTGGGATGATGTTCGGATCGGTCGTCGCCGCTGTCGGGCTTGGCCTTCTCGCTTACGGCGTTCTCATCACCACAGCGCACAGGGAGGCCGGGGATCTCCGGATTATCTTCGGGTCGCGCTACGAGGATTATGCGCGCGCGACGCCGCTATTATGGCCAAAGCTCTCGCTTTATCGGGATACAGAGGAAATCGCCTTCTCGCCAAAGGCGCTGAGGCGGACCTTCGTCGACGGCCTTCTCTTCCTCGCCGCCTTTCCGCTCATCGAGGCGGTCGAGCATCTCCAGGCCGATGGCGTTCTGCCCATCCTCGCCCGGATCGTCTGACACGCTGATTTCAGTTTGGCGTCATTCCCGCGAAAGTCGTCAGGGCCGCCGAAGTACCGCGCACGTGATTTGCCTGCGCACGGCGCTGCAATACTGGGTCGCCCGGTCAAGTCGGGCGATGACAATCGTGAAATTTGAAGCCTACCGCCGCGAGAGCTGCTCGAGACGCTGCTGCATCTCGGTGAGCTCGGCTTTCAGCGTGGCGATCTCGTCGTCGCTCGGCGCGGACGTGGCGGGCTTGCTCTCGGCCCGCTTGCTAGCCGCTCCGTTTTCTTCCGACGGACCCTCGCTCTTGGAGAACGGGGTGAACAGGCCGAGCGCGCGCTCAAAGGCCGCGAAGTTCTTGCGCACCTGCTCCTGCATGGCCTCGAAGGCGGCGGTGCCGAAGGTATGCGCGAAGCGGCGGCGATATTCCTCCTGCTGGCGGACGAGCGAATCGAGGCTGAACTCGAGATAGCTCGGCACGAGCTTCTGCATGCTGTCGCCGTAGAAGCGGATGAGCTGGCGCAGGAAGCCGATGGGCAACAGGTTCGTGCCGCGGCTCTCCTGCTCGACGATGATCTGGGTCAGCACCGAATGGGTCAGGTCTTCGCCGGTCTTGGCGTCGTAGACCACGAAGTCGCGCTCGCCCCGCACCATTTCGGCAAGGTCCTCGAGCGTCACGTAAGTGCTGGTGTCGGTATTGTAGAGCCTGCGGTTCGCGTATTTCTTGATGATGACCGGCCGGCTCTCGTGCTCCGCGTCCCTTGCCACGTCTGCTTAGCTCCTCTCCCCTGGGGCCCCAACCCAAGGGGTTACTTCATGCCGCAACTGCGAAATCAGTAGCACGATCTTTGTGCAGAGCACCAGAGGCTTTGCCGGAAGGGCTTAACGCGGGCGACCGGCGTCAGCAGCCAAGCGTGGGCTTCCATAGAAGGAATCACTACGTTATGACCTTGGGTCTTAAGGGGAATGGAGATTTGCGTAATGAGAGACGAGGAGATTGTGATCGTCGGCGCGGCGCGGACGCCGGTCGGGTCCTTCAACGGCTCGCTCGCGAGCGTGCCCGCGCATACGCTCGGCGAAATCGCCATCAAGGCCGCGCTTGAGCGCGCCAAGGTCGATCCCGCCGATGTCGACGAAGTGATCATGGGCCAGGTGCTGACCGCGGGCCAGGGGCAGAACCCGGCGCGCCAAGCGGCGATCGCGGCCGGCGTTCCCGAGGGCTCGACCGCCTGGGGCGTGAACCAGGTGTGCGGCTCCGGGCTTGCGCGCGGTCGCGCTCGGCGCGCAGCAGATCGCGGCGGGCGATGCGGACATCGTCGTGGCCGGCGGCCAGGAGAATATGAGCCTTGCGCCGCATGTCGCGCATCTCCGCAACGGCCAGAAGATGGGCGCGCTCGAGTTCGTCGATTCGATGATCAAGGACGGGCTGTGGGAAGCCTTCAACGGCTATCACATGGGCACGACCGCCGAGAACGTCGCCCGTCAATGGCAGATCACCCGCGAGGAGCAGGACAAGTTCGCCACGGCCTCGCAGAACAAGGCCGAGGCCGCCAAGAAGGCCGGCAAGTTCAAGGACGAGATCGTGCCGGTCACGATCAAGACGCGCAAAGGCGAGACCGTCGTCGCCGAGGACGAGTACATCCGCGAGGGCGCCAAGATCGAGGACGCGGCGAAGCTCAGGCCCGCTTTCGACAAGGAAGGCACGCGTGACCGCCGGCAACGCGTCCGGCATCAATGACGGCGCCGCGGCCGTGGTGCTGATGACGGCGAAAGAGGCCAAGAAGCGCGGGCTGAAGCCGCTCGCCAAGATCGCCTCCTGGGCGACCGCCGGCGTCGATCCGAAGATCATGGGCTCGGGCCCGATCCCCGCCTCGCGGAAGGCGCTGGAGAAGGCCGGCTGGACCGTCAACGATCTCGACCTGATCGAGGCCAACGAGGCCTTCGCCGCGCAGGCGCTCGCCGTGAACAAGGACCTCGGCTGGGACACCGGCAAGGTCAACGTCAATGGCGGCGCCATCGCCATCGGGCATCCGATCGGCGCATCCGGCGCGCGCATCCTCACAACCCTGCTGCACGAGATGCAGCGGAGCGGCGCCAAGAAAGGCCTCGCCACGCTTTGCATCGGCGGCGGCATGGGCATCGCCATGTGCGTCGAGCGGGAGTAGCCGTGTTGGACTCGTCATTCCCGCGCAAGCGGAATCCAGTAGCGACCGGTCTTAGTTTTTCTGACGGGCCTGGCTTACTGGGTGCCCGCCTTCGCGGGCATGACGCTTCGATTTGAAAAGCCAGCTCTGCAAAAGAGCGCCACAAAGGGAGGAAGCTATGGGAAGGGTGGCTCTCGTCACGGGAGGAACGCGCGGCATTGGCGCCGCCATTTCGAAGGCGCTGAAGCAAGCCGGCTACAACGTCGCCGCCAGTTACGCCGGCAATGACGAGGCGGCCCAAGCCTTCAAGAAGGAGACCAAGATCCCGGTCTTCAAATGGGACGTGGGCGACTATGTCGCCTGCGGCGAGGGCATCGCCGCGGTCGAGAACGAGGTCGGACCCGTAGAGGTGCTGGTCAACAATGCCGGCATCTCGCGCGACGCCATGCTGCAGAAGATGACGCACGAGCAGTGGGAGGCGGTGATCCGCACCAATCTCGACTCGCTGTTCAACGTGACGCGGCCCGTGATCAACGGCATGCGCGACCGCGGCTTCGGGCGGATCGTCAACATCGCCTCGATCAACGGGCAGAAGGGCCAGCTCGGGCTCACCAATTATTGCGCGGCGAAGTCGGGCGTGATCGGCTTCACCCGCGCGCTGGCTCTGGAAAGCGCGCGCAAGGGCGTGACAGTCAACGCGATCGCGCCGGGCTATATCGCGACCGACCTGCTGGCCGGCGTGTCGGAAGACGTAATGAAGTCGATCGTCGGGCAAATCCCTGTGGGCCGGCTCGGCGAGGCCGACGAGGTCGCGCGCTGCGTCACCTTCCTCGCCGCCGACGAGGCCGGCTGGATCACCGGCTCTACCCTCACCGTCAACGGCGGGCAGTACATGGATTGAGCTAAGCGCTCAACCCAACCACTTGTCATCGCCCGGCTTGACCGGGCGACCCAGTAACCACTGTGGTTCGTTGCCTTGCCATGTGCGGTGGTTACTGGGTGCTCGGTTCGCGGGCATGACAACGATTGGTCAAGGCTCCCAATCGTCGGGCGCGAGTTCGAAGCCTGAGAAGTCGAAGCCGGGCGCGACGGAGCAGCCGACCAGCGTCCACGCACCCAAACTGCGCGCGCTCTGCCACGCATACGGCGGCACGATCGCATGTGGCAGCTCACCGGCGCGCCAATCGCGCCGAGACGGATCTCGTGCCGCGCGTCGCCGTCCCTGATCTGAAGCTCGAGCGCCGCGCCGCCGTGAAAGTGCCAATGCTCCGCCGCATCGACCTTGTGCCAGCGCGATACCTCGCCGGCCTCAAGCAGGAACAGGATCGCGGTCGAATGCGCGCGGTCGCTATGCCCCAGCGCATCGCGGAAGGTCTCGCGGTAATGCCCGCCCTCGGGATGCGGCTTGAGGCCAAATAGCGCGATGACCTCTTCGGCGGTGAGCGCTTCGCTCATCATCTCACATCCACGCGCTTGTCATGCCCGCGAAAGCGGGCATCCAGTAATTGGCGACACCTGACGCGTACTGGATTGCCCGGTCAAGCCGGGCAATGACAAGAAGGGGAGAGGTGAGTCAGAACCGGTCCTTGCGCTTGCGGATCTCGCCGAAGATCTCGTGCAATGGACGGCCCTCCATGCCGAGCCGCTTCTGGATCGCGCGACTGTTCGGCCGCAGGAACGGATTGGTGGCAAGCTCCTGCTCGATCGTCGAGGGCAGCGACGGCTCGCGCGCTTCCGCGAGCTTTGCGACTTCCGCGGCGCGCGCGCGAAGCGCATCATTCTCCGGCTCGACCGTCAGCGCGAATCGGCAATTGGCGTCGGTATATTCGTGCCCGCAATAGAGCGCCGTCTCGGGCGGCAGCTGCGCGAGCTTCTCGAGCGAGGCCCACATCGTCTTGGCGTCGCCCTCGAGCAGCCGCCCGCAGCCGACCGAGAACAGCGTGTCGCCGACGAACACGAGCGCATCATCGGGGAAGTGATAGGTGACATGACCGCGCGTATGGCCCGGCGTCTCGATCACATGCGCCCGCGCGTTGCCGATTTCGACGATATCGCCTTCGCCGACCTGCACGTCGATGCCGGGGATCGAGCCCGCCTCCTTGGCCGGCCCCACGATGGTGCAGCCGGTCATCCGCTTCACGATGGTATTGCCGGCGGTGTGGTCGTGGTGGTGATGCGTGGTGAGGATATGGCTCAGCACCCAGCCCTTCTCGTGGCAGGCCGCGAGCAAATCCTCGGCGTCGGGCGCATCGATCGCCGCTGTCGCCTCGGTCTCGGGGTCGTGCAGCAGCACGCCGTAATTGTCGCTTCGTGTCGGGAATTGATGGAATTCGAGCCTCGCCATGACCCCTCGCCGCCGCTCAAGGTGATTGCTGCCTCAGCCTAGCATTCTAACGCGCATTGTTGAACGTGCAGGCACGGGGCTGGTTACCATACCCGTAGGATGGCAAAGCGCGGCAGCGCCGTGCTCACCGTCCGGCGAATTCCGATTGGTCTGAGCGTAGCAACTCGCTCCATCCCTCCCCTTGATGGGGAGGGCAGCTCGGCTGAAGGCCGAGCGGGTGGGGTGAAGATTCCTGCGTCTTACCAGTACTGCGACTTCGCCCCCGACCCCGGCGCGCAAGCGCGCCGGACCTCCCCACGAGGGGGAGGTATAGGGCTGCGGTCCTTTGCTCCGACACGCTAAGATGCGGGCCCATGCATCTCGACGTCGTCGACCTCAAGGATTTCTACGCGAGCCGGCTCGGCCATGTGGTGCGGCGGCTGCTCGGCGCGCGGGTCCGCGCGCGCTTCGGCGATCTCAAGGGCCGCTCTTTGTTCGGGCTCGGCTTCGCCGCGCCCTATCTCGGCGCGTTCAGGGCTGACGCTGCGCGCGTCGGCGCGCTGATGCCGGCGGCGCTCGGCGCCGTGAAATGGCCCGAGCAGGGCCAATCCATGAGCGTGCTCGTCGAGGAGACCGACCTGCCACTCCCCGACGAATGCGCCGACCGCATCCTGCTCGTGCATATGCTCGAATGGTCGGAGAAGTCGCGCGAGCTCCTGCGCGAGCTGTGGCGCGTGCTGGCGCCGAACGGGCACCTGCTCGTCATCGTGCCGAACCGGCGCGGGCTTTGGGCGCGGGTCGATACCACGCCGTTCGGCTATGGCAGCCCGTTCTCGCGCCCGCAGCTCACCAAGCTTCTGAAGGACGCGATGTTCTCGCCCGAGGAATGGCAATACGCGCTCTACATGCCGCCCTTCAATTGGCGCGTGCTGCTGCGCTGGCCGCTCTTCTGGGAGCGGCTCGGGCTCGTGCTGTGGCCGGCTTTCTCCGGCGTGATCATGGTCGAGGCGAGCAAGCAGGTGTATGCCGCGCTGCCCATGCGCGAGGTGAAGGCGCGCCGCCGCATCGTTCCCGTCCCCGCCGGCGTCTCGCCGCGCGATTTGCCTGAGCCCCACAACTCGCGCCATCCCTCCCCTTGAGGGCGCGTGGGAGGATCCCTGGCGCCCGTCATGGTGAGGTGGCCGCCCGTCCTTCGAGGCTCGGGCTTCGACCTCGCACCTCACGATGACGGGCGGCCCTCGAACCACCCCCCGACGCCGCAAGCGGCGACGGACCTCCCCACAAGGGGGAGGTTAAAATCTAGATGAAAAAGCAAGCTGGCTAGCGATGCCGAGGCTGAGGCGTTTGTCGTTAGGGTGGACCTTACAGAGTTCGACCTCTCGGAGATGCGCGAGCTTCGCTTCAAGATCGGTCCTCATCCCTCCCCGCGAGGGGAGGGCGATAATTCTGAGCAAATAAAACAGGCGGCAAGTTTGCGCCCCACCCTGACTTCGCCTTCAGCGAAGTCGGACCTCCCCACGAGGGAGAGGTATGAGGCTGCGGCCAATTACGTGATCAGCGCGAGAGCAGGAACACGGCCTGCTCGCCGAACAGGTTCTGCGCGAAGATCGGCATGGAAACGGCGAGCTTGCGGCCATAGGCGTTGAGCGCTACGGCGCGCTCGACCTTGGCGCCCACGTCCTCGCAGAGTGCGAGGAAATCCTTGATCGTGCAGAGATGGATGTTGGGCGTGTCGTACCAGCGGTCCGGCAGATTGTCGGTCTGCGGCATCTGCCCGCCGAACAGAAGCTGCGCGCGCACGCGCCAATGGCCGAAATTCGGGAACGACACGATGACCCGTTTGCCGATGCGCAACAACTGCTCGAGCACGTCGCGCGGCGCGTAGGTCGCCTGGATGGTCTGCGACAGGATGGCGTAGTCGAAGGCGAGGTCAGGGTAATGCACGAGGTCGGTGTCGGCGTCGCCCTGGATCACCGACAATCCCTGCGCCACGCAGTTGTTCACCCCCGCCTGGCTCAGCTCGATGCCGCGCGCGTCAACGCCGCGCTTCTCGGCGAGGATGCGCAGCAGCGTGCCGTCGCCGCAGCCGATATCCAGCACGCGCGCGCCGGGGTTGACCATCTCGGCGATGAGCAGCAGGTCGACGCGCGCGGTGTCGGCCGGGCGGATCGACTTCGCGGGTGCGGTGACGTTCACGGCAGCCATCCGCCGCTATCCGTGATGCCGCGTTTCACCGCCGCCGCGCTCAGGAAGCCGCGGATCGTGTCGAACAGCTCCGGCTCGTGCAGCAGGAAGGCATCGTGCCCCTTGTTCGACTTGATCTCGACGAAGCTGACATTGGCGGCGACCGCGTTCAGCGCATGCACGATCTCGCGGCTCTCGTCGGTCGGGAACAGCCAGTCGCTCGTGAACGACACGAGGCAGAAACGAGTCTTGGTGCCGGCGAAGGCATTG
The DNA here is from genome assembly GCA_963832515.1 of uncultured Alphaproteobacteria bacterium. Classification (GTDB taxonomy): domain Bacteria; phylum Pseudomonadota; class Alphaproteobacteria; order Rhizobiales; family Methyloligellaceae; genus Methyloceanibacter. Next base: position 34,927 of record CAWHUE010000007.1, read on the forward strand.
GCGAGCACGCCGCCATGGTCCGCGGCGAGGTCGAAATAGTCCATCGCGCGGGTGATGTAGAGATAGGAGTTGGCGTCAAAGCGGTCGACGAAGCTGAGCCCCTGATGGCGCAGATAGCTCTCCACCTGGAAGTCCGCATCGAACCCGAAGGTCACCTTCTCGCGGTCCTGGAGCTTGCGGCCGAACTTGTCGTGCAGCGCGTCGTCGGAGAGATAGGTGATGTGCGCGGCCATGCGCGCGACGGCGAGCCCCTTGCGCGGGCTCTTGCCATCGTCGAGATAGCGGCCTTCGCACCACTCGGGATCGGCCATCACCGCCTGGCGGCCGACCTCGTGGAAGGCGATGTTCTGTGAGGAATGGCGCGCGGCGCAGGCGATCGGAACCGCTGAGAACACGCGGTCCTTGTAGGTCGCGGCCCATTCCAGCACCTGCATGCCGCCCATCGAGCCGCCGAGCACGCTGAGCACCATCGGCACGCCGAGATGATCGAGCAGCCGCGCCTGCGCGCGCACCATGTCGCGCACGGTGATGACGGGGAAGTCGGGGCCGTAAGCGCGCCCCGTCGCCGGGTTGATCGAGGACGGCCCGGTCGAACCCATGCAGCCGCCGATAATGTTGGGGCAGAGCACGAAATAGCGGTCGGTGTCGATCGGCTTGCCGGGACCGACCATGGTCTCCCACCAGCCGGGCTTGCCGGTGACGGGGTGGAGGTTCGCGACATGCTGGTCGCCGGTCAGCGCATGGCAGACGAGCACGAGGTTCGACTTGTCGGCGTTCAGCGTTCCGTAGGTCTGGTAGGCGATCGAGAACGGCGCGAGCTTGGCGCCGCAATCGAGCTCGAGCGGCTCGTGCGCCGGAAAGTGCACGACCTCGCTTTGCGGATTGGCGATCTGCGCCAGCCGCAAGGAATGATCGGTGAAGGCCTGCGCCGTAGTCTCGGTCATCGTTCCAGCCAGATGCAAGGGCGGCGCGTGGTTCGAGGCCGGCCGTGATCCTGAGGCGCGAGGGCGAAGCCGAGCCTCGAAGGACGGCCGGGCACCTCGCCATGAGGCGCCTAGCGGCACAATTCGGCGTTAGCTAGGAGCTTGCCGCCGAAAGTCAATCTTTTCTTTGCCTTGGCGCGGGTAATGGCCCTATGAGAGCCACTCGTGGCGAGCCGCTTGCGGCCAGCCACCTGGCAAGGCCAACAACATCGTCCAGGAGTAACCGACATGGCCGCCAAGCGTGGGCCAGCCCCGCGTCGAGGCATTCTCGACATCGCGCCCTACGTGCCCGGCACGAGCGCGCTTGAAGGAGGCCGCCCTGCCATCAAGCTCTCGTCAAACGAGACGCCGTTCGGCCCCTCCCCGCGCGCGATCGAGGCCTATCACGCCGCGGCCGCCATGCTGTCGCGCTACCCCGACGGCTCGGCGCGGCCTCTGCGCGAGGCTCTCGGCGCGCTGCATGGGCTCGACCCGGCGCAAATCGTCTGCGGCGCGGGCTCCGACGAGCTGCTCAACCTTCTGGCTCAAGGCTTTCTTGGCCCGGGCGACGAGGCGATCTACAGCGAGCACGGCTTCCTCGTCTACAAGATCGCGATCCTCGCGCGCGGCGCGACACCAATCCCCGCGCCCGAGCGCGATCTCACGACCGACGTGGACGCGATCCTCGCGCGCGTGACGGACGCGACCCGCATCGTGTTCGTCGCCAATCCGAACAACCCGACCGGCACCTATCTCCCGGCCGACGAGGTGAAGCACCTGCGCGAAGGCCTCCCCGACGACGTGCTGCTTGTGCTCGACGCGGCCTATGCCGAGTATGTGCGCGCCGACGACTATGAGCCTGGCGCGGCGCTGGTCGACGCCACGCACAACACGGTGATGACGCGCACCTTCTCCAAGATCTACGGGCTGGCGTCTCTGCGTCTCGGCTGGGCCTATTGCCCGCCCGACATCGCCGATGCGCTGAACCGCATCCGCGGGCCCTTCAACGTGTCGGGCCCGGCGATCGCCGCCGGCATCGCCGCGCTCGAGGACCAGGACTTCGTCGCGCGCGCGGCCGAGCACAACGCGCTCTGGCTCAAGCGCATGGCGAAGGAACTCGCTGCGCTCGGGCTTGGCGTGACGCCAAGCGCCGGCAATTTCCTGCTGCTGCATTTCCCGGAAGCCGGCGGCAAGCTCGCGCCGGAGGCCGACGAGTTCCTGCACGAGCACGGCATCATCCTCCGCCGCGTCGAGGAATACGGCTTTCCGCACGCGCTGCGCATGACTATCGGCACCGAGCAAGACAACCGCGCCGTGCTCGAAGCGTTCGGCGCCTTCCTCGGCAGCGCGGTCCAGGCCCGCGCATGACCGAGCCGCTGTTCGACACGCTCGCCCTGGTCGGCGTGGGGCTCATCGGCTCGTCGATCGCCCGCGCCGCCCGCGCGCAAGGCGCCGTGCGCTCGATCGTGGCGACGGCGCGCTCGCCCAAGACGCGAGAGCGCGTCGTTGAGCTCGGCATCGCCGGCAAAGTGACGGACACCAACGCTGAGGCGGTCGAAGGCGCCGACCTCGTCATCGTCTGCATCCCCGTCGGCGCATGCGGTGCGGTGGCGCAGGAGATCGGCGCGCATCTTGCGCCGGGTGCCGTCGTCTCCGACGTCGGCTCGGTGAAGGCCTCGATCGTCCGCGATATGGGCCCACATCTGCCGAGCACTGTGCATTTCGTTCCGGCCCATCCGGTCGCGGGCACCGAGCATTCCGGCCCCGATGCGGGCTTCGCCGAATTGTTCGAGAACCGCTGGTGCATCCTGACGCCGCCGCCCGGCAGCAACCCGGTGGCCGTCGAGAAGCTCGCCACCTTCTGGCGGCTGCTCGGCGCCAAGGTCGAGGTGATGACGCCGGAGCATCATGACCTCGTGCTCGCCGTCACCAGCCATTTGCCGCATCTGATCGCCTACACCATCGTGGGCACTGCCGACGAGCTCGAGACGGTGACACGCTCGGAGGTTCTCAAATTTTCCGCCGGCGGTTTCCGCGACTTCACCCGCATCGCCGCGTCCGACCCGGTGATGTGGCGCGACGTGTTCCTCAACAACAAGGACGCGGTGCTCGAGATGCTCGGCCGCTTCAACGAGGATGTCTCCGCGCTGACCAAGGCGATCAGGCGAGGAGACGGCGAGGCGCTTTCCGAACATTTCAACCGCACGCGCGCCATCCGCCGCGGCGTAATCGAGGCGGGCCAGGATACGGCGGCGGCCGATTTCGGCCGTCCCCACGGGCATGAAGACTGAATTTGAGATTCCATCCGCTTGTCATTCCCGCGCACGCGGGGAATCCAGTAACCACCGTGCGCTGTTGACTTTCGAGGCCGGGGTTACTGGGTTGCCCGGTCAAGCCGAGCAATGACAAAAAGCGTTATGACGGAAAGAAAATCCCCGACTGAGCTCTGGATCTTCGGGTACGGCTCGCTGATGTGGCAGCCGGGCTTCGACTTCGCCGAGCGCGCGCCGGCGGCGGTGGTCGGTGCGCATCGGGCGCTCTGCATTTACTCCTTCCACCACCGCGGCACGGTCGAGCGGCCGGGCCTTGTGCTCGGCCTCGACCAAGGCGGCGCCTGCCAGGGGGTCGCCTACCGGGTGGAGCCGGCGCAACGCGACGCGACCCTCGCTTATTTGCGCGAGCGCGAGCAGACCACCGCGGTCTATGTCGAGGCGAACAAGCCCGTGAGCCTGCTCGACGGCTCGGGACGCGAGATCGAGGCGGTCTGCTACATGGCGGATCGCACCCATTCGCAATATGCGGGGCGGCTTTCCCTCGAGAGGCAAACCGAACTCGTGCTGGCTGCGGCGGGCCTCTCGGGCACCAATATCGCCTATGTGCTGAACACGGTGCGCCATCTCGAAGAGGCCGGCGTGCACGACGTGACGCTGGCGGCGCTTGCCGCCCGCCTCTCCGCGCGCGGTTAGACCGCGGGCTGGGTGGCGGCTTCTGGCTCCTCGGCAAGCTGCGGCGCGCCGAAGAAATAGCCCTGCGTGTAGCCGATGCCCGCCGCCTCGAGCAGCTGCGCCGTCTTCTCGTCACCGACCCACTCGCTCACGGTCTCCATGCCGAAATCGCGGGAAAGCTCGATCAGCGTGCGCACGAACAGCTCGTCCTCGGCATGCGTGGCGAGGTTCTGGATGAAGGAGCCGTCGATTTTGACCATGTCGACGCCAAGCCGCCTCAGGCTGCGGAACGAGGTATAGCCCGATCCGAAATCGTCGAGCGCCACGCGGACGCCGAGCGCCTTGAGCGCACCGACGAACTTCACGGTCTCGTCGAGATCGGAAATCGCCGCGGTCTCGGCGATCTCGACGGTGAGCCTTCCCGTCAGCGACCGTTCGCCCGCCGGTAAAGGCCTTCAGGTTCGCGACCCATTGCTGGTCGGTGGTGGTCGCCGCCGAGACATGAGCGCGAGCTTGATCGTGCGAGGCGCGCAACAGATCGATGGCAAGCTCGAGCACGCGGTGGTCGATCAGCTTGGCAAGGCCGAACCTCTCGGCGGTCGCCCGCGAAGTGCCAGCGAGGCGGTCTCGCGCACGCTCTTGAGGATGTTCTGCCGGAGGAAACGATCGGCTGCAGCGCGAGCAGCATGCGGTGGTCGTTCAACGCGCGCACCACCTCGCGGCGATCGTGCGGAGCGCGCGGCGGCCGCATCTCCCGCTTTTGGCGCATTCTTTCGTACGATCGCACTCAACTGACCGCCGCAGGGCCTTAGCCGCTCTTGGCTCGCGACGCTCTCGGCGCGCTCGCAAGGCGCACGCCGCCGCAAACTCGAAGCCGGCACGAGAGCTTGTTAGGAAAACGGCCGAAAGCGGTCCTTGCCGCGAAGGAGCGGGAAAGGCGGCGGGAGCGTGACGAGCGCGCGGCTTTCTGCAAGCTTGGTTTACAGAAGCTTGCGCGCGACCCAGGCGAAGCGCCCGTTTAGGCCTCTTCCTTGACGTCGAGCACCTGGCGGCCGCGATATTTGCCGGTTTTGAGGTCGATATGGTGCGGGCGCCTAAGCTCGCCGGACTCCTTGTCCTCGACGTAAGTGGGCGCGGAAAGCGCGTCGTGGCTCCGCCGGTTGCCGCGCTTCATGCGCGAGGTCTTTCTCTTGGGTACGGCCATGGTGGTAGCAATCCTGTGGGTGGTGGCAGCCCGGCCGGAGCACGGACTCTCGGGGCGCCTTATAGGGGCATTTCCCGGCTCTGGCCAGAGCCCCGCGGCTCCTTTTGTCAGGGTAGGACGCAGCCCGCGCGCTTGGCGATGATCGGGATGCGGAGATCGACCGCGCGCGCGATCCTCTGCATGCGCGGGGAAGGCCGCGCCGGATTGCGGAACCCCGGATTGGGGAGCGCCACGGCGAGCAGGACCGCCTCGCGGCGGCTGAGCTGCGAGACGCTTTTGCCGAAATAGTGGCGGCTTGCGGCCTCCGCGCCATAGATGCCGGGGCCGAATTGCGCCACGTTCAGATAGACCTCCATCATCCGCTCCTTCGGCCAGAGCGCCGTCATGACATAGGCGAGCGGCACTTCGAGGAACTTCCGCACATAGGAGCGGCTGTTCCAGAGATAGAGGTTTTTGGCGGTCTGCATCGGGATCGTGCTCGCGCCGCGGAAGCCAGCCCATCCGCCGCCCTCGTTGATCGCATCGCGCACGGCGCCCCAATCCACCCCCCAATGCCGGCAGAAGCGCCCGTCCTCGCTCGCGATCACCGCAAGCGGCAGGTTGGGCGACATCCGCTCGAGCGGCATCCAGTGCTTCCGCACCTTGCCGCCCTTCAGCAGCGTGACGGCCTGCACGGCGGTGATGGGCGGATTGACGAAGCGGTAGACGACGATCGAGAGAAGCACGGCGCCCGCGATAAAAAGGAGAATGAGCGCCATGCGCCTTAGCCAAGGATGCGCCACCCGTCTGCGCACGCGCCGCCGCCCGCGCTCCCTTGAGACCGCCTGAGTCGTCATGAGCAGGCCTTGTACCCCCCGGTTGCCGCATCGAGCAACGTGGTATTAGGGTGATCTGCCGACAAATTGCGGCAAAGGTCCGGCCCGAAGCCCTTCCCACATGGTCTTTACCAAAGAGCTCGAACGCGCGGCCGCATCCATCGAGCAGCGCCTTGGCGCGTGGCTTGCGCCGGATGCCGCCGCACCCGGCTCAGGCAGCCGGCTGGCGCAAGCCATGCGCTATGCGGCGCTCGGCGGCGGCAAGCGGCTCAGGCCCTTCCTGCTCATCCAGTCCGCGCGCCTGTTCGGGGTGGAGAAGGCGCGCGCGCTCGACGCAGCCTGCGCGCTCGAATGCATCCATTGCTATTCGCTCGTGCATGACGACCTGCCCGCCATGGACGACGACGCGACGCGCCGCGGGCGACCCACGGTGCATATCGCCTTCGACGAGGCGACCGCGATCCTTGCGGGCGATGCGCTGCACACGCTCGCCTTCGAGATCCTGAGCGATCCGCGCAACGCTGAGGACGCGGGCGTCCGCGCCGAGCTTGTCTTGCTGCTCGCGCGCGCCGCGGGCTGGCACGGCATGGCCGCGGGCCAGGCGCTCGACCTTGCCGCCGGCGGGCAAGCCATGGACGCAGGCGCAGTCGCAACCATGCAGGCGCTCAAGACTGGCGCGCTGTTCCGCTTCGCCTGCGAGGCGGGCGCCGTGCTTGGCGGCGCGCCCGCCAAGGACCGCGCCGCGCTCCTCGCTTACGGAACCGCGTTCGGCCAGGCCTTCCAGCTCGCCGACGACCTGCTCGATGCCGAAGGCAATGCGGAATTGGCGGGCAAGGCCGTGGACAAGGACGCAAGCCAAGGCAAGGCCACGCTCGTCGGGCTGCTCGGTCTCGAAGCCGCGAAAGCGCGCCTCGCCGCGCTGGTCGACGAAGCCGGGCAGGCCCTCGACGCCTTCGGCGAGCGGGCTGAGACTTTGCGCGAAGCCGCGCGTTTCATCGCCGAACGCCGCAGCTGACGCCGAAGGCCCCCTCGATCCATGGCGAATACGACGAACAAGGCCGCCAAGCCCAAGAAGCGCCGCAAGGCCTCTGCCAGGAGCGAGGCCGACGCCGAGCCCACCTGGTATCGCTGGCTCTGGCACCAGCTCCGCGTGCAGGTCAGGCTCATCGCCGCGATCGCGATCGGCCTGCTGGTCTGGGCCTTCGTGCCGCTCGACGAGCCGATCGACCGCATCCTCGCCGGCTGGAACGCGGGCGGCTTGCTCTATCTCGCGCTGCTCCTCGCCATGATGCTGGGCCGAGGTCGACGGCATCAAGCGGCAGTCTGCGCTCGAAGAGGAGAGCCGTCTCGCCGCGCTCGTCCTCACCACGCTCGGCGCCATCGCCATGTTCCTTGCCATCGTGGCGCAGCTCTCCGCGCTCGGCCAGGAGCGCGGCCTCGACCGCACCATCACCTTCGCGCTCGCTTTCTCGACCATCTTCGTGTCGTGGTTCCTCGTGCAGATCGTGTTCGCCGTCTATTACGCACACGAGTTCCACAGCGAGAGCGGCGAGAAGGCGCGCGCGGCGGGCGGCGGCCTGAAATTCCCCGGCGAGACCACGCCCGACTACCTAGACTTTCTCTATTTCGCGATCGTGCTGGGCACGACCAGCCAGACCTCGGATACGGATGTCACCTCGCGCCCCATGCGCCGCGTGGTGATGATCCACGGGCTGCTCTCGTTCCTGTTCAACACGATGGTGATTGCACTGACGGTGAACCTCACCGCGCAACTGGTGCAGGGAGGGTAGCAGGACGAGCCAAAGCACCATCCACCGCCTCGTCATGCCCGGCCGAAGTGCCGGGCATCCACGAATTGGGCAACCTGCACGGCTGAAGACGTGGATGGCCGGGACAAGCCCGGCCATGAGAGGCGCTAACTACTCGGCGGCGGTGCGGCCGAGCGCGCCCTGCCCGTAGCGGCGCTCGATATAGTCGAGCACCATCTGCTTGAACTCGTCCGCGGCGCCGGGGCCGCGCAAGGTGAGCGCCTTCTTGCCGTCGATGAACACGGGTGCGGCGGGCGCCTCGCCTGTGCCGGGCAGCGAGATGCCGATATCGGCATGCTTCGACTCGCCCGGCCCGTTGACGATGCAGCCCATCACCGCGACGGTCAGCGTCTCGACCCCCGGATAGCGGCGCTTCCATTCCGGCATCTCTTCGCGGATGAAATCCTGGATGTCGCGGGCAAGCTCCTGGAAGGTGGTCGAGGTCGTGCGCCCGCAGCCGGGGCAGGCCGCGACCAGCGGCACGAAGCTGCGGAAGCCCATGCTTTGCAGCAGCTCCTGCGCGACCTTCACTTCGAGCGTGCGGTCGCCGCCGGGCTCGGGCGTCAGCGAGATGCGGATCGTGTCGCCGATGCCCTGCTGCAGCAGCACGCCGAGCGCGGCCGACGAGGCGACGATGCCCTTGGACCCTATGCCGGCCTCGGTCAGCCCGAGATGCAGCGCAAGCTCCGAACGCGCGGCGAGCATGGAATAGACCGCGATCAGGTCCTGCACCGCGCTGACCTTGGCCGACAGAATGATGCGATCCGCCGCGAGCCCAAGCTCGATGGCGCGCTCGGCGCTGAGCAGCGCCGATTGCACGATCGCCTCGTGCATCACCTCGCGTGCGTCCTTTGGGCTCGGGCTGAAGCGCGTTCTCGTCCATCAGCCGCGTGAGCAGATCCTGGTCGAGGCTCCCCCAGTTCACGCCGATGCGCACGGCCTTGCCGTGCTTCAGCGCGATCTCGACGATCTCGGCGAACTGCTTGTCGCGCTTGTCCTTGAAGCCGACATTGCCGGGATTGATGCGATATTTGGCGAGCGCCTCGGCGCAGGCGGGGTGCGCGGCGAGCAGCGTGTGGCCGTTATAGTGGAAGTCGCCGACGAGCGGCGCCTCCACCCCGAGCATGTCGAGCCGCTCGCGGATGTAAGGCACGGCGGCGGCGGCCTCGGCGCGGTCAACGGTGATGCGGACAAGCTCGGAGCCCGCGCGGGCAAGCGCCGCGACCTGCGCGGTGGTCGCCTCGATGTCGGCCGTGTCGGTGTTGGTCATCGACTGCACGACGACGGGCGCGCCGCCGCCGACCGTGACAGTGCCGATCCTGACGGGGATCGTGCGCTTGCGAGGCTCAGTGAGCATGGAAGCAGGATACATCACATTTGCGGAGCCTTTGCCAGCGCCTACGCGGCAGGCTGGAGACCCGGCTTCAGGCCAATTCGCGCCGCTTTCGCGTCCAGATGACGAGCTGCGCAACGAGCGCCGCCGAGATGACGCCGGCCGTACCACTGATGGCCGTCAGCAGATCGGGGGTGCGGTCGATCGTCAGCCCTTGGAGCGGCTCGAACAAACCGGCCAGCACCATCAGGACACCGGCCACCAGCATCGGGCGGCGACGAGGCAAGCAGAACACCAGCGTCACGGCGACCACATTTCGAGGTAAGTGCTGCGATTCAGCCAGTGCAGCCCGAGCTCATCTCTCCCCCGCTGGAAGAATACCCCGCGAGCAAACGCAATGCCGGAGCGGAAAGGGTGAGGGAGGGTGAGGCCGACAGAGCAATTCTCAACAGAGCCCTCTCACCTGTTGTACGCCGCCGCCGAGCACTCTAACTCGACAGCGCGGCAGTGAGCGCGCCGATATTGTGGCGGAACATGTCGAGATAAGTCGGCGCGGGACCGTCCGGCGGCGACAGCGCATCGGAATAGAGCGTGCCGCCGATCTTGGCGCCGGTCTCGCGCGCGATCTGATCGAGCAGCCGGCGGTCGGTCACGTTCTCTAGGAACACCGCCGGGATCTTCTCAGCCTTGATCTGGCGGATGATCTTGGCCACGTCGCTTGCGCCGAGGCCTCGCTCTCGGTGCTCACGCCTTCCGGCGCGATGATCTTGAGCCCATAGGCCTCGCCGAAATAATGGAAGGCGTCGTGGCTCGTGATGATGCGGCGGCGCTCCGGCGGGAGCTTGGCGACGGCCTCCTTCACCGCCTGTTCCTCCTTGGCGATCGCGTCGAGATAGCGCGCGGCGTTCTCCTCATAGGTCGCGCGGCCTTCAGGGTCGGCCGCGATCAGCGCATCGCGGATATTGCCGACATAGATCTTGCCGTTGGCGAGATCCTGCCACGCGTGCGGATCGGTCACCTCCTCGTCGTCCTCGTTACCGCCTTTGGCGTGCTCGGCATGGTCGTGCTTCTCGCCATGCTCTTTCTCGCCGTGATCATGGCCTTCGCCTTCAGCGAGGTGCCGCGGCGTGATGCCGTCACTCGTCACCACCACGTCGCCCTTAAAGTCCGACGCCTTCACGAGGCGGTCCATCCAGCCCTCGAAGCCGAGCCCGTTGACGAAGAAGAGCTTCGCGCCCGCGAGCGCCTTGGCGTCGGCCGGCGTCGGGCTGAACACATGCGCATCGCCGTCAGGCCCGACCAGGGTCTTGACCGCGACCCGATCGCCGCCAACCTCGCGCACCATGTCGCCGAGAATGCTGAACGAGGCCACTGCCTCGACCTTGCCGGCGTTGTCGGCGGCGTGCGCGCCGCCGGCAAGCCCGAAGAGCAGCGCGACCGCCGCTGCGATGCGCGTGAGATGCTTCATGACACGACACTCCTTCATTCGGATCAGGCTTCGAGATGCTCTGCGCGGGACAAGGCCGAAGACGAGCCCGCTCTTTCGCGCCGACCAGCATCGAGACGAGATAGAGCGCGCCGCAGACGAGGATGATGGCAGGGCCCGTCGGCACGCTCGTGTAATAGGAGGCGAGCAGTCCGGTGATGCTCGCGATAAGCGCGATCAGCACCGAGGCCACGATCATGCCCGCGACGTCCTCGGCCCAGAAGCGCGCGGCAATCGCCGGCAAGAGCATGATGCCGACCGCCATCAGCGTGCCGAGCGCCTGGAAGCCGGCGACGAGGTTCAGCACCACGAGCACGAGGAAGGCGAGATGCGTCGGCGAGCTGAGCTTGCTGACCGAGCGCAGGAATTGCGGGTCGAAGCATTCGAGCACGAGCGGGCGGTAGATGATCGGCGAGCGCCGCGAGCGAGACGGTGGCGATCGAGACGAGCAGCAGGATCGCCGTGTCGTCGAGCGCGAGCACGGTGCCGAACAGGACGTGCAGCAGGTCGACTCGCGCTGCCTTTGATCGAGATGATGGCGACGCCGAGCGCGAGCGACAGGAGGTAGAAGGCGGCGAGGCTCGCGTCCTCGCGCAGCACGGTCGAGCGCGCGACGAATCCCGCCGCGAGCGCGACCGCGAGCCCGGCGGCGAAACCGCCGAGGCTCATGGCAAAGAGCGAGAGCCCGGCGAGCAGATAGCCGATCGCGGCGCCCGGCAGGATCGCGTGGCTCATGGCGTCGCCCATCAGGCTCATGCGCCGCAGCATGAGGAACACGCCGATGGGCGGCGCGGAAAGCGACAGCGCGAGGCAGCCGACAAGCGCGCGCCGCATGAAGGAGAACTCGGCGAAGGGGCCGGTCAGCGCCTCGATCATGCCGGCTCGCGCTCCCGCGCAGGCTCGCCCGGCTTGGCGCGCATAAGCGCCGCTTCGTGCACGGATGTGCTCTCTTCGTGCGCCTTCGCATCGCTCTTCGCGCACGCAAACCCCGGCATGATCGTCGAAAGACGCGACCAATTCGCGCGCTTTGGCGAGGTTATCCTCGGTCAGGACTTTGCGCGTCTCGCCCCAGGCCACGACCTCACGCGCGAGCAGCAGCGTCTCCGGGAAAATGCGCCCGCACCTGCTCGAGATCGTGCAGCGCCGCCAACACTGTCCGGCCTTCGCGGTGCCAGTCCTTGATGAGCGCGACGAGGTCCGCGACGGTGTTGGCATCGACCGCGCGGAACGGCTCGTCGAGCAGGATAAGCCGCGCGTCCTGCAGCAGCAGCCGCGCGAACAGCACGCGCTGGAACTGCCCGCCCGAGAGCGAGCCGATAGTGCGGCGGGCAAGATCGCTCATGCCGACCGCTGCGAGCGCGCGCGCGACTTTCGCCCGCCCGCCGGCACCGAGCCCGCGCAGGGCACCGATCTCCCGCCATAGACCCATGGACACGCAATCGAACACCGAGATCGGGAAGCTCCGGTCGATATCGGCGACTTGCGGCAGATAGGCGATCTCGCGGCGCGCGATCCCGTGCAGAGTTGAGGCTGCCGCCGAGCGGTCGGAGCTCGCCCATGATGCCTTTGAACAGACGTGGATTTTCCCGCGCCATTCGGCCCGATCACGGCGAGCAGCGCGCCTTGCGCGACGTCGCCCGTGATGTGATGCACGGCGGGATGCCGGTCATAGCCGAGCGTCAGGTCGTGGAAAATGACAGCGGGCTCTGCGCGCGGTGACATGATCAGCTCAAGGCCCAGAGGGAGGCGGCCCAGAGCAGCGAAGCGGCGACCGCCGCAATCGCAAGCCGTGCGGGTGCCGACAGGCCCAGCAGCGTGACCGCGCGCTCGCGGTTTCCTCCTTCGCGCGACCCCATCTTCGCGCCCTCCTGCTTAAGCCGCTTTGCCGGCGCTGCGGCAGGCCTTGCACAGGCCCGCGATCTCGATGGTGACCTGCTCGGGCGCGATCTCCTTCGGCGCGAGACCAAGCAGCCGCGCCTCGTCCGCATCGGTGAGCGAAATCTCCACGACCTTCCCGCAAGCCCGGCAGACGGCGAAGGCGAACCTGCCGTCACAGGCGCCGCGCCCGCAGGCGACGAACGCCGAGCGCGACTGGAGCCGGTGCACCATGCCCTTCTCGATCAGGTCGTTGAGCGCCCGGTAGACGGTCGGCGGATGCGATATCCCCGCGGTCCGCACCCGGTCTAGAATGGCATAGGCACTCATCGGCTCTTTGGCCTCGCGAAGGCAGGACAGAATCTCGCTCTGGTTGCGCGAGAGCTTGGGTTCGCCATGGTGATGATGGGCCTGCATGGCGATGATATAACATAACACCAACCGGAACGCCAGAGGTCTCGGATGGTTGCGCGCCCGTTTGCGGAATGCAGGCACAACAGGCTGGAAAAAGACCTGTAATCAGCCAGGAACTCGGCCCACGCGCCTGTCGTTCAATCCCCATAAGGATTGGGCCTAAGAAAACAGTGGAAGCGCATGACCAAGACCAAAACCAGGACCATTTTGCGTGCCGCGACCTTGGCAGCGGCCTGCACTCTCGCGGGCTTTGCATTGGCGGAGCCGGCCAATCTCCGAGACCGCAGGACAGGTCCTCGCGGGAGCAACCGGCGAACCGGCCGCCACTCCGGCCGGGACTGAAGGCACGAGCAAGGAAGGCGCCCGCCGATGCAGCCAAGCCCAACTGGGCGGCCGAGCAGAAGGCGGATGCAGCGGCCAAGCCCGAAGGCAGGAAGCAAAACCGAATGGCGCCGCTGCCGCGCCTCCGGCGGGTGGCGGCACTCCAGCCGCGACCGCAGAATCCGCAGAGAAGGGCTCGCTGAAGAATCCCTACCCCGACTTCGCCAGCGTGGCCGAGGAAGGCCACAAGAAGTACATGGCCGCCGGCTGCAACGGCTGTCATGGCGGCGGAGGCGGAGGCGGCATGGGTCCGCCGCTGACCAATGAGGTCTGGGTCTACGGCAAGGACGACGACACGCTGTTCCGACTGATCGCGCTCGGCTCCGACGGGCTGCAGAAGCAGGGCTTCATAGCGCAAGGGCTCGGAGAACGTGGTCGGCCCGATGCCGGCGCAGGGCACGATCGTCAAGTCCGACGACGATTTGTGGAAGATCATAGCCTGGATCAGGTCGAAGAACCCCTCCTCGGCCGGCGGCTCGTCGGCTTCGGCTGAGCCTGCTGACGCCCCGACGCCACAATAGACCCTCGTTGCGGCGCACTTGATCGCCGCGCTGTTCGGGCGTGCAATGGCGCCATGCCGCACCAGATCGAGATCGTCGAGGGTGACATCACGGCGCTCGACCTCGACGCCATCGTCAACGCCGCCAACACGACGCTGCTCGGCGGAGGCGGCGTCGACGGCGCCATCCATCGCGCGGCGGGGCCCGAGCTTCGCGCGGCCTGCGAAAAGCTTGGCGGCTGCGAGACCGGCGAGGCGAAGATCACGCCGGGCTTCGGGCTAAAGGCGCGCCACGTGATCCACACGGTCGGTCCGGTCTGGGGCGGCGGCGAGCGCGGCGAGGACCGGCTGCTCGCGTCCTGCTACCGCAACAGCCTGGCGCTCGCGCACACGAACGGCCTCGCTTCCATCGCCTTTCCCGCCATCTCCACCGGCGCCTACCGCTTCCCGCCCGACCGCGCCGCGTCCATCGCGCTTCGCACCGTGATCGAGGCGATCGGCGCGACCGGTCCGATCCAGCGCGTCGTGTTCTGCTGTTTCGGCGCCGAGTTCGCGCGAGCACCACAAGAGGGCCTTCACCGCCGCGCGCAACGACTGAGTCTGACCTGCGTCAGCACGATCCCCGCAGCGAAATCGGAGCAGTGCGGCTCTGTCGCCGCTTTGCGCCGCGAGACACCGGGTCTAAGCTCGGTGCTCGGACCTGAGTCGCCCGCAGGCGCGCAGCTCAAAGAACACGGGTGAAGCTGGGCGCGAAACCATGTTCGACCTCGATCCGCTTTTGCTGTCGCGCATCCAGTTCGCCTTCACCGTTTCGTTCCACATCATCTTTCCGTCTTTCACCATCGGGCTCGCCGCGTGGTTGCTCGTGCTCGAGATCATGTGGCTCAGGACCGGCAAGCGGATCTACATGGAGGTCGCCCAGCCACTGGACGAAGATCTTCGCCGTCTCGTTCGGCATGGGCGTCGTCTCGGGCGTGGTGCTGTCCTATCGAGTTCGGCACCAATTGGAGCGAGTTCTCGCGCCGCGGCGGCAACGTCATCGGCCCGTTGATGGCCTACGAGGTTCTGACCGCCTTCTTCCTCGAGGCGGGCTTTCTCGGCATCATGCTGTTCGGCCGCGAACCGCGTGCCGAAATACGTGCATCTTTTCGCCACGGCCATGGTGGCGCTCGGCACGGCGATCTCCGCCTTCTGGATTCTCTCGGCCAACAGCTTCATGCAGACGCCGGCGGGCTTCCGCGCCGACGAGGCGGGCGTGCTGCACGTGACGAGCTGGTGGGAGGCCATCTTCAACCCGTCCTTCCCCTACCGCTTCGCCCATATGATGGCCGCCGCCTATCTCACCACCGCATTTTGCGTGGCGGGGATCGGCGCCTGGTACATTTTGCGGGAGCGGAGCGTGCCGCATGGCCGCATCATGGTCGGCATGGCGCTCTGCATTCTCGTCTGGCTCGCGCCGCTCCAGCTCGTGATCGGTGACCTGCACGGGCTCAATACGCGCGAGCATCAGCCGGCCAAGGTCGCGGCCATCGAGGCGCATTGGGAGACGCAAAAAAGCGCGCCGCTCATCCTGTTCGGCTGGCCCGATCCCAAACAGGAGAAGAACCGTTTCGAGCTCGCCGTCCCGGCGCTCGGCAGCCTGGTCTTGACGCATGAATGGGACGGCGAGGTGCGCGGGCTGAAATCCTTCCCGCCGGACCAGCGCCCGAACCCGATCATCCCCTTCTTCGCCTTCCGGATCATGGTCGGCATCGGCATGATCATGATCGCCGCGGGGCTGATCGGCGGCGTGCTCTTTCTGATGGGCAGGCTTTTCACCACGCGCTGGTACCTGCGCTTCCTTTCCTGGATCTGGCCGCTCGGCTTCGTGGCGGTGCTGGCGGGATGGTTCGTGACCGAGGTCGGGCGCCAGCCCTGGACCGTCTACGGCATCTTGCGCACGGCCGATTCCGTGTCGCCCGTGCCGGGCGGCAAGCGTGCTCACTTCGATCATCCTTTTCGTGCTGGTCTATGGCGTCATGTTCGGCGCAGGCGTCTACTACATCGCGCGCCTCGTGCAACGCGGCCCGGACGCTACACCGCCGGTGCCCGAGCAAGGCGAGGCCGATCTTTCGCATCGGCCTATGGCAGCTGCAGGCAACCCATGACCGAGTTCCTTCCCGTCATTCTGCCGTTGGTCTGGGCCGCGATCCTCGCGCTCGCCGTGTTCCTCTACGTGCTGCTCGGCGGCTACGACCTCGGGCTTGGCGTGCTGTTCCCCTTCGCGCCCGTCGCACAAGGATCGCGATGCCATGATGGCGTCGGTCGCGCCGTTCTGGGACGGCAACGAGACCTGGCTCGTGCTCGGCGGCGGCGGGCTGCTTGCGGCCTTCCCGCTCGCCTACGCGGTGATGCTGCCGGCGCTTTACCTGCCGATCATCCTCATGCTGGTCGGGCTGATCCTGCGCGGCGTCGCCTTCGAGTTCCGCTTCAAGTCAAGCCGCTACCGCTATCTCTGGGACTGGGCCTTCGCGGGCGGCTCGATCCTTGCCGCACTGATGCAGGGCCTCGTGATCGGCGCCTTCGTGCAGGGCTTCACCGTCGCCAACAACCAATATGCCGGCGGCCCGTTCGACTGGTTCACGCCGTTCTCGCTCGTGACGGCGATCGCGCTGGTCACGGGCTATGTGCTGCTGTCGGCCGGCTGGCTGATCATGAAAGGCGACGAGGATTTGCGCAAATGGGCTTACGGCGTCGCGCGCTTCGCGCTGATCGTGGCTGACGGCGTTCATTGTGATTTTCAGCATATGGACGTCCGCTGATGCATCCCGACATTGCCGCGCGCTGGTTCACGCCGGGCAACATGGTGATGTTGAGCCCCGTGCCGCTGATCACAGCGGCGGCAATCGCCGGCATCTGGTGGTCGCTCGATAAGCGCCACCGCTACACGCCGTTCCTGCTCGCGATCGTGATCTTCTTGCTCTGCTATACCGGGCTTGCGGTGAGCCTGTTCCCCTACATCATCCCGCCCGACATCACGATCTGGGAGGCGGCCGCCGCGCCGGACAGTCAGCTCTTTATGTTGTACGGCACGATCCCGATCCTGCCGATCATCCTCGGCTACACGGCCTATTCCTACTACGTGTTCTGGCAGGCCCCCGAGCACGACGCGTATCACTAAAAGGCGTCATCCCTCCCCTTGATGGGGAGGGCAGGCTCGACCGAAGGTCGAGCGGGTGGGGTGTGTATCCCTGCGCTTCAGAACCACCCCCCACCCGGCTTGCTGCGCAAGCCGACCTCCCCACAAGGGGGAGGTATGCGATCTAACGCGCTCCCCGCCTACCGGATCCCTGCTTCCCCGGGAATGACACCAGTGCCTTCAGCCAGGCTCTTCTCGGCAAGGCGTCGCTTCAGCTGCATGATCCGCTTGTGCGCCTGCTCGATGCGCGCGCGCGAGATGCGCCCGTCGCGGACGGCCTCGGCGATGATCGCGTGCACCTTGCGGCCAAGCTCGGGGTCCTGCGACTCGACATTGGCCACGAGGACAATGTCGGTCCCCGAATTGATGGCCTTCACCAAACGTTCGTCGAGCGAATAGTCCTCGGCAACGCCAAGCATCTCCAGGTCATCGCTCACCACGACGCCGTCGAAGCCGATCTTCCGGCCTCGCAGGAACCGCACCGCCTTGGCAGAGAGGGAAGCCGGGAGCTTGCCGCCGTCGCTGAAGCCCGGATGGTAGAGATGTCCGAGCATGACCGCGTCGAGCAGCCCGTCCTTCGCCAGCAGCCGGTAAGGCTCGAGCTCGACATTGCGCCAGGTCTCGGTCACGTCGGCGAGACCCTTGTGGCTGTCGGCCATGCTCGACCCATGACCCGGAAAATGCTTGGCGACGGTGGCGATATTCGCCTCGCGATGGGCGAGGATGAAGGCGCGCGCCAGCATCGTGACAGTGCGCGCATCGGCGCCGAAGCTCCGCTTACGCCCCGCGATCACCGGGTTGTCCGGGTTGAGCTCGAGGTCGACCACCGGGCCGAGATTGAAGTTGAAGCCCGCATCGGCGAGCTCCTTGGCCAAATCGGCATAGAGGGCGCGCGCGGCTTCCGGCTCGGCGAAGCTCGGGTTCTTCCCCACGCTCTGCGCGGATGGATACGCCTTGTGCCCGTTGAGCGGCGAAAGCCGCTGCACGATGCCGCCTTCCTGGTCGACGGCGATGAAGGGCTGGGGCGCCTGGCGCGCCTCGCGAAGATAGGCGGTCAGCGCCTTCAGCTGCTCGGGCGAGCGGATGTTCTCCGGGTAGAGCACAACGCCACCGATCAACCCTTTCGCGAGCTGCTCGCGTGCAGCGGCAACGCCCGTGTCTTGCGGCCTTTGGCCGGGAAAGCCCGCAAGAATCATCTGCCCGATCATCTCCTCGATCGGGTCCGCGTGCTCCGCCTGCGCGGACAGCGCCTGCAACGGCGCAACCGCGCCGAGCAGCATGAGGCATGCAGCAAATAGGGTCTTGATCATGGCCGATGGGTTGCAGGCAGCGCCAAGTTCATATGGTAGCCCATTCGAGCGTTCCCCGTCATGCACGGTCAAACCGAAATGAGGGGACTGGCGTTTCATGGGGATCATGCTCAAAATGAGCCTGCGAGGAGAACGCTACAACCATGCGCGCGACCGGTCGTTGTCTATCCAGCCTGCTTCCCGTGGCAATCCTAACTTTGAGCCTCTGGCTCGTGCCGGCGCTTGCGCTCGCCGATCCGAAGGAGAAGGCCGAGGAGGAGTCGCCGGACGAAAAATTCGCCAACAGCTTCCTCGGCAAGGTCTATGAGAGCGAAATCGAGATAGACGGCTGGACGGATCTCGGCGGCGGGCTGGTCATACCGCCGGTCTATGTGCGCCACTACCAGCGCGAGGACGGCACCTATCTCGTGCTGACGAGCCGCGAGGTCGCCAAGGCGACGCGCACCGAGCCCGCGTCCTTTGTCGTGGCCGACGCGCTGATCGTGCCGAAGCCGAAAGGTGGCGCCGAGTTCTCCATCGCCTGCGTGCAGGGCAAGGACGAGACGCTCCGTTTCATGGGCGAGGCCAAGGGCAGCCCCACCAAGGAATGGTGGACCGACGTCAGACGCGCCTGGGAGATCGCGCTCGACACGGGCGAGATCGCCTCGATCAAGCCCAAGGGCATTCGCTGCACCAACGTCTCGTGGGGCCAGTAGACAACGACAGCAACAAGGGGAGCGCTTGGTTATGGATCGCCTGATGTTTACATCGACGTTCTTGGCGGCGCTTGGCGCAGGCCTGATGGCCGGCGTGTTCTTCGCCTTCTCGGGCTTTATCCTCGCCGCGCTTGCCCGCATCGCGCCCGAGACGGGGATCGCGGCGATGCAGTCGCTCACATCGACGATCAAGAACCCGCTGTTCCTGAGCCTGTTCTTCGGCACGGCCGCGCTGAGCGCCCTGCTTGGGCTCGCGGCACCGTTCAGATGGTCGGAGCCCGGGACGTGCTGGCTGCTCGCAGGCAGCGCCCTTTATCTCGGCGGCCCGTTCACCGTGACGCTGCTGCGCAACGTGCCGCTCAACAACCAGCTCGCGCAGGTCGAGCCTGCCAGCGCGGCCGGCAAGAAATTCTGGGAGACCTTCCTGCCGACCTGGACCAACTGGAATCATGTGCGGGCGCTCGCGGCTCTCGGCGCCGCCATATGCTTCATCATGGCGCTGACCCGCTAGGCGGTCATTCCCACAGAGGCAGCTTTTCCTGCGCGGCGAGCGCCGCCATCGCCGCTTCGAGCTCGGCGACGAACGCGGCGTAGGACCTCCCGTGCGAGCGATCGAACCCGGCGCTGACCACGACTTGGACGGATCACGAACGTGTCGAGCCCTTGAGCAGCGCCTTGCCGAGCCCATGCATCGAACACCGGCACGACCGGCACTTTCGGCCGCGCGCTGGCAAGATGCCCGATGCCCTCTTGAAGGCCTGCAACGCCACGGGCTCGCCGCGCGACCTTCCGGGAAAATGATCGGATCTCGCCGCGGTCGAGCGCCTCATTCCGCGAGCGCGAGCGGCGTTGCCGCCATCCTTGCCGCTGCCGCGCTTCACCGGGATGATGGCCAGACATTGGTGGCGAACCAGGCGCGCGGCCACTCGAGTAGAAAGAATCCATGGCCGCGAGCGCAAGTCGGGCAGCACTTGAGCGGCAGCAGCGACATGATGGCGAGGCATCGAGATCGGATAGATCGTCGCCGCAGGATTCGCGAACCCCGTCTGACCGCCATCCGCCACGTCATGCCCGGCTTGACCCGGGCATCCCAGAGCCACGGGCTCAGAGCAAGCAGCCCCTGGATCGCCGGGTCAAGCCCGGCGATGACGCTGGTCACGGGGAGAGGTGAGATCAGCCCTTCGCCGCGACCGCGCGAGCAGTTCCTCGACCTTCGGCAGGATGTTCTCGACGATGCGGGCGACGCCCTTGGCATTTGGGTGCATGCCGTCGGGCTGCATGAGCTCGGCATTGAGCGCCGCGCCTTCCAGAAAGAACGGATAGAAGATCACGTCATAGCGTTCGGCCAGATCGCGAAAGATCGCGGAGAACGCCTCGACATATTCCTTGCCCATGTTGCGCGGCGCTTCCTGGCCAGCGAGCAGGATCGGCAGCCCGCGCGCCTGCACCGATACGATGATCTTCTCGATCGCCGCCTTGGTCCCCTCGGGCGGAATGCCTTGCAGCGCGTCGTTGCCGCCAAGCTCGACGATGACCGCGTCGGCATTGTCGGGCAGCGCCCAGTCGAGGCGTTGCGCCGCGGCCGTCGCCGTATCGCCGGAGACGCCGGCATCGATCACCGTCATGTCGTGCCCACGCGCCTTGAGCGCCGCCTGAAGCTGCGCGGGGAACGCCTCGCTTTGCGGCAGTCCGAGCCCCGCAGTGAGGCTGTCGCCCAAGGTAACGATGACGGGAGCGTGCGGCTCTGCCTGCGCAACAGGCGATACCGCAACAAAAAGCGGCAGGCTCGCGACAACAAGCGCCACCCATTGCAGCGGCGGATTTCATCTTTTCGACCTCTTTGCCATTCTCTATTGCCGGTCCGCGCGCGCCCGTGCCATCACTTCAGTCGAGCCCTCCAACCCCTCTTTCATGGATCACAGCTTGCAGCAGCGTCAACCGCCAGCGATTCTGCTTGAAGGCGTGGAAGTCACCTTACCGTCGCGCGCCGGGCCGGTTGCCATATTGCGGGGCATCGACCTGAAAGTGCCTTCGGGCGAGGCCGTTGCCATCGTAGGTCCGTCAGGCTCGGGCAAATCGACCCTGCTCATGATCGTGGCGGGGCTCGAGCGCGCGACCGGAGGCCAGGTGCAGGTCGTCGGCGCCGACTATGCCACGCTCGACGAGGACGGGCTCGCCCGGCTGCGCGCTGCCAATATCGGCATCGTGTTCCAATCCTTCCATCTCGTGCCGACCATGACGGCGATCGAGAACGTGGCGCTGCCGCTCGAATTCCTCGGGGAGGACGACGCCTTGGCCAAGGCCAGCCGCGGCACTCGCCGAGGTCGGCCTGTCGCACCGCGAGACGCATTTTCCGAGCCAACTCTCCGGCGGCGAGCAGCAGCGCGTGGCGATCGCGCGCGCGCTTGCGCCGCGCCCCGCGCTGATCCTTGCCGACGAGCCGACCGGCAATCTCGATCTCGCCACGGGCGCGCAGGTGATGGACCTGCTCTTCACGCTGAAGGAGCGCACAGGAGCGACGCTGCTCCTCATCACGCATGACCGCGCGCTTGCCAAGCGTTGCGGCCGCATCGTCAGCCTCGCCGATGGCCGCATCGTGAGCGCCGGCGCCAAGCGCAAGGTGGCCGCATCGTGACGGCGGCAGCGATCGACGCTCGCGCGAAGGCGGGCAATTTCTCCCTGCCGCTTGCTCTCAGCATCGCGCTCAAGGAATTGCGCTCCGGCATGGGCGGGCTCTCGGTATTCGTGTTCTGCATCGCGCTTGGCGTTGCGGCCGTGGCAGCCATCGGCTCGCTCGCTGCGTCGTTCGACGCGGCGTTGGCGCGGCAAGGACGGCTTCTGATCGGCGGCGATCTTGCCTTCGAGCTGATCCACCGCCAGGCGACGGCCGACGAGCGGAACAGGATCGAGGCGCTCGGCCAAGTCAGCGAGTCCGCGGGGTTCCGCGCCATGGCGCGCGCGGACGACGGCAAGAGTGCGCTGGTCGAGGTCAAGGCCGTCGACGGCGCCTATCCGCTCTACGGCGAGGTGTCGGTGCTGAGACCTGCCGGCGCGGGGACGCCCTGGCGCGAGAAAGGCGTCGTGCTCGCCGAGCAGACCCTGCTCGAGCGTTTCGGCATCGATGTCGGCGACACGGTCTCCATCGGCGAGGCGCGGGTCAAGATCGGCGGCGTGCTCGGCGAGCAGCCGGATCGCCTCGCCGACCGCCTCGCCTACGGGCCGAAGCTCATCATGTCGCGCGAGACTCTTGCCGAGACCGGGCTCGTGCAGCCGGGCAGCCTGATCCGCTGGACCTACCGCGTGAAGCTCCCCGAGGCGCGCGCCTCCGACCGGGACGCGTTGGCCGAGACCCGCGCGAGCGTCGAGCCGAAGTTCCGGGAGGCGGGCTTTGCCGTCACCGATTGGACTAACCCTGCGCCGACGCTTCGCCGCGATGTGGACCGCTTCACGCAGTTCATCAATTTCGTGGGGCTGACCGCGCTTCTGCTCGGCGGCATCGGCGTCGGCAACGCCATCCAGAGCTACATGGCGAAGAAGCGCGAGGTGATCGCCATCTTCAAATCCCTCGGCGCAACGAGTCGCCTCGTGCTCGCGGTCTATTTCATCCAGGCGCTGATGCTCGCAGGAATTGGCATCACACTCGGGCTCCTCATCGGCGCGCTGACCCCTGCCCTGCTCGCCATGCTCTACGGCGACACGCTGCCGATCGCGCTCGCCGTCGAGCCGCATCCCATGCCGCTCATCACCGCGGCGCTCGCAGGGCTCCTGACCATGATCATGTTCGTGCTCTGGCCTTTGGGGCGTGCGGCGCTAGTCTCGCCGGCCGTGCTCCTGCGCGGGCATCTCACCGAAGAAAGCGGCTGGCCTGCCTGGCCCTTCGCGCTCGGCGCAGGCCTGGCGGGACTTGCGCTCTTCGCTACTCGCCATCGCCGCGTCTGAGGAGCGCGCCGTCACGGCCGCGATCTCCGCGGGCATCGTTGCCGCTTTCGTGCTGCTCACCGGCTTCGGCCTGCTCGTGCAGCGCCTCGCCGCCCGGGTGCGGCTGCGCAAGCCTCCCGAGCTTGCGCTCGCGCTCGCAAGCATCGGCGGACCCAGGCTCACTCGCGCGGCCCATCGCCGTGTCGCTGGGCTTAGGCCTCGGCCTGCTGGTCGCCGTCGCCCTGATCCATCGCTCGCTGCTTACGGAGATCGCGAGCAATATCGAGGTCGACGCGCCCGCTTATTATTTCCTC
The DNA here is from genome assembly GCA_963832515.1 of uncultured Alphaproteobacteria bacterium. GTDB lineage: Bacteria > Pseudomonadota > Alphaproteobacteria > Rhizobiales > Methyloligellaceae > Methyloceanibacter. The sequence goes on from CAWHUE010000007.1 coordinate 58,064, forward strand.
GACGTTGAGGAGGCGGACCTCCCCACCTTCTGCGCCACGGTGAAGGCCGTCGAGCCCAACGCCAAGATGGACGACGCGCCGATGCTGCGCGGCCGTATCGTGGCGCTCAACGGCGTTCCCGCCGAGAAGGTCAAGGCCGCGCCCGACGCGCGCTGGGTGCTCTCCGGCGACCGCGGGCTGAGCTACACCGACTCCGTGCCGCCTTCCTCCACGATCGAGCAAGGCGAATGGTGGCCGAAAGGCTATGCGGGCCCGCCGCTCGTGTCTTTCGACGGCGAGCTTGCGGAGGGACTGGGCTTGAAGCTCGGCGACAAGATCACCGTCAATATTCTCGGCCGCAACATCGAGGCTAAGATCGCGAGCCTGCGCAAGATCGACTGGGAGTCGCTCGCCATCAACTTCGTCATGGTGTTCTCGCCGAACGCTCTTCAAGGCGCGCCGCATCGCGTGCTGACCACGCTCGAATTTCCGAAAGGCACCGACGAAGCGCGTGAAAGCAAGGTGATCCAGGCGCTCTCCGCGCGCTTCCCGCTCGTCACCGCCATCAATGTCGGCGACATCGTCGACGCGGCGAAGGAGCTGCTCGCCAAGGTGATGGCGGCGATCCGCGTGACGGCCGGGGCCACGCTGCTCATCGGTGCGGCGGTGCTTGCCGGTGCGGTCGCCGCAGGGCAAGAGCTGCGCAAATACGTCTCGGTGCTGTACAAGACGCTCGGCGCGACGCGCGGACGCATCCTGCGCGCACAGCTCATGGAGTTCGGCCTGCTCGGCACCGCCACCGCAGCACTCGCCGTCGCCGTCGCCACACTCACCGCCTGGGCGCTCTGCCGCTTTGCCTTCGACGTGGCCTTTATGTTCTCGCCGCGCGCCGCTTTAGAGACGGTCCTGCTGGCGCTTGTCCTGGTCCTGGCCAGTCGGCCTGCTGACGACCTGGCGGGTGCTGTCAGCCAAGGCCGCGCCCTATCTCCGCGCGGAATAGCAGCTTGTGACAGTGGGTCCGCAACCGTACACGCGCCTTATCCGCGTCATCTTGCGCAGGCAGGTTAATCCCCCCATATTCGCGGGCAGAGTGCCTGTTCGCACCTCGTAAGCAGCTAGGGGAAAGGACCCTAAACACAATGGCGGAACTCGACAGACGCTACGCGCAAGACCAGACCGTCGGACGTGCAGACACGACCGTCGATCAAGGCCTGCGCGCCTACATGATCCGCGTCTACAATTACATGGCGTCTGGCGTCGCGATCACCGGCGTCGTCGCCTATCTGGTCTATTCGCTCTCCTTCGTGGAGACGGCGGCCGGGATCCAGCCCACCTCGATCGGACAGTTCCTGTTCGCAAGCCCCTTCATGTGGGTCGTGATCTTCGCGCCCCTCGGGCTCGTGTTCTACATCTCGGCACGCATCAACTCGATGAGCGTCGGCACAGCGCAGACTCTGTTCTGGGTGTTCTCGGCGCTGATGGGCGCTTCGCTTGCCTCGATCTTCGTGGTCTATGCGGGCGAGAGCATCGCGCGGGTGTTCTTCATCACCGCGGCCGCGTTCGGCGCGCTGAGCCTGTGGGGCTACACCACGACCAAGGACATCTCCGGTTGGGGCTCGTTCCTGTTCATGGGCCTCATCGGCGTGATCATCGCCATGCTGGTGAATTTGTTTATCGGCTCGACCGCCCTGCAATTCGCCATCTCGGTGATCGGCGTGCTGGTGTTCGCAGGGCTGACCGCCTACGACACCCAGCAGATCAAGGAGATGTACTACGCGGGCGATGACGGCACGGTCACCGGTCGTAAGGCCGTGATGGGCGCGCTCAGGCTCTATCTCGACTTCATCAACCTATTCCTGCTTCTGCTGCAGCTCTTCGGCAACCGCCGCTAAGCCAAGCAGAGCGCTGAAACAACGAGGCCCCGGCGCTGACGCCGGGGCCTTTCGTTTGCGCGCTGGCGTCTGAGCTCCAGCCTAGCTCTTTTTGACTTTCTTGGCGGGCTTGGCCTTGGCCGCGGGCTTTGCTGCGGCCGTCTCTTCACCTGAATCGGCCTCGGCGCCTTCATCCTCGGCGGGAACTTCGTCGGCGGTGGTCTCGGCCAACAGCTCGACCGCCTTGGCGACCCAATCGTCATTTTCGATGGCGCCGTTCAGCTTCAACTCCTCATCGACCCGCGCAATGTCGTCGTCGGACAGATTGGCGATCTGCTCGAACTTGATCAGCCCGAGCTTGTTCAGCTTCTGCCTCGCGCTCCGGCGTGACTCCCGGAATGAGCTTGAGATCGTCCGGCGCGCCCTTGGGCTTGGTGAAGCCCTTGAAGGCGTCCTTCTTCTTGCCCCGCACCTCCTGGCGCTCGGGGATACGGGCCGACTTGCCGCGCCGCCCGCGCAAATAATAGAGCTTGGCGCGCCGCACGCGGCCGCGGCGCACCACCTCGATCGAATCGATCAGCGGCGAGTGCACGGGGAAGACGCGCTCGACGCCCTCTCCATAGGAGATCTTGCGCACGGTGAAGTTCTCGTTGATGCCGCCGCCCGCGCGCCCGATGCACACGCCCTCATAGGCCTGCACGCGAGTGCGCTCGCCTTCGACGACCTTGACGTTGACGCGCACCGTGTCGCCTGGCGCGAACTCCGGAACCGCGCGCTTTTTGACAAGCGCGGCGGCCTGCTCCTTGTCGAGCTGCTCGATGATGTTCATGGCAATACCTTTCGGTGGCGCCTGCTTGGGCCTCAAGGCCCGTCAGCGAACGCCATTCTTTTTGATTGATCCTAGGTCTGAATGCGGGCGCGGGAAGCGCTTCGCGGGGCCGTTCCTAGCTTAGCTTGCCGCCCTTGTCGATGGATTTGCGGTCTGGTCCGGGCCGGTTTGCCTCGTCGGAGCCTTCCCTAAGCGGGACCGGCGATAAACCACCTGGGGTTTTAGGGGTGGAGGGCACCTCGTGACGCGTGTAGTGGCGTTTTTGGCTATCGTTGCGGCGATAGCCGGAGTTTCTGGCTGCACGACGACGCAGAAAGTCGTGAGTGGAGCCCGCGATCGGCGGTGGCACGGGCCTGTTGCTTGGCGGTCCGGTCGGAGGGCTCGCGGTCGCTGCAATCGGCGGCGTGGCGGTCCCGGTCGGGTCGCACTTGGCGTCGGCAGACTGACATCCCGTCCGACACTCAGCCTGACACTAAGATTTCCGGTATTTCGCCCAAAGATCGGGGCGGCGCGCGCGCGTGAGCTTCTCGGCCTCGGCCCGGCGCCATTCGGCGATCTTCTTGTGATCGCCTGAGAGCAGCACGTCGGGAATGGCGCGCCCCTCCCACTCCCGCGGCCGCGTATAATGCGGGTATTCCAGCAAGCCCTCGGCGAAACTCTCCTCCGCGAGCGAGCCTTCATTGCCGGCAACGCCAGGCAGGAGGCGTATCGCGGCATCGATCAGCACCATGGCGCCGAGCTCGCCGCCCGACAGCACATAGTCCCCGATGGAGATCTCCTCGATGTCGCGCGCTTCGAGCACGCGCTCATCGATGCCTTCGAAGCGGCCGCACAGCAGGATCGCGCCCGGGCCATGGGCAAGCTCGCGCACACGTGCTTGCGTGAGCGGCGTCCCGCGCGGCGACAGATAGAGGAGCGGCGTTCCCTTGCGACGCCTGCGCGTGTGCCGCGTCGATGCGCTGCGGCGGCGATGTCGGCACGCATCACCATGCCGGCGCCGCCGCCCGCGGGCGTATCGTCAACCGAGCGGTGCTTGTCGAGTGGCGAAGTCGCGGATGTCGATGATGTCGAGCGCCCATCTGCCCTCGGCGAGCGCCTTGCCGGCCAGGCTAAGCCCGAGCGGCCCGGGAAACATCTCGGGAAAGATCGTGAGCACTGAGGCGCGCCAGGTCATGGGACCTCACCGCGGAGCTCGGAACGAATGCGCATGAGTAGCAGGCCGAGGCGATTCTGGCCCGTCCCGTCCGCGCCGACGCCCCAGTAATAATCGTTGGGCGCAGCCTCGGCGAGGACCTCATCGCCCGTCGACAGCAGAAGCTCGCGCAAGCCTGGTGCTGCTCGAATTTGCACCGCACGGCACGCTCCATCACCGCGTCCTTGGCCTCGGCCCAGTCGGCGCGCGCCTTGTTTCTGTGCGTCTGCGCGAGCTTTTTGGCGATCACCGGCTTCTTCGCCGTGCGGATCCTTCTCCTGCAGAGCGGCGTCGGTGAATTTCTGCGCTTGGTAATAATGCTCGGCGCTCGGCCATGACTGGCCGTCAAGCTCGATCGGGAAGGGCGCAAAGTTGGAGAACTCGCGATAGGTCTCGGACTTGGAAAAGAAATTTATGGTCACTCGGAAAGCTCTTCCGGCAGCACGACCGTCAGGCGCCCGCCTTCGACGTCGACCTCGGGCACCGCCTCGCGCGTGAAGGGGACGAGCAGCGTCGCGCCGCCGCCTGCAGGCGCCACCTCGAGCAGGTCGCCCGCGCCGAAATTATGCACGGCGAGGACGCGGCCGATCTCCGTCGCCGTCCGGCGCGAACGCCGCAAGCCCGATCAGGTCGGCGTGATACCACTCCTCCTCGCTCGCGCTCTGGCAGGCGCGCACGCGGAACGTAGAGCTTGGTCCGGGTAAGCGCTTCGGCGCCCTCGCGCGTGGTCACGCCCTTGAAGCGCGCGATCAGCCCTTTCGGCGTTACCTGCAAGCTCTCGATCTCGATCGCGCGCCCGTCCTCGTCCTCAAGCGGACCATAGTCGGCGATCGCGCCAGGCTCCTCGGTGAAGGAGCGCAGCCGGACCTCGCCTTTGAGGCCTTGCGCGCGCCCCGATCTCACCGAGCAGCACGCGGTCGGCTTTCCCGGCCAAGGCTACTCGGCGGGTTGCTCGGCCTCGGCGGCAGGGGCTTCGGCCTCTGCGGCGGGCTCGGGCTCGGGCTCGGGCGGCGGGCGCGGCAGCGGCTTCGGCGGCGGCCTTGGCCTTCTCCTCGGCGGCCGTCTTCTTGGCCTCCTCGCGCTCGAGGCGCTTCTTGCCGGGCTGGCCCTTTCTGCGGGTTCGAGCGCGCGTCGCGCTTCTTGATGCCGGCCGTGTCGAGGAAGCGGAGCACGCGGTCGGTGGGCTGCGCGCCGACGCCGAGCCAATGCTGCACCCGCTCCTCGGAGAACTTGATGCGCTCGGCCGAGCCCTGGGCTGCAGCGGATCGTAGGTGCCGAGCTTCTCGATATAGCGTCCGTCGCGCGGGCTCTGCAAGTCCGCCACGACGATGCGGTAATAGGGCCGCTTCTTAGCGCCGGCCCGTGCCAGCCTGATCTTCAATGACATGTTTTCTCTACGTTATCTCCTCACAGGTTCAGTTCGAAACTCGCTGATCATCGCTTCTTCGATTTCGGCAGGCCGGGAAGTCCGCGCGGCAGCCCGCCGGGAAGCCCCGGCAGGCCCGGCGGCAATCCGCCCATGCCGGAAAAGCCCCCAGGCGGTAAGTGGCGGCAAGCCCTCCAGGCGGAAGCCCTGCGCCGGCAGGCATCGTGCCGCGGGAAGCTCCGGCGGCGGACCGCCGCCGAACAGCGAGCCAAGCAGGCCGCGCTTCTTGCCCATCGACTTCATCATGTCGGCCATCTGCCGGTGCATCTTCACCAGCCGGTTGATCTCGGGCACCGAGGTGCCGGAGCCGGCGGCGACGCGCTTCTTGCGCGAGGCATTGAGCAGCTTGGGGTTCTTGCGCTCGGCGCGCGTCATCGAGCCGATCATCGCCTGCTGGCGCTTGAGGATCTTGTCGTCGAGATTGGCGGCGTCGAGCTGCTTCTTCACCTTGCCGATGCCGGGCAGCATGTTGAGCACGCCGCCCATGCCGCCGAGCTTCTGCATCTGGTTGAGCTGCTCGGCGAGGTCGTCGAGATCGAAGGCGCCCTTCTTGACCTTGGCGGCGATCTTCTGCGCCTTGTCGAGCTCGACCGTCTCCATCGCCTTCTCGACGAGGCCGACCACGTCGCCCATGCCGAGGATGCGGCCGGCGATGCGCGCGGGGTGGAAATCTTCGAGCGCGTCGAGCTTCTCGCCCGATGCCGATGAGCTTGATCGGCTTGCCGGTGACCGCGCGCATGGAGAGCGCGGCACCGCCGCGGCCATCGCCGTCGACGCGGGTCAGCACGATGCCCGTCAGCGCAACGCGCGCATCGAAGCTCTTGGCGAGGTTGACGGCGTCCTGGCCGGTCAGCGCGTCGGCAACGAGCAGCGTCTCGTGCGGCTGCGCGATCTTCTCGATCGCGGCGACCTCCGCCATCAGCTCGTCGTCGATATGCGTGCGACCCGCGGTGTCGAGCAGCAGCACGTCGTAGCCACCGAGCTTGGCCGCTTTCAGCGCGCGCGAAGCGATCTCGGTCGGGCTTTCGCCGGCGACGATGGGGAGCGTGGCGACGCCTGCCTGCTCGCCGAGCACGCGGAGCTGCTCCTGCGCCGCGGGGCGCCGCGTGTCGAGCGAAGCCATCAGGACTTTCTGCTTGTCGCGTGCCTGGAGACGGCGCGCGAGCTTCGCCGTCGTCGTCGTCTTGCCCGAGCCTTGCAGGCCGACCAGCATCATGGCGACCGGCGGCTGCGCGGCGAGGTCGATGCCTTGCGCGTCGGAGCCGAGTACGCGCACGAGCTCGTCATGCACGATCTTGACGACCATCTGGCCGGGCGAGACCGAGCGCACGACCTCCTGGCCGACGGCCTTCGCCTTCACCGCGTCGGTGAAGTCGCGCACCACGTCGAGTGCCACGTCAGCCTCGAGCAGCGCGCGGCGGACCTCGCGCATCGCCTCGGCGACGTCCGCCTCGGTCAGCGCGCCGCGGCGCGTGAGCTTGTCGAGGATGCCCGACAGGCGTTCTGACAGTGTCTCGAACATCGATCCGCTTCGTCCCAATACGAACGCGCTCACACAACCAAGAGCACGCTCGCGCCAACAAAACCGCGCTCAAGCAGGCCAAAAGCCCGTTGGCGCAACGAAAAACCCACCCGCGGGCGCAACGCGCTGGCGGATGTTGACCCCCCAGACTCTTGATTTACGCTACCGCGCTCGGCGCTACTTGAGCGCGAGGCCTAGCGGCCGATCATGTTCAGGGCGGCGGCTCTGACACGGAGCTGCCTTGAATTCGGCCGGAATGTCGGCGAGCGGGGCCGCGAAGTCAAGCCGGCAGCGACGGACTCGCGAAGTAATTTCCGTGAAAATGAAAGGGAATAGCGTGTGGGGCCTCGGCTCTCGCGCGCTCCTCGAGCGTTGCGGCGTCGAGCACGAGCAGGAACGACCGGTCCTTGTCGATGTCGAGCACGACCGACAGCAGCACGCCTTCGTCTTCGCTGCCGGCCGAAGGGTGCGGCACGAACACCGGCTCGCCGGGATAGAGCCCGGCCTCATACCAGCGCGCAGCGCTTCCGGCCTCGATGTCGATCTTGAGGATCGAATCGAGAAAGTCACCCCGCGACTGGATGCCGGTGCCCCAGACATAGCGATAGGGCTTGCCCGCGCGCGTCTCGTAATTGATGCGCGGCAATTCCAGCGCGGCGGGTGCGAGCGTGCGGCGCGTGACCGCGCCATCGCCGGCGAGCGGCATCTCGAAGCGCGTCAACGTGCCTGTCGCAGTCAGGGGCGTGCCGGCTCGGAGCCGGCGCGAGATAGAGCGCATCGACGATGGCGGCGTCAGGGTAGGCGACCATATCGATCGTGAGGCCGTCGCCGTCTTCGAACGCATTGACGTGATGGAAGACAAATGCCGCTTCGGCGCTAGCAGTGGCCACCTCGCGCCCGTTGTCCTTGTCGACCACGCGGAAGCGCAAGCCCCGCTCAGGCTCCCAGCGATAATTCTGGATGAACGGCTTGCCGGAGAATTTCAAGGCGAGCGCGCTCACCGTGAGCGGGAATTCGACCAGCACGAGATAGCGCTCGGTCATGGCGAAGCTATGCATGTAGGCCGGCCGATCGACGGGAAGCTCGGCCACCTGATGCTGCACGCCGTCATCGCCCACGCTGAACAGCCGGTAGCGGCTCTGCATGCCGAACTCGACCATGTAGCCGTAATGGCGCTTGCGTGACGCGTCGTAGTGGGGATGCGCGGTCGAGATTTGACCGTGCATCGGCGCCGCGTAGCCGAACACGCCAAGCGTTGCAAGCGTCTTCGGATCGAAGCGAACCGGAAGCGTGGTCTCGGTGAGCGCCGTCGTCTCGCCGCCCATAGTCACGACATTGACGTTGCAGTTGGCAGTGAGCTTGGGGTCGAACATCGCGGCGACGCGCCCGAACAGCGTGCGGCAGGGATCGGTGGCGAACTCTCCGTAAGCGATCTTTCTTGACGTCTCGGCCGCGCAGAACGCGTTGCTCTTGAGGAAGCGGTTGGCGTAGGTCACGCGGCCATCGGCGAAGCCGAAGCGATGCAGCATCGCCAACCCGTCGAACCAGTGATTGTAGCTCTGCTCGCCCACCTCGAATTTTGACGGGCCGGTGCGGAGCAACGTGCCGCTGAGCCAGGCCGGCAGCTCGCCGCGCACGGTCAACGGAACGGGCTCGGCGACCTCCCGCGTCAGCGAGCGGAAGCCTGCGCCATAGGGGAAAGAGGTCTTGTCCAGCATCCTCAGCCTCAACGCGAGGATCTTAAGCGACGTTCCTTAAGGTCGGCTCAAGCCTGACGGCCAGGTCGAGCAGCGCCTCGTCGCCGCCGGGCCAGGCGATGAAGGAGAGGCCGGCAGGGCAGCCCGCCGCCTCGCCGGCTGGAATCGAGATTTGCGGCAGGCCAGCATGGCCGGCGAGGCAGGTGCTTTGCAGTGTCAGCGTACGGAACTCGGCGAAGGAGGCGCCATCGGGAATGTCGCGCTCGGGCGGCAGCGTGGGCGTGGTTGGCAGCGCGAGCACCGTTCCCGGCTTAACCATCCAATGCAGCCGCTCGCAAATGCCGGCGCGAACGCCCCGCGCGGCTTCCACTTCGGCGGCGGTGATGGCGGCCGCCATCTCGAATCGCTCCCTGATGCCCGGGCCAAGATCGACCTCGTCGGCATGGGCCCTGATGAACGGCAAGAGAGTGGATTGGATCTCGAAGCCCTGGATGATGCGAAACGCATCGCGCCAATTGTCGGTATTATCTCCGGCGACGATGTTCCGCTCGGGCCGCGGCAGCGCCGCGCCGATCTTGGAGAAGATCTGCCAGAGCGCGGCGTCGACGCTGGCCTCGCTGTACCCGAAAATGTCCTCGGGAAGAATGAGCCGTTTGATCGGCGCTTCGACCGTCTCGCCGTCGAGCAGCACGCGGCCGATCTCGCGGAAGAGCGCCAGGTCGCGCGCCAGGAAGCCGGCCGTATCGTAGCTCGGCGCCATGGGCGTGACGCCAGCGAGCGAGATGCGCCCATGCGTCGGGCGGAGCCCATAGAGCCCGCAGAACGACGCCGGCACGCGGATCGAGCCGCCAGTGTCCGAGCCAAGCGCGAAATCGCATAAGCCTCCCGCCACCGCCGCGGCGGATCCGCAAGACGAGCCACCCGTCACATGCTGAGGCGCCTTGACGTTTACGGGCGAGCCGTAATGCACGTTGGTGCCGAGCACGCTGTAGAAGAATTCGTCGCAGATCGTGATGCCGGTCAGGGTCGCGCCCGCCTCCAGAAGACGGCGGATCGCCGATGCGGTCTCGTGGGCAGGCTCGGCGTGGGCGTAGAAGCAAGGATTGCCGTTCGAGACCTTGCGGCCATGAATAGCGAACAGGTCCTTCACCATGAAGGTGAGCCCGGCAAGCGGCCCCTCCCCGCGCCCGCTGAGCGGCTCCGACAGGGTATGCGGCACCAGCGCGCGAACTGTATCGTCGGGAATCGAGACCATGCGAGATCGTCCACTGGTTCATTTTCAACCCAAAGGCCATATAACAGGCCGGACACAGGATCAGCAAAGCGCAATGACCGGCGGCATCCCCTTCCGCAAGATGAACGGGCTCGGCAATGACTTCGTCGTGCTCGATGCCCGCGCGCACGCGCTGCCGCTCGACGCGCGCGCGGTACGCGCCATCGCGGATCGCGAACGCGGCATCGGCTGCGACCAGCTCATCGCGCTCGAGCGTTCGCGCAACGCCGACGTGCTCATGCGGATCTTCAATGCCGATGGCGGCGAGGTGGGCGCTTGCGGCAATGCCGCGCGCTGCGTGGCGGCGCTCATCGGCGCCGAGCAAGGCCGGGCGCAAGTCGGCATCGAGACGGAAAGCGGGCTTCTCGCCGCAACGGTCAACGGCGACGGCAGCGTGACCATCGACATGGGTGAGCCGCGCCTGGCCTGGGACGAGATCCCGCTCGCCGAGCCGTTTAACGACACGCGCCGGATCGAGCTTCAGATCGGACCGATCGACGATCCGGTGCTGCATTCGCCTGCTGTGGTCAATGTCGGCAACCCGCATTGCATCTTCTTCGTCGAGAACGTCGACGCCCACGACCTCGCGCGCTTCGGACCGATGCTGGAGCATCACCCGCTCTTCCCCGAACGCGCCAACATCTCACTTGCCCAGATCATCTCCCCCGAAGCGCTGAAGGTGCGCACCTGGGAGCGCGGCGCGGGACTGACGCGCGCTTGCGGCACCGCGGCCTGCGCGTCGGCCGTTGCGGCGGCCCGCCGCGCGCTGACCGGGCGCGAGGTGAGTGTCACGCTTCCAGGCGGTGATCTCCTGATCGAATGGCGGGAGAGCGACAGCCATGTCTTGATGACCGGCCCCTACGCGCTCGACTACGAGGGCTCTCTGCCCGCCGATCTGTTGGAGCCTGCGCGCGCATAGCGCGCCCGTGAGTGCTGCACCGCAGCAAGTTTCGTGTTAGAAGCCACCAAATGTCGGATATCGAAATCATCACCTTCGGCTGCAGGCTGAATGCCTACGAATCCGAAGTCATGCGCGAGCATGCCGGCGCCGCTGGACTGACCGACGCGGTGATCGTCAATACCTGCGCGGTGACCGCCGAGGCGGTGCGCCAGGCGCGGCAGGCGATCCGCCGCGCTCGGCGCGAGCGCCCGAACGCCAAGATCGTGGTCACCGGCTGCGCGGCGCAGATCGACCCCACCCGCTTCGCGAGCATGGACGAGGTCGATCACGTCATCGGCAATCAGGAGAAGCTCGAGGCGCGCACCTTCGCGGGGCTCGGCACAGACGACACCGAGTGCGTCGTGGTCAACGACATCATGTCGGTGCGCGAGACCGCGGGCCACTTGATCGAAGGCTTCGGCAACCGCGCCCGCGCCTATGTGCAGATCCAGAACGGCTGCGACCATCGCTGCACGTTCTGCATCATCCCGTTCGGACGCGGGCCGTCGCGATCGGTGCCCGCTGGCGAAGTCGTGGCGCAGGTGCGCCGTCTCGTCGAGAACGGCTATGCCGAGATTGTGCTAACCGGCGTCGACATCACGGCCTACGGCAAGGACCTGCCCGGCGCGATCACGCTCGGCAAGCTCGTGCGCACAGTGCTCAAGCTCGTGCCGGAGCTTCCGCGGCTCAGGCTTTCTTCTATCGATTCCATCGAGGCGGACCCCGCGTTGATCGCGGCCATCGCCGAGGAGGAGCGGCTGATGCCGCACCTGCATCTCTCCCTCCAGTCGGGCGACGACCTGACGCTCAAGCGCATGAAGCGGCGCCATGCGCGCGCAGACTCCGTGCGCTTCTGCGAGGAGACGCGCCGGGTCCGCCCCGACATGGTGTTCGGCGCCGACCTGATCGCGGGCTTCCCCACTGAGACCGAGGCGATGTTCGGGAATTCGCTGTCGCTCGTCGACGATTGCGGGCTGACCTTTCTGCATGTGTTTCCCTTCTCGGCGCGGGAAGGCACGCCCGCCGCGCGCATGCCGCAAGTGAACGGCACGGTGATCCAGCGCCGCGCGGCCGAGCTGCGCGAGAAGGGCGTTGCCGCGCTGCAGGCGCATCTTGCGCAGGCCAAGGGTCGGCGCATTCAGGTGCTGATGGAAAACGGTGATCAGGGCCGCGCCGCCGACTTCACGCCGGTCCGGATCGAAACCGCCGGCGCTGCCGGCTCCCTCATGGACGCGAAGGTCGAAGGCCATGACGGCGCGGCACTGCTCGCGGTGGCGGCGCCACTAGTGGCCGCGCCACTCGCAGTGGCGGCTTCATGAGCGCGTCGAAGAAGCCTTCATTCCTGGAACGCTGGTTCGGCGTTGGAGCGCCGAAGCCCGAGCCTCCCGAGCCCACGCCGGCCAAGAAAGAGCCGCCGTCCGACCAGCCGAAGCGCAAGCCGCAGGCCGAAAGCCCTGCCAAGAAGGAGCCGCCTGAGCAGGAGCGTCCGCCGAAAAAGACCGGCCCCAAGACGAAGCGTGCCGCCAAGCCCAAGGTACGGCCGCCTTCAGGCCCGGCGACCGTGCCCGATACGAAGCCTGACGTGACCTCGGAGCCCGCGCCTCCGCCTGCAGCACCAGTCGCAAAGCCTGGCTCTAAGCCGCCCGAAGAGCTGCCGCCCGGCGAACGCGAAAAGGCGAAGCCCCATCCACAACCGCCCGTTTCGGAGCCTGGCAGATCACCGAAGGACAAGCCCAAGGCCTCCGTCGCCGCGCAGCCGGGCGGCTGGTTTGAGCAGCTTCGCCAGGGCCTTGCCCGCAGCTCGACCGCGCTCACCGACGGGCTTGCCGGCGTGCTCACCAAGCGCAAGCTCGACGAGGAGACGCTCGACCAGCTCGAAGAAGTCCTCATCAAGTCCGACCTCGGCATTGCGATGGCGGAGCGCATCCGCGCACGCCTCGCCACGGGGCGGCACGAGCGAGGCCTCACGCCCGGCGCCGTTCGTGAGGTGCTGGCCGCCGAGGTTGCGAGCCTGCTCAAGCCGCTCGAGCAGCCTTTCGCGCTCACGCAAGGCACGCGGCCGCACGTATTCCTCGTGGTCGGCGTGAACGGCACAGGCAAGACCACGACCGTCGGCAAGATGGCGCATCTTTTCCGGCGGCAGGGCCTGAAGGTCATGCTCGCCGCGGCTGATACCTTCCGCGCTGCAGCAATAGATCAACTCAAAGTTTGGGGCGAGCGCGCCGGTGCGGAGGTGATCGCCAAGGACGTCGGGGCCGACCCCGCAGGTGTCGCCTACGAGGCGCTCGAGCGAGCGAGCGCGGGCGGCGCGGACGTGCTGCTCATCGACACCGCCGGACGCTTGCACAACAAGTCCGACCTGATGGCGGAGCTCGCCAAGATCGTGCGCGTCCTGCAGAAGCTCGACAAAAGCGCGCCGCATGGCGTGGTGCTCGTGCTCGATGCCACGACAGGCCAGAACGCGCTCGCGCAGGTCAAGACCTTTCAGGACATCGCGGGCGTGACGAGCCTCGTTGTCACCAAGCTTGACGGCACGGCGCGAGGCGGCATTCTTGCGGCCATTGCCGAGCGCTTCGGGCTACCCATCAGCGCCATCGGCATCGGCGAGGGTATCGACGACTTGAAGCCGTTCGACGCCGACGACTTCGCGCGTGCCATCGCCGGGCTAGGATACGAGAATGAAGCAGCAGCCTAAGGCGAAGACCGCACAGATCGAAACCGTCGCGGTCGACCATGCTCCCAAGCCCGCACCGAGCCCCGCCGGGACCGAGCAGTCGGTACCGATGAAGCTCGCGATCGAGCTCGGCCCGCTGCTGCTGTTTTTCGGTGCGAATGCGCTATGGGGAATCTATATCGCGACCGCCGTGTTCATGATGGCGACGGTCGTCTCGCTCGCGGCCGCCTGGCTGCTCTATCACAAGGTGCCGATCATGCCGCTCGTCAGCGGCGCCATCGTGCTCGCCTTCGGGGGGCTCACGCTCTATCTGCGCGACGACACCTTCATCAAGCTCAAGCCCACCATCGTCTACACGATGTTCGCGCTGCTGCTTTCGGCGGGCCTCTTTCTGAGGAAGCCGCTGCTCGAGCTCCTGTTCGGCCCGGCGTTCAGACTCAGCGAGGAGGGTTGGCGGAAGCTCACCGCGCGCTGGATCGTGTTCTTCATCGCCATGGCGGTTCTCAACGAGATCGTCTGGCGCAATTTCTCGACCGACGCCTGGGTAAGCTTCAAGGCGTTCGGCTTTCTGCCGCTGACCTTCCTGTTCGCGGTCGCGCAAGTCCCGCTGATGCAGCGCTATGCGCTGCCGGAAGCCGACGACGCGGCTCCCCGCGGCGGCGAGCGGGCCTAAGCCACTCAAAAGCAATCCCTATTTGCCCGATTTTGCCCGTGCCCTTGCACGCAAAATGCGTCGTACCGATATGCATTCTACGGGAGGGGCCTTCGGGCTCTATGGGCAAGACAGGGACCCAGCTCGATCGTTCGGCGACGCATCTACTCCATCGGGCGGGGCAATGCGCGGCGGATATTTTTGCCGTCGAAGCGCGCCTGAGCGGGCTCACGCCGCGGCAATACGCTGTGCTGCTCGCGGTCGCCGAGGAAGAGGGTCTGACCCAGACCGGGCTCGTCGACCGCACCGGTATCGACCGCTCCACGCTCGCCGACATTGTTGCGCGCCTGCTCGCGCGCGGTCTGATCCAACGGCGCCGCGCCAAGGAGGACGGCCGCGCCTATGCGATCAAGCTCACGCCGCAAGGCGCAAAGGCTCTGCGGGAGGCGCAGCCCGCAGCACAGGCCGCCGATGCGCAGCTCCTCGCCAATCTTCCGCCTGCCAAGCGCCAGGACTTCCTCGACCTCCTCAACCGGATCGTCGTCTCCAATCGGAAGTAGTCGGGAAATTCACCCCCCTTCCCTCATCGTGTCATCGCCCGGCTTGACCGGGCGACCCAGTAGTCACCGTCCGTAGTCGACTGTGTAGGGCAGTGGAATACTGGGTGCCCGCCTTCGCGGGCATGACAAGCGGGAGGATCAGCTTCCAGACGTCTCCTTCCGCAGCAAGGGCAGCACCTTCTCCCGGATCGCCTGTTCGGTGAGCGGGCCGACATGGCGGTAGGCGACCTTGCCGTCGCCACCGATCACATAGGTCTCGGGCACGCCATAGACGCCGAAATCGATTGCCGTGCGGCCCGACCGGTCGGCGCCGACGCGGGCATAAGGGTTGCCGTAGCGCCCGAGGAAACGGCGCGCGGAGGCAGGGTCGTCCTTGTAGTCGATGCCGAAGATCCTGACGCCCGGTTCCTTGGCGAGCGCCATCAGCAGCGGATGCTCGATCTGGCATTCCGCGCACCACGACGCGAAGACATTGACGAGGGTCGGCTCGCCTTGCGCGAGGTCCGACGAGGCGAAGCCCGGAATGTCCTTACCGTCCTGCGTGAGCCCTTCAAGTGCCGGCAGGTCGAACGCCGGCACGGGCTTGCCGATCAGCGCCGAAGGAAGCCGCGAGGGATCGCCGCTCTGCAGCGCATACCAGAACAGTCCCGCAAGCGCCGCGAACAGGAGGAGCGGCAGAGCAAGCCCGAAACGCCGGAAGCGCTTTTCGTTCGGCACGTCGGTCATGATTTCCGCTTGCGTTTCGGCTTGGGGGACGCCGCCGCGTCTCGCGCCGAACGCCGCCGCACGCCGGCACGCTCGAGCGCGGCGAGCGCGCGGCGCTGTCGGCGGTCGTCGTCGAAGATGAAGAGGGCGAGCGCACCAAGGGATACGAAGGCTACGCCGTAGGCGGCGATGATGAACGCTGCATGCTGGCCGAGGTCTGGCATCGTATTGCCTATGCTTCGACCAATGCGGCGCGCGCGACTTGCGTCTGCTGCAGCGCGCGCACGCGGCGGCGCAAGATCTCCGCGCGCATGGCGATGAGGTGGAGCAGCGTGAAGATCAGCGCAAACGCAATGGCCATGACGAAAAGCGGCGTGAGCATCGAGGGATCGATGGTCGGACCGCCTGGCCGGAGCACGCTCGCCGGCTGGTGCAGCGTATTCCACCAATCGACCGAGAACTTGATGATGGGCAGATTGACGGCACCGACCAGCGCCAGGATCGCAGCGGCGCGCCCCGCACGTCCTGGCTCCTCGATGGACTGCCAGAGCGCGATAAGTCCGAGATAGAGCAGGAACAGCACGAGCACCGATGTGAGCCGCGCGTCCCATACCCAATACGTGCCCCACATCGGCTTGCCCCAGAGCGAGCCGGTGACGAGCGCGACGAAGGTGAAGGTGGCGCCGATGGGCGCGGCAGCCTTGGCGGCAACATCGGCGAGCGGATGCCGCCAGATCAGCGTGCCGAGCGCCGAAATCGCGATCAGCAAATAGCCGAACATGGCGAGCCAGGCCGCCGGCACGTGCACGAACATGATCCTGACCGTCTCGCCCTGCTGGTAGTCGGGCGGCGCCACGAAGAACGCGAGGTAGAGCCCAACGCCGAGCAGGATCAGCGCCGCGGCCGCGAGCCACAGCACGACGCGCTCGACAACGCTCAGAAATCGCGTCGGATTTGCGAGGCTTGGCATGGGGGTTGATCTAGTGGGTTTGGCGCATCAGCGCAATTGAACCGGTTCTAAGCGCGAGGGTCAAATTTGCTTGAGCCGTTCCTCCGGCTCCATCCCTCCCCTTGATGGGGAGGGAGTCGCGCCATTAAGCGCGACGGGTGGGGTGAGTACCCCGGCGCTGGCAGAATTCCCCCCACCCCGACTTCGCCAAGGCAAAGTCGGACCTCCCCACGAGGGGGAGGTTTTACCCCAGTGCCAGCTTCACCGCAGCGCAGTCCTCAGCGCGGCGGCGGCGGCGAGCGGGGCGAGCACGATGCTGGCCAGGCTCAACGCGCAGAGCATGAGGAGCGGTGGCCAGGGCGAGGCCGGCCCGATGATCGCGGCGGACGCCGCGGCCACGCCGAAGATCAGCACCGGCACATAAAGCGGCAGCACGAGCAGCGCGAGCAGGAGGCCGCTGCGTTTCAAGCCGAGAGTAAGGCTCGCCCCGATCGCCGCGACGAAGCTCACCGCGAGCGTGCCGGCGAGCATCGACAGCACGAGCATGGGCACGGCCTGAAGCGGCAGGTTGAGCAGAAGCCCGACCACCGGCGCGAGCAGCGCAAGCGGCACCGATGTCGTGAGCCAATGGGCGAGACTCTTGATCGCGGCGATGAGCGGCAGCGGCAACGCGCTCATGGTCAGGAGATCGAGCACGCCGTCCTCGTAGTCGTTGTGGAAGATGCGGTCGGCCGAGAGCAGCGCCGCGAGCAACAGCGCGACCCACAGAATGCCCGGCGCGATGCGCGCAAGCAGGTTGAGGTCCGGTCCGAGCCCAAGCGGCGTGATCGCCACGACCACCAGAAAGAAGCCGAGCGCCACGCCAACCGCGCCGCCCTCGCGCCAGGCGAGCGCAAGGTCGCGGCGGAGAAGCGCCAGCACCGCCTTCACGCCACGCGCTCCAGTCTCTGCCCAAGCACGAGCTTCCGCGCGAACTTCGTCTTGAGCGGCGCGTGGCTCGCGACGATCGCGATACCGCCGCCCTTGAGGTGATCCGCGATCACCGAGTCCAGCAGACGCAAAGACGCCGCGTCGAGCGAGGCCTGCGGCTCGTCGAGCAGCCAGATCGGGCGCGGTGCTGCGAACAGGCGAGACAGCGCGAGCTTTCGTTTCTGTCCCGCCGAGAGAATGCCGGCCGGAAGGTCGGCGAGCGCTCCAAGCCCGAAGGCCGCAAGCGCCTCGTCGAGCCGCGCGGCCGCCTCGCCGAGGAAATCGGCGAAAAACGCGAGGTTCTCGCGCGCGCTCAAGCTTGTCTTGATGCCGTTCGCGTGCCCGACATAGTGGCAAAGCTCCGGCAGCACCGCGTCGGGCTCCGCGCCTCGCAGGTCGAGGCTCCCAGCGTCGAGCGGCAGCAGCCCCGCGATTTGCCGGAGCAGGCTCGTCTTTCCGGCGCCGTTCGGCCCCGTGACGAGCAGTCCCTCCCCCGGTGCGAGGCTGAAGCTCAGGCCCTCGAACAGCGTGCGGACCCCGCGCCGGCAGGCGATGTCGTGAGCAGCAAGGCCGATCGAATCAGGCATTTGCTTAGGATTTGCGCAAATCGTGCGGCTGCGAGAGGCAAGTCAGGGCGCGACATAGCGCGCGCCACGCTCTCTTCGCGTCATTGTTTCGTCGCCGCAAGGGCTTTTATAAGCAAGGTGTCAGGCCCCTTGTGTCAGGTATCAGACTTGCATCTGGCTCGGGATAGCTGACATTTGGCGACCGAAACACCTGCCCATGACCTCGATCCTCGAGACATCGCTCGACAGCTTCAAATGCCGCCGCACGCTCGACGTTGACGGGCGGGCTTACGACTATTTCGACCTGAAAGAGGCCGAGGCCAACGGGCTCGAAGGGATCGCGAGCCTTCCCTTCTCGCTCAAGGTGCTGCTCGAGAACCTGCTGCGCCATGAGGACGGCCGTACCGTCACCGCCGACGATATCCGCGGCATCGCCGAGTGGCTCGGCGAGCGCAAGAGCGAGCGCGAGATCGCCTTCCGCCCGGCGCGCGTGCTGATGCAGGATTTCACCGGCGTCCCCGCCGTGGTCGACCTCGCCGCCATGCGTGACGCGATGGCGACGCTCGGCGGCGACCCGCGCAAGATCAATCCGCTCGCTCCCGTCGATCTCGTCATCGACCACTCGGTGATGGTCGACGCCTTCGGCTCGGATCGCGCCTTCCAGTTCAATGTCGACAAGGAATATGAGCGGAACCTCGAGCGCTATGCCTTTTTGCGCTGGGGCGCGACCGCCTTCGACAATTTCCGCGTGGTGCCGCCGGGCACGGGCATCTGCCACCAGGTCAATCTCGAATATCTCTCGCAAACCGTCTGGACCAAGAAGGCGAATGGGGGGGATCCGATGGCCTTCCCCGACACGCTGGTCGGCACCGACAGCCATACGACCATGGTGAACGGGCTCTCGGTGCTCGGCTGGGGCGTGGGCGGGATCGAGGCCGAGGCCGCCATGCTCGGCCAGCCGATCTCCATGCTGATCCCGGAGGTCGTGGGCTTCCGGCTGACCGGCGAGCTCAACGAGGGCGTGACGGCGACGGACCTCGTGCTGACCGTGACCGAAATGCTGCGGCGCAAGGGCGTTGTCGGCAAGTTCGTGGAGTTCTTCGGTCCGGGCCTCGAGAACCTGCCGCTCGAAGACCGCGCCACCATCGCCAACATGGCGCCGGAATACGGCGCGACTTGCGGCTTCTTCCCCATCGACAAGGAGACGCTCGCTTATCTCGACGCCACGGGCCGCAAGAGCAAGCGCATCGCGCTGGTCGAGGCCTATGCGCGCGCGCAAGGGCTCTATCGCGAGACGGACACGCCGGACCCCGTATTCACCGACACGCTGGCGCTCGATCTACGCGACGTCGAGCCGTCGCTTGCGGGGCCGAAGCGCCCGCAGGACCGCGTGCCGCTGCGCGAGGCCGCTTCAGCCTTCGCCGAGACGCTCGACAAGGAATACGGGAAGGCGAGCGAAGCGGGCTTGCGCGTGCCGGTGAAGGGTAAGAATTTCGATCTCGGCCATGGCGACGTGGTGATCGCCGCCATCACCTCCTGCACCAACACGTCGAACCCGTCGGTGATGATCGGCGCCGGCCTGCTTGCGCGGAATGCCGTGAAGCGCGGCTTGAACGCCAAGCCCTGGGTGAAGACCTCGCTCGCGCCAGGCTCGCAGGTGGTCACCGACTATCTCGCGAAGGCCGGACTGCAGGACGACCTCGACAAGCTTGGCTTCAACCTTGTCGGCTATGGCTGCACGACCTGCATCGGCAATTCGGGCCCCCTGCCCGACGAGATTTCGCAGACCATCCACGAGCATCATCTCGCCGTCGCCTCCGTGCTCTCGGGCAACCGCAATTTCGAAGGCCGCGTGAACCACGACGTGCGCGCGAATTACCTTGCCTCGCCGCCGCTCGTCGTCGCCTACGCGCTGGCCGGATCGGTCACGATCGACCTCGCCACCGAGCCGCTCGGCACCGATCCCGATGGCGCGCCGGTCTATCTCAAGGACATCTGGCCATCGTCGAAGGAGATCGCCAAGACCGTGCGTAAGGCCGTGAAGCGCTCGATGTTCAAGGAGCGCTACGGCGACGTGTTCCGTGGCGATCCAGAATGGCGCGAGATCGAGGTCGAAGGCGGACTGACCTATGCGTGGGACACGGGCTCGACCTATGTGCAGAACCCGCCTTATTTCGAGGACATGCCCGCGACGCCCACGGCGGTCGCCGACATCGAGGCCGCGCGCATCCTCGGCCTGTTCCTCAACTCGATCACCACCGACCATATCTCGCCGGCGGGCAGCATCAGGAAGGACAGCCCGGCGGGCCGCTATCTGACCGAGCACGGCGTGGATGCGCACGATTTCAATTCATACGGCTCGCGGCGCGGCAATCACGAGGTGATGATGCGCGGCACCTTCGCCAACACGCGCATCAAGAACCAGATGGTCCCGGGCGTCGAAGGCGGCGTCACGGTCCAATATCCGAGCGGCGAGCGGCTTCCGATCTACGACGCGGCCATGCGCTATCATGCCGAGGGCGTGCCGCTCGTCATCTTCGCCGGCAAGGAATACGGCACGGGCTCCTCGCGCGACTGGGCCGCCAAAGGCACGCGGCTCCTCGGCGTGCGCGCCGTCGATCGCCGAGAGCTTCGAGCGCATCCATCGCTCGAACTTGATCGGCATGGGCGTGCTGCCGCTCGTCTTCGCCGAGGGCATGTCCTGGCAGACGCTCGAGCTCAAAGGCGACGAAACACTGAGTCTGCGCGGCCTGGCCGAGATCAAGCCGAAGCAATGGGTCGAAGCGGAGCTCGTCTATGCCAATGGCGAGACGCGCGCGGTCCCCTTGCGCGCGGTGATCGACACCTTCGACGAGCTCGACTATTTCCGCAATGGCGGAATCCTGCACTACGTGCTGCGCGCACTCGCCCGCGCCGCGGCCTAGCTACAAATTGTCATTGCCCTCCCCGGGCTCGACCCGGGGATTGACCGGGCAATCCAGTAGTCGAGGCGTTCAGCTTTTCTGACAGGGTGGCGGCTACTGGATTCCCGCTTGCGCGGGAATGACGGCAGACGCGCGAAGCTCGGACCAGGATTGGTTGAGCACCATCCAAGCGCCTTGCAGCGCGAGCGTCGCCATGATGGCGGCCACCACGATATCCGGCCAGCCCGAGCCGGTGCCGAACACGCCCGCCGCAGCAAGCAGCACGGCGAGATTGCCGAACACGTCGTTACGCGTGCAAATCCACGCCGAGCGCATATTGGAATCGCCGGCGCGATACGCCCAAAGCAGACCGAATGAAATGGCATTGGCGATCAGCGCAGCCGTTCCCACCGCACCCATGGTGAGGGCTTCGGGCAAGGTGCCGTGCCAGGCATGAAACAGAGCGACCCCAATCACCCACAGGCCGAACACGCCCATGGTCGCGCCTTTCAGAAGAGCGGCGCCTGCACGATATTGCAGCGCCATGCCGGCCACGAACAGGCTGATCGCGTAATTCGCACTATCGCCGAGGAAATCGAGCGCATCGGCCTGCAGCGAGGCCGAGCCTGCGGCGAGGCCCGCGCCGACCTCTACCGCGAACATCGCCGCGTTGATGGCGAGCACGACCCACAGCACGCGGCGATAGCCCTTGTCGCCGCGATGGATGTCCCTCGGCTGATTGCAGCACGAGGCGCTCAAGCTGCCGCCCTCCATTTCCAACATTCAATCGAGATAGACTTGCGGTCTGTTATGCGAGGCTTCAAGGGAAAATGCGCACGCTTGGGTCACCGAGTTGTGACCCTTCGCGAGACTTTTTTCCCGGTAATTTCGGCGCGTTTCCGGCATTCTCCAAAGCCATGAGGCCATATCTGCCATGGAGCACCGGCGCGCTTGCCGCGGCGGCCGCCATCGTTTCCGCGCTGCCTGGGCTCGCCGAGCCGCCGCAAACGGCGCCGAAGCCGAGCGTCGTGCTTGAGCTCTTCACGAGCCAAGGCTGCTCGTCATGCCCGCCCGCCGACGCGCTGCTCGCCAAGCTCACGGATGAGCCCGGCGTGGTGACGCTCTCTTACGCCGTCGACTACTGGAACTATCTCGGCTGGCGCGACACGCTGTCGAGCCCGGCCAACAGCGAGCGCCAGCGCGACTACGCGCGCGTGCGCGGCGACGGCAAGGTCTACACGCCGCAATTGGTCGTTGACGGCGTGATGCACGTCAACGGCAGCAACGAAGCGGCGATCGAGATGGCGATGCGGAAAACGGGCGCGCAGCTTGCCAAGGCGAAGGTCGACATCGCCATGCGCGCCGAGGCTGACACGCTTGTCATCGATATCGGCGCCGCGCCGGAAAGCTCCGACAAGCGCGCGGCGACCGTGTGGCTCGCACTCGCCAAGGACAAGGAGACGGTGTCGATCACCCGCGGCGAGAATCGCGGCCAGAAGATCACCTATCATCATCCCGTGCGCGAGCTGTCGCCGGTCGGCATGTGGAAGGGCGAAGCGATGACCATTCGCCTTCCCCTGAAGGACCTCAAGGCGAAAAGCGGCGACCGGCTGTTCGCGCTGCTGCAGGTGGAGAACAGCGGCCCCATCATCGGCGTGGCCGCTCACGAGCGGCGCTAGCCCCCTCACCCCAAAAACGAAACGGGCCGGCAAGCCGACCCGTTCGTAAGTGGAAATGGAAGTGGCCCGGTCCGAGAGAAGACCCCGGGGGGGCTGGGGGGCTGAGATCCGAAGCCTCTCTTGTTGGACCGGGCCGAGAGGCAACGATCGGCATCATACGGTTCTTTGGGGCGTGGCAAAGGCTCAACTTGGGCGGAACTGTGATGAATATTTCAAAGTGTTACACAGCGTGTAACCCTACGCCCGCGCTTGAATTTCCGGGACGCTCCGGTCATCATGAAGCTTCCGTTACAGGAGGCGCGCTTTGAGCGAAACGGAACCCATAGTCTTGCCGCTGGCTCGCAAGGCTAGCGGCGATACGAACCAGACCGATATTTCTTCCCGGCGCGGCGGCATCGCTTTCGACCGCGGCGAACTCAACCAAATTCTCGATGTCTACGGACGCAAGGTCGCGAGCGGCGAATGGCGCGACTACGCCATCAATTCGCTGCGCGAGAAGGCGGTGTTCTCGGTCTTCCGGCGGAGCTCGGAATGTCCGCTCTACCGCATCGAGAAGGCGCCGAAGCTCGCGCGGCGGCAGGGCGCCTACAGCGTGATCGCGGCGACCGGGCTGATCCTGAAGCGCGGGCATGACCTCGCCCGCGTGCTCCGCGCGCTCGACAAAGGCCTGCGCCTCGTCGAGGCGTAGGGTCCCTCCCCCTTGTGGGGTTAGACCGCCAATCTCATCTGCGTGTTATGGCCGGGCTTGTTCCGGCCATCCACGTCTTCCTACTCAACGCACCCAGGCGCCAAACAAGGCTGGGCTGCGAGGATTCGGCCTCAGCAATCGGAGACATGCCATGCCCCTTTCGATGTACCAGGCCTCGGTTCCGGTCTTCGCCCATGTGCTGGGCGTTCTGTCGAAGATTCTCGACAAGGGCGCGGCCTATGCCGAGGCGCGCAAGATCGAGCCGCCAGTCTTGATCCAGGCCCGACTGGCGCCTGACATGCTGCCTCTGTCGTCCCAGGTACAAATCGCTAGCGATATGGCCATGCGCGGAGCAGCAAGACTGGCTGGCGTTGAGTTTCCCAGCAATCCCGACACCGAGACCACCTTCCCTGAGTTGCAGGCGCGGGTGGAGAAAACGCTGCGCTATCTCGATGGCCTCTCCGCGAAGCAGATCGACGGCAGCGAAGACAAGCCAATCACGATCAAGATGCGCGATGGCGAATTGGCCTTTACCGGCCAGAGCTATCTGCTGAGTTTCGTTCTGCCAAACCTCTATTTCCACGTCACGGCCGCTTATCTGATCCTGCGCCACAACGGCGTCGAGCTCGGCAAGAAAGATTTCCTCGGCGCCTGAGCGTAGTTTGCGTTCATAGCCAAGCCGGGCCATCTACGTTTTCTTCCCGTTTGGCTCTAAGACGTGGATGCCCGACACTCGGCCGGGCATGACGGAGTTGGCAAGCGGCGTTTCAATCGCTATCTGACGCCTAGTAACTGGCCCCGAAGATTTGCCATGGATAAGCCCCGCAGCCTCTACGACAAGATCTGGGACGCCCATCTCGTGCACGAGGCGCCGGACGGCACCTGCCTGCTCTATATCGACCGGCATCTGGTGCACGAGGTGACGAGCCCGCAGGCCTTCGAGGGCCTGCGCATGGCCGGCCGCAAGGTCCGCGCGCCCGAGAAGACGCTCGCCGTGGTCGACCACAACGTGCCGACCACCGACCGCTCCAAGGGCATCGACGATCCGGAGTCGAAGATCCAGATCGAGACGCTCGCCCAGAACGCGCGCGATTTCGGCATCGAGTATTACCACGAGCGCGACCGCCGCCAGGGCATCGTGCATGTGGTCGGCCCCGAGCAGGGCTTCACGCTTCCCGGCACCACCATCGTCTGCGGCGACAGCCACACCTCGACCCACGGCGCCTTCGGTGCGCTTGCGCACGGCATCGGCACGAGCGAGGTCGAGCACGTGCTCGCCACCCAGACGCTGATCCAGTCCAAGGCCAAGAACATGCGCGTGCGCGTCGACGGCAAGCTGCCCGAAGGCGTGACCGCCAAGGACATCATCCTTTCGATCATCGGCGAGATCGGCACCGCCGGCGGCAACGGCCATGTCCTCGAATATGCGGGCGAAGCGATCCGCGCGCTCTCCATGGAAGGGCGCATGACGATCTGCAACATGTCGATCGAGGGCGGTGCGCGCGCCGGCCTGATTGCGCCGGACGAGAAGACCTTCGACTACGTCAAGGGCCGCCCGCGCGCGCCCAAGGCGGGCGCCTTCGAGCTCGCCCGCGCCGATTGGGAACGGCTCTATTCGGACGACGACGCGGAGTTCGACCGCGAGGTCGTCCTGCATGCCGAGAAGCTGCCGCCGATCGTCTCCTGGGGCACGAGCCCCGAGCAGGTCGTCTCGGTCGCGGGCCGCGTGCCGATCCCGTCTGAGATCGCCGACGAGACGAAGCGCAAGGCCGCCGAGCGCGCGCTCGACTATATGGGCCTGAAGGGCGGCGAGAAGATCACAGACATCACGCTCGACCGCATCTTCATCGGCTCCTGCACCAACGGGCGCATCGAGGATCTGCGCGCGGTCGCCAAGATCGTCGCCGGCCGCAAGATCAACGAGAGCCTCCGCGCCATGATCGTACCGGGCTCAGGCCTGGTGAAGGCACAGGCCGAAGCAGAAGGGCTCGACCAGATCTTCAAGGACGCGGGGTTCGAGTGGCGCGAGCCCGGCTGCTCGATGTGCCTCGGCATGAACCCGGATCAGCTCAGCCCCCGCGAGCGCTGCGCCTCGACCTCGAACAGAAATTTCGAGGGGCGGCAGGGTAGGCTCGGCCGCACGCATCTCGTCTCGCCGCAAATGGCCGCGGCGGCGGCGATCGCCGGCCGCTTCGTCGACATCCGCGAATTCCACTAAAGAGAACCGGCGCGCCAGGACGGCAGTGCTACAAAGGGGGGCGAGCGAAGCCGCGCGTGACGCGCCGGTATTCGGGAGGCAAGCTCCCGGCTAGTAATAATGGCGCCTGTTGTAGTTCCGATAGCCGTAGTGCTTCTTGTTGCCCTTCTTGTAGGCCTTCTTGCCATAGCCGTACCCCCCGCCGCCCCAATAGCGATCGTTATAGGGCGAGCCCCAGGACTTATAGCGATGGGGCTTGTACCCATAGCGGTGGCCGCCATAGCCGTAGTTCTTCCAACCAGAGCCGCCGTACCAGGAGCACCAGCCGTTCCACGGCCCGCAGGCAGAGCCAGCGGACGCCGGCGTCGCTCCGGCCACGGTTCCCGCCGCAACGAGACCCATGAATGCCAGACCGGCGATCAAACTCTTTCAAATCATGCTTGTACCTCTTTGCATTACCGTCCGCAGGGATGCGGTCCAGCCAAAGTGACGCGCGTGGCCTGAACGCAAACTGATCGCTACATTCAGCCCAGGTTCACATGGGCGTGGCGGGCAAAGCCACGCGGAGTACGGAGCGAGCATGAACGATTGGAGCACGCGCGAAGCACCGACGCTCGCCGAGTTCGAAGAGATCGCCGGGCACGCCTATCGCCGCCTGCCTCCGCGCTTTCGCGCGCTGACCGGCGATCTCCTCGTCCGCATCGAGGATTTCCCCACCGACGAGGTGCTCAACTCGCTCGGGCTGAAATCGGAGTTCGACCTGCTCGGGCTCTATTCGGGCGTCGACCTTGCGCGGAAGAGCGTGCTGGACGTGAGCACCATGCCCGACATGGTGTTCCTCTATCGCCGTCCGATCCTCGACTATTGGGCCGAGCACGAGGAAACCCTCGGCGCCATCATCACCCATGTTCTCGTGCACGAGATCGGCCACCATTTCGGCCTGTCCGACGCCGACATGGAGAAGATCGAGGCCGAAGCCGGCGCTTGACGCTCGCGCGCCCGGCCCACAGACTGCGCATCGCGTCGGGCGGGGCCGCGCGGCGGAGGGAAATTCGCATGCCGTTGGCTGCCCGCATCCTGTTAGGGCTCGCGCTTTGTCTCGCGCTTGGAGGCTACGAAGGGAAGCCGCCCGCCGCCGCGACGGCCGCGGAAAGCGGCAAGATGGTGCAGCCTGGACGCCTCGTGGTCGCCGGGCGCAAGCTCTCTTGCGGCCAGACCGCAACCTTGATCCGCGACTTCGAGGGCTTCGCCGTCTCCTCGACCGTCATCATGCTGAACATGGAGGCGCTCAAGGAGCTGCCGCGCCGCGTGCAATGGCTGATCTACTATCACGAATGCGGGCACATCCGTTACGGGCCGAGCGAGACAGCGGCCGACTGCTATGCGGTCCGGCGCGCCCGCAGGGAGGGCTGGCTCGATCCGCAAACCTTGGACGACATTTGCGCGGTATTCGCGGTTTCAGGCCATGGCCCGGTCCACGCAGACCCCGAGGCGCGCTGCAACCAGCTCCGCCAATGCTTCGGCAAGAAGGGGGGCGTAACCGCGAGCGGCGCCAACTGACCATCCTTCGGCAATTGCGCCCGCCCCGGACTGTCCTTAGAGTACGATTCACCATGCGGCACAGACGGGCGAATTTCGCTTTGGCGCTTGCTGGCGCCTTGTTTTTCGCGCTTTGCGCGAGCCTTCCGGGCGCCTTGCAGGCTCAGGAGTGGGTCTTTAAGGGCTCGACCTCGGGCCCGACGGTCGGCGCCTATCTGAACGAGGTCGGCCCGGACGCAAACCTGGTCGAGCACGGCGCGCTGACGATCGACGGCAAGCGCGTCAATTGCGGCAAGCGCCCGACGGTGCTCAACCCCAATTTTGACAGTTGGGGCGGCGCCTTCCCTGGCTTCCTGATCCTCAACACCAAGAAGATCAGCGGCCTCAGCACGCAGGTGAAGCTTT
This sequence comes from uncultured Alphaproteobacteria bacterium, assembly GCA_963832515.1. GTDB lineage: Bacteria > Pseudomonadota > Alphaproteobacteria > Rhizobiales > Methyloligellaceae > Methyloceanibacter. The sequence goes on from CAWHUE010000007.1 coordinate 85,279, forward strand.
ATATCTACAGCCACGAATGCGGACACCAGTTCGAGGGTGCCGACGAGATCAAGGCGGACCTGTTCGCCATCAGGCGCGGGGTGAAGTGGGGCTGGCTCGACGCGCAAGGAATGGAAGACATCTGCGCCTTCATCTCGCAGCTCAAGGGCGACTCCGTGCATCCGCCAGGGCCGAAGCGGTGCGACATCATGCGGAAGCACTATCAGTCTCTGATCGAGAAGGAGAGCCGCCCGGCGACGGCGCGCTCGTCCACCACGACGCGCGCCCAGACCTTGGGACCCTCGCGGTAGCGACGACTCGAGGCTCAGAAGATCCAAGCTGTCATCAGCCAGAAGATCACGAAGAACAGCAAGAAGCCGATGATAGTGAAGGGCAGCTCGCCGAAAATGGCGTCGCCGCCCGAGACGATCGCCATCACCAGGATCACGGCGAGCGACACGCCAAAGCTGATCAGCGCCGCGTCTTTGAGCCCGAGTCCTCCGGAGAACGGGTTGCCCGGACCGGTGAACCAATCGGCCAGGAAATGCAGCGCGCCGCCGAGGAGAAGGGCGAGCAGTATGACTGCGACGCCCACGGCAAGCATAAGCTGTCTTGCCTCTTTGCGGTCGCGCCGGTCTTCAGCTCCCGCCATCGTCTTCACTCATCGGCGCAACAGGCTCGCCGCGGGCTTCCGACCTCTGGGCGCCTCTGATCGCATCGCGGATCTCGTGCGGGTCGGGCATGTCCGCACGGTGAATTCCGGCTGATCGCCCGTGCTCGAGATTTCGATCTTGCCCACCCCGAATATGCGGTTGATCGGCCCTTGCGCCACGCGCACCGAGCGCACCTGCCTGAGCGCCACCGAGGTGCGGTCTTTACTCAGAATGCCGCGCTCATAGGTGATGTCGTGGTCGGTCACGCTGAGCATTGTCGCCCGCGTCTGAATGTACCAATAGAGGAGCAGCAGGAGGCCGATGCCGAAGGCGGCGATCAACAGGACGAAAGGGTGAACAGAAAAGGTCGCGCCCGGAACATGGCCGGATGCGCTTCATAGATAACCGTGGCCGGCATGACTGACGCTCCCTCTCCCCCGCTCGGCCCGGACCTTAATCCCGGCCTTGGCGGCTGGAAAGCGGGAAGATTGCGGGCCTTAAGGCGCGCCGGAAGCTGGAAACCCGGGCGAAGCGGCGCTAAATAGCGATTGTCTGAAGGCGAGATCGCTACATGGAGAAATTCACGACGCTCACGGGGATCGCGGCGCATCTGCCGATGATCAATGTCGACACCGACATGATCATCCCGAAGCAATACCTCAAGACCATCAAGCGCACTGGGCTCGGCTCAGGCCTGTTCGCCGAGCTTCGCTATGACGAGGCGGGAAACGCGCTCCCCGACTTCGTACTGCACAGGCCGCCTTACACCGAGGCGAAGATCCTCATCACCGGCGAGAATTTCGGCTGCGGCTCGAGCCGCGAGCATGCGCCGTGGGCCCTGCTCGATTTCGGCATACGCTGCATCATCGCGCCGTCCTTCGCCGACATATTCTACAACAACTGCTTCAAGAACGGCATTCTTGCCGATCACGCTCCCGCAAGCGGAGATCGACAAACTGATCGACGACGCTTCGCGGGGGGCAAACGCGGTTCTGACCATCGACCTCGAGGCGCAGGAGATCAGGGGGCCTGACGGGGGCGCGATCAAGTTTGAAATCGACCCGTTCCGCAAGCGCTGCTTGATGGAAGGACTCGACGATATCGGGCTGACGCTGGAGAAAGCCGACGCCATCGAGGCCTTCGAGCGCACCTCGCAAGCGCAGCGCCCCTGGGTGTGACTTAGCCCTACTCGAACGCAACAGGCTTGCTCGACTGCTCGATCACGGGCTTGCCGTCGCGCGTGACCTTCACGGCGGCGGTGTAGGTGCCCTCGGGCCAGCCTCCGGCCGGCACGCCGCGCTTGCCGGCCAGCAGCAGGAACGTCGCCTTGTCTTCGCCAAGCGTCTCGACATTGTGCATCAGCGACTCGTCACCCTTCTTGAGATCAACCCGGACCTCATCGCCCTTCTTGGCGTTGCCGAGCAGCACATAGGCGATGCCCGGCGTGTTGAAGCGCGGGACCGCGATCGCGGCACCCCCGGCAATGCTCGGCTTCGGTGACGACGCGGTCGGCCACGCCTAAGGCAACGACCTTCGTGTCCTCGGCGGCAGCCGGCCAGATCGCGCAAGAAAACAGCAGCAAAGCCAAGAGCGCCCTTGTCAGCATTTCCTACTCCCTTTAGGCAAGCGGGCCAGCCTTAGCGCAAGGAACGGCCGAAGTCACATGACAACCTTCAAGCTTCTTCTCCTCCCCGGCGACGGCATCGGGCCTGAGGTCATGGCCGAGGTCGAGCGCCTGGTCGCCTGGGTCAACGCGGCTGGCCTCGCGCGGATCGAGACCGAGACCGACCTCGTCGGCGGCTGCGCCTACGACGCGCATGGCGAGGCGGTTTCCGACGCCACCATGGGGCGCGCGCTTGCGGCCGACGCCGTCATGCTCGGCGCGGTCGGCGGCCCCAAATGGGACGGCGTGGCTTACGAGAAGCGCCCCGAGGCAGGGCTGCTCCGTCTGCGCAAGGACCTCGAGCTATTCGCCAATCTCCGCCCCGCCATCTGCTATCCGGCGCTCGCCGATGCCTCCTCGCTCAAGCGCGAGCTGGTCGACGGGCTCGACATCATGATCGTGCGCGAGCTGACGGGCGGCGTTTATTTCGGCGAGCCCAAGACCATCACCGATCTCGGCAACGGTCAGAAGCGCGCCATCGACACGCAGGTCTACGATACCTACGAGATCGAGCGCATCGCTGCCGTCGCCTTCGAGCTCGCGCGCAAGCGGCGGAACCTCGTTCACTCTGCCGAGAAGCGCAATGTGATGAAGACCGGCGTGTTGTGGCACGAGGTCGTCACGCGGCTGCACAAGGATCGCTATGCGGATGTGAGGCTCGAGCACATCCTCGCCGACAATTGCGCCATGCAGCTCGTCCGCGCGCCGAAACAGTTCGACGTGATCGTCACCGACAATCTGTTCGGCGATGTCCTTTCCGATGAAGCGGCGATGGCCACGGGCTCGCTCGGCATGCTGCCCTCAGCCTCTCTCGGCGGGGCCGATGCGAGCGGACGCCGCCGCGCGCTCTACGAGCCGGTGCATGGCTCGGCGCCCGACATCGCCGGCAAGGGCGTGGCGAACCCGATCGCCACCATCGCGAGCTTCGCCATGTGCCTCCGCTATTCCTTCGATCTCGGCGAGACCGCGGACCGCATCGAGGGCGCTATCGCGCGCGTGCTCGACCAGGGCTGCGCACCGCCGACATCCGCCAAGACGGCTGCCGCACCATCGCCACGCGCGAGATGGGCGACGCCATTCTCGCCGCGCTCGACCCGCGGCGTGCGAGCCACCTGCGACACTCAGGCCACGCCCGCCCATACTCGCCACAGTCCAGACGGATGGGGTTTCGCAAAAGGTTTCACGCATGCACGCCATCCTCCGTCTGGCCCTCGCCATGACGATCTGCGCTCTCGCCGGCTGCTGTCTCAGCCGCGGTGCCTGGCTGCCTGCTTCGCCGCCCACGGCAGCGAGAGCTACCAGCCGACACCGGCTTCGCCGGAGCCCTAAGAAGATCGAGCTGACGCCGGAGGAGAAGGCCGAGAAGGAAATGCGCAAGGCCTGCAAGATCAAGGTCTGCACGATCCTCGCCAGCAAGGACCCGCAAGGCGAGGACGTCGCCTGCGACATCGTCAAGACCTGGCGCGAGGCGGATATCACCAAGATGCTGGGCGGCCGGATCAACTGGCCCTGGGGCAAGGCCGTCTGCGATTTCAAGCTTGCGCTCCAACGCGAGCCACTCGCCAAGGCCATGAGCGAGGCGAGCTACGAGGTCGTGCTTTCCTCGCAGAAACTGCGATGCAGCGTGGCGCAACAGGGCGGCGCCGATCCCTATGCCATCGAGATGTCCGTGGCACCCAAGGTGAAGTTCGAGAACGGCAAGGCGACCGAGGCCGCGGTGAATTGGGGCGAGGCGTCGGCGCCGATGCTGATTTATCCCTTGATCTACGCCGGCACCGGGTTCGACAACTCCAACAACGTGCTCGGCCCCGAGGTGGTGCGCATGGTCAACGAGTTCACCACGAAAAAATGCGCCGAGGTGAAGTCCGAGCTGCCGGGCGCGCCCAACTAGGCCGCGTTAAGCCCGGCGCGGCGCGCGGGCTTGGGCGTTGAGCCAAATTTCACACTGGGGCCTTATAAACCGTCCATGGAACGACAACGGGCTTTGGTCGTGGTGGACGCGATGAACGACATGATGCCGGCAGCGCCCCATTCCGAGGTTCCCGCTCGGCCGGCCCCGGGCGGGCTTCCTGCGCGCTCGCGCGAGCCGCGCCCCGCCCATCGGCGCACCTCCGTGCTGCTGCGCGATTTCCTCGAGGCTCACACCGAGCCGCGCATCTCGCTCGGCGCCCTGGTCGATGCGTTGCAGGATCGCGGATTCGGCGTGCTCCTCTTCATCTTCGCCTTCCCCAACCTGATCCCGCTCAACATCCCCTTCGTCTCCTCGGTGCTCGGCTTCCCCTTGGTTCTGCTTGCCGCGCAATTGTCCTATGGGCGGCATAAGCCGTGGTTCCCCGACTGGCTCACGCAGCAATCCTTTCCGCGCGAAGGCTTCACCAAGGTCGCGCTCCGCGCTTTGCCCTATCTCGAGCGCACGGAGCGCCTGCTGAAACCCCGCCTGCCCGCCTTCGTATCGTGGACCGCCGAGCGGCTGATCGGCATGTTTTTGCTGATCCTCGCCATCGTGCTCTCTTTGCCGATCCCGCTCGGCAACTGGCTACCAGCCTGTGCCATCTCGATCATCGGGCTCGCCATCGTCGAGAAAGATGGGCTTGCCGTCCTCGTGGGCGTCGCGGTCGGCATCGCGAGCCTTATCGTGGTCTGGGCCGTGATCCTCGGCTTCATCAAGGCGTTCTTGCTGCTGATCGGCCTCGCCGCTTGAATTCAGGCGGGGGTCCTCCGCCTTTACAAGCGGCGGGGCTTCCCATACATCGGCGGAAGCGCTGCGCCAGCCATCCCGCGCAGCTTCGGAGATCAAACACATGGGCTATAAGGTCGCCGTCATCGGCGCCACAGGCAATGTCGGGCGCGAGATGCTCAATATCCTTGCCGAGCGCGAATTCCCCGCCGACGCGGTCTTCGCCATCGCCTCGCGCAAATCCATGGGCGTCGAGGTCTCCTATCGGCGACCAGAGGCTCAAATGCCAGGATCTCGAGCAGTTCGACTTCCGCGGCGTCGATTTCGCGCTGATGTCGGCGGGCTCCGCCGTCTCCAAGCAATGGTCGCCGAAGATCGGCGCGAACGGCACCGTGGTCATCGATAATTCGTCCTGCTGGCGCTACGACCCCGACGTTCCGCTCATCGTGCCGGAGGTCAACGCCGACGCCGTCGTGGGCTTCAGCAAGAAGAACATCATCGCCAATCCGAACTGCTCCACCGCCCAGCTCGTGGTGGTGCTGAAGCCGCTGCACGACTACGCCAAGATCAAGCGCGTGGTGGTCGCCACCTACCAGTCCGTGTCGGGCGCCGGCAAGGAGGCCATGGACGAGCTGTGGGACCAGACCAAGGGCATCTTCGTCACCGATCCGCCTGAGGCGAAATTCTTCACCAAGCAGATCGCCTTCAACGTCATTCCTCATATCGACGTCTTCATGGAGGACGGCACCACCAAGGAGGAATGGAAGATGATGGTGGAGACGAAGAAGATCCTCGATCCCAAGATCAAGGTCACGGCCACCTGCGTGCGCGTGCCCGTCTTTGTCGGCCATTCGGAAGCGGTCAATATCGAGTTCGAGAACCCGATCACCGCGGCCGACGCGCGCAGGATCCTGCGCGAAGCGCCCGGCGTGCTCGTGGTCGACAAGCGCGAACCGGGCGGTTACGTGACGCCGGTCGAATGCGTCGGCGACTACGCCACCTTCGTCAGCCGCATCCGCGAGGACCAGACGCTCGACAACGGGCTGTCGCTTTGGATCGTCTCGGACAATCTGCGTAAAGGCGCGGCACTCAACACGGTGCAGATCGCCGAGACGATCATCAACCGCAACCTGCTGGAAAAGGCGGCGTAATAGGCCGTCCACTGTCCGTTTACGGGAACTGGCTGCACCCCCGCGCCGTTCTCCTTCGTGAAGGAGGACACGCCATGGCGACCATGCAGGACTGCATCAAGGACTGTCTCGACTGCCACGCCGTCTGCCTCGCCACCGTCTCGCATTGTCTGCGGAAGGGCGGTGAGCATGCCGCGCCCGATCACATCCGTATGCTGCAGGACTGCGCGCAGATTTGCAGCACGAGCGCCGACTTCATGCTGCGCGCCTCCCCGCTGCACCAGATGACCTGCCGTATCTGCGCCGGTATCTGCGAGATGTGCGCCGACGATTGCACGCAGGTTCGCCGACGACGAGGCGATGGTGCTGTGCGTCGAGGCCTGCCGGCGCTGCGGCAAGAGCTGCGGCGAGATGGCCGGAGCCGCCCGCAAGGCAGCCTAGCCGCTGCCTCGGCCTAGGTCTCGCTCAAGGCAAGGAAACGCCCGCTCTCCTGGTCGAGCGCGAGGAGCTCCCCACTGCCCAGGTCGAAATGCAGTCCGTGCAGGGCGAGCAAGCCCTCGCCCTCAAGCTGCTTGATGAATGGAAAACTGCGCATATTGGTGAGCGACGAACGGATCGCCGCCAGCTCGAAGGCCATTTCGTCGCCATACGTAAAAATGTCGCTCTCCTCGACGTCGAGATTGTCGAGCAGCGTAAGCCAGCTTCCGATGAAGCCTCGCTCATGCACGTGATCCCTGACACTCTGCCGGTAGGCGTTCACGCCGCCGCAATGCGAGTGCCCAAGCACGATGATATTGGGCACTTTGAGATTCATGGCGGCAAACTCGATGGCGGCGCTGGTGCCGTGATATTTGCCCCCCGCCTCGAAGGGCGGAACGAGATTGGCGACGTTGCGCAAGATGAAGAGCGCACCGGGCTCGGAGTTCGAACACCGCCGACACGTCGACGCGCGCGTCGCAGCAGGCGATGACCATCGCCGCCGGCGCCTGGCCGAGCTCTGCGAGCTGGAGATAGCGGCCGCGGTCCGCCGCGTGCACGTTGCGGCGGAAGCGCCAATGCCCGTCGGTGAGGGTTTTCGGTAAAGGCAATGTGAAGGTCCCCTTATTGTTGCACCGCAACGATTCCAGCCGGTGCCGCGTTTGTCTAGTGCGGGCAGTCGATAGGGGTCCCCTATCGACTGTTCGCATACGCCTACTTGATCGGTAGGCAGATTGGTTTGATGGTCCAACCCGCCGGTCCACCCCCCAAGAAGCGCGTCTAACAGCGCCTAGGCCGGCATGAGGAAAGCCGAGGATGAGGCTGAAGCGTGTTTTCGCCATAGCCTTGATCCGATTGCAACAGCGACGTGGTGGCAGGTCGTTGCGGGGTTGCTTGCGTTTACGCGCGGGCACGCGGTCCCTTGCGCCTATGTCGAAGCACGACATGAAGGAGTGGCATCATGGCGAAAGTAGTTTGTGTGCTTTATGACGACCCGGTAACCGGGTACCCGAAGAAATACGCCCGCGACGACATCCCCAAGATCACCAAATATCCCGACGGGCAGACCGCGCCGACGCCGAGCGCCATCGACTTCAAGCCGGGCGAGTTGCTCGGCAGCGTCTCCGGCGAGCTCGGGCTTCGCAAGTTCCTGGAAAAGGCCGGCCACACGTTGGTCGTGACCTCGAGCAAGGATGGCGCGGATTCCATGTTGGACAAGGAGCTGCCGGACGCCGAGATCGTGATCTCGCAGCCGTTTTGGCCCGCTTACATGACGCGCGAGCGCATCGAGAAGGCCAAGAAGCTGAAGCTCATCATCACCGCCGGCATCGGCTCGGATCACACCGACCTGCAGGCCGCGATGGACAAGGGCGTCACCGTCGCCGAGGTCACGTACTGCAACTCGCTCAGCGTCGCCGAGCATATCGTGATGATGATCCTGGCGCTCGTGCGCAACTACATCCCGTCCTACGGGTGGGTCGTCAAGGGCGGCTGGAACATCGCCGACTGCGTCGAGCGTTCCTACGACCTCGAAGGCATGAATATCGGCACGGTCGCCGCGGGACGCATCGGCCTTGCCGCGCTTCGCCGGCTGAAGCCCTTCGACGTCAAGCTTCACTATTACGACAAGCACCGCCTGCCCAAGGAGGTCGAGAAGGAGCTCGATCTCACCTTCCATCCAGACGTCGAGTCGCTGGTCAAGGTCTGCGATGTTGTCACCATCAATGCGCCGCTCCACCCCGAGACGGAGCACATGTTCAACGACAAGCTGATCGCGAAGATGAAACGCGGCAGCTATATCGTGAACACGGCGCGCGGCAAGATCTGCGACCGCGACGCGATCGTGCGCGCGCTGGAGAGTGGCCAGCTCGCGGGCTATGCGGGCGATGTGTGGTTCCCGCAGCCCGCACCGAAGGATCATCCGTGGCGCACCATGCCGCATCACGGCATGACCCCGCATATCTCGGGCAGCTCGCTCTCGGCCCAGGCTCGCTACGCTGCTGGCACGCGCGAGATCCTGGAGAGCTATTTCGCCAAGAAGCCCATCCGCACGGAATATCTCGTGGTGGACAAGGGCAAGCTCGCCGGTGTCGGCGCCCATTCCTACACGGCGGGCGACGCGACCAAAGGCTCGGAAGAGGCAGCCAAATTCAAGAAAGAGAAGGTCAAAGCCTGACAAAACCCTCAAGGCCCGATAAAGCCGCCTAAACGCATCCACGCGCCGTCGTCACAGCCCCTATTTCGGGTTGGGACGGCGGCGCTTTTCGTTGCGGAAGGGCAAAATTCGTTCGCATTGGGACCCTGCTAAACCCTTGCGATGGCAGTTGGGCACGGCCTACTGTCCGCCCTAATCACGAAGACGCCGGGGGGAAACCGAGGATGGCGAGTAGCGGAGGTACCTTGGCTGCAAGCGACCGCTTGGGCCTGCTCGACAAGGCGCGCATCATCGCGCCTCCGACCTATAACCGCTGGCTCGTTCCGCCCGCCGCGCTCGCCATCCATCTCTGCATCGGCATGGCCTACGGTTTCAGCGTGTTCTGGCTGCCGCTGAGCCAGGCGATTGGCATCGACCATTCCGTCAAATGCCCCGACATGACGCTGATCACTGCGCTGTTCACGCGCACCTGCGACTGGCGCATCGCCGATCTTGGCTGGATGTACACGCTTTTCTTCGTGTTTCTCGGTCTCTCCGCAGCCATCTGGGGCGGATGGCTGGAGAAGGTCGGCCCAAGGCGCGCGGGCGTGGTCTCGGCGCTCTGCTGGTGCGGTGGCCTCCTGATCTCGGCGCTCGGCATCTATCTCCACCAGCTCTGGCTGATGTGGCTCGGCTCCGGCGTCATCGGCGGCATCGGGCTCGGCCTCGGCTATATCTCGCCCGTCTCCACCCTCATCAAATGGTTCCCGGACCGGCGCGGCATGGCGACCGGCATGGCCATCATGGGCTTCGGCGGCGGCGCCATGATCGGCAGCCCGCTCGCCACGCTGCTGATGAACCATTACCATACGGCCGAATCCGTCGGCGTGTGGCAGACCTTCGTGACGCTTGCCGCGGGCTATTTCATCTTCATGCTGGCCGGCGCTTTCGGCTATCGCCTGCCGCCGCCGGGTTGGAAGCCGGAAGGATGGTCGCCGCCCGTCAACAACAAGGCCATGATCGCCGACGGCCACGTGCATCTGAACCAGGCGCACAAGACCCCGCAATTCTGGCTGATCTGGGCGGTGCTCTGCCTCAACGTCTCCGCCGGCATCGGCATTATCGGCATCGCCTCGCCCATGCTGCAGGAGATCTTCGGCGGCGCGCTCGCCGGCGATGCCGCGTTGAGCTTCGATCAGGTCCAGCAGAACGAAAGCCTCGCCGCGCAGGCGGCGCTGGTCGCGGCGGGCTTTGTCGGCCTCATCTCGCTGTTCAACATTTTCGGCCGCATCTTCTGGGCCTCGTCCTCGGACAAGCTCGGCCGCAAGCTGACCTATTACACGTTCTTCGCGCTCGGCGCGCTCTGCTACCTCGCCGCCCCCTTCGCCGCCGATTGGAAGAACCTTGCGCTGTTCGTCGGCGCGTTCTGCCTCATCGCCTCGATGTATGGCGGCGGCTTCGCCACCGTGCCCGCTTACCTCGCCGACGTGTTCGGCACGCAGTTCGTCGGCGCGATCCATGGGCGCCTGCTGACCGCCTGGTCGACCGCCGGGATCGTCGGTCCCGTGATCGTAAACTATATGCGCGAGGCAAGGCTCGCAGTCGGCGTGCCGCGCGACCAGCTCTACGACCCGATCTTCTATGTGATGATCGGGCTCATGGCGGCGGGCTTCATCGCCAACCTCCTGATCAGGCCGCTGCACAGGAAATGGTTCATGACCAAGGCGGAGGTCGAAGCGCTCCAGGAGGTCGACCGCAAGGCCGCCGAGCGCGTCAAGGCAAAAGCCGCCGTCGGCAGCATTGGCGGGTTCGACTTCAGGGCGCTTCTGGCCTGGGCGGCCGTCGGCATCCCGCTCGCCTGGGGAGTCTGGATCACGCTGCAAAAGGCGCTCGTCCTGTTCATGTGACGCCTGCCCCCAATCAGTGATGTCCGAGATCGCCCTGACCACCAGTAGATGTGGATGAAGTTGTCCCCAAATGGCCTAATTCTGGGAATCGCAAGGCCGATTTTGTCAGAATTCGTTAATCTGCAATTCAGCCGGTTTTCATGGACGCTTCATGCGGCTCTCATGCCTTGGCCCTATCTTCTAGCCTTGAAGTTCACCGAAGGAGACGACCATGAAAGAGTGGCTGAAACCCGAGATCACCGAGTTTGAGGCTGGCATGGAAGTGACGAGCTACCTCCCGGCCGAGCTCGACCGCGCTTAATCAACGCGTCGATCTAAGCAGGTTTTCGCTTTAAATTGGCGGTCCTCGCGAAAGTGAGGATCGCCATTTTGCTTTGCGGGCCACCCAGTGGCTCGTCTCCTCGCGTCATCCGGCGCGAGCTTCCCCTCGCGCCCGCCCTTGGGCTAGATAGGCGTACCTCAAGCGGGCCGGACGTCGATGGGGCTCTTCCGAAGCAAGACCGAAACCTACGCCGAGACTGCGCTTACCGCCCCGGCGATTTCGCGCAAGCACGCCGGCAAGCCGACATGCTTGGGATCGCCGAGGACGCCAGCCGCGTGGTGGCGCTGCTCGCCGAGATCAGCCGCATGAAGCCGGGCGCGTCGTTAGGCGCGATCGGCTTCGTCCGGCCGCCGAGCTGAGCCCCATGGTCGGCTTGATCCTCGGCCTTCTGATCGCGATCCCGGTAGCCGCAATTGTCGCGCTCAGCTTGGCGCTTAACATGAGCGGGCGCATGCGCCGGCTCGAAGCCCGCTTCGCCGCGCTCGAGGCGCGGCTTGGGGGCGAAGCAGCCGGGCTTGCTCCGCTCGTGCCGCCTGTAGCTGAGGCCAAGCCGCAGGAAGCCGCGGAGCCAACGTACGAGATCGACGAGGCGCAGGACGAGACGCCCGCTCCGGAAGCGCGCCCAGCGCCGCAAGCGGCTCCGCCGGTCGCGCAAACGCCCAAGCCGAGCCTCGAAGAGCGCTTTGGCACGCAATGGGTGGTCTGGGCTGGCGGTATCGCGCTCGCGCTCGGCGGTTTCTTCCTGGTGCGCTACTCGATCGAGCAGGGCTGGTTCGGGCCGGAAGCGCGCGTGGCGCTCGGCGCGGTCATCGCGCTCGTGCTGATCGCCGCCGGCGAATGGACGCGGCGCGAACGAGCTGAAGTCCGGCCTCGCAGGGCTCAAGAAGCGCCGACATCCCGAGCGTGCTGATGGCCGCCGGCACCACGATCGCCTATGCCACGATCTATGCGGCCTACGCGCTTTACGGCTTTCTCGGGCCACTCGCCGCCTTCGTGCTGCTGGGCGCGGTGGCGCTCGGCACGCTCGCCGCCTCGCTTCTGCACGGACCCGCGCTCGCAGGCCTGGGCCTGGTCGGCGCATATCTGGCGCCAGCCATGGTCTCGACCGAAACGCCAAATTACTGGGCGCTCTATCTCTATCTCGCCGTGGTGACCGCCGCGTCCTTCGCGCTCGCCCGCGCAAGGCTCTGGCGCTGGCTTGCGGTCACGGCGGTCGTGGCGAGCGTGCTCTGGGTGTTTCCGGGCATCGGCGACCTCCAGCAAGTCGCGCCGCATGGCTTCCATGTCGCGGTCGGCTTCGCGCTCGCAGCGCTGCTCATCGTCTCGGGCCTGATCTTCGGACCTGAAGCGAGGGAAGGCGAGATCGACTTCGTCTCATCGGGCGCGCTCGCCGCCTATCTCGTCGCCGCGATGCTGCTCGTGCTCGCGACCGGGCATGACACGCTGGCGCTGATCGTTTTCGTTGCGCTCGTCGTGGCGACCGTCGCCATCGCCTGGCGGACCGACGCGGCCTCGGCTTCCGTGCCGGCAGCCGCAATCCTCGTCGCGCTGATCTTCTGGCAGTGGTCGGTCAGATACGACATCGGCGAGCTTGGCCTGCCGACGGGTCCCGCACCCGACCGTCTGTGGGAGCCCGAGAAATTCTTGTTCGGGCGGCCGCTTGCGCTCGGCGCGGGGCTGGCGGCTCTCTTCGGCCTCTCGGGATTTTTCGCGCAGCGCCGCGAGACGAGCCCACTCGTGTCGCTGCTTGTGGAGCGCGTCGGCCGTTGCCGCACCCATCGCCATCCTCGATCGCGCTCTACTGGAGCATCGCGGGCTTCGACCGCTCGATCCCGTTCGCGAGCGCAGCGCTCGTGCTGGCCGGGTTCTACGCCTACGCCACGGAGGCTCTGAGCCGCTGGACCGCGCGCTCCGAGGGCGGGGCCGCGCGCAACGAGCAGGCAGGCGCGGTGTTCGCAACCGGCGCCATCGCCTCGCTCGCGCTCGCGCTTTCCCTTGCGCTGGAGAAAGGCTGGCTCACCATCGCGCTTGCGCTGATGGTGCCCGGCATCGCCTGGATCGCCGAGAAGCGGCCCTGGCCCGCGCTGCGCTGGCTCGCCGCCGCGGTGACCATAGCCCTGCTCGGCCGCATCTGGTGGGACCCGCGCATCGTCGGCGGCGAGCTCGGCACGACGCCGGTCTTCAATTGGCTGCTCTACGGCTACGGCGTGCCGGCCGCTGGCCTTCTGGTTCGCGGGGCGCATGTTGCGGCGTCAGGCCGACGACGTGCCGTCGCGCATCGTCGATGCCGCCGCGATCCTCTTCACCGTGTTGCTCGTCGTCTTCCAGGTCCGCCACTACGTCACGGGCGGCGATCCTTACGGCACCGGCAGCCCGCTCATGACCGCCGGCCTGCAAGTGTCGCTCCTGCTCGCCGTGCTCATCGGGCTCGAGCGGATCAGGCTCAAGACCGGCAGCATCGTGCAGGATGTCGGGGCGCAGCTTCTCGCCGGCCGGGCTTCTGCTTGCGATCGACGTTCGGGCTCGGCGTCAACGCCAATCCCCTGTTCACCGGAGAGGCAGTCGGCGGGCGCTTCGTCAATCTCATCCTGCTCGGCTACGGCATCCCGGCGGTGCTGACAGGCATCCTTGCTTACGTGACGCGCGCGACGCGGCCCGAGTTCTATACGCGCACAGCCGCAGCGGTCGCGCTGGCGCTCGCGCTCGCCTATCTCACGCTCCAGGTGCGGCGCTTCTATCACGGCCCGATCCTGACCGAGGGCGCGACCTCGGACGCCGAGCAATACGCCTATTCCGCCGTCTGGCTTGCCTTCGGCGTGGCGCTGCTCGCTGCCGGCATCTGGTACCGCTCGCTGCCTCTGCGCGCGGCATCCGCCGCGGTCGTGGTGCTGACCGTGCTCAAGGTCTTCCTCGTCGACATGGGCGGCCTCACCGGCATCTGGCGCGCGCTCTCCTTCCTCGGGCTCGGCGCGGTGCTGATCGGCATCGGCTGGTTCTACCAGCGCCTGCTCTTCCCGCGACCTCCGGCCGCTGCTGCCCCCGAGCAGGGGTGACAGACCGACCTGCGGAAACTATGGTCCGCGCGGACCACAATTGCGGCATCAGCCATCACAACATGACAGCAAAGCATCTCGACAAGACCGTCACCGGCAATTTCTTCGAGGACTTCAAGCTCGGCCAGGAGATCGTGCATGCCACGCCGCGCACGGTCACGGTCGGCGACGTGAGCCTGTTCACCGCGCTTTACGGGCCCCGCTTCGCCGTGCAGTCCTCCGACGCCTTCGCGCAGAAGATCGGCTATCTGCGCGCCCCGATCGACGACCTGCTCGTGTTCCACATCGTCATCGGCAAGACCGTGCCGGACATCTCGCGCAACGCGATCGCCAATCTCGGCTATGCCGAGTTCCGCTTCTTGGCACCCGTCTATCCCGGCGACACGCTCGCCTCGACCTCCGAGGTGATCGGCGTCAAGGAGAACTCGAACGGCAAGAGCGGCACGGTCTATGTGCGCTCCACGGGCCGCAACCATCTCGGCGTGCCGGTGCTCTCTTATGCGCGCTGGGTGATGGTGAACAAGCGCGACGTCAATGCGCCGGCGCCCGCGCCCGTCGTGCCCGAGCTTGCCGCGAGCGTCGACCCGTCGAGCCTCGGCGCCGCGCTCCCGCCGCTCGACTTGCGCGGCTACGACTATGCGCTCGCCGGCTCGCCCAAGCGCTGGGGCGACTACGAGGTCGGCGAGAAGATCGACCATGTCGACGGCCAGACAATCGAGGAGGCCGAGCATCAGCTCGCCACGCGCCTCTTCCAGAACACCGCGCGCGTGCATTTCAACCAGCATGTCGAGGGCAAAGGCCGCTTCGGGCGGAGGCTCGTCTATGGCGGCCACATCATCTCGATCGCGCGCTCCTTAAGCTTCAACGGGCTCGCCAACGCCTTCCACATTCTCGGGCTGAACGGCGCGCGCCATGTCGCCCCATCTTTCGCCGGCGACACGATCTACGCCTGGAGCCAGGTGCTGGACCGGGCCGAGCTGCCGAACCGCGACGACATCGGCGCGCTCAGGCTGCGCACCTTCGCGGTGAAGGACCGCGACTGCGCCGACTTCCCGGACTACAAGGCCGACGGCAGTCACGAGGACGGCGTCGTCCTCGACATGGATTATTGGGTCGCCGTCCCCCGCTAGCCCGCTAAGGCAACTTCGGACCCGGTCTGTGCGTTACTCCGTGGGCGGCGCTACTTTAGGAGAGTCGAGATGAGAATTAAGGCCCACTGGCTTGCAGCTTCGATCCTGTCAGTCCTTGCGCTTTCTGCGCCCGACCTTCGCCGCCGACAAGGCGCAAGCGACCCTCAAGGATGCAAGCGGCAAGGAAGTCGGCCACGCCACGCTGTTCGGCACCACGGGCGGCGTGCTGATCAGCCTCGATCTCACCGCCGTTCCCGCGGGCGAGCGCGCCTTCCATATCCATGCGGTCGGCAAATGCGAGCCGCCCAAATTCGAGTCCGCCGGCCCGCACTTCAACCCCGAGCAGCACAGCCACGGCGTGATGAACCCGAAGGGCCCGCATGCCGGCGACATGCCGAACCTGCATGTGCCCGAGAGCGGCACGCTGCAGATCGAGATGCTGAACGCGACAGTTGCCCTCTCAGAGACTTCGCTGCTCGACGCCGACGGCTCCGCCATCGTCATTCACGCCGGGCCGGACGACTACAAGACCGACCCCGCCGGCAACGCCGGCGACCGCATCGCCTGCGGCGTCATCACGCCTTAGCCTCTGTCTGCACCCGCTTCGGTCCCCGTCATGGTGAGGTGGCCGCGCCGTCCTTCGAGGCTCGCGCTCCGCGTTCGCACCTCAGGATGACGGCCGGCCCTCGAACCACGGCCAAGCCGCGACGAGCCGGGGCATAGCGGCAATTGGCCGCGACGCGGCTTGATTGCCCCTGGCGGGCCGGTGCGTTATGAGAAAGCTCGTCTGGGCAACTTAGCATCTGCAATCCGATGGCCAATGGCAAGCTAGAGCCGGCGCGGCCGCTTTCGCCGCATCTGCAGATTTACCGGCCGATGCTCACCATGATGATGTCGATCGCCCACCGCATCTCGGGCGCGGCGACACGCCATCGGCTTCCTCCTGCTCGCCTGGTGGCTGGTGGCCATCGCGAGCGGCCCCGAGGCCTATGCAACCGTGAGCGGCGTTCTTCGCGAGCCTGCCCGGCCAGGTGCTGCTGTTCCTCTTCAGCTGGGCGCTGATCCACCACATGCTCGGCGGCATCCGCCATCTGATCTGGGACACCGGCCGCGCGCTCGACAAGACGAGCATCGAGGTGCTCGCCTGGGCGACGATCATCGGCTCGACGCTGCTCACCGTGCTGCTCTGGGTCGCGGGCTATTCGCTCAAGGGAGGCGCCTGACCATGGCCACGCCTCTCGCACGCGTCCGCGGCCTCGGCTCGGCTCACAGAGGCACGGAGACCTTCTGGCGCCAGCGCCTGACGGCGGTCGCCAACGTGCCCCTCGTCCTCTTTCTCATCTGGTCGATCGTGACGCATATCGGCGCCGACTACGCGACGGTGAAGGCCTATCTCGCGCAGCCGCTCGTCGCCGCCGCCATGCTCGCGCTCGTGATCTCCGCCGCGATCCATATGCGCATCGGGCTCAAGGAGATCATCGAGGACTATGTCCATGGCGAGGGCGCCAAGATCGCCGCCGTGATCCTCGCCACGTTCTTCGCGGTCGGCGTTGGCCTCGCCTCGGCGCTTGCTATCGTCAAGATCAGTCTCGGAGCCTGAGCGGAGATGCCCCAGGACGCCACGCCAGACCACGCGCCGATGGTCAACGGCCGCGCCTATCCGATCATCGACCACGCTTACGACGTGGTGGTGGTCGGCGCGGGCGGCTCGGGCCTTCGCGCGGTGGTCGGCTGCAGCGAGGCGGGCCTGCGCACGGCCTGCATCACCAAGGTCTTCCCGACCCGCTCGCATACCGTGTCGGCGCAAGGCGGCATCGCCGCGGCGCTCGGCAATATGGGGCCCGACGACTGGCGCTGGCACATGTACGACACGGTCAAGGGCTCGGACTGGCTCGGCGACCAGGACGCCATCGAATATCTCTGCCGCAACGCGCCTGAGGCCGTCTACGAGCTCGAGCATTGGGGCGTGCCCTTCTCGCGCACCGACGACGGCAAGATCCTGCAGCGCGCCTTCGGCGGCATGACCACGGATTTCGGCAAGGGCCAGGCCAAGCGCACCTGCGCCGCCGCGGACCGCACCGGCCACGCCATGCTGCACACGATGTACGGCCAGGCGCTCCGCCACTCCGCCGAGTTCTTCATCGAGTATTTCGCGCTCGACCTCATCATGGACGACGAGGGCCGCTGCCGCGGCGTCATCGCGCTATGCATGGAAGACGGCACGCTGCACCGTTTCCGCGCGCATCAGACGATCCTCGCCACCGGCGGCTACGGCCGCGCCTATTTCTCCTGCACGAGCGCGCATATCTGCACCGGCGACGGCAACGGCATGGTGCTCCGCGCCGGGCTTCCGCTGCAGGACATGGAGTTCGTGCAGTTCCACCCGACCGGCGTCTATGGCGCGGGCGTGCTGATCACCGAGGGCGCGCGCGGCGAAGGCGGGTTCCTGCGCAATTCCGACGGCGAGAAATTCATGGAGCGCTATGCGCCGAGCGCAAAAGACCTCGCCTCGCGCGACGTCGTCTCGCGCGCCATCACCATCGAGATCAGGGAAGGCCGCGGCCACGGGCCGGACAAGGACTATATGCACCTGCATCTCGACCATCTGCCGCCGGAGCTTCTGCATGAGCGGCTGCCCGGCATCGCCGAGCTCGCCCGCATCTTTGGCGGCGTCGACATCACGGAGAAGCCGATCCCGATCATCCCGACCTGCCACTACAATATGGGCGGCATCCCCACCAACATGCACGGCGAAGCGATCTCGCCGCGCGACGGCGATGCCGACGCCACGGTGCCCGGGCTGATGGCGCTCGGCGAGGCGGCCTGCGTCTCGGTGCATGGCGCGAACCGGCTCGGCTCGAACTCGCTGATCGACCTTGTCGTGTTCGGGCGAGCGGCGGCACTTCGCTGCGCGGAGCTCGTCAAGACGGACAGCGCCATCCCCGAGCTGCCCAAGGGCGCGGGCGATAATGCGATCGAACGGCTCGACCGCTTCCGTTATGCGGATGGCGGCACGCCCACCGCCGATCTGCGTCTGCGCATGCAGAAGACCATGCAGCGCGACTGCGCCGTGTTCCGCACCAAGGACGTGATGCAGGACGGGCGTGAAGGCGATCCGCGCCGTGTGGGATGACGCCGCGGACATAAGCGTGACCGACCGCTCGCTGATCTGGAACACGGACCTGATCGAGACGCTCGAGTTCGACAATCTCATCTCGCAAGCGGCGGTCACGGTGGCCGGCGCGCTTGCCCGCGAGGAGTCGCGCGGCGCGCATGCACGCGAGGACTTCCCCAAGCGCGACGACAAGAACTGGATGAAGCACACGCTTTCTTATGCCGACTACGGCACGCACAAGGTGCGGCTCGACTACCGCCCGGTGCACGCCTTTACCCTCTCCAACGAGATTGCCTACATCAAGCCCAAGGAGCGAGTGTACTAGGCCGGTCTAGGCGGCGGCCTGTGGCTTCAGCAGCTTGCCGACCACCGACTTCACCGCCTCGAAATCGAATGGCTTGTGCAGGAGCAGCGGGTCCGTGAAGCCGCTATCCGCGTCGATGCCCGAGTCTCCGGAGGCGAAGGCAAACGGGACGCCCTTCTCTTGCAGCGCGTTGGCCACCGAGTAGGAGTTCTCGCCGGCCAGGTTGATGTCGAGAATGGCGGCGTCCAGAGGGCCGCTCGCGATCAGCTTGAGCCCGCCCTCGACCGAGCCGGCCGGACCGACCACCTCGCAGCCGAGCTCGCTAAGCCAATCCCCGACCAGCATGGAAATGAGCGGTTCATCGTCGACGACGAGGATACGCGGCACGGTGCAACCTCAGAAACTGCTTGCGCGGGTTCGGCTTCGTGGCAAGTCTACCGGGGCTGCACCCGTGGCGCCACTATTCGATTCTGCTTGGTTTTTCCGGGAAATTAGCTCGTGCCGATCCGATTGCTCAAAGCAGACCGGTTGATCCGCAATGCCGGGTACATCATACCGATCGGCTTCGGCCTGGTGCTCGCCGCGGCACTCGCCGTGGCGCTTCTGCTCGCGCGGGCGCAGGAGGCCGACAACGAGGTCGTCCAAGCTTTCGAGACGCAGCGCGCCGCCCGCAACGTGCTGATCAGTGTCATCGGCGCCGAGACCGGTCAGCGCGGATTCCTGCTCACGTCCAATCCCTCGTATCTCCAGCCCTTCGAGCACGCCAAAGCCGACGTCGCGCAGCAGCTCGATACTTTGGAGAAGCTGACGGCCGGCGACCCTGTGCAATCCGCGCGCGCAACTGGTCTCAGGCCGCTGATCACGCGGAAATTCGATGAGATGTCCGAGACCATCGCCTTTGCCCGCGCCGGCCGCCAGGACGAAGCGCTCGTCATCGTCAATTCCGACACCGGCCTTCAATTGATGAAGGGCATCCGCAATGAGCTTACGACCATCCTCGACGCCGAGCGCGAGCAGCTTGCGAAAAGCCAAGAGCGCGCGACCTGGGCGCGCTACTCGCTCGCCGGCCTGATCGGGCTCGCGCTTCTGCTCGCGACGACCTTAGCGGCCATTCTCGCCATTTCAGCCCGGCATGCCGTCAAGGGACTTGTCGAGCGCACGCGCGAGCTCGAGGAGGAATCGCGGCTGCGCCACGAGGCGGAAGCGACAGTGCGGCAGGCGGTGAAGATGGAGGCCGTCGGGCAATTGACCGGCGGGGTCGCCCACGACTTCAACAACCTGCTCACCATCATCGGCGGCAATCTCGATACCATGAAGCGCCAGCTCGCCGACCTCGCCAATCCCGGGACGGTCGCCGCGCTTGCCGAGAAGCTCAAGAAGCCGCTCGACTCCGCCTTGCAGGGGGCCAAGAGCGCGGCCACGCTCACGCAAAGGCTGCTCGCCTTCTCCAGGCGCCAGGCGCTCGAGCCCGTGCGCCTCGACGTGAACAAGCTGGTCACGGGCATGCTCGACCTGCTGCGCCGCAGCCTCGGCGAGCAGATCAGCGTCGAGACCGTGCTGGCGGGCGGATTGTGGCCCACCTATGCCGACGCCCACCAGCTCGAGAACGTGCTGCTCAACCTCGCACTCAACGCGAAAGCGGCAATGCCGGACGGCGGCTGTCTCACCATCGAGACGGCCAACACCTATCTCGACGACGCCTATGTGCGCCGCTTCGGCGACGTGGAAGCCGGGCAGTATGTCGTGCTCTGCGTGACGGATACCGGCACCGGCATTCCCAAGGACATCCTCGACCGCGTCTTCGAGCCCTTCTTCACCACCAAGGGTCACGGCGAAGGCTCAGGGCTGGGGCTCGCCATGGTGCACGGCTTCGTCAAGCAGTCCGGCGGCCACGTGCGCATCTATAGCGAGGAAGGCCAGGGCACGACGGTGAAGATCTATCTGCCGCGTCTCACCGGCGCCGATGAGATGCGTGCCGTGCCCGCGGGCAAACCGGCCGATGCTTCGCCCGCGCCCGCCGCGCGAGCGAGCGAGACGATCCTGCTCGTCGAGGACAATGAGGGGGTGCGCGAATACGCCAAAGGCGCGCTTGAAAGCCTCGGCTACGTGGTGCTCGAAGCCGCAAACGCCGACGACGCGCTGCGGCTCATCAAGAAGCGGCCGAGCATCACCCTGCTGTTCACGGATGTGGTGCTGCCGGGCTTGACCTCGGGGCGCGAGCTCGCCGACGCGGTGCGGCGGAAATATCCGAACCTGCCCGTTCTCTACACCACGGGCTACACCCGCAACGCCATCGTGCACCAGGGACGGCTCGACCCCGACGTGCACCTCCTGACCAAACCCTACACACAGCGGGAGCTCGCCCGGAAGCTGCGCGACCTGATCGACGCCGCCGGCTGAGGCGCGGGGGGAAGCGGCAATTCGCTCTTTGATTGCGGGCGGCCGGTCCGTTATGCAAGGTTAGAGCACAAGGCGAGACGCGCGCGGCTGGGCTAACCGATGGTTCAATTCACCCTTCCCAAGAACTCAAAGGTCGGACGCGGCAAAGAGTGGAACCCGCCGCCGGCCGGCGCCGAGAAGGGCCGCTGGCGCGAATACCGCATCTACCGCTTCGATCCGGAGACCGAGGAGAACCCGCGGCTCGACACCTATTGGGTCGACATGAGCGAATGCGGGCCGATGGTGCTCGACGCCCTCCTCTGGATCAAGAACACGATCGACCCCACGCTCACCTTCCGGCGCTCTTGCCGCGAGGGCGTGTGCGGCTCCTGCTCCATGAACATCGCCGGCACCAACACGCTCGCCTGCACCATGCACGCCGACGACGCCAAGGGCGCGATCTCGATCTATCCGCTGCCGCATATGCCGGTGATCAAGGACCTGGTCCCCGACATGACCATGTTCTACGCGCAGCTCAGGTCGATCGAGCCCTGGCTCCAGACGGACTCGCCCACGCCGCAGAAGGAATGGCGCCAGACCAAAGAGGACCGCGACAAGCTCGACGGGCTCTACGAATGCATTCTCTGCGCCTGCTGCTCGACCGCCTGCCCGTCTTATTGGTGGAATGGCGACCGCTATCTCGGCCCTGCGATCCTGCTGCAAGCCAATCGCTGGGTCGAGGACAGCCGTGACGAGCGGACCGGCGACCGGCTCGACGAGCTCGAGGACCCCTTCAAGCTCTATCGCTGCCACACGATCCTGAACTGCACCAAGGCCTGCCCTAAGGGGCTGAACCCGGCGGCCGCAATCGCCTCGCTCAAGCGCAAGCTGGTCGAGCGCGCGGGTTAGTTCACAGCAACCCGAGAATCGCAAGCCGGAACGGCAGCTTGCTTCTCCAATCCGAAGGTTCAGGTTCCGGTTGAGGCTCGGGCGGGAGGCCTGGCGCTGCCGAGGCCGGCTCGTCTTCCACGGCCGGCTTGGTGTTCAACTTATCCAAGAGCTCCTGCGTGGCCCTGTCCATCGCTTCATCGAGACGATTGGCGTTCCCGGCAAAGCCCTGGTCGAGGAATCTCTTGAACTCGTCGAACTTCACCGTGAGCACGGTTTCCAGCTCCGCACGGACATCGGCCCTGCGGCTGGCATGAGACTACAACTATAGAGGGCATCCAGCCAAACCTGCAAGGACGTTGATTTCGGGCTAGGGTTTGCCTGGAACTCAAGGGGAGCAGGTCAATGATAGATCATCTTGGGGTTAGCGTCGCCGACCTTGCTCGCTCGACAGAGTTCTACCTGAAGGCACTCGAGCCTCTAAGCTACGGCATCGTCATGGAGGTCTCGGCGGAGCAGACCGGCCACGGCGCGGCGCTCGGCTTCGGCGTGCCGGGCGGCAACCCTGAGGACTTCCAGAGCGGCAAGCCGTCGTTCTGGATCGGCGGAGAAGGCGGTGTGAGCCCGCCCGTCCATGTCGCCTTCGTGGCGCGCACGCGTGCAGCGGTCGACGCCTTCTATCGCGCGGCTCTTGCCGCCGGTGGCAAGGACAACGGCGCGCCAGGCCTCCGCCCGCATTATCACGCGAACTATTACGGCGCCTTCGTGCTCGATCCCGACGGCAACAATATCGAGGCCGTCTGCCACGCGCCGTCCTAATTGCCGCAGCGACGCGGGAAACAATCCAACATCGATAAAGTTGATTCAGCGGGGGCAAGACACCGCTAGCGGTCCGCCCGCTAGCATGGGTCGTAGGGTGCTGACAAAGGAGGCTTCAAATGACCCAATCCCTTCGCAAAGCAACGCTCGCGCTCGCGCTTGTCGGCGGCAGCGCCTTTGCCGTCGCATTGCCCGGCATCGCCAACGCCGGAGCGCCCGAAGGCTATTTCAGCAACAGCTATCGCTATTTCGGCCCTGCGCTTCCGCCGCCGGCCTATGCCGAGATCATTCCGGTCTATCCGGCGCCAATCTATCCGGCACCGGCCTATGCCGCTCCGGCCTATGATCCGCCCGCGATGATCGACTACGAGGACGGCTACGGCTACGCCCCCGGCGAGGACTTCGATTATTTCACGCCCGACGGTACGCTTGACGGTCGGCGACGAGTAAGCGGTCCGCCGCGCTGCTGCTAGCGGAACAGGGCGAAATAGATGACGTAGAACCAGCTGAAGAAGCCGTGGATGATCGCCCAGAGAATCGACTGGTTGTTGACGTAGGAAATGGCGATCGCAAGCGCGGTGCCGAAGCTGACGCCGTAACGTACGGTCTCCACCGGGTAGTTGTAGGGTTGGCCGTTCATGGTCTCCTCCTCGAGGGGCTGCTCCTCCCTTCCGCGGGAGGAGCATGCTAGGCAGTATCCGATCGCTTGACCGGGGTGAAGCCATGAGGATGAACACCACACGCATCGTCATTCTGCTGCTCTGCGCGGCCTGCGCCGGCTCAGCCTTCGCCCGCGAACCGGGCAAAGTCGACGGCGTCACAGGCGAGCAGCTTCTCGCCGAGAAGCTTGCCGGCGAAGAGACGAGAGAGGCGGTCACCCACCTCTACACCTTCGCTCCGGGCGCGGTGCTGCCGTGGCACATTCATCCCGACGCGCACGAGGTCGCCTATGTGCTCTCAGGCGACTTCACCTTCGAGGTCGAAGGGAAGGGCAAGAAGCAACTGAAGACGGGCGAAGCCTTCTACCTCGCGCCGAACCTCGTGCATCGCGGCATGAACGAGGGCGCGGTGCCGGTTAAGCTCTTCGTCGTGCGCATCAAGCCGATCGCCAAGCCGCTCGTCACGAGGCCGAGGTGCCGGCGCCAGGCTCGACGACGCCCAAGCCTTAAACCGATCTCCGCGCGCTACGGATTGGGCGCGCCGCCTCCGTCACTCACGCGCTCCCGCATCGCCATCGGCCTCTGGAGCCTCCTGCGGCGGAGCTTCGCTGTCAGCCTCTGGTGCCGCCTCCGGCGCGGCGGGCGGTCGCCGTGACGACGCCCGCGCCTTGCGCGACGAGGTCGACGCGGCGGTTCTTTGCCCTGCCAGCTTCCGTGTCGTTGGTATCGACAGGCTGGCTCGCGCCCATGCCTTCGGCCACCAGCCGGTCGGCGGCGATGCCGTACGACTGGCCGAGATCGTAGCCGCTTCGCCAAGTCTAAGCATTCGTAGTCGGCCAGTGCTTTCGGTTGTCGGTGTCGGCTCCGCACGTTCTTGCACCTTGAGGTCAGGCTTGCCGTTGAGCAGTAGACTGCGATCTCATCGAGCGCGGGCATCTTGACGTAGTCAACGGGGCCTCGATGACGTACCTCATCGAACTCGCTGACCTTATAGGCGACGATCTCAGAGCCTTCGTAGCGGCCGACCAGCAGATGGTCGGCACTGCCCTCGATATCGGCGGCGAGCGCGCCAGAGAGCGACAGGCCGAGCGCCGCCAGCGCGGCAAAGCCTAAGCGGAGAAAACGCCTTACAGAGTCGAGACCATCATGGCAGCCACGTCCTTCGGTTTGAATTACTGCGCCAGTCTGCAAGTGGGATAGGCTTCGACCTTGACCGGCTCGCCGCCAGGGAGCCCGCTCGGCTCGACATAGGTGCGAGTTAACTCCACAAAGGCGTCGGGCGGATCGAGCAAGGAAATCGTGGCATAGGCATTGACGTCGACTGGCTCCGTGCCCTTCGGCACCGAGCCGAGACAGCCCATCATCGTCACGAATACGATCTCCTTATCTTGCGCTTGGTGACCGTTCAGCTTGCTCTTAGTGCATTCTTCGGCCGCCTTCTTGTCGGGCATGATCACCTTGGCCGGTCCCGACGCGAGGATGCCGACGACGCTGCGGGTGCCGCCTTTCTCGTCCGGCCCTTCGCGTGTCTCTTTCCTCGCCGGCAGCGCCATTTCGCCGAACTCGCTTTTGAGCGGCAAACCCCCGGTCAATGCGTCCTGGTTGCTAGCGACAAGTTCGACCGCCCGGCTGTTAGTCTCTTCTTGCCGGCCGCGATTGGCTGTATCGTGCTAAGTGATGACCCTCATCCCGACACCGGAAGCGCGCGCCGCGCTGATAGAGCGCGCCAAGAACATCCTGCTTCAGCCCAAGGCCGAATGGCCGAAGATCGAGGCTGAGCCTGCGACGGTCGGCAGCATCTATTCCAACTATGTGGTCTATATCGCCGCCATTCCGGTGCTCGCCACACTGATCGGCAGCCTGGTGTTCGGCTATGGCATTGCCGGCGTCACCTTCCGCCCCTCGCTCGGCGCGGCGCTCACCGCGGCCGTGTTGCGATATGCGCTGCAGCTCGGCGCGGTTTATGTGTTCGCGCTGATCATCGATTGGCTCGCGCCGCGCTTCGGCGGGGAAAGCAACCGCGTCAATGCCTTCAAGCTCGCCGCCTATTCGGCGACCGCGAGTTGGCTTGCCGGCGCCTTCGCGCTGGTGCCGGCGCTTGCCTTTCTCTCGATCCTCGGCCTCTACAGCATTTACCTCCTCTACACGGGCGCGCCGGTGCTGATGAAGATCGCGGGAGATCGGGCCTTCACCTATACCGCCGCGGTCATCGTTGCCGGCATCCTGCTGAGCCTGGTCGTCGGCGCGATCAGCGCGGCGTTCCTGCCGAGCCCCGTCCAGACGATGAGCGAGGTGGGCGGCAAGGTCACCTTGCCGGGCGGTGTCACCTTCGACACGAACAAGCTCGACGAGGCAACCAAGCATCTCGAGAAGATCACGAAGCAGATGGAGCAGAGCATGCCGGGCGCGCAAGGCGGCGCTGACGACGACGGCAAGGCCGCCGATCTGCCCACGGTTGCGCTGGACGATCTTAAGGCGTCTTCTGCCCGAGAGCCTGCCGGGCGGCTTCACCCGCAGCGACCTCTCGACATCGACCGGTGGCGCTGCGGGGTTCAGCTTCGGCTCTGCCAAGGCGAACTATACAAAGGGCGATGCGCGCATCACCGTCTCTCTCATGGATATGGGCGCGTTAGGCGCGTTCGCCGCGCTTGGCGGCATTTTTGGCGCGAGCGCCTCTGAGGAGACCGAGACGTCCTATTCGAAGATCGGCGAGGTGGACGGTCGCATGACCATTGAAGAATTCAACCGTGCGACCAATAGCGGGAAATACGCGACCATCGTCGACAACAGGATCATGGTCGAGGCGGACGGCTCGGGTGGCGCCAACATCGACGAGTTGAAGGCAGCGGTGCTGGCCATCGATCTTGCCCGGGTCTCGGCGCTCGCCAAGAAATAAGCCCGCGCACGAGCCCTCTAGGGGCGGCTCGAAGTCCAATCAGCGGCTTGCGCGCGGGCCTGATTGCATTTAACCAAATCTCGCGTCTAGGCTCCTGCCGGGAGCCCCACACGGGCGCTCATCCACCGAAGGGGGTTTTCATGGCGCGTAATCGCATAGCGTTGATCGGCGCGGGCCAGATCGGCGGCACGCTTGCCCATCTTGCCGGCATCCGGGAGCTCGGAGAGGTCATCCTGTTCGACGTGGTCGACGGCGTGCCGCAAGGCAAGGCGCTCGACCTGTCGCAGTCGGCGCCGGTCGAAGGCTATGTGCCGAAATTCAAGGGCGCCAACGAATATGCCGACATCAAGGACGCCGACGTCACGATCGTCACCGCCGGCGTGCCGCGCAAGCCCGGCATGAGCCGCGACGATCTGATCGAGATCAACCTCAAGGTGATGGAGCAGGTTGGCGCGGGCTTGCGCAAATATGCCCCTGAGACCTTCGTCATCTGCGTGACCAACCCGCTCGACGCGATGGTCTGGGCGCTGCAGAAGACGAGCGGGCTGCCGCGCAACAAAGTGGTCGGCATGGCCGGCGTGCTCGACGCGGCGCGCTTCCGCTTCTTCCTCGCCGAGGAGTTCGATATCAGCCCCGAAGACGTGCACACGATGGTGCTTGGCGGCCACGGCGACACCATGGTGCCGCTGATCCGTTATTCCTCGGTGGCCGGCATGCCGCTCGCCGACCTCGTCAAGATGCGCTGGATCACGCAGAAGCGTCTCGACGAGATCGTGCAGCGCACGCGCGACGGCGGCGCGGAGATCGTCGGCCTGTTGAAGACCGGCTCGGCCTATTACGCGCCGGCGGCGGCCGCGCTCGAAATGGCCGAGGCCTATCTGAAGAACGAGAAGCGCGTGTTGCCTTGCGCCGCCTATCTCAACGGCGAATATGGCGTGAAGGGCATCTATGCCGGCGTGCCGGTGATCATCAGCGCCAAGGGGGTCGAGCGCGTCATCGAGCTCGATCTGACCTCTGCCGAGAAGGACGCCTTCATACATTCCGTCGAGTCGGTGAAGGCGCTGGTCGAGCTTTGCCAGAGGATCGCGCCGTCGCTCGCCGCGGCCTGACGTTCGACCCGTGAATATCCACGAATATCAGGCGAAGGACCTGCTCAGCGCCTATGGCGCGCCGGTCGCTGCGGGCCGCGTTGCGGAGACGCGCGGAGGAAGCTGCCAAGCTTGCGCGCGAGCTTTCCGGCCAGACCTTCGTGGTGAAAGCGCAGATCCATGCCGGCGGGCGCGGCAAAGGCGGCGGCATCAAGCTCGTCAAGACGCTCGAAGAGCTGCACGCCGAAGCCAACCGCATGCTCGGCAAGCCGCTGATCACGCCGCAGACCGGACCCAAGGGCAGGCTCGTGCGCCGCGTCTATGTGGTCGAGGACACGACGATCGCGCGCGAGCTTTATCTCTCGCTGCTGGTCGACCGCGGGTCCGGGTGCGTGGCCTTCGTGGCTTCGACCGAAGGCGGCGTCGACATCGAGGCTGTGGCTGCCAACACGCCGGAGATGATCTTTACCCTTACCGTCGATCCGGCGTCGGGCATCAGCGACTTCCATGGCCGCGCTATCGCGTCCGCGCTCAAGCTCGACGGCGCCCTCGCCGAGCAATGCGGCGCGCTGATCAAGTCGCTTTACAGGCTCTTCGTTGAGAAGGACGCGAGCCTGATCGAGATCAACCCTCTGGTCGTCACGAAGGAAGGCAATCTGCTTTGCCTCGACGCCAAGATCGGCTTCGACGACAACGCCCTGTTCCGCCACAAGGACATCGCGGCGCTCCGCGACATCCATGAGGAGGACCCCGCGGAGGTCGAGGCCGCCAATCTCGATCTCTCTTATGTGAAGCTCGACGGCACGATCGGCTGCATGGTCAACGGCGCGGGGCTCGCCATGGCGACCATGGACATCATCAAGCTCTATGGCGGCGAGCCCGCGAACTTCCTCGACGTTGGCGGCGGCGCCTCCAAGGAGCGGGTGACCGAGGCGTTCAAGATCATTCTCTCCGACCCGCATGTGAAGGCCGTGCTGGTGAACATCTTCGGCGGCATCATGCGCTGCGACACGATTGCCGAGGGCGTTATCGCGGCAGCACGTGAGATGCAGATCAAGGTGCCGCTGATCGTGCGGCTCGAAGGCACCAACGTGGAACGTGGTAAAGAGCTGCTGAGCCAGTCCGGGCTCGCCATCATCCCCGCCGACGACCTCGACGATGCCGCCAAAAAGGCCGTCGCTTCCGTCAGTGCCGCTTGAAATTTTTACACAGTTACACATATCCTGCGTAATGAAGAATATCACCCTTTCAATCGATCGAGGACGTGCTCCGGGCCGCCCGTATTTACGCAGCCGAGCACGATACGACCGTGAACGCCCTCGTGCGCGATTTCCTTGCTCAGTTCGACAAGGAGCGGCAGGAACGCGCAGCAAGAGCGCGCAAGGAGCTTGTGGAGATGGCGAAGAAGTCGACAGCCCGCCGATAACGCCCGCTGAAGCCCTGCAGTGGCTAAAGCGCTTCGAGGCCCAGCCTTGCGTCGTGGGCGATCTCCTTCTCGTTCATGCCGGCATTTCAATTTCACAGCGTTATCGCATCAACTATTGGGCTGGTGCGATCCTTGCAGCGGGTGTCGCTTGGGGGCAGAGATTGTCTACACCGAGGACCTCAATCACGGCCAAAGCTACGGTCCAGTTCGCGTCGTCAATCCGTTCGTCTGAATGATCGTCGTGGGGGAACATGTCAGTCCTTGTAGATAAGAACACGCGCGTCATCTGCCAGGGCTTCACCGGCGCGCAGGGCACGTTCCACTCCGAGCAGGCCATCGCCTACGGCACGCGCATGGTCGGCGGCGTCACGCCCGGCAAAGGCGGTACGACGCATCTTGGCCTGCCGGTGTTCGACACGGTGCGCGAGGCGAGAGAGGCGACGGGCGCCGACGCGAGCGCGGTCTACGTGCCGCCCCCGTTCGCCGCCGATGCCATCCTCGAAGCGATCGACGCCGAAATTCCGCTGGTGGTCTGCATCACCGAGGGCGTACCGGTGCTCGACATGGTCAAGGTCAAGCGCGCGCTGTGCGGCTCCAAGACCCGGCTCGTCGGGCCGAACTGCCCGGGCGTCATCACGCCAGGCCAGTGCAAAATCGGCATCATGCCGGGCCATATCCATCAGCCCGGCAAGGTCGGCATCGTCTCGCGGTCGGGCACCCTCACCTACGAGGCCGTCGCCCAGACGACCGCCGCCGGCCTCGGCCAGACCACCTGCATCGGCATCGGCGGCGATCCCGTCAACGGCACGAATTTCGTCGATGCGCTCACCCTCTTCCTCGAAGACGACGAGACCGAAGCGATCATCATGATCGGCGAGATCGGAGGCGCGGCGGAAGAAGACGGCGCGCAGTTCCTCATCGATGCGGGTAACAAGAAACCGGTGGTCGGTTTTGTGGCCGGCGCGACCGCCCCGCCCGGCCGCCGCATGGGCCATGCCGGTGCCGTCATCTCAGGCGGAAAGGGCGACGCGAAGCACAAAATTGAGGCAATGCGCGAGGCCGGTATCGTGGTCGCGAATTCACCGGCGGCCCTTGGAACGACCCTTGCAGGAATATTACATGGGAAGTGAAGCGGGCGCCCAAAGCTCGCCTTGTTTGCCCTTCAGGCCGGTTAACCAAAAGAACCGGCGGGGTCGATCCGATGACGCGACACGAATTGAACGACGTGTTTCTCCGCACGTCGTTCCTGCACGGCGCTAACGCCACCTATCTCGCAGATCTGCATGCGCGCTACGAGCGAGACCCCTCCTCGCTCGATCCGGAATGGCAGGCTTTCTTCGCGAGCCTCGACGACGACAAGGCCGCGGTGCTCGCCGAGGCGCGCGGGCCCTCCTGGGCGCGGACGGACGGCGCGACCCCCCTGCCCGCACCGTCGCCTGAAGGTGGGCTGACGCAGCAACAGCTCGTCGCCGCTCAGCGCGACGCGATCGGCTTGCGCATGCTGATCCGCGCCTATCGCGCGCGCGGACATCTCGTCGCCAAGCTCGATCCGCTCGAGCTCATCACGCGGCGCCAGCATCCCGAGCTCAAGCCGAAGACCTACGGCTTCACCAAGGCCGATCTCGACCGGCCGATCTATATCGGGGGCGCGCTCGGCCTCGAATACGGCACGCTCCGCCAGGTGCTGCGCATCCTGAAGCGCACCTATTGCCGGCATATCGGCGCCGAGTTCATGCATATTTCCGATCCCGAGCAGCGCTCCTGGATCCAGGACCGCATGGAGCTGCCCGAGCATCAGCTCGCCTTCACGCCCGAAGGCAAGAAGGCGATCTTGAACAAGCTGATCCAGGCGGAAAGCTTCGAGCGCTTCCTCGACCTCAAATATACCGGTACCAAGCGCTTCGGCCTCGACGGGGGAGAGTCGCTCGTGCCGGCGCTCGAGCAGGTGATCAAGCGCGGCGGCCAGCTCGGCATCGGGGAGATCGTCATCGGCATGCCGCATCGCGGCCGGCTGAACGTGCTCGCCAATGTCATGGCCAAGCCTTATCGCGCGATCTTCAACGAGTTCAGGGGCGGGTCGGCGCATCCCGACGAGGTCGAAGGCTCGGGCGACGTGAAATATCACCTCGGCGCCTCGTCCGACCGCGCCTTCGACGACAACCGCGTGCATCTGTCGCTCACCGCCAACCCCTCGCATCTCGAAATCGTCGATCCCGTCGTGCTCGGCAAGGTGCGCGCCAAGCAGGACCAGCGCCACGACAACGAGCGCAAGGAGGTCTTGCCGCTGCTGCTGCATGGCGATGCGGCCTTCGCGGGTCAAGGCGTGGTCGCCGAATGTCTCGGCCTTTCGGGTCTGCGCGGCCACCGCACCGGCGGCTCGCTGCATTTCATCGTCAACAACCAGATCGGCTTCACCACGGCGCCGCGCTTCTCCCGCTCCTCGCCCTACCCGTCCGACGTTGCGAAGATGATCGACGCCCCGATCTTCCACGTGAACGGAGACGACCCGGAAGCCGTGGTGCATGTCACGAAGATCGCCGTCGAATATCGCCAGCGCTTCCGCAAGCCCGTGGTCATCGACATGTTCTGCTACCGGCGCCACGGGCACAACGAGGCCGACGAGCCGGCCTTCACCCAGCCCTTGATGTATGCCCGCATCCGCGAGCATCCGCGGGTCGCCGAGATTTACGGCAAGCGCCTGGTCGAGGAAGGCCTGCTGACCGAGGCCGATGTCGACCGCATGCAGGCGGATTTCCGCGCGACACTCGATGAGGATTTCGCGGCGGGCGACTCTTATCGCCCGAACCGCGCCGACTGGCTCGACGGCAAATGGTCCGGCATCGGCTTCGCCGAGGAAGGCGCGCGCCGGGGCCTGACCGGCGTCGATCTCGACGTGCTGCGCGACGTCGGCCGCAGGATCGACGACCATTCCGAAGAGCTTCACGCCGCACAAGACGGTCACCCGCATCATCGCCTCGCGCCGCAAGATGATCGAGGACGGCAGCGGCATCGACTGGGCGACGGCCGAGATGCTTGCCTATCGCCACGCTGCTCGTCGAGGGCTACCGCGTCAGGCTTTCCGGCCAGGACTCGGAGCGCGGCACCTTCTCGCAGCGCCACGCGGTGCTGATGGACCAGGTGAACGAGAAGAAATACACCCCGCTCAAGCACATCTCCAAGGACCAGGCGCCGTTCGAGGTGATCAACTCGATGCTGTCAGAAGAGGCCGTGCTCGGCTTCGAATATGGTTACAGCCTCGCCGAGCCGAACGCGCTCGTGCTGTGGGAGGCGCAGTTCGGCGATTTCGCCAACGGCGCGCAGGTCGTGGTCGACCAGTTCATCTCCTCCGGCGAGCGCAAATGGCTGCGCATGTCCGGCCTCGTGCTGCTGCTGCCGCACGGCTATGAGGGCCAGGGTCCGGAGCATTCCTCCGCGAGACTCGAGCGCTATCTTCAGCTCTGCGCCGAGGATAATTGGCAGATCGTCAACTGCACCACGCCCGCGAACTATTTCCATGTGCTGCGGCGCCAGCTTCATCGCCAGTTCCGCAAGCCGCTGGTGATCATGACGCCGAAATCGCTGCTCCGTCACAAGCGCGTGGTATCGAACATCGAGCAGTTCGGCCCGGACTCGACGTTCCATCGTCTGCTGTGGGACGATGCGCAGTTCCTCGCCCGACCAGGCGATCAAGCTCGTCCCGGACGACAAGATCAGGCGCGTGGTGATCTGCTCGGGCAAGGTCTATTACGATCTCTACGAGGAGCGCGAGAAGCGCGGGATCGACGATGTCTACCTGCTGCGCATGGAGCAGCTCTACCCCTTCCCCGCCCGCGCGCTGATCCAGGAGCTGTCACGCTTCAAGGGCGCCGAGATGGTATGGTGCCAGGAGGAGCCTAAGAATATGGGCGCTTGGACCTTCATCGAGCCGAACCTCGCCTGGGTGCTCGACCATATCGAGGCGAAGCACAGGCGGCCGCGCTATGTCGGGCGTCCGTCCTCGGCCGCGACCGCGACCGGTCTTGCGAGCAAGCATCATGCGCGAGTTGCAGGCCTTCCTCGACGAGGCCCTGGGCTAGGACCGGCAGAGACGAGAGCCATGGCGACAGAGATCCGGGTGCCTGTTCTTGGGGAGTCGGTGGTCGAGGCGACCGTCGGCCAATGGTTCAAGCAGGCCGGGAGACGCCGTCTCCGCCGACGAGCCTCTGGTCGAGCTCGAGACCGACAAGGTCACGGTCGAGGTGCCCGCGCCCGCCTCTGGCGTGCTGTCGGAGATCGCCGTGAAGCAGGGCGAAACGGTCGCGGTCGGCGCGCTGCTCGGCGCCATCAGCGATGGCGACGGCAAGGCCAAGCCCGGCAAGGCTACGGCCACGGCAAAACCTGTCTCGGCCACGCCCGAGCCGGCAATCGTCGAGGCTGTGGCAGCGCTAGACCAGGCCCCGCCCCTGTCGAACCCGCGCCGCCGGTCGAGATCAAGGAGCTGGAGCGCGAGCCGCAACGCCGCGAGGAAGTGAGCGGCGAGGAGATGCCGCCCTCGCCCGCCGCCCGCAAGCTGCTCGCCGAGGCGGGGCTTGAACCTGGCAAGATCAAAGGCTCAGGCCGCCGCGGCCAGATCCTGAAACAGGACGTGCTATCAGACCGGAGTCGGCGCCGCCGCTGCCCCGCTCCGACGCCAGCTCCGGCCGGCGCAAGCAACGCCGTCGAGTCCCTGCTCGCGCGCGAGCGGAAGCCGAAGCCGCCCGCGCCCCCCCGCGCGCCGGTCACGGCCGACGACGCCTCGCGCGAAGAGCGCGTGCGCATGACGCGGCTGCGCCAGACCATCGCGCGGCGACTTAAGGAGGCACAGGACACCGCCGCGATGCTCACTACGTTCAACGACGTGGACATGGGCGGCGTGATGCAGCTTCGCCGCGACTATCGCGACGCCTTCGAGCAGAAGCACGGCGTGAAGCTCGGGCTGATGGGATTCTTCGTGAAGGCCTGCGTGCAGGCGCTGAAGGACATCCCGGCGGTCAACGCCGAGATCGACGGCGAGGATATCGTCTACAAGAACTACTACCATATCGGGGTCGCGGTCGGCACCGAGCGCGGGCTGGTCGTGCCGGTGCTGCGCGACGCCGATCGCATGAGCCTTGCCGAGATCGAGACGACGATCGCCGATTTCGGCGGCGCGGGCGCGAACGGCAAGCTCGCGCTCGAAGAGATGCAGGGCGGGACCTTCACCATCTCCAATGGCGGCATTTACGGCTCGCTGCTCTCGACGCCGATCCTCAACGCGCCGCAATCCGGCATCCTCGGCATGCACCGCATCGAGGAGCGCCCCGTCGTGCGCGACGGCGCGATCGTGGCGCGGCCGATGATGTATCTCGCGCTCTCCTACGACCACCGGCTGGTGGACGGCAAAGACGCCGTGACGTTCCTCGTCAACGTCGAAGGAATCCATCGAGAACCCCGCCCGCCTCGTCCTCGATTTGTCGAGGCCATGTGCCATCTAAGTTCATGTGCCGCATGAAATCCGACGTCATTCGCCGCTGCGGTGTGATGAGCGACAATGGCGCATGACTACGACCTGATCGTCATCGGCACGGGGCCCGGCGGCTATGTCTGCGCCATCCGCGCCGCGCAACTGGGCATGAAGGTCGCCGTGGTGGAGAAACGCGCCACCCATGGCGGGACCTGCCTCAATGTCGGCTGCATCCCGTCGAAGGCCCTGCTGCATGCAAGCGAGGCCTATGCCGAGGCGGGCCACGCGTTTTCCGGGATGGGCATCAAGGTGAAGCCGGAGCTCGATCTCGCTGCCATGCTCGCCTTCAAGGATGCTGGCGTGAAGGGCAATGTCGACGGCGTCGCCTTCCTCCTGAAGAAGCACAAGATCGACCATTTCCACGGCACGGGCCGCATTCTCGGGTCCGGCAAGGTCGAAGTGACCTTCATCAACCGCGAGAAGCAGGCGGTAGACGCCAAGGCCATCGTCATCGCCACCGGCTCGGAGGTGGCCAAGCTTCCCGGCATGGAGATCGACGAGAAGCGCGTCGTGTCCTCGACCGGCGCGCTGTCTCTGCCAAAAGTCCCGAAGCGGCATGGTGGTGATCGGCGCGGGCTATATCGGGCTCGAGCTCGGCTCGGTTTGGTCGCGGCTTGGATCGCAGGTGACGGTGGTCGAGATGCTCGACCGCATCACGCCTGGGCTCGATGCCGAGGTGGCAAAGCAGCTGCAGCGCGTGCTGGAAAAGCAGGGACTCAAGTTCAAGCTCGGCACCAAGGTCGGGAGCGTCGATGCCAAGGGCAAGACGCGTGAAACTCACTCTCCAGCCTGCAAAAGGCGGCAAGCCGGAGACGCTAGAGACTGAAATCGTCCTGGTCGCCATCGGCCGCGTGCCGAACACTGAAGGCCTTGGCCTCGCCGAGTCCGGCATCAAGATCGACAATCGCGGGCGCATCGCCGTGGATGAGCGCTACGAGACGAGCCTGCCCGGCGTCTATGCGATCGGCGATGTGATCGCGGGGCCGATGCTCGCGCACAAGGCAGAGGAAGAAGGCGTGGCCGTCGCGGAGATCCTCGCGGGGCAAGCGGGGCATGTGAACTACGACGTGATCCCGAGCGTGATCTATACCGCTCCGGAGGTAGCTTCGGTCGGCAAGACCGAGGAGGAGCTGAAGGAGGCGGGAATCGCCTACAAAGCCGGCAAGTTCCCCTTCACCGCCAACGGCCGCGCCAAGGTCAACCGCACCACCGAAGGCTTCGTGAAGGTTCTGGCCGACGCCGACACCGACCGCGTGCTCGGCGTGCACATCATCGGCGCGGATGCCGGCACGATGATCGCCGAAGCCGCAGTCTTGATGGAGTTTGGCGGCTCGGCCGAGGACCTCGCGCGCACCTGCCACGCGCATCCGACGCTCAACGAGGCGGTGAAGGAAGCCGCGCTCGCCGTCGACAAGCGCGCGATCCATATGTGAGCGCCTCAGCGGAACCCGCGCGGCGTGTCGGCAAGCACGGACGCGACAAGCGCGCCGAAGCCAATAAGCTCGACCAGCGAGATCGCCGCATGTCCCCATTCCCAGCGCGCGCGGTAGCTGGTCCAGTCGGCGGGGACCGGGCCGTTCACCCATTTCGCCAGCTCGACATTGACCGGATAGATCACGACCCACCAGAGCAAGATCGCCAGCCCAAACAAGACGCCGGCCGCGATCACAAGCCTGAAGCCGGGTCGGTCGTGCTCGCGCACGAAATATGCAGTCAGCGCAAGCGCGACGACCGTGGCGATAGAAATGAGAGCGCCCACTGTGCTGAACGCCTCATAGAGCCCGCCCTGTACCGTCGAGCCCACCCACAGATACTGATCCCACGCCATGCGCGATGGGAGCTGCATCAGATGCGCGACTCCCATGCCGAGCATGAGCGCCGCGAGGATCAGTGCAGCGAAGCGGGTGGTCTTTAGTGGCACGGCCCTTCCTCCCGTGTCATTGCCCCGCTTGACCGGGCAACTCAGTACTCCCGGGCGGTCCAAGCGTTTCGTACGTCGCTGCTTACTGGATTCCCGCTTTCGCGGGAATGACAAAGCGCGAGCGGCGGTGCTGTTCAAGCCCGCGGATGGGCGCGCGCGTAGGTCTTCAACAGATGCGCGCGGTCGACTTCGGTGTAACCCTGCGTGGTCGAAAGGCTCGCATGCCCGAGCAGCTCCTGGATCGCGCGCAGATCCGCGCCGGCGCCGAGCAGATGCGTGGCGAAGGAGTGTCGCAACGCATGCGGCGTCGCCGTCTCCGGCAGCCCGAGCGCGGCGCGGGCGCGGGCGATCTTGAGCTGGATGATGCGCGGGGAAAGCTGCTTGCCGCGCGCGCCCACGAACAGCGGATCGTCGGAGCCCGGGCGCATCGGGCAGAGCTTGAGATAATGCTCGACCGCCTCTGACGCGATCGGCAGCACCGGCACGACCCGCGTCTTGCCGCCTTTGCCGGTCACGCGCAGCATGTCGCGGCCCCTCACCGGCGCATCGCCGCGCTTCAGCGACAGCGCTTCGGAGATGCGCAAGCCCGAGCCGTAAAGCAGCGCGAGCACCGCCGTGTCGCGCGCGGCGATCCATTCCGGCTCGTCATCGCCCGCGACATCCGCGCCGTCGACCAGCGCGGTCGCCTTTTCCGCTGTCAGCGGCTTCGGCACTGAATGCGGCAGCTTGGGCAGCGACACAGCGCGGATCGCATCGTTCTTGCCGTAGCCCCGCCGCTCGAGGAACTTGTAGAACATGCGCAAAGCCGACAGCGTGCGCGAAAGCGACCGGCTGCCCACGTCCTTCTCCCGCCGCGCCGCAAGAAAGCCGCGCACGTCGCGCGCCTTCAGCCCGATCACCTGGGGCATGTCGGGCAGGCGGTTGAGCGCGGTCGCGAGATGCGCCAGGAACTGGGAGATGTCGCGGGCGTAGGCCTCGAGCGTATTGGCCGAAAGCCCGCGTTCCGTGGCGAGATAAGCGAGCCAGTCGTCGACTGCCTCGCGGACGTAAGGCGTCCCCATATATCCCGGAGCCTTGGTCTTTTCCGCCAAAAGCATGACCCCCATGAGGCAAGCGAACCGCGCGCGGCTACTATGGTGTCGCGACTCGTTAACCCACTCTTAACCAGCGAGCGACCCCTGGCCAAGACCAAGACCAGACGCAGGACTGACGCGAAGGCCCAGCCGGCAACCGTGCCGGTGATGCTGCCGCTCGCCCTGCCCGCAGCTTACGACTATCTCGTGCCCAAGGGCATGACGGTCGAGCCGGGGAGCTTCGTCGTCGCGCCCCTCGCCACGGTCGAATATCTCGGCGTGGTCTGGCACCGCCCCGAAGGCGAGCCGCCGCCTGAGCTCGACCGCAAGAAGCTCCGCGAGATCGTCGAGGTGATCGACGACGTTCCGCCGCTGCCGCCCGTCTCGCTCGAGTTCGCCGATTGGGTCGCGGCCTACACGCTCGCTTCGCCCGGCATGGTCCTGCGCATGATGATGAGCGCGAGCGCGGCCTTCGCACCGCCCGTCCCGCGCTATGGCGTGCGGCTCGCTGGCCCAGCGCCCGACCGCATGACGCCCGCCCGCGCCCGCGTGCTCGAAGCCGCCGCCAACGACCTCACCTGGGTGAAGTCGAGCCTCGCCGAGGCGGCCGGCGTGAGCGGAAGCGTGATCGACGGACTGGTCGATGCGGGAACGCTTGCGACCGAGCCGCTCCCCGACTGGCATGCGGGACCGTTCGATCTTTCGCCCGCACGCGCGCGCCTCACCAAGGAGCAGGCCGAAGCCGCACGCGAGCTGCTCGACAACACGCGCGAAGGCTTCAGCGTCACCCTGCTCGACGGCGTGACCGGCTCCGGCAAGACCGAGATCTATTTCGAGGCGATCGCCGACGCGCTCCGGCAGGGCAAGCAGGCGCTCGTGCTGATGCCGGAGATCGCGCTGACTGGCCAGTTCCTCGCCCGCTGCGAGGAACGCTTCGGCGCGCGCCCGGCCGAGTGGCATTCCGGGCTGACGGGCGCCACGCGCGGCCGCGTCTGGCGCGCGGTCGCCGAGAACAAGGCGAAGCTCGTGGTCGGCGCGCGCTCCGCCCTGTTCCTGCCCTTCCCGGATCTCGGGCTGATCGTCGTCGATGAGGAGCACGACCCGAGCTACAAGCAGGAGGAGCGCGTGACCTATCAGGCGCGCGACATGGCGGTGCTGCGCGGGTCTCTGGGCGACTGCCCTGTTGTTTTGAGCTCCGCCACGCCCTCCATCGAGAGCCTGGTCAATGCGAACCAGGGCCGCTACCGGCATATCCGCCTAGCGCGGGCGCTACAAGGCAGCATCCCTCCCGCAGCTTGCGGCAATAGACATGCGCGCGCATCCGCCCGAGCGCGGCAAGTGGCTCTCGCCGGTGCTCATCGATGCGGTGTCGGAGACTCTAGGGCGTGGAGAGCAAGCTCTCCTGTTCCTGAACCGGCGCGGCTATGCGCCGATCACCGTCTGCCGCAAATGCGGCTTCAAGTTCGAATGCCCGAACTGCTCGGCCTGGCTCGTTGAGCACCGGTTCCGGCGCAGGCTCGAATGCCATCATTGCGGTAAGTTCGTCCCCATCCCGGAGCAGTGCCCGCATTGCGGCGCCGAGCATTCGCTCGTGCCCTGCGGTCCCGGCATCGAACGCATCGCCGAGGAGATCGCCGAGCGCTTCCCCGATGCGCGCCGCGTGCTGCTGTCCAGCGACCTGACATCCGGCATCGCCGACCTGCGCGAGACCCTGCGCGAGATCGAGGAGCGCGAGGTGGACGTGATCGTCGGCACGCAGCTCGTCGCCAAGGGCCATCACTTCCCGGGGCTCGCGCTGGTCGGCGTGATCGACGCAGACCTTGGCCTGGCACAGGCCGACCCCCGCGCGGCTGAGCGGACCTTCCAGCTCCTGCACCAGGTAACCGGGCGCGCGGGCCGCGAAGCGATCCCCGGACGCGGTCTGATCCAGACCTATATGCCGGAGCACCCGGTGATGCAGGCGCTCGTCTCGGGCGACCGCGACGCCTTCTATGCGCGCGAGATCGAAGAGCGCCGCAAATCGACCATGCCGCCCTTCGGCAGGCTCGCCGCTCTGCTCGTCACGGGCAGCGCCCGCGATGCCGTCGAGTCCTACGCCCGCGCGGTCGCCCGGGCCGCCCCGCCTGCCGCCAAGATCGAGGTCCTCGGCCCCGCCGAGGCGCCGCTTTCGGTGATCCGCGGCCGCCATCGCTACCGGTTCCTGGTCAAGGCCGCCCGCGAAGCCGACCTCCAGGCATATTTGCGCCTCTGGCTCGCCGCCGCCCCCAAGCCCAAAAGCGACGTCCGCCTCTCGATCGATATCGACCCTTACAGCTTCCTCTAAGGCCAGCAGCTACCCCACGCGGCTCAAAAGGCGCCGGTCGTCTCGACCTTGTGCTCGTGGCGTGCGACCACTTGGAATGTTCGGCCATGACTAGGCGGCTGGTCCGCTCGGCGAGCAGCCTGCTGCGGGGCATCGGGCTTCAAACCGGCGTAAGGGCCGGCCGTCTCGGCGAAGAGATGCTGCTCGTTGCGCAGGTTTTCGCAGGTGGCACGGTAGAGGATCCAGTTCTCCTGCCATTTGTTCAGCACCTGGAGGCCTTCGAGCAGCACGATGGCGCCGGCGGCTGCGCCGACCAGGAAGGCCGGCGACGCCTCGAAGCCGGGGAGATGCCCGTATTCGGCGAAGACCGGCAGGAGGATTGCAAGCGCCACGATCGAGATCTTCGAGATCTTGTAGGCCGTCTGGTTGGACTTCGCCTTTCGGTCGTACCAGTAGATCTGCGATTGCAGCCGATCCCATAGGGGCGGCAGCTTCGGCTCTCCGGCCCCGGCAGGCTTTCTTGTGCCATGTCCTTCTCCTTACCGCCGCGGCACGCTGATTACCGCCAGGCAAGGCGCCCGGAAAGCCCTATTCTTTCGGCCGATTCCGGGCTGCGCTGGTTGCACCCTTATCCCCCATATGTTAGAGCCTGCCCGGGCCTTCCGAGGGCCGCCAATGGCCGTTTTCCAGGCTGTTGACGCGGAAGCTCCAATCCCTTCATTTGCGGGTCCGAGGGCGAGGCAGCCAAGAACGCGCCCGTCAGGGAGGCAGAGGCGTTTCAAGTGGCAGACGAAGCACATACCCCCTCGGGCGTTGCGGGCCGCTATGCGACCGCCCTGTTCGAGCTCGCCAAGGAGGAGAAGGCGCTCGATGCCGTCGAGGTCGATCTTCTTCGCTTCAATGACGGCGCTTGGCGCCTCTGCCGACCTGGCGCGGCTCGTGAAAAGCCCGGTCTTCTCGGCGGAAGAGCAGGCACGCGCGCTCGAAGCCGTGCTCGGTAAGCTCGGGATCGAGGGTCAGACCCGGAACTTTGTCCTGCTTGTCGCCAGGAACCGCCGTTTGTTCGCGGTCCCAGAGCATGATCACCGCCTTCCGCGCCATGCTCGCACGCGAGCGCGGCGAGACGAGCGCCTCCGTCGTCGCCGCGACGAAGCTCACCGAGGGCCAAGTCACCGCGCTGAAACAGGCGCTGCAGGCCGCGCTCGGCAAGGAGGTCATGCTCGACGAACGCGTCGATCCTTCGCTGCTCGGCGGGCTCATCGTCAAGGTCGGCAGCCGCATGATCGACACCTCGCTGCGCACCAGATTGAATTCACTCAAAGTCGCCATGAAAGAGGTTGGCTGATGGACATCAGGGCAGCTGAGATCTCCGCGATCCTCAAGGAGCAGATCAAGAATTTCGGACAGGAAGCCGAGGTCGCCGAGATCGGCCAGGTACTTTCGGTCGGCGACGGCATCGCCCGCGTCTACGGCCTCGACAAGGTGCAGGCCGGCGAGATGGTCGAGTTTGCCGACGGCACGCACGGCATGGCGCTGAACCTCGAAGTCGACAATGTCGGCATCGTGATCTTCGGCGACGACCGCCACATCAAGGAAGGCGACACCGTCAAGCGCACCGGCGCCATCGTCGAGGTGCCGGTCGGCAAGGGCCTGCTCGGCCGCGTGGTCGACGCGCTCGGCAACCCGATCGACGGCAAGGGCCCGATCGAGTTCACCGAGAAGCGCCGCGTCGATGTGAAGGCACCCGGCATCATCCCGCGCCAGTCGGTGCACGAGCCGATGCAGACCGGGCTGAAGGCCATCGACGCGCTGATCCCGATCGGCCGCGGCCAGCGCGAGCTGATCATTGGCGACCGCCAGACCGGCAAGACCGCCATCATCCTCGACGCCATCCTCAACCAGAAATCGATCAACGCGCGCGGCGATGACAAGACGAGCCTCTATTGCATCTATGTCGCTGTCGGGCAGAAGCGCTCGACCGTCGCCCAGTTCGTCAAGGTGCTGGAGGATAACGGCGCGCTACCCTATTCCATCGTCGTCGCCGCTACCGCCTCGGACCCCGCCCCGATGCAGTACCTGGCGCCATTCTCGGGCTGCGCCATGGGCGAATATTTCCGCGACAACGGCATGCATGCTCTGGTCGCCTATGACGATCTCTCCAAGCAGGCCGTGGCTTATCGCCAGATGTCGCTCTTGCTGCGCCGCCCGCCGGGGCGCGAGGCCTATCCGGGCGACGTGTTCTATCTCCATTCGCGGTTGCTCGAGCGCGCCGCCAAGCTCAGCAAGGACAACGACGCGGGCTCGCTGACCGCGCTGCCGGTGATCGAGACGCAGGCTAACGACGTGTCGGCCTATATCCCGACCAACGTCATCTCCATTACCGACGGCCAGATCTTCCTCGAGACCGATTTGTTCTATCAGGGCATCCGTCCCGCGGTGAACGTGGGCCTTTCGGTGTCGCGCGTGGGCTCCGCCGCGCAGGTGAAGGCGATGAAGCAGGTCGCCGGGAAGATCAAGGGCGAGCTCGCGCAATATCGTGAGATGGCGGCTTTCGCGCAGTTCGGCTCCGATCTCGACGCCACGACGCAGCGCCTGCTCAATCGCGGCGCGCGGCTGACCGAGCTCCTGAAGCAGCCGCAATTCTCGCCGCTCAAGGTGGAGGAGCAGGTGGTCGTGATCTATGCCGGCGTGAACGGTTATCTCGACCCGCTTCCGGTTTCCTCCGTGCGCCGCTTCGAGGACGAGCTGCTCCGCTATATGCGCGCCGAGCATGCCGACATTCTCGACGACATCCGCGACAAGAAGGAAATCACCAAGGAGACCGGCGACAAGCTGAAAGCGGCCGTCGACAAATTCGCCAAGGCCTTCGCGTGAGATAAATCATGGCGTCGCTGAAAGAGTTTCGAAACCGCATCGCAAGCGTGAAGGCGACGCAGAAGATCACCAAGGCCATGCAGATGGTGGCCGCGGCGAAGCTCAGGCGCGCGCAGATGGCGGCCGAAGCAGCGCGCCCTTACGCCTCCCGCATGGAGACGGTGCTCGCCAATCTCGCCACGGCTTTGCAAGGCGGCGAGGGCGGTCCGCCGCTGATGGTCGGCACCGGGCGCGACCAGGTACACCTCCTGATCGTGTGCACCGCGGAGCGCGGTCTGTGCGGCGCCTTCAACTCGTCCATCGTCAGGCTCGCGCGGGAGCACATCAACCGCCTGCTCGCCGATGGCAAGCAGGTGAAGATCTTCTGCGTCGGCAAGAAGGGCTTCGACCAGCTCAAGCGGCTATATGCGCCGCTGATCGTCGAGACGATCGACTTCAAGAGTGTCCGCCAACTTGCCTTCAAGCATGCCGAGAAAGTGGCCGCGAGAGTTCTTGGCCTTTATGCCGACGGCGTGTTCGACGTCGCCACGCTGTTCTTCTCGCGCTTCAGGTCGGTGATCAGCCAGATTCCTACCGCGCAACAGATCATCCCCGCCACCATCCCGGCCGGCACGCCGTCCTCCGAGGACGCGCTTGGCGGCGCGGTTTACGAATACGAGCCCGACGAGGCCGAGATCCTGACCGAGCTTCTGCCGCTCAACATCACGGTGCAGATCTTCAAGGCGCTGTTGGAGAATGCGGCGTCGGAGCAGGGCGCGCGCATGAGCGCCATGGATAACGCCACCCGGAACGCCGGCGACATGATCGGCAGGCTAACCCTGAACTACAACCGCACCCGCCAGGCCATGATCACCAAGGAGCTGATCGAGATCATCTCCGGTGCCGAGGCGCTATAATCGTTCGAACGCACGTAAGGAAATTAGCAATGGCAAAGAAACCCGCCGTCGCAGAAGCAAAGCGCTCTCCTGTCGTCGCCGAGACCAAGAACCAGGAGAGGAAAATCGCTGCAGGGAGTGGCGCGAAAGGCCGGGTGCGCCAGGTCATGGGTGCCGTGGTCGACGTGCAGTTCGACGATGACCTGCCCGAGATCCTGAACGCGCTCGAGACCGACAATCGCGGCAACCGCCTCGTGCTCGAAGTCGCCCAGCATCTCGGCGAGAACACGGTGCGCACTGTCGCCATGGATACAACTGACGGACTGGTGCGGGGCCAACAGGTGGTCGATACCGGCCAGCCGATCGCCGTGCCGGTTGGTGAGGAGACGTTAGGCCGCATCATGAACGTGGTCGGTGAGGCGGTTGACGAGGCGGGACCGATCAAGACCGCGGAGAGGCGGCCGATCCATGCGCCTGCTCCGTCCTTTGTCGACCAATCGACCGAGGCCGAGATTCTTGTCACCGGCATCAAGGTCGTGGACCTGCTCGCGCCTTACGCCAAGGGCGGCAAAATCGGCCTATTCGGCGGTGCGGGCGTCGGGAAGACCGTGATCATCATGGAACTGATCAACAACATCGCCAAGGCGCATGGCGGTTATTCGGTGTTCGCCGGCGTCGGCGAGCGCACCCGCGAGGGCAATGACCTCTATCACGAGATGATCGATTCCGGCGTGAACAAGGACCCGCGCAAGGGATCCGTTCAGGGCTCCAAATGCGCACTGGTCTACGGCCAAATGAACGAGCCGCCTGGCGCCCGCGCCCGCGTCGGCCTGTCAGGCCTGACCGTCGCCGAGTATTTCCGCGACCAGGGCCAGGACGTGCTGTTCTTCGTCGACAACATCTTTCGCTTCACGCAAGCGGGCTCCGAAGTGTCGGCGCTACTCGGCCGCATCCCTTCCGCCGTGGGCTATCAGCCGACGCTCGCCACCGACATGGGCGCGCTACAGGAGCGCATCACCACAACGCAGAAGGGCTCGATCACTTCGGTGCAGGCGATTTACGTGCCGGCCGACGATTTGACCGACCCCGCGCCTGCAACGTCGTTCGCGCATCTCGACGCGACCACGGTGCTGTCGCGCGGCATCGCCGAGAAGGGCATCTATCCGGCCGTGGACCCGCTGGATTCGAACTCGCGCATGCTCGACCCACGGATCGTCGGCGAGGAGCATTATGCGGTGGCCCGGCGCGTGCAAGAGATTTTGCAACGCTACAAGGCGCTGCAGGACATCATCGCCATTCTCGGCATGGACGAGCTCTCCGAGGAGGACAAGATCGCCGTCACGCGGGCGCGCAAGATCGAGCGCTTCATGTCGCAGCCCTTCCATGTGGCCGAAGTGTTCACCGGCTCACCCGGCGTCTTTGTCGACCTTGCCGACACGATCAAGGGCTTCAAGGGTCTTTGCGAGGGCGAGTACGATCATTTGCCGGA
This sequence comes from uncultured Alphaproteobacteria bacterium, assembly GCA_963832515.1. Lineage (GTDB taxonomy): Bacteria > Pseudomonadota > Alphaproteobacteria > Rhizobiales > Methyloligellaceae > Methyloceanibacter. Next base: position 130,033 of record CAWHUE010000007.1, read on the forward strand.
GGCCGCCTTCTACATGGTCGGCACCATCGAGGACGCGGTGGCCAAGGCCGAGAAGCTCGCCGCCGAGGCCGCGTAATGCCGGACACATTCAAGTTCGAGCTCGTGTCGCCCGAGCGGCTGCTCGTCTCTGGCGAGGTCGAGCAGGTGCTGGTGCCGGGCGCGGAAGGCGACATGACCATCCTCGCCCATCACGCGCCGGTGCTCACCACGCTTAGGCCCGGTGTGCTCGAGATCGGTCACGCCAACGGTGAGCAGCAGCGCTTCTTCCTGCGTGGCGGCTTCGCCGAAGTGAACCCCGCAGGGCTCATCGTGCTCGCGCAGACGGCGATCGATCTCGTCGAGCTCGATGCGGGCCAGCTCGCGCAGGAGATCAAGAACGCCGAGGAGGACGTCGCCGACGCCGCGGAGGACGCCGTCCGCGACCGCGCGCAGACTCGGCTTGACCATCTCCGCCAAGTGCAATCCGCGCTGAACCTCTAGCCTAGCGTCAACAGTGGGGCGAACTCGGCGATCACGCGGGCATAGACCTCGCGCTTGAAGGGCACGACGAGGCCCGGCAACTCCGCGACGCTCGCCCAGCGCCAGGCATCGAATTCTCGCCTATGGCCTTCCCGCGGTCCGATGTCGATCTCGCTCTCCTCGCCTTCGAAGCGCGCCCAAGAACCAGATTTGCTTCTGACCCCGATAGCGCCCCTCCCAAGCAACCCCGACAAGCTCGGGCGGAAGGTCGTAGAGGTGCCAGGCGCTCGTTCGCGCAAGCATGCTGATACTGCGCACACCCGTCTCCTCGATAAGCTCGCGGCGCGCGGCCGCCTCCGGGTCCTCGCCCGCGTCCATGCCGCCTTGCGGCATCTGCCACCAGGTGCCGCGTCCCTCGGCGTCCGCGGCGCCGCCATGGTCAGCGCGCCGCCCGATCCAGGCAAGCCCCTCGAGCATTGAGCAGCATCACGCCGACGCAAGGCCGGTAAGGCAGGTCGCCTGCCTGCTTGTCGCCATTCGATGTCATGGAAGAATGGTCAGCTTTGCCGCTGCGAGCGCATGGCGGCGCTGACCGGCACCAGCACGAGACCCTTGGCCTCGAGCTTGTCGGCCCAGTCCGCGAGCTGCTTCACGGTGGCGGCCTTGGCCTTCGCGACGCCGATCGCCGTGCCGCGCTCGCGCGCCAGGATCTCGAGCTCGGCAAGCGCCTTGGCGAGCCCGCCGGAACCTTCGTCGAGCCGGACGTTCGCCACGGCATAGTCGAGCCCGATCGCACCCGCGATGGGCTCTCCCGCCGAGCCTTTGACGGAGCCGTCGTCGAGATAGAGCAGGCCGCGCCGCTTGACCTCTTCGAGCACGGGAGCATGGCCTCCCGCGTGGTCTCGAACTTCGCGCCCATATGGTTGGTGATGCCCACATAACCCGTATAGCGCGACATCAGCCATTGCAGCCGCTTGAGGTTCTCATCCGGCGGCAGCGTAGTGAGCAGCGTGTGCGGACCGGGATCCTCGGTCGGGTAGTTGTTCGGCTCGAGCGGGATTTGCAGCAGGACCTCATGACCGGCGGCGCGGGCCTTGGTCACGAGCTCCTGGAGAGAACGGCCGTAGGCGGCGTAAGCGACGCTGATCGGCGCGGGCAGCCCTTCGAGCACCTCGCTGCTTGGCGCATCCGGCAGGCCGAGCCCGTTGACCAGCACCGCAATGCGCGCAGGACCCCCCATGGCGGCCTTGGCATGAGACGAGGGGCGCGCATAGACCTCAGCGGGGCGCTTGCCGTCGAGCGCAACCTTCGGCAGCGGACCGTATTGCGAGTGCTCCACGAGGTCAGGCGCGGGCACCGGCGGCAGCGCGATGGACCCAGTCTCCTCGGCGCCTTCGGGTTGCGCGGGCGTCGCGGCCGCTTGCCCGGCTGCGGGCGAAACTGCGGACTTTGCTCTGCGGCAGGTGGAGTTGCGGCCGCAGGCCCCAGAGTTTCAGTCTGGACCGGGACCGGCGCCAGTGCGGCGGTCTGCGGCGAAGCAGAGCGCAACGCGCCTTGCTGATCGCCATCCGGCATCGGCGGGGCGGCATCGTCAGGCTGAGGCAGCGGAGGCGGACGTCCTGCTCCTCGGGCGCGGGCGCCGGCTCCGCCGCCGGCGGGTCGGGAGGGCCAGTTACGGCAAAGCCGGGGGGCAGATCGACGTTACCCTCCTGGCCTGGTTCCTGGCCGGCGCTTCCGTGCCGCCTAACGGGTCGCCCTCCGGTGCCGGAGGCGCGCTTGGAGCGGCTGCCGGCTCGACCTGAAGCACAGCGACGGGCTCGCCGCTATCGCTTCCGGGAAAAAAGACGAGCCAAGCAGTGCCGAGCACGAGCGTCCAGAACACAATTCCGGTTGCGACGGCCAGCGCCTTCATCTCGCCTTCACCCTCCCCGCTCGCCGGCAATCAGCACCGGTCATAGGCTGGCGCTCAGTTAGCCTGGTTGGCCTCGGCCTTCTTCTTGGCTTCCGTGTCGACGGACTTGATGCCGCGCAGAAGGTCGAGCGCATATTTGAGCTGCGTGTCCTTCTCCTTGTCCTGAGGCACGTAGGACGAGCTTCCGGACTCTTCCTCCTGCGCTTCGTCGGCTTTGCCCGCATCCTCGCCCTCTCCGGCGTCCTCGGCCTCGCTTTCGCCTTTGCCTTCGCTCTTGCCCTCGCTCTCGCCTTTGCCCTCGCTCTCGCCCTTGAGGTGGCCGCGCAGATTGGACTCGCCGCGGGTGTTCTGAAGATCGGCCTTCTTTTTCAGCTCTTCGGGAAGCTCCTCCTCGATCACCACCGTCGGGTCGATGCCCTTGGCCTGGATCGAGCGGCCTGACGGCGTGTAGTAGCGCGCGGTGGTAAGCCGGAGCGCCCCGTTCGAGCCGAGCGGGATGATGGTCTGCACCGAGCCTTTGCCGAAGGAACGCGTGCCGACGATGGTCGCGCGCTGATGATCCTGCAGCGCGCCGGCCACGATCTCGGATGCCGAGGCGGAGCCGCCATTGAGCAGCACCACGATCTTCGCACCGCCGGTGATGTCGCCGGGCCGCGCGTTCGAGCGCTGCGTCTCCTCGAGATTGCGGCCGCGCGTCAGCACGATGGCGCCCTGGTCGAGGAAGGCATCGGACACCGAGATGGCCTGATCGAGCAGGCCGCCCGGGTTGTTGCGGAGGTCGACGATGTAGCCCTTGAGCTTCGGACCGAGCTGCTTCTTCAGGTCCTCGACGGCCTTCTGCAAATTGGCCGTGGTCTGCTCGTTGAAGGTGGTGAGCCGGATATAGCCGACGTCTTCGCCCTCGGCGTTGTACTTCACCGGATTGATGTGGATCACGTCGCGAACGACCTTCACGTCGAACGGATCCTCGGTGCCCTTGCGCATGATGGTGAGCGTGATCGGCGAGTTCACCGGCCCGCGCATCTTCTCCACCGCCTCCTGCAGGGTGAGGCCGAGGATCTGCTCCTTGTCGAGATGGGTGATGAGGTCGCCGCTCATCAGCCCGGCGCGCGAGGCGGGCGTATCCTCGATCGGCGCGACCACCTTGACCACGCCGTTCTCCATGGTGACCTCGATGCCGAGCCCGCCGAACTCGCCGCGGGTCTGCACCTGCATGTCGCGGAAATGCTTCGGGTTGAGATAGGCCGAATGCGGGTCGAGCGCGGTCAGCATGCCGTTGATCGCGGCCTCGATCAGCTTCGGGTCTTCCGGCTTCTCGACATAGTCGGACCGCACGCGCTCGAGCACCTCGCCGAACAGGTCGAGCTGCCTGTAGATCTCCGAGTTCGCGCCCGAAGTGCCCTGGCTTTGAGCCAGGCTCACCATCGTCGAACCGGCAGCGAGCACGGCCAACACCAGAAGCGCCCAAAGCGCGTAGTCGGATTTCCGCATCATCCTTGTACCTTCTCGGAAGCCTCGGCCCACCACGGGTCAGGGTCTATTGGCTTGCCGTCCTTTCTGAATTCTACATAGAGGACGGGGCGTGAATTTCCATCGCCGGCCTGGCCTGAAACCGCCGAATTTCCCATCACTGCGATGGGCTCGCCGGCTAGGACAAACTGGCCGAGGCTTACGTCTATGCGGCTCATCCCCGCAAGGAGAATATGATAGCCCCCGCCCGCGTTGATGATCAATAGCTGCCCATACGAGCGGAATTCTCCCGCATAAACAACCCAGCCGTCAGCAGGCGCGACGATACGCGCCTCGGGCCTGGTTTGCATCGAAACGCCCTCGAACGTAGAGCCTTCGGGGCGGGCGTCGCCGAACCGCTTCAGCCGCCGCCCTTGCGCCGGCAGCTTCAGCGAGCCCTTGGCCATTTCGAACGGCATGGCCGGCTTGAGCCGGTCTGGGCTTGCGAAAGCAACCTTGGTCGAGGCGGGCTTGAGCTCGACCACCGCCTCGTTGGAAGGCGTCGCCATGGCCTGCTGCTCGAGGCGCTGTCTGAGCGCCCGCTCGGCGGCGAGCTCTGCGTCATATTGCGCAATCTCGACCTTGGCGATCTGCGTCGTCGAGCTTCCCGATGAGGTCGCTGAGGTCGGTCACGGCCTTGGCCTGCTCGGCCGCCGCGACTTTCACCTCGGCAAGCTCAGCTTCGCCCTGGGCAAGCTTCGTCTTCTTCTCTCCCAAGAGACGGTCGACGCGGGAACGCTCGGAGGCGAGCCGATCTGTCGCACTTTTCTCCTTGTCGCGCTGCTCGCGGATGCTGGTCTCGATCGTGACCAGGCCCTCCAACTCGCGCGACAGATTGTCCGCCTGATATTTCAGCTCGGGGAACACGTCGGCGAGCAGCATGGCGCTGCGCACCACCGCGAGCGCATCGTCGCGGCGCGTGACGAGCGCGGGCGGCGGGGTCCGGCCGATCCTCTGCATGGCGCTCAGCATCTTGACGATGGCTTCCTTCCGCTCGGCGATCGAGTTCTGGATGATCGTGACCTGCTCGGTGAGTTCTGCGAGCTTGGCTTCCGTCTCCGAAAGCTTCGCCTCGCTATCCTGCACTCTCTGGCCGGCCTCGATCAGCTCCGTATTGAGCCGCGCCCGCTCTGCGTCGAGCGCCGCGATGTCCTTGACGAGCCCCTCTTCCTTGGTGCGGCTCGATTGCAATTGCTGCTCGGTTTCGTCGAGCCGCTTCTTCGCCGCGTCGCGCGACAGGTCTTCCTGCGCGAGAGCGACGAGCGGCAGGACGCAAAGGATCGCAGCGCCAAGCATCCTGGCGCTCTGCGCCCCTGTGAGGAGCAGAGCGGACCGAATCCTTGGTCGTTTGGAGGTCAATCGATCGGATTGCGCCATGCGCCTTTTGGCCATGCAGCCGACGGCAACGACAGCGGAGCGATACGGCAAAATCAAGGCAAAACGCTTACGAATACTTAACCTTAGGTGCGGTGATAGGGATGGCCCGCGAGGATCGTCGCCACCCGGTAGATCTGCTCGGCGAGCACGATTCGGGCAAGCCCGTGTGGGAGCGTCATGGGGCCGAGGGAAACCATCTTGTCGGCCTTGGCAAGAACGCCGCAGCCGAGTCCGTCCGCACCGCCGATGACAACGGCTAATCCCGACACGCCGTTATCGCGATAGCTTCCGATCAGGCGCGCGAAGGACTCGCTTGAGAGTGCTTCGCCTTTTTCATCGAGGCCGATGAGCTTGTGGCCGGCGGGGATCTTGCCGAGCAGCGCGGCAGCCTCGGCGGCCTTGCGCTCCGGCGCGGTCTTGGCCTTAGGCTCGGCGATCTCGATGGCGGTGATTGGCGTAAGCCCGAGCTTGCGGCCGAGAGCCTCGGCGCGGGCGAGGTAATGGGCGAACAGTTCCCGCTCCGGCCCCTGCTTCAATCTGCCGACGGCAGCGATCAGGAGCCGCATGGCGCGACTCTCGGCCGGACGCGCCGGCGCTAGGGTTAGGGCCCCTCTCAGATCACCAAGCGCTCCATGGGCCGGTCCGCCGACCACATCTTTTCGAGGTTGTAGAACTCGCGGACCTCGGGCCGGAACACATGGACGATGACGTCGCCCGCGTCGATCAGCACCCAATCGCATTGCGGCAGCCCTTCGACGCGTGCGCGTCCGTAGCCTTCGTCCTTGAGCCTTTTGACGAGGTGGTCGGCGACGGCGCCGACATGGCGCTGCGAGCGTCCCGAGGCGATGACCATCTGGTCGCCGATCGAGGTCTTTCCGCTCAGGTCGATGCTGACGACGTTCTCGGCCTTGGCGTTGCTCGAGCGTGTCGAGCACGACGTTGAGCAGGTGGTTCGGATTGGCGCGGAATGACGCCAGTCCGGTAGGAGGCGTGCTGCGTCGAGCACCCTCTCTAGGTGAGCGCATGTTGTGGTGACTGTCCTTCCGTCATTGCTCCTGCTGGAAGCGGGCTCCGACTGACGCCGCTCACAACGCGGTGCCCCGGCTTTGGTTGCCGCTTCACGCCATAAGGATAGTATGCCGCACGGGCTTTATTCAATAGCTAGCGGCGCTTAGGCTTTTTCTTTCCCCGGTTCTGCTTGGAAGGGGCTTTTCGCGTGGCCTTCTTGGCCGAGGTTTTTTGCTTCGTCGTCTTGGCGGGGGCTTTAACCGCTTTCGTCTTGCTACGCTTTGGGGCTGCTGCCTCGGCCTTCTGCTGCTGCTTCGGCTTCTTGGTTGCCGCGACCTTGACCGTCTGCTTCGGCTTTTGCGCCGGCTTGGATTTCGGCTTGGGCTTGGGGTTCGCTGCGGGCTTGGACTCGGCTTTCGGCTTAGGTTTGGGCTCCTGCTTTTTTGGTTTGGTCTCGGTCTTGGCGCGGATCGCGGTGGAGGACAGTCCCGACAGCGGATGCGTGACCACCGTCCAGGCCGGCGGCTCGAGCTGCGCCAATCCCCTCGCGTCCGATTCGTCGACATGGAAGTCAGCGAAGCGCTGCGCCCCCTGGCTTGCCCGGGCCCTCAGCCGGTAGTCGGGCCTGTCGAGCACGGCGATCGGCATCATCCCGAAGATCGTCTGCCAGGCGCGCCAGCGATGGATATCGGCGAGATTATCCGCGCCCATCAGCCAAACGAAATGCACGCCCGGATAGCGGCGCTTGATCGCCGTGAGCACGTCCACCGTGTAGAGCGATCTGCTGTTGCCGGAGAATCCCGTGACCTCGATGCGCGGGTGGCGCGCGACCTGGTTCGCCGCGGCGATCCGCTGTTCGAGGTCCGGCAGCCCGGAAGTGTCCTTGAGCGGGTTGGCGGGGCTGACCAGCCACCACACCTTGTCGAGCCCCAGCCGCTTCAGCGCCGTCAAGCTGATCTGCCGATGCGCGGCGTGTGGCGGGTTGAACGAGCCGCCGAGCAGTCCGATGCGCATGCGCGGCGCAGCAAGCGGCAAGCGCGTGCGTTTCCTCTCCCCTTGGGGGAGAGGCCGGCTCGCCGCTGTGCGGCGAGACGGGTGAGGGGGATTTTTCTGAGCAGCCACTTAGCCCCTCACCCGAGCGCTGCGGCGCTCGACCTCTCCCCCAAGAGGAGAGGTGAACAGAGCTTCGCTGTCAGGCAATTCGCTCAAGGCCGGACATGGCCCTGCCCGCGCACGACATATTTGAAGGTCGTGAGCTGCTCGACGCCAACCGGTCCGCGCGCATGGAAACGGCCAGTGGCGATGCCGATCTCCGCGCCCATGCCAAACTCGCCGCCATCGGCGAACTGCGTCGAGGCGTTGTGCAGGACGATCGCGCTGTCAACGCGCGCGAGGAAGGCTTCCGCGGCCTGCTTGTCGTTGGTCACGATGGCATCGGTATGCTGCGAGCCATATTGCGCAATGTGCGCGACCGCCTCGTCGAGCCCATCCACCACTTTCACCGCGATGATGGCGTCGAGATATTCCTTCGGCCAGTCGTCCTCGCTCGTGGGCTTGACCCGGCTGTCGGTGCGCTGCGTCTCCGGATCGCCGCGCACCTCGCAGCCCGCTTCGATCAGCGCATCGACCAGAGGCCCGAGATGCGTCGGCGCAGCAGCATGATCCACGAGCAGCGTCTCCGCCGCGCCGCAAATGCCGGTACGCCGCATCTTGGCGTTGATCAGGATCGTGCGCGCCATGTCGAGATCGGCGCGTTCATGCACATAGACATGGCACACGCCTTCGAGATGCGCGAAGACCGATACGCGCGCTTCTTCCTGCACGCGCGCGACGAGGCTCTTGCCCCCGCGCGGCACGATTACGTCGATGGCGCCGCCGAGCCCCGCCAGCATGAAGCCCACCGCCGAGCGGTCGACCGTCGGCACGAGCTGGATCGCCGAGGCCGGCAAGCCTGCCTCGCTCACGCCCTCGTTGAGTAGGTTGGCGATGACGAGCGAGGTAAGAAAGCTCTCCGAGCCCGAGCGCAGGATCACCGCATTGCCGGATTTGAGGCAGAGGCCCGCCGCATCTGCCGTGACGTTCGGCCGGCTTTCATAGATCATGCCGATTACGCCGAGCGGCACGCGCACGCGCGCGATCTCGAGACCGTTCGGCCGTGTCCAGGATGCGATCACCTGGCCGACCGGATCGGGCAAGCGCCGCAATCTCGCGCAAGCCCCGCGCCATCGCCGCCACCCGCAAGGCATCAAGCTTGAGCCGGTCGAGGAAAGCCGCATCGCGGCCCTTTTTCTGAGCGGCTTCAAGGTCCTGACGGTTCGCCTCGACGATCTTCTCGGACCCGGCGGCAAGCCGTGCCGCCATGCGCTCGAGCGCCTCGTTCTTCTGCGCAGGTGTTGCGCGCGCAAGCTCGCTCGCCCCTTCGCGGGCGAGCCGCCCCATATAGAGCATCATCGGCTCGATGCTCGCCTCGGGCCTATCTTGGATCGCGCTCAACGCTCGTTCTTCCGCTTCAGCACCATGTCGTCGCGGTGGATCAACTCAGGCCGCCCAAGGTAGCCGAGAACCGCGGCGATTTCACCGCTCTTGCGGCCGATGATCGCCTTCGCTTCCTCGTGGTCGTAGGCGGCAAGGCCCCGCCCGAGCTCGACGCCCTCCCCGTTCCTGATCGTCACCGCATCGCCACGCCCGAACCGCCCCTCGACGCCCGTAACGCCGGCGGGAAGCAGGCTCTTGCCGGACGCAAGCGCTGCCGCCGCGCCCGTGTCGACGATCAGCGCGCCTTTGGGCGTAAGCGTGCCTGCGATCCAGCGTTTGCGTGCGGTCACGGGATCGGATCGCGCGATGAACCAAGTGCAGGCGCCCATCTTCGCAAGCGCGTCGAGCGGATGCAGCACCTTGCCGCTCGCAATCGCCATATGCGTGCCGGCCGCGACCGCGATCTTCGCCGCCTCGATCTTGGTCACCATGCCGCCTCGCGACAGCTCCGAGCCCACGTCGCCCGCCATCGCTTCGATTTCCGGTGTGATGTCGCGTACCTCGTCGAGCCGGCGCGCATCGGTGCATGAGCCGGGCGGCGCGGTGTAGAAGCCATCGACATCCGAGAGCAGCACGAGACAATCGGCGCTCATCATCGAGGCGACGCGCGCGGCTAGCCGGTCGTTGTCGCCATATCGGATCTCGCTCGTCGCCACCGTGTCGTTCTCGTTTACGACTGGCACCGCGCCGAGCTTGAGCAGCGTGGTCATGGTGCTGCGTGCATTGAGATAGCGCTGCCGCTCTTCCGTGTCGCCGAGCGTGAGCAGCACTTGCGCCGCGACCAGACCCCGCGCGCGGAATGCATCCTCGTAGGCATGCGCGAGATCGATCTGCCCGACCGCGGCGGCCGCCTGGCTGTCCTCCAGCTTGAGCGCGCCCTTGGGCAGCTTGAGCGCGTTGCGGCCAAGCGCGATCGCGCCGGACGAGACCACGATCACGTCCTTGCCATCTTTGCGGATCGCCGCGATGTCGTCGGCAAGCGCGCCGAGCCACGCGGCCTTCAGCGTGCCGCTCGCCGCATCGACCAGCAGCGACGAGCCGATCTTGACGACGATGCGCTTGGCGTCCGTCCACTCTTGTCTCATGGCCGCCACCCCGAAGCCCGCGCGGGCTGCGCGTTGTCCTTCGCCGCGCGCCACCTTGACCTCGGCGGCGAGCGCGCGCAGCACGTCCGTCACGCCTTCGCCGCTCGCGGCGGAAACGGCAAGCGGCGCGCTGCCCGCAGTCTTCTTCAGCGCGCGCAGCTTCTTCTTCAGCTCATCCTTGGGCACGGCGTCGATCTTGGAAAGCGCCACGATCTCCGGCTTGTCCTCGAGCCCCGCGCCATAAGCCTCGATCTCGCCGCGCACGATGCCATGCGCATGGGCGACGTCGTCGAGCGTTGCATCGACGAGATGCAGAAGCACGGCGGTACGCTCGACATGGCCGAGGAAACGGTCGCCGATGCCCGCGCCTTCATGGGCGCCCTCGATCAGGCCGGGAATGTCGGCCAGCACGAAATCGAAGCCGTCGATCCTGACCACGCCGAGATTGGGATGCAGCGTCGTGAAGGGATAGTCGGCGATCTTGGGCTTGGCCGCGCTCACCGCGGCAAGCAAGGTCGACTTGCCTGCATTCGGCAGGCCGACGATACCGGCGTCCGCGATCAGCTTGAGCCGCAGCCAGATCCACAGCTCCTCGCCCTGCTGCCCGGGATTGGCGCGGCGCGGCGCCTGGTTGGTGGAGGACTTGAAATGCGTATTGCCGAAGCCGCCATTTCCGCCCTTGAGCAGCACGATGCGCTCGCCGGGCGTGGTCAGGTCCGCGATCACCGTCTCATTGTCCTCTTCGAGGATCTGCGTGCCGGGCGGCACTTTCAGCACTACGTCGGCGCCGCCTGCGCCGGTGCGGTTCTTGCCCATGCCCTGGCCGCCCTTTTTCGCCTTGAAATGCTGCTTGTAGCGGTAGTCGAGCAGCGTGTTCAGGTTCGCCACGCACTCGACGATCACGTCGCCGCCTTTGCCCCCGCCGCCGCCGTCGGGACCGCCGAACTCGACGAACTTCTCCCGCCGGAAGCTGACGGCGCCGTTGCCGCCGTCGCCCGCGCGCACATAGACCTTGGCCTGATCGAGGAACTGCATGGGACAGGGCTTAGCACCGGCGGCTTTCTAATACACTACGCAGGTGGAGCGCGCCGCTAGCCTGCCCGAAGCACGGCGAGCGCCGCCTCGCGGTCGAGCCGATAGACGAGGCTCGGCACCGTGTCGCTGCGCGCCACGCTCTCGCGGGTCTCCGCGTGCGTGCGCTCGAAGCCTGCCTTGCGGAGCACCCGCTCCGACGCGGGATTGTCCGTGAAATGGCCCGCGGTAAGGTAGTCGAAGCCGCCGTCGTCGAAGACATGCGCGATCAGCGCCAGCACCGCCTCGGTGGCGTAGCCCTGGCCCCAATAGGGCTTGCCGATCCAATAGCCGAGCTCCGCATGGTCCGTGCCGAACGCGCGATAGCCGGTGCAGCCGATCAGCCCGCCAGGCAGCGTGATGGCGAACACGATTTCATCGTCGCCCGAGAGCGCGCTTTCGATCCAATCTTTAGCCTGCTGTTCGCTGCACGGGTGCGGGATGGTGCCGGTCATGCTGGCGACATCGTAGTCGCCGGCGAGCAGGCTGATGCGGCCGGCGTCCGAGATCGCCGGGGACCGCAACAACAGACGTGGCGTCCTGATGCTGATCATTTCACAGCCAAGCTTGTCATTGCCCGGCTTGACCGGGCAACCCAGTAGTCCCTGCGTCAGCCTGGTGAATACTGGATGCCCGCCTACGCGGGCATGACATCTTAGAATTGAGTTGCGAGGCGCGAAAGAAGCTAGCTTGGCTTGACCGAGACGTAGACCCGGCCCTTCTGCTTGGTGGCATAGGTGACCTCGCCCTCGCGTAGCGCGAAGAGCGTGTGGTCCTTGCCCATGCCGACGCCGTCGCCCGGGTGCCATTTGGTGCCGCGCTGACGCACGATGATGTTGCCGGCGATCACGCTCTGGCCGCCGGATTTCTTCAGGCCGAGGCGCCGCCCGGCCGAATCCCGGCCGTTGCGCGACGAGCCGCCTGCTTTCTTATGTGCCATGACAGGCTTCCTTACTTCTTCTTCGGCTTGGCTGCGGGCTTCCGTGCCGTGGCCTTCGCAGGTTTGGCGGCAGGCTTCCGCGCCGGTTTCGTCTCCTTCTTGGCCTCGGCCTTCTTTGGCTCGGCCTTCTTCGCAGCGGTCGGCTTCTTCTCGGCTTTGGCCGGCTCAGGCTTCTTCTCGACCTTCTTGGGTTCGGGCCTGGCCGCGGCTTTCGAAGGCTTCTTGCCGTCGGTCAGGATCTCGATGATGCGGAGCGCGGTCAGCTCCTGGCGATGGCCCTTCTTGCGGCGATAGTTCTTGCGGCGCTTCTTCTTGAAGACGATGACCTTGTCGCCGCGGGTCTGCTCGATCACCTCTGCCGCGACCAGCGCGCCAGCGATTGTCGGGTTGCCCGTCTTGGGACTGTCGCCGCCAAGCAGAAGCACTTCGGAAAGCTCGATGATCTCGCCGGGCTTGCCCGCGATCTTCTCGACCTCGATGACGTCGTTCGGCGCCACGCGATATTGCTTGCCGCCCGTGCGAATGACCGCGAACATAGGCTTGATCCGTCCGATTTCTGAGCCTGGAGAGCCGGCGGGTCTGGCTCCCGCGCGGGCATGCCGCCAAAGCTGCCACTAGGCGGCGCAATATAGATGCCGAACTCCACAAGTCAACTTCGGCGCTGGCCCTGCGGGGACCGGCAAATTCGGGGTGGTGCGGTCACTTGGGTTGTCCTCAAGAGGCGGGAAGGCTACATGACCCGCACGGAGAGGTGCCGGAGTGGTTGAACGGGACGGTCTCGAAAACCGTTGTACGGGTAACCGTACCGAGGGTTCGAATCCCTCCCTCTCCGCCAAATATCTCGGCTACTTCAAGCGATTGATTTCGCTACACGCCTTTATCGTTTTTGGAACAAAGTCTGGCCGCTGGCAGGTTTGCAAACCAATTGCAAACCTGACAGAGAGCCCGTCTGAACACAGGACTCGATCTCTCGGCCGTCGGCAGAGGCGCTAGCCATTTTGACTGCCACGATCACGAAAATGAAAATCTTCGAAAGAGATCGCGTCGTGTTTCTGATCTCGCGGCGGCTGCAATTGCGGCTCGGGCACCACACGTATCGCAGGCGGCGCATGTGCGAAGACATCACCGCGCCTCGCCGTGGCCCCCGATTGGCTCGGGGCGCTGTCCCCAGTTGCTTTCGACGCAGTAGCGGAACAGGCGCTCGGCATAGTCGAGGACGCACGGTGCCTTGATGCCGCTGCCGGCGAGGAGCTCGCGCGTACCGTGATCGTCGAAGCGCGGATTGTGGGAGAAATACGGCACGTAGTATTCGCCGGTCTCCAGCATCCAGCGGACTTCGCCCCTAGTCCCACCCGCTTCAGCACGGGATGCACATAGCGCAGCCACCAATCAGGGTTTACGAAACGCACAGGCTTGCGGTGTGGGAAGAAACGGTGCAGCGAGTTGCAAATTTCGCCGATGGTGACCACGCCCTCGGCGCCGGCGGAGAGGTGAAAGGACCGTCCGACGCTGTCGGTGCTGCGCCCGAGATGCAACATGGCGCGGACTACGTAGTCAACGGGGACGAGGTCGACCGGCGTGTTCGCGCGGCCCGGGCAGGTGCGCCAGCTCCCGAGGGCGAAGATTTTCAGCGGCCAGTAGAAGGCGCTGAAGCTCGAGGTCGCGCCCGAGGAGGAATTGCCGACGACAATGCTCGGCCGGTAGACAGTGATCGGCAGCTCTGCGAAGGCGCGCCGTACCTCGGTCTCGCTTTCGAACTTGCTTTGCTCGTAGGAGTTCTTGTGTCCGAGTCGCGCGTCGAGCTCGTTTTCGCCGACTAGATCGGTGCGATTGCCGGCAACGAAGGCGGTGCTGACGTGGTGCAACCGCCGCAAGCCCCCGCGGCGCTCTCGTTCCCGCGCCAGCGCCAGAACGCCTCGCGTTCCCCCGACATTGACGGCGCGAGCCATCGGCAAGGGAAGATCGAAGCGGACGTTGGCGCCGCAATGGATGAAATCTTCACAGCGCGATAGGATCAGGTCGCGATCGCCGGGCCCGAGTCCAAGGCCCGGTGCCTCGAGGCTGCCGAGACAGACGTGGACGCGAGGGCTCATAGATCCGTTTCTGCGCGCGAAGAGAGCTTCCTGCACCCGTCGGTTAGCTTCGATGACGCTGCGGCCGCGCGCAAGGACCACGAGATCTTCTCCCTCGGCGAGCAGCGCCGAAGCCAGTTGCTTGCCGAGGAAACCCGTCACGCCAGTAAGGAAAGTGGTCATCGACGCATCCTCTGCTCGGGGGTCAAAGCAATCTCCAAGCCAATGCAAATGTAGACGGCAGGTTGTTCTAACCGGACATCAAACACTGCTGTTACATCCTGGTTTTTTGATTTTTTGATTTTTTTTGATTTTGGGGTCCGCTGGTGCCGCTTTAACGCGCGAACCACTCCCAAGGTCTGCTGCCTCGAACTAAGTTGTTCTCGGATGCGTTTATGATTCGCTCTAGCTCACGGAAACACAAGTGTTTGAGCCCTTTGACATTATCGACCCCTCAGAAAAATTCCTTGAAGCTAAGGAAGACAGTGCCACGTTGGAACCCACGGACCGCCGGCGCAGGGTCGATAGAGCGTGTCTGGCTTGCCGGCAGTGTCATTTACGCTGTCAGCACTCTAATTCTTGCGATTAGTCTGGGTCCGTGGGGAGGGAGGCAGCCTGTTTCATCCCAGTTAGCTTTGCATCAGGCGACCCCGACGGCGCTGCAACCAGCCCCTGACCCCCCCCCCGGACGTTGGATCTGCGGTGCAGACCGCGCACCCTCAGATTGGCCAAACACCAGCGCCGGGGGCAACCAGTGCGCCGCTCGCAAAGCCGGATAGCGCGGCCGAACCAGGAGGGTTAACCAGTCCAAGCCATCGATTGATAGAAGTTCCGCCAGTCGTCGAGCCAGCGCAAGTCGACCGTGCCCCAGAAGCTACCGCGGAGACGCCAACGCCAGGCGCTAGCCAGGAGCGTGTGAGAGTGACGACGGCCGCCAGCATACGTGACTGGTCCATCCAGCTCTTCCGACATCATCGGTACTGCCCATCCGGGTGCAGAGGCTGCGGTGGCATCGCGTGAGTCTGACTGGGTGCAGATTGTGGACCCCGTCGCGGGCAAAACTGGGTGGATTCATTCCGCGTCCTTGGCACCAAGCACTGAGGATGCCGCGTCAACCGAATCTGGGGAGCAACGTTTCGAAGTCCCTGATGAAGCAGCGCGGTCGGCGACGGTGGTGCCAAAGCCTCGCGCCAAGGCAAAGAAGTACCGGCGATGGAAGCGACATTATGGTCGGCGCGGGATCAGACTCAGGTTCGTGTTGAGGCGCTTCCGATGACCGGCTTAACTCTCGGCATCCCCGCTATGGCAAGGTAAGCGGACATGGGCTGGTAAAGAAGTCTGCAAACGGATTTGCAAACGAACCACGCAACACAGCACGGTATCGATGCGCATTTCAGCGCGCGTTACGCCAAGCGTGCTTTGCCCCGCGACTATAAGAGTGATGATGCTCCTCAGCCCTGCGGCGGTGTTTTACGCCCGCAGCTATTGGCTCGCTACGGTTCTAGTAGCGCCAAAAGCGTCGATAGCCATAGCCACCATAATATGGGCGCCCGTAGCCATAGCCATAATATGGGCGCCGGTAGCCATAGCCATAATATGGGTAGGCATAGCCATAATATGGGCGTCGGTAGCCATAGCCATAATATGGGTAGCCATAGCCATAGTAGCCACGGCGGTAGCCACGGCGAAATTGTCGCCGGGCGTATCGGCGGTAGTAGCCAACCTTTTCAGTCGGGGTATAGCTTTTCGTTAGAGGGAACACCGGTCTTGGCGTTGCCTCGGCTTTCCCAACGATGGAGCCAGCGAGAAGTATCGTTAATGTCGCGACGAGGGCGGTGATCAGCTTGTGCATAGTTCCCACCTATTCTACGAGGATTAACGTGGCTGAGTCTCAGTACCACCGAACGCAAGCCGCCTCCACTCCATAGCGCATACCTGCGGGTCTAGCGGATCGCTGTTCTGGCCACGCAGACACTACTAACTCGTACCCAACCCAGGAGTTTCCAACTCTTTGCACTCCCAAACGGGTCGGAAGTTGGGTCTAAGTCGGAACGCCAGATGGAGGCGTGCGTCAGGCCAACACCAGCCTTTTTTTCTCGACGCCTCAGTGTGGGTCAGTTGTTCCTTCTTGCTTTTGATCGACTTCACTTGTGCTGGGGTGACCGAATTGCCATCTGTGAGATACGCGCGCCATTGTTGACTAATGCCAATACATGCAGCGCGCCGTGGGGCGGACCATGTAGCAGGTGATGCCCATTAAACCAGCGTCCGCCCCATTCTCTATTTTGAATATAGGATGCGCTCTGAGTGCGCCGCGACGAGCTGAGGGAGGCGGACAGGTCGGAAATCCGGAGCGAGATGTTCGAGCGTATGGCCAAACTGGTGAGGTCCGGCAGGAAAAGAACATCCAGGCTAGATCAAGCGGCCCGGTCGATTTTTTTGACTGAGTTCGTTTCCGCGTTCTTCCTGGCGATGCGCTACTTCTTCAAGCCGAAGGTGACGCTGAACTATCCGTTTGAGAAGGGGGCGCTCTCACCCCGTTTCGCGGCGAGCTTGCGCTGCGGCGCTATCCGAACGGTGAGGAGCGCTGCATCGCCTGCAAGCTGTGCGAGGCAATCTGCCCGGCGCAGGCCATCACCATCGAGGCGGGACCGCGACGCGACGACGGCACGCGGCGGACGACCCGCTTCGATATCGACATGATGAAATGCATTTACTGCGGCTTCTGCCAGGAGGCCTGTCCTGTCGACGCCATCGTCCTGGGACCGAACTTCGAGTTCGCAACCGAGACAGCCGAGGAGCTCTACTACAACAAGGAGCGCCTGCTTGCGAATGGCGACCGCTGGGAGCGGGTGATCACAAAGAATATTTCGCTTGACGCGCCCTATCGATGAGCCGGGCTGAACGCCGCCATCGCCCGACCCTAAAGTTTGAGCTGGATTACCTGGTGTCGGCGTCTCGAAAGTGGCCATCGGCGTGTAATGCGAGTTTGAGCACGACGGAAGAGCTTAGGCGATGACGGAAGAGCTGACCGGACGACGAATTGTGGTACCGGAAACCCGCGAACTTGGCCAGCTGCTGCGCATGCTGGAGGAGCGCGGTGCCGATACCGTTCCCTGTCCAATGATCGCCATCCGCGATGCGCCTGATCCGGTCCCCATAAACGCGTGGCTACGCCGCTTCGCGAAAGGGACGTGTAACGACCTTGTGCTGATGACGGGTGAAGGTCTCCGGCGGCTCCTCGGTTTCGCTCGACGCCTTGACCTGGAACCAGCCTTCCGTGCCGCGCTCGCCGAGACACGGAAGATCACGCGTGGACCAAAACCAGTGCGCGCGCTGCGAGAGATCGGATTGGTCACGGACGTGCCCGCCGACGAACCCACGACTGAAGGCATTATCGCGGCACTTAAACGGCATGACCTCACCATGCGTCGCGTTGGCGTGCAGCTATATCCCGGCAACGCGAATGAGCGACTTCTGAAGTTCCTCGAAGGCGCCGGCGCGAAAGCAGATCCCGTGCTTCCATATGTCTACGCTTCTGAAGCCGACGATGCGCGCGTGATGGCCGTGATTGCTGAAATGGCTGCCGGCGAGATCGACGCGATCGCCTTCACAAGCGCGCCCCAAGTTCGACGGTTCCGAGACGTCGCCCGCGCCTTCGGTCGAGAAGCGGAGCTGCGGCAAGGTCTCAACGTATCGTCGTTGCGGCGGTCGGGCCCATTGTTGCAGCCGAGCTCAATGCGATTGGAGTGCAGGTGAACGTTACTCCTCATGACAACACGTTCTTCATGAAGCCACTCGTACGAGAGCTCGCGGCTGCATTCACACCGGGACATAAGGAATGACTGGCTCATGAAAGGGAGCTCACTCACTGAATTGGACGAAATCCGTATCGATCCAGCCAAGCAGGAAATCTGGGCCTGCAGCGCAGTTAGAGTGGGAGGAGGGCAGGAATGACGAAGGGGAAGTTCGGCTTTCGAGGTCGCGGCAAACACGAACCTGGTCCTGCCGCTGGCTACGTGCAGATCTACGTGAAGTCGAGCGCACTCAGTCGGACTCCGGATCTTGCAAT
>CAWHUE010000008.1:0-72087 GCA_963832515.1 uncultured Alphaproteobacteria bacterium
GGAGCCGCGAAGACTCACCCACGTCCCAGGCGCGGCTAGAGATCGGGTACGAGAATGACAGCCATGCTGCGACGTCCCGTCAGTCAACTGGTCGACCTGCTCGACCCACGCCTGAACCAGCTTCACAACGTCGACGTGGAGGAGGCCCGTCGCCGGGTGCTCGGCGGCGACCCGGCGGCCGTCCGCGCCATCGACGGATCCTTCGCGCTCGTGACCGTGGACGGCATCACGGTCCGGATGGCGCGCTCGCTGGATCGCCCGATGCGCTACTTCCTCGCGAAGCGGCACGAAGGGCCGGCGCTGTTCGTGGCGGACCGCATCGACACGCCTGCAGCGGGCGCTGGAGGACGGCCGGTCTCGGGAATCAGTTTCACCCGAGCTACACCCGCATGGTGCCGGCGCACTACATCGTCGAGCTCGCGCTGGTCGGGTGTCCCGACCCGGACCCGACCTACACGCGCTTCTTCACGCCCGGGCGCGGGACGCTTCCGCCGGACCTGGACGAGATCGGGCGGCGCTACATCGGCGCGCTGGCGGACGAAATCGCGAAGTGGCTGCGCGGCATCGACCGGCGCGACGGAACGCGCGGAGCCGATCGGCGTCAGCTTCTCGGGCGGCATCGACAGCGGCTCCGTGTTTCTCGTGACCTACCACACGATGCTGCGGCTCGGCATGGCGCCGGCGAGGCTCAAGGCGTTCGTGCTGGATCTCGGGAACGGGCCCGACGTGGAGCAGGCGCGCGCGTTTCCTGCGGCGCGTGGGACTGTCGATGTTCCTCGAGGAGATCGCGCGGACGCGCGGACGATCTCGACGTCGAGCAGACGCTGCGCGTGCTCGAAGACTACAAGTCGCTCGACGTCGAGTGCGCCGCGATGGGCCTGCTGCTCTGCAAGGGCATCCGCGAGCGCTACCCGGACTGGCGCCATCTCGCCGACGGAGACGGCGGCGACGAGAACCTGAAGGACTACCCGATCGAAGAGAATCCGGAGCTCACCATCCGCAGCGTCGTGGACAACGTGATGCTGTACCAGGAGGGGTGGGGCGTCGGCCGCATCAAGCACTCGCTGACCTACAGCGGCGGCCTGAGCCGCAGCTACGTGCGGACCTACGCGCCCGCGAGGCAGTACGGGTTCGCCGGCTTCAGTCCCTACACCCGGCCGGATGTCATCGACGTCGCCGAAGGGATTCCGTTCGCGGCCCTGACCCGCTACGACGTGCCGACGCTCTACGCGTTGAAGGGGGAGATCGTGCGGCGGGGAGTCAAGGCGGTGACGGGACTCGACATGCCGGTCTTCCCGAAGCGGCGGTTCCAGCACGGCGCCACATCGGTCGATGCGATGCGGCAGCGTCTCGGCCAGTCGGAGCGCGACTACCGCCAGGCATTCGAGCGCATGTATGCCTGACGCCGGGCTCTATCCCGCCACGGCGGCCGCGCGCGATCGCTTCGTGCTCGAGCGGCGGGGCCCGCGGCCCGCGCACGATCCCTGGCGGTACCAGGGTCTCATCGTCGAGGACGAGCGAACGGCGCAGGGAGGTCGCGCGCGCATGGCGACCGTGCTGCTCACGGGCCGCGAATGCCCGTGGCGCTGCGCGATGTGCGATTTGTGGACCTACACCACCGTCGAGCGACACGCCGGCGGGCGCCATTCCCGCGCAGGTGGCCGCCGCGCGCGTCGGCCGTGCGCGATGAGCGACCGTGCCCGTCACCGGCATGAAGCTCTATAACGCCGGCAGCTTCTTCGACCCGCGCGCCGTTCCCGAGGACCGACTACGACGGCGTGGCCGAGGCGCTCGCCGGGCTGTCGCGCGTGATCGTCGAATCGCATCCCGCGCTCGTGGGCCCGCGCGTCGATCGGTTGCTCGACGGCGCTCGATCGGCATCGCGGACCTGGGGCACCGTCGGCGCAGCTCGAAGTCGCGATGGGCCTGGAGACCGCGCACCCGGTCGCGCTCGATCGACTGAACAAGCGGTTCACGCTGGAACGACTTCGCGCAGGCCGCCAGCGGCGCTCGACGATCGCGGCGTGGCGCTGCGTGTCTTTCTGCTCATCTCACCGCCGTTCGTTCCCGTCGCACGAGCAGGACGCCTGGCTGCTGCGTTCGGTGGACGCGGCCTTCTCCTGCGGCGCCTCCGTCGTGTCGCTGGTGCCCACGCGGCCGGGCAATGGCGCGATCGACGCGCTGGCCGCCGCCGGATCGTTCCGCGCGCCCGGCCTCGACGACATCGAGCGCAGCTTCGCGCTGGCCCTGACCATGCGCAGGGCCGCGGACGGGTGTTCGTCGATCTCTGGGATCTCGAGCGGTTCGCGCACGGGCCGCGCACGACATCGCCGCGCGGCGCGATCGCCTCGAGGCCATGAACCTCGAGCAGCGCGTTCCCGCAATGACCCTATGCGCTGCGGATCGCACTGCGCATCGACGCCGACGTCGCGATCGTCGGATCGGGCTTCGCCGGATCGCTCGCCGCGCTCGCGCTGCTCAGGCGAGGACGGCGCGTCGTGCTCGTCGAACGCGGCCGCCACCCGCGATTCGCCATCGGCGAGTCCTCCACGCCTCTCGCCAACCTGCTGATCGAGGAGCTGGCGGATCGCTACGATCTGCCGAGGATTCGCGTGTTCTCCAAGTGGGGCACCTGGCAGCGCGCGCGTCCGGACGTCGCCTGCGGTCTGAAGCGCGGGTTCACGTTCTTCTTCCACCAGCCCGGCGCCGCGTTCGCGGACGACGCCGATCACCAGCGGCAACTGCTGGTGGCGGCGAGCCCGCACGACGAGATCGCCGATACGCATTGGTACCGGCCGCAATTCGATCAGGCGCTCGCGCAGGAGGCGGAGGCCGAAGGCGCCGTCTACCTGGACGCGACACGGCTCGAACGGCTTCGCCACGAGGGCGGACCGCACGATCCTCGAAGGGGAGCGCGACGGCCGGTCTGTCCGAATCACGGCCGGCTTCGTGATCGACGCCAGCGGGCCGCGCGGGTTCCTGCATCGCGCGCTCGGCCTCGACGGAGGCGCCGCTGCCGATGGCTCCCCGCGACGCAGGGGCTCTACACGCACTTCGAAGGCGTCGAGCGGTGGGACCGCTTGAGGCCGTCGCCGGAGCTGCCGCCGTATCCGATCGACGATGCCGCGGTCCATCACGTGTTTCCTGGCGGATGGATCTGGATGCTCCGCTTCAACAACGGCCTCACGAGCGCCGGCGCGGCGCTGACCGATCCGGTCGCGGCCGCGCTCGGCGCAGCCGATGGCGCGGCGGCATGGAGCCGCCTGCTGGCGACCCTGCCGTCGGTCGCGGATCAATTCCGATCGGCGCGCGCCGTGCTGCCGTTCGTCCACGCGCCCCGCCTCGCCTTCCGCAGCGCGCGCGTTGCCGGGCCCGGGTGGGCGCTGCTGCCGTCGGCCGCCGGCGTCATCGACCCGCTGCTCTCGACCGGCTTTCCGCTGACGCTGCTCGGCATCCTGCGCCTCGTCGATCTTCTGGAGCGCACGTCCGCGGGTCCTGAACGCGACGCGGCGCTCCTCGCGTACGAACAGACGACGCTGGCGGAGCTGGACGCGACCGAACGCCTCGTCGCCGCGTTGTACGCGACGATGGACGATCCGCCGCTGTTCAAGCGGCTCAGCCTGCTGTATTTCGCGGCCGCGAGCTTCAGCGAGGCGGCGCGCCGGCTCGGGCGGCCCGGACTGCGCGCCGGGGTTCCTGCTCTGCGCGCATCCGGCGTTCGGTCCCGAGCTGGCGGCCTGTGCGCCGCGGCGGCCGCCGCTCCGCGCGGTCCGGCGCGGCGCGCCCTCGAAGAGCGCATCGACCGCGCGATCGAGCCGTTCGACATCGGCCGGTCTTCTCGATCGCGAGCGGCGGGACTGGTATCCCGTCCTCGCCGCGGATCTGCTGGCGTCGGCGGCGAAGCTGGACGCCACGCCGGCGGAGATACTCCGTCTCCTGGAGCGCAGCGGCATGGTGCCGGCGTCGTAGCCTCAACCGCGTAGCGCAGGGCGTCAGTCCAAGCCTCGAGTCAGAGGAGTCGTCATGAGCGAACGTCAAGTGCTTGCCAACCAGGCGAAGATTCTGCGGAACCAGGAGCGATGCTTCGCAACCAGAAGAAGCTCGATCAGGTGCTGCGCAACCAGAAGGGGATCGAGGCGAACCAGGCGAAGATCCTCGCCAACCAGGCCAAGATCCTGGCCCGTTAATCCTTGACGCGACCCATGGGCCCACCCGCGTCCCGGACGGCCGCACCCCTGCTCGCGCTCGTACGCCGATCGTGCTCGTCCTGGTGTGGGCGGCGGTGTCGCGGCGCAGTTCTTTCCGCCGTCGCTGTTTCCGCATCCCTGGGACGTCGCCCGCGGCGTGTGGTTCGAGTTGCGCAGCGGACGACTGGCTGATCGACGCCGTCGCGTCGCTGTTCCGCGTCTCCGCGGGATTCCTGCTGGCGGTGATCCTGGGCGTGCCGGCGGGCCTGCTGCTGGGCACTCGGCGCGCGCGCGCGCGGCCTTTCTGCCGCTGGTGAACTTCTTCAGGAGCCTGTCGCCGCTGGCGTGGATTCCGTTCGCGATCCTCTGGCTGGGCATCGGCGATCCGCCGGCGATCTTCCTCATCTTCATGGCGGCGTTCTTTCCGATCGTGGTCTCGACCAGCCGCCGCCGTCGCGAACATTCCCAGCGTGTTCTTCCGCGTCGCCCGCGATCTCGGCATCGAGGGACCGGCGTTGCTGAGCGGCGTGACCCTGCCGGCCATCGCGCCGCAGGTCATCACCACCTTGCGCGTCGCCGCCGGCCTGTCGTGGCTGGTGGTCGTCGCCGCCGAGATGATCGCCGGGCGCGACGGCCTCGGGTTCGCGGTCTGGGACGCGAGAAACGGGCTGCGCATCGATCTGCTGGCCGCGGCCATGGTCGCGATCGGCGTCATCGGCGCCGCGCTCGATCGGCTGCTCGTGCAACTCACGAAGATCCCGAGCGTGCGATGGGGATACGAGCGATGACGCGCGCACGCCGCTCCTGCGGCTCGAGGGCGTCACGCGTGGCCTTCGGCGCCGTCGAGGTCCTCGGCGGGATCGATCTCGAGGTGCGCGAAGGGGAGTTCGTCGCGCTCGTCGGCCCCTCGGGCTGCGGCAAGACGACGCTGCTGAACCTGTGCTCGGGGTGGTTGTCGCCGAGCGCTGGGCGCGTGCACCGGCCCGCGCGCCTCCGGATGGTGTTCCAGCAGGACGGGCTGTTTCCGTGGCTGACCGTGGACGAGAACATCCGGCTCGGATTGAGCCAGGTCACCGATCCCGGCGAGCGGCGGCGCCGCGCGGACGCGTTGCTCGAGCTGATCGGGCTCACCGGCGTTCGCCGCGGCGCTATCCCGCACCAGTTGTCGGGCGGCATGCGGCAGCGCGTCGAGCTGGCGCGCGCGCTCGGCGGCGAAACGCCGCTGCTGCTGATGGACGAGCCGTTCTCGTCGCTCGACTACCTGTCGCGGCTCAAGATGCGGCGCGAGCTGGCGCGCATCCTGCGCGAGCAGCCGCGCACGGTCGTGCTCGTGACCCACGACATCGAGGAGGCGGCGCAGCTCGCGGATCGCGTGCTGGTGCTGTCGGAGCGGCCCGCGCGCGTGCGCGACGAAGTCGTCCTCGAGGTGCCGCGCCCGCGCGATCCGACACATCCCGAGGTCGTGCGCGCGGTGCATCGGATTCTCACCAGGCTTGGACTTGAATCGGACGTCGAACCCGGACAGGAGACAGGAATGAGCGCGATTCTCGTCGCCGTTCGTACGCTGGGGCGCCGGCGCCCTGGCCTTCGTCGCGATCCTCGCCGTGCTGCGGCTGCAGCCGTGGCAGCGGTCGCGCGTCGCGCCGGCCGGGGAGTCCGCCGGACAGCGAGCGCGAGGCGCTCGCCGTCGGGTTTCTGCCCGTCACCTGCCATCTGACGTGCCCGGTCACCGACTTCGCGTCGAAGACCAGCCGCGTCGACGCGCTTCGACTCGCAGCGCTTCACCGACTTTCCGACGGTCGTGGAGACCCTCAAGGGCGGGCGGCTCGACGCCACGTTCATGATCGCGCCGCTCGCGATGAAGCTGCGCGAGCAGGGGGTCAAGGTCAGGATCGCGTACCTCGGGCACCGCGACGGCTCCACCGTCATCGTGCGCAAGGACCTTCCGGCCCGGTCGCTGAAGGACCTCGCCGGGCGGGTGTTCGCGATCCCCAGCAAGTACAGCAACCAGTATCTGGTCATTCGCAAGCTGATGAAGGACGAGGGTGTGGACCCGGCCGCGATCAGGTTCGTGGAGCTGCCGCCGCCCGACATGCCGGGCGCGCTCGCCGGCAAGGCGATCGACGCCTACTTCATCGGCGAGCCGCACGCCGCGCGCGCGGAGCTCGACGGCTCGGGCCGCGTGCTGTATCACGCCAAGGACATCTGGCCGAACTTCATCTCGTGCGTGCTCGTGGTGACCGAGCGCCTCATCGCCGAGCGTCCGGCCGTCGTCCGCGATCTGGTGCGCGGCATCGCGGAGAGCGGCGAATGGGCGGAGACGCATCGCGTCGACGCGGCGCGGCTGGTCGCGCCGTATTTCCGGCAGGACGAGTCGCTCATCCGCTACGTGCTCACGCAGCCGCCCGACCGCGTCAGCTACCGGATGCTCACGCCGCAGGACGACGAGATGCAGCGGATCGCCGACATGGCGCTCGAAGCCGGGATCCTCGAGCGGCGCCTCGACGTCCGAGGGCTCGTCGATCGCCAGTTCATCCCGCCGACATCGCCCCCGCCCGGATCGACATGCCACGCCGGGAGTGATCGATGCTTGTCAGGGCGGGGGCAGGAGCCAGAAGATAGCACCTTGTCACGCGGTGACGACCGTGCCAGTATCCGTCGCGTGACACGAGCCCCGGGCGGGATCCTGTTTGGCCCTGCTGTGCGGGGCGGTTCTCGCGGCGCCGCTGGAGAGCCTGGCCCAATCGCGGCGCCCCAACGTGCTCCTCATCATGGCCGACGATCTCAACAACGACCTCGGCACGTTCGGCCATCCGCTGGTCAAGACGCCGAACCTCGATCGCCTGGCCGCGCGCGGCGTCCGGTTCGATCGCGCCTATACGCAGTTCCCGCTGTGCAGCCCGAGCCGCGCGTCGCTGATGACCGGCCTGCGGCCGGACACGACCCGCGTCTACGATCTGCGTGACCGACTTCCGCAAGAACATGCCCGACGTCGTCACGCTGCCGCAGATGTTCAAGCGCAACGGCTACTTCGTCGCGCGCGTCGGCAAGATCTACCACTACGGCAATCCCGGGCAGATCGGCACGAGCGGGCTGGACGATCCGGCGTCGTGGGACGACGTTCGTCAATCCGCGCGGCATCGACAAGGACGAGGAGACCAAGCTCACGAACCTCACACCGACGCGCGGGCTGGGCAGCGCGCTCGCCTACTACGCGTCGCCGGCGCCGGACGAGGAGCACACGGACGGCAAGGTCGCGACCGAGACGATCGCGCTGATCGAGAAGCACAAGGACCGGCCGTTCTTCATCGGCGCCGGCTTCTACCGTCCGCACTGCCCGTTCATCGCGCCGGCGAAGTACTTCGACATGTATCCGCTCGACAAGATTCCGGCGCCGGCGTCGCAGCCGGTCTCGCCGGCGGTGCCGGCCGCCGGCGTGGTTCACCGAATCCGCCGCACTGGGGCATCGGCGAGCAGGCGCAGCGCGAAACGCATCCGGGCCTACTACGCGTCGATCAGTTTCCTCGACGCCAACGTCGGCCGGCTGCTCGATGCGCTGGATCGACTCGGCCTCACCGACAACACCATCGTCGTCTTCATCAGCGATCACGGCTATCACCTCGGCGAGCAGGGGCAGTGGATGAAGCAGACGCTGTTCGAGCGGTCGGCGCGGGCGCCGCTCATCATGGCGGGCCCGGGTGTCCGGCGAAGGGACGTGCCTCTTCGCGCATCGTCGAGTTCCTCGACCTCTATCCGACACTGGCGGAACTGGCCGGGTGCCGCCGCCGGCCGGCCTCCACGGACGCTCGCTCGGCCGCTGCTGAAGAATCCCGTCGGCGAAGTGGGACCATCCGGCGATCACGCAGGTGCGGCGCGGCCCGGCGCGACGTCCTTCATGGGCTACAGCATTCGCACCGAGAAGTGGCGATATACCGAATGGGACGAGCGGCAAGCGTGGCGTCGAACTGTACGACGAGGTCGGCCGATCCGCAGCGAGCTGAACAACCTGGCCGCCGACCCGAAGCACCAGAAGACCGTCGCGAGATGCAGCGTCTCTGCGCAGCGGCTGCACCGCGCCGACGTGAGCGTCCACGCATGCCTCGGCGCGCTGCTGCTGACGGCTCCCGGCTGCGTCGCTACTCGCGCGTCGGCGCAGCTGCTCGCGCACGCGCCGCACGCGCGCCGCGCCCGCCCAACATCGTCTGGATCTCGAACGAGGACATGAGCCCGCGGCTGGGCGCGTACGGCGACTCCGCTGGCGCGTACGCCGGTGCTCGATCGCCTGGCAAAGGAATCGGTCCGTTACACGCACGCGTTCACGACCGCGCCGGTGTGCGCGCCGAGCCGCGCGGCGATCATCACCGGGATGTACCAGACCGCGATCGGCGCGCAGCACATGCGCACGACCGAGGACCGCGTGCCCGAGCTGCCGGGCCCGTATCTCGCGGTGCCGCCGTTCTACGTCAAGGCGTTTCCCGAGTATCTGCGCGCCGCCGGCTACTACACGACGAATCGCGCCAAGACCGACTACCAGTTCGGCGTGCCGTTCACCATCTGGGACGATCTCGGCCGCACCGCGCACTGGCGCAACCGGCCCGACAAGAGCCAGCCGTTCTTCTCGGTGTTCAACCTCGAGGTCACGCACGAGAGCCAGATCTTTCCCGTCGAGCCCGGCGCGCAAGGGCAAGCCGCTCGTCACCGATCCGGCGAGGATCGAGGTGCCGCCGTACTATCCGGACACGCCGCTGGTGCGCGAAGAGCTCGCGCGCATGTACGACAACATCGCCGACATGGACGCGCAGGTCGGCGAGATGCTGAAGCAGCTCGACGACGACGGGCTGGCGGACAACACGATCGTCTTCTACTGGAGCGACCACGGCGACGGCGTGCCGCGGGCGAAGCGATCGCTCTACGACTCGGGACTGCGCGTGCCGCTGATGATCCGCTGGCCGAAGACGCTCGGCGCCGGACGGTGGCGCCCGGCTCGGTGCGCGACGATCTGGTCAGCTTCATCGATCTCGCGCCGACCGTCCTCGCGCTCGCCGGCGTCGACGGTTCCGGCCATCTTGCAGGGGCGCGTGCTCGTCGGCCCGCAGGCCAGCGCCGCGCGCCCGAATTCGTGTTCGCCGCGCGCGATCGGATGGACATCGAGTACGACATGATGCGCTCGGCGCGCGACGAGCGGTTTCTCTACATCCGCAACTTCGCGCCCGAGCTGCCCTACGCCGGGCACATCATCTATCGCAACCAGAGCGCCATCATGCAGGAGTGGTTCCGGCTGCAGGCGGAGCGAAAGCTGACCGGGCCCGCGGCGCTCTGGATGCGGACGCACCGGCCGGCGGAGGAGCTCTACGACACCATCGCGGATCCGCACCAGATCCGCGATCTGTCCGCGGAGCCGGCGCACCGCGCGACGCTGGTGCGCATGCGGCAGGCCGTCACGGACTGGATGACGCGCATCGGCGATCAGGGGCTGATCAACGAGCCGGAGATGATTCAGCGGATGTGGCCCGGCGGCGTGCAGCCGGAAACCGCGCAGCCCTACATCCTGCCGCGCCGGACGACCGATGACCCGGCGCGGCAGACGTCGATCACGATCGACGGGCCGACTGGAGATCGTCATCTACGTGCCGACGCAGGGCGCATCGATCGGCTACACCACCGAGGACGGGACGGCGCCGGAGTGGCGGCTCTACACCGGGCCGATCCTCGTCGACCGGCCGATGACGCTGCGCGCCAAGGCGATCCGCTACGGCTACAAGGAGAGCGCCGAGACGCGCGTGACGTTCACGAAGTAGCTCACTCTTTCGGCGGATGGCTCTGCCAGAGGATCTGGACGATCTTCCAGCGTCCTTCGAACTTCGCCAGCTGCATGTAGTCGATGCCCCACTGGGCGGTGACTTTGGCGACCGCCGTCTGGTCGAGCACGTCCAGGACCGCGACTTCCTTGATCGAGGTGTCGCGCTTCTTCTCCTTGTTCCAGTTGCCCGCGAGCCGCACCAGCTGCTCGTAGGTCATCGGCGATTCGATGTAGGGTCCTGCGGCCGTGTCCTTGTAGAAGCCGCGCTTGACGAGCGTGGGGTGGACGCTGCGCTCGATCCGCGCCGGCTCGACGTTGTAGACGCCCTCGACGTAGTCGAGCGCGGCGAGCCGGACGGCCTCGCGATCGGCGTCCTTCGTCTGCGCAAGAATAGTGACGGGTGTCGTGACGAACGCCAGCGCAACGACCGCCGCTCTGAGTGCGTGTCTCAATGTTCTGCCTCCCGCGTTCATCATACGTTGCGCCGACCGGCCGGGGATGACGTCCACCTGCAGCAGCGGATCGGCGGCCGGGACTCTCGTCACCGGCAGGCCCAGCTCGCGGCGGACGATGTTGCAGCCCTGCGCGATCGCGCTCGCCTTGTAGAACGCGATCTCGCGGTTGCAGCCCTGGCGGCCGAAGCCGCAGTCGCTCGACACGATCAGCCGCTCGGCGGGAATGTACTGCAGCGCCTTGCGGATCTCGCCGGCGACGTCCTCGGGGCGGTCCGCCTGCAGCGACCGGTGGCTGACCGCGCCGATGCAGATCTTCTTCTTCAGGTCGTGCTTCAGCGGCTCGAACAGCTCGAGGTCGCGCTGGTTGCGGTCCTTCATCTCGAGCGTCCACACGTCGCCGCGGCAGCGCTCGAGGTAGAGCTCGATCGACGCCGCGTAGCTGGTGTCTTCCATCACGCGCTGCATGTTGGGATTGCCCCAGCAGGTGTGGATCCAGATCTCGACGTCGTCCAGCCCTTCG
Organism: uncultured Alphaproteobacteria bacterium; assembly: GCA_963832515.1. GTDB lineage: Bacteria > Pseudomonadota > Alphaproteobacteria > Rhizobiales > Methyloligellaceae > Methyloceanibacter. The sequence continues at coordinate 10,963 of CAWHUE010000008.1, forward strand.
ACCTCGCGGTTGAAGGCGTCGATCATGAATTTCACGGATTCGTGATCGCGGCCGAAGGTGTTCGCCATGAAGTGCAGCGTCGGTTCCTCGATCTGCATCAGCCGGCAGCCGGCGTCGCGCAGCGCGCGCAGCTCCGTGTTCATCGCCACGGCCATGTCCCAGATGACCTCGCGCTTGTCCTTGTACTTGGGCGTGTGGATGTCGAGGAAGAGGCCCATCACCTGCGAGCAGCAGGTCCCGAAGCGCACCGGCCGCGTCGCCTTGCCCTGCGCGATGCGCCAGATCTTCGGGTAGTCGAGCGGCCGGTGCTCGATCTTGTCCACGACGTGCGGCCAGCGCCACGCGGTGTAGATCTCGTTGAGCAGCGTGCCGGGCGGATAGTGGAGCCACGGCGCCGTCGTCTCTTCCGGCTGCAGGTGGTCCCCTTCGAACCCGGCCCAGCGCTGCAGCGGGTAATGGTGCCAGGCGCGGCCCGCCATGTCCTCGTCACAATGGAAGTCGCCGTGGGTGACCAGGTCGAGACCGGCGCGTTCCTGGTCGCTGATGACGACGGCCATCGCGTCCTGGAACTTCTCGCGGAATCGGACATCGAGCATGCAGCTGTCGAGCGGCTTGCCCCACATGCTGACGTCGAACCAGCGGGGCCGCGGCCACGAGCCGGTGACCGTGGCCGGCAGGATGAGGTCGGCTGTAGCAGTGAACATGGGGAGAGCGTATATTCATTTCGGGTTCATGAATCGACGCTGGTTGGGCCGCCTCGCGCTCGTCGTGCTGCTCGCCCTGGCGCTGGCGCTGCCGGCGCTCGCGCAGCGCGGGCGCCGCTTCGGCTTCGGCTTCATGCCCGCCTCCGCCGCGCCCATCAAGTACGACGGCCGGTTCACCATCGTCCGCCTGTGGTACCAGGGCTATCCCGGGATGGTCGTTCGACTATCCGGACATGGAGCAGAACCTGACGCGATCCTCAAGGAGATCACGTCGATCCCGGCCCACCCGGACGGCAGCAACATTTTCCGGATGGACGATCCGGAGCTGCTGAAGTTCCCGATCGCCTACCTGTCGGAGCCGGGCTACTGGTATCCGTCCGACAGCGAGGCGGCCGGGCTGCGCACCTATCATCGCCAAGGGCGGATTCCTGATCGTCGACGACTTCCACTTCGCGGAAGAGTGGGCGCGTGTTCGAAGCGGCGATGCGCAAGGTGCTGCCCGACGGGCGCATCGAGCGGCTCGACCGATCGCACCCGGTGTTCAACAGCTTCTTCTCGATCAAGTCGCTCGAGGTGCCCGTATCCGGGCCGCCTCGGCGAGCGCGGACTGATGGGCGAGTTCTACGGCATCCATGAAGGCAACGATCCCGCGAAGCGGCTGATGGTCGTCATCAACTACAACATGGACATCGGCGACTACATGGAGCACTCGGGCCAGGGGCTGTACGCCGTCGATCCCACCAACGAAGCCTATCAAGTTCGGCGTCAACTACTTCATCTACGGCCTGACGCACTGACCGTCGCGGTCATGATCCGCGACGAGCTCAGGGTGATATCGGCCCGGGTCCAGGCCTTGTCGAAGCGCGCGCGCACCTGCTGGCGCGTCGGCTGCCTGCCCTGCGCGACCAGACTCTGCCACAGGCCGAAGAGCGACCAGCCGTTCTCGCGAAACCGCTCGAGATCTTTGCGGTCCTCGCGCTTCCGCCTCGGCGGGGCGCCCGGCCGCGAGCAGGAGCGCGCCGAGGACCTGCCGCGGCGGCTGGTGCCACACGGGCGGCTCGTTGTAGGCGATCCCCGCCTCGAGCTCCGTCGCTTCGCGGAGCAGCCGGATGGCTTCGTCATGCCGGCCCGCCGCGACTCGAGCTCGCCCTGGACGACGCGGCTGGCGATCTTGAGGTTGGTGAGCAGCGGCAGATCCTTGAGCGTCGTCTGAAACGCGTCGTGCGTCATCAGCCGCGTAGAGCGGACACTCGTCGCCGGCACGGCCGTCTGGCCGCGCGCGACGAAGGCCAGCGCGCGGGCATAATGCCAGATTCCCGTGGCGTAGGGCTCGGTCGCCGGCGGCCTTGGCTCGGTGAGCAGGTCCTGCCATCGGCCGAATCGAACATAGGCGAGCCACGGCGTGACCGGAAAGTCCGACGGTCCAGGCGAGCGCGCCGGCATGGTGATGCGGAACTTTCGCGGCGACCTGCCGTGCTGCGTCGATTGCGGCGACGCTGCGGCCTTCGAGCGTCGCCGCCGCCCAGAGGAAGTGGAGATTATGCGGATAGTAGCTGACCGGGTACAGACCCTGCGCCTGGCACTGCGCGAGGTAGTCCTCGTCGGCCGCGATGGCGCGGACGTTCGCCTCCGCCGCGTCGGCGTACCGGCCGACCCGAAGATAGATGTGCGCGGGCATGTGGATCATGTGGCCCGCGGCCGGCATCAGGCCGCCGAGCCGATCGGCGATTGCTTCGGCGACCTCTGGCGTGCTGGAGCCCTCCATGAGGTGGATGTAGTAGTGATTCGCCCCTGGATGATCCGGATGGGCGGTCATCACCCGCTCGAGCGTTGCGCGAACCGGGGCCGCGGCCGGCTTGAGGGTACCGTCCGGCTGCCAGTAGTCCCAGGCCATCGTGTTCATGGTCGCGTCGGCGTGCAGCGTCTGCACGTCGGGATCGTCGGAGAACGCCGCCGCGACCGTCGCCATTGCGTCCGCGTATGCGCGATCGAGCGCGGGTCTCGGGGTTGCCGGATCGGGAGCGAAGCGCGAGGCCAGCGCCTCGATGAGGGCGCGGTCGCGGCCGCCGGCCGTCGACGACAGCGTTCGCGCCCGCTGAACGGCCTGGAAGGCCTCGCGTCCGCTGGCCTCGGTCATCGGCGCGTTCAGATTCGGCGCCAGCGTCATGGCCTGTCCCCAGTGGGCCATCGCCAGGGCAGGATCGAGCCGGGCCGCCTCCTGAAATGCGCGTCGCGCCTCGGCGTGATTGAACGCGTAGAGGAAGCGCACCCCTTGATCGAAGAACGCCTGCGCTCGGGGAACGCCCGTCGTCACCGGGACGTGAAGCGCGCCGAGGTTGCGCAGCTCGGGAGCGAGCGGCGAGGGCACCTGTGCCTGGGCCAGCACGGAAGCCAGGACGATTGCACTCGAAAGACGGATGGTAGCCTCCTGAACGGGCGCGATTATATCGTGACGAGCCTGAAGGAACGCTGCGCCCCCGGAGTCCGTCTACAGCCCACATGCGCCTGAAGCAGATCGTGCGCCGGCTCGTGCAGCTCCCGGGATTCACCGCGGTCGCGGTCCTGACGCTGGCGATCGGCATCGGCGCCAACGCCGCGGTCTTCAGCGTCATCGAGGGCGTGCTGCTCAGGCCGCTGCCCTACCCGAACCCGGACGAGCTCGTCGTGCTCGATCACGCGGCGCCGGGCGTCGGCCTCGAAGAGCGCCGGTGCGGCCCCGTTTCTCTACTTCACGTACCGGGAGGACGGCCGCATGTTCCAGGACGTCGGCATGTGGACGCGCGATACGGCCAGCGTCACCGGTCTGGCCGAGCCCGAGGAGGTGCCCTGTGTCGTCGTGACCGACGGCGTCCTGCCCATGCTCGGCGTCACGCCGGCGCTCGGGCGGCTCTTTTCGAAGAGCGACGACTCGCCGGAAGCCCCGCGACGGTCGTGCTCACGGCCGGCTACTGGCGATCGCGGTTCGGCTCGCGATCCGTCGGCGATCGGCCGGCGGATCATCGCTGGACGGCCGGCCGACGCGAAATCATCGGCGTGCTGCCCGATGGTTCCGATTCCTCGATCGGAAGCCGTCGTTGATCCTGCCGATGCGGCTCGATCGAACCAAGGTGTTCCTCGGCAACTTCAGCTACACCGGGGTGGCGCGCCTGAAACCCGGTGCGACGCTCGAGCAGGCGACGGCCGATGCCGCCAGGCTGATACCCGTGGCGCTGACGCGCTTTCCGCCGTTCCCTGGCTTCAACGCGAAGATGTTCGACGAGGCCCGACTCGCGCCGAACCTGCGGCTGCTTGAAGAACGACATCATCGGCGACGTCGGCTCGGTGCTGTGGGTGCTGATGGGCACCATCGGCATGGTGCTGCTGATCGCGTGCGCCAACGTCGCCAACCTGCTGCTGGTGCGGGCGGAGGGCCGCCAGCAGGAGCTGGCGGTCCGTGCGGCGCTTGGCGCCAGCCGCGGCGCGCATCGCCTCCGAGCTGCTTGCTGAAAGCGTCATGCTCGGCCTCGTGCGGCGGCGTGGTCGGCATCGGGCTCGCTACGGCGCGGTTCGCGCGCTGCTCGCGCTCGCGCCCGGCAACCTGCCGCGTCTCGATCGAGATCTCGATCGACGGGCCCGTGCTGCTGTTCACTGCTGGTCGTCTCGCTGGTCTCCGGGGTGCTCTTCGGCGCGATTCCGGTCATCAAGTACGCGGGGCCGCAACGTCGCGTCGAGGCTGCGCGGCGGAGGCCGGACGTCGAGCGCGAGCCGGGAGCGGCACCGCGCCCGCAGCACGCTGGTGGTGGTCCAGGTGGCGCTGGCGCTGGTGCTGCTGATCGGGTCGGGGCTGATGATCCGCACGTTCCAGGCGCTGCGCAACGTCGACCCGGGCTTCACGAATCCGCAGCAGGTGCAGACGCTTCAGCCTGAGCATCCCGACCGCGCAGGTGAAGGAGCCGGAGGCCGCGATCCGGATGCATCAGGCGATCGTCGACAAGATCGCCGCGATTCCCGGCGTCACGTCGGTCGGCCTGACCTCGATCGTGCCGATGACCGGCTCGAGCTGGCGCGATCCGGTGTTCGCCGAAGACAAGACTTACGAGCCGAGCACAGATCCCGCCGATCCGGACCTTCAAGTTCGTTTCGCCCGGTGCTGTGACGACGCTTGGCAACCCGCTGATTGCGGGGCGGGATTTCACCTGGGCCGACGCTCTACGAGAAGCGGCCGGTGGCGATGGTTTCGGAGAACCTGGCCCGCGAGCTGTGGGGCGCGCCGTCAGGCTGCGCTCGGCAAGCAGGATCCGCGAGAGCCTCAATGGCACGTGGCGCGAGGTCGTCGGGGTCGTCAGCGACGAGCGCGACGAAGGCGTGGACAAGCCGGCGCCGACGACGGTGCTATGGCCGATGCTGATGGCGAACGTTCAGCGGCGACGAAGTCTGTCGTGCGCGCGGACGATGTCGTACATGGTTCGCAGCACCCGGACCGGCTCGAGCGGATTCGTCAACGAGATCAGCCGCGCGGTGTGGTCGGTCAATCCGAACCTGCCGCTGGCGGGCGTGCGGACGCTCGACGACGTGGTCAAGCGCAGTCGATGGCGCGGACGTCGTTCACGCTGGTCATGCTGGCGATCGCCGGCGCGATGGCGCTGCTGCTGGGCGTGGCCGGGATCTATGGCGTGATGTCCTACTCCGTGTCGCAGCGGACGCGCGAGATCGGGATCCGGATGGCGCTCGGTGCCCAGCGCGGCGCAGGTGACGCGCATGTTCGTCCGCTACGGCCTCGGCCTGGCCGGCGATCGGCATCGTTTGCGGCGTCGCAGTCGCGCTGGCGTTGACGCGGTTGATGCGCTCGCTGCTGTTCGAGGTGAGCCCGATGGATCCGATCACCTATGTCGCCGTCTGCGTCAGTCTGCTCGCGGCCGCAGTCCTGGCCAGCTACATCCCCGCCCTCCGCGCGACCACCGTGAACCCGGTGACGGCGCTTCGAGCGGAGTAGCCGGACCGTCGACTCAGGCCAGCGCCGACGTGCAGTGCGGACAGCGTTTGGCGGCGAGCGGGATCTCCGACGCGCAGAACCCGCAGGTCTTCTGGGGAGCGGCGGGCGCCGTCACCGGCGGCGGGACCAGCCGGTTGATCTGCCGGACGAGCAGGAAGATCACGAACGCGATGATCAGGAACTCGAACAGCGTGTTGAGGAACATGCCGTAGTTGATCGTCGGCGCGGCAGCCTTCTGCGCGTCGGCCAGCGTCGCGTACGACTCGCCGTTCAGCGCCACGAACAGACTCTTGAAATCGATGCGTCCGATCAGGAGGCCGATAGGCGGCATGATGACGTCGCTGACGAGCGACGACACGATCTTCCCGAACGCCGCCCCGATGATCACGCCGACGGCCAGGTCCATGACGTTGCCGCGGGCCGCGAACTCCTTGAATTCCTTCAACATAGCCAGCCTCCGCGGACATCTTATGCCAGACGTTTGCTAAATTTCTGGCACGGTGCTATTTTCTCAGCTGATCGGCCGGTTGAGGACGTAAGGCAGCATGGCGGGCGCGACCGCCTGGTAATAGAGCGCGAGGTCGAGCTTGGTCAGGCCGATCTCGGGATAAAGCACGCGGTCCGGATTGGTGAGCGTGATGCCGTCGAACGTGGCGTCACCATCGGTCTTGGCAGGAGCAATTTTGGTGGCGGGCATGAGGGCCTCCTCGTCTTCCGCGCGCTCGCGATGCACGTCGCGCGCAAGCTTGTCCTGGCGCAGGCCCTGGAAGCTCGGATGCCGCAGCCTGCCGTCACGCGTCCACTCCGCGTAGTTGATTTGGGCGACAAGCTTCGGCTCGAGCCACACCGCGCCTTTGAGTTCCTCGCGTGGAACCTCGACGAACGGCGAGGTCTTGCGCTCGAGCGGCTTGAACTTGCGTGAAAGTTCGGCGAGGTCGGACGCGTCGAATCCGGTTCCGACCTTGCCCGCGTAATTCAGCTTGCCGTCCTCGAACGTGCCGAGCAGGAGCGAGGAGAAGGGCTTGCCCTTCACGTCGGACAATTTGTAGCCACCGATCACGAATTCCTCCCCGCGCCCGCATTTGATCTTGAGCCAGTCCTTGGCGCGGCCAGAGCGATAGGGCGCGTCGGCGCGCTTCGAGATGATGCCTTCGAGATGTCGCGCGCAGGCCGCCGCGAAGAACTCGGCGCCTGAGCCCTGCACATAGTCGGAGTAGACGAGATAGTCCGAGACGCCCGTCTCCGCCATGAGCTCGGCGAGACGCGCGCGGCGCTGCTTCAGCGTCTTGCCGCGCCAGTCCTTGCCGTCGAGATTGAGCAGGTCGAACACGAAATAGCGGATGGCGGGGTCGGGCGTGTCGATATATTCCTGGAGCGACTTGAAGTCGGTGATGCCGTCGGGCTTGACGTAGGCGATCTCGCCGTCGAGCAGCACGGTGTCGGCCGGAAAGCTGAGCAACGCTTGGGCTACGGCCGGAAAGCGCCGCGTCCAGTCGAGCCCGCTGCGGCTGAACAGGGTGACCTCGTCGCCCCATTTGCGTCCGACGATGCGGTAGCCGTCGAATTTCACCTCATGCAGCCAGCCGCGTCCGTCGGGGACTTCGGTGTCGAGCGTCGCAAGCTCTGGCTCTACGAACGCGGGCGCTTTGCCGCGACGGTTTCGGCTTGGCCTTGCCGTCGCTTTTGGTCCGCGTGGTGTTGGAGTTTTTTTTTGAGCCTTGTTCGAGGTCCAGACGGCGCACGTCCACGCCCGTCTCGATCTGGTCCATGGTGCGGCCGCTCTTCACACTGGTCATCTGGGTCAGCGTAGGCTCGACCCCCTCGCCAGCCGCCTCGTCGCGCTTCTTGATGAGCAGCCAGTTCTCGCGCTTGCCCCCGGTGCGATCCTTCTTCATGCGCACCAGCACCCAGTCGCCCTTGAGACGGTGGCCGTGCAGCCGGAATTTCAGATCGCCCTTGGCGAAACCTTCGTCAGGATCGCCGATCGGCTCCCAGGTGCCCTCGTCCCAGATCATCACCGGGCCGCCGCCATATTCGCCCTTCGGAATGACGCCCTCGAACCCGCCATATTCGAGCGGGTGGTCCTCGGTCCTGACAGCAAGGCGCTTCTCGCTCGGGTCGAGGCTCGGCCCGCGCGTCACAGCCCAGCTCTTCAGGACGCCGTCATGCTCGAGGCGGAAATCGAAATGGGTGCGGCGCGCGGCGTGCTTCTGGATGACGAAGCTGTCGCCCTTGGCCTTGCCGCGCTTGGGACCAGGCTCGGGCGTCTTGGAGAAGTCGCGCTTCTCCTTGTAGGTCGCAAGCGGGTCGCCGCTGCTTGCCCGCGCCATGGTGTTAGGCCGATTTCCGCTTCGGCGCGCTCTTGGCGGCCTTCTTGCCGTTGGCGCGAACGGGCCGAGCCGCCGCGCTTGGCGGGCGCCTTGGCACCAGCGCCGCCCTTGCCCTGCTGAACGCTCTTCTTCAGCGCATCCATGATGTTGATCACCTTGGCAGTGCCGGGCAGCTCGGTGACGATCTCGGGCGCGCGGTGCTCGAGCTTGGCGTGGATCAGCTCCCACACGGCCTCGGTGTATTCGTCTTTGAGCTGCTCGGGCTCGAACTTGCCGGTCTTGCGCTTGACGAGCTCCTTGGCGAGGTCGAGCGCTTCCTTGTCGACCTTGACCTCGTTGATCTCCTTGAACAGCGGCTCCGCGGCGCGGACCTCGTTGGCATGCCGCAGCACTTCGAGCAGCAGCCCTTTGCCGAAGGGCTTGATCGCGACGATATTGCCGTGGCCGCGCAGGATGAATTGGCCGATGCCGATCTTGCCGGTGTCCTTCAGCGCCTTCTGCAGGATCGATATAGCCCTCGTCGGCCAAGTCGCCTTCGGGCAGCAAATAATAGGGCGTCTCGTAATAGCGGTCGTCGATCGCGTCCTCGATCGACGAAGCGGACGAGCTCGATGGTCTGCTTGACTGTCGAGCTTGAGCTCGTCGATCTCCTTCTGGTCGAGCAGGACATATTTGCCCTTCTCGTATTCATAGCCCTTGGTGATGTCCTCGTCCTCGACCGGGCCGACGCCCGGCGCGATCTTCTGGTAGCGGATGCGCTTGCCGGACGGCTCGTGGATCTGGTGCAGCTCGATGCGCCGCTCGGACGTGGTGGCCGGGTAGAGCTTGACCGGGACGTTGACGAGAGAGAGCCGCAAATGGCCGGTCCAATACGCGCGGGGTGCCATGCTCGTTACTCCTACCTGGGCGCCGGCCGGCGCCTAGCACCCATACAAAACGGCCCGATCCGGCTGGTTCCGCCGGAACCGGCCTCATTTCTCTACATTATAGCCATTTTCCTTAAGCATGCGTTCGAGGGCGTCGGGGAAGGTCAGCGTGATCGTCTCGACCGGGCACTCGCCGTCATCGTCGAGCGGCTGGGGGCAGGTCTCGAGGCCCCAGTCCGAGGACTTGTCGTAATGGGCGAGCATCAGGTCCCAGGCCTGCTTGCCCTCGCCGAGCAGGATCTTCTCGCCGACATAGCCGGCGAGGAATCCGTTCACGTCGTCCTCCGGCACGTTGCCGATCATGTCCTTGAGCCAAACCTCGTGCGCCTTGCGGAAGCGCGGCTCGGTGGTGATGTTCTTCACCGCGCCGTTCTTGACGGTGAGCACCAGCAGCGGCGCCGACGAGCAGGCATAGCAGCCGAAGGTGTAGAGGAAGGCGTTGTCGCGGGTCTCGAACTCGTAGCGCCGTCGCCGTCGAGATCGGTCGCGTAAGCATCGGGCCGCCGTCGAACTGGCCGATATCGACGCGTCTGCCAGCTCGAGCCATCCTGGCTGCTGTGAGGATCACGTTCGTGTCCGAGCAGCAATGCGCGCCGCCGGTATAGAACGAGACGACGACTTCGGGATGCGGGTTGCCGGGATCGAGCTCGGCGATCTGCACGCTGACCGGCGGATCGCCGAAGCCGGTGCTGCGCCTTCAAACTTGCCGATCTCCTTGCCGTCGGCGAACACAGTGACAACCGGCGCGTGCAGGTCTCATCGCCCTCCTCACTCTTGCTCTTCGGTGTAGGTCGAGCGCCGCCTTGATCGGCCCTTCGAGATCTCCTGCGGCGTCGGACTCGGTATCTTCCTCGCCGCCGCCCGCCTCGATCTTTTTCGCGTTGTCGCCGGGCTCGGTGTCCGGCACGATCGAGATATTTGGCATCCGCCTTTTTCACGGCGTCGGCAGGCTGGATCGGCGACGGCTGATTCGCGGTCCAAACACAAGGCCAACAATCGCCACAAAGCAAAGCACAGAAACTGGGCATTAGAAAATTTCCCTAAAATGAACCTCACGCGCGTTTGCGTGTTTCTATTGTAGCCCGGCCAAGCCTGAGTTCCCATATCCAACTCTGTGCCTTGCACATCTCACTTCGGCCAACCATTTGAATTAGGTGAATTTTCTGATCTTTCGCCGGGCTAGGCGTATCCGTCTTGGGCGGCTATGGTGGGGCCAAAGGTTGAGGTCGGGCCCCTTGGAGCCCAAGATCGGTATTCGATGAACAATCCATTTGAAACGATGAGACCGGGGCACTGCCCCCGCCGTGGTGATCACCGGCGCAACGGAAGGCATCGGCAGGTGCTTGGCGGAGGAGTTCGCCCGCGGCGGCCATACGCTCCTGCTCGTCGCGCGCGATGAGTCGCGCTGGCACTGACCCGGGCGAACTCGTACGCGCGCACGGCATTCGCGTCGAGATCACCTCGCAGGATCTGAGCACGTTGAAGGTGCGCCGGCGTCGAGCGCCTTGCGGCGTTTCGGCCTCTATGCCGATATCCTCGTCAACAATGCCGGCACATGGGATCCGGCTTCTTCCAGGATGAGGACCTCGAAAGAGTTCGCCGTATCGTCGATCTCAATATCCGCGCGGTCGTCGATCTCACGCTTGCGCTTCCTGCCCGGGCATGATGCGCGCGGCAAGAGGCGGCGTGCTCAATATCGCCTCGATGATGGGCTTCATGCCGGTGCCCTACGAGGCGACCTACGCGGCGTCCAAGGCCTTCCTGATGTCGTTCTCGAAGGCGCTTGTCCTACGAGACCATGGGAACCGGCGTCACGGTTTCCGTGATCGCGCCCGGCGCCGTCGCCACCGACCTTCACGCCAAGGCCGGCGCGCAGCAACTCGTATTACCTCAGCGTGTTTCCGCTGATGACGCCGGAGGCCGTGGCGCGAACCGCCTATCGCAGTTTCAAGCGTGGCCGGAGCGTCATCCTTCCGGGTTTCCTCAATCCGCTCGGCGCCTTCGCCATGCGCTTCGTCCCCGCCATGCTGCTGCTTCCGCTGATGGGTCTGTTGTTCCGCGTGCGCGACGAGCAGGGCAACCCGCAAGGTCCGGGCCGATTGCCGCGCGCGTCGGCGCCGAGCCGACGAGCATGCCGCTCGACGCTATTCAGCCGAGTAGCGAGCCGGTCTAACGCCCTGGCGAGTATTTGGGAATGGTGGAGCCGGACGGGATCGAACCGACGACCTCAGCAGTGCGATTGCTGCGCTCTCCCAACTGAGCTACGGCCCCAGATGCGGGCATTTAGGGATCGGCCTTCCGGCCTGTCAAGCCGCGAACCGGCCCTCCTAAGGCTTGCCCTTCCAGGCCGGCTGTCCGCTACATGATCCAGGCCACGCGAGGAGGGGTCTTTGATGCTGCCTTTGATCGGATTCATTGTTCTCGTCATCGACCTCTATATCTGGGTCATCATCACCGGCGCGATGTTAAGCTGGCTGATCGCCTTCAACGTGGTGAACACAGCAGAACCGCTTCGTCTATTCCGTCGGCGAGATGCTTTACCGGGTAACCGAGCCGGCGCTCCGGCCGATCCGCAGCATCCTGCCCAATCTCGGCGGCATCGACATTTCGCCGGTGATCCTGATCCTGTTCCTGCTCTTCCTCCGCGACGTGGTCCTGATCGGCTGGCTGGCGCCGGCCGTCACGCCGTCCGCCAAGCTTTGAGCGCAGCGCCGCCGCTCAATCTCCGGCGCACGAATGCGCGGCGTCATGCTGAAGGTTCGGCTCACGCCGAAATCAGCGCAAGGACGAGATCAAGGGCGTCGAGATCGTTCGGCGGCGCGGCGGTGCTCAAAGCGCGCGTCCGCGCGCTGCCCGAAGCCGGCCGCGCCAATGCGGCGCTGGAGACGGCTGATCGCCGAATGGCTCGAGCGTGCCGCCGTCGACGGTGTCGGTCGCGCAGGGCGGCAAGTCGCGGCTGAAGCAAGTCGAGATCGCAGGCGACGCGGAGGCGCTTAGCGCCTCGTCACCCAGTGCGTTGGTGAGCTCGGAGATATCCTCGACCAACCCGCCTTGTCATTGCTCGGCCTGACCGGGCAACCCAGACCTGTGCTCCAGGACTGGCAGGCGGCGTTTACTGGATTCCGCTTTCGCGGGAATGACGCGGGACGCGTTGAGCGTCACGCCGACGCAGACTCGATCTCAGCCACGATGGCATCGGCCGCGGCGCGCGGGTCGGCCGCGCGCGTGATCGGGCGGCCGACCACGAGATAGTCGGCGCCCGCCTTGATCGCCGCTTCGGGCGTCACGACGCGCGCCTGGTCCTGCTTCTCTGCCCCCGCGGGTCGGATGCCCGGCGTCACGATCAGGACCTGCCGCGACCGTTCGCGCAGCGCGCGCCGCCTCTTGGCCCGAGGCGATGACCCCGTCGAACCCGCCGTCCCGCGCCAGCATGGCGCGACGCTGCACAACGGCGAGCGGCGCCTGGTCGATGCCCTGCTCGGCAAGATCGGCGCGCGACAGATTGGTGAGCACCGTCACGCCGAGGAGCTTGAGCTTCGCTGTCGCCCCGTCCGCGCACGGCGGCGTCGAGCGTCTTGCGGTCCGTGCGCATGCACGGTCAGGAATGCCGCGCCGCTCTCGGCGATGACCGCTGTGGCGCGCTCGACGGTCGCCTCGATGTCGAGCAGCTTGGCGTCGACGAACACCGAGCGGCCCTGCCGCGCCAAGTCGCGCGCGAGGTCGAAACCGCCGGAGAACAGGAGCTCGAGCCCGATCTTGTAGACGCCGACGCTGTCGCCGAGCTTCTCGATCAGCGACTTGCGCTTCATCCACGCTCGGCACATCGAGCGCGACGATGAGCTTGTCCCGTGCCTCGATCATGACGCGAATTTCTTGCGCGGCGACGGCCAGCGCCTCGACCACGTCTTGCGCAGAGCTTCTGCTGTGCCTCGTCTTTGAGGCTGCCGTCCTCCTCGAAGGCGTCGCCCGCGCGCGGCACCGCGATCTGCTGCGGAATGACGAGGGCGCCCGTGCCGACCGCGAGGATTTGGCGCAAATGCAACAGGCTGCGCATGCCGCCGTAATAGCCGGGCGACGCCCCGCCGATCGCGAACACGCGCGATCTGGAACACTTCGAGCCCGCTCTCGCCTTTGGCACGCACGCGGGTCACCCAGTCGAGCGTGTTCTTGAGCAGCGGCGTCACCGATGCGTTGTATTCGGGGCTGGCGATGAAGACGCCCTGATATTCGCCGAGCAGCGCCTTGAAGGCGCGCGCCCGCTCGGGCGGCCCCTCTTTGGCTTCGAGGTCGCCGTTATAGATCGGCATGGGATAGTCCTTGAGATCGACGAACACGGCCTCGATGCCGTTGGCCGCGGCGATGTGGTGGGCGAGCGGCGCGAGCTTCTTGTTGTACGAGCCTTCCCGCGTGCTGCCGGCAAAGAACAAGAGGCTCATCGTCGGTTTCCTTGCCGGGATGAGGCTCCGCCGCCGGATCTACGCCTGAAAGACGGAAGCGAGGGTAGCCGCTACTCGCCGATGCCCTCGAAGAATTCCTTGACGCGCGCGAAGAAGCCGGTCGAAGCGGGATTGGTGCTCGGGTTCGAGGCTTCCTCGAAGGACTTGAGCAGATCGCGCTGCTTGCGCGAGAGGTTCTTCGGCGTCTCGACGTCGACCTGGATGTAGAGGTCGCCCTGCTGCTTGGAGCGCAGCACCGGCATGCCCTTGCCCTTGAGGCGGAACTGCTTGCCGCTCTCGGTGCCCTCGGGGATTTTCACCCGCGTCCTGCCGCCGTCGATGGTCGGCACCTCGATCTGGCCGCCAAGCGCCGCCGTGGTCATGGCGATCGGCACGCGGCAGAAGAGGTCGGCGCCGTCGCGCTGGAAGAATTCGTGCGGCCTGATAGACAGGAAGATGTAGAGGTCGCCGGACGGACCGCCGCGCAATCCCGCCTCGCCTTCGCCCGCAAGCCTGATGCGCGTGCCGTCCTCGACGCCGATCGGAATGGTGACCGACAGCGTGCGCTCGCGCATGACGCGGCCCGCGCCGTTGCATGAGGGGCATGGCGTCTCGATGGTATCGCCGCGGCCCTGGCAGGTGGGACAGGTGCGCTCGATGGTGAAGAAGCCCTGGCTCGCGCGCACCTTGCCCTGGCCTCCGCAGGTGCGGCAGGTCGTGGGCGCGGTGCCGGCCTTGGCGCCGGAGCCCGAGCAAGCCTCGCACACGACGGAGGTCGGCACGCGGATCTGCGCGGTCTTGCCCGCGAAGGCTTCTGCGAGCGTGATCTCCATGTTGTAGCGGAGGTCTTGGCCGCGCTCGCGTCCCGAGCGCTGGCGCGGGCGGCGCGCGCCCATGAACTCGCCGAACAGATCGTCGAACATCGCCGACATCGAAGCCGAGAAGTCCGAGCCGAAGCCGAAACCGCCAGGGCCGCCGGCGCCGGCAAGCCCGCCGTCGAAAGCGGCATGGCCGAAGCGGTCGTAGGCTGCGCGGCGCTGCGGGTCCTTCAGCGCCTCGTAGGCCTCGTTGAGTTCCTTGAAGCGTCTTTCGGCGGTGGGGTCGCCGTTGCAATTGGTCGGGATGGCATTCCTTGGCGAGGCGGCGAAAAGCAGCCTTGATGTCGGCGTCACGGACGCCGCGCTGCACACCAAGCACGTCGTAGTAACACCGCTTAGCCATCGACCCTCCGGCCCTTACACCGCGGTCCCGCTCGCGCGGTGCCCAAGCCTTCTATTGGGACTTGGCGGCGGGCCTCACAACTTGCAAGGCCCGCGCCATGTCCAGAACTCAAAATTAGGCCGACTTCTTGCTGTCGTCGTCCTTGACTTCCTCGAAATCGACATCGACCACCTTGTCGTCGGGTCCGCCGGCGCCGCCGGAAGATTGCGGGCCGCCTGCGCCGCCCGCGGCCCCGCCCTGCGCCGACTGGTACATCGCCTCGCCGAGCTTCATCGAGGCCTGCGCCAAAGCGTCGATCTTCGTCTTGATCGCGTCCTGGTCGTCGCCCTGGATGGCGGTCTTGAGGTCGGCGACGCGCGGTCTCGACCGTGGCCTTGTCGCCGGCCGGGACCTTGTCGCCGAAATCCTTCAGCATGCGCTCGGTCGAATGCACCAAGGCTTCGCGCCTGGTTGCGCGTCTCGACCAGCTCGCGCCGCTTCTTGTCGTCCTCGGCGTGGCTCTCGGCCTCCTTCACCATGCGATCGATGTCGGCGTCGGTCAGGCCGCCCGAGGCCTGGATGCGGATCGACTGCTCCTTGCCGGTCGCCTTGTCGGAGGCCGAGACGTTGACGATGCCGTTCGCGTCGATGTCGAAGGTGACCTCGATCTGCGGCACGCCGCGGGGGGCCGGCGGAATGCCGACGAGATCGAACTGGCCGAGCATCTTATTGTCAGCGGCCATCTCGCGCTCGCCCTGGAAGACGCGGATCGTCACCGCGTTCTGATTGTCCTCGGCGGTGGAGAAGACCTGGCTCTTCTTGGTCGGGATCGTGGTGTTGCGGTCGATCAGCCGTGTGAACACGCCGCCCAAGGTCTCGATGCCGAGCGAGAGCGGGGTCACGTCGAGCAGCAGCACGTCCTTGACGTCGCCCTGCAGCACGCCCGCCTGGATCGCGGCGCCGATCGCCACCACCTCGTCCGGGTTCACGCCCTTATGCGGCTCGCGGCCGAAGAAATTCTTCACCGTCTCGACCACTTTCGGCATGCGCGTCATGCCGCCGACCAGGATCACCTCGTTGATCTCGGCGGCCTTCAGCCCGGCGTCCTTCAGCGCATTGGCGCAAGGACCGACAGTCTTCTGGATGAGGTCGTCGACCAGGCTCTCGAGCTTGGCGCGCGTGAGCTTCATGGTGAGATGCTTCGGACCGGAAGCATCCGCGGTGATGAAGGGCAGGTTGATCTCGGTCTGCTGCGTCGAGGAGAGCTCGATCTTGGCCTTCTCGGCGGCTTCCTTCAGGCGCTGCAGCGCAAGCTTGTCGCCGCGGAGATCGATGCCGGACTCTTTCTTGAACTCGTTCGCGAGATAATCGACGATGCGCATGTCGAAATCCTCGCCGCCGAGGAAGGTGTCGCCGTTGGTCGACTTCACCTCGAACACGCCGTCGCCGATCTCGAGAATGGAAATGTCGAACGTGCCGCCGCCAAGGTCATAGACGGCGATGGTGCCGGTCTTGCTCTTGTCGAGGCCATAGGCGAGCGCGGCAGCCGTCGGCTCGTTGATGATGCGCAGGACTTCGAGCCCCGCGATCTTGCCGGCGTCCTTGGTCGCCTGGCGCTGCGCGTCATTGAAATAGGCGGGCACCGTGATGACCGCCTGCTCGACTTTCTGACCGAGATGCGACTCGGCCGTCTCTTTCATTTTCTGGAGGATGTAGGCCGAAATCTGCGAGGGGGAATATTTCTTGCCGTGGGATTCGACCCAGGCGTCGCCGTTGTCGGCGCGGACGATCTTGTAGGGAACGAGGCCCTTGTCCTTCTCGACCATCGGGTCGTCATAGCGGCGGCCGATCAGGCGCTTGATGGCGAAGAAGGTGTTCTCGGGATTGGTGACGGCTTGGCGCTTGGCTGGCAGTCCGACGAGGATCTCGCCGTCGTCGGTGAAGGCCACCATCGACGGGGTGGTGCGCATGCCCTCGGCGTTCTCGATGACCTTGGGAGTCTTTCCCTCCATCACCGCGACGCATGAATTGGTGGTGCCGAGATCGATACCGATCACTTTCGCCATTTCAACGACCTCTCTGTTCTGGCAGACCGTGCGGGCCCTGAAGCGGCACCCGTACGTACGCGCGCGCCTTGATCGCTCGTGGCGTTGCGCCTGTCCCCAATTGCGGCGCCCGCCGACATCTCCGGCAGGGTTCCGCGGTTATATAGGAGGCAACCCTATGGGCCGCAAGGAGAAGCACGGGCAGAGGCGGTGCCGGGGGAGCTTTCTCACGCGAGCCGCTTCCAGGCCGCGATCAGGATCGGCGTGAGGCAGTAATAGCGGCCGTCCTCGCCCGCTTCCGTCATGTCGGTCTCGAAGGCTTCGGCGCGGACGGGATCGGCAATGCCAAGCTCGACGGCTGACGCGAACAGGCTTTGGTAAACGCCGATCAACATTTGCGCCATGTCCTTGAGCGGGATGAATTTGGCGCAAGCCTCGGTGCCGTCGGGGAGGCCGAGGCCCGCCGCCTCGAACTGGGCGGGGAGCTGGCGCCCTGCCCGCAAGTTCCGGCCGTGGCCGCGGAACACGCCCTCGAACATGCGGTTGAACTCGGCCATGGCCGGGCATGGCGGCTCGATCCCGATCGCGCCGAAGTCGAATTCCTGCGCGGCGAGTACGCCGCCGGGCTTGACCCAGGCGGCCATCTTCTCGAGCGCCGCGACGGGATCGAGCATGTGCATGAGGAACAGGCGGCAATAGACGAGGTCGAACGGCGCGCCGGGCGGCCGCTTGAGCTTCAGCATGTCGGCCGCGACCATTTCGAAAGTGCTGCCGCCTTGCGCGCGGAGATCGGCGAGCGCCTGGGCACCAAGCTCGGGATCGATCTCGATGCCGGTGACGCGGCCTCCCGCGCCGACACGATTTCGCCATCAGCCGCATCACGGCGCCCGGGCCCGCGCCCACGTCGAGGCAGCTCATGCCGGGGGCGAGCCCGACTTGTCGAGCAGCGTCTCGGTCGCCTCCGCCACATCTCCGCCTGGTCGCGTAGGCGCTGGTACTCGGCTCGATTGCGTGCGTGGACATAGCCGTCGGGATTCCGTCTTTGCGCCGCTTCCGCCACCGGGCTCGTCTCCTCTTTTTCTGCTGTCTTCGCTATATGAGACCCTAGGACAGGCTTGGGATCAGACAAAGGCAGCAATGGATTTTTTCCGCAGCGCGTCGATCGTATGGACCCCGGGAGGCAAATCGCGCTCCTGGCCGCGATGCGGCGAAGTCATTGCCGAGGCGCCGCTTTTCACGCCGACCATGCCGCGCTCGGGCAAGCCGATGTCGGTGCGCATGACGAATTGCGGGCCGCTCGGCTGGGTGACCGACAAGGAGCGCGGCTATCGCTATCAGGCGACACACCCGGTGACGGGCAAGCCGTGGCCGGCGATCCCGCTCATGCTGCTCGACCTCTGGCGGGAGGTCGCGGGCTATCCGCACCGCGCCGGAAGCATGCCTCGTCAATTATTACGCGGGAGCGCCAAGATGGGGCTGCATCAGGACAAGTGACGAGGAGGATTTCGCGGCGCCCGTGCTTTCGGTGTCGCTCGGCGACACCGGCGTCTTTCGCTTCGGCGGGCGGTCGCGCAAGGACCCGACGCAGAAATTCGAACTAAGTCGGGCGACGTGTTCGTGCTCGGCGGCGACGGACCGGCTCGCCTATCACGGCATCGACCGCATCCTGCCCGGCACGTCCGACCTGCGTTCCCGAGGGCGGGCGGTTCAATCTCACGCTGCGCCGCGTCACAAAGCCGAGCTTGAGACAACGTCGAGCCCCGGCCGCTTACCGGCCGATGCTTGACGAACGAATTTTGCCGCCGGCGGCTCAGTCGCCGTTGCCGCCGGGAAATCGTCGTTGGCGGCTTTGCGGCGCGGGCCTGCCCCGACTGGCCGTTGCGGCTTCGCCTGCCTTGCCGCCGCCTTTGGCCACCGCGACCAGCGCGGGCCGGAGGCAGCGGTCGCCGATCGTGTAGCCGGCCTGCATGACCTCGACCACGGTGCCCTCGGGCACGTCCGGCGTTCGGCACCTCGTACATGGCCTGGTGGATGTTCGGGTCGAAGCGCTGCGCCGAGCGGCTCGATGCGGGTGACGCCGTGGCGCTCGAGCACGTTGAGAGCTCGCGCTCGGTCAGCTCGACGCCTTCGAGGAAGCTCTTGAGCGCGGGGTCTTGCGCGGCAGCCTCGGCGGAACGTGCTCGATGGTGCGCTTCAGATTGTCGCCGACGGTCAGCACGTCGCGCGCGAAATTGGAGATGGCGTAGCGGGCGGTGTCGGCCTTCTCGCGCTCGGTGCGGCGGCGCAGGTTCTCCATGTCGGCCATGGTGCTGAGCAGCCTGTCGCGCATGTCGGCATTCTCGGCGATCAGAGCGTCGAGATCGGCGCCGACGCTGCGCGCTCGGCTCGGCCGCGGCGGCCTGGGGCGCGGCCTTCCGGACTCGGCGGCTTGGCCTGATCCTCGTCGCGGATCGGTCTTGTCGTCGGGCATGCGCAGCCTCGGCGTCGCTGATATCACAAAGGAGTGCCGGGATATCGACCGTAGGCGGGGAAAAATCAAGGGACAAGGCGCCCCAGAAGCTTGGCCGTGTAGTCCACCATCGGGATGATGCGCGCGTAGTTGAGCCGCGTCGGGCCGATCACGCCGAGCACGCCGACGATCTTCTGCTCGCTGTCCTCGAAGGGCGAGACGATCAGCGCCGAGCCGGAGAGCGAGAACAGCTTGTTCTCCGAGCCGATGAAGATGCGGACCCCTTCGGCGCGCTCGGCGAGGCCCAGCAACTGGATCAGGTCGGTCTTGGTGTCGAGGTCCTCGAACAGGAGACGCACGCGCTCCAGATCCTCCATCGCCCGCACGTCCTCCAGGAGATGCGAGCGTCCGCACACGATGAGGCTCTTGCGCTCGTCGCCGTCGCCCGACCAGGTGGCGAGCCCTCGGTGACGATGCTCGCCGTGAGCGCGTCGAGCTGCGCGCGCCGCGCCTCGATCTCCCGCTCGATGCGGGCGCGCGCCTCGGCCAAGGTCAGCCCGCCGATGCGCGCGTTGAGGTAGTTCGTCGCTTCCTTGAGCGATGAGAGCGGCAGGCCGTCGGGCAGCGCGACGATGCGGTTCTCGACGTCGCCCTCCTCGCCCACGAGCACGGCGAGCGCCCTGCCCTCGCCGAGACTGACGAACTCGACCTGCTTCAGCCGCTTGCTCTGCTTGTCGACCAGCACGACGCCGGCGCAGCGCGACAGCCCCGATAGCATCTCGCCGGCCTCGCCGAGCAGCTCCTCGACCGCGCGCCTCCGCCCGCTTCCGGCGATGCGGCTTTCGATCTGGTTCCGCTCCTCGAGGCTGATGTCGCCGACTTCGAGCAGCCCGTCGACGAAGAGGCGCAAGCCCGTTTGCGTCGGCAGCCGCCCGGCGCTCGTATGCGGCGCGTAGATGAGGCCGAGGCTTTCCAGGTCCGACATGACGTTGCGCACCGAGGCGGGGGACAAGCGTCATGGGGAGCGCGCGGCTCAGATTGCGCGAACCGACCGGCTCGCCGGTCGTAAGATAGGTCTCGACGATGCGCTTGAAGATTTCGCGCGAACGCTCGTTGAGCTCGGCGGAGCGAGGCGGCGGCCTCGGCGGCGCGCTATTGCTTCGGCGGGGTCGGTATGGCGCATCGCCGGGAATTTAGGGAGCGCGCGGAGCGCGTCAAACCGGAAGCCTTGGGCGTTGCTGGGGGTTAAGGCCCCGCGTGCCGCCTAACGGCAGACTAGTTGAGCGGCATGAGGTCGGAGGCGAGCGGCGCCGCGAGCTTGCCGGCGGTGCCGAAATATTCGGCGTAGGGCGAGCGGATCGCTTCGACGGGAAGAATAATGAGCACGTCGATCGTGCCGAATTGACGGTCGATCACGGCCCCGTCGCCGACATAGCAGCCGGCGCGGAGATAGCCCTTGATCAGCGGCGGCAACGCCTTGAGCGCGCTCCGGCGCGAGATCGCCTCGCGGGCATCATGTTCATGTCGACGCGCAAATGCTCATGCGCCCTGACGCGCCACTCCTCGGGCGCGAGCGCGGTGTGATGGAGGAAGCTCAAGGCTTCGGCATGCGCGCTCGGGTCGGTGCCCGCGAAACTCGCGCAGCCGATCATGACATCGATGCCGTGCTCGCGCACATAGGCGCAGATGCCCTGCCACAGAAGCTCGATGGTGCGGCGGTTGCGGTAGGGCTTGAGCACGCAGGAGCGTCCAAGCTCCATGAAACTCTAATCGGGCGACTTGGCCGCGATCAGCGGCGCGAGGTCGTATTCGCCCTGCGTGTAGAATCCGTCGGAGAGGTCCGCCACGTCCTGGCGCAGCACGCGGTAGGTGCCGACCACCTTGGAGCGGCGCCAGCGCCCTTTCCTTCTCTCGCCGCGATCGATCACGAGAAGATGGTCGAAGACGCGCATCGTATGCATCCTCGTCGCGCCGCGAGAGGATGGCGAGCGCGTTCGGCGTGGCCGACATCTCTTCATAGAAGACTTTGTAGCGGAGCCGCTGCGCGCGCCTGATCTCGCTCTTCTTCCGCGCGAGCCGGACTTCGAGCGGGCCGATGCGGCAATAGACTTTGGCCGGCTGGAAGCGCCGGCGAGCCCCGCGCGTTTGAAACGTCGCCGGCCCATGAAAGGCAGCGCGCCTTGGCCCGGCCTGAATGTCAGTCCTGGAAACATCGCCCCACCACGAAATCTGCCCGCAAAGCGTCCCGACCTCGGCGTCATCGGCATGGTCGAACCCGCACCATTCGGTGCCGGGACATTCCCCCAATCCGCGGACTGGCTCGTTAGGCGCCGGCGGCTTGGCTGATTTGGCCACAACGAGAGCCGGTTAGCAAACCAATTCGAAGGGGATGTGACAGTCTGGGGATTACAAAGGCGCGCCGGCGGAAATTTCGTGCTCACGCCGCGCCGCGGCTAGTTTCTCGCAGGCCCCACGCGCGAGAAGCGCCGCAAGATCCGCCTTCTCGAAGGGTTTGGCGAGATAATCGTCGAGCCCCGCTTCGAGATAGGCGGCGCGATCCTCAGCAAAAGTCGTTGGCGGTGAGCGCCACGATCGGCGGCCGTGATTCGCCTGCGCGGGCGTGTGGATGTCCATCAGCACGAGCTCGAAGCGTTGCCAATTCGCGAGCGCATCTTGCACGCGGGCGACGGCGTCGGCGCCGTTTCGCGCGCGGAGGACCGAGAGCCCCGCGCGCGTCATGCCTAACGGCGCGCGATCTTGCGGCGCATGCTCGGCTTCGGCGGCCGGTCCGTACCGTGGTCGTCATCGATCCCGCCGAGCGCGGCGACATTCCAAGCCTTCGCGCGCAAGGCTTCGACTTCTATCTCATGCGCGTGCCGCTTGCGGATCGCCGAAGAGCTGAGTGAGCAGCGACAGGCCGCACCGGGCGGGCGCGCCTTCTTGTGATGCTGCGCCAACCGCGCGAGCAGGCGCGCGGCTCCCGCCTCGACGGCGCCGCGGTCGGCAAGAAGCGCCGTGAATGGCGCGTTCGTGTTCGGTTGAACTCGGGCAGCTCGTCGAGGAAGAGCACGCCGAGATGGGCGAGCGCAGCCTCGCCCGGCGTCGGCCGCGTGCCATCGCCGACGAGAGCCGCCATGCTCGCCGAATGATGCGGGGCGCGGAAGGGCCGCGTGCGGCTGATGCGTCCGCCTGCAAGGTCTGAGGCCAAGCTTTTGATCATGCTCACTTCGAGCATCTCCAGCATCTCGGCGGGCTCGAGCGGAGGCAGGATCGAAGGGAGCCTGCGCGCGAGCATCGACTTGCCCGCACCTGGCGGCCCGATCAGCAGAAGATGGTGGCCGCCGGCGGCTGCGACTTCGAGCGAGCGCATGGCGGTCTCCTGGCCCTTGATGTCCTTGAGGTCGGGCATCGCCTCGTCGCACGGGTCGGGCGGGCAGCCGCGGAAACCCTCCGGAACGAGATCCCGTGTTTTTCCCAACGGGGAGGGCAGGCCCAGATTCTCAAAGAGCACCGTGTTGTCGGCAAATGCCATTCCGGCCGCGAGACCGCAACACAGCAAAAGGCCTGACCAGACGAGGCGCGTTCAGTTTGGGCGAGCGTTGCAGCACGGGTAAGGGGTGAAATCGCGATCAGAACGGCTAGGATAACGCGCATTGCAACTCCTGATGGCTGTAAGCCGAAGCTACAATACAACCTATTAAGGTCTATCTGGTGATATATGCAATCTATAATTGTATTGGGAGCTGCTAGACACTTCGCTGCCGATCCGGCGCACGCGGCCGCGCGAGCTAGCGCCGCTGCGCGGCGACCCTCTTCTCCACAACGTCCCAGATCATGGCGGCGATGTCGGGTCCGCCGAACTCGCCGATCTGCCTGATGCCCGTGGGCGAGGTGACGTTGATCTCGGTGAGGTAATTGCCAATCACGTCGATGCCGGCGAAGATCAGGCCACGCTCCTTCAGCACCGGCCCGAGCCGCGCGCAGATTTCCTTGTCGCGCTTGGTGAGCGTTGTGGCCTCGGCGCGGCCCCCGACATGCAGGTTGGAGCGCGTCTCGCCTTTGGGCGGCACGCGGTTGATCGCACCGGCCGCCACGCCATCCACCAGGATGATGCGCTTGTCGCCCTCCTTCACGGCGGGCACGTATTTCTGCACCATGATCGGCTCGCGGAAGGTGATGCCCATCAGTTCGACCAGCGAGTTGAGGTTGGTGTCGCCGGCCGGGATGCGGAAGATGGCGGCGCCGCCGTTCCCGTAAAGCGGCTTCACCACGATGTCCTTGTGCTCCGCGCGGAAGGCGCGGATCTGCTCGGGCGAGCGCGTGACGAGGGTCGGCGGCATCAGGTCGAGGAAATCGAGCACGAGGATCTTCTCCGGCGAATTGCGCACCGCTGCCGGATCGTTGACCACGAGGGTGCTTGGATGGATGCGCTCCAAGAGATGCGTCGTGGTGATGTACGCCATGTCGAAGGGCGGGTCTTGTCTCAGATGCACAACGTCGTATTCGGCTAGATCGACCGCGCGCGGATAAGAGAGCCGATAATGGTCGCCCGGCTTGTCCTCGACGGTCAGGCTGTGGCCTTCGGCGATGAGTTGGCGATCGCGCAGCGAGAGATTGTCGGGTGTGTAGTAGAAGACGTCGTGGCCACGCCATTGCGCTTCGAGCAGGAGCGCGAAGGTGGAATCGCCCCTGATGTCGATGCGCTCGATGGGGTCCATCTGGAAGGCGACTTTGAGGGCCATGGCGCGCCTCTATCACACGGGAAACGCGTTGGCGATATAGCGCGGCCAGGTCCACGGCGCGGCAAGCACGACATCGAAGGCGATGTCGTGGCCGGCGAAGTCCGGGTGACCGGCCAGCCAATATTGCGCGGCGCGCACGATGCGGCGGCGCTGGCGCGCGGCAGGTAGCGCGTCCTCCAGGCTTTTGCGCCGCTTCACCTCGATGAAAGCGAGCCGCCTGCCCTTCAGCGCCACGAGGTCGATCTCGCCGACCGGCGTCTTGTAGCGGCGCGCGACTATGCGAAAGCCCTTGAGGCGGGCCGCAACGCGACAAGGCTTCGGCGAATACGCCGCAGCGATAGGCCCTCGCGCGCGCCGGCCGCATGCTCAGTCGCGCTTGCGGGTGAGGGCAAGCCCAAGCTCGTAGACCCGGGCGCGGCTCGCGCACAGGTTCTCGGCGACACTCCGCACGGCGTCGCGGAAGCTCTCGGTTTCGAGCGCCTCACGAAGCCCGGCAACGATCGCCTCGTCGGACGCATCGCCCTGCTCTTCAGATGGCGGCGCGACCACCACAACAAGCTCGCCCTTGGGCTGATCAGATCGCGCGAATTCCGCGGCAAGCTCGACGAGCGTCCCGCGCGTCACGGTCTCGTGCAGCTTGGTGAGCTCGCGCGCGACAGCCGCCTCGCGGGACCCGAGCGCCTCTGCCATGTCGGCGAGGCTGTTGGCAAGACGCGGCGCGGTCTCGAAGAAGACAAGCGTCGCGGGCACCGCGGCAAGCTCGGCAAGACGCACGCGGCGCGCAGCCTGCTTCGGCGGCAGGAAGCCAGCAAACAAGAACGCGTCGGTCGGAAGGCCTGCGCTGGTCAGTGCCGTGAGCGTGGCGGACGATCCCGGAATGCTCGTCACAGCGAGTCTTCATCGAGCGCTTCGCGTACGAGCTTGTAGCCGGGATCGGAGACGAGCGGCGTTCCGGCGTCGGAGATCAGCGCGATCGTCTCGCCTGCGCGGAGGCGCGCGAGCAAGCGCGGGCGTTCCTTCGCCGCGTTGTGCTCATGGTACGGCGTGAGCGTAGCGGCGATGCCGTAATGCGTGAGCAGCTTCTTCGAATGGCGCGTGTCCTCCGCCGCGATCAGGTCGGCGCGGGCCAAGACCGAAAGCGCGCGGAGCGAAATGTCGCCGAGATTGCCGATCGGCGTCGCCACGAGATAAAGTCCTGCGGTAAGCGGCCGCGCGATTAGCTCGGCGAGCACTTCGCTGGCGCGGGTCGCGACCGCCTGCTGCTTGTCACGATGATCTTGCACGCGCGTCGCCCGTGGCCAAGTCCAGGATCAGGCGGTTCAGCACGAGGCGCCCGCGCGGGGTGGCGGCGAGGCGGTTGCCGTCGCGCCTGACGAGACCGTCGGCTTCGAGCGCCCCGGTTCGATTTTCGTCGAGCGCGCCACCGAGCGCTGCGAGCCGCGTAAGGTCGATGCCCTCGGCAAGACGCAGGCCCATGAGGAGATATTCCTCGGCGGCTTCCTCGGCGCTCAGCGCCTCGTCGGTCTCTAAGCCGTGGCCTTGCGTCTCGACGGCTTCGCACCACGCTTCCGGCGCTTTCATTGTCGATAGCGCGCGCTTCTCACTGTTCACGGTGATACGGCCATGCGCGCCGGGACCGATGCCGGCATAATCGTGCCCGCGCCAATAGAGCAGGTTATGGCGCGACTCCGATCCCGGCCGCGCGTGGTTAGACACCTCGTAAGCAGGGAGCCCCGTGGCCTCGCAGAGCTCCTGCGTCAGCTCGTAGAGCGCACAGGCCGCATCGCCATTCGGCACCCGCAGAGTGCCTGCGGCGTGGCGCGCGGCGAACGGCGTGCCCTCCTCGATGGTGAGCTGATAGAGCGAGAGATGGTCCGCCGCGTGGTCGAGCGCGCGGGAGAGTTCCTCGCGCCAGGCTCGCGCCGCCTGTCCTTCGCGCGCATAAATGAGATCGAAGGACACGCGGGAGAAATTGCGCTTGGCGAGCGCGAGCGCCGCAAGCGCCTCAGCCGCCGTGTGTTGCCGGCCCAGCGCTTTGAGGCTCGCATCGTCGAGCGCCTGCACGCCAAGCGACAGCCGGTTCACCCCCGCCGCCGCATAGCCCGCGAAGTTTTCGGCCTCGACGGATGTCGGGTTGGCTTCGAGCGTGATCTCGGCGTCGCTGTCGAGCCGCCAATGCGCGGCGATAGCATCAAGGATCGCGGCGACTGTCGAAGGCGCCATCAGCGACGGCGTGCCGCCGCCAAAGAAGATGCTCGAAACGCTCCGCCCCAGCGAGAGCGAAGCGAAATGGGCAAGCTCGGCAAGATAAGCGCGCAGGAAGCGCGCCTCGTCGATGCCGCCATGCCGGACATGCGAATTGAAATCGCAATAGGGGCATTTCGCGCGGCAGAACGGCCAATGCAAGTAGACGCCGAACGGCTCTGGCGTCTCGTGGCCGCGCGCCCGTCGGCGCGATGTCAGGGCATGACAACATCGAGCTCGGTTCCATCTGGCTCGTAGGTGACGCGCCCGCCGCTTCGCCCATCCGGCTTGTCGGCGCGGATCTCGACGAGGACATTCCCGCGCGGCGAAGCCACGAACACATTGCCGCGCTCGAAGGTCAGGCGGATGATCTTGCCGTCCTTGAGCCCGAGGCGCTCGAGCGCGCGCTGCTTGAGCGTGTCGAGCGTGGCGGCGTCGTAGCCCGCCATCTCCTCGGCAGTGAACATGCGCGGCTCGTCGGGGCCCATGCCGAACACGTCGCCCGGGAAGGCGGTGCCGAAAGGTTCCATGGTCGTGTCATCGACGACGAAGGACGCAAGCTCGCCGGGCTTCAGCGGGTCAGCGACCTCGACATTGCCACGCTCGTCATTGATGAGAATGGTGCGGAAGCGGGTGCCCTTGTCGAACTTGGCGAAGATGCGGTCAAGCGTGGCGCGGACGGTCGAGCCGGAGAGCCAGTCGAGCTTCGGCCGTCGGCTCTCCGGCTGGATGACTTTGAGGATCGTGCCGCGCGCATCGGCAATCACCTTTCCCTTCTCGCCCTTCTCATTCTCGACATTGACGGTCCAGGAAAGCTGCGGCTCGCGCACGCCGGTCACGAGTCTCTCGGCCTCGATCCTCCTGATGGCTCCGCCATCAAGTTTGAGCGCGTCGAGCGCCGCCTTCTTCAAACCTGGCAGCACCGTGAAATCGAGACCGGAAATCTTGAACGCCACATCGGTCTCGTCGCCGGTCATCCGGCCGGCATCCTGCGATTCGATCGGCTCCGGCTGACGCCATTCAGATTCCAGGTAGCCGACCGTATAGTCCTTCTTGGTGGGATGCTCGGCGTCCACGGAGATGCCAGATTTGGTGATGCCGAATTCACGCACCCGGGTATCGTCGCCAAGTGCGGCTACGAGATCGGTTTGGGATTCATCGAGATGCTGATCTCCTGCGAGCAGGTCGAGCATGCGCGCGCGCTGCGTGCCGGAGACATCGGCGCCGGTGATGGTTCCGTCGGGAGCGGCAAAGACGGTCGCGTGCTCCCGCCCGCTGTCCACCGAGATCGATCCAGCGCGGCTCGCCGAATTGCGATTTGGGAAAAATCGATACCGCCCGATCGATGCGGATGCGGTCGACCGTCGCTTGGTCTTCCAGCGCCGCGCGCTTGATCGCGGCCGCCACGACGTCGGGCACCTTGTCGAGCGTGACCTCGGACAGCGGGAAGAAGGAATCGGCGATATCGTCGACCGGCGTGGAAGGTTTGACGGGATTGGGGCCGGATACGAAGCTGCGCTTGAAGTACCAGAACTCGACAATCGTCCAGCGCCACTCGTTGACATGAAACTCTTTGTCGCCTTGCACCTGAAGAACAACCTCGTCAGGCGTAATCTCGATGAGCGAGACTTGAGGCGTGCCGCCGATCTTGGCGGCAATCTCTTCACCGCGCTCGCGGCGGTTCCAGGCGTGGTGAGCAGATTATCGTCGGCCTTTGCCGGGACGGTCGTTGCGATGAGCAGCGCGAACGCCGCCAGTCTGAGCGAGGGGCTAAGCATCGTCGTAAGTCGCCTGCATCAATTGCTCGAAAGCGCGCATGCGGTGGGAGAGGCGGTTCTTGAGCGCGGGGTCCATCTCGCCGAAGGTCTCATCATAGCCGTCCGGAACGAAGATCGGATCATAGCCGAAACCGCGCGTCCCGCGAGGCGGCCAGGCGAGCGTGCCGAAGACCTTGCCTTCGAACACTTTGGCGGCGCCACCTGGTGCGGCGAGCGCCAGCGCACAGGTGAAATTGGCGCGCAAATCTGCCGCGCCCCGCGCTTCGAGCGCTTCATGCACGCGGCGCACGGCGAGGCCGAAATCCTTGGCCGGCCCGCCCCAGCGCGCGGAATGGATGCCGGGCTCTCCGCCAAGCGCCGCCACTTCGAGGCCGGAATCGTCGGCAAGCGCGAGCAGGTCGGCGCCTTGCGCGGCAGCGAGGGCTTTGAGCTTGGCATTCTCGACAAAGGTCGCGCCAGTCTCTTCGGGCTCGGGCAGGCCGAGGCTTCCGGCGGAGACCATCTCGATGCCGTAGGGTGCGAACAGCTCGACAAGCTCGCGCACCTTGCCTTCATTGTGGCTCGCAGCGACGAGCGTCACGCCGGGCCGCAGCGTCAAGCCCTCAGGCAATTGTGATCTTCTGCAGTTGCACGAGCTCGGCGATGCCGCGGCGGGCGAGCGCCATCAGCGCGTCGAACTGCTCTTGGCTGAAAGGCTCGGTCTCGGCCGTGCCCTGCACCTCGACGATACCGCCGGACCCGGTCATGACGAAATTCGCGTCCGCATCGGCCTCGGAATCCTCGGCATAGTCGAGGTCGAGGACCGGCTCGCCGCCATAGAGGCCGCAAGAGACGGCGGCGACATGGTCGCGCAGCGCGTTCGTCTTGATCATGTTGCGCGCCTGCATCCAGGCGAGCGCATCGTGCAGCGCGACCCAGGCGCCGGTGATGGCAGCGGTGCGCGTGCCGCCATCGGCCTGCAGCACGTCGCAATCGACGATCATCTGCTTCTCGCCGAGCGCGGTGAGGTCGGTAACGGCGCGGAGCGAGCGGCCGATCAGGCGCTGGATCTCCTGCGTGCGCCCGGACTGCTTGCCGGCTGCCGCCTCGCGCCGCGTGCGCTCGTTGGTCGCGCGCGGCAGCATGCCGTATTCCGCCGTGACCCAGCCGCGACCCTGGCCCTTGAGCCAAGGCGGCACGGGCTCGCCGGCGGTCGCGGTGCAGAGCACATGCGTGTCGCCGAAGCGCACGAGGCAGGAGCCTTCGGCATGCCGCGACACGGCACGCTCGAAGCTGATGGGGCGGAGCGCGTCGGGCGTGCGTTTGGACGGGCGGACGATGGCGGGCATTCCTTGAGACGAAGTCTCTTGCGTTGAGTCGCCGCACCCTAGAGGAGGCTCCGGGGCCGGAAAAGCCCCTTTCCCGCTTCTTGTGCCGGCCGAGCCGAGCAGCTACCACGCGCGCCATGACCTGGGGTGACGAGCGGCTTGGCTTTGGCTCAACGCCCGCGCCGTTCGATGAGGACGTGCAGGCGCGGCTCAAGGCGCTGTCACCGGAGGAACTGGTGCGGGCGTGGCGCGTGGCGAGCACGACGTCCCTCAGGGACCGGACGACGGCACGTATGCCGTCTCGATGTATTTCGACCGGCTGGGCCATGACGAGCCCGAGCGTGCCGTCTCCTTCAGCGACGGGCTGCTCGCGTAGGAGCCGACAACGCGCTGGTGGCGCTGACCGCCCAGGAAAAATTGCTCGGGCAGCTCCTACAATTTCAATGGCCCCTAGGAGACCTATCGGGGGCGCGACCCGCTCAAGGCGCTCGAGCTGGTCAAGGCCATCCTCGAGATCGAGGCCAATCCGAACGTGCTTGGGCTGCTCGCCGCGGGCATGCTTGAGGATTTGATCCCCTCGCAAGACGGCCCGGTGGTCGATGCAGCAGTTGCGGAAGCGGCGCGCAATCCGCGCTTCCGGCATCTGCTCGGCGGCGTGTGGTTCTACAGCATGAGCCCGGAGGTCACGGAGAAGCTCGAAAAAGCGCGGGGCGGCGTGCGCTGGTAGAACCGGCCCCGCCGCCATTGCATACTGCGGCCGATGGGGAGTGGCCAGCCTTGAGGGAAGAGATGGCGCAGGAGGCTGTGACGCCGGGCCTTGCCAGCGGCAAGCAGGCGCCCGTCACGGACGGGGCCGGGGCGGCCTCCCAGGCCACCCCTATGATCGCCCAATATCTGGAGATCAAGGCGGCCAACGCCGACTGCCTGCTGTTCTATCGCATGGGCGATTTCTACGAGCTGTTCTTCGAGGATGCCGAGGTGGCCTCGCGCACGCTCGGCATCGCGCTCACCAAGCGCGGCAAGCATCAGGGCGAGGACATCCCGATGTGCGGCGTGCCGGTGCACGCGGCCGACGACTATCTGCAGCGGCTGATCGCGGGAGGGCATCGCGTCGCGGTCTGCGAGCAGATCGAGGATCCGGCCGAGGCCAAGAAGCGCGGGGCTAAGGCCGTCGTGCGGCGCGACGTGGTGCGGCTCGTGACGCCCGGCACGCTCACCGAGGAGACGCTGCTCGATGCGCGCGCGCACAATTTCCTCACCGCTCTGTTTCGCGGGCCCGCCAAGGATGGCGGCGATCCGGCCTTCGCGCTCGCTTCGCTCGACATCTCGACCGGCGAGCTGATCGCCTCCTTGGTCGAGGCGATCGATCTTGCCGGCGAGCTTGCGCGGCTGAAGCCCGGCGAAGTCCTGATCGGCGACGATCTCGCGGGCGAGGCGCCTTGCGCCGGCTGATCGAGGAGGCGGGCGCCGCGCTGACCCCCTGCCCGCGCGCGCATTTCGATTCGCAGCGCGGCGAGCGCGCGCTGAAGAGCACGCTTGGGGTCGCCGCGCTCGACGCGTTCGGCGAGTTCACCAAGCCCGAGCTTGCCGCGCTCGGCGGGCTGCTCACTTATGTCGAGATCACCCAGGTCGGACGCGCGCCGCTGCTCCGGCCGCCGCGCAAGGAGAGCGCTGGCGCGCTGCTCATTATCGATGCCGCGACGCGCGCCAATCTCGAGCTCGTCCGCTCGAACCAGGGCGCACGCGCCGGGAGCCTGCTCGCCGCCATCGACCGCACCATGACGGCGGCCGGCGCGCGCGAGCTTGCGAGCCGGCTCGGCAGCCCTTTGACGGATGTCGCGCAGGTGAACGGGCGGCTCGACTCCGTCGCCTACCTCGCCGAAGAGCCGCGGCTCCGCCAGCAGCTTCGCGAGGCGCTGAAAGAGGCACCAGACCTCGCGCGCGCTCTGGCGCGGCTCGCGCTCGGGCGCGGCGGCCCGCGCGATCTCGGCGCCGTGCGCGACGCGATCCGCGCAGGCCATGCGCTTGCCGCGCATCTTTCCCGCGCCGGCGCTGGGCTCGGCCTGCCGGGCGAGCTTGCCGGAATCGTCGCGCGTCTCGAAGCGGCGCCCGCCCCGCGTCGAGCAGGAGCTATCGGCACGCTTGCCGAGAGCCTGCCGGTCAATCAGCGCGACGGCGGGTTCGTGCGCGACGGTGCGAGCGACGAGCTCGACGCGCAGCGGGACTTGCGCGACCGCAGCCGCCAGGTGATCGCAGGGCTGCAGGCGACTTACGCCGATGTAACCGGCATCAAGTCGCTGAAGGTGCGGCACAACAACGTGCTCGGCTATTTCGTCGAGGTGACCGCGACCAATGCCGCGGCGCTCGAGCAAGCCGCCGCACAACGAGACCTTCATCCACCGCCAGACGCTCGCCAATGTCATGCGCTTCTCGACGCCAGAGCTCGCCGAGATCGAAGCGCGAATCATTTCTGCTGCCGATCGCGCGCTCGCGCTCGAGCTCGAGATTTTCGCCGAACTCACCCGCGAGGTGCTGGCCGCGCAGGCGGCGCTTTCCGAAGCCAGCGCCGCGCTTGCCGAGCTCGACCATTATGCGGGGCTCGCCGAGCTCGCCGTCGAGCAACGCTATGTGCGGCCCGTGATCGACGCGAGCCTCGTCTTCCTCGTCGAGGACGGCCGGCATCCCATGGTCGAGCAGATAGCGCGGCGACGGCACGGCTTTCGTCGGCAACGATTGCCGGCTCGGCGACACGGACGGCGGCGGCACGCGTATCCTGGTGGTGACCGGCCCTAACATGGCGGGCAAGTCGACCTTCCTGCGCCAGAACGCGCTGATCGCCGTGCTGGCGCAATCCGGCTCGTTCGTCCCGGCGCGATCAGCCCATCTCGGCATGGTCGACCGGCTGTTCAGCCGGGTCGGCGCGGCTGACGATCTCGCGCGCGGCCGCTCGACCTTCATGGTCGAGATGGTCGAGACCGCCGCAATCCTCAATCAGGCGACGCCGCGCTCCTTCGTCGTGCTCGACGAGATCGGGCGTGGGACGGCGACCTTCGACGGGCTGTCGATCGCCTGGGCCACGCTCGAATATCTGCACGAGGTGAACCGCTCGCGCGTGCTGTTCGCCACGCATTACCACGAGCTGACCGCGCTTGCCGACAAGCTCGGCGCCGCGGCGAACGCCACGGTCGAGGTCAAGGAATGGCGCGACGAGATCGTGTTCCTCTATCGCGTGGTGCCAGGGCGCGGCAGACCGCTCCTACGGCATCCATGTCGCAAAGCTCGCGGGGCTGCCGGGGCCGGTGCTCGCCCGCGCCGGCGAAGTGCTCGAGGCGCTGGAAAAGGCCGACGGGCGCCCGAAGCCCGCTGACCTCGCCGACGACCTGCCGCTGTTCAGGGCCACCAAAGGCTTCTCCGAGCCGAAGCGCGGCCAGGCCTCGGCCCTGGAAGAGGCCGTGAGCGCCCTCAATCCCGACGCCATGACGCCCAAGGAGGCACTGGAAGCGCTTTATCGCCTGAAGGCGCTTGCCTCGCGGGAGCCCGATTGAGGCCGTGCTAGAATGGCGCGGCTGGGGGCAACCGGAGGTTACGAATGACCGTCGAGACCGATGATGCCCCAAAGAAGAATGCCCATGTTCCCTTCTATGCCGGAAGTGGCGGAAAGCCACCCGGTGGCCGTCTGGAAGGCCGGCGATTACCTGCTCGTGCTCGTCACCGACCTGAAGCCTCAATCCGCGCGCATCATCGGCGAGGCTGTCGCAAGCGGGCTCTACTACGATGCGCTCGCAAGTCGTCGACCGCAGGATCAATTACCCGAGGATGTCATCACGCTTGAAAGAAGCATCGGCGGGAGGTCTTGTGCCGCTCACGGAAGGCCATGGAGATGCACAAAATCGGCCATCGTTGAGCTATGCTTCTGGCGAGATCACGAAGGCACAGCTCGCGCCAAAGCCGGAGGCGCCCGCCGCGCATTAGCTAAGACCAGACGCATGGATCAGCCTGCCCCGAGAAAAGCGCCCTATTTCGATCTCGACCATATGCGGGACGAGACCGCGGCGCTTGCGCGCGCTTACTCGGGGCAGGACTCCTCGCTCCGCATGGCGCTGGTCGAGCGCCTGAAGCATCTTGTCGACGACGCGCGTGAGGCCGCGCGGCGCCAGCTCGAAGCCGACGACGACGGGCGCGCCTGCGCCGAGGGCCTTTCGGCGTTCCAGGACGCGCTGATCCGGCTCGCCTACGATTTCACCACGCAGCACGTCTATCGCGCCGACAACCCGACCGCGGCCGAGCGCATGGCCGTGGTCGCGCAAGGCGGCTATGGGCGAGGCCTGCTCGCGCCAGGCTCAGACATCGACCTGCTGTTCCTGCTCCCCTACAAGCAGACAGCCTGGGGCGAGAGCGTCGCCGAGTACATGCTCTATCTGCTCTGGGATCTCGGCTTCAAAGTCGGGCATGCCACGCGCACCATCAACCAGTGCATCAGCCTCAGCCATTCCGACATGACGATCCGCACGGCGTTGCTCGATGCGCGGCTGATCCTCGGCGACGAGGCCCTGTTCGCTGAGTTCCAGCGCAGGTTCCGCAAAGAGGTGCTCGAGAGCAACGCGCGGCCGTTCATCGAGGCGAAGCTCGCCGAGCAGAATGAGCGCCACAAGCGCGCCGGCGCCTCGCGCTATCTGGTCGAGCCGAACATCAAGGACGGCAAAGGCGGCTTGCGCGACCTGCACACCCTGCACTGGCTGGCGAAGCACGTCTATCCCGACAAGGCCGAGGCCGAGTTCGTCGAGGCCGGCGTGTTCACGCCGACCGAGTATCGGAGCTTCCGCCGCTGCGAGAGCTTCCTCTGGGCGGTGCGCTGCCATCTGCATTTCCTGACCGACCGGCCCGAGGAGCGCCTCTCCTTCGACGTGCAGCAGGTGATGGCCGAGCGGCTCGGCTATCGCGGGCATGCGGGGTTGAGCGCGGTCGAGCGCTTCATGCGGCACTATTTCCTGGTCGCGAAGGAGGTGGGCGAGCTGACCGGCATCGTCTGCTCGGCGCTGGAGATGAAGCAGCTCAAGTCCCTGCCCGCGCTCGATACGCTGCTCGCGCCGTTCGGCTGGCGCCGCCGCGCCAAGCTCCGCCGCACCTCGGATTTCCGCATCGAGAACGGCCGCATCTCGACGGTCGACAAGGACGCCTTCGCCAAGGACCCGGTGAATTTCATCCGTCTGTTCGTGGTGGCCGACGAGCACCAAGCCTCGTTCTCGCCGGAGGTGCTTGCGCCAGGTGCGGTCGAACTTCCGCCGCATCGACGACGATCTCCGCAACAACCCGGCCGCGAACCGCCTGTTCCTGAAGATGCTGACCGATGCGCGTGATCCCGAAGGCGTGCTGCGCAAGATGAACGAGGCGGGCGTGCTCGGCCGCTTCATCCCGGATTTCGGGCGCGTCGTGTCGATGATGCAGTTCAACATGTATCACCACTTCACGGTGGACGAGCACCTGATCCGTACCATCGGCTTTCTGTCGGAGCATCGACCGCGGCAAGTTCGCGACCGAGCATCCGGTGTCGAGCGAGATCGTCAAGACCATCGACAGCCGCCGCGCGCTCTATGTCGCGGCGCTGCTGCACGACATCGCCAAGGGACGCGAAGAGGACCATTCCATCGCCGGCGCGCGCATCGCCCGCGAGCTCGGGCCGCGCTTCGGGCTCAACGCGTCGGAAACCGAGACGGCGGCGTGGCTCGTCGAGCATCACTTGTCGATGAGCCTCTTCGCGCAGAGCCGCGACCTGAACGATCCGAAGACCATCCGCGATTTCGCGGCGCTCGTGCAGAGCCGTGAGCGGCTTAAGCTGCTCCTGATCCTTACCGTGGCGGATATCCGCGCCGTGGGGCCGGGCGTGTGGACCGGATGGAAAGGGCAATTACTCCGCACGCTCTATTTCGAGACGGAGCCGTTGCTCGGCGGCGGCCACACGAGCCTCACTCGCACCGAGCGCATGGCGCAGGCGCAGAATGCACTGCGCGCGCGGCTCTCCGATTGGCCGAAGCACGATCTCGAGCGCTTCATAGAGCGGCATGCGCCGTCCTATTGGCTGCGCACGGATCTCGACGTCATTGTCGAGCACGCCAAGCTCATCCGCGAGGCCGAGGCGCAAGGCAAGTCGCTCGCGACCCGCATCTCGACCGACGCGTTTCGCGGCGTCACCGAGATCACGCTGCTGGCGCCGAACCATCCGCGGCTGCTCGCGCTGGTGGCGGGGGCCTGCGCGGGCGCCGGCGCTAACATCATGGACGCGCAGATCACCACCACGCGCGACGGCGTGGCGCTCGACACCATCCACCTCGAGCGCGAGTTCGACCATGCCGAGGACGAGGAGCGGCGCGCGAAGCGGATCGCCGACACGATCGAGCGGCTGTTGCGCGGCGATGCGCGGCTCGCCGACGTGGTGTCAGCCAAGCGCAAGCCGAAGCCGCGCCTCTCGGCCTTTACCGTCGAGCCGCAGGTCGTGATCGACAACACGCTGTCTGACGCGCTGACCGTGATCGAGATCAACGGGCTCGACCGGTCGGGCCTGCTCTACGACGTGACCCAGGAGATCTCGCGACCTCAATCTCGATATCGCGTCGGCGCATATCGCGACCTTCGGCGAGAAGGCGGTCGACGTTTTCTACGTCACCGACCTGACCGGCAAGAAGATCACGAGCGCAAGCCGCGAGGCCTCCATTCGCGAGCGGCTGACCAAGGCGCTCGAGGCGCGCGAGCACGCGCCGCCCGTTCCGGCTTGAGTTCTTTGCCTGCCCAGCCTAACCGCTCGTCATCGCCCGGCTTGACCGGGCGACCCAGTACTCCTGGACGCGTCCGGGGGTTACTGGGTTGCCCGACTGCGCGGGCAATGACACCGGTTGATGGGGCGGGACGCATCCAATGAAGCTCATCCGCGGGTTCGCCACGGTCGGCGCGATGACCATCGTGAGCCGCGTGCTCGGCTTCGTGCGCGACGTGCTGATGGCGGCGCTGCTCGGCACGAGCTATGTCGCCGACGCCTTCTTCGTCGCCTTCCGCATCCCCAACACGTTCCGCCGCCTGTTCGCCGAGGGCGCCTTCGACGCGGCCTTCATCCCGGTTTTCGCGCGGCGCCTGCATGCCGACGGCCCCGAGGCGGCGCGCGCCTTC
This sequence comes from uncultured Alphaproteobacteria bacterium, assembly GCA_963832515.1. GTDB lineage: Bacteria > Pseudomonadota > Alphaproteobacteria > Rhizobiales > Methyloligellaceae > Methyloceanibacter. The sequence goes on from CAWHUE010000008.1 coordinate 47,254, forward strand.
GCGAGCCAGGCGCTTTCCGGCCTCACCGTCCTGCTCGTCGCCGTCACCGTGCTCGCCGAGATCGCCATGCCCTGGCTCATGCTCGTGCTCGCACCCGGCTTCCGCAGCGATCCCGCGAAGTTCGACCTCGCCGTGCTGCTCGCCCGCATCGCGCTGCCTTATCTCGTCTGCCTGTCGCTGGTCGCGCTCTATGCAGGCGTGCTGAACGCGCTCGGCCGCTTCGCTATCGCGGCTTCACACCGAGCCTGCTCAACGTCGTGCTGATCGCCGTGCTCCTTGGCCTGATCGCCACCGGCAATTTCGAGCAAAGCAAAGCGGGCGTGGCGCTTGCCTGGGGCGTCGCCCTATCCGGACTGTTGCAAGTCGTCGTGGTGCGTCGCGGCCGCCGCGCGTGTAGGCATGCGGCTTGCCTTCGCGCGCCCGCGCCTGACGCCCGACATGAAGCGACTGCTGCGCTCTGCCGATGCCGGGCATCATCGCCGGCGGCATGGCGCAGCTCACCGTCTTGATCGGCACGATCATCGCCACGCTGCAGGACCGCGTCGTGTCGTGGCTCTATTATGCCGAGCGTATCTTTCAGCTGCCGCTCGGGGTGATCGGCGTCGCGGTCGGCGTCGTGCTGCTGCCTGAACTCGCGCACAAGCTCCGCAGCGGCGATCATGACGCCGTCGTGGCGAGCGAGAACCGCGCGCTCGAATTCGCGCTGCTGCTGACCCTTCCCGCCACTGCCGCTCTGTTCCTCGCCGCCGAGCCGATCATGCGCGTGCTGTTCGAGCGCGGCGCTTTCACTGCCGCCGACACGCAAGCCACAGCGCAGATGCTTGCCGCGATGGCGCTCGGGCTGCCGGCCTATGTGCTGATCAAGGTGCTGCATCCGAGCTTCTTCGCGCGCGAGGACACCAAGACGCCGATGATCTTCGCCGGCATCGGCATGGCAGCCAATGTCGTCTTGAGCCTCGCGCTGTTCTTTGGCGTCGGCGCGGTCGGCATCGCCTGGGCCGTGACGCTCGTCGGGCTGGCTCAACGCTGCGCTGCTCGCGGGCTCGCTCGCGCGCCGCGGCGAGTTCGCGCTCGATGCCCGTTTCCGCCGCGCCTTTCTTGCGCATTCTGGCCGCGACGATCGCCATGGGCGTCGCCGTCTGGGCGCAGCCGCATGCTCGACCCATGGTTTGCGCCGAGCAACGGATAAGTGGTCCAAGTCGCCGCTCTGGCGGCATTGGTCGGCGCCGGGCTTGGCCGTCTATCTCGCTAGCGCACAAATCTTCGGTGCTGCTAAAATACAATAGCGTATTCAAGCTTATAATGCCGTCAAAGTAAGGTTGGCGGAGCGGCGCAAGTCGTTTATGCTGCGGTGCAGCAAACGAGGTCAGTTTCATTATGGAAGGCCGGCCGCGCCGCAGCGTGCTTTACATGCCTGGCTCGAACGCACGCGCGCTCGAGAAGGCGCGGAGTCTGCCGGCCGACGCGCTCATCTTCGACCTTGAAGACGCGGTCGCGCCGGACGCGAAGGTTCTCGCGCGCGAGCAGGTCTGCGAGGCGGCGCACGAAGGCGGCTATGGCGGCCGCGAGATCGTTATTCGCGTGAATGCGCTCGAGACGCCATGGGGCACGGAGGATCTGATCGCGGCCTGCGACGGCCGAGCCCGACGCGATCCTCGTGCCGAAGGTCGTGCATTCCGGGCGACATCATCAGCGCAGCGAAGATCCTGCAAAGCGTGCACGCGGCGGAGAAGATCCGGCTCTGGGCCATGATGGAGACGCCGATGGCGATCCTGAATGCGCGCACCATCGCCGCGACCGCCGTGCACGCCGAGAACCGGCTCGATTGCCTGGTGATGGGGACCAACGATCTCCTCAAGGAATCCCGCGCACGCGCCCTGCACGACCGCTTCGCCGTGGTGCCGTGGCTCGCCATGACCATCGTCGCCGCGCGCGCCTATCGGCTCGACATCATCGACGGCGTCTATAACGATTTCAAGCGACGAGATGGGCCTGCGCGAGGAATGCGAGCACGGCCGCACGCTCGGCATGGACGGCAAGACGCTGATCCATCCGAGCCAGGTCGGGCCCTGCAACGAAATCTTCTCGCCGACCGAAGAGGAGGTCGACTGGGCGCGTAAGATCATCGCCGCGTTCGGCCGGCCGGAGAACGAGAAGAAGGGCGTGATCGTGGTCGAGGGCCGCATGGTCGAGCGGCTGCATCTCTCCATGGCGCTGCGCACCGCAGCCATCGCCGAGCAGATCGGCGCGAGTGGAGATGGCATGTGCGTCTACAGCACCTTGAAGAGGAACATGCCTGGGATCGCCTTGTCGAAACCGACGGATGCATAGGCGCCGCGCGCCGGCCCATGCGCATCGTCGCCGCCGGTTCCGACACAGGCGATCTCGGCGCCGCGCTGTTTGAGGTCCTTGAGGGCGAACTCATACATGGCCCTGCCGATGCCCCTCCCCTGCAGTCGCGGGTCGACGGCGTTCAGCCCGATCTCTCCGGTCTTCCGCTGCGCGTCGACAAAGGTGAAGATGAAGCCGGCGACGACGCCATCGGCTTCCGCGACATAAACCCGCCTGTCCGTGTCGGCCGGCGAAATCTTGCGCAGCGTGTCGGCGTATTGCTCGCGCCAATCGCGATATTGAACCTCGAAGATCTGGCTTCCCAGCGTCTGCTCGAAGCCCTGATGCATCGGCTCGAACGCGGCGATGCAAATTTCGAGGACGCGGGCGTAATCCGCTTCCATGTAGGGCCTAAGCCGAGGCGCATTGATCCTTATCCTGAGGCAAAATTCGAGATCGCGCTCGCACGCCGAATTGCGTGCTCCGGACATCACCCAAAGGGGGACGCTTGCTTAGCCGACGGGGCAAGCCATAACGCCCGCTTCGCGGAAGGGGCGAGGCATGGCAAGAAAAAGACCCGCGTGTTCTCGGGCGTGCAGCCCACAGGCAATCTGCATCTCGGCAATTATCTCGGCGCCATCACCAAATTCGTGGCGATGCAGGCCGAGCAACGACTGCCTCTATTGCGTGGTCGATCTGCACGCCATTACCGTGTTCCAGGACCCCGACGAGCTCACGCGCAACACGCGCGAGGTGACGGCGGCCTTCATCGCCTCCGGCATCGATCCGAAGCGCCACATCGTGTTCAACCAGAGCCAGGTCTCGGGCCACGCCGAGCTTGCCTGGATCTTCAATTGCGTGGCGCGGATCGGCTGGCTGAACCGCATGACGCAGTTCAAGGAGAAGGCGGGCAAGGACCGCGAGAACGCGAGCGCCGGGCTTTACGTCTATCCGAACCTGATGGCGGCCGACATTCTGCTCTACCACGCGACGCATGTGCCGGTCGGCGAGGACCAGAAGCAGCATCTCGAGCTCGCGCGCGACATCGCGCAGAAATTCAACAACGACTTCTCCAAGACGATCGCGCGCGCGGGCTACGCCGACGGCTTCTTCCCGCTGCCCGAGCCGCTGATCACGGGCCCGGCGACGCGCGTGATGTCCTTGCGCGACGGCACGAAGAAGATGTCGAAATCGGACGAGAGCGACATGACGCGCATCAACCTGACCGACGATGCCGACGCCATCGCCAAGAAGATCCGCAAGGCCAAGACCGATCCCGAGCCGCTGCCCTCCGAGGTGAAGGGGCTCGAAGCCCGGCCAGAGGCTGACAATCTGGTCGGCATCTACGCCGGCGCTCGCCGAAACGGCGAAGGACGCAGTGCTGCGCGAGTTCGGCGGTGCGCCGTTTTCCACTTTCAAGAATGCGCTGGCCGAGCTCGCCACCACCAAGCTCACGCCGATCGGCGAGGAGATGCGGCGGCTGATGGCCGATCCGGAAGAGATCGACCGCATCCTCGCCGATGGCGCCGCCCGCGCGCACGCGATCGCCGATCCGATCCTCGCCAAGACCAAGGACATCGTCGGCTTCATCCGGGGCTGAGTGGTGTGTCGATATACGCAAAAAGTTGCGCAATAGCGGCGGACACGGCCCGCTCCGATACTCGCCCGACAATTTTCACAACGAGGCTGCTGTTTAGCGTGACGACGCGGCTGGTTCGAATCCAGCTGGCGGCCGGCAGCGCTCCACCTGCAAGATCGGCCGCTGTCAATGCAAGCGCGTGTTCGGATTGAGGTCGCGACGTGACCGGAAGGGCAATGAAATCTCCTTGACGGTCGGCAGAGGTAATAGCCAGCACAGGTCGCCGCTTGGTGGCGGAAGGTCGGTGAAAGGAAAAGGGACGAGCAGCAGGTCACCGCGCTCAGGCATTGTCCCAGACTTCGTCCTCGGCGTTGTCCCATTCACGGCTAAGCGAAGCAGATTGCGCTTCCATCAAATCGCGCCACTCCGCTCGCTCTCCCCGCTCGCGCAGGAAAGCGACGAAATCGAGCACTTCGCGCGCCACCGGTTCTGGTAGCGCCTTCACCTGCTCAATACGAGTTTAGCGATGCTCATATGTGCCTCTGCCTGTGCTCCGGATCCGGCGACGCCGGATCGGCGCGAACGCTGAATGCTAATTATCGCAATTGGGGCATTGGAATTTAGGCGTCAGCGGTAACACCTGTGCCGATGGGGCAGGACACGCCGGTGCCACCAATCCCGCAATAGCCTGCCGGATTCTTGGCGAGATATTGCTGGTGATAGTCCTCGGCGAAATAGAATTCGGGCGCCGGCAATATTTCCGTCGTGATCGCGCCTAGTCCGCGCGCCGCAAGCGCCTGCTGGTAGGCCGCCCTCTGCCGCTTCCGCCTCGCGGCGCTGCTCGTCAGAGAAATAATAGATGCCGGAGCGGTATTGCGTGCCGACATCGTTGCCCTGGCGCATGCCCTGCGTCGGGTCATGGCTCTCGAAGAACGTCTTGAGCAGATCGCCGTAGCTCACCTGCTTCGGGTCGAAGACGACGAGCACCGCCTCGGTGTGACCGGTGCGGCCCGAGCAGACTTCCTCGTAGGTGGGGTTCGGCGTCGAGCCGGCCACATAGCCGACCGCGGTGACGCTGACGCCGGGCAGCTGCCAGAACTTCCGCTCGGCGCCCCAGAAGCAGCCGAGCGCGAACAGTGCCGTCTGCGAGCCTTCCGGATACGGACCTTTCAGCGCGGTGCCGCTGACGAAGTGGTGCGTCGCGGTGGGAATGGGGTCAGGCCGGCCGGGCAGCGCCTGGTCGGCTGAGGGGATCGAGAGGGGTTTTCGCTTGAGCGTGAACATGGAGGTCTCTCCGTGATGCGTCTGAGCCCGTTCCCCGAAACCGCCCCTAATTGATGAACACCTCGACGGGCTTGCGCTTCTGGCCGAGCCAATAGAGCAGCACGCCGAGAATGCCGAATACGACCCAGGTCGGCGCCGTCAGAATGTTGGCGATCACTGAGTTCCAGAGCCACGGATCGATGGCCGTCTCGACCCACGCTTTGGCGTCGCGGAGCGACTCGGGGCTGATCGCGGCCCATTGCTCGCCCATCGGCGTGACCACCCAGGCACCGCCGCCCGCGAGGCTCTTGGTGGCGTCGATCACGGCGGCGACCATGGCAAGCAGAAGGAGCCAGACGCCGAGAATGCGCAGTAGCATCAACATGGGCTATCGGTATGGCAGATTGCTCTTCGCACCTACATAAGCCATCGCCGGCTCACGTTCAAATCAGCATCGCTTGATCGCCGGGGCGATCTAGCCGTCCAAGTTCGCCGCCAAGGCGAGTTCGTTCGCCACTTCGGCCAGGCGCTTGTCCCGCGTCCACAAGGCCGTGTCCGAGGTCAAGTGCACGGCGGCGAGCAGATGCGCATCGACATAGCCGATGCCTGCGCCGAACATTCTGTGGTGGTCGATGAAATGCAGCACCTCTCGGTCGCTCGCGACGACGGCCTGCGGAAGATCGTGCAAGCTGGTCAGGATCACGTCACGCTGTGTTACTCATAAAACCGACAGCCAAATGCTCACATGGATAGCCGCCCAACGTCCGTCATTGGGGGTAAAGCGGACATAGCACGGACTTTCAGTATGTCCGCTAATGACCCCAAGCGGACATGCTCCGGGTCTCTATGGGTTGGAAGACGGCTGCCCGCTTGTAATGACTTGCTTTAGGAGGTCCGGTCTGACGGAAATTTCACCGGTAAATGGCCGACTGTAAGCGGCGATCAACAATAGCGACAAAGCAATGCCTGTCGCAAAGAGGGTCAGTGCTATAGCGCAGGCAAGCCGGTTGTCGCTGTGAACCATGGCGATAGCGATCAACGTGCAGAGTCCCTGAAGCAGAATCCCCGCCCATTTAACCGTGCCGACGGCAGATTGGCTGACAACAATGCGCTGGCGCCTCGCATCCAGCGCCGTATGGAGCGCCTTCACCATCTCAGGCTGTGCGGTTCGCTGGCTATCATCGGCAGGCTTTAGGGTCAGCGTGTCATGCAATGCCTCGATCAGAGCCGTTGCTCGCAAGGTCGAGAGGGTCGCTCTGATGTTGCGCCATCGCCGGCCATTCTTTGTTCATGGCCTCCTCTATATGGCGGTCAATCAGCGCGTAAATGCGCGTCTTCTGTTCTTCGGGAAAAGTTCCGGCGAGGAGAACGACAGCACGCAGCGCGCTGGCCTCGGTCGCAACCGCTGCCTTTGCTTTATCGAAATTGTTCCAGACCTCGACGGCGATGAAGCCAACCAGCAGGGCGAAAAGGATGCCCAATGGCGGTAGCATTCCGGGCGAGACCGCCTTAAAGGCCCGCGCTCGATCGTTCACCGCGAGCCTGGTCACTACCCAATAAATACTGGCGGCAAGGAGATAAGTGGCCGCAAAGACAACAACGGCCATCCACAGCACAGGAAGATTGAGCAACCAGTCGCTCATTCAGCCACTCTTACATTTTGATGATAGCTGGCTGCGGCCATCCGGCCAGCAACAAGAAGTGGGACCGGCCATGAAGCTAGAGCCGAAGCTAGACGAACTCATTAAGGCCGTCGTTAGTGACACTGAAACGGCAAAGGAAGGTCCGGGGAAATGTTTTAAGCCTGAGCCGGTGGAAGCCACCCGCATGGACGCACATTAGCAACGGCAAGCTAGACCCGCGTGAGGACTACGGTCGCTGAGATAGACCCGCACAGATGCGCCAAGAGATGCCCGTTTGAGCGGCTACGCTTTTGCGTGTAGTTCCTGATGAAGCCGACCAGGAGCGTGAGGATCACGCCACCGATCGCGCCGCCGCCGATGTTCCCAACCCACCCCTCGATCGCTTGTCCCGCGACCGTGCCGACGAGCTGGCCGACGATGCCGCCGCCGATCGCGCCCGCGATCGCGTTGCCCAGTGCGCCGCCGAATAGACCTTGGCCGCGGCCCTGCACGCGCTGCCGCCGATCGCGCCCGAGATGACTTGAACGAGAAGACCGGTGAGATCCATTTGTATGCCCCTTTGTTGCGCCGCCTTGTCTTGCGGCGCGCCCCACATACTACGCCCTGGGAAAACTTGGAGGTGTTCGCAGGACGTGTCAACTGGCACAGGCTGCCGTAGCTCGTGAAGTTTAACCGGCAGCCGCTCGTGGACATGATGAACCGGAAGGCGGCCGAGACGGCCGAGATCGAGGCCTAGCGAGGCAGCAGGCTGACCGCTGCTGTAGAACTGTCTCTAGGATCCGAATTTCCACCAGCAACACCTTTGTTTCTGCCAAATATTGGCGGAGGGGGAGGGATTCGAACCCTCGAGACGGTTGCCCGCCTACACACTTTCCAGGCGTGCGCCTTCGACCACTCGGCCACCCCTCCAGCGCGGAAATCGGATCGGCCGAAGCCCTACCGACAAATTTGCGTACCCGTCAACCCATGGGGCGCCTCGGCTAAGGCGCCCCATGGCGGGTCCGGGAAGGTCCGCCGCTTCCTTGATGTGGGGCGCGCATCTCGCCCAGTCCATGGCTTCGGAGCGTCGAAATCGCGGTCCGCCACGGCCCGGGATATGCGAGCCTCGCGCCGCCTTGACTTTGGCCGAGCCGGGGCCAAGTATGGACTAGAATAATTCTAAGCTGGCGCGGGAAGGCTTAAGACGCGCTTCGCGCAAGGAGCAAAGAGGCCACCATGTTCATCCAGACCGAAGCCACGCCCAATCCCGCAACGTTGAAGTTCATCCCCGGCCGGCCGGTGCTCGACCACGGCACGCTCGAATTCCTCGACCCCGAGCAGGGCAAGGCTTCCCCGCTCGCCTCGCGCCTGTTCGAGATCGAGGGCGTCAGGGGCGTGTTCTTCGGCACGGACTTCATCATCCGTGACCAAGGGCGAGGGCGAGTGGCAGCATCTGAAGCCCGCGATCCTCGGCGCCATCATGGAGCACTACCTCTCGGGCGACGCGGTGACCGACACGGCATCGGCGGCGCGCGCCGACGACGCGGAGGTCGGCGAGTTCTTCGCGCCCGAGGACGAGGAGACGGTCAAGACCATCAAGGAGCTGCTCGACACGCGCGTGCGGCCGGCGGTCGCGCAGGACGGCGGCGACATCACCTTCCAGGGCTATCGCGACGGCGTCGTGTTCCTGCATATGCGGGGCGCTTGCTCCGGCTGCCCGAGCTCGACCGCGACGCTCCGTCACGGCATCGAGAATCTGCTCCGGCACTTCATCCCCGAGGTGCAGGAGGTCCGGCCGGTTTGAGCGAAGCCGAGCTCTCAGAGGCTGTCTCGATCAGATCTTTCGCGACGCGCGCACGCATAACGCCTGGCTCGACCGGGACGTGCCCGACGCGCTGCTGCATGAGCTCGTCGATCTCACCGAGCTCGGACCGACCTCAGCGAATTCGAGCCCCGCCCGCTTCCTGTTCGTCAAGTCGCGCGAGGCGAAGGAGCGCCTCAAGCCTTTTCTCTCCGAAGGCAACCGCGACAAGACCATGGCGGCGCCGGTCTGCGCCATCATCGGCTACGACCTCGATTTCTACGAGCATCTGCCGAAGCTTTTTCCGCATACCGACGCGCGGAGCTGGTTCGCCGGCAAGGATGCCAAGATCCTCGACACCGCCTTCCGCAACGGCACGCTGCAGGGCGCCTATCTGATCATCGCGGCGCGGGCGCTCGGGCCTCGATTGCGGGCCGATGTCGGGCTTCGACCAGAAGGGCGTCGACGCGAGTTCTTCGCCGGCACCAACATAAAGTCGAACTTCCTCTGCAATCTCGGCTATGGCGATGCGACCGCGCTCTTCCCGCGCTCGCCGCGCTTCGCCTTCGACGAGACGGCGCGCATCCTTTAGAACGCGTCCATGAACATCCTCGCGCTCGACACGAGCATGGGCGCGTGCTCGGCCGCAGTCCTGCGCGCCGACGACGGCCCGGCGCGCGTCCTGCATTTGCGCGAGCAGATGATGGAGCGCGGCCATGCCGAGGCGCTCATGCCGATGGTGGCCGAGGTCATGCAAGAGGCGGGGCTCGATTTCGCAAGCCTCGACCTGATCGCGGCGACGACCGGGCCAGGCAGCTTCACCGGCGTGCGCATCGCGATCGCCGCCGCGCGCGGGCTCGCGCTCGTCACGCGCGCGAAGCTCTACGGCGCGGACAGTCTCACGGTGATGGCGCGCGCGGCGCATCGATCCGGCGTGACCTCGCGGCGCCCGTTCGCCGTCGCGGTCGATGCCAGGCGCGGCATGCTTTATCTCGGGCTTTACGATGAAAGCGGGCGCAGGCTCGAGGGTCCGCTGCTGATCGCACCCGACGATGCGGCGGCGTTGCTTCCGCCTATGCTGAAGGTTGCGGTGGGGAGCGGCGCGGCGCTGCTGGCGGAAACAGCCATCGCGGCGTGGCAAACCCCTCGAGGCGGCAATGCCGGACCTTCAGCCGAGCGCGGGTATGCTCGCCGAGATCGCGCTCGAAGCCGGCGAGACGGTTCCGATCCTGCGCCCGCTCTATCTCCGGCCGCCTGACGCGAAACCGCAAGCGGCAAACCGTCGCGAGGCGCTGATGCCGGTCGAGATCCATGTCTCGCGTGCTGGGCAGTACGATGCCCGCTCCATGGCAACAATTCACAGGACATGCTTCGCCAAGCCCTGGGACGAGGCGCCATGGCGCAAGTTCCTCGCAAGTCCCGGAAGCGCTGTGCCTGATCGGCTCGGTCGCCGACAACTCTGGCGGCGTCATGGGGGGCATGCTGATCGCGCGGAAGGCCGCGGACGAGGCGGAGCTTCTCACGCTCGCGGTCGCGCCAGCCTGCCGCCGCTCAGGGCTCGGCCGCGCGTTGCTCGAAGCGGCGATCAAGGCTTACGCGAGAGCGGCACGAAGCAGCTGTTCCTTGAAGTGGACAAAGGCAACGAGGCTGCACTTGCGCTCTATCGCGCTCTCGGCGCGCAACCCGTCGGCCAGCGCGCAGGCTATTACGAACACGGCGCAAACGCGGCGATCTTCAGCCTTGCCCTTTGAGGCCGCCCCGCCGATGATGACGGGCGTTTCAGCCCACGCACCGCGCAAGCAAACCCGCCATGCCCAAACTTGCGACCCAAAATAGCAGGCTTGAGCGCCTCTGCGCGGAGAAGGGCTTGCGCATGACGGGGCAGCGGCGGACCATCGCGCGCGTGCTGTCGGAGGCCGAGGACCATCCCGACGTCGAGGAAGTCTATCGGCGCGCGAGCACGGTCGACCCGCGCATCTCGCTCTCGACCGTCTATCGCACCGTGCGCCTGTTCGAGAACGAGGGCATCCTGGAGCGCCACGAATTCGGCGACGGGCGCGCGCGCTACGAGCCGGCGGGCCACGGCCATCATGACCATCTCATTAACGTCAAGACGGGCGAGGTGATCGAGTTTCGCAACGAGCAGATCGAGCGGCTGCAGGAGAGCGTTGCGCGCGAGCTCGGCTTTCGCCTGATCGGCCACCGCCTCGAGCTGTTCGGCGTGCCGGTGAAGGGCGTGAAATAGGGCACCATGCGCGAATTTGCGTGCCTTCCTGGTGCTGGCGGCCTTCTTCGCCTTCACCTTCCCGCTGATGCCGCTGCAGCTTCTGTTCCTGAGGACGGGCTCGCGCTTCGCCCGCACCTTCCCGCATTGGTATCACCGCCAGGTCTGCAAGATCGTCGGGATCCGCCTCAATGTCGAAGGCGAGGTTGCCGAGAAGCAGGGCGTGCTGCTGATCTCGAACCACGTCTCCTGGATCGACATCACGGTGCTCTCGGCGGTGGCGCCGGTGTCGTTCGTGGCGAAGCAGGAAGTGGCGTCATGGCCCTTCGTGAGCTGGCTCGCCAAGCTGCAGCGCTCGGTGTTCGTGGACCGCAACCGTCGGAACGAGGTAGGCGACAAGGCGAACGAGATCTTGAGCCGGCTCGAAGGCGGCGACCATGTCGTTCTGTTCGCCGAAGGCACATCGAGCGACGGCAACGGCGTGGTGCCGTTCAGGACCGCTTTATTCGCTGCCGCCAAGCCCTCGAATGGCGGCGCGCTTGGCCCCGACGGTCTCAGCGCAGACGCTCGCGCTCGCCTACACCAAGCTCTATGGGCTGCCGCTTTGCCGCCGCGGACGGCATGTGGTCGCCTGGTACGGCGACATGGACCTCGCAAGCCATGCGTGGCGCCTGCTCGGGCTCGGCCCGCTCGACGCTCATATCCGCATCGGGCCGCCGGTGCCGCTCGAACTCGTTCCCCGACCGCAAGGCGCTCGCCCGTTATGCCGAGGACAAAGTCCGCAAGGACGTCACGGAGTTGCTGCGCGGCGCGTAAAACGCACGACGGACCAGAACGCGATCGGCCCGGCTGAAGTGCCGGGCATCCACCAATTGGCAAGCGGCATGAAGAAAATCGTGGATGGCCGGGACAAGCCCGGCCATGACGAAGTCTATTTTTCGACCGAACTGCGCAACTAAATCGCGCGGCGGAGCCTGATCGTGTCGAGCACGGTGGCCGGCGCGAAATTGCCGTTCGGCAATTGCCTGACGAGACCGGCCTTGGCCACGTTCAGCAAGGTCGCCGTCACGCCGCGCTCGGCGCTTTCGCCATCGGCGAAATAGCCCTCCTGGATCGCGATGCGACGCAAATCTTCCCGCGAAAGCGGACCGACTTCGCCGAGCGTGCGCACGAGGAAGTCCGCGAGCGGCTGCTGAGGCTGCGGCTGGGCCGGCTGCTGGTGATGGACCTGCTGCGCGATGCGCTTGCTGCGGATGCGCCTGTTGCGGATGCGCTTGCTGCGGATGCGCCTGCTGCGGGTGAACTTGCTGCGGATGCTGCTGCGCTTGCGGGTGATGCGGCTGCTGATGGTGCTGCGCTTGCTGAGGCTGCTGCTGCTGCACATGAGGCTGTGGCACCGCGCTTTGCGCCGGCTGCCTGGACCCGAGACGCCGCAGCTCAAGATCCATGAGCCGGTTTACGGCTTCGAGCTCGGCCTTCAGATCCTCGAGCCTCGCATCGTATTCGCGTTTGAATTGCTCGATCAGCGAGTCGTATTGTGCTTGATGAGCGTTGATTTGTTCCTCGAGCAGGTTGGCGCGGTCCTGCAAGTCTCCCCGAATGTCACGCATGATTGCCCCCTCGTAAACTGACCTCAACCAAACGACCAAGCCGAGCCAACTGTTCCGCAAACGCGCAACGCCTGCCGCCCCGCCCGGCAAGAACGCGAGAACTCACAACTATGAACGCAAGAAACTGGTGAAGAGCCGCATGCCACATACTCGGCCGCAGGCCATGGCAGGCATTGTAGCGTCGAACCGCGCGCGAGTCTCGCTCCGAGCGAGAAATTCGGCCGACCAGCCGCAACATCCTGAGCAGACACGCGTTTCGGGCGTCCCGAAAGGGTGCTGAAATTTGGCAACGCCATGGCAAGGAAATGGCCGCCATGCGCTCTTGCTTGCCTCAGCAAGCTGGCGGTTATCTGACGATCATCGGCCCTTTTTCGGGCGCGCCGCTCGCGGCTTGGCCAGTTTCGGGCAGGAAGACTGCAAGGAGCCCAATGGCCGGGAGGAACGCGCAGACGTGGTAGACGAAAGTGATGCTGGTGGCGTCGGCGAGCCAGCCGAGAAAGGCCGCGCCGATCCCGGCGATGCCGAAGGCGAGCCCGAAGAACAAGCCGGCGACCATGCCCACGCGGCCCGGTAGCAGAGCTCTGCGCGTAGACGATGATCGCGGGATGGGCCGAGGCGAGGATCAGCCCGATGATCACGCTGAGCACCGCCGTGCCGAACAGGCCGACATAAGGTAGCGCGAGCGTGAAGGGCAAGACGCCCAGGATCGACCACCAGATCACGCGGCGCGTGCCGATGCGGTCGCCGATCGGGCCGCCGATCACCGTGCCGGCCGCAACCGCACCGAGGAACAGGAACAGATAAAGCTGCGCGCTCTGCACCGACAGGTCGAAGGTGTGCATCAGATAGAAGATGTAGAAGCTCGTGATGCTGACGAGATAGAAATGCTTGGAGAAGGTGAGCGTGACGAGGATGGCGATCGAGCGTCTGACGGTCGGTCTCCGACAGCTCCGTCATCGCCTCGAGCTCTTGGGCCGGCGCGGCCTTGTTCAGCTTGATCGTCTTGCCGTACCAGGTGCCGATCATGGTGAGCAGCACCATGGCAAGCAGCGCGGCGATGGCGAACCAGGCGATCGCCGGCTGACCGAAGGGAATCACGACGAAGGCGGCGAGCAGAGGCCCGAGCGCCGTCCCGAAATTGCCGCCCACCTGGAACACGGACTGCGCCATGCCGTGCTTGCCGCCCGAGGCAAGCCGCGCCACGCGCGACGACTCCGGGTGGAACACCGACGAGCCCATGCCGATCAGCCCCGCCGCGATCAAGATCACGGCGTAGGTCGGCGCGAACGCCATGAGGATCAGCCCGAGCAGCGAGGCGCCCATGCCGAGCACGAGCAAATGGGGCGTGGGGTTGCGGTCCGTGTAATAGCCGACGAGAGGCTGGAGCACGGAAGCGGTGAACTGGAAGGTGAAGGTGATCAGCCCGATCTGGCGGAAGTCGAGGCGGAAATTGTCCTTGAGCAGGGGGTAGACCGCCATGACCAGCGACTGGATCACGTCGTTCAGCATATGCGCGACGCTGATCGCGGTAAGCACCGCGACTGCCGGGCCTTGGCCGCTGCCGCTGCCCGGCGCCGCCGGTTTGGCTACCGGTTTCCTTGCTTTGCGGGTCGACATCGGCGGGGGCCTTTAGGCGGAAGTCTCTCGGCCGCGAGACTTGCGGCAAAGGCGGCCTCAAGGGCAAGCGCTCATTGCCGCAAGATCGGGCGGCCGATGGACGCGGGCGGCTTAGCGGGCGGCGCGTGACATTTGCCGCGCGCCGGGAAGAATGACCAGGCCCCTTTTGGCAGGGCCGCCGACGCTCCGCCATTGGCGCGCGGTCCGATCTCTGCCACGACGGACATTCACCCGGAGGACCGCATGACACATTGTCCATCTCCGTCGCCGCCATGTTTGTCGCATGTCTAGGCGCCGGCGCAGCCTCCGCCGCCGATGAGTTCGTGCCGAAGCGCAAGCCGGGCGCCTGGGAGATCATCACCGTGGCGCCGGTCTCCGGCATGACCAAGTCGACGATCTGCGTCGGCGAGGACGACGACTTGATCAGGCCGTCGGAAGGCGACTGCACCAAGCCAGCCGTGACCAAGCTCAACGAAGGGCTGACGCTCGACCTGACCTGCACCGATGCGAAGGGCAACAAGCAGACGATCAGCGCAAGCTTCGTCGGCAATTTCACCGAGCGCTATTCCGCCACGCTCAAGACCACTTTCGATCCGCGCCAATCGGCGGCATCCGCATATGGGCGTGAAGCTCGACGGAAGATATCTCGGCCCCGACTGCCCGGCGGAGAAGGGCACAGCGCCAGAGAAGAAGTAGGCGGCTCGCGCCAACGTCAGGCGAGCGCCAGGATCTCCTCGACGCTGAGATGGCCGGGCACGACGGTGATCGGCACGGGGAAGGTGCCGACCGTCCGCCCGCCAGCCAGCACCGACACGAGCGGGCCGGGGCCTGCGGGGTCCTTCGAGGCGCCGAGCACGAGCACGCCGATGTCGTGGTCCTCCTCGATCTGCTTCGTGATCTCTTCCGCCTTGATGCCCTCGCGCACGACCTCCTCCGGCACCAGGGTCTCGAAGCCCATCGCCTTGAGCTTCCGTCCGAACATGCGGAACACGGCCTTCGCCTTGTTCAGCCCCTCCTCGCGCGCGACCTCCTCGATGCCGAGCCAATGCTGGAACTCGACGCCGGGCTCGATGACATAGAGCAGCGCAAGCTGGCCGTGCGTGCGGCGTGCGCGCGCCGCGGCGAAGGCAAGCGCGCTCTCGCATTCCGGCGTCTCGTCGACCACGACCAGGAATTTGCGCTTATGGCCCTCGGCATGCACGTCGCGCTTCTTGCGCGGCTTCGGCGGTGCGGAAGGCGCTGGCGCCTTGCCTATAACGGGCTGCTTGGTCTTGGCGACACGGGTCATGTCAGGCCAGATCGATGGCGTAGCGCTTGAGGTCCGCGAGGCTGACGACCTCCAGCGTCGCTTCATGCGTGGCGGAGAGAATGACGCGCGGCGCCTGCCCCGCTTGCAGCGCCTCGCGCCAACGCGCGGCACACAGGCACCAGCGGTCGCCGGGCTTCAGCCCCGGAAAGTCGTAATCCGGCTGGGGGGTGGAGAGATCGTTGCCGCGCGCCTTGGAGAAGGCCAGGAACTCAGGCGTCACCTCCACGCAGACCGTATGCAGCCCGTGATCCTCAGGTCCGGTATGGCAGCAGCCGGTGCGGTAGAAGCCGGTGAGCGGGCGGTCCGAGCAGGTTTGCAGCGTCTCGCCAAGCACGTTGCGCTGGCCTTCGAGCGGATGTTCGCGCGGTTTCAGCATGGCTGCGATTGTGCCGGATGCGCGGCGATAGGTGAAGCGCGGATGCGAGCGCCCGCTTTCGGCCCAGTCAGCGGATCGGGTTGCGATCTGGCAGGGTCATCTCGGCGCTAGCGTCCTTCCCGCCCTTTTTGTCCCGCGCGAGCAGCGCCTGGAGCCCCGCCGCGTCGAGCACCGGCAAGGGCACACCCGCATCCTTGCTCGCTTTGGCCCTGATAATGGCCGGCAGCGAGGCCATCTCGGCTTCGGCTGCGGGCTTATGCCCGCCGGCCGCAAGCACCGTCGCGCAGTCCTTTGGCAGATCGGCGAGCCGAAGCGGCGGCTTGCCCGGCGGAGGCTTGGCGTCGGCTTGGTATGTCGGGCACGGGCTCTGGCTCTGGCTCTGGCTTGACGCCCTGCTCAGCCGCCCAGATCGCGGCCTTCTCGAGCATCTTGTACCAATTCTTCAGCTCCTCGCCGCAGCCGTCGTCGCCGGTCACGGGCTTCTGCCCGTCGCAGTCTTCGGCGCCGGGCGGACAGGAGAGGCGCACATGGAAATGGTAGTGGTGGTTCCACCACGGCCGCACCTTGCCGAGCCACGCGCGGTCCTTGCCGACGCTCGAAGCCTGCTCGCAGAGCGCCTTCTTGATCGCCGGATGCACGAAAATGCGCGAGAGCTGCGGGTAGGAGGCTGCGCGCTTGATGAGCTTCACCTGCTGGATGGTGAACACCTTGGGATCGACGCTGAACGGATCCTTCAGCATCGAAACCGCGCTCGTATCCTCCCGCTCCTGCGCAGTGAGGATGCGGTCAGGCATCGGCGTGAGCCAGATGTCGGCGTCGAGCCCGATCTGGTGGCTGGTATGGCCGGTCAGCATGGGGCCGCCGCGCGGCTGCGACATGTCGCCGACGAGCAGGCCCGGCCAGCCGTCGAGCGCGCGGGCATCGCTCGCAAGCCGCTCCATAAAATCGACGAGACGCGGGGTCCCCCACATGCGGTTGCGGGAAAGCCGCATCACCTGCCAGTTCGGCCCGTTGAGCGAGAGCGGGACGCCGCCGGCCATGCATCCCTTGGTGTAGCCGCCGATCGAGCGGGCGGCGAGCGGAGCCGGTTCCCCCACCGCGGCGAACAGCTCCTTGGCAGGCGGGCCCGGAGGCGGCGCCTTCTTTTTCTTGACCGGCTTGGCGGGCCTGGCGACCGCGGTCTTGGTCGCCGCTTTGGCCCCTGCACGCGAGCTATTGCCGCGCGGCTCGAACGCCGATGCGCTGACAAAGGAGAAAAGAATGAGCGCGAGGCTCAGGATCAGCCTTAGCATGCCCTCGACCCCTTCCCCGTGAGGCCCCTCCGTCAAGCCTAGCACAAATCTGGGCAGGAATTAGAGCGCCGTTATGCTTTCAAGTTCTTGCCAGGCGCGGACCCCACTCGCCGTTCATTCCGATATTCAGGCCTTGCCCCTTAGGGCTAGCCGCACATTGAGAGGGAGCACAGCATGAAACGGAACATCCTTGCGGCCGCGCTGCTCGGCCTGGTCCTCTTCGCGCCGACCATCGCCGAGCCCGCGGTCGTGGCAAGGATCAACCTGTCGACCCAGCGCATGGATGTCTTCGTCAATGGAGCACCGCGCTATTCCTGGCCGGTCTCGACCGCGCGCCGCGGTTACCGCACGCCGACCGGCAGCTACAGGCCGACCGCGCTCGTGCGCTATCACCGCTCGTCGATCTATGAGGGATCGCCCATGCCGTATTCGATCTTCTTCCTGCGCGGCTATGCCATCCACGGCTCCTACGAGACGAAATATCTCGGCCGCCCGGCCTCGCATGGCTGCATCAGGCTGCATCCGTCGAACGCGGCCGCGCTCTATTCGCTCGTCCAGCGCTACGGGCCGTCGCGCACGACGATCCGGATCACGAATTAGAGCGTCAACCGACCTCCGCACTTGCACAGGCCATTTCGGTCCGCCGAATACGGCCCTTTCCAAAGGCCCTGCGAGAGGTATTCCCGATGTCATCTAAGAAACTCCCCCACCACGCAAAATGAGCCTTGAGTGCCTGCAAAATCGCCCTCCCGCATCGATAGCGCCGGGGACAATAGCCTCAAGCGCGCGCCTTTCAGCAACGCGACTTTTCCGGCCCTTGTGCGCTCCGGCCAAGCCGATTAGTAGCTAAGCCATGCTGTTCGCGCGCCTGTTGCGTCCCTTTATCACCGTGGGAACGTTGCACATCGAGGATGCGAGCGGGCGTTTGCATACGCTCAAGGGGCGCGAGCCTGGTCCCGAGGTGACCATGCGTGTGCATGGCCGCGCGACGGAGCGCAAGCTGCTCTGGCGCCCGGCGCTTTCCGTCGGAGAGGCCTATATGGACGGCACGGTCACGGTCGAAGGCGGCGACGTCTATCCCCTGCTGGATCTCATCAACCGCAACATCTTTCGCGCGGGACAGAATCCCTTCAGCAAGATCGAGCGCGCGTTGACCTGGCCGTCGCGCATGCTGTCGATGTCGAACACGCTCAACCGCGCACGCCGCAACGCCGCCTACACCTACGACCTCGATACGGCGTTCTACCGGCTCGTGCTCGACAAGAACCTGCAATATACCTGCGGCTATTTCCCCAAGGGCACCGAGACGATCGACCAAGCGCAAGTGGAGAAGATGCTCCACATCGCCTCGAAGCTCGTGCTCAAGCCGGGGATAGATGTGCTCGAGATCGGCTGCGGCTGGGGCAACCTCGCCGCCTTTCTCGCCAAGCGCGAAACCGTCACGGTGCACGGGCTCACCCTGTCGCAAGAGCAATTGAACGAGGCCGAGCGCCTCATCAAAGAGGAAGGTCTAGGCAATCGCGTCAAATTTTCCCTGCGCGATTACCGGCACGAGCGCGGGCAATATGACCGCATCGTCTCGGTCGGCATGTTCGAGCATGTCGGCGCGCCGCATTACGACGCTTATTTCAAACAGATCGGCGCGCTACTGAAGGAAGACGGCGTGGCGCTCGTCCACTTCATCGGTCGGGCGGAGCCGCCGAGCGAGAACGCGGCATGGCTGAACAAATATATCTTCCCGGGCAGCTACGCGCCGGCGCTTTCCGAAGCCTTGCGCGCCATCGAGAAGCAGCGCCTGTTCGTGACCGACATCGAAGTTTGGCGGCAGCATTACCCGCCGACGCTCGCCGCCTGGCGCGAGCGCCTGCACGCCAACCGGGAGGCGATCAAGGCGCGCTACGGGGAGATTTTCTGCCGGATGTGGGACTTCTATCTCGCCGGATCCGAGGCGGCGTTCCGGCATGACGTCTTCGTCGTGTTCCAGGTTCAGGTCGCGCGCCGCATGGACGCCGCCCCGCTTACGCGCGATTACATCACCCTTTGGAAGGACGCGCACCGTCCTGATTGATCGGTCAACCGGAGGAGCGCCAAAATGTGCGAGCGGTGCGAGACCCAGCGTTTCCAAATATCCCGCCGGCAGGCCTTGGCGGGAACCGCGGTGTTGCTTGCGGAAAGCGCGCTGCCTTTCGGCTTCGCCCGCGCCGAGCTCAAGCCCTCAGCCAAGCCCGCGCCGAACGCCATTCCTCCCGCCGAGGCGCTCGACCGGCTGATGCAGGGCAATGCCCGCTATGCCGCCAATACGCCGAACGAGCGGGACTTTTCCGCCGGGCGGGCGGCGCTTGCCGAAGGGCACGCCCCGATTGCGGCCATCGTCTGCTGCTCCGACAGCCGCGTGATGCCCGATCTCGTGTTCGATCAATCGCCCGGCACCCTGTTCGTCGTTTGCCTCGCCGGGAATATCGTCGACGACGACGCCTATGCGAGCCTCGAATATGCGGTGAAGTTTCTGGGCGTGCCGCTCATCGTGGTGCTTGGGCATTCGAATTGCGATGCCGTTGCCGCGGCTATCAAGGTGGTCATGGAGCGCGCCGAGTTGCCGGGACATCTGCCAGGCCTGATCAAGGCGATCGAGCCCGCGGTCATCGCCGCGCATGGGCGCCATCCCAGCGATCTTCTCGCCGTGGCCATCGAGGAGAATGTGCGCCTCAGCCTGAAGCGGCTGATCGAGGATACGCCCATCATCTCCGAGGCGCTCTCAGCCAAGACCGTGGCCCTCTCCGGCGGGGTCTACGACATCGCCACCGGCAAGGTGAAGCTGATCTGAACTCGCGGAAATTGGCTGAAATCCTCCAGGGTTTGGCGATTGCTCCTTAAGCCTCCGCGCAACTTCTGCGCGTACTTAATGCGGCCTTGAGGCGGCGCGCCCATGATGCCGCAACTTTTCCCCTAAGGAGGTTCCCATGTTCCGCAGAGTTGCGCTTGCCGCACTGATCGGCGCGACACGTTTGCGACCACGCCAGGCTTCGCCTGCACCGGCATCAGCCTCAAAGCCAAGACGGCGCCGCAATTCGCGGCCGCACGCTCGAATTCGGCTTTCCCATGCAATCCAAGGTGCTGGTCATTCCGGCCGGCAAAGAGGTGAGCGCGACGCTGCCTGACGGCGGCCGAGGCCTCACCTACAAGACGCGCTATGGCATCGTCGGCGCCAACGCGCTCGGCCTGCCCGTCATCCTCGACGGCATCAACGATCAGGGCCTGTCCGTCGGCCTGTTTTATTTCCCGGGCTACGCCAAAAACACGCCGCTCACCGCCGACAATGCCAAGCAGGCAATCGCCCCGCACGAGTTCGGCCTGTGGGTCGCCAATTTCGCCACGGTGGACGAGGTCAAAAAGGGTATCGAGGACATCGTGGTCGTGCCGACCCCCGCGCCCGGCCTCGGCAGCGCGGAAGGGATTGTCCCGCCCGCGCATTTCTTCATCCAGGACAAGACCGGCAAGTCGATCGCGGTCGAGCCGATCGACGGCACACTCAAAGTTCACGACGCACCAGCGTCGCCGACCTCGAAAATCTGCGCTGGTACTTCCGCACCTTTACCGACCAGTCGATCCGCATGGTGGACCTCAAGGAGGCGCTCGCGGCAGCCAAGGGCGAGATCAAGGCGATCGACATGGAGTCGTCCAAGCAGCCGATCGCTAACGTCTCTGCCGACGTGCAGGGCGCCAATCACGCCGCGAATTAGGCTGATCCTTTCGGAGCGAAGCCGTTGCGAGCGGCCCCGGTTCATCGCCGGGGCCGTTTCATTTGGCCGGGCTTGACCACCATTGCGGGACGGGCTTCTCTGGCGGAACTAAAGCGATGGCGCTCCGTTAATGGCGGGCTGCCCCCGCGGGAGGATCGACATGCCGCCTCGTTCGCCCTTCCCGCTTTTCTCCACGCCCTCTGACACCCGCACCGCCACGCTGCAAGGGCTGCTGATCACGGCCCTCGTCATCACCGGGCTCTATGTCGGGCGCGACGTTCTCCTGCCGCTCGCGCTCTCGATCCTGCTTGCTTTCGTGCTCACGCCGCCGCTCCTGCTGCTTCGGCGCATCAAGGTGCCGCGCGTGCTCGCCGTCGTCACTGTCGTCACAATCGCTTTCGCCATCATCTTCGGGCTCGGCTGGCTCCTGTCGCGCGAGGTGACGCATCTCGCGGGCCAGCTTCCGACCTATCGCGATGCGTTGTCGGGGAAGATCGCGGTATTGCGCGAGAGCATGCAGAGCTCGCCCGTTTTTCAGCAGGCCGGCGAGATCCTATCGGACCTCCAGAACCAGCTCGTTCAGCCCGACAAGGGGACGCCCGCGCCGGAAGTCGGCACAGAAGCCGATCGCCCTGACGACAAGCCGATCAAGGTCGAAGTCCTGGAACGCCCGGAATCTACGCTCAACTTCTATCAACGGATCGCCGGCACGCTGCTGCCGCCGCTCGCCACCGCCGGCATCGTGCTCTTGTTCGTCGTGGTCATCCTGCTGCAGCGGGAGGATCTGCGCGACCGATTCATCAGGCTCGTCGGCGCCTCGGACATGCAGCGCGCGACCACGACGCTGAACGACGCGGCGCATCGCTTGAGCCGGTATTTCCTGAGCCAGCTCCTGATCAACTCGGCCTATGGCTTGTTCATGACCGCGGCGCTCTGGGCGATCGGCATTCCGAATCCAATCATCTGGGGCATTCTCGCCGCGTTAATGCGCTTCGTGCCGTTCATCGGCTCCTATATCGCGGCGATCCCTCCGCTCCTGCTGGCGCTCGTGGTCGACGACGGCTGGTCGACCTTCTTCATCACGCTCGCCCTCTTCATCGTCGCCGAAATGACCATGGGCCAGGTGGTCGAGCCGCTGGTGTTCGGGCGGGGCACCGGCGTGTCGCCGATCGCCGTGATTGCCGCGACGATCTTCTGGACCTGGCTATGGGGACCGCTCGGGTTGCTGCTCGCCACGCCCTTGACCGTCTGCCTCGCGGTGCTCGGCCGACATGTCGAGGGCTTGCGCTTCTTCGAGGTGCTGCTCGGCGACAAGCCCGCGCTCACGCCCGCGCAAAGCTTCTACCAACGCACGCTCTCGGGCGACGCGGCGGAAGCCACCTACCAGGCCGAGCTCTGCCTCAAAGAAGAAAAGACGCTGCAATCCTATCTCGATGCCGTGGCGATCGAAGGACTGAAGCTCGCCCAGCAAGACGCCGAGCGCGGCCTGCTTGACGCAGATCAGGCCGAGACGCATGAACGCGACGGTCAGAGAGATGCTGGACAATCTTTCCGTATTCGAGCCGCGCCGCTGGTTCCCCAAGCTTCGCCGCAAGGTGGAGAAGGACGACAAGGACGCTGAGGCAGCAGGCGGGCTTGCCTCGCTCGAGGCTCCGGAGCGAAGACGAGGACGACAGCGTGCCTGTGGTCGAGCGGCATGGAGCTTGCCCCGGGCTGGGTCGTCGACGCGCCGGTTCTCACGATCGGCGGACGGTCCGATCTCGATGAGGCCGCCGCTTCCATGCTCGCCGAGGTGCTGAAGAAGCGCGGGCTGAACGCCAAGGCCCATCCGGTGGAGGCCATCTCGGCGGGCCATATCGCTTCGCTCCAAGGCACCGAGGCGAAGCTCGTATGCCTCGAATTATCTCGGTCTCGGGAGCGGGCCGGCGCATATCCGTTATGTCGTGCGGCGCTTGCGGCGCATCCTGCCCGAGGGCACGCACATCCTGGTCGCCTTCTTCGCCGATGAGGAGGACGAGGAGTTCGTCAAAGCCCTGCGCGAGACGGCCGAGGCCGATGCCTATGCCACCTCGCTCGCCGAGGCGGTCGAGCATTGCGTGAAGGCGGCCAAGGGCGAGCTCAACGGGAAGAAAGACGAGCCGAACGACGAGGTAAAGGCCGAGGCTAAAAGCGAGGCGAGCGCGCCTCCAAAGACCCGAGAAGCCGCCCAAGAAAGCCCCCGCCCCGGCGGCTTGATAGCAGAGCGCACCGCCTCGTCATTCCCGCGAAAGCGGGAGATCCAATATCCACGGGCTCAAGTAATCTTTACACGCCCGATTACTGGGTTGCCCGGTCAAGCCGGGCAATGACAAGCGTGGGAAGATCACCCCACGTAAACCTCAGACCGCGGGCGCGTGAAGTCGTACGTGGTGACGATTTTGGCGATCACGCGGGCGAGCTTGGCGCCACCTTGCACCGACGGCTCGATCGGATTGGCATAGTCGCGCGCGTCGTCGAACAGCAGCCTGAGATCGATCAGCGGCAGGCCGCGCGCGAACACTTCGTGCGTGATCGTGTCGTTGAAGATGGTGAGCCCGGCCGAGGCGACGCGCTGCTCGTCTTGATTGTCGTAGCGCGGGTCGTAGATCGTGCACATCACGGTCGGGAGCTTCTTGGCAAGCACGGCGTCGAGCAGAGCCAGATAGGTCTTGTCGAACTCGGCGCGGATCCTGGCGAGCTTGCCGAGCGCCTCCCCCACCGAGCGCGCGGGTTCCTCGATCACAGACTTGGAGCCGAGCGCATCGTTGCCGCCGGTCGAGACCACGAGATGGGTGGCGCCCTTGGGCAGCCGGTCGAGCTGCTCCTTCATGGTGACCGTGGTCGAGCCGTCGACAGCGTTGAGCGTCGCCGTCCAGCCGGCGGGCAGCGTCTTGGCGAGCTGCGTGACGACGTCGGGGCCGTCGCCGACATAGGCCTTGTTGTCGAAGATCGAGTCGCCGAGCAGCACGACATGGTTCATGGCAGGCTCGCCCTTGCCGCCCGCTGGCAACGTACTCGCGCCCGCGACGAGTGCCATGCCGGCGAGCAGGCTGCGGCGTGTCGCGCAGAGGTTCTCATCGGCCATTCTCGTCCCTCGCCCCCCGTCACCCGGCCGCTTTGCGGCCCGTTTCTTCCCGCCGGGAGGAGGTGAATAGCATGCCTGCGGCGTAGCCGAACAGCAGCGCAATGATTCCGGCAAGCGCGAGCGATCCGGTCAGGAACAGGAGGGAGGCAGTGAATGTGCCGGTCTGTTGCTTGAGCACGCCGATCAGTGCCGGGCCAACCAGGCCGCCGAGATTGCCCATGGAATTGACGAGGGCAATGCCGGCGGCTGCGCCCGTGCCGGTCAGGATCGCGGTCGGGAAGGACCAGAACGTGCCGATGGCGCAATAGATGCCGACCGCGGCGAGGGTGAGCGCGATCATGGTCGGCAGGAGCGGGCCGCTCACCGAAGACCAGGCGAAGGCCACCGCCGCGAGGAACAGCGGGAGCGCGACATGCCAGGTGCGCTCGCCGGTGCGGTCGGAGTGCTTTCCCCACAGCACCATCGCCACCGCCGCGAAGAGATAGGGCACCGCCGTGAGAAAACCGATCTCGAGCGGCGTGTGCCCGAAGGTCTCGATCACTTGCGGCATCCAGAAGCCGATGCCGTAGAGCCCGATGACGAAGCAGAAATAGAGCAGTCCCAGTACGAGCACGCGCGGCCTGGTCAGCGCCTCGCTGAGCCCGTGATAGCCAACCTTCTTTGTCGCCTCGGCCTCGGCTTCAAGCTCGGCGGTCAGCGCCTGCCGCTCATCCGCAGAGAGCCATTTCGCCTCGGCCGGCCTGTCGTCGAGAAATGCCAAAGTGACGAAGCCGAGCACGACGGCAGGCAGGCTTTCGAGGATGAACATCCACTGCCAGCCTTTGAGCCCGCCGATCCCGTCGAGCCCGAGCAGCGCCCCCGACAAAGGCGCGCCGATGACGCTGGCGAGCGGGATTGCCGCCATGAACAGCGAGACGATGCGGGCCCGCTCGCGCGCCGGGAACCAGTAGGTCAGATAGAGGATCAC
>CAWHUE010000009.1:0-81725 GCA_963832515.1 uncultured Alphaproteobacteria bacterium
CTCATCGGGGCCGTGAACATGGTGGTTGATATCAGCGACCCGAAGGCGCGCCGACGTGGATGCTGGAGCGGCTGGCATCGATTGTCGAAACGTCGGACGACGCGATTATCAGCAAAGGGCTCGACGGCATCATCACATGAGTTGGAATCGCGGTGCCAAGCAGCTATATTCTGGCTATATAGCCGAAGAGGTCATCGGCAAACCAGTCACCATCCTATTCCCGAGGATCGCCTCGGATGAAGAGCCGGACATCCTTAGACGTATTCGGCGGGGGGGGCTCGCGTTGATCATTACGAGACTGTCCGCCTGCGCAAGGACGGAAGTTTGATCGACATTTCGCTGGACGGTTTCCCGCTTATGGATTTGGATGGAAGGGTCATCGGCGCGTCCAAAATCGCCAGAGATATTTCGGACCGGAAGCGAACTCAGGAGCAGCAAAAGCTCCTTGTGAACGAGATGCAACATCGCATCAAAAATTCCCTCGCAACGATCCAGGCCATTGCGACCCAAACCTTCAACCAGCACCCAAAGAAGCGCGATGCCTTCATCGCTCGCCTGCATGCGCTGAGCAAGTGCGCACGATTTGCTGACCTCAGAGACGTGGGAAAGAAGCACCGCTACGCGCAATCGTGACCAGGGCTATGGCACCCTTCCAAGAACAGCATCCACGAGCGCATCAAGATCGACGGGACCTGCCGACCTCTGGCTAAACTCGACCAAGTCAGCTCGTGGCGATGGCCCTACATGAGCTTGCGACCAACGCCGTCAAATATGGTGCGTTATCAAATGGCAGCGGGTGCGTGAGCGTCGCTTGGGAGCAGCCTCAACCTAACCGAGTGAAACTCGTTTGGCAGGAGAGCGGTGGTCCGAAGGTTAGTCCGCCAAAGCAAATGGGCTTCGGATCGCACCTAATAGAGCGTGCCTTCGTCGGTCAGTGGGGCGCGTGCAACTCGTGTTCGTCCAGAAGGTCTTTCTTGCACGCTCGAGGTCGCGCTATAGGGGCAGGCTCAGATGTCCGCTATGGGTCGATTGGTTGATTAGTCGGGCAGCGGCGGGGTTGGCGGTGGAGGCTCTGGCCACATCGCGAGCCGCTTCATTGATGTCGCGGAGGATTTTGCGATGGGGCGTATTCGGACAGCACTTCGCCACGAAATCCGCCCAGCTTCTATCAAGAGTATCGGCAGCAGTTACACGTTGAGCTCGGCGGGATCAGAAAAATGGCCGACGATGATTTGCGCTCTATCGTCGGCGACCAAGCTCGAACTGGTGAGGCGCAAGGGCGCACACTAGTCGACTACTCCCACTTTAGCGTTCGGGAAAAAGCAATTCGCGACGTTTGAGCCCCACAATTCGGCGGGGCTTTCTGTTATCCTGGGCCGCCCGGCAAGCGCGTTTAGTTCGACGACGGAGACCTTGGAAGCGCTCGAGGCTCTGGTAAGCCGAAGCGGCAAGAGCTTTCAGGAGCTAAGCCAGGCCTTCGCTGACCTGTTGACCAAGTACAAGCAGCCGTGGGATCAGGATTGCCTTCTCAACCGATGCGAGCGGTGCCCGAGCGTCCGTCGTTGCGCACCCAGCGGACAGACTTGCCGTTGACGGTGAACTTGTAGCAGTAGGATTTGCCGTCCATCCAGCTTGTCCAGCGCTGGCAAAGCTGGTTGCCCTCGATCCACCAGCGGCCGCTGTCGGAGGCTCCGTCGCCTCTGGAAAGGGCTGCGGCCGTGGCGCTCATCTTTCCGCTCATGCGCCCGCCGGCCGCATAGCGAATCGGGAGCTCGAAACCCGAAATCTTAAGGTAGACGGTCTTGCCGCTCACGGCATGGCGCGAATCGGATCCTGCAAGAAACGTGGGCTCGGCGCCGACGGTCGCGGCGCGGGAGACTGAGCGCCGCCGCAAAAAGAATGAAGTTGAGTTCCATGAATCCCCCTCGGAGGGGGACTCGCGTTCTGTCCGTGAAATTGGGGGTAGTGAATAAACAATCCTTAAGACGGTCTTTAGTTCCGACGGTTGCGCTGAGACGGAGGACGATTGGACTGCTACGCGGTTGGCAGCGTCCCGCCTTGGCGATCTTTCCTGCGCAGCGGCGACAGCGGAGGCGGCGAAAGGGAGTTGCGCACGCCTATTCTACATTTGGCCGGCTACGCCTATGCCGCTCGCGGTAGTCGGCTTGGCTGTGGTCGAACGAACGTAGTTTTGACCGGCCCACAATCCTCACATCGATAAGTATGCAATTCCGTTCCCGGATGCGTTGGATGGGGCTCGACCACAGCCACGGTGATTGCCTTGCCGGGCCGATCGGGCAAGCTTCAGGAACTCTGTTTTCCAATATGTGCCCTTCCCGACCCGCGGTGAAGGTGACGGCCGCCCCCAGCGGCTCTTCGGTAAAAGTTGATGAAAACCGGACGCCTTATTCAAAGGCGGGGCGGTAATTGCAGGTTACTCATTAATGTGACCGTGTCGAGACCATTATCGCGAGCCGGCGACATTTTCCACCGAGCGCGATATCGGTGCCGGCCTAACAGATTGAACGGAACAAAAGCGTACTGAACCCGTTCGTCTGTTTGACAACTCACTCGCCGTCCCCTGCGAGTGACGCATCAGCCGCCAAGGAGAACCCCATTAGTAATGTTGCTGGCGCGCAAGCGCGGGCGAAAGAGTTCGCTCATCAAATTCATAATTCCGCGGAGGATGTCCGCGCCAACATTCAGGACATCGGCAACAGGTTGGCGACATTGCGACGCGCCAGTATGAGCGCGCGCAGGATACGTGATGGATGCGCTCCGGGAGACCGGCAGTGCTGTCAAGCGCAACCCGCTGATTACCATCGGTATTGTTTTAGGCGTCGGTTTTCTGTTCGGGCTTGTGGCCGGCGGGCGCAGAAAGCCGGCTTCTTCTCGGAGTTGGTGGTGACCTCTCTCCTAAAGCGAGCCAGCACTGCTCTGATCCAAGGCCTCGCCACATTTCTGCTACCGGCGATCTTGCTCACGTCAGCACTCGCCGCGACAAGCTCCACTTCGATCCCACTTCGGATTCCTTCGGCTCAGTCCTGCAACTCCCACAAGAGGGTTTCGACGAGCGAACCCCGACCGAGCCCTTTATCCGGCATGCACCGATAGCGCCTCTGCAAAGCCCAACTCTTACGCGTCCCAGTTACGATAGTAGAACTTCACCATAGGAGAGCGACATGGACCAAACTACCCTCTTGATCATCCTCGTCCTGGTACTTCTTCTTTTTGGCGGCGGCTGGTACGGCCGCGGCCGCTGGTTCTAGCATCGAGCTAGAACCAAAATTCCATTGGCTCACACAACATGCCATTCGACAAAGAGCGTAACACCTTTGGGCCCGAAGCGTTGTCGCGGTTCAGGCACATTCTCGACGAGGTGTCGGAGGATCTGATAGGCGACGGCCTTCCCGCCGACCTGGTAAGATCAGACGAGACGCGTACGAGGATGGCCCAAAGGCTCCTCAGCTTCGCTCATTTCTGGCGGACAGGCACTCAAATCAAGCAGCTCTTGTTGCGGAAATTGCGCGACGAGGTTTCGGCGTCCCGGCATCCGACCGTTTCCGGTGTTGGGCCAAGCGCCGAGCCGTTTTCGGATGGCTGGATGGTGTTGGTGTCCGCTTACTTTGGTGTTGATCAGTCCCAGCCCATTTGGCGAAAATCTGTTCCGGCATTCAAGGTCGATCAAGACTGACAACGTAGACGGACGGGAACTAAGTGCTGGTATGGTAGTTAGTTTGAAAGTGATGAAGCGGCCCCAGGACTTGTTCTGGGGCCGTTGTTTTTTGCATGAGTGGAGCGATCTCCGCCGCCGACCAGACGATTTGTTGAGCGCCGACCAGGGCCTCTTCGCCCAGGCGGACCCGCACCGGATTGACCCTTTCATGTACAATCGTCCGGTCATATCTTCAGATGCTTAGCCACGACAGATTGGCGGGCGCCATAAACACCATCGACGATGATTGGCCCACCGATCGTGTTAGATAAATCCAAGCCGCAGATAGAGAGGACGGCGTGGCGGATCCCAATCCTTTGGCCATTGCTGCGCACGGGCATAGCCTGGCGGAGGCCATCGTCGACACGGTTCGGGAGCCGCTCGTCGTGCTCGACCGGGATCTGCGGGTCGTTGCCGCGAGCCGCTCCTTTTACCAGACGTTCGGGGTGGCCAGGGACGACCAAGGCCGAATGTTCTACGAGCTGGGCGACGGCCAATGGGACATTCCGGCGCTGCAGGACCTGCTCGAAGAGACATTTCCCGAAGCATCGCACCGTCGAGGCCTATGAGGTCGAGCACGAGTTCCCATCGGTCGGTCGGCGCGTATGCTGCTGAATGCGCGCCAGGTGTTCGACGAAGCCGACTCCAGACTCCGCGCTACTGCTGGCGATCGAGGACGTCACCGAGCGCGCGACGCCGAGCGCGAAAAGGACGAGCTGCTCCGGCAGAAGGAGATGCTGCTGCAGGAGATGCAGCACCGCGTCGCCAACAGCCTGCAGATCATCGCCAGCATTCTTCTGCTCAAGGCGCGGACCGTGCAGTCCGAGGAAACCCGGCTGCATTTCAGGACGCGCATCAGCGCGTCATGTCGGTGGCGACGGTGCAGCAGCAGCTGCGCGCGTCCGGATCGGGCGAGCGGATCGAGATCGGGCCCTATCTGTCCAAGCTGTGCGACAGCCTCGCGAAGTCGATGATCGGCGACCGCCGGCCGCTCGCGGTCGAGGTGCAGGCCGACCGCCGGCGCTGCGGTGTCGAGCGAAGCGGTGAGCATGGGGCTGATCGTCACGGAGCTCGTGATCAACGCGGTGAAGCACGCCTTTCCGAGGGAGCGAAGGGCAAAATCGTCGTCAGTTACGACGCAAAGGACTCCGACTGGCGGCTCTCGGTTTCCGACAATGGGACAGGAGCGCAGGAAAAAGACGGCGAGCCTCCGCATATGGGCCTTGGCACGAGCATCGTTGACGCCCTGGCGCATCAACTCAAGGCGAGCGTCCAGAAGACAAGCGGCCCTCAGGGCACCACGGTGACGATCATCGCCTCCGCTGTCGCCGCTGCGCAGGAATGATCGCTGGCGCTATCAAGATCAAGACGAAGAAAAGCGTAACCTCGTCGCCGACCTTGAGGCGTTCGAGCGCAAGAATACCGACCAAGTCGTTGTTGTCACTTTGTTGTCGCTGCGGGGACAGTCAATCGAAGATTATACCCTAAAGTTAGGGAACCATTGGGGTGTTGGCGCTAAGGAAAAAGCCAATGGCGTGCTTTCTCGTCGTTGCTCCGATCGAACGCAAGGTTCGCATCGAGGTGCGGCGGCCTTCACCCAACTTTGACCGACAAGTCATCCGGGCTCATCATTGACAACAGCATCCTCCCCCACTTTTCGCAAGGAAAGTATGCGACGGGGAAACGGGAGGGCGTAAGCGCAATCCTTGTAGCATTGGGTGGCTACACATCCGAGAAAGACGCGGCCTACCCGCACCCCAGCAGATGTTTGTAATTGTTGGTAGTACACAGCTGGGCGTAGCGTTGGAGGGCGATGATCAGGGTCACCGCTCGTACGCTAATGCTAAGGTCGCCTTCTTGCGCGAAAATCTGGTGGCGATAAAAGTTTCGCTACGCGGTTGATTCTTAAGGAGGAAAACGTGTCGGCGTGGTCGAAGGGGCAGATTGCGAAAATATGTGGCGTGATAGTGGCCGGTGGAGCGGCTCTCATCCTGGGCGCTCTCCTCGTGGCCTGGTCGGGCGTGTCGGATATCGCGGCCAGCCAGGGTCATTACGCGTTTGTCGAGCGCTTCCTCGAATTCGGCATGCGCAACGCCGTCGCAACGCATGCAAGGGGGATCGAGGCGCCACAGCTTGAAAATCCCAATCTCATTCGGCTCGGCGCTGGCCATTTCCACAGAGGCTGTGCGTTTTGTCATGGCGCGCCCGGTATACCGGTCAACCCAATCGCCAAGCACATGCTTCCCTCGCCGCCCGATTTGGCGGTTGCGATGCGTCCCTGGAAGGAGCGCGAGCTGTTTTGGATCGTCAAGCACGGCTTTAAATATACCGGCATGCCTGGCTGGGTCGCGCTTGAGCGCGATGACGAAATCTGGGCAGTGGTGGCGTTTCTCAAACTTTTGCCGACGCTCGATGCGAACGGCTATCGCGACCTTGCACTCGGTAATATTCGCGTGTCCGAGCAGAGCGGAAGCCAATTAGCGACTGCAGAATCAAATCCTGAAGCGGTCGGTGCTTGCGGGCGCTGCCATGGCGGCGAGGGCGAGCGGCCTATGAGTAATCTCGTGCCTGTCTTGCACGGTCAACCTGCGGGTTATTTGTTCTCGGCCCTGAAAAATTATGCTGAAGGCAAGCGACGTAGCGGCATCATGCAGCCCCTGTCCGCAGACTTGCGGGACGAGGACATGCGTAATCTTGCTGACTACTACGCCCGGATGACGCTGCCTGCAGCAAAGCCGAAAGTTGCGGATGCAGCGCTGATTGAGAGCGGGCGAAAACTCGCCGTCGAAGGTGTACCCAACGTGGGGATTCCACCATGCTTAATGTGTCACGGCCGCGATGCGCCCGAAACTTACCCGCGCCTGGCAGGTCAGCATGCCGCCTTCATGGCTGGCCAATTGCGGCTGTGGAAAATGGGGATTGTCTCCGCCACCGAACTCGCTGCCGTAATGTCGCCTATCGCCCAGCAATTGAGCGACAGGCAAATCGATGCGGTCACTACCTATTTCGCAGAGCAGATGCCTGAGCCACGCGAGATGGTTGCCACGGCGGAGGACACATCGAAACACCCTCAAGCGAGCGCGCAACCAATCCAGCCTGTATCAAGGGACTCTGCAGCGGATGCCGGCAAGACACCGAAAGCGGTCGCCGAGAGTACCGCTAAGGGTGAGCTCAAGAGTCCCTATCCCGACGTCGCGACTGCCGCTGAGGAGGGTCATAAGAAATACATGGCGGCGGGCTGCAACGGTTGCCATGGCGGGGGCGGGGGCGGCGGGATGGGTCCGCCTCTGACCAATGAAATCTGGGTCTATGGTAGCGACGACGACACTCTGTTTCGGGTAATCGCACTCGGCAGCGACCCACTGCTGAAGCAAGGCTACAGCCGCAAGGGTTCCGAAAATGTCGTCGGTCCAATGCCGCCAATGGGCGAGGTTGTCAGGACCGAGGCTGACATGTGGGCGATTATCGCGTGGATTCGGTCAGTCAATCCGGCATCGGCGTCAGGCACATCAAAGCTCCCGCCGCAGTTCGAAAAGACACTAGGCAAAAGGCCAACCACTCGCGAAATCACCGGCGCCCGGCGGCTCGAGAATTACCAATGGGACGCGGCCGAGGCTTAAGCGAGATGTTTCCAATTAGGCTGCTGGTCGTTTCTTCCTGTACGCTGTGCGTCATGGAAAATTTTAGACTAAGTCCACGGAGCCCAGTAGAGCCTAGATAGCCACTCTTAAAGACCAAGTACGAAGGCCTAGCAAGGAGGGGAGATCATGACTTCCGTAAATTTGATAGTTGTGCTCGTCGTGGGAGCCCTTGTCGGCGCGCTGACCGGGTTAGCAATAGGTCAGCTGGTCGATAACCTCTATCTGGCAATGATTGCCGGAATCTTGGCCACGATTATTGCTGGCATCGTTCGCAACACAATCATGACGCGTGTAGGTCCGGAACCGGAACTAGAGGGGATGCCTCAGCTGGGGATGCCTCAGCTGATGATCATATACTCCGCCGTTGCCATCGACCGCAGGATTCCTTTGCGAATGATCGCCTACTCTGCCCTTGCCTCTCTTGCTGGCAGCACGTCGGCTGTGCAGGTTGCCACTCAGAGCGGGGTGACATCGTCGGTTCTGATCGGAACATTGGCCGGGCTCTTCTCAGGAATCCTGATGGCGATACTGTTGCTGGCTTACGACATCCCACGGCCGAAATTGTCGCTCCGCCTGCCCGAGGCTGAGCGCGAGCTGCTCCGCAGTGTCTTCACCGGCCTCGACGACGCACAGATTGCGCGGCTGCTCGTCGCCGGGCGGTTCAATGATATCGCCAAGGGCACGACGCTGGCCGAGGAAAACAAGCCGCTCGAAACGCTGTTCTTTATTTGCGCGGGCCATGTGAAGGTCACTGTCGCGGGACGTAAGGTCGCGCACGTTGGAGAAGGGCAACTTCGTCGGCGAAATCGCTTTCCTGACCGAGAAGCCAGCCACAGCGACCGTCGTTGCCGAGGATAGCGTGCGAGCGCTCGTCTTCGAGAGAGCCGAACTCAACCAGTTCTTCCGCAATGAAGCGGAAGTAGCGGGCCTTATCTATCAGCTTCTGGGACGCGAACTCGCCCAGAAGCTCAAGGTCAGCAACATCGACCTGATCGCCGCTGTGGTGTCCGCTAATGACCGATAGCGGACGTCCGACCTAACCAAGCCGATGTCCGCTTTTGATGCTGTGGACGGCTCTTCCACCTGCACATGAGTGCCAAGGATGTGGGTGCTGTTAAGCTTCCACAATTCGGAGGAGCCAATCATGCAAGCGATCACAACTATCGGTCTCGACATTGCCAAGTCGGTATTTCAGGTGCACGGCATCGACGCGGAAGGCAAGGTGCTCATCCGCCGTCAGCTGAAGCGCCGCTACGTCCTGGCGTTCTTCCAGAAGCTGTCGCTGTGCCTGGTTGGTCGAGGCCTGTGCCACCGGCGAGAGGTAAAACGTCTGGTAGGGGCGGGCGAATCCGTACAATCCCCGGGCGGTGCCGAAGGAATTGGAGGAAGAC
This sequence comes from uncultured Alphaproteobacteria bacterium, assembly GCA_963832515.1. GTDB lineage: Bacteria > Pseudomonadota > Alphaproteobacteria > Rhizobiales > Methyloligellaceae > Methyloceanibacter. The sequence continues at coordinate 8,748 of CAWHUE010000009.1, forward strand.
CGCATTTTCGATTCTAATGGACGGCCGCGCAATATCACATTTGGAAGGCTTGGATGATTGAAACTGATCCGGCTAATCTCCAGCCGAATTTGTCGGCCATCGTAATCGAAAAAAGCTGGGATAGTTTATTCGAGTGAACCCCCCCGCTGACCTGGACGCCGAAGATTCACACAAGCACTCAATGTGGTGGAATCCCTGGCTGTGCTGCGAGGAGATCATGTTGCGTGAATGGTACGAGGACGAAAGACTGGTTTGGCACAACGAAGTCCATCTATTTGCTCGACAAGATCCTTGAAAATGGGCTCAGCTATTTCGGGAACTGCTCACGCTGGCACCGATCCGGATCCATGAAATTGAGCTGAAAGTTTTGTTGGATGGCAATATTACCTGCTGAGTGACGGAGAACACAGTTACTCTTATTCAATCTATGCGGCACATGATAATCCGGGACCATCAAACCACTCTCTCTGCGGTGATGCACCATGAGCAGGCGACGCCGGGTGTGCGAAAAAATACCTGAGGGGCGGCTTGAAGTTCAGCCGAATGCGCGGCTGTGCATCACCTGCGCGGGAGGCGGCAGAAAACGATGCGCTTGACCTGGAATGGCCGAAACCACCCTCAGACGACGTACTCGCCCGCGTTGCGGTCAACGAAGATCGTCAGACAGAACAGAACAAAGTCGCAACTTCCTCGGTTGTTCGGGATTTCCTCGATGCCGCTGGACGAGCTTGTCGAACAAGTTTATTCGTGTCATGGCGCTAACTGGGAAAGTCGCGGGAACCGACCATTTCTATGATCGGCCTTGTGTTCACTGGGAGCCTCCTGCGTTGGCTCGCGTGGAGTAGGATGGCAAAGGCAGGGCTCTAACGCTAGGGTGCCTGCGAAGAAGGGGAGAGCGATGAGCACAACGGACCCAATGGCGCGGTACCCCAGTACATCGATGCCTTTAACAAAGGTGACGCAAAGGGGATGGCGGCGATGTTCGCTGTGCGGCTTGATCCTGGACGGCATGGTACCACACCTGTGGCAGGGGCAACAGCCACTGAGGACTGGCATAGATACGTGTTGATCGAAGGCAAACAACACGGCGCTGCAGATTATTTCGTTACACTGGGCGAGCCATTGCACAACAACGTCACTGGTGAAAGCGCGTATGCGGTTGTTCCTGCGACCATGACGTTCAAACTGGGCAGCAAGCAGGTTACGCAATCCGGCGCCTTCTTTACGGTGGCGCTATGCAAGCTCGCCGAAGATGGCGGATAGCGGTCGGGCCTGGACGAAAGGTACTCCTCGGTAGTCGCTCACGTGACCGCATGAAGCGGTAAGGGCGCCGACCGAAGCAGACGCGCTTAGGGCGCGTCTCGTGAAGCCAATGCTTCGGCAAGGTCAAGATAAGCGCCCAGAGCGAAAACAAGCAGGCCGCCCACCATTAAGAGCAGTAGTATTGCCTGCGAAGGCTTCGGCGATCGGTGCGGCCTTGTGCGGAAACCACATGCGGACGAGGCCGCCCAGCGATCGCCAGCCAGCCAAGCACCGTGACGACCGGCCACCCACCGTCGCTCTCTATTAATGTAATGGACCGGCGCCATCGCGCGCACGGTTTCGCATCGGCCCGCTGGTGGGCGACATCAGTGCTTCGTCGCTTTCGCCCGGTTTTGTCGTAGTCATGTCGTATGGAGCAAATTGTAATGCTTGGGAAAGGGCGGAAATGCTTGGTTTTCTGTGGAAGGCGGTACGACATATAAAAGGCCCCGAATTTGGGGCCTAAGTGCTTGATTTAGTTGGTAGCGGAGGAGGGACTCGAACCCCCGACACGCGGATTATGATTCCGCTGCTCTAACCAGCTGAGCTACTCCGCCATCAAGGCTGAAGGCTCGCGCGAACGCGCGGTCCAACGACGCTCTGAACATAGGGCTTCGCAGCCGATCCGCCAATTGGCCTAGCGGGGCGATATAGGGAGCGCCGGCAATTTGTGTCAAGCGAGCGCGGCCGTTACTTGTTCCGCGCGAGCCGGGCGGTCTTGCCGCCCGCCAACGCCTTGGCCGCAACGCCCGGCTCGGACCCCTGCGCCGAGCGCCTTGACGAAGCGCAGCATGGTGAACAGGCCAAACGGCTTGAGCGACCGGCGCTCCACGAGCTTCAGGTCGTCGCAGACGAGCACGCGGTCGAGCTCGAACACCGGGCGCCAGCCGATGAAGATCGGCAAACGGCGCAAGCTTCCGCTCGAGGAACCCGCGCGCGCCGTCGTCCTGGCTGAAATGATTGACGAGGACCACCTCGCCGCCCGGCGCGCAGACGCGCTCAAGCTCGCGCATCACGCGCTCCGGGTCCGGCACGACCGTCATCACATACATGGCGGCCACGGTGTCGAAGCTCTCGTCCGCGAAGGTGAGCGCGCCCGCGTCCATCTCGTAGAGGCCCGCGACATTGCCGAGCTTCTGGCGCGCGACCCGCCCGCGCGCCTTTTCCAGCATTTCGGGTGAAAGGTCGATGCCGGTGATGGTGAGGTGGCTCCCGTAGCAGGGCAGCGAAAGCCCCGTGCCGACGCCGACTTCGAGCACGCTGCCCTGGCGCTCGATTGATGATCTTCACCGTGTGCTTGCGCCCGGCCTCCGCCACCTGGCCGAACGTATAGTCATAGACCGGCGCCCAGCGGCGATAGGCATGCCGCACGGACGCTTCGTCCATCACGGGGACCTTGGAATCCACGCCATCCTCCATGCTGTTGGCCGCTTCTTGCGAGCGGCTTAACGCGACCCGTCCGCGAACGCGCTCTCCGCGCCGCTCGACGCGGGCGTCTTGAACCCATCCTTGGCCACCCAGGCGTTCGACATGGCGGACTTGATCCATCCGCCGCCCAGCAGCCGCTCGCCACCATCTTCGGCGGCATAGAACACGCAAGCCTGTCCGGGCGATACGCCGTCCTCGCCATGTGCCAGCTCGACGGTCGCGACATCTGCCTCGAAACTGAGCCGCGCGGGCTGCAGCGGTCCGCTCGACCGGATACGCGCGAGAATGTCCGTGGACCCGAGCGCGAGATCCTCGAGAGGCGCCTCGCCGAGCCAGTTCACGTCGCGAAGGGCGAGCTTACGCATGCGGAGGGCGTCACGCGGGCCTACCACGACCTCGCGGCGCGCCGCATCGAGCTTCAGCACATAGAGCGGCTCGGGCGCGGCGATGCCGATGCCCTTACGTTGGCCGATCGTGTAGTTGATGATGCCGCCGTGCCGTCCGAGCACGCGCCCGTCGAGATGCACGATGTCGCCCGCTTCCGCCGCCCCAGGCCGCAAGCGCTCGATCACTTGCGTGTAGCGCCCGGTCGGCACGAAGCAGATGTCCTGGCTGTCGGACTTCTCGGCGACGGCGAGCCCGAACTTGCGGGCAAGCGCGCGTGTCTCTTCCTTCGGCAGGTCCCCGAGCGGGAAGCGCAGGAAGGAAAGCTGCTCTCGCGTGGTGGCGAACAGGAAATAGCTCTGGTCGCGGTCCTTGTCCTCGGCGCGATAGAGTTCGAAGCCGTCAGGCCCGGGCAGGCTCTTGACGTAATGGCCGGTGGCGAGCGCAGCAGCGCCCAGCCCTTCCGCCGTCTGTAGCAGGTCACGGAATTTGATCTTCTGGTTGCAGGCGACGCAGGGTACCGGCGTCTCGCCATGCAGATAAGAGTCGGCGAACGCGCCCATCACGGCCTCGGCGAAGCGCGCCTCGTAGTCGAGCACGTAATGCGGGATGCCGAGCGTTTCGGCCACGCGCCGCGCATCCTGGATGTCCTGGCCGGCGCAACAAGCGCCCTTCCGCCCGACCGCCTCGCCATGGTCGTAGAGCTGCAGGGTGATGCCGACTACGTCGTAGCCCTGCTCCTTGAGCATGGCCGCGACCACGGAGGAGTCGACGCCGCCCGACATGGCCACGACCACGCGGGTACCGGCCGGGCGCCCGGGAAGGTGGAGGCTGTTAGGCATTTCTAGAGCTTCGCAGTTGGCAAAGGGGCTATGGGTTTCGCAAGGTCGCGCCCAGCGACGATCTGCGGGCTTAAAAACTGGCACCCGTAAGTATAGCTGAAGACCGGATGCCGACCGGGCGGAAGATAGGCATCTGGCCCGTGTTAAGCAAGGCGGGAGCAGGCCGCCATAAGGTCTAGCCGGGCCCCGCGAAGCCTTGGTTTCTCGACTGGATTCGACAAAGTTTGGGTATTTCCTTGCCGTTTCCTTTACCGGCCAGCTTAGGCAAATCTTAAACGCGGCTTGTTATTGTCCCGCTTGATTGGGCACATCGAGCGTTGGTGTTGTGAGTACGATGACCGAGCATTACAGGCCGCGTGTCAGATATGTAATCGGCCCCGACGGGAGCCCCCTGACGGTCGCGGACCTTCCCCCGAAGGACACGAAGCGCTGGGTGATCCGCCGCAAGGCGGAGGTCGTCGCCGCCGTGCGCGGCGGCCTGATCAGCCTGGAAGAGGCCTGCGAGCGTTACACGCTCACGGTCGACGAGTTCCTGAGCTGGCAGCGGTCGATCGACAAGCACGGGCTGCCTGGCCTGCGCGCGACCCGCGTTCAGGACTATCGCGGCGGCTAGCCCCGCTCTCCCTTTCAGCACTGACTGGCTCGTCATGGCCGGGCTCGTCCCGGCCATCCACGTTGCACAGAGCATACCTCCCCCTCGTGGGGAGGTCGGCGCGCTGCTAGCGCGCCGGGTGGGGGCTCACGTTCAGAAGAATGCTTCACCGCAGGGGTACTCACCCTACCCGTCGCGCCCAACGGCGCGACTCCCTCCCCCTCAAGGGGAGGGATGGCGCGAGCTGCGAGCGCTCGACACAAGTCTTCCCCCTCCCACATGGTGGAGAGGTGGACGCGTCCAGGCTGCGGCGCGTTTAATTGGGAATGACCATACAACAGCATCCCATCTTCACCATCGGCTATGAGGGCGCGACGGTGCCGGCCTTCATCGCGGCGCTACGCGAAGCAGGCGTCGCGCTCATACTCGATATCCGCGCGGTGCCCGCCTCGCGCAAGAAGGGCTTTTCCAAGACGCCGCTCGCCGCCCATCTCGCCGAGGCCGGCATGGGCTACCGGCATTTGCGCGGTCTCGGCACACCGAAGCGCGGACGCGACGCGGCGCATGGCGGCGACCGCGAAGCCTTCGAGCGCATCTTCCTCGCCCATATGGAGGAGCCGGAAGCTTTGCTCGATCTCGGCGAGGCGCTCGCGCGCGCGCGCGCGCAGCAATCTTGCCTGCTCTGCCTCGAGCGCGATCCGGAGAACTGCCACCGCTTCATCGTTGCCAATCGCATCGCGCGTGAGAGCGGGCAGGAGGTCAGGCATCTGTTTGTGGAGGCACTTGAAGCTCCGCTTCTCCCCCTCCCTCCCCTCAAGGGGAGGCATGAACGCCGCTAGCGAGCAGCGGCGGCGGCCTTTCGGCAACTGCCGTCGCCGCGCGTCCAGCGCTCGACGTCGTAGCGCAATCTGGCGGCGGCCTCTTGCGGCATCTTGCGGTTCTGGGTCTTCACCGAGGTGAAGCCGCGCTCCTCGTGGAGGACGATGAGATAGGCGATCGCGCCTGGCCGCTTCTGCCGCGTCATCTCATAAACGCCGATCTTCGCGGTGTCGCCTTCGGGGCTCACGTCGGCGCGATACATATGATACGGCAGCAGCGGCCCGGTCGGATTGAACCAACAGGTCTTGATCTTGCCGCCGAGCAGGAGATAAGTGTCGATTGGCTTCGTGCCGGGAAGCGAAAGCCCGCTCGTTGCGGCACTCGCAGCGGTCTCGGTCAAGCTCGAAGTCGTCTCGGTCGTCGTCTCGTAAGAAGCGACCCGCGCGGCCTCTACCGGCTGTGAGCGCTTGCCGCAACTCGCAAGCGGGCTCACGGCCAGCGCGAGCGCCAACCCTGTACGCAATACTAAACACACGGCACTACCCCCGTACGCACACCACGCGCTAGTCGCGGAAGTTCACATATTGCAGCGGCTGCTCGACCGACAACCCCTTCACATGCTGGATCACGGCCTGAAGGTCGTCGCGCTTCTTGCCCGAGACCCTGAGCTCGTCGCCCTGCACGCTGACCTGGACCTTGAACTTGCCGTCCTTGATCTCCTTGACGAGCCGCTTGGCAAGCTCGCGGTCGATGCCCTGGCGGATTACGACCTTCTGGCGCACGGCCTGGCCGGCAGCCTTTTCCACGGTCTTGTAGTCCAGCACGCCGGCGTCGATCTTGCGGCGGGCGAGATGGCCCTGCAGCAGCTCGTGCATCTGCTTGAGCTTGAGCTCGTCGTCGGCGTCGATGGTGATCTCGGCCTCTTTGCGCTCGATCTTGGCCTTCGAGTTCTTGAAGTCATAGCGCTGGCTCATCTCGCGAATCATGTTGGCGAGCGCATTGTCGACCTCGGCAAGGTCGGTCTTCGAAACGATGTCAAACGCCGGCATGTTAGGCCGATACCCCTCTATGCCCCGCCATGATCGGCCTTAGACCCTAGCAAACCCAGCCATACGCATGCAAAGTGCGAGGATAGCCGGGAGGGGTGCCTCCGCCGCTTGGCGGGGACAATTCAGCTTGCCACCCGCTGCGCCGGCTCAAGCTCGGCGCCCTGATCCAGCCGCAGCCGCTCGGCGTCCCGCTCTTCGAGGAGCTCGATCTTCTTGAGGTCCTCGTTCGCCTCGTCGAGCTCTGCGCGGGCCGAAGCGAGCCTCGCCTCGAGATCGGCGGCCGAAGCGGTCAGGTTGTTGCGCCTCTGGATCGCGGCCTTGGCGAAGGTCGGGTAGGCATAGTGGTTGACGTCGGAGATGCCCGCCCGCTCTTGCTCGATCCCGATCTGCCGGTCGAGATCCGCGGCCATATTGTTAAAGTCGCCGATCATCGCCTCGATGTCTGCGACCTTGCGGCGCTTCTCCTCGACCTCGAAGCGCTTCAAGCGGATCACTGCGTCGCGTGACTTCATACTCGTTACCCTCAAGCGAATTCGGACCCCGAAGGGGAGAAATTCAACATCCATGCCAGTCAGCTGGCGGCCACGGCGGGGGCGGCAGAATGGCCCATGTCCCCTGTAAGACTCGGCTATCGGCCCCTAAGGGGGCGCCGGCAAGCGCCGGAGCCCCTCCCCTCAGGCCTGGATCATCCGCGACAGGGCTTAAGGGCCGGTAAACCATATGCTTGGCATTTAAGGCATGCCTGGGCGCGCGGGGAGGGCCGACGGAACGTTAGCCTTCGCCATGGCGTCAGCTTTTGTTAACTATTGGCAATTAACTTCTTGATTCGAATTAACCAATCTTGCGTAGGCGTAAGGGATCAGGGGACGAGCCGGACTGCGGCAAGACGGGGGATTTGAGATGCGGGTTCTTCTGATCGAGGACGATAGCGCTACGGCGCAAAGCATCGAGCTGATGCTGCAGTCCGAAGGTTTCAACGTCTACAAGACCGACCTCGGTGAAGAAGGGGTCGATCTCGGCAAGATCTACGACTACGACATTATTCTGCTCGACCTGAACTTGCCGGACATGAGCGGGTACGAGGTCTTGAAGACCTTGCGCGTGAGCAAGGTGCAGACGCCGATCCTCATCCTTTCCGGCCTTGCCGGCATCGAGGACAAGGTTCGCGGGCTCGGCTTCGGCGCCGACGACTACATGACCAAGCCCTTCCACAAGGACGAGCTGGTCGCCCGCATCCACGCCATCGTGCGCCGCTCCAAGGGCCACGCCCAGTCGGTGATCCAGACCGGCGGCCTGAAAGTCAATCTCGACACCAAGACGGTGGACGTTAACGGCCAGCGCGTGCATCTGACCGGCAAGGAATATCAGATGCTGGAGCTGCTCTCGCTCCGCAAGGGCACGACCCTCACCAAGGAGATGTTCCTGAACCATCTCTATGGCGGCATGGACGAGCCGGAGCTCAAGATCATCGACGTCTTCATCTGCAAGCTGCGCAAGAAGCTCGCGGCCGCGACCGGGGGCAAGCACTATATCGAGACGGTCTGGGGCCGCGGATATGTGCTGCGAAATCCCGAAGACAAATCCGAAGCCGCCTAGAATTTATCGGATTTTGGTTGGTCATGGCCGGGCTTGTCCCGGCCATCTGCATCGTTCTTTGACGCCTAGATCAGGCCGACCGTAGAACTTGGCTTCGATGATGTCGCGGTCGAACGGCTTCAGCACGTATTCGTTGGCGCCGGCGGATGGCGCGGGCGATATGGGCGACATCGTTCTCGTCGTGCAGAAGATCGCCTTGGGCGGCATCGCCCTCGCTCGCGGCGGCGACCAGGAAGGCGATGCCGTCCATCACCGGCATGTTCCAGTCGAGCGCACCACGCGGGCATCCACGCGCGGCATTGATCGAGCGCCTCGCGCCCGTTCTCGGCCTCGACGCGTGAATGAAGCTCGTCTAGAATGCGCGCTACTTGCGGATGACGGCTTGCCGTTGACCAGAACGCCGAATGGCCCCGAAGACCGCATTTGTCGCGGTCAGGCGGCCTTGAATTCGACCTCGCCGTCGCGCGCCTCGGCCGAAACCGTCATGCCGGACGCCGCGGCGACCCGGCTTGCGTAATAAGGCTGGATGGAGTGGGCATCGACCGCGACCCCGTTTCCGCCGAGCAGCAGTCCCTTGACCTGGTCGTTCAGCCGCGCGGCCTCGCCCTTGGCCCGGACCGTGAACCCGACCTCGGGCGCCGTTCCGGTAATCTCCACAGCGATCGTGCCGCCTCGGGGCAGCGCAACAATGCCAAGCGCCACGAGATTGAGCAGGAGCTTGGCCTTGTTCTTCGGCAAGTTCGCCGCGGGCCCCTCCCAAGCGAGCTGATGCTTGCTGCTCGTCTGCACGAACTCGCGCGCGACCTTCTCTGCGTCGCGGAGGTCGATCTCCGCGCCTGCCGAGCCCGCCGCGCCGAAGGCGAGCCGCGCGAATTGCAGCTTGGCCGAAGCCTGCGACGCGCTCTTGCGGATCAGGTCGAAGGCCGCGTCGCGCATGGCGGCGTCCTGCTCCTCGTCGAGCATTTCCAGGCCGTTGGCGATGGCCGCAACGGGGTTGATGATGTCGTGACAAATACGGCTCGAAACGAGCGCCGCAAGCTCAAGATCGCCGATCGCCGGCTCGGTCATGGCCTCCTCCTTCGCTTCCGCCGTGCCCAAGCGGAGTCTTGTGGCCCTCACCTGAATTTCTGATACATGGAAAGCGCGCCCCCGTTCCGCCGCATCGTGGGCGTGGAACGCGAATCAATGCCGCAAGCGAGCATACTGCCTTGTCACCCCCGCGACAGACAACCAAACACGTGCCTTCGGAAGGACGCGCACCGGGCGGCGATTTCGATTTCGCCGGCGCCGCGTCCGCGCTCACCGATGCCGCCGCACGCGCCGGCGCGGCCATCATGGCGCATTTCGCGAGCCTGACCGAGGTCGAGCTCAAGAGCGACCAGAGCCCCGTGACGCGCGCCGACAAGGACTCGGAAGCCATCATTCTCGCGGCGCTTGCGGCCTTCGCGCCCCACATCCCCGTAGTCTCCGAGGAGGCCGGCGGCACGCTGGCCACGCTCGGAACGCGCTTTTTCCTGGTCGATCCGCTCGACGGCACCAAGGAGTTCATCAACAAGCGTACCGACTTCACCATCAATATTGCGGTCGTCGAGGACGGACGCCCGCGCTTCGGCCTCGTCTATGCCCCGGCACTCAAGCTGCTGGCGATAACCGTTGCCGACGGCGTTGCAGTCGAGGCGGAGCTCCAGCCCGATCCGCGGGGCGCCGATTTCACTGCGCTCCGTCCAACACCGCTCAAGGTTCGCACCGCCAACCCCGGGGCGCTGACCGCGGTGGTCAGCCACTCCCATAACGACGCGCCGACCGAGGCCTTCCTCGCCGGCCTCAACATCGCCGAGCGGTCGAGCGCGGGCTCGGCGGTCAAGTTTCTGGCGGTCGCCGAGGGTCGCGCCGACGTCTATCCGCGCTTTGGCCCGACCATGGAGTGGGACACCGCAGCCGGACACGCCGTGCTCGAGGCCGCGGGCGGCAAGGTCGCGACCGTCCACGGAACGCCGCTCAGCTACGGCAAGGTCGAGACGGGCCTGCGCAATCCGGGCTTCGTCGCCTGGGGCCCCGCCATCCTGGCCGGGGCTTCGGGCGCAAAGCCACGGTTTGGTAAGAGTTTCGGCAAATCATAGAGAATGCTGCGAAGCCCGAGTCGGCGGGGCACGCCGTCTCGACCCCTGAGGCAGGCCATGCATTGGACATTCACCCTGATCGCCGCGCTTGCGGCGGTCCTTTCTTTCACGCCGGCTGCAGGCGCCGCGGATGCTACATCCGCGGCTTCCACGGCGCCTTCGGTCAAGCTCGCACAGGCCGATGGCCCGATGGTCATCACGCCCCAGCCTGACCCCAACCGCCGCCACGCGGTCCAGCCCCAGCCTTTGCCCCCGCCGCAGACCTACGGGAACGGCTCGCAATACGATCCGGGCGGCCCCGGCCAGGCTTATACGCCCCCGCCAAGCGGTCAGGCCTATGTGCCGCCCGAGGCAAAGAGCGGCGGCACCTTCTCTCCGGACGAGATCAAGGAAACCGGCCACCGCTTCTTCGGCAAGGTCTCCATGGGCTTCGCCCGTGTGGTGGAATATGTCTTCCAGCGGGCGGGCAGGCCGAACGGCTATATCCTCGGCGAGGAGGCTGGCGGCGCCTTTATCGCGGGGCTCCGCTACGGCGAGGGCACGCTCTATACCAAGGACGCAGGCGATCACCGGATCTTCTGGCAGGGCCCCTCGCTCGGCTACGATTTCGGCGTCGAAGGCTCCAAGACCATGGTGCTGGTCTACGACCTGCGCGGCCCGAGGGAGATCTTCAACACCTTCGCGGGTGTCGACGGCTCGGCCTATTTCATCGGCGGGGTGGGCGTGACCTTCCTGCGGAACGAGCATATAATGCTTGCCCCGATCCGCTCAGGCGTGGGACTGCGGCTCGGCGCCAATATCGGCTATCTGAAATATACGCCCCAGCCCACCTGGAATCCGTTCTAGATTGGCGTTAAGGAAGCAGGTCTAAGGCTGGGTTGGGCGGTTTTCCGCCGATTCGCGTGTGCGCGTGTGCACCTTCTTGCCCAGAATGCGCGTTAGTCTAGCAGCGCCGTAGGCTGAACCGGGAGCGCTGGTTCCATGATCGACATGCTGATGTTCGGGGCGCTTGGCTTCCTGCTCGGATGCCTGCTTGCGCTCGTGCTCGCGCCGCCGCTGTGGAATCGCGCCGTCAGGCTCACCACGCGCAGGCTGGAAGCGACCATGCCGATCTCGCTCGCTGACATCCAGGCCGACAAGGACCAACTCCGCGCGGAGTTTGCGATCGAGCTCCGCAAGATCGAGGTGGCGCTGGAAAAGGCCAAGGAGAAAGCCGCCCGCGAGCTGATCGAAGCCAACAAGCGGCGCGTCGAGATTCAGATGATGCAAACCGATCTTGCCAACGCGAAGGGCCAGATCCAGGAGAACGAGAACGCCAACCGGGTGCTGCAGCAGACCATCAGGCGCCGCCTCCCCGATCTCGATAACCGGCTCAAGTCCGCCAAGAAGGCGCTCTCCGAGCTCGAGGCCGTCAATACCGAGCTTCGCACCACGGTTTCTTCGCAATCCGAGGCGCTGAAGACCGCGCGCGCGACGCTGCATACCCAGCGCGCCGACATCGACCGCCTGCGCGCGACGTTGGAGACCGGCAGCGCGTCGGGCATAAGGCTCGGCAAATCCGAGCTTCGCTCCGAGAACCAGAAGCTCATGGCGGAACTGTCGCGCGCGCAGCAAGAGCTTGCGCGGACAACGACCAGCGCCGAGGAGAATGCATTCCTCCACCGCGAGCTTTCGCGCCTTGCCTCGCAGATACTCACGGCGGTGCGCACGCCCGCGCCGGCGCAGATGCACGCCCAGCGCGTGGTCGTCGAGGTCCCGCAAAATTATCCCGAGTTCGAAGCGCGGCAGGAGGCGCAGCGGCACGAGCCGGAGCCGACGTGGCATCAGGCCAATGGCGGCGGCAACGACGCGGCGCATGAGTTCGAGTTTATCGAGCACGCGGCCGAGAGCGCCGAGCGCGTGGATGGAATTGCGGCCGAGCAGGCCTATGCCGAAGCGCACGCGGAGCCCGTCGAGGGCGTGGAACATGGCCAGGGCGCGCCGGCAGAGGGGCACGAATTGTTTGACGGTGAAGAGCACGCCGAACACGGCGCGGCAGGCGAGGAAGCCGTCGGGCAGGAGTTTTTCGCGAGCCGGTTCGTCTCCCGCCGCGCCAAGCGCCGTGCCCGCAAGGAAGGCGGCACGACCTTGAGCTCGCGCCTGCGTGGCCTCGTCTCCGAAGCCGAAGCACCCGAGCCTCGCTCCTAATGGTGGCTCCATCCCTCCCCCAACGGGGGAGGGATGGGCGAAATTCGCCCCGTTGCTCCCCTGTTACGTTTGCAGGAAGGACCTATTGGCACCCTCGAGCCTGACCGCCGTCAGCCGGCCCGTGAAGCAGGCACCCGTGTCCACGCAGATGCGGTTCGCACGCGTCACCAGCTCGTGGCCCGGCGTATGTCCGTGCACGACGCACTTCTCGAACGGCTCGTTCCAATCGAGGAACGGCCGGCGGATCCAGACAAGGTCGCTCTCGGTTTGCGCGGCAAGCGGGACGCCGGGCCTTATGCCCGCATGCACGAAGAGATAGTCCCCACGCGAGACGCTGAGCTCGAGGCCGCGGAAGAAGCGCAAATGCGCGTCGGGCAGCGCCGCGGCGAACGCATCCCGCCATTCGGCCGGGCGCGCGCGGGCGCGATAGAGCGCATCGGTGTCCACGCCGTAGGATGCCATTGTGGTGTCGCCGTCATTGAGGAACCACGCCTCGAGAGTGGCGGGATCGCGCAGAAAATCGAGCAGCAGAGCCTCGTGATTGCCCTTGAGGAAATGCGTCTCGAAGCCTTGCGGCAACCCGGCGAGCAGCGTCTCGATCACGCCCCTGACGTTGGGCCCGCGATCGACATAGTCGCCGAGAAAGACGAGCGTGCGCGTCTTGGCCTCGGCCGCTTGCGCGTCGGCCTCGATCTGGTGCAGCAGCGCGGCGAGCAGATCTGCCCGGCCATGGATGTCTCCCACGGCGTAGACCAACTCGCCTTCTGGAATGCTTGAGATCAATTCTGTCGCGCTCGGCTCACGGCAACGGGTCCGACTTATGCCCGGCTTCCGCCGCGAGCGCAAAGGCTCATGGCGCGGGCCGCAGGGACTGTGCCTCAGGCGCCGGCGCGCACGCCTGCAAGCTCCCGGTAGAGCTTCGCCGGAAGGCCGAACACCACGCGCACGCACCCGGTCTTCAGCCCGATGAACAACACCATCTCGCCGTTGCGGAGCTGATCGTCCTCGGTGATCACGTAGAGCTCTTCGACATTGAGGGGCGGCAGGCCCTTGAGCGTGGCCGCGCGCGCTTCGAAGGCCGCAAGCCCGGCGCCTGCGATATAATCGTACCTGGCATGCACCTGCTCCATGGCGGCAGCGATCTCGCCTTTGGATTTGCAGACCACCGGCTCCGACAGCGGTCCTTCGCCGTTGTAGTAGGTCGTTCCGTGCGCCTGCACGAGCGGCGCGCGCTTCGCCGAATAGGCCTTGAGCCCCGCGAAGCCCATGAGGGCCGCGGCAAGCGCAAATCCAATCGCGCACCGTCCCCACAGAGGCAACAGCTGCGTCACCCGGAAAGTCCTCCGACTCGATCGCCGATGCGGCTAGATGGCCGAATCGACCTCGCAGATCACCGTTTCGCGGTGCCCGCATTCAGGCAGCTTATAGCCGATCAGCGCACCGGTCCTCGTGTCGACGATCGGGGCCGGGCAGCCGACGCGCCAAACGCGCCACTTGCTATTGCGGTGGTGCATGTCCCAATCCGTCGCCATCTGCATTCCAGCTCGAGCGCATTGCCCGTTTGCCGCAAGGTTGGGATTGAGCGGCGGCGTGGGCTTGCCTTTTGGGTCAGGAACGCCCTCAGCCGGATCGAATAGCTGCACCTCGTGGCGGCGGCACACCATCATGGAATGCTCGGTCGCCCATTCGAGGTCTTTGTAGCCGGTGAAGCGGGCGTTCTCGTCGGGACCGCCGGCCGAGATCGTCTTGCAGACGATGAGGACGAGGATGGGAGGAATTTGGACAGCCATGGCTCAGGCCCTCCGCTTGACGGCGATCGTTTCGGTTTTGCCGATGCCGATATTGGAGGCGAGCGCGGCGGCCTGAGCTTCAGTCTGGCAAAGGACCACGTTCAGCTTCTGCGGCGGCGCCGTAGGCGGCAGCTTGATGGCTTCCGCCTGGATCACCAGGGTCGCCATCATGGCGAGGGAGAGCTTTGCGAGCATCGGTTGTAACCTCTGTTAGAGTGGCCCGATCCCTCCCTTTCGCGTCCCGGTTGGGACGGGCATTTTCTCCCTCGTCAGAGAACGCCTGGAATATTTCCCAGTTATGGTGCGCTGCGAAAAAAGCCGCCTGGTTGCAGACTGTTTGGAGAGCGCCACCATCCCTCTCCCAGTTCGGAAGAGGCCGCCGGCGATCCCTAAGTCTATGCTTTCCAGCGACATTTTGCGAGCCTGCTGCACGGTTGGTCCCTGCACTCCGCGACCAACCCCTCTTTCGCAACTGCTATGCTGCACCGCAAAATAATGATTCGCAAGATGGAATTAGAGTAGGCTTAATGTCGCAGTCTGGATAGAGCAGCCGGGCAACACTAGGCAGACATTTGGCAGGGTTTTTGTCACCTGCGCAGGGTTTTGCCTAAGGTCTGGGCAGGACCGGGCCCGAACGAGCGAGCGCGCGCCGCACCCGCGAGACGCCGTTCCAGCGTGGTCGCCGAAATTCGGATGCTGATTCGGCCGCCGTCGATGGGCCGCGCTGCCCTGCCCTACGTTCCGCGAGCCAGAGCCTGAGGCCGCCGGCCGGCCGGCGCCCTCCGGCCAATTGCGCCGCGCGACACCATCATTCACGCCTGTTCCAATCGCCGTGACGCGGTTAATATGCGGAAGGGACAGTAGAATTTGGCGAGTTTGGGGATGTCGCGCGTCAGGGAGCACGCCGAGAAAGCCGCCGCCCGCGTTTTGCGGATGCTTTCTGCCGCACCGGGCGAGGTAGATGCCGGATCGCTCGCCGACGCGATCGAAATCGCCGTCGACGAGGCGACGCGCGAGCAGGAAAAGTGGGCCCTCCAGCGCATCGCCGACATCCAGGAATCGGCACATGTCCATTTCTCCCGGCTCGTTAATGCATCGCCCGCGGTGATTTATTGCCGGCTCGCGACCGGCAACTTCCAGCCCACCTTCGTGAGCGAAAGCATCAGCCGCCTGTTCGAGGTCAGCGCGCGCGAATATCTCGATCACCCCGATCTCTGGCGGGAGCGCGTCCACCCTGACGACGTCGCCCGCATCGACGCCTGGATCGAGCAACCCTTCGAGGACGATCGCCGCGCGATCGAATATCGCGTGCGCCGCAAGGACGGCTCTTACTGCTGGGTCAACGACCGCCAGCAGGTCCTGCGCGACGACAAAGGCGAGCCCTCGGAGATCGTCGGCTCCTGGACCGACATCACCGCGCGCAAGGAAGCCGAGGAAGCCAACAGCGCGGCACGCGAGCGGCTCTCGGTGCTGCTCGGCGCCGCGCCCTCCGTCGTCTACAGCTTCGCGGCCACGGACGATTTCGCGCCGACCTTCGTCAGCGACAGCATCACCCACATGCTGGGCTACCACCCGGACGAATATCTGAAGCACGCCGATTTCTGGCGGAGCCGCGTGCATCCGGAGGACCTCGCCGAGGTCGAGGCGAAGCAGGAGGCGCTGTTCACCAAGGGCGAGCACCTCGCCGAGTACCGCTTCCGCCGGAAGGACGGCAGCTATTGCTGGGTGAGCGACGAGCAGCACCTCATCCGCGACAGAGTCGGCAACCCCGTCGAGGTGGTGGGCTCGTGGAGCGACATCGACGCGCGCAAAGAGGCCGAGCAGGCGTTCCAGGCAGCGCAGCGCGAGCTCGAAAAGGCAAGCCACGCCGCGCGTGAAGCGAACGAGGCGAAGAGCGTCTTCCTCGCCAATATGAGCCACGAGATCAGGACCCCGATGAATGCCGTCATCGGCCTGTCCCACCTCGCGCTCAAGACCGACCTCACGCCGCGCCAGCGCGACTACGTGCTGAAAATCAAGAGCTCCGGCCAGCATCTGCTCGGCATCATCAACGACATTCTCGATTTCTCGAAGATCGAGGCCGGCAAGCTGTCGATCGAGACCATCGATTTCGATCTCGACAAGGTGCTTGAGAACGTCGGCAACCTGATGAGCGAGAAGGCCGCGGCAAAGGGGCTCGAGCTGATCTTCGAGGTCGAGCCGGAAGTGTCGGCCTATTTCCAAGGCGATCCGCTCCGTCTCGGGCAGATCCTGATCAATTTCTGCAACAACGCCGTCAAGTTCACGGACACGGGCGAGGTCGCGGTGAAGGTCCGCGTGCTGGAAGACACCGAGGACAGCCAGCTCGTCGAGTTCTCGGTGAGCGACACCGGCATCGGCATGACCCAATCGGAGATCGCGCGCCTATTCCAGGCCTTCGAGCAGGCCGACGCCTCGACCACGCGGAAATATGGCGGGACCGGGCTTGGGCTCGCCATCTCCAAGCAGCTCACCGAACTCATGGGCGGCGAGGTGTCGGTGGAGAGCGAGCCCGGCAAGGGCAGCGTCTTCCGCTTCACCGCGCGTCTCGGCAAGGGGTCCGAGGTCCCTCGGCCCCGGCTCCTTCAGTCGGACCTCCGCGGGCGCCGCGTCCTGATCATCGACGACAACCCGCATGCCCGCGCGGTGTTGGCCGGCATGCTCACGAACATGACCTTCGTCGCCGACGAGGCGGCTTCGGGCGCAGAGGCCGTCGAGATGGTGCGCCAGGCCGCGGCCCGCGGCGAGCCCTACGAGATCGCTTTCATCGACTGGCAGATGCCGGGCTTGAACGGCATCGAGACCGGCAAGCGCCTGCTTGCGCTGCCCGATGTCGCAACGCCGCCGCACCTCGTGATGGTGACCGCCTATGGCCGCGAGGAGGTGCTCAAGCAGGCCGAGGAGACCGGCTTCGAGAACGTGCTCATCAAGCCGGTCACCTCTTCGATTCTGTTCGATACCGCCGTGGTCGCGCTCGGCACGCAGCGCGAGCGCGCCGAGACCGTACAGGCCGGCCCCTCTTTCGATATCGAGCGCATGCGCGGCGCGCGCGTGCTCCTGGTCGAGGACAACGAGATCAACCAGGAAGTCGCCATGGGCCAGCTCGAAGACGCCGAAGTGTTCGTCGACCTTGCCGAGAACGGCGCAGTGGCGCTCAGACTGGTGCGCGAGAACGAATACGACGTCGTGCTCATGGACATGCAAATGCCGGTAATGGACGGCATCGAGGCGACCCGCATCATCAGGGCCGATCAGCGCTTCGACAAGTTGCCGATCATCGCCATGACCGCGAACGCCATGGCGTCGGACCGCGCGCTCTGCCTCGACGCCGGAATGAACGACCATATCGCCAAGCCCATCGACCCGGACCAGCTGTTCGGCGTGCTGCTGCGCTGGATCCGCCGTACCGACGGTGCGGGAAGCATCGTCCTGCCCGGAACGCCGCTGCGCGCCTCAGAGCGCCGCGCCGGCGACTTGCCGCCCGACATCAAAGGCATCGACGTGCGCGCGGGACTCACGCGCACCGGCGGCAACCTCAAACGCTACGAGGCGCTGCTCCGAAAGTTTGCCGAGCAGCAGGAGGGCGCGGTCGGGACCATTCGGCGCGCGCTTGCCGTGGGCGATGCAGCCACCGCCGAGCGCACGGCGCACTCGCTCAAAGGCGCGGCCGGGACGCTCGGGGCGGCGACGCTGTCGCAAGCCGCCTCCGAGGCCGAGGCCACGATCAAGGCCGGGCTCGGCGCGGATGAAGCTCTCGAATTGCTGGCGCGGTCGCTCGATGTCGCGCTGTCGGGGATTCGCGCAGGCCTTCCCGAGGAAGCGGGCGGGAACGGCTCCGGCGCCCCGAACGGCGATCCGGCAAGCGTCATGGAGCCGCTCGCCCGTCTCAAGCGCCTGCTTGAGACCGATGACGGCGAGGCCGCCGATTTCATCGTCGATACGCGGCCGCATCTCGCCGGCGTGCTCACGCCGGACGAGATCAGGACGCTCACAGAGCGGGTTGGAAACTTCGACTTCGACTCGGCGCTGAAATGCCTTTCCGGCATCGCCTCGCGCCTGTCGCTCAACCTCGAGGGTAAGTAACGGCAATGACCGACCGCAAGCTCATCCTCATTGTCGACGACACGCCGACCAATGTCGCCGTGGTCTCGGGCGTGCTCAAGGACTCGTTCAAGACCAAGGTCGCGACCAACGGCGAAAAGGCGCTGGCCATCGCCTTCGGCCCCGGGAAGCCGGACCTCATCCTGCTCGACGTGATGATGCCCGGCATGGACGGCTACGAAGTGTGCCGCAGGCTCAAGGACAATCCGGCCACGCGCGACATCCCCGTTATCTTCCTCACCGCCAAGACCGACGAAGTCGACGAGGAGAAGGGCTTCGATGTCGGCGCCGTCGATTACATCCACAAGCCGTTCTCGGCGCCCATCGTGCTCGCGCGCGTGCGCAACCAGCTCGCGCTGCTGGAGGCGCTGATCGAGGCCAAGGAGGCGCGCAACCAAGCCGACCAGCTCTTGCATGCGCTGCTTCCCAAGATGGCCGCTGACGAGATCCGCTCGATCGGCACCGTCATCCCGCGGCGCTACGAGAACGTCGCCGTGCTGTTCTGCGACGTGACCAATTTCACGGCCTATTGCGACCAGCACGAGCCGGAGGACGTGGTCTCGCGGCTCGATGCGCTGTTCGTGATCTTCGAGCGCGTCGCGGCGAAGCATGGGCTGGAGAAGATCAAGACCATCGGCGACGGCTTCATGGCGGCTGCCGGATTGCTGCATCATGTGGACGATCCGGTCGGTGCTGCGGTGCGCTGCGGCCTTGAAATGTCGCAGACCCTGATCGATGCGCATCTCGGCTGGGAGGTGAGGGTCGGCATGCATGCGGGCCCGGTCGTTGCCGGCGTGGTCGGGCAGGAGCGCTATCAGTTCGACATCTGGGGCGACACGGTGAATGTCGCGGCGCGCATGGTCGGCATGAGCACGCCGGGCAGCGTCGCCGCCACCAAAGACATTTTCGACCGGTTCGGTTCGTCCTTCGACGGCGAGGCGCTCGGCGAGATCGATGTCAAAGGCAAGGGCATGATCTCGGTCTTCGGCCTGCGCACCCGGGTCAAGAGAGTGCCCGACTGGGGGCCTGGCGCTAGGCCGACCCCTGATGCCGAGTGCTCAGGCGTTGGCGCCGAGACGCTTCAGAAAGGATAACCAATGACCAAGGTAACTTTACTTCTATTCTCACTTTTTGTGGTGATCGCCACGTCGAAATTTGTCTCAGCAGAAAGTGGTGTCGAAGGTTTAGTCAACTTGGGCGGAGTCAACCTCAATTCTTATTGCCAGAAAAGGTACGGCAGTGGATTCAAGTCCGTCCTGGTTGGGAAGACGGCTGGAGATTGGACTTGCCAAAAGAGCCAGAACGACCGCAGGCCAATTTCGGTGGAGAATGCGTGCAAGATGCAATACGGCAACCGCGCTATGAAAGCGAAGGCGGTCGACTGGAATAACCCGCTCTCATGGTATTGCTTCGGATCTCGGAAGACTAAAGGTTGATACTCTCAGTTGTTTGCTAGGAAATGCGGCGGCGAGGTTTTCGAGGCAGTACCATTTTTTCGTTTGGTTGAGCTCCCAAATGAGGGGCGCCTCTGTGAAAAATCTTACTTTTTAGTTCCAACTCCTACAGGAGGTGTTATCTTTTTGGCATCCGGCATAGTCTAAATCATAATACTTACTGCATTGCCTTCCCCTATCCTTGACACATGCATCGTAAACCTCTGAGGCTTGCTTTACACAGTTTTGAAACTGCGATCCGCATGAGCCCCCCCACCCTTGCACGAATCCCGGCCAGCTTTTGATCGAACGTGCCTCCGACGTGCTCCCTAAGCCGAATACGAGAATGGTTGTCAGAATGAGGAAGATTTTCAGGGTCAGGTCTGCTGATGGCATGATCGGCCTCCTCGTATTACCGAGTTGATCTGGTCAAATCGCTTACTCAGGCAATACAAGATATAGAGGTCAGGAGCGAATGCAGAAAATTTTCGTACCACGTTGGCTGGCAGTCTAACCGCTGGGCGTGAAGTCGGCCGAGCGATTTTTCTCCAGCTGATGTCTGCTAAGGGTCATTAGCGGACATACTGACAAGTCCGCGCCATGTCCGCTTTACCCCCAATAACGCACGTAGAACCCCGGCCTTACCCGCCGGGGTTCTTCATTGGCAAAAATGCCGCAGGGCTCAGTCCTATGCCTGCCAATTTCCGGGAGCAATCGAGAGGCGACGATGGGGAGCAAAGGGTTATGCATTCCATACTTTCTCTTTTGTCCGGCGCTGTCCTGGCCGGCCTCGTGTATGGGCTAAGTTTTGTTCCAACGGCCACCTTGGCTCAGGACGAGGAAGTGATGACTGAAGAGGGCACTAATTCAGATGCTCTCGCGAAAGCGCTAGAAACAATCTCGAGCGAGTAAGAGCTTCCGCCGCTGTCTAACGGGCCGGGGCCGTTAGCTCCGGCCTTTTCTTTTGCACTTGACGCTACCCGCGCCCAAAATACCTGTTCCTGCCGGTAGCCAATCCGCGCAGTCCGCGGCACGGGTGGCATCGACGTCCGCTATGTCCCAGAAGCCCACCTAGCCCAAAAAGCGCTTTTTCGCGTCTTCCGCCTAAAAGGCAGAGTCTCGTTAGAGCGCGCCAAACTTTGCCTGCGCCTCTGCTATTCTCGGCATCAGTTTCTTCCTGATGAGCCGAATAGCGTCCTCGACACGTGAGCTCTGTTCGGGACACTCTTCTAGGTCATGCACGGCATTCTCAAGCAGGGCCTTAGGCGTAACGATGATGCTACGCCCGCTTAGATTTTGAATGAGCTGCATGAGGATCGCGGACCGCGGTCTGGTTCGCAACTTCGGCCTATGCGCCTGCCCGTCCCGATGCAGAAGCGCCCCATGACTTTAATTGGCGCCCCCTAGGGGTTTCGAACCCCTGTTTCCGGCGTGAGAGGCCAGCGTCCTAGGCCACTAGACGAAGGGGGCGTTATTGCCGGGCCAAGACAGATTCAAGCTATATCGTGCCCGGCAAGAACGATCAAGGCTTATTGCTGCGTCGGGCTTGAGCTGACGCGCGCGAGCACCTTGCCGCTGCGCAAGTCGATCACGGCGATTTCCGCGCCCGCTTGGCTTTTGAGATGCACGGCGAGCCGGTCGCCATCGAGCGCGAGCGTGGTCACCTCTGCGCCCTGCGGGATCGGCAGCTCGGCGGCCAAGCCTTCGGGCAAAGCCATGGGCTGCGGAAACCGCGGCGTCCACCGGCGCCGGCTCCGTCGCCCAGCCGCGAAGCCTGATAGACGATGGCCGCGAGCACGAAGGCGAAGCCCGCCGACGAGCAGAATGCCCATGACGATGACGGCGATCTTCAGCACCCGCACCTGACGCGGGGTGAACACCGTCCCGGGCAACGGTGTATTGTCGGGCCCGCTCGCCACCGCCATCCTCACGCCCTCATGCAGCAATCAAGCAAGCCCAATGCGCCGGAACAGCTCTCGGCCGAAGCCGATGCGAGCCACGCCGGGCTCCGCCTCGACCGGTTCTTGAGCGATTGCCTGCCCGAGCTCAGCCGCACCCGCGTGCAGGCCTTGATCAGAGGCGGGCACGCCAGTTTGCGCGGCGCGACCATAGAAGACCCCAAACACAGGGTCAAACCGGGCGACCGCTACGCCCTCACCGTCCCGCCGACCGAAGCAGCCCGCACTGCGCGGCGAAGCCATCCCGCTCAACGTGGTCCACGAGGACGACGCGCTGATCGTCATCGACAAGCCGGCGGGGCTCGTCGTGCATCCGGGCGCGGGCAACGCGGACGGCACGCTCGTCAACGCGCTGATCGCCCATTGCGGCGAGAGCCTGTCGGGCATCGGCGGCGTGGCGCGGCCCGGCATCGTGCACCGCCTCGACAAGGACACGAGCGGGCTGCTGGTCGTGGCCAAGACCGACCAGGCGCACCGCGCGCTCGCCGAGCAGTTCGCGGACCATGGCCGGAGCGGCGGGCTCGAGCGCGTCTATCTCGCGCTCGTCTGGGGCGCGCCGTCCGCGCAAGCAGGCGCGATCGATGCGCCGATCGGCCGCCATCCGTCGAGCCGCACCAAGATGGCGGTGCTTGCGCCCGGCAAGGGACGCCATGCGGTAACCGAGTGGCGCGTGGTCGAGACCTTCGGACCGCAAGTCACGCTCCGGTCGCCTCGCTGTCGAATGCCGGCTCACGACCGGGCGCACGCACCAGGTGCGCGTGCACCTGGCCCACATTGGTCATCCGCTGATCGGCGACCCGCTCTATGGCACCGGCTTCAAATCGAAGCAGCGCGCGCTGCCCGAGAAGCTGCGCGGCAAGTTGGCGAAGCTCGATCGGCAAGCTTTGCACGCCGCTCATCTCGCCTTCGAGCATCCGGCAACCGGGACATTACTAAGATTTAATAGTCCGCTTCCGCCTGATCTCGCCGAGATTGTGGATGGCTTCAAGGAACTGTGATCGGCCCGCAGTCTTTTATCGAGACGGCAATGATTCTATAGAGGAGGATCGCCGAGGGCGGTTGGTTTGGGACAAGACGCGAGCGGGAAGGCTCGCGAGGAGACGGGCTCTCTCATGGCTAGAAGTTTGCCGAGTGTCAGCGCGCATGGCGGACTGACGCGCTATCTCGAAGAAATCAGACAGTTCCCGATGCTGGAGCCGCAGCAGGAGTACATGCTCGCCAAGAGCTGGCGCGAGCATGGCGATCGCGACGCGGCGCATCAGCTCGTCACCTCGCATCTGCGGCTCGTGGCGCGCATCGCCATGGGCTATCGCGGCTACGGCCTCCCCGTCGGCGAAGTCATCTCCGAAGGCAATGTCGGGCTGATGCAGGCGGTGAAGCGCTTCGATCCCGACAAGGGCTTCCGGCTCGCGACCTACGCCATGTGGTGGATCAGGGCCGCGATCCAGGAATACATCCTGCGCTCGTGGAGCCTGGTGAAGATGGGCACCACGGCCGCGCAGAAGAAGCTCTTCTTCAATCTGCGCAAGATCAAGGGCCAGCTCAAGGCGCTCGAAGAAGGCGATCTCCGCCCCGACCAGGTCAAGCAGATCGCGACCAGGCTCGGCGTGAGCGAGGAAGACGTCGTGTCGATGAACCGCAGGCTCGCGGGCGATAGTTCGCTCAACGCGCCGGTGCGCAACGATGCCGAGAGCGGCGAGTGGCAGGACTGGCTGGTCGACGACACCATGGACCAGGAGACCGCGCTCGCCGAGTCGGAGGAGCGCGACAATCGCCGCAGCATGCTGAACGACGCGCTGAAGAGCCTGAACGAGCGCGAGCGCCGCGTGTTCGAGGCGCGGCGGCTCGCCGAGGATCCGCTGACGCTCGAGGAGCTGTCGGCCGAGTTCGGCGTCTCCCGCGAGCGCATCCGGCAGATCGAGGTGCGCGCCTTCGAGAAGGTGCAGAAGGCGGTGACCAAGGCCGCCGCTGCCGCCGAGCAGCCCGCCCCCGCCGCCGCGGGGTAGCGCTTACTCAAGACACACTTGTGAACTGTCATTGCCCGGCTTGACCGGGAATGACAGTGCATGCGCGGTTACGTGTGCGCTACTCTGCCGGAGGGGGCAGCACGCGCATGAAACACCTCAAGTCCGGCGGCATCGAGATCGCCTATCTCGACGAGGGCAAAGGCCCTTGCGTCATCCTCGGCCATTGCTCGAGCGCCTCGCACAGGGAATGGCTCCCGCTCATCGAGCACGCTTAAGGCGGACTGGCGTGTGCTCGCGCCCGACTTCATCGGCTATGGCGGCTCGGGGCTTTGGCCTGCCGACAAGACCTTCACTGGCGGCGCCGATGTCGAACGTGCTGCTTGCGCTGGCGAAGAAGACGAAAGGCAAGCTCCATATCGTCGGCCATTCTTATGGCGCCGCGCTCGCGCTCGAAGCGGCGCTGAAACTTGGTGACCGCGTGAAGGGCCTCGTCCTGGTCGAGCCGGTGTCGTTCCACCTGCTGCGGCAGGAGGGGCGCCCCGAATGGTCCGAGATCGAACAGCTCGGGCTTGCCGTGCTCGATCCCGTCGCCAAGGGCGACGACCGCGCCGCCGCCAAGGCCTTCATGACCTATTGGCTCGGCCGCTTGCGCTGGTGGCTTTCGCCCGATGGGTTCAAGGCAGCGATCGCCGCGACGATCCCGAAGGTGGCGCTCGAATTCACCATCCCGCTCGACGCGCCAACGACCTTGCAGGACTACGCCGAGGATCGAGGCGCGCCACCTTGATCATTGCCGGGAGCAAGACGCGCGCGCCGGCCCGCGCGGTGGTGGACCTTTGGCGGCGGCGCTGCCGCACGCGAAGCTGGTCACGCTCAAGGGCGCCGGGCATATGAGCCCGTTCACCCATCCCGCCGAGCTCAACCGCATGATCCTTTCGATTATCTTGCCGCGACACACGATGAGCGCGCGCCGGCAGCACGGCGTGCCGCAGCTGCAGAAACCGCCAGGACGATCGGCCAAACCCACCTTCCGTGAAGCGCTCGCCGTCTGGGCCAAGATCGGCGCTCCTCTCCTTCGGCGGGCCGGCCGGACAGATCGCGCTGATGCACCGGATGCTCGTGGAAGAGCGCGGCTGGATCGGCGAGAAGCGCTTTCTGCATGCGCTCAATTTCTGCATGCTGCTGCCGGGACCCGAAGCCATGCAGCTTGCCACCTATGTCGGCTGGAGGCTGCACGGCGTAGGGCGGCGGTCTTGCCGCCGGGCTGCTCTTCGTGCTGCCAGGCGCGCTCATCGTGCTCGCCCTCAGCATCGCCTATGCGCTGTACGGGCAGGTGCCGCTGGTCGAGACGGCCTTTCTCGGCGTGAAGGCCGCAGTCCTCGTCATCGTCATCGAGGCGCTGATCAGGGTGGCGAAGCGCACCCTGCATGAGCCTTACGATTGGGCGATCGCCGCCGGCGCCTTCGTCGCCATCTTCTTTTTCGGCGTGCCCTTCCCCGCCAGTCATCGCGGCAGCCGCGCTTGCCGGCTTTCTGCTTGCGCGCACCGACGCTTCGGAGATCGAACCGCTGCCCGACGGGCCGCCGGTTGCGCTGTCGCAGACGCTCGGCACGGCGGCGCTGTGGCTCGCCATCTGGCTCGTGCCGCTTCTTGCGGTCAGCGTCCTGTTCGGCCGCGATCACGTCACGACCGACATCGCGCTGTTCTTTTCCAAGCTCGCCGTGGTGGCCTTCGGCGGCGCCTATTCGGTGCTCGCTTATATGGCGCAGCAGGCTGTCGAGATTTATGGCTGGCTGAGCGCGGGCGAGATGCTTGACGGGCTTGGACTTGCCGAAACGACGCCCGGTCCACTCATTCTGGTGACCGAGTTCGTCGGCTTTCTCGCCGGCTACCGGCAGGGTGGCGAGCCGGCGCTCGCCTTCGGCCTGCTCGGCGCAGGCATTGCGCTCTGGGCGACGTTCGTCCCGAGCTTCCTCTTCATCTTCACCGGCGCGCCTTACGTCGAGCGCCTGACCGCGAACCCGCAAGCTTGCCGGCGCGCTGCGTGGCGTCACCGCCGCCGTCGTCGGCGTGATCCTCAATTTGAGTTTGTGGTTTGCGCTGCACGTCCTGTTCGGTCGCGTCGAGGACCGCTGGCACGGACCCTTGCGCGCTGTGGACGCCCGACATCGCGCAGCCTGAACGTGGACGCCGTTCTGCTTGCGGTGCTTGCGCGGCGTCATGCTGCTTTGGCTGCGCCTCGGCATTCTCGCCACGCTCGCGCTGACGGCGACGGCCGCTCTTGCCTGGTCGTTGCTGGGAGGCCGATGAAACGCGCTAGCGGCGCGGGACGAACAGATCGACGAAGGGCGCCCTGATGTGCGTGCCGCGATCGTCGGTCTCGACGGACGTGAACGGAGCCTGCACCTGCGTGCCTTTGTCTTTGCTCGTATCGACCGAGGTGAACGGCGCGCGTACCTGCGTGTCGCGATCCTCGTCATAATACTCGTCGGTGTATTGCCCGGAATCGCCCACGGGCTGGACGAGATCGCCGCCGGCTTGCGCCCGAAGCAGAGTGCCGAACGAAGCCGCGCTCGCCGGGAAGGCCGACCATCGACGCAGACAACGCGGTGGCGAGCGCCACACCGAGATACGCAACTTGCTTGCTCACAATTAACTCTCCTCTGCCGACAGGCCGTTGTCTTAATGTGGCAACGCAAGATGGCCGGGGCAAGCCCCAATCACAGCCAGCCTTTGCGCTTGAAATAGAGGTAGGGCAGCACGGCCGCGAGCACCATCAGCCCGAGCGCCAGCGGATAGGAAAACCACCAATCGAGCTCCGGCATGTGGCGGAAATTCATGCCGTAGATCGAGGCGATCAGCGTCGGCGGCAGGAACACCACGGCGGCGACCGAGAAGATCTTGATGATGTCGGCCTGCTGGATATTGATCATGCCGAGCGTGGCATCCAGCAGGAAGATGATCTTGCTGGAGAGGAAGCTCACCTGATCGGTCAGCGAGTTCACGTCGCGCGTGGCGGTGCGGATGCGCGACTGCAGCGCCTTGCCGACTTTGCGCTCCTGGGCGGCATAGGCGAAGAAGGTGAGCAGGCGCCCGAGCGAGTGCGCGCTCTCCCGCGCCTTCGAGGCCATCTCGCCCTCTCGCCCGATCGCTTTCAGCACCACGTCGAAGCGTCGCTGCCGCGTGGCCGCGCCGCCTTTGATGTCGAACACCGTGTGGGAAAGCACGTCGACCTCGGCTTGGATGCGCTCGATGAAATCCGCCAGCCGATCGACGATGGTTTCGATCAGGCCGATCAGCACATTGGTGCCGCTCTTAAGGTCGGGCTCCGAGCGATTGCAGCGCGCGGCGTAGATGGCGAAGGCGCGCGGCTCGGCGTAGCGCACCGTGACGAGCCGGTTGCCCGCGAGGATGAAGGTCACGGGCGTCATCTTGGTTTCGGCCTGATCGCTTTGCGTGATGACGCTCGCCGTCATGAACAGCGCGCCGTCTTCCTGGTAGAGACGGCTCGAGGCCTCGATCTCCTGCTGC
This sequence comes from uncultured Alphaproteobacteria bacterium, assembly GCA_963832515.1. Classification (GTDB taxonomy): domain Bacteria; phylum Pseudomonadota; class Alphaproteobacteria; order Rhizobiales; family Methyloligellaceae; genus Methyloceanibacter. The sequence continues at coordinate 35,865 of CAWHUE010000009.1, forward strand.
TCCTCGCGCGTCGGCACGTCGAGCTTGAGCGCCTTCTCGACCTTGCTCTCCTCTGCCGGCGTCGGGTCGAGCAGATCGATCCACACGGCCTCTTCCGTGATGGCGGCCTTGCCGGCCAGCTTGCCGGTTCTGGGCTTGAGCTCGCCCGCGCGGAATTCGTAGATGGTGAGCATGGTGCGGCGACATATATACCAACGCTCGCCTGTTGGCATCGCACCGCGTTGCGCGTCGGCTGCCGCTTTGACACCGCAGGCGGCGGCGGCCTAGAATTCGGCCATGGGGGGACTGCGCAACAATAGAGACTGCATCGGCCTGACGCTGGCCTGGGCGATCCTGGTTCAGGCCGTCATCCTCTCTTTCACCTCTGGCGTGCACGCGGCAACGCTTGCCGCCGGCGCTGACGGAGGCTCGATCCTCTGCACGACGAGAGCCCTTGGCGGCGAGCAAATCCCGGCGGAGACCCAGCACCGGGCCGACTGGCAGTGCTGCGCCACCGCCTGCCGGCTCGCTTGCTCCGCGACAACCGCCGGGCTTCTGCCCGAGGCCGAGCGCATCCCGCTCCCCGCTTTCGCCTTCGCGGCCGCGGCCCTGCCGCGGCTCGATGCGCCCCTGCCCCAATCGACCGATCTCTACACGGCGCGCCCGCGCGGGCCCCCACGCGCGTAGCCCTGACGCACAGACCGATCCAACAATTTCAACACTGAACGATGCTGCCGGCGCGGCCGGACGGCATCGATGGGGGCTATCGTAATGACCACGCTTTCACGACCGCATGCCCGTGCGGCCCGCACCGCCTGCGCCGCAATTGCGCTCGCGACGCTTGCAACCGACGCTTATGCCGATCCGCACACCGGTTCCGGCCCGCTCGCCGACACACACGCGCCGGCGGGCGTCATGTTCGACCACATGCACAAGGCTGGCGAATGGATGGCGAGCTTCCGCTACGCGAACAGCTCCGCGGGCAGCCCGACCTTGCACGGTATCCATACCGTCACCGACGACGTCATCGCCGAGAAGGGCTGCTCGCCGCATACCTGCTCGATGAAGACGACCGCCATGACCATGAACATGTACATGCTCGACATCATGTATGCGCCGACCGACTGGGTGACGCTGATGGTGATGCCCATGTGGATGAGCCACGACATGACCATGTCGCCGCTCCGGCTCACGCAGCATGGCGGCAACGACGAGCACGGCGGAGGCCATGCCGGCGGCCATAGCGGCGGACATGGCGGTGGCCATACCGGACCGCATTCGCATGGCGTCGACGGCTGGGGCGACACGATCTTCGGCCCCGAACTTCGCCTCGCGCATGGGCCGAGCTATCATATCCAGTTCAGCCCGATGTTGAGCGCGCCGACCGGCAAGGCCGACTACAAGCAGAATGGCGTGTTCACCCATTACGGCATGCAGCTTGGCTCCGGCACCTGGGACTTCTGGCCGAGCCTGACCTATACCGGCCGCTCTGACCGGCTGACTTGGGGCGCGCAGGTCCTCGGCATCGTGCGCATGGAGAAGGAGAACTCATTCGGCTACCAGCTGGGCGACGTCTTCCAGGCGACCGGCTGGGTGAGCTATCTGTTCGCCGACTGGATCTCGGCCTCGATCCGCGGCCTCTATTCCGAGCAGGGCAAGATCGAGGGCCACTATAACGGCGCGCACAATCATTCGAGTCCGCCCGACCTCCAGTTCAACTATGGCGGCCGGTTCTGGGATATCGGCTTCGGGGTCAACACGGTGGTGCCGAGCGGCCCGCTGAAGGGCCTGCGGCTCAGCGCAGAATGGCTGCAGCCTGTCGACAACAATCCGAACGGCTACCAGCCGCGTCGCGACGGCACCATCTGGGCCAATGCCAGCATGGCCTTCTGAGCCATAGGCACATGAGGAGATTGGAAATGCACACGAAACTATCATCGCGGCGATTGGGCGCGCGGCCTGTCCTGCTTGCCGCCGCCCTCATCCTGTCAACCGCCGGCGCGCTTGGCGCCACGTTCAAGTCTGGCGCCATCGCGGTCGAGGACCCCTGGTCGCGGGCGACGCCTGGCGGCGCCAAGGTGGGAGTCGGATTCCTCACCATCAAGAACGACGGCAAGACCGAGGATCGCCTGCTCTCGGCAGCGAGCCCGATTGCCGCACGCGCCGAAATCCACGAGACCAAGATGGAGAACGATATGATGACGATGCGCCCGGTCTCCGGCGGCATCGCCATTCCGCCCGGAGGCTCGGTCGCGCTCGCCCCCAACGGCTACCACCTGATGTTCGCCGATCTGGCCGCGCCGCTGAAGGAAGGCGAACAGTTCAAGGCCACGCTGACCTTCGAGCATGCCGGTGCGGTCGAGGTGACCTTCGACGTCCAGGCGATCGGCGCCGCGGCTCCGGGCGGACGCCATCATCACTGAGGCCGTGGCCGCTGGCTTTCAGTTCTTCTGCACGATGCAGGCGCCGCCGCGCGCCCGCAACTCTGCACAGAGCTTGCTCGCATCGGCGCGGCTGTCGGCGCCGATCTGCACCGTGTACATCGAGCGGCGCCCGCGGCTCAAATTCCGCTGCGGCGCCACGAACGGATCGCGGTCCGCGAGCACCGCGCCGTAGCGCGCCTTCAACCGCGAGAACTGGGCGAGCGCTTTCGACTTAGAGAACGCCGACGAGACATGCGCACCCCACGGGCGCCAGGCGCCGCTCGCGGTGAGCGGCTCCGACTCGTAGACGGCGCGAACCACGAGCGGCGCGAGCTTGCGGCACGAACTCGAGCACATCGGCGCCGGCTGTCTTGAGCGTGTCGGGAAGCTCGGTGTCCGGCTCCTTCCACGCTTCGGCATCGAGGCCCGTGACGAACTGCACATAGCCACGCGTCTCGCCGGGAAGGCTCCCCCCGGCAAGCCAGCTGCGCACCCGCTCGGCGCCCGCGTTATAGGCCGCGGCGGCAAGCCCGAAATTGCCGAACTCCGCGCGAAGGTCCGCGAGCAGGCTCGCCGAATGCATGATCGCCGATTTGGGCTCGAATGGATCTTGGAGGCCGCGCTCGTCGGCGGTCCCGGGCATGAACTGGGCGATGCCTTGCGCGCCCTTGTAGCTCACGGCACGCGGATTGAAGCGACTCTCGCGCCAGATCAGCCTGACGAAGGCCATCGGCGGCAGCCCGCGCGCCTCGGCCTCAAGCTGCATGATCGGGCAGACGATGTCGACAAAGGGCTTAGGCCCCGCGGCGGCCTCGGCTGCGGCCTTCGCGCCCGCGGCAACGCGCGCGGCTACGCCGCTCGGGGCCGCGCCGCCCTCTGCCCCCTTGCAGGGCGCCACGACCACGATGAGCACGAAGGCGAGGCAAGCCGCCGTCAAGACCCGCTTCATGCGCCTAGTGTCGGACAACACCGCCACGAGGTCCAGGCGGTCGCTGCTGTTATTTCGGGAACGCGCGCATCGCGGTAGCGACCACGCGCTCGAGCTCCTTGCGGCTCGCGCCGCCCACCGCCTGCACCGCCATGCCGTGCAGGATGGTGGCCACGTAGCGCGCGAGGCTCGCGGGATCGGCATCCTCGGGGAGATCGCCGCCGCGCTTGGCACGCTTCAGCCGCTCGCGAATGAGGCCGATGCTCGCGTCGCGACGCGTCGCAAGCTCCGTCTTGACGGCGTCGCATTCCTCCCCGCCGCACAAGGCCCCCTGCACCATCAGGCACCCCGGAGGATTGCGCTTGTCGCCGAGCGAAGCGGCCGAAACCATGAGCAAGCGCTCGACGGCCTCGTAAGCAGTCGGCGCGTCGAGTGCCTCCCGCCAGCTCGCCTCGTGCTGCGCCTCGTAGCGATCGAGCGCCCGGCGGAACAGCGCCTCCTTGTTGCCGAAGGCGGCGTAAAGGCTCGGCGGGTTGATGCCCATGGCCGCGGTCAGATCGGCGATGGACGTGCCCTCGTAGCCCTTGCGCCAGAACAGCTGCAACGCCCGGTCGAGCGCCTGCTCGGGGTCGAACGCGCGGGGACGGCCAATTGTCGCGGTCTTGCTGTCGTTCATGTCGCTTATGGCTATACACCGCCTATCTCTGTAGTGTTCACTATATAATCCTCTTGACACCGGACCTCCACCAATTATGTATCGTTCACTAATAATTCCAAAGGAGTGTATCCCATGTCCAAGACCGATTTATCCAAGACGCTCGCAGGCAAGGTAGCGCTGGTCACCGGCGGCTCGCGCGGCATCGGCGCGGCGATCGCCAAGGCGCTCGCGGATGACGGCGCCGATGTCGCCATCAGCTATGCCGCCTCGGCCGACAAGGCGAACCAGGTGGTGAAAGAGCTCGAGGCCAAGGGCGTACGCGCCGCCGCCTTCAAGGCCGACCAGGCCGACGCCGCGGCGGTCGAGGCGCTGGTCCGCGCCGTCGCGAAGCAGTTCGGGCGGCTCGACATCCTCGTCAACAATGCCGGCGTATTCACAGTCGGCCAGGTGCACGAGACCAACGGCAACGGCGCCGATTTCGACCGGCAGGCCGCGATCAATGTCGGAGGCGTCGTCGCGGCCGTGCGTGCGGCGGCGGCTCATCTCAGCGAAGGCGGCCGCATCATCAATATCGGATCGATTCTCGGCGACGTGACGCCCTGGCCGGGGCTTGCCGATTATTCGGCGACCAAGGCCGCCGTCGGCGCGCTGACGCGGGGCTGGGCGCGCGATCTCGGGCCCAAGGGCATCACCGTCAACAATGTGCAGCCCGGCCCGATCGATACCGACATGAATCCGGCAGATAGCGATTTCGCGCCGGCGCAGAAGGCGAGCACGGCGCTCGGGCGCTACGGCAAGCCCGAGGAGGTCGCGGCAGCGGTCGCGTTCCTCGCCAGTCCCGGCGCGGCTTTCATCACCGGCGCCACGCTCAACGTCGATGGCGGCGTGACGGCATGACGAACCAACTGCCGCAACCGGTGGAGCGCTATTTCGCCGGAAAGAACGCGGGCGATTTCACCGCGGCACTCGCGGCCTTCTCCGAGCAGGCCGTCGTGACGGACGAGTCGAAGACTTACGCCACCAAGGCCGCGATCCGCGCCTGGATGGAAGAGACCAGCCGGAAGTATCGCGATAGAACGGAGGTCAACACGCTCGTGGCCGATGGCGAGGTTACGCGCGTGACGGCGCTCGTGTCGGGCGATTTTCCGGGAAGTCCCATCGCGCTTCAGTTCCGGTTCGTGCTGGACGACGGCCTGATCAGCCGGCTGGAAATCGGTTCGTGATGTCGTTCGCAGGTGGGCAACGGCTCATTGCTTGCCCACCTGCTTTCATTCAGCTTCTAGAGCGAGATCAGGAACACGCCGGCTGCTGCCGCGACCAGGCCCACGGTCTTGTGCCAGGTCATCGGCTCGTCGAGAAACAGCACGGCGAGCAACGCGCCGCCCACAATGAACATGCCGTAGATCGGCACCACCACGTTGGCCGGCCCGAGCGACAGGGCGTGGAACAGGGAGCTGACCGCAATGGCGAGCACGATGCCGGCCGCGATCGCCCACAGCAATGGCGGGGTCTCCAGCTCGAAAACGAGCGCCTTGAGCTCGCCGCGCATCGCCACCATGGCGATCGCCACGATGGCGACGATCGTCGTCGACACGGCGAGGATCATGTAGGTGGAGGCGCTGCCCGAGCGCTCGGCGAATTTCACGAACAGCGTCATGAGCGAATAGCAAGCCATGCCGAGCAATGCCCACAGGACATAGGACGGGATCATCTTCATCGTGCCCTCCCCCGCGAATGCCGTTGAATGCTGGTGCAGGTGACCGCAATTGCAGGCGGGGAGTCAATGGAGGCAGATTCCGCGCGGGCCCTAGGCGCTGTCCTCGACCTCGGTCTCAGGCCGGTCGGTGCCGGGATCGAGCTCCTCATGCCAGACGCCGTCCTCGGTCTCATATTCGATGCCGGCCGTCTCGCCCGGCACGCGCTGCTCGCCCGCCGCGCGTTTCGCCGCTTCGAGCGCAGCCTCGTGCGTGGGAAACGTCTCCGAGAACGTTCCGCGCGCCTGGTAGGCCCAGCCGTCCTCATGCTTGACGATCCTGTAGACGATCTTCGTCATGCGCTGCTCCTCGCTTTTCGTTTCACCGAGCCTGACATAACCGCCGGCGGCGCGCTATCGGTTCCATCGTTCCGCATTGACCTTGGCGGGCACGCGGCAGAGGATGATTGGCGGCTTCCCGCGCAAACGGAGGGGATCTCATGATCCTGGGTCTGTCGCTTGAGACCTTCACCATCCTGCATGTGATCATCAGTCTTGTCGCCATCGTCTCGGGGCTGATCGTGCTCTTGGGCATGTTGAGCGCGGAGCGTCTGCCGGGCTTGACGGCGCTCTTCCTGGCGACCACCGTCCTCACCACTGCGACAGGCTTCATGTTTCCGGCCACGCGTTTCACGCCGGCGATCGGCGTCGGCTTTGTCTCGGCGGCAGTGCTGGCGGCTGCCTTGCTTGCGCTTTACGCCTTCGACCTCAGCCGCTCATGGCGCTGGATCTATGTCGTCGCCGCTGTGTTCGCGCTCTATCTCAACGTGTTCGTGCTGGTGGTGCAGGCCTTCCAGAAAGTGCCGACGCTGCATGTGCTGGCGCCCAACGGCAACGAGCCGGCCTTCATCGTGGCGCAGAGCCTCGTGCTCGCGCTCTTTGCATGGCTTGGCACTCTCGCGGTCCGCCGCTTCCACCCCGAGCTGGTGCATTAGTCGCAGACCTATCGGTAAAGGTCGGCGCGCGTCGGAGGGTGCGGTGAAGGACCCTTGGGCTGCTTGCTGACCAGCGTCTGGTAGATGCGCAGCGTCCCGCGCGTGAAGGCGAGCGAAACACCGGCCAGATAAGCGAGCCAGATGCGAACCAGCTCAGGCCCGACGATCGCTTCCGCTTCGGTCCGCCTGGCCAGAAGCCGCTCGCACCAGGCGCGCGTGGTCAGCGCGTAATGGCCGCGCCAGTTCTCCACGTCATGCACCTCGAGCCCGTGCATCTCCATCTCCCGCACCGTATGGCCGATATCGTCGAGCTCCCCACCGGGAAAGATGTAGCGCATGATCGCGCGCTGCTCCGGCCGGCTGCCGAGACGCCGCTGCTTGCGCTTGGCACGCCGCGAGATGGCGTGATTGAGGAACAGCCCGTCATCTGCAAGGAGACTGCGGACCTTCGTCAGATAAAGCGGGATGTTGGCGAGCCCGATATGCTCGTACATGCCGATCGAAGCGATCTTGTCGTACGCGCCGTCAAGCTCGGCGTAGTCTTTGATCTCGACGGTGACCTTGCCGCTCAAGCCAAGCCGCGCGATCGTCTCGCGGGCGAGCGCGGCCTGCGTCTCCGACATCGTGATGCCGTGCGCGGTGACGCCGTATTTCTCGGCCGCATAGCAGATGAGTCCGCCCCAGCCGCAGCCGATATCGAGCAGCCTGTCGCCCTGCTTGAGCCGCAGCTTGCGGCAGATCATCTCGAGCTTGTCCTCTTGCGCCTGATCGAGCGAGCCTGACCACTCGGTGAAATAGGCGCAGGAATATTGCATGCGCGGATCGAGAAAGAGCCGGTAGAAATCGTTGGAGACGTCGTAGTGGAACTGCACAAAGTCGCGGTTCTCGGCTTGCGCTCGCGCCCGTCCCGTCTCGTCGCCTCCGTAGTCGCGCGAACGCCCCGGCCGGTCCGGCGCTCACGAGCAGGAAGGGCAGCAGGAGACGCGCGAGCCTCAGCTTACCGAGACGCTTCAAGCGCTTCCGCGTACCCGTCTGCTGCAGCTGAAGCCCGAGATCGATGAGCGTGCCACCTTCAAGCCCGATACGGCCTTTGACATAGAGACGGATGAGCCGATCGAGCGTCGGCCGGCGCAGCATGGAGGCAATGACCCCCGGGCCGGCGATGGTAAGCACGAGCTTGCTCGTGACGCTCCGGCCAAGCGGCACGCGACTGCCGTCCCATAATTCCATCGCGGCATCGAGATCCAGCGCTTCCGCGATCTCCGCGATCAGCGCGCGCGCGGCGGCGAGCTGCTTCTGCTCCCGGTTTCCATCTTTGGTGACGCTCGCATCCATGAGCTGCTGGTCATTCCCCGTTGCCGGCCGCAACGAAGCATAGGGGGCACGTCACTGCAAGGCGGGCTATCCCGACCATCTCCAACCCTATAGCCTGCCGCAACGCGAGCACCGTCACGGAGCCAGCACGCATGACCGAAAAACTCTTCACGCCGCTGACCATCGGCGATCTCGTCTTGCCCAACCGCGTCGTCATGGCGCCGCTGACGCGCAATCGCGCGCGGCCCGACGGCGACGTGCCGCACGCGCTGAATGCCGAATATTACGCGCAGCGCGCCGCAGCCGGGCTGATCGTCACCGAGGCGACGCAGATCTCTCCGGAAGGCAAGGGCTATATCCAGACGCCCGGCATCTACAGCCAAGAGCAGGTCGCAGGCTGGCGCCTCGTCACCGATGCGGTCCACGCCAAAGGCGGGCGCATTTTCTTGCCAGCTCTGGCATGTCGGGCGCATCTCGCATGTCTCGCTGCAGCCCGGCGGGCAGCCCCCCGTCGCGCCGTCGGCGATACAGGCCAAGGCGCAGACCTTCATCGCCTCGGGCATGGCCGACGTTTCGCCGCCGCGCGCGCTCGGGCTCGACGAGATCCCGCGCCTGATCGACGACTATGCGAAGGCTGCGCGCAATGCGCCGCGAGGCCGGCTTCGATGGCATCGAGCTGCATGGCGCCAACGGCTATCTGATCGACCAGTTCCTGCGCGACGGCTCCAACAAGCGCACCGACGCCTATGGCGGGAGCGTCGAGAACCGCACGCGGCTGCTCGCCGAGGTCCTCGCGGTGCTGACCAAGGCGTTCCCGCCGAAGCGCGTCGGCGTGCGCTTCGGCCCATTCTCGTCTTTCGGCGACATGTCCGACAGCGATCCGATGACGACCTTCGGCGCGGCGCTCGAGCGCGCCAGCGACGCTGGGCTCGGCTATGTGCACATTATCGAAGGCGAGACCGGGGGCGCGCGCACCTTTCCGCCGGAAGCCGTCTCGCTGGTCCGCGTCAAGTTCGACGGCGCCTATATGGCGAATAACGGTTACAACTGGGAGCTTGCCATCGAGGCCGTCGAGACCGGCGCGGCCGACCTCATCGCCTTCGGGCGCCTGTTCCTGGCCAATCCCGATCTCGTCGCGCGGCTTGAGCAGAACGCGCCGCTCAACGAGCCCGACCCCGCCACCTTCTATGGCGGCGGCGCGCACGGCTACACCGACTATCCGACGCTCGAACAGCGTGCGGCTTGACGGCGTCTCCCTGCAGAGCGCGCACTGCCTAGAACGGCGCGTCCGGCGCGAGATAGGCGGCGATCTCCTTCAGCAGGTCGGTCGAGAGATTGCCGCTCGAGCGACGCCTTCTCTCCCAGGGTGACGGACACGGCGAGCGCCAATTTGCGCGACGGCAGATAGGTCATGGTCGCGGCATAGCCGGCGAAGGACGGGTTCTGCACGATCCAATCGTTGATGACGAAACACGCCGAAGCCGTAATAGCTCGTGTCGCTCCACGGCTTGAACTTCGCGGTGAGCGGCGCGAGCTGCAGCCTGTGCGAAGCGGGCGACAGCAGCGTCCCCTCCCCGATCGCCGCCGCGCTCTTCAAGATGTCGGCGATGTTCGACGTCATGATCGCGCCATGCGCGAGCGTCCATGACGGATTCCAATAGGTCGATTCCTCGTACCTGCCGCGCTCGGCGTCGAAGGCGTGCAGCACCGGCTCCTGGATGATCGCGGTCTGCTCGCTCCGCGTGTCCTTGAGCGCGAGCGGCTCGAGAATGCCTTCGCGGATGAGGTCGGCGAGAGGCCGCTCCGGCAGCCTTCTCCAGCACCTTGCCGAGAATGACGAAATTGGTGTGCGCATAGGACCAGCATGTGCCCGGATCGCAGATCATCGGCCGCCCGAGGCCGATCGCGATCAGCTCGTCCGGCGTCCAATGCCGGAACGGATCGGCATAGAGCTGCTTGATGAACGACGTCGTCGGTGACGTAGTCGGCATAGCCCGAGGTGCCGTTGATCAGCATCGTCAGCGTGACCTGCTCGGCCTTGGGATAGTCCGGGAACCACTTCGACAGTTTGTCGTCGACGCTGAGCATGCCCTTGTCGTGCAACTGCAGCAGCACCGTTCCGATATAGGCGATCGCGACCGCGCCGTTGCGGAAATGCATGTCGGGCGTCGCCGGCACGCCGGTCATGGATGAGCCCCACGCGAACAGCGACGGGGGCTGCCCATCGACGGAGAAGCCCGCGAGCACGGCCTTGAGGTCCCGCTTCGCCATGGCTTGGCGCACGATCTCGTCGATGCGCGCTTTGGCGGCGTCCAGCGACACGCAGGTTCCGCCGGCTGCGACCTGCCCCGCGGGACACGTAGCGCTCGCCATGGCGGGGCCGCCCTGCGCAACGGCAAGCGCGCCGCCGGCCAACCCGAGCCACACGGCCCCGACCAACCGGCGTCGTTGCTCCACTGCCTTGCTCATGTCATTTGCCCCATCGCGTGCCACGGTCGCGCGCCACCGCCGCGCGGTCAGCATACAGGCGGAGGCTTCCCCGTGCTTGCCACTTCTCCTTGCTTCTCGAGCTGACGCAATATTCGCGAGGCGCGCCCGGCGCTTTGAAACCGGCCATGTCTCCGCCACAAAATGCGCCGCATCTGGCCGCAACGGTCGAACCGAGGGAGGCAACCCCATGCGAATTCCGACGATGTTCAAAGCCGCGTTCATTGCATTGATCGTATTGGCCGGCGCCGGATTGCAGGAGGCGCGCGCCGATACCGGCAGCATCGTGCTGACCATCTTCAAGGGCGGCTGGATCATCGGCGGCTCGGCCGGCCACGGCACGCTCACCTTCCGCGGCAAGAGCTATCCGCTCTCGGTCGGCGGGCTGGACTACGGGCTCGTGTTCGGCGGATCGAAGACGGTGCTGCGCGGCCAGGTCAAGCAACATCAGCAAGCCGTCCGACGTTGCCGGCGTCTATGCCGCGGCGGGCGCTGGGCTTGCGGTCGGCAAGGGCGTGCGCGCGATCGTGCTCACCAATCCGAAGGGCGCCGTGCTCGAGCTTTCCGGCAAGCAGGTCGGCCTGATGGCCAATGCCGATCTGAGCGGCCTTGCGATCACGATGAAGTAGCGGCGCACGCCGGCCACCGCCTCCGGTAACGGAGCATGCGCGTCTTTCTAGCCTTCCTGGCCGGCGCGCTTGCCGCCTGGCTCGCGCCCGCGGTCGCCGGCGCGCCCATGAGGTCGTACGGCTTCACGCGATTGTCAGGCGAAGCTTCAGGACGACAGGCCGGGCTCGCGGCTACAATCGGGACAATGAACATGCTGCCGCGCTACGCGCGCCCGATTGCCTTCGCTCTTGTCGCGCTCCTCGCCGGATCGTGGCCCGCGCGGGCGGCGGACGAGACTTTGCCGCCCTGCACCGAGGACGCGATGATCGTGTTCGACGCATCGGGGTCCATGGCCGGCAATATGGTGCAAGGGCTCTTCAGCGCCGTCACCCGCATCGACGAGGTCCGCAAGGCGCTCGGCGAGGTGTTGCCGAGCGCGACGAAGTTCCGCAAGGTCGGGCTCATCACCTACGGTCCCGGGCCCTACGCGCAATGCAATGTCGAGCTGAACTTCCCGCCGATTCCGAACGCGGCGCAGCGCATCATGAGCGTGGTGAACACGCTCAACCCGGCCGGAAAGACGCCGCTCGTCGACGCGGTGATGGCGGCCGCGAAGGTCCTGAACCAGCAGTCGGAGCGAGGCGTCATCGTGCTTCTGACCGACGGCGAGGAAACCTGCGGCGGCGCGCCCTGCGCGCTCGGCAAAGTGATCGAGGCAGACGGCCGGCTCACCGTTCACGTCATCGGCTACCAGCTGAGAGGTTTCAGCTGGACGGGCGCGCAGAGCATCCTCGACGTGCAGTGTCTCGCCGAGCAGACGGGCGGCCTCTTTATCACGGCGCAGAACCGGCAGGATCTGATCGAGGCGTTCGAGAAGACGCTCGGTTGCCCCATGATGTCGGCTATTGGCGCGGTGGCGCGCTGAACGCGCTCAAGTAGGCCGAAGGCCGATAGTGTGCCAGTGGCTATACGATGCCCCATATGGCTCGGGATGAGTTGCCTTGTTATGTCAATGCGATGGTGGTCTCAGAAATCCTATTGGGCGAGAGCGGTGGTCGCGAGGACATTTTCGCTGAGCGAACTCCTTCGCAACAGATGCGCCTATCTCATAGGACGCAATCAGCAGGAACGGGATGAACTCCTCGCTGATATGCAGCGAATCTATAAGGTACGCTCTCTGATCCTCCATCGTGGAAACCACGGTTAACCGCAAGCGAGCGGAAGCTGTTATGGCGCCTTCTGCAGGTCTGCAATCAGGTCATTCAAAGAGAAGTTGAACTTCTCGTAGCGAATCCGAAACAGGCGATGAGCTAACAGGGCCTTGCAGCGCCGTCGAGATGCACATCCGCAGCGGGCTAGCGCGAACCTCCGAACAGGCCGCCGAAGAATCCCCTCTGCCTCGTTGGCGGCTTCGTCACGGCGTGCACGCCGGCAGGATCAGGCCCTCTGACGATGACGGTGGTCGCGCCCATGCCGCGCGCATTGACGAGCTGGTAGAGCGTCGAGGCGTTGCGCAACGAAAGGCGCACGCAGCCATGCGAAGCCGGCGTGCCGAGGCCGGGATGATTGGAGCCATGCACCGCATGCCCACGCGTGGTGAAGAAGATCGAGTGCGGCATGCCGGCATTGTCCCACTCCCGCGAGTAGTGCATCGGCTCCATGCGGAACGGTCTATAGGTGCCGCTTGGCGTGGAGTAGCCCGTCGCTCCGGTCGAGACATGCCAGCGATAGCGGACGGCGCCGTCGACCGACACCGTCATGGTCTGGCTCGGCTTGTCGATGAGGATGAGGATCTTGGCGAGCGCAGGCCGGTCCGTGGCGCAAGCGAGCGCAAGGGCGAGCAACGTGACGGCCAAGAGCCGAGGCAGCTTCATTCAGAGATTTCCCTCGAGGCGTGCGACTTGCCGCGTCTTAGCGAAGTCTACCAAGGGCGAAGGATCTCGTCAGCCCCACCGTGTGCCGGCTTTAGCCGCCCGTCATGATTTGCTCGAATTGCGCGTCACGTAAACGTCGCCGCCCATCTCCCGGAATTTCTCCGACATCTCCGCCATGCCCTGTTTTCTTGTTTGCTCTACCGCTTCGCTGCTTGAGAGCATCTCCTTCTCGGCGAGCTTCGCGGCGTAGTCGCGGACCTGCTGGGTGATTTCCATCGAGCAGAATTTCGGTCCGCACATCGAGCAGAAATGCGCGAGCTTGTGCGCCTCCTTGGGCATGGTCTCGTCGTGATATGAGCGCGCGGTCTCCGGATCGAGCGACAGGTTGAACTGATCCTCCCAGCGGAAGCCGAAGCGCGCCTCGGACAGCGCGTTGTCGCGCGCGATCGCCGCCGGGTGGCCCTTGGCGAGATCGGCGGCGTGCGCGGCGATCTTGTAGGCGATCACGCCCGCCTTCACGTCGTCGCGGTTGGGCAGGCCGAGATGCTCCTTCGGCGTCACGTAGCAGAGCATCGCCGTGCCGAACCAGCCGATCATCGCCGCGCCGATCGCGCTCGTGATGTGGTCGTAAGCCGGCGCGATGTCGGTGACGAGCGGGCCGAGCGTATAGAACGGCGCCTCGCCGCAAAGCTCGAGCTGCTTCTCCACATTCACCTTGATCTTGTGCAGCGGCACGTGGCCCGGCCCTTCGATCATCACCTGGCAGCCGCGGCCCCACGCGACGCGCGTCAGCTCGCCCAGCGTCTCGAGCTCGGCGAATTGTGCGCGGTCGTTGGCATCGGCGATGGAGCCCGGCCGTAAGCCGTCGCCGAGCGAGAAGGACACGTCGTAGCGCCGCATGATCTCGCAGATGTCCGCGAAGCGCTCGTAGAGGAAGCTCTCTTTGTGATGCGCGAGGCACCACTTCGCCATGATCGAGCCGCCGCGCGAGACGATGCCGGTGACGCGCTCCGCGGTGAGATGGATGTAACCGAGCCGCACACCGGCATGGATGGTGAAATAATCCACGCCCTGCTCGCATTGCTCGATCAGCGTGTCGCGATAGACCTCCCAGTCGAGCTTGACGGGATCGCCCTTCACCTTCTCCAGCGCCTGGTAGATCGGCACCGTGCCGACCGGCACCGGCGCGTTGCGCAAGATCCATTCGCGCGTCGCGTGGATGTTGCGGCCCGTGGAGAGGTCCATGATCGTGTCGGCGCCCCAGCGGATCGCCCACACCATCTTCTCGACCTCTTCCTCGATGGAAGACGTCACCGCGGAGTTGCCGATATTGGCGTTGATCTTGGTGAGGAAGTTCCGCCCGATGATCATCGGCTCGGATTCGGGATGGTTGATGTTGGCGGGGATGATGGCGCGGCCGCGCGCGACTTCGCTGCGCACAAATTCCGGCGTCACGAACGCAGGCAACGAAGCACCGAAGCTCTCGCCGTCATCGATCCGCGCACGCGCGTCCTCGGCCGCGCACCGACGTCCAATGTTCTCGCGATGCGCGATATAGACCATCTCCGGCGTGACGATCCCGGCGCGCGCGAGCTCAAGCTGCGTCACAGGGAGACTTGCAGCACGGCGCTCCTCGATCCACGGGACGCGCAAACGCGGAAGCCCGCGCTCGACATCGATCTCGGCGCCGGCATCGATGTAAGGCCCCGACGTATCGTAGACGCAGAACACTCTTTGTTGGCCTACCGCTCCGCTGCTCGAGGCCACTGCACCATCCGCCAGCGAGATCTCGCGCAATGGCACGCGCACATCCGCGTGGCCCTCCGGCGCGGAATAGATCTTGCGGCTGCCTGGCAACGGGCCGGTGGTCACCTCACGCGGCGTGACGGTCTTGTCGTGGATGTTCATGAGCCTTTGCTCCGATGGCGCTGGTGCGCGCTAGGCGAAATAACCCGTGTAAGTCAGCCAGGCCCCCAGCACGAGATAGAAGACGACGGAGCCGATGAGCACCGCCTGGTTGTCGACAACGGTTTCGGCGAAACGCGCAAGGGGCGCCGGGAATACGATGCGCAGGATGCCTCCAATCAAGACTCGCCCAGCCGAAAATTGTGATGATCACCGGCCATCCCATCACCCAGACATTGTGCGTGAGCACGATGGCGAGCCCGGCCACGAGGGCCAAAAGCCCTGCGAGATAAATGAGCGCGGGGCTGTCGAGGAACTCATGCACGAGCGCGCGATAGTTCGTCCGGTTGACAATCAGTCCGGCCACGACCACGAGCATCGACGGACCGAGCAACCGCGCCAAGAAGATCGAGGTTTCCATCGCCGCCTCCTTAAGCGTTGGCGTCTCCAGTACCGGGATCGCGCATAGGCGGCTTAGGAGTGGCGAGACGTTCCATCCCTTCGCCGGCATGACCCGGAGCAGGTTCAAAGGGTCTCCGCTCCAGTCCTCTAACATAGGACAGCGGACTCTCAGCCCCTCCCCGGGACTCCCCTCGGAACGGCCAGTCTAGGCCGAGCAAGCCGGAACGCAAGCCCAACGAAACCGCGGCTTTTCGCTGAAAAAACAAGCGGAATCCTTGCGAGCGGCGCCCAAGACGTTTAAGCCTCGCCATCATTCTGCCGTGCTTGACCTCGATTTCCCTGCCCGGCACGACAGCTTGCGCCTTTCCCCGCAGCTCTGAGGTAGAGGAACCGTGAATCAGGACGCTTCGACTGCCAAGCGCCCTCGCTCGCAGGATACGGCTGCGAAATATCGCTGGATTGTGCTGGGGACCGTTCTGCTCGCGATCATCGGCGGCGTGCTGCTCTATTGGCGCTATGCCGAGCTTTACCCTTCGACCGACAACGCCTATACCGGCGCCAATGTCGTGCGCGTGGCCTCGCAGGTGTCGGGCCCCGTGGCGCGCATCTATGTCGCTGACGACAACAAGGTCGCGGCCGGCGATCCGCTTTTCGACATCAACGCGACGCTCTACGATGCGGCGCTCCGCAATGCGCGCGCCCAGTTCGATGCCGCCGCCAATGCCGCCGGCACCGAAGCCGATGCCCTGAAAGCCGCCGCAGCGAAGCTCGACGAGAAGCGCGCCGCCCTCGACACCGCGATGAAGACCTATCGCGAGGCGCGCGAGGCGCAGAAGGAAGGCGAGCCGCCCTCAGCGCAGGTCGCAAATGCGCTGAAGGCCTGGCACGAGGCGGTGCAAGCCTACTCGGATGCCGAAGCCGAGTTCGACGCGGCACAGGACAAGACGCTGACCGTCACGACGCCAACCGTGCAGCTTCGCGCTGCCGCAGCCCAGCTCGACAAGGCGACGCATGACAGGGTGAAGACCCACGTCACGGCGCCGAGCGCCGGCTGGCTCTCCAACGTCAAACTCCGTCCCGGCACCGTCATCCAGGCCGGCACGCCCGTCTTCGCCATCATCGAGGACGACAAATGGTGGGTCGACGCGAACTTCAAGGAAACCGATCTCGCGCGCATCAAGCCGGGCCAGGGGGCGACCATCTACCTTGACATGTATCCGGGCGCCAAGCTTACCGGTATCGTCGAAAGCATCAGCGCGGGCTCGGGCGCAGTCTTCTCCGTGCTGCCCCCTGAGAACGCCACCGGCAACTGGGTCAAGGTCACCCAGCGCTTCCCGGTGCGGATCGGCATCACGAGCGAGCCCGATCCCGACCGGCCGCTTCGCATGGGAGCGACCGCCACGGTCAAGGTCGACACGACCGAAAGCGAGCAATGACCCCTCCGAAAGGCGCGGGCGGGAAAGGTCGCGGGCGGAAGCCGCCTCCAGAGCCGCCACTCGCCGAGCCTGAATCCGGGCGGGCCCCGATCGCACTCGTCGTCGCCGTGGTGCTCACGGCCGTCCTCGAAGTGCTCGACATGACCATCGTCAATGTCGCGATCCCGCATATGCTCGGCGCGTTTGCCGCCACCCCCGACCAGATCACCTGGATTCTGACGTCCTACATCGTCGCGGCCGCCGTGGTGATGCCGCTCACTGGCTATCTCTCGAACTGGCTTGGGAGGCGGCGCCTGCTGTTTCTCTCCATCTCGGGCTTCACCCTGGCGTCGGCTCTGTGCGGCGCAGCCTGGAACCTGGAAAGCATGGTGCTGTTCCGGCTGGCGCAGGGCGTATTCGGCGCGCCACTCGTGCCGCTGAGCCAGGGCATCATCCTCGACGCGTTCCCGCGCGCGAAGCACGGCCAGGCGCTCGCCATATTCGGTCTCGGCATCATGGTCGCGCCCGTGATCGGCCCAACGCTCGGCGGGTATCTTACCGAGAACTATTCCTGGCGCGTGGTGTTCTACATCAACATCCCCCTCGGCATCATCGCGCTGTTGATGGCCATGGGGCACCTGCCGAAGCGGCCGATCAAGGACATCCAGACAGACTGGGTGGGGATGGCACTGCTCGTCTTGGCGGTCGGCGCGCTTCAATATGTGCTCGACCAGGGGATGACGCGCGACTGGTTCAACTCGCGCGTCATCGTGGTGGGAACCATCATTGCCGTGTTCGCGACTGCCGCGTTCTTCCTGCGCGGCTGGAACAAGTCCGACAACATCATCGACCTGTCGC
This sequence comes from uncultured Alphaproteobacteria bacterium, assembly GCA_963832515.1. Lineage (GTDB taxonomy): Bacteria > Pseudomonadota > Alphaproteobacteria > Rhizobiales > Methyloligellaceae > Methyloceanibacter. The sequence continues at coordinate 53,405 of CAWHUE010000009.1, forward strand.
TGCTCAAAGACCGCAATTTCGTCGCCGGGACGCTCGCCATCACCGCCTATGGCATCAGCCTGTATGGTTGGATGGCGATCATGCCGCTATTCAGTCAGCGACTGCTCGGCTATCCGGCCGACGTCGCCGGGACTCTTTTTATTCCGCGAGCGATCTTCAGCGCCATCACGCTCGCGATCACCGGCAGCATCCTCATCCGCCTGTTCGACGCACGCTGGCTGGTGGCCGCAGGGCTAGTGCTGACCGCGCTCGGCACCTTCCCGATGGCGTATTTCTCCCTCTATGTCGATTTCTGGGGGATCTCGACGCCCGGCATGATCTCGGGCATCGGCTCGGGCCTCTTCTTCGTGCCGCTGACCGCCGTTGCCTTCGCCAGCATCCCCAACGCGAAATATGACGAGGCGTCAGGCGTCTACGCGCTGATGCGCGGTATAGGCGGCTCGATCGGCATCGCCGTGGTGAGCTGGCTCCTGGTGCGGCAAGCGCAAATTCACTTCAACGAACTCACGTCGCACATCACGCCCTTCAATTGGGACATCGTGCCCTACCTTGAAGAGCGTGGGCTCACGCCGCAATCTCCCGAGGCGGCACCCGCGATGGTGTATGAGATCGCCCGCCAGGCTCAGATGCTCGCCTTCAACGATCTCTTCTGGTTCATCGCGGTGATTACGCTCGCGATCATCCCGCTTCTGTTCTTGATGAAGAAGCCGGAAAAGGTCGCGCTGGTGCCAGCACGCGGCTAGCCGGGCAGCCCAACAAATGGGATCGGCCCCGGGCGGTCCGGCTCCGGGGCCGATGCAGGGGCTTCGCGAAATTCTACCAGCAGGCTTTGGAGCCCGAGGTGCAGACGAAGGGCGAAACCACCCCCTTCCAGCACACCGTATAGATCTTGCCCGTAACGATGTCGGGCTTGACGAAGAGCTCGTCTCTCACACTGTCGCGCCAATAAGGCTGCGGCTTGGCCCGCATGGGCGAGAGCGTAGGAGCGCCCAGTCGTTTTTGCGCCTTGTACTCGGAGACCGCTTCCGCCACGGCGCTCTGCGACCGCGATACGGCCGTCTGCTGATCCATTCCGTCCGCGGTGCCGGAGAATCCGAGACAGGCAGCGCTGGCCGGCGCCGCCTGCGCCAAGCTGAGCGCGCCGACCATCGAAGCCAACGCCAAGACACGCGAAAACGACCTCATCGAACGCCCTCCATCACAGTTTGCCAAGTCGCGGTAAGATTAACGCCTGGACGCGCGCTTGCCAGCAGGATTTGCTGTCGCATCTATTGCCTTCGAACCGGCCTGTTACCTTTGTGCCACAGTCTGTTTAAAGTTTGACGCGCACTCGCTGCGTCGGTCGAAGCTGAACCGCTCAGTCGGGAAAGATCATGGCGAAACTTGTGCTTGTGACCGGCGCATCGAGCGGGATCGGCGAGGCGGCGGCAAGGCTATACGGCAAGAAAGGCACGAAAGTGCTACTGCTCGCCCGCAACCGCACGGGGCTCGAGCGCGTGGCTGCAGCAATTCGCGAGGGGGGCGGCGCGGCCGCCGCCTACGCCATCGACCTCGCCGACGCCGCAGCCATAGAAGAGACAATCGCGCACATCGCCCGCGAGCACGGCACCCCCGATATCCTCATCAACAATGCCGGCGCTGGAAGCTGGAAGAGCCTTGTCTACACCACGGCCGAGGAGGCTCTGGCCATGATCGAGGTGCCCTATCTTGCCGCCTTCAACCTGACCCGCGCCTTCCTGCCTGGCATGATCGCGCGCAAGAGCGGCGCCATCGCCTGCATCACCTCGCCCGCCTCTTATCTCGTCTGGCCGAAAGCCACCGCCTATATCGCCGCGCGCCATGCGCTTGCCGGCTTCGCCGAAGCGCTCCGCGCCGATTTGAAGGGGACCGGCGTGACCGTGACACTGGTCGTGCTCGGTACGGTCGAGACCCCGTATTGGGACCACAATCCGGGGAGCCGCGCGAACGTCCCGGTGCCCAATCCGCTTCTCGCGCCGACGCTTTCTTCCGAAGAGGCGGCGCAGGTGATCCATGATGCGGTGGAGCGCAGGCGCCGGACCGTATTCAAGCCGGGGATCTTGCGGGCGCTAGTCCTGCTCAATGCGGTCGCCCCGCGTCTCGTGGCGAAGCAGCTCCGCGGCATGCTGCCGAAACCGGATTCGGTGAGCGGCGGCTAGTGTCCGACGCTTCTGCCGCCCGGCGCGTCCGCCCGGGGCGCCGGCGCGATCGACAACAGAGCCCGGAGCGAGGAGCGCGGCTTTGGCGAGGTCCTTAAGCGTGTATTCGTCGAGCACGTCGGTGAACGCGGTCGTTGCCCGCTTGAGCGCCGTGCGCAACGCGCAGCATGGCTTGATGGCGCAGGTCGCGTCGATCGGCGCGAGCACGGGACGAAGCGCCATGTCGGGCTCCGTGCGGCGCACAACCTCGCCGAGCGTGATGGCCTCGAGCAGCTTGGCGAGCCGCAATCCCCCGCCCCGCCCGCGCACCGTCTCCACGTAGCCGGCGACGCCAAGCTGATAGGCAACCTTCATCAGATGGTTCTTGGAAATGTCGTAGGCCTTGGCCACCTCGGCGATCGTGGCCAGTCAGTCGTCCCTGACGGCGAGATACATCAAGAGGCGCAACGCATAGTCGCTGTAGACGGTCAGGCGCAAGCTCTCTCCTCCCGCTAAAGATATATTTTAGAAGGCAAGGACGAGTTCCCCGAAGGCTGCATCGACGCGCAAGGCGTCGACCGCGCCGCGATCCACCGCGAGATCGGCGCCGCGGCGCTGAAATTCTTCGGCGCGCATTCGAAGAAAGCCGATTGAGTGTCATGCCCGCGAAGGCGGGCATCCAGTACTCCTCCCACGTCGCCGTCTACTGGGTTGCCCGGTCAAGCCGGGCAATGACACTAGACCGTTGGTTAGGTGCAATCACGACGCGAGCTTGAGCTTCGCGGCTTCAGCCTTCGCGTCGGGGCTCGGCATGGTGCGCGGCTCGGCGGAGGGTCCCGCAAGCGCGCCGAACTTCTTCAACAGCCGCTTCATGTACATGCGGAATCGGTAGTGCTGGATCTCGAATTTGTGCCATGGCGTGTCCTGGTAGCGGATGCCATGGCCGATATCCGGCGTCGCGTGCGCCTTCAGCTTGTGGAACCAGGCGGCGCGCGCGGGACCGCTTTCCTTCGCCGCGATGAAGCTCGCGATCAGCCGCGCCTGATAGTCGGCGAGCTGCCACACCCCGCCTTCGGCCGGCTCGAACAGCCCCACCACGAACAGATCGTCGAGCTCGCGGTGGAAAGTGTGGATGAACAGTTTCGAGCGGCCTTGCTCGTCGAGAATGGTCGATGGGTCCATGAACGGGAAGCTTACCTTGAACCCCGTGGCATAGACGAGAAGGTCGATCTCCTCGGAGCTGCCGTCGGTGAAGACGACGCGCTTGCCGTCCAGCCGCTCGATGCCGGGCTTCACTGCGATCCGCCCATGCACGACATGATCGAGATAGGTGGTGCAGGCGGTCGGATGCGCCTCGAACAGATCGTGGTCCGGCGGCTCCAGGCCGTAGCGCCAATGTGGCCCGACCAGCACACGCATGCCGAGCTTGTAGAGCCCGCGCATCACCGAGCGCGGCAGCGGCCAGCGGCTGGTGAGGTCGATGAACGTGTCGGTCGGCTTGCCGAACACCATCTTCGGGAAGAAATAGTAGCTCCGCCGCATGGAGTGCACGGCACGCACGCCGTCGAGCGCGGCGTCCGACAGGATGTCCACGGCCGAATTGCCGGCGCCCACCACCAGCACGCGCTTGCCTTTGACCTGCTCCTTCGACTTGACGTCGTGCGAATGCAGCATCTCGCCGTCGAACGTGCCGGGATAGGTGGGCAGGTTCGGCTGCCAATGATGACCGTTGGCGACGACGAGACCGGCATAGAGACGCGGGCTCGCTCTCGCCCTCGAGCGTGACCCGCCAACCGCCGCCCGCCTCGTCCCGCTCGGCGCGGGCGACGCGCGTGTTGAAGGTGATGCGCGGGTAGAGGTCAAATGCCTCGGCATAGGCGCGGAGATAGGCTTGCGCCTGCGTGCAGCTTACATAATGCGACCATGCTTCCGGGAAGTTGAAATCCGGATAGCGCGACAGCTTCTTCGGAGGAGTTGAGATAGGTCGAGCCGTAGACCGCATGCGGGCTGTCGGGGTTCCAGAGGCCGCCGATATCGGCAAGCGCCTCGAAGCAATCGAAGGCAATGCCGCGCTCGGCGAAGGTCTTGGCCACCGCAAGACCCGACGCGCCCGCGCCCACGATGCAATAACGCTTCGCCACGTCTCGCCCTACTGTCCCGCGATCCCCACATGGCCCACGAGGGCTCAAGGCCCCTCGCCCGTTCGACCTAAGCACCCCCTCGGATACGGTTCAACCCATCCTTCTCCTGCTCGTTGATCTGCATCAAATCCTCCGCCCGCCAAGCGATTTTCCATGGGGCTGGCGGGCCGCGCACCTAGAAATTTCTACCAACGCGCGGATGGATGGATTCGACCGCGCTTTGCTTTATGGTCTGGCGCCCGGGCTGAGGGAAGTTGATGGACATCAAGCGCGACATCACCATCAAGAGCTGGGACGGGACCTGGACCTACCATCCCCGCGTGCTGGTCACGCCGGAAACCGTCGAGGACATCGTCGAGATCCTGACCGACGAGGTGCGCTTCCCCTCGCCCGTGCGGCCGGCCGGCTCGATGCATTCGACCGCGCGCATGAACGGTGACGACGGCGGCACCATGGTCGACATGAAGGCCATGAACCGCATCCTGCATTTCACCGAGGACACGGTCACGGTCGAGGCGGGCGCGACCTATCTCAACGTCTCGAACGCGCTGAAAGAGCGCGGCCTGCAGTTCCACGTCACGACCGAGATCGGCAACGTCACGCTCGGCGCCATGGCGACGGCCGCAACCAAGGACAGCTCCTTTCCTGGAGGCTATGGCCAGATCAGCTCTTATGTCACCGCCGTCCGGCTCGTCACGCCGTCAGGCCAACTCCGCGAGATCACCGAGCGCGACAATCCGAAGGAGATGCAGGTCATCCGCTCGAGCTACGGGCTGTTCGGCATCGTCTACGAGGTGACCATCAAGGTCAGGCCGACCACGGCGCTCGCCGTGCGCCACTACTCGCTGAGCCTCGACGGTTTCCGGCGCTATTTCCCGGTCTACAAGGCGCGCGGCTTCGCGGTGATGTACTACATCTTTCCCTATGCGCGCCGCGTCGTGGTGGAGGTCCGCAAGGACAATCCCGAGGTGCAGCCGAAATCGCGCCGCCGCTGGTCCTACCGCAATCGCTTCTGGCGCAAATACGGTCCGGCCGTCACGCTCTGGATCCGTAACACCACGAACAATGCGCGGCTCCGCGCGCTCGCCGACAAGCTGCATTTCTACATCTTGCGCCAGGCGCTGGTGCTGGTCGTGCGCAGCGACCGCACCTGGCCGCACGCGCAGATCATCAACTATCCGCGCGACCCTGGCACCAACAAATATCTGTTCAGCATGTGGGCCTTCCGCGAGCGCGGCTTCTTCGAGATCCTCGAAGAGTACTGCAATTTCTGCTCGGCCTATGAGCAGGCGACCGGCTTCCGCTGCAACCTGCCGAGCGTCGGCTATGCGATCACGCGCGATTGCGAGGCGCTGCTCTCTTATAGCTGGGAGGGCGCCACGCTCTCGATCGATCCGGCCTCGACCGGCGGGCCGGAATGGGAGGAGTTCCTGCGCCACTACAACGAATTCTGCAGCGAGCGGCGCGGCGTGCCGCTGCTCAACCAGACGCCGTTCCTCACCCGCGATCAGGTGCGCAAGGCTTTCGGCGTGCGCTGGTCTCAGTTCGGCGCCATGCGCCGCGAGGCCGACCCCAAGAATCGCATGCTCGATTCCTATTTCCGGGAATTGCTGAGCTGAGCACCGTTCGCGGTGTCTCAATTGGCCCGTCATGCCCGGCCGAAGTCGGGGCATCGGCGAATTTGGCAAGCGGCAAACTCAATTACTGGGTGGCCGGGTCAAGCCCGGCAATGACAATCTTGGGTCGAGGGAAGCTTCTCCCTAAGACTGCAGGTTCTTCACGAACCAGCGGATCAGCGGGAAGGAGATTGCGCGCGGCAGTGAGCGCACGGTCTTGAGAAAGACCGAGACCTCCTGCGGGAAGGCGATCTCGTAAGGCTTGCGCGGAAGCTTCGCCAAGATCTTGCGCGCGCATTTCTCCGCGCTCATCACGAAGAGCTTCTTCTTCGGGTCGTAGGCGGCATTGAGCGGCGTATCGACGAACCCCGGATTGACGATCGTGAGGTCGACGCCCGTTTTGTGCAGCTCGAGCCTCAGGCTTTCGGCGAGATTGATCACGGCCGCCTTGCTCGCGCCGTAGCTGCCGTTCTCGGGCCAGCCGGAATAGCCGAACAGCGAGCCCATGATGGCGATGTGCCCGGTCTTGCGCGCAAGCATCTGACGGCAGGACAGCGGCGACGGCATTGATCACGCCATCCACGTTGAGCGCCATCGAGCGGTGGAAGCCGTCGAGCTCGATGTTGCGCAAATCGAACGGCGCGTACATGCCGGTGCCGAGCAGCGCAAGCTCGATCGGCCCAAGCTCGGCCTCGATGCGCGAAACTGTCTGTTTCAGCGCCGCGGGATCGAGCACGTCGGCGGGATAGGGCTTGATGTGCTCGCTTTGCGCGACGAGCGCGTTCAGCCGCTCGCTTGGCCGCGCCGTAGCCGCGACGGTCACGCCGGCCGCCGCAAGCCTGCGCGCGACCTCGCCGCAGATCGCGCCGGACGCGCCGGTGATCCACGCAACCTTCCAGGGATAGGTCTTGTCCGCCATGAGCCGCGCCTCAATCCACGAAGGGGTCGTGCACGAGGATGGTGTCCTCGCGCTTCGGGCTCGTCGAGAGCAGCGCGACCGGCGCGCCGATCAGCTCCTCGAGCCGCCGCACATATTTGATGCAGGCCGCGGGCAGCTCGGCCCAGCTCCGCGCGCCGCGCGTGGAGCAGCTCCAGCCTTCCATCGTCTCGTAGATCGGCTCGACGCGCGCCTGCGCGCCCTGCGCCGCCGGCAGGTAGTCGATGCGCTTCCCGTCGAGCATATAGCCGACGCAAATCTTGAGCTCCGGCAACTCGTCGAGCACGTCGAGCTTGGTCAGCGCAATGCCGTTGATGCCGGTCACTTTACGCGTCTGACGCACAAGGCATGCGTCGAACCAACCGCAACGCCGCGCGCGCCCCGTCACCGTGCCGAACTCCGCCCCGCGCTCGCCGAGCAGCCGCCCCGTCTCGTCATTGAGCTCGGTGGGGAAAGGCCCCTCCCCCACCCGCGTCGTATAGGCCTTGGTGATGCCGAGCACGTAGTTGATGGCGCCTGGGCCCAAGCCCCGATCCTGTCGCGGCCTGGGCCGCGACGGTGTTGGACGAGGTGACGAACGGATAGGTGCCGTGGTCGATGTCGAGCAGCGCGCCTTGCGCGCCCTCGAACAGGATGCGCTTGCCCTGCCGGCGCTTGGCGTCGAGCAGCGCCCAGACCGTATCGACATAAGGCAGGATCTTCGGCGCAATCGAGGTGAGCTGGTCGCAGAGCCCGTCGGCGGAAATCTCCGGCTCGCCGAGGCCGCGGCGCAGCGGATTGTGATGCGCGAGGATGCGCTCGATCTTCGGCTTGAGGCTCGGCAGGTCCTGCAGGTCCATGACGCGGATGGCGCGGCGCCCGACCTTGTCCTCATAGGCCGGACCGATGCCGCGCTTGGTCGTGCCGATGCGCCCGGCGCCGGCTTGCGCCTCGCGCAGCGCGTCGAGCTCGCGGTGTAGCGGCAGGATCAGCGTCGCGTTCTCGGCGACGCGCAGATTGTCGCGGCTGATCTTGACGCCGAGCGCCTCCATGCGTGGCGATCTCTTCCGCCAAGGCCCACGGATCGACCACCACACCGTTGCCGATCACCGCGAGCTTGCCCTTGCGCACCACGCCTGACGGCAGTAGCGAGAGCTTGTAGGTCGTGCCGTCGACCACGAGCGTGTGGCCGGCATTGTGCCCGCCCTGGAAGCGCACGACGATGTCGGCGCGCTCGGACAGCCAATCGACGATCTTGCCCTTGCCTTCGTCGCCCCATTGGGAGCCGACGACCACGACATTGGCCACTTCGACCTCCTCTCATTGCGTGACGGCCACGTACAAACGGCCCCGCGAAAAGGCAGGGCCGTGTCACCTTATAGCGTGCGCGCCGGGCCGATGCGAGCGGAACACCACGGAAATCTAAACGCGCGGAGCGCTCCTCTCCCGTGCGGGGAGAGGCAGGTTATGCCGCCTTGGCGAAGGTGCGCCTTGTCTCGGCGAAGGCATAGTCGAGCCACGGCATCAGCGCCTCGAGATCGCTCTTTTCCACGGTCGCCCCGGTCCAGATGCGCAGGCCCGGCGGCGCGTCGCGATAGGACGCGATGTCCTTGGCCACGCCCTCCCGGTCGAGCAGGTCTGCCATGGCGAGCGGAAAGCCGTCGCGCATCTCGGGGGGCAGAGCGAGCACATCCGGATCGGCGATCTTGAGACACACCGAACTGTTGGAGCGCGTCCCGGGCACGCGCGCGAGATAAGCGATCCACGGCGTGCGCGCGATCCAGGCGTCGATCACGCCGGCATTCGCGTTTGAGCGCGCGATCGTGCCTTTAAGGCCGCCGACGCTCTCCGCCCACGCAAGCGCGGCGAGATAGTCTTCGAGGCACAGCATCGACGGCGTGTTGATGGTAGACCCCGCGAACAGATCCTCCATCAGCCTGCCGTCGCGGGTCATGCGGAAGAGCTTCGGCAGCGGCCAGGGCGGCGTATAGTCTTCCAGCCGCTCCACGGCGCGGGGAGACAGGATCAAAATGCCGTGCTGCGCCTCGCCGCCGAGCACCTTCTGCCAGGAGAAGGTCGTGACATCGAGCTTCGACCAGTCGATCGCTTGCGCGAACACGGCCGAGGTCGCGTCGCAAATGGTCAGTCCCTTGCGGTCGGCGGGAATCCAATCAGCGTTCGGCACGCGCACGCCCGAGGTGGTTCCGTTCCAGGCGAACACCACGTCGCGGTCGAAATCTACCTGGCCCAAATCCGGCAGGTCGCCGTAAGGTGCGAGCAGAGCGCGCGTGTTGGGCAGCTTGAGCTGCTCGACGATGTCGACGACCCATTCGCGGCTGAACGCTTCCCAGGCGAGCACGTCGACCCCGCGCGGCCCGAGCAGCGACCAGAGCGCCATCTCGACCGCGCCCGTGTCAGAGGCCGGCACGATGGCCACGCGATAATCCGCGGGAAGCTCGAGCAATTGACGCGTGCGCGCGAGCGCAAGCGCCAGCCGCTCCTGCGTCTCGGGCTGGCGGTGGTTGCGGCCGAGCAGCGCGCCGCCGAGCCGGTCGAGCGACCAGCCCGGATGCTTGGTGCAGGGCCCGCACGAGAAGCGCGGATTGTTCGGGCGCACTGCCGGCTTCGCCATGATCGTCACCACGCTCCTCCCCTTATATTCCGGGGGCCGACCCCGGTTAAACGGCTGGCCTTAGCCCGGGGGCGATGAGAGCGTCAAGTGCGCCAAAGAGGTCTACCGGAGCCGCCACGCCCAACCCGGCAATAAAAAACCGCCGTCGAAGCGACGGGGGGCAAGGTTGGGAGTGCTGTGGGATGGGTTACTTAAACGCGACCGGCATAGGAGCGACGGCAGGCTCATGCCCAAGTTTCAGGCGCACGCCCAGCATCAGGTCGTGCGAGGTGATGTCTCTGATGTGTACTGGGGCGCCGTCGACGAACGAACCGTCGTAGGCCGCCAAGGTGCCGCTCCTGGCATCGCCGAGATCGGTATAGCGGTAGGACCGGTCGATGGTGAAGCCGGGTGTCACGTCATAGGCGAGACCGGTATAGAGCGCCCAGGCGAAATTGGTCTCAGAGTGATCGTTGGCGTAGGCGACGCCCAAATTCGGGACGTTCACATCCTTGAGCCCGAGCACCGACATGTTAGCGAAGCCGAGACCGCCGCCGACATAGGGCGTGATGCACCAATAGGTGCCAAGGTCGAAATAGGCATTTGCGAGGCCGACCCAGCTCTCGATATCGGCAGTATACTCGTTGGTTCCTGACCATGTGCCCGTGCCGTCGGTGCCGGAATAGCAGTCTTGTGCGAAGAAAGCGGAGCGGCCGCGATATTCTCCAGTCACGTCGAAACGCAACCATGTGTTGAACTGGTAGCCGACGCCAAGGCCAACAACGCCGAGTTCTTGATGTCTTCGTGGAAGAACGTGAAGTCGGTATTCACGCCTGTTCCTCGAACCAGATATTGCCGACGTTCGGATTGGCCGCGCCGATAAAGCCCTTCAGATAGATCGGGCCGGCTCAAGTGGCGCAGACCGGCTCAACCATCACTGGCGGTGGCGGAAGGTCGAGGCCTTCGGCAGAGGCGATTGCCGTGTGGCCCAGCACAAGCGCCAGGCCGATAATGATTGACCGAGTCTGTCCCATCTCTGTCCCCTCTCTGAGCTCAGCTGCATGGCGCAAGGGCCGAAGCGCAGCTTTTTCATTGCGGGACTATGGGTTGGGAATGGTTAACGGTAGTCCTGACCGGCGTGCCGGACCGGGAGAAAACCGTGACAAATATGCCACAGATCAAGGTCAATTTTGCGAGGCGACTTAGCGCGTTAGGCGGCCGCGTCGGTGAGGGCGTGGACGATTTCCGAGACCACGGTCTTCACCAGCCGCTCGTCGTCGCCTTCCGCCATGACCCGGATCACCGGCTCGGTGCCCGAAGGCCGTATAACCAGGCGGCCTGTCTTGCCGAGCCGCGATTTGCCGTCGCTGATCGCCCGTTGCACGCCGACATTGTCGAGCGGCTGGCCGCCGTTCTTGTAGCGGACGTTCTGGAGGATTTGCGGCAGCGGCTCGAAGCGGTTGCAGATCTCGCTCACCGGCTTGCCGCTCTGCGCCACCACGGCGAGAAGCTGCAGCGCCGTGACCAGGCCGTCGCCCGTCGTGGAGAAGTCCGACAGCACGATATGGCCGGACTGCTCGCCGCCCACATTGTAGCCGTGCCGGCGCATGTGCTCGACGACGTAGCGGTCGCCGACCGGCGTGCGCGCGAGCCCGAGGCCCAGGCCTTCCAGATAGCGCTCGAGCCCGAGATTGGACATCACCGTGGCGACGACCCCGCCGCCCGCAAGCCGCCCGCGCTTGAGCCAGGATTCCGCGATCACCGCCATGAGCTGATCGCCGTCGATGATGTGGCCCTTCTCGTCAACGATCACCACCCGGTCGGCGTCGCCGTCGAGCGCAATCCCGATATCGGCCCGCACCTCGTTGACTTTGCGGATCAAATCCTCGGGCGCGGTCGAGCCGCAATCCTTGTTGATATTCAAGCCGTTAGGATCGACGCCGATCTTGATCACCTCGGCGCCGAGCTCCCACAGGGCCTCCGGCGCGACCTTGTAGCCGGCGCCGTTCGCGCAATCGATCACCACCCGGATGCCGTCGAAGCGGATGTTCTTCGGCAGCGTGCGCTTGGCGAACTCCACATAGCGCTCGCGCGCGCTGTCGATGCGGGTCGCGCGGCCGATCTTCTCGGACGGGGCAAGAAGCTCGGTCGTGTCGCCTCCCATCAACGCCTCGATTTCGGCTTCTGTCTCGTCGGAAAGCTTGTAGCCGTCGGGCCCGAACAGCTTGATGCCGTTGTCCACGTAAGGGTTGTGCGAGGCCGAGATCATTACGCCGAGATCGGCGCGGAGCGAGCGGGTCAACATGGCGACAGCCGGTGTCGGCATCGGCCCGAGCTGGAACACGTCCATGCCCACGGCGGTGAAGCCCGAGACGAGCGCGGATTCGATCATGTAGCCGGACAGCCGCGTATCCTTACCGATAACGACACGATGGCGGTAGGAGCCGTTGGTGAAGAGATGGCCGGCGGCCATGCCGACGCGGAGCGCCACCTCCGAGGTCATCGGAAAGGCGTTGGCGCTGCCACGGATGCCGTCCGTGCCGAAATACTTGCGAGCCATATCGAGGCCCCCCGTACGTTCCCCCTGGAGCGCCGGACTGGCGGACTGCTCGGACCGGCGCTTCAAGGGATTATGCTCCTTTGCTGTAGCAGCTTCACCTTCAAAAAATGTAAGCAAAAATTACACCAGCCGGTTGTGCCGAGTTTGAGAGATTTCCGTTAATTTTCAACGCCGAACAGGCTCGCGCGCCAGACGGCGAGCGCCTGGCTGGTGCCCGCCACGTCGTGCACCCTGAGGATTTGCACCCCTTGCGAGGCCGCGGCGATCGCCGCGGCATGGGAGCCCGGCTCGCGCGAGCGCGGCTCCTTGGCCTCCCGAGCCCGCCGATGAAACTCTTGCGCGAGGCGCCGACCAGCAGCGGCACGCTGAGCCCGTGGAGCAGGCTGAGGCTCGCGAGGAGCTTGAGGTTGTGCGCGAGCGTCTTGCCGAAGCCGAGGCCGGGATCGGCGGCAATGCGCGCGGGCGGGATGCCGGCAGCCCGCGCCGCTTCGATGCGCGCTGCGAGATAGTCGAACACTTCGAGCACGACATCGTCGTAGCGCGGATCGTCCTGCATGGTCTTGGGCTCCCCCTGCGCATGCATCAGCACCACGGATAGCTTCGCTCTCGCCGCGGCGGCAAGGCTCTTCGGATCGTAGGTGAGCGCCGAGACATCGTTCAGGATCGTGGCGCCCGCTTTGGCTGCCGCCTTGGCGACCGGCGCTTTCCGCGTGTCGATTGAGATGGCGGCATCGATCCCCTTGAGCCCTTCGAGGACCGGCATGATGCGGGCAAGCTCTTCCGTCTCCTCCACGGTGTCGGAGCCCGGCCGCGTCAACTCGCCGCCGATATCGACGATGGTGGCGCCTGCGGCGGCGAGCTCCGCGGCATGGGCGATCGCGCCGTCCGTCGTGTCGTAAAGACCACCGTCCGAGAAACTATCCGGCGTGACGTTGACGATGCCCATCAGCACCGGATGCTCGAGTGCGATGCCGGCGAACGGTGGGCGCGCGGCGGTCACGCGCTTGAGCAGGGCCTTGAGGTCGGCGTCGCGCGCGGCCTTGAGCGCGGCTGCCGCAAGCAGCCGTCGCGTGCTCTTGCTGGGCGTGCCTTCGATCAGCACGCCGGCCGTGAACGCGAGCGGCCCGCCCGCGAGCGGCAGCGCCAATCCCTCCGCGACCGCCGCCTCGGCTGGCGGGCCGTACAGGAAACCGATCGGCCTGAGATAGAGCTTGGCGTCGGCCATGGGCTTAAGCTTTAGCACGCGCGCGCGGTCATCGCGCTAGCGCGGCAGGTCCGTCTTGCCCATCAGGAACTTGTCGATCGCATGCGCCGCCTGGCGCCCTTCGCGGATCGCCCAGACGACGAGCGACTGGCCGCGGCGCATGTCGCCGGCGGCGAAGACCTTGCCGCGCGAGGTGCGGTAGTCGAGCTCGTTCGCCTTGACGTTGCCGCGCGGATCGAGATCGACCCTGAGCTCCTCGATCATGCCGGTCTTCACCGGATGCACGAAGCCCATGGCGAGCAGCACGAGATCGGCGGGAATCTGGAATTCGGTGCCGGGGATTTGCTTCATCTGGCTGTCGAGCCGGATGCATTCGAGCGCCGTGACGCGGCCGCCCTCGCCGATGAAGCGCACCGTCGCCACACTGAAATCGCGCGCGGCGCCCTCGGCCTGGCTCGAGGAGGTCCGGAACTTCAGCGGCCAATGCGGCCAGGTGAGATCCTTGTTTTCCTTCTCCGGCGGCTGCGGCATGATTTCGAGCTGCGTGACGGAGACAGCGCCCTGGCGGAACGAGGTGCCGATGCAGTCGGAGCCCGTGTCGCCGCCGCCGATCACCACTACCTGCTTGCCAGTCGCGAGGATCGGCTCGACGTCGCCAAGCGGCTCGCCGGCGACGCGGCGGTTCTGCTGCGGCAGGAAGTCCATGGCGAAATGGACGCCGTCAAGCTCGCGGCCCGGGACGGCGAGGTCGCGCGGATGCTCGGCGCCGCCGGCCAGCAGCACCGCATCGTAGTCGCGCTCGAGCTTCCGCACGGACACGTCGCGCCCGACATTGACGTTGCAGTGGAAGGTGACGCCCTCCGCTTCCATCTGCTCGACGCGCCGCTCGACGATGGACTTCTCCATCTTGAAGTCGGGGATGCCGTAGCGGAGCAGGCCGCCGGGCTGCGCATGCTTCTCGTAGACATGCACGTCGTGGCCCGCGCGGGCGAGCTGCTGCGCTGCGGCAAGCCCTGCAGGTCCCGAGCCCACCACCGCCACGCGCTTGCCGGTCTTGCTCTCCGGCGGAAGCGGCCGCACCCAACCTTCGGCGAAAGCCTTGTCGGCGATGGCGCATTCGATCGACTTGATGGTGACCGGCATGTCGATGATGTTGAGCGTGCAGGCGGCCTCGCAAGGCGCGGGACACACGCGGCCCGTCACTTCGGGAAAATTGTTGGTCGAATGCAGGTTCTGCGCCGCGTCGAGCCAGTCGGCGTGATAGACGAGGTCGTTCCAATCCGGGATCTGGTTGTTCACCGGGCAGCCCGTGTGACAATACGGAATGCCGCAATCCATGCAGCGCGCGGCCTGGTGCGTGATCTCCGCCTCGCTCGGCGGGATGACGAACTCGCGGTAATGCCGGATGCGGTCGGCGGCCGGCTCGTAGCTCCGGTCCTGCCGCTCGATCTCCAAGAAGCCCGTGATCTTGCCCATCAGGGTCACGCTTGCCCAGTCCTTCGCCCGGTGCCTTCGATTTCGGCTCTGGCGCGCGCCATCATCGAAACACGAAAGCAGATATCGTCAAAGATATTCCGAACTTCTGTCACCTCGTACATACTCTTTCGGCGGCAGGCCGCTGTTAACGTGCCGCCTCGATCCTCGCTGACAGCTATTTGCCGTTGGTCGCGCGCAAGCCGATCTCGATCTCGCCGAGACCGGATTTGTCGGCAAGCTGCGCCTTGGCCATCTCCTCGAGCGCGCGGCGGTACTCGACCGGCATCACCTTGACGAATTTCGGCAGATAGTTCGCCCAGTCGTCGAGGATCGCGCGGGCCCGCGCAGAGCCCGTGTAATGGAGATGGTTCTCGATGAGCTGATGCAGCCGCTCCTCGTCAAAGCGGGTCATGTCGGTGAAGTCCACGAGCCCATGGCTTTCCAGATCGCCGCGACTGGTGGCGGCTGCGCTCCATCACCTGGTTCTCGCTCGGCACCGGCTCGAGATCGACCATGGCCATATTGCAGCGCCGCTCGAAATTGCCGGCCTCGTCGAGCACATAGGCGATGCCGCCCGACATGCCGGCCGCGAAGTTGCGGCCCGTCGGCCCGATCACCACCACCACGCCGCCGGTCATGTACTCGCAGCCATGATCGCCGGTGCCTTCGACCACGGCAATGGCGCCGGAATTGCGCACGGCGAAGCGCTCGCCAGCCACGCCGCGGAAATAGCACTCGCCGGCGATCGCGCCGTACAGCACCGTGTTGCCGACGATGATCGACTTGCTCCGGCACGATGCCGGACTCTGCCGGCGGCCGCACGATGATGCGGCCGCCCGACAGGCCCTTGCCGACATAGTCGTTGCCCTCGCCGACCAGATCGAGCGTGACGCCATGCGCGAGCCACGCGCCGAAGCTCTGGCCCGCCGAGCCCTTGAAGCCTGACCCAGATCGTATCGTCGGGAAGTCCGATATGGCCGTAACGTTTGGCGATCTCGCCCGACAGCATGGCGCCGGTCGTGCGGTTGACGCTGCGGATCGGAAGGTCGAGCTTGACCGGCTTCCTCTCCTCGAGCGCCTCGCGGCAAAGCTCGATTAGCCTCCGGTCGAGCACCTTGTCGAGCTGATGGTCCTGCCGCTCGGAATTGCGGATTGCCACCTCCGCCGGCACCTCCGGCTTATGGAACAGGCGCGTGAAGTCGAGCCCCTTGGCCTTCCAATGATCGATCGCCTGGCTCTTATCGAGCACTTCGGTCCGGCCGATCATCTCGGCGAAGGTGCGGAAGCCGAGCGCCGCCATGTACTCGCGAACCTCCTCGGCGACGAAGAAGAAGTAATTGATCACATGCTCGGGCTTGCCCTGGAAGCGCGCGCGCAAGACCGGGTCTTGCGTGGCGACGCCCACCGGGCAGGTATTGAGATGGCACTTGCGCATCATGATGCAGCCCGCGGCGATCAGCGGCGCGGTGGAGAAGCCGAACTCGTCGGCGCCGAGCAGCGCGCCGACCACAACGTCGCGGCCCGTGCGCACGCCGCCATCGACCTGCACCGCGATGCGGCCGCGGAGGCGGTTCAGCACGAGCGTCTGCTGCGTCTCGGCCAAGCCGATCTCCCATGGGGAGCCCGCATGCTTGATCGAGGTGAGCGGCGAGGCGCCGGTGCCGCCTTCGAAGCCCGCGATGGTGACGTGGTCAGCGCGCGCCTTCGACACGCCCGCCGCGACCGTGCCGACGCCGACCTCGCTCACGAGTTTCACGCTTACATCGGCCGACGGGTTCACGTTCTTCAGGTCGTAGATGAGCTGCGCCAGGTCCTCGATCGAATAGATGTCGTGATGCGGCGGCGGCGAGATCAGGCCTACGCCCGGCGTCGAGTGTCGCACCTTGGCGATGGTCGCATCGACCTTATGGCCGGGAAGCTGGCCGCCCTCGCCGGGCTTCGCCCCTTGCGCCATCTTGATCTGCATCATGTCGGAATTGACGAGATATTCCGTGGTCACGCCGAAGCGGCCCGACGCGACCTGCTTGATCTTGGAGCGCATCGAGTCGCCGTTCGGCAGCGGCTTGAAGCGGTCGGCTTCCTCGCCGCCCTCGCCCGTGTTCGACTTGCCGCCTATGCGGTTCATGGCGATGGCGAGCGTGGTATGCGCCTCGCGGCTGATCGAGCCGAACGACATGGCGCCCGTCGCGAAGCGTTTCACGATCTCCTTGGCGGGCTCGACCTCATCGAGCGGGATGGGCTTCCGCCCCATCTCCTCGGCGCCGCGGATGCGGAACATGCCGCGCAGCGTGAGCAACTGCTCGGTCTGGTCGTTGATCTGCTTCGCGAAGGCGCGATATTTCTCGGGCAGGTTGCCGCGCACGGCATGTTGCAGGTCCGCGACCACGTTCGGGCGCCACATATGCGCCTCGCCGCGGATGCGATAGGCATACTCGCCGCCGACTTCGAGCGCCTCGCGCAGGACCGGCGCATCGGAGAAGGCGAGCCGGTGCCGCTCGATCGTCTCGCGCGCGATCTCCGCGAGCCCCACGCCTTCGACCTGCGTATGCGTGCCGGTGAAATATTTGGCGACGAAGTCCGTGCGCAAGCCGACCGCGTCGAAGATCTGCGCACCGCAATAGGACTGGTAGGTGGAGATGCCCATCTTCGACATCACCTTCAGGAGGCCCTTGTCCGCCGCCTTGATGTAGCGCTTCACGGCTTCTTCGGCGGTCAGCTCCTCGTCGAGCTCGGGCAGCATCGCCTCGATCGTCTCGAAGGCGAGATAAGGGTTGATCGCCTCGGCGCCATAGCCCGCGAGCGTCGCGAATTGATGCACCTCGTGCGCCTCGCCGGTCTCGACCACGAGCCCGACCGAAGTGCGCAAGCCCCGGCGGATCAGATGATGATGCACGGCGCTCGTCGCGAGGAGCGACGGGATCGGCACGCGGTTAGGCCCGGCCGCGCGGTCCGACAGGATGATGATGTTCTCGCCCGCGCGCACGGCTTCTTCCGCGCGCTTGCAGAGAGCGTCGAGCGCCGGGCCCATGCCGGCCGCGCCCTGCTCGGCGCCGTAAGTAATGTCGAGCGTCACGGTTCGGAACTGGTTGTCGGCGACGTCGCCGATGGCGCGGATGCGCTCGAGATTGTCGTTGGTGAGGATCGGGTGCGCCGCTTCGAGCCGCTTCTGCTTTGAGGTGCCTTCGAGGTCGAGCAAGTTCGGCCGCGGCCCGATAAAGGTCACGAGCGACATGACGAGCTCCTCGCGGATCGGGTCGATCGGCGGGTTCGTGACCTGCGCGAAGTTCTGCTTGAAATAAGTGTGCAGCAGCTTGGGCCGGTCCGACAGCGCCGAGAGCGGCGTGTCGGTGCCCATCGAGCCGACCGCTTCCTGGCCGGACTCGGCCATCGGCTGCATCAGGAACTTGATGCTTTCCTGCGAGTAGCCGAAGGCCTGCTGGCGATCGAGCAGGCTCACATTGGTGCGCGGCGGCGGCGGCGGCATGCCGGGCAGCTCGTGCACGCGGATCTGCGTGCGGTCGAGCCATTGCTGGTAGGGATGCGCGCCCGCGAGCTCGGCCTTGATCTCCTCGTCGGAGACGATGCAGCCCTTCTCGAGGTCGATCAGCAGCATCTTGCCGGGCTGCAAGCGCCACTTCTCGACGATTTGGTCTTCCGGCATCGGCAGCACGCCCGTCTCAGACGCCATGACGACGAGCCCGTCCTTGGTGACGAAATAGCGCGCTGGCCTGAGCCCGTTGCGGTCGAGCGTGGCGCCGATCTGCCGCCCGTCGGTGAAGGCCATGGCGGCAGGGCCGTCCCACGGCTCCATCAGGCAGGCGTGATATTCGTAGAAGGCGCGGCGCTTCGCATCCATCAGCGGGTTGCCGGCCCACGCCTCGGGGATCAGCATCATCGCCGCATGCGCGAGCGAGTAGCCGCCCTGCACCAGGAACTCGAGCGCGTTGTCGAAGCAGGCCGTGTCGGACTGGCCCTCATAGGAAATTGGCCACAGCCTCTCGATGTCCTCGCCGAACAGCGGCGAGGACACGGTTGCCTGACGGGCCGCCATCCAGTTGACGTTGCCGCGCAGCGTGTTGATCTCGCCGTTATGCGCGACCATGCGGTAGGGATGCGCGAGCTTCCAGGACGGGAAGGTGTTGGTCGAGAAGCGCTGATGCACGAGCGCGAGCGCTGACGCGAATTTCGGATGATGCAGGTCGCTGTAATAGGCGCCGAGCTGATAGGCGAGGAACATGCCCTTGTAGACCAGCGTGCGGCAGGAGAGCGACACGGTGTAGAAGCCGATGTCGCGGCCGCCGGTTTCGCCGTTGATCGTGTTGGAGATCACCTTGCGCAGCACATAGAGCCTGCGCTCGAACTCCGCGTCGTCGGCGATGTCCGCGCGCCCGCGCCCGATGAACACCTGGCGGTGATGCGGCTCGGTCTCGATGACGGATGCAGACAGGCAGGAATTGTTCGACGGCACGTCGCGCCAGCCGAGCAGCTCGAGCCCCTCCGCCTCGACCACGCGCGCCACGACCGACTGGCAATAGATGCGCTGCGCGCGGTTCTTCGGCAGGAAGATGTGACCGACGCCGTATTGGCCGGGCTCGGGCAGCTTGAAGCCGAGCGGCTTCGTCACGTCCTTCAGGAACTCGTGCGGGATCTGCACGAGAATCCCTGCGCCGTCGCCGGCCAGCGGGTCCGCGCCCACCGCGCCGCGATGGGTGAGGTTCTCGAGGATCTGCAGCCCATCCTCGACGATGGCGTGGCTCGGGCGGCCTTTCAGGTCGGCGACGAAGCCGACGCCGCAGGCATCGTGCTCGAACTTCGGATCGTAGAGTCCTTGCGCCGGCGGAGGCGAAGGCCACGCCGCATCAACCGGACCGGACGGAAACGCGCGGACTGTCATCGTCACTTGGACCTCGGCCGCGCTCACGCCCCAAGCGAGAGCGGGGCCAGAAAGAGCCTTGGCCACGAGCCGGACGTCACCAGGAATGTCGCAGTGAGTTGAACCGGCTCCTCGGACGGCTCGATACCCCTGTCTTGCGAATGCCGGGGCGGGACCGAAGTTCCCTCGCCAAGGCGAGGAGCCTTGGAGTCTTGCGCCACAGCCTCCCAAGGACAAAGGTCAGCAAGCCTGTCCTATTCGCCCTATAAATGACAGATTTCCAACGGGCTTACAAGCGGGATTCCGAGCATTGGTTGCCCGTGCCCATCGTCCTGTTGAGCCGTCATGCCCGGACTTGATCCGGGCATCCATTCCCAGGGCTTTCATCGCTCCGAAGCCATTGGAATGGATTGCCGGGTCAAGCCGGCAATGACGCCTTCAGCTTGGTTAGCCTGGCGCAACCGCTACTGGCAAGCAACTCTTAACGAAACCTTACCCGGGCGGGGGCGGCCTTAAGGCTCGCGTAAGTTGTGGCTGCTAGGTTGATCCCCCCGCCATAAGGTTTTGCGTAGGCGGGCGTTTGCAGCGCTTCTCTCCCTAGACACGCTCGCGAACACAACGAAGGGCGCCCTCGGCCCGTGAGAGCGCCCTTCTTGTTACGTGAACGGCGCATCGACCCGCGCCGATCGCGCGGGCTCTAAGCGGCCCTGCTGTCGATCACCTTCGGCCCTTCGGCCTTCTCGGCCTTGGTGGCGATCTTGATGGTGCGCGGCTTCATCGCCTCGGGCAGCTCGCGCTTGAGATCGACATGCAGCAAGCCGTTCTCGAGCCCGGCGCCCGTCACCTCGACATGGTCGGCGAGCTGGAAGCGGCGCTCGAAGCTCCGCGAAGCGATGCCGCGATGCAGATAGGTCGCGTCCTCCGCGCTCGGTCGTCTTCCCGCCGCGGATGGTGAGCGTGTTCTCCTTCACGCCGATCTCGAGGTCGGCCTCGCCGAAGCCGGCGACCGCCATCGAGATGCGGTACAAGTTCTCCCCGACGCGCTCGATATTATAGGGCGGGTAGCTCGGCGCATCTGAATCGAACGTGCCGAGCATGTCGAGCAGTGAGCCGAGACGGTCGAAGCCGATGGTGGAGCGGTAAAGCGGGGTCAGATCGAAAGCTCTCATGTCACATCCTCCTTGAGAAGCGATATGTGGTTCGCCCGCTCCTTGCGCGGAGCCGGGCACTGAGAAGCGCAAGCCGCGAAACGGCCTTGCGCCGCGAAAAATATGGGTGGCGAAATGCGCCCCTTCAAGGGAGCTAATCTGCTGTAAAAAACGATAATGTAGCATTGGTGGAAGCGCACCTCGCCGCGCGGGCTCGGCATCTTCCGCGTCGGTTGACGATGTGGCGAAGCCGCATTCCGCTGCTATAAGGGGCAGCTCCCGCGCACCGACGCGGGGCTGATAGAGGCCGAAAAGCGCACCATCATGGCTCTCGTCGCGACCCCCAAGAACCCGATCCCGCTCGGCGCGCAGACGGGCTATCTCGACATCCGCAAGGGACTGCGCTTGCGCTATGCGAGCTGGCGCTCGGCGCTTCAAGGATCGGCGCGGCACGGTCTGCATCTTTCCCGGCCGCAACGAGTTCATCGAGAAATATTTCGAGGTGGTGGGCGAGCTGAGACGGCGCGGCTTCGCCGTCGCGATCCTCGACTGGCGCGGACAGGGCGGGTCGAGCCGGCTTGCCAGAGGCCAGCTCAAAGGCCATGTCGGCGACTTCTCCGAATATGAAGAGGACCTCGCCCATTTCATGAAGGGCGTGGTGCTGCCGGATTGTCCCACGCCCTATTTCGCGCTCGGGCATTCCATGGCGGCGACGGTGCTGTTCAAGGCGGCGACGCGGCGCGGCTGCTGGTTCAACCGCATGGTGCTGACCGCGCCCATGGTCAACGTCATGGGCCTGCCGATGTCGCACCGCCTGTGCCGCCACCTGGCCGACGGGCTCTGCATCGCCGGCTTCGGCAAGCGCGCAGTGCCGAGCCGCCAGGACTATTGGCTGAGCGATGCGTTCGAGGGAAACCCGCTCACCACCGACCGCGAGCGCTTCCTGCGCAACCTCTCGGTGCTCAAGACCTCGCCCGACCTCGCCGTAGGCCCGCCGACCATCGGCTGGCTGAAGGCCGCGCTCGAAGCGATGGCGCCGCTCGATACCGATCAGTTCCCGCCGCGCATCCGCGTGCCGGTGCTGATGGTCTCGGCGAGCGACGACAAGATCGTGTCGACGAAGGCCACCGAGCAACTCGCGTCGCGACTCAGGGCCGGCTCGCAGGTCGTGCTGCGCGGCGCCCACCACGAGATCATGCAGGAGCGCGACACGATCCGCGAGCAGTTCTGGGCGGCCTTCGACGCCTTCGTGCCGGGCGTCGTCGTCTCAGCAAAGCGAGCTAGCTGGAAAGAATCTTCATCGCCGCCGCGTGCACGCGCCGGTCGCCTGCGGCGATGACGCGGCCGCCGGCACGCGCATCGTCGCCCTCCCAGGTAGTAACGATGCCGCCCGCCTGCTCGATGATCGGGATCAGCGGCTGAATGTCGTAAGGATTGAGCCCCGCCTCGACCACGAGGTCGATCTGGCCGAGCGCGAGCATGCAGTAATTATAGCAATCCCCACCGAAACGCCTGAGCCGCACGCTGGCGGCTGAGCTCGTCGAAGCGAGTGATGCTCTTCCGCGCTCGTGAAGAAATCCGTGCTGGTCGTGGCGAGCAGCGCATCGTTGAGCGATGCGCAAGCACGCGCCTGCATACGCCGCTCCACGCCGCCATGACGAAAATAGGACGCCGCCATGGCCGCCGATAAACCGCTCGCCGGTGAAGGGCTGGTCCATCAGCCCGAGCAGCGGCACGCCGTCTCGCGTGAGCCCGATCAGCGTGCCCCAGATCGGCAATCCGATGACGAAGGAGCGGGTCCCGTCGATCGGATCGATCACCCAGCAATATTCAGCGTCCGGATTGAGCGCACCGAACTCCTCCCCCAGAATTCCGTGGTGAGGATAGGCTTCGGCGAGCCCAGCGCGGATCGCGGCCTCGGCGTCGCGGTCGGCGACCGTGACGGGATCGAAGAGATCGCCTCCTTTATGGTCAATCGCGAAGCCTGTCCGGAAATGCGGCAATATGACCGCCCCGGCCCTGTCGGCGAGCCTGTGGGCGGTGGCTAGCAAGGCCTCGTAATCTTCTCGCGGGGGAGCGTTCACCTCGTGAGCTTTGCGGGGCTTTGCCTTTGCGAGTCAAGGCGTAGCGGGCGCGCGGCGCGGTATTCTGCCACCTCCGCGGGATCGGACCCTGTCCCGCCGTGACAGTTCTGCACCAGTGTTCCGGAAATGTCGCGCGATATACCGGCTTGTGCCCTTGCTTTTTGTGCGCCGCAATGACATATTGTTGCAATGCGGCATGGCTTTCCAGGCCACGCCGCTGCCCTCCTTGGGCGTTTCCTCCCTAGACTTGGGCCGTTCGTTCGATCGGACGGCCCATTTTTTATGCGATGTTGCTGGGATCTATTCGGCTGCGGCGCGCGGCGCGGCGAGCGAAGGCACGCAGGCCGCAAGCGCCTGCACCATCGTCAAGAGGTCTGAGCGAAGCCGCTCGAACCCTTCCGACTTTTCGAAATTCGTCTCGTCCATATAGAGCGCGCGGTTGATCTCGATCTGCAGCGCATGCCGGCCCTTTTGCGGACGGCCGTAATGCTCGGTGATGTAGCCACCGGCATAGGGCTTATTGAGCGCCACCACATAGCCGAGCGCCTTGAGCTGGCTCGCCGCAAGCCGCGTAAGCTCGGGGCTGCAAGAGGTGCCGAACCGGTCGCCGAGGACGAAATCCGGCCGCCCGCCGCCCTGCTCGGCAATCGGATGCGACGGCATCGAGTGGCAATCGATCAGCACAGCAAGGCCGAACTCTCGCTGTGCCTCTGTCAACAGCGCGCGCAGCGTCTCGTGATAGGGCGCGTAAAGCCGGTTGATGCGCTCGAGCGCCGCGCCGACCAAGAGCGGCTCGCGGTAGATCTCGTCCGACTCGGAAACGATTCGGGCGATGGTGCCGAGCCCGCCGACCACCCGCACCGACTGGGTGTTGGCGTAATGGGGCAGCCCATCGCGGAACAAAGCGGGGTCGAGCTCATAAGGCTCGCGGTTCACGTCGAGATAAGCGCGCGGGAAATGCGCGTAGAGGAGCGGCGCGCCGATCTCCGCGACGGCAGGCGAACAGCTCCTCGACATACGCGTCTTCCGAGCGCCTGAGCGTCAGCGAATTGAGCCTGGACGCCGCGAGGAACGCGCTCGGATAAACCCGCCCGCTATGCGGCGAGTTGAAGATAAGAGGCACTCTCAACTGAGGTGGCCGCACCACGATGAAAGGCGGCGCAAGCTCGCGTTCGATCGCCTCGGCCTCTTCTGGGCTCATAGCCAATCCTTACAGCTGCCCCCTTGCGCCCCGCCCACAGGCGGGAATCGCCGAAGAAACTGTGCCTATGAGAGTTCCGCCTGTCTAGACCATGATCTCGCTTGTGCGCGGACAAAATAGACGCGATGATTTGGGGCTCGGGGATAACGGGGGCGTGCCACGACGCAGCCTTCGGCCCTCGCGCAATGTGTCATTTACCAAGTTCGTGTACGCCCCATAGGCGAGAGTAGGGGGACGAGGGATGGAGGCGAACGATCCGCGGACGCGCAGCGTCCAGCGCATTCTCTTGGCCGAGGACGACGAGGACATGCGGCGCTTTCTCGTGAAGGCGCTCGAGAAGGCTGGCTACGACGTCGTGTCATTCGGCAACGGGCTCGAGGCTTACGACCGGCTGAAGGAGGAGCCCTTCACGCTGCTCCTGACCGACATCGTCATGCCGGAGATGGACGGCATTGAACTCGCACGCAAGGCGAGCGAGCTCGATCCAGAGCTCAAGATCATGTTCATCACCGGTTTTGCCGCCGTCGCGCTCAATCCCGACAATCATGCGCCGAAGGACGCCAAGATCCTGTCCAAGCCCTTCCATCTGCGCGACCTGGTCGACCAGGTGGAGCGATTGCTCGCGACTTGAGGCTTGCGGCCTCCGATTTCGGTGCTGGCCACGGGTTGCCTTCCCGGGGGGCGACCCGATATAGAGTGCGCTTTCTTTATCACGGAACGGGCGCGTAGCTCAGCGGTATGAGCACTGCGTTGACATCGCAGGGGTCACTGGTTCGATCCCAGTCGCGCCCACCACTTTTATCATTTTAAATCCAAACATTTAGCTACAAATTTTAGCCCTAGAAATTTCCTCGGCAGCACCACGGGCAAAGTTCTGCCGATTTCGTCCCACCCAAGCATAATGCGCGCGCCGCCCGGGAGCCTGTGAATCTCCCAGCCGCCACGACTTGCCACGCAAACTTCTGGAGAGTGGGTTCGCGATGACCATTCCCGATATGGCACTAACATCCGGCATTGGGCACGCGCTCGCCTCCTGGCTGGCCCATGGAGGGAGGATGCCTCAGATTGTCACCCAGAACGCAAACGCCATCAGGCAAACAAGCCTTCTTGTTGCCCGCCTAATAACGCCAGCGCCAGGGGCGTAACGGGTATCTCCATGAGCGCCATAGTGGACACCGCAAGTTCACACGCACAGCCTTTTTGAGTGCAGATCCAGGCGCGCCCCAAGGGGCAACGCGGACCAGCTTTGGTGCAGCCTATCTGTTGGATTGCCGATTGGTTTTGCGACGGCAAAGCTATACGCGGCGCGGCTTGAGCGGATACGGCCACGAACGCAGCGATTGCGGGCTGGAATTGCAATAGCTAGAGTCAGCTTTCTCATCGTGTCCCCCTTATGTTGAGAATTTTTCGCACTCAAGAAGCAGCCGCCGATTCGCAACGCATCCCATCGGACTGATTACAATCAGTTCCACTAGCGCGGCTTCTGTCGGCGCCCTTGCAAACAAGTTTATTCTAGATCCCTTCGATCAGGTTGCCCGCAAGAAGTACAAGATAACTGATCAGAAGCGTGCCGAACGGATGCTCTCCTATAATGGGAATCGTAACCCCAGAATAGCGAGCAACCAAGGCTAGGATTGCCACGAGGACAGAGATGAGCAGGGTTATCTGCGTAGGCGGGCTGATTTGAAAAGGCATGGTGTTTTCCCCCCAAGTGCAAGCCAGGAGATTATCACTGAAGCGGTCTAACCGGCAGGAAGGGTTCGGCACCTTATGCACTGGTTCGATGAACACCTGAGCGGATGAGCTGCGCTTCGACATCGCCGCACTTGAAACAGAGATAGCCAGGGGCGTCGGCTTCGGTCGGCGCCCCCTTTTTGCGGCGGAACTGATGGCAGAATCCAGGTTGTGGGGCTGCGAGGGGACCCCTCACTAGTGAAGGAGTGACCTATGAAAACGTTCCTACTCACGGCAATACTGATCGGCTCATTGGCGGTGTCCGCATCCGCAGCCAACACTTTCTATGTCATGTTCGATAAGACGAAGAAACAATGCTCGATAGCAACGTCAGCGCCAACTGAGACTGAAAAATTTAGCATGATGGGCCAGTTTGGCTCCGAGGCCGAGGCCAAAAAGGCGATGGCCGGAATGAAAGAATGTAAAAAGTGAACCCGTATTCTAGCCTAGAACCTCCAAGGGGCGTCGGCTTCGGCCGGCGCCCTTTTGCCTAATGCTCCGTGTAGGGGGTAGCTTCTCCAGGAGCCAGGCCAGTGACTAACAAGCAACTTGAAGCTCAGCAGGGCTGGTCGCGTCGATAGCGTCGCTTTCCTCGATGAACTTTCGGATCGTCTGTAGCTCCTCGGCCGAGAGATATGATAGCGCGGCATGAACTATGCTGCCTTGGGAGGCCCGGTTTGATCGCTGTTGATGTCGTTCATGGCATCGAGAAGAAGCGGGCGCTATCCAGTTCCGCTGCCAGAAAATCCCAGTTTTGCGCCAAGTTTAGAAACGTGTCAGCGGCTTCTTTAGTCCGCGCCGTCATCGCCAGCCGACGGCAGTTTCGCGCGTGAAGCCGACACTCATTGGGGTCTCCAGGCATGCTCGCCTCCCTACGTTCGGCCGCGCGATAATGCGTTGTCCTGGCGAAAGGTTCCAGCAAAGGGCGGCTGAGAGATCAGAAACATCGGGCGCGCAAGCACGCCGTGAAGCGCTAATGGCTCTGGTTCGATCCAAGCCGCGCCCACCATTCCCGCATTTGGCTTAGGTCGAAGGCTCGGGCGCCATGCCGCCAGTGTCAGGCAGGCGCGGGGCGGACAATTCAAATCGAGGCGCGCGTACAAGTCACGGGGCCCCTTAGGGCCACGCCTTGTGGAAGAGAGAGTCATGTAAATAATTCTGGCTTCCGCTTCGCTGGCAGCCCTTATCCCAGCTTTGCGGTTGGCAATGATGCTGCCATCAGGAATCTCGACATTGGATGTGCACGCGAACATGAGCGCCTGAGCCTCATCGGCGCCTTCCTTGTTCTCGGGCTTAGCGTTCTTATCCGGCACGCAGCCGCAGCACTTCTTGCCGCTCTTCAGCGTCTCGCACACCCGGTTGAAGCCAGTCTTGCAGTCCCGCCCGAACTTGCCTGAATGGTGCATTCGCTCAGCCCGGTCTCAGCGGGCTCACTCTTATCCACCACGCAGCCGCGCGATTCTTGCCGTTTTTCAACTTCTCGCACACGAGATAGGTAGCGGCGCCGGAATGGAGTGGACACGCTTCGCTTTGCCACCCCTACCGGACTTAAGTCGAGGGCTCGGGCGCCATGCCGCCGGTGTCGGGCTCGGGCGCGGGCGGCGCCTTCTTGCCGCGCCCCGCCGCGGGCACGGCGGAGGCGGGACCAGGACGCGGGCTCAGCTCGGCAAGAACTCGCGCACAGGCGGCTTGCCCTTCAGCAGGTCCTTGATCTCCTCGCCCGACAGCGTCTCGTACTCAAGCAGGCCGCGCGCGACCGTGTGCAGGTCGTCGATGTTCTCCGACAGGATCTTGCGCGCGTGCTCGAAGCCCTCGTCGACAATGCGGTAAATCTCCTCGTCGACCTTGGTCTGCGTCTCGTCGGAGAGGTTTTGCTGTCGCGCAATGGAATGGCCGAGGAACACTTCCTCCTCGTTGTCGCCATAAGCGAGCGGTCCGAGCTTGTCGGACATGCCGAACTGCGTGACCATGGCGCGGGCAAGCTGCGTCGCCATCTTGATGTCGGCTGCGGCGCCCGACGTCACCTTGTCGTGCCCGAACACGAGCTCCTCCGCGACGCGCCCGCCCATGGCGACGGCGACGTCGGCCTTGAGCTTGGCGCGCGTATACGAGAGCTGATCGCGCTCAGGCAGCCGCATGACCATGCCGAGCGCGCGGCCGCGCGGAATGATGGTCGCCTTGTGCACAGGGTCCGAGGCCGGCAGATGCAGCGCGACAAGCGCATGCCCGCCCTCGTGATAGGCGGTGAGCGTCTTCTCCTCCTCGTTCATGACCATGGAACGGCGCTCGGCGCCCATCATGACTTTGTCCTTGGCGTCCTCGAACTCCTGCTGGGTCACGAGGCGCTTGGAGCGTCGGGCGGCGAGCAGAGCGCCCTCATTGACGAGATTGGCGAGATCTGCGCCCGAGAACCCTGGCGTTCCGCGCGCGATCACGCGCAGATCGACGTCGGGCGCAAGCGGCACCTTCCGCACATGCACCTTCAGGATCTTCTCGCGGCCGATGATGTCCGGACGCGGCACCACGACCTGACGGTCGAAACGGCCGGGCCGGAGCAGCGCCGGATCGAGCACGTCGGGCCGGTTGGTGGCCGCGATCAGG
>CAWHUE010000010.1:0-13952 GCA_963832515.1 uncultured Alphaproteobacteria bacterium
GCGCGAAGGATGCATCGCGCCGGCGCACGCGCTCGGCAAGCTCGGGCGGCAGTGCCTCTAAATTCCAGGCCGCAAGATTCGGTTTGGCCTTGCCTGCATCAGGTTTTGCGCCATCCTCGGCCGACGCCAAAGACAGGCTCGCGGCAACGGCGGCAGCGCAAAGGACAAGGACGCGCGGTATCGCCATTCAGACTTCGCTGCCGTGTTGCTCTACTGGACCGGATCGTACGTTAGCCTGTGGCAATATACTCGCGCATCGCCGCGGCTTCCATCTCCGCCTCGGCAATGCGCATCCGCACCACGTCGCCGATCGAGACAAGCCCGACCAGCCGGCCGCGATCAACCACCGGCATGTGCCGGAACCGGTGCGCTGTCATCTCGGCCATCAGCCGGTCGATCGTGTCGCATTCGCGGCAGCTCACCACGTTCTTCGTCATGCAGGTCTCGACCGGCTCCTTGAGCACCTTCGATCCGGCGCGCGCGATCTCTCGCACCACGTCGCGCTCGGAGACGATGCCGACCACCTTGCCGTCCTCCGAGGTGACGACGATGCAGCCAATGCCGTGCAAGCCCAGCAATTTGGTGATGTCGAGAAGGGCCGTATCGGGGGTCGTGGTGAAGACCTCCCTGCCCTTGAGCTTCAAGATTGCAGCGACGTTCATCCGCGTTTCCTCCAGCCGGGAACTGACGTCCCGTTCAGCCTGCGACATTCTGTCCCGGACTGGGAAGGCGCGCAAGACCCGGCGGGTTGACGGCAAATTTCAAACCGAAGGTGCCAGAGGAGGTTCCGTGCCCCGCGCGCGCTTCTCGTCGAAAAAGCCGAAGAGCAGCAAACCGCAGAGGAAACCGCCAATATGCGCCTCCCAGGCGATATTGCCTTCGGCGCCCCGCACCATCACGGCGCTCAGGCCGAAATAGACGTTCAGAGCCACCCACAGGACCAAGAACGTCACGATGCGCGGGTTCTTGAAGGTCTCACCCAACGTCGCAAGCGGCGCGTTGACGAAATCCGGTGTCTGCTCCCAAGGGTTCCGCTTCGCGCCGAAGACGAATCTGAGCGCGCCCGCCATCTGGCCTGAAATTGCTGCTGAAGCGCCGACCACCGGCGCGAGATCGCCCCAGTGAAAGGCAAGATGCAAGAGCGCGCCGGCGATGCCGCACAGGATCGAGAACGCATAGAAGTTCCACCTGCCGATCCGCCGCGCCACGGCCGTGCCGAAGGCAAGCATCCACATCGCGTTCACCAGAAGGTGCACCCAACCCGCATGCACCACCATGTAGGTCACGAACGAGGTGACGGCGGTGAGGTAGCCACCGGGAAGCTCGAGCGCGGAACCCGCATAGCGCGCGGGGATGAAGGCAAGCGCCAGAAGGAAAGTGACATCGGCCTCGTCGGGCAGGAGATCGCGTGCGATCTGGACTCCCGCCATCAGCGCGATCGCGAGGACCACGGCTCTAGGCACGTTGAAGATAGGCTCAGAAGCGGCCATCGCCGAAGCCGGCAGGACGTGTTCCCCTGCCCGCGCACGGAAACCCTAATGGCGCGCTGACGCGCTTCGACCCCCCGCAGCGCGCATCGCTGGCACGCTCTCTGCTTATTCGGTGCAGGAGCATTTGCTGGCTCGGTCTTTGTGCCAAATCGGGACCTTTACCTTGGCTTGGCGGAAGGTTGGGCGGCTTCAGGAGCGTGGTGTAGCGTTTTGTTGGGTGGGTTATGCAGCAGCCAACGAGTAGGCAGCTTTACGCGTATTGGGACCACATACGCAATGGTCGGCTTGCGCCGCGCAGGTTCGAGATCGAGCCGGCCAAGATCGCCTCACTTTTGCCGGAGACCTTCATCGCGGAAGGTGCAGGCCTGCTCGGGATGCGCTTCCGGCTCGCCGGCACGAAGATCTGCGAGCAGTTCGGCCGGGAGCTCCGGGGCGTCGATTTCCTTACGCTGTGGAAGGCAAGGGACCGCGATGCGCTCGCCTCCCTGCTCCGCAACGTGCTGGTCGATGCGGCGGTCGGCCATGGCGAGTTCCGCGCCTATACCGACACTGACAAGGAGGCGCGCTTCGAGTTCCTGCTGCTGCCGCTCATCCATACCGGCGAGACGATCAACCGCCTGCTCGGCACCATCACGGCCATCGAGCCGGCATTCTGGCTCGGCTCCGAGCCGCTGACGCGCCTGGAGATTGCAGCGGTTGGCCTGCATTGGCCCGACGGAACGCCCGCCTTCGCAAGCCGCGGGGCGGAGATCATCAGGTTGCGTCCGAAGCGGTTCCGCGTCCTGGCAGGCCGCGACGGACCTCCGCACTAATGCTTCGGGCGTTGGTTTAGACCTTCCTTAACCAGCATCCGACTAGCGTGGCTTAGTGAAATGCCTCCCGAGGCAGCACAGCCACACAAACCCGGCAGCCAGATGAACGTCGCGAAGCTCGGCGAGACGGTAGCGCCCGAACCTCAGAGGCTGCGCGGCGCGCGCACGCTTGACGGGACGAAGCGGCCGATCGTGAAGATCGTGCCCGAGCGCCGCAAGCACCGCCGAGTTCGAGGTCTCGCTGCAGGGCCGTTTCATGCGCGAGGACAAGCAGGAATATGCTTGCGAGGTGATTAACATGTCGGCCGGCGGCATGGCGGTCCGCGCGGCAGTGACCTGCGAGGTCGGCGAGCGCATCGTGGCCTATCTCGACAATCTCGGCCGCATTGAGGGCGTCGTGGTGCGGGAAATCGACGGCGAGTTCGCCGCCCGTATCGTGGCGAGCCAGATCAAGCGCGAGCGGATCGCCAACCTCCTCACCTGGCTCACCAACCAGAAAACCCTCGGCCTGTCCGAGGAGCGCCGGCATAAGCGCTTCGTCCCCCGCGTCAGCGACACGAAGCTGATTCTGCCGAACGGCTACGTGCATTCCTGCCGGGTCATCGACATGTCGTTGAGCGGCGCGTCGGTCGCGGCCGGCGCCAAGCCGGGGCTCGAGACGGTGGTCATTCTCGGCCGCATGCGCGGCCGCGTGGTCCGCCACCACGACCAGGGCTTTACCATTCAGTTCGCAGAGCTGCAGGACCCCGACAGCCTCACCCGCGCCTTCAGCTAGGGCCCATCCACGACATTCGTAGGGGGCAACGGAACGTTGTCCACACACGCGCCCTAAAGGCGGCACGGCAATCGTCATGGTGAGGTGGCCGGCCGTCCCTTCGAGGCGCTCGGGCTGCGCCCTCGCACCTCAACCGGCCCTCGACCACCACGCATTCGCCCACCCCAGCAGCAGCCCTCGGACTCGATTTGTTCTCAAGTTCGCTAAAATTTTAAATAAACCAAGAACGTTCAGATTTCAGTAGGCCTTACTAAGAAACCTCTACCAATACTTGTTGAAATTACAGGCTTTTCTTATCGGGATCTCAAAATCTATTTGAGATAGTGCCCTCAACAACAAGGGGGGTGCAATGAAACAGTTTCTCATAGGGTCTGCCTTTTTGATGTTCATCTCATCCTTGCCGGCAGACGCCACCAATACTCACGCGATCAGCTTGAAGAATTCGGCTGTCGAGCCGCAAAAGATCAGCTTCATGCAGGCTTTCGGCGATACGTTGCCGCCAATCGGCTACGTCACCTTCTGCCGCGAGCACAAGGACGAGTGCCGCCCTGGGCGCCGCTTTGCCGACCGGGTGCAGCTTAGCTCCGCCAGGTTCCGCGAGCTTGCCGAGGTGAACGATTCCGTCAACGACGCCGTGGCGCCGGTGACCGACCTCGAGCTCTACGGCAAGGTCGAGATGTGGACCTACCCGCAAGGCGGCAGGGGCGGCGATTGCGAGGACTATGTCCTGCTCAAGCGCCGCACACTGATCGAGCGCGGCTGGCCCGAAAGCACCCTCCTCATTACCGTCGTCCGCGACGAGAATAACGAGGGCCACGCGGTCTTGACCGTGCGCACCGACCAGGGCGACTTCGTGCTCGACAACAAGCGGCGCGAGGTCCTGCAGTGGGCCGCAACCTCCTACACCTTCATCAAGCGCCAGTCCGAGCGCAATCCGCTCGTTTGGATCTCGTTGCTGCCGCCCGAGCTCGCGCCGCAGCCGCAGATCTCGGCGTCAAACCGCAACTAGGAGTTTTTCGACCACCCCCAAGTTCAAGGCCCGGTGACCATCCCCCACCCATCCCCGACCCAACCGGGCCTTTACTGGAGCCGGTCTCGCAAGGAGACCGGCTCTTTTTTTGTGGGAGGGCGGCCTAGAGGTTCATGATCAGATCGAGCAGCAGCGCGCCCGAGAACAGGCTCCAGACGGCCGCGATTGCCAAGGAAGCTCCGAACCAGCCCATCGGGCGCCGCTCCACCACTACCCCGCGCCAGGCGTTGCGCATGAGGATCGCGGGGCCGGCAAGCACGCGCAGCAGCACTCCGCCGATCGAAACCAGGATCGAATTCGGCTCGATGTAGAAGCGCATCGGCTGGCCCGACACGAGCTGAACGAAGCTCGCGAGCAGCCCGGCGGCCACGAAGCCAACGGCCGTGATGTAAAGATAGATGGCGACCCACTGCACCGTCCCCTCCCCCATCCGCTGGTCAGGCCAGGGGGGAAGTTTAGGCGCGCCAAGGGCGCCGTCGGCGCTTATTGTTAAGAGATGGTTAAGGCGCGTATCAGCGCGGGACCTAGTCCTTCAGGTCGTAGTCCAGGATCGCCATCTGGAAATTGTAGGAGGTCTCGCCGTCCTCGTCGTCGCGGAACAGCACGCCGATGAACTCCTCGCCGAGGAACACCTCGGCGGAATCCTGCTTCTGCGGACGCTGGCGGACCTGCAGCTCGGGCAGCCGGAACATTTTCTTCAGATAGCGTTCGAGCTTGATGATCTCTTCCCGTGTCACCGCAATTCCTTCCTGGCCGCTAAGTCTAGCTCGCACCGGCGCTAAAGATCGCCCGCTTTATCCGGATCGATCATCTGGTCCATGACGAGCGCCGGCTCCTCGCAGCCGGCAAAGCCGATCTCGCGCGCAGGGACCCCCGCCACAGTGCGCCGCGCGGGCACGTCCTTCAGAACGACACTTCCCGCGGCGATGCGCGCGCAATCGCCGACATTGATGTTGCCAAGGATCTTCGCGCCCGAGCCGATCATCACGCCGCGGCCGATCTTCGGATGCCGGTCGCCACGCTCATTGCCCGTGCCGCCGAGCGTCACGCCGTGCAGCAGCGAGCAATCGTCGCCGATCGAAGCCGTCTCGCCGATCACGATGCCGGTCGCATGATCGAACATGATGCCCCTGCCGATCTTCGCCGCCGGGTGAATGTCGACCTGCAGGAAGCGCGAGCAGAGGCTCTGCAGGTAGAGCGCAAAGTCCTTGCGGCCCGCGCCCCACAGATGATGCGCGATGCGGTAGATTTCGAGCGCGTGGAAGCCCTTGTAATAGAGCAGAGGCTCGACGAGCCGGCTGCAGGCCGGATCGCGCTTGGCGACGGCCATCAGGTCTGCGCGGAACGTTTCGCTGAGCGAAGGCTCGGACTCCAGCACCTCCTCGAACATCTTGTGCAAGAGGCCTGCGTCGAGTGCGGAGTGCTGCAGGCGGCGGGCGAGCCTATGGCACACCGCGTCTTCGAGCCGCTCCTGGTTCAGGACCGTCGCATAGACGAAGCCCGCAAGCGCGGGCTCGCTCGCGCCGATCTCTTCGGCCTCGCGCCTGACTTGGCTCCAGATCGGATCGTAGCTCTTGATATTGGGTTCAACTGCCGCGACGGATTTCGTCATCGGAACCTCGCTGCACCGGCTTTTCTTGCGCCTCTACTAGCACGGGCTTAGCGCCGGCGGGTTAAAAAGTCGAGCACGCCTTGCTTGAAACGCGTGTCGCCGACCGCCTTCATGTGGTCGCGTCCTTCGATGTCCAAGAATTGGGCATCCGGGATCAACGCGGCAAGCTCCGCGCCCGGGCCTGCGATCACGTCGTTGCTGCCTGTCGCGACGAGCGTAGGATTCTCGATGGCTGCGAGCAGCTCCGGCGTGATCTTCTCGCGGGGCCCGCGCAGGCAGGCGGCAAGCGCCTTGAGGTCGCTTTTCGTCTGCTCGGCGAAGGCGCGGAAGCTCCGCGCCGTGTCGTTGGTCACGTCGTCGATGCTCGGCGCTTCGAGAGCCCGCGCGATCGGGCCGGAGCCGACCAGGCCGCGCACGAAATTGATGCCGACGC
The DNA here is from genome assembly GCA_963832515.1 of uncultured Alphaproteobacteria bacterium. Classification (GTDB taxonomy): domain Bacteria; phylum Pseudomonadota; class Alphaproteobacteria; order Rhizobiales; family Methyloligellaceae; genus Methyloceanibacter. The sequence goes on from CAWHUE010000010.1 coordinate 6,153, forward strand.
CGCCGAGCACCAGGCTGCGGACGCGCGTGGCATCCGCGAAGGTAAGAAACGTGGCGATGCGCGCACCCATCGAATAGCCCATCACGTCAACGCGCGAGAGGCCGAGATGGTGTAGGAGGCGCCGCCCGTCCTCCGCCATTGCGGGCGCGCCGTATAGGGCCGGGTCGTAGAACTTCTCGCTCTGCCCATGTCCGCGATTGTCGTAGGCGACGACGCGCCGGCCAGCGGAATTGAGCGTGTGCACCCAGCCCGGATCGACCCAGTTCGCCACCACGTTCGAGGCGAAGCCGTGGATCAGCAGGATCGGCTCGCCCTGCCCCTCGTCGAGATAGGCGATCTCGACGCCATCGGAATCGAAACGCTGCATTCGCATCTATCGTTTTTTCCCGTTGCTCTTTATGCTTGCCGCCGCGCCCGCATCGCACGAGACGGCAATTCATGGCTCAGACTGTCGTGCCTCATTTCGTGAACGATCTCGGCGCCGACCGGATCGCGATCGGCGTCAAGGAGTTTCAGTGCATGGGCGCCGCGCCCCCTCACGACCACCCCCATGTCTATCTCGATATGGGGCACGAGGCGCAAATCGTCTGCCCCTATTGCTCGACTTTGTTCGTCCACGAGCCGCAGCTCAGCGCGACCGAGAGCGAGCCTGACGGTTGCGTGTATGTCGCGACCGCACTGCCGGGCGCGCCGGCCGCCTGACCTCCATGCCGTCACAAGAGGGGCGCGTTCTCATTGCCGGCGGCGGCATCGGCGGCCTCGCGGCTTCCATCGCGCTTGCCCGGCGGGAGATCGCATCGAACGTCCTCGAACGCTCCGCCTTCGAGGAGGAGACCGGTGCCGGAATCCAGCTTGGTCCCAACGCCATTCGCGCTTTGCGGCAGATCGGCGCCCTCGATGCCATCGATCAAATAGCCTTCCGCCCCGAAGCGATCTGGGTGTTCGACGGCTTGTCGGGCCGGCGCCTTGCTTCGGTGCCGCTCGGCGACCATGCCGAGACACGCTACGGCGCTCCTTATCTCACGCTGCACCGCGCAGACCTGCATGCCGCGCTCCTCTCCGTTGCGGAGCGGCTCGACTTGATCGCGCTTACCCGCGGCTTCGAGGTCAATTCAATTGCCGAAGACGATGCCGGCGTGGCTGCGCAATCCGCTGATGGCAGCCGGGCGGCTGGATCGTGCCTGATCGGCGCCGATGGCTTGTGGTCGGCGGTCCGCAAGCATGTCGCCCCCCGTGCAGCGTTGCGTTTCGCCGGCGCGACAGCGTCCCGCACGCTGGTGCCGCGCAAAGAGCTGCCGCCTCCCTTCGATGCGCCCGTTGTCGGGCTCTGGCTCGGGCCCGGCGCCCATATCGTGCATTACCCGGTCCGGCGCGGCGCGGACCTCAATGTCGTTGCCGTGACCGACGGAGGACACGAGCGCCGAGGGTGGAACGAGGCGGCCGACGCCAGGGCTTTGCGCGCAAGCTTCACTGGCTGGTGCAAGGATTCGAAATCATTGCGGGAATACGCGGGCGTCTGGCGGAGCTGGTCGCTTCATGGCCTCGCGGCGATCACGCCTTGGAGCACCGGCCGCACGGTCCTTCTCGGCGACGCCGCCCATCCCGTGCTGCCGTTCCTCGCGCAAGGGGCCGCGCTCGCCATTGAGGACGCGGTTGCTCTCGCTTCAAATCTCGCAAGCTTGCCGCACGATCCGGCAAGTGCCTTCGCCCGATACGCGAAAGAGCGGCAGCACAGGGCGTGGCGCGTCCAGCGCGAGGCGCGGCTGCTCGGCAGGCTTTACCATTTGCGCGGACCGGCGCGGCTCGCGCGCAACCTCGTTCTCGGCTGGCGGCGCGAGACGGCGCTGCTTGCGAGCTTCGACTGGCTGTACCGAGAACGCGCCTAGTGCCCCGGATCGCCTTTGCGGCTCGTCTCGAACAGGAACCAGACGCGCTTCTCGGCCTCGTCGATCCAATTTTCGATCAGGCTCGCGGTGGCGACGTCGTTCTCCTCGTCGCAAAGCTCATGCGTCTCGCGCAGACTGGCGATCAGCGCCTGGTTGTCAGATCTGAGCTCGGCCACCATGTCGAGCGGATCGACATAATCGGTGTCGTTGTCAGGAATGCGCTGCAGCCGCGCGATGTTGCCGATCGAATGCAGCGTGATGCCGCCCACCTTCCGTACCCGCTCGGCGATCTCGTCGGTCATGGCGAACAGCTCGGCACCCTGCTCGTCGAACATGAGATGGAGACCGCGGAAATGCGGCCCGCTCACATGCCAGTGGAAGTTCTTGGTCTTCATGTAGAGCGCGAACACGTCGGCAAGCAGCGCGTTGAGGGCGCCGGAAATGTCGCGCGTCGCATTCGAGCCGAGATCCGTGGGGGTGGCGAGCGGCGCTTTGCGGCGCTCCTTGGCATCCTTGTTCATGGGGAACCTCCTGGGCAGGGTGTATGTGGTTTCGGCGCCTATATAGCAGGGCGCGGCCGAAGCGTGTATGACCGGGGTCAAATGTCGCGCATCGTGGCTCGAGGAGTGCCTGCATGTTCATCGCCATGAACCGGTTCAAGGTTAAGAAGGGCTCGGAGCACGATTTCGAGCAGGTCTGGCTCAACCGCGACTCCCACTTGCGCGAGGTGCCCGGCTTTCTGACCTTCCACCTGCTGAAGGGACCCGAGAAGGAGGACCACGTCCTTTATGCCTCGCACAGCACGTGGCGCTCCGAGGCTGATTTCATTGCCTGGACGCGGTCGGAAGCCTTCCGCAAGGCGCATGCGGGTGCTGGCGCTGGCAAGCCGCTTTATGACGGCCACCCGGAGCTTGAAGGCTTCACCGCACTTCAGGAGGTGAAGGCCAACCGCTCATCGAGCGCAGCCGCCGAATAGCGGCGATCAGTTCACGCGGACGACCTGCACCAGATTGTCTGAGAAGGTGGGCGCGCGGCCCAGCCCGCAGATATTCGGCGGAGGAGATCGAGTTCACCGAGCCGTCCGAGCGGTTGAGGCTCCGCCAATAACCGAGCGTCGCCACGATCACGCCGTCCCGCACGTCGTCGGTGACGCGCGCAAGCCCCTCGAAATCGCCGCGATCGTTGAACACGCGCACCGGATCGCCTTCGCGGATCGAGCGCTCAGCGGCGTCATTCGGGCTCATCATGACGAACTGCTCGCCCTGCCCTCTGATCTTGTGCTTCTCGTTGGCGTAGCACGAGTTGAGGAAGCCGTGGCTCTTGGGCGAAATCACATTGAGCGGATAGCGCTTGGCGAGCTCGGGGTTCGAGGCCGCACTCTCGCGCGGCGGCACATAGCCCGGCAGCGGATCGACCGCTTCGCCCGACTGTTTGTCCTCGTACATCATGCGGAACGGAGGGGCGACGAAGTTCTTGGCGTCCTTCACCAGGAACTCGACCTTGCCCGACGCTGTCGGGAACTTACCCTCGGCATGCGGCAGCCGGTCGTCAGGCGTGCCCACGGCGAGATGGAAATAGCCGTGCCGCCGGAAATATTCCATGTCGATGCCGGCCATCTGCGGCGCATCCCACTGCACGTAATGCTTGGCGAGATCCATGTCGCTCATCTTGAACTGCGCATCGTCGAAGCCCATCGCTGCAGCAAGCAGGCGGAAGATTTCGGCATTCGACTTCGCCTCGCCGCAGGGCTCGATCGCCTTCTCGTTGATGGTCAGATAGAAGTGGCCCCAGGAGAACATCATGTCGTCGTGCTCGCCGGCCATGGTTGCGGGCAGCACGATGTCGGCATAGGCCGCCGTATCGGTGACGAAATGCTCCGCCGTCACGAAGAACAGATCCTCGCGGCTTAGGCCCTGCACGATCTTGTTGGTCTCGGGCGCCTGGCTCACCGGATTGGTGTTGTAGATGTAGAGGCCCATGATCGGCGGATCGAGCTGCATGTCTCCGACAAGCGCGCGGCCGAGCTGGAGGTTGTTGACGACCCGTGTGCCGGGGCGGATGAAGTCGGGCCGCGACACGCGCGCCCAATCCACCGGGAATTCCCAAAGCGGCATCTGCAACAGCCCGCCGCCGACATGGCGCCAGGCCCCGGCGAGCGCAGGGATGGCGCAGACAGCGCGGATGGTCTGCCCGCCGCCCGCGTGGCGCTCGAGCGCAACGCCCATGCGGATCACCGAAGGCTGGGTCGTCGCGAACTCACGGGCGAACCTCGCCACGTCCTCAGCCGGCACGCCCGTCACGCGCTCGACATAGTCTGGCGTGAACTCCGCGGCGCGCGCGGCAAGCTCGGGATAGCCGACCGTGTATTTGTCCACCCATTCCTGGTCGACATGGCCCTTCTCGATCATGGCGGCGATGATGCCCATGGCGAGCGCGCCGTCGGTGCCGGGCTTGGGGCATGATGTGCCAGTCGGCGGCCTTGGCGGTGCGCGAGCGGTAGCAGTCGATCACCACGACCTTGGCGCCGCGTTCTGCGCGCTTCGAGGATGAAAGGCCAGTGATGCAGATTGGTGGAGATCGAGTTGCAGGCCCAGATCACGATATAACGCGAATGCACGAAGCTCTCCGGGTCAACGCCGCCGGTCGGGCCGACGGTGAGCAGCCATGCCGTCGATGAGCCGGACGCGCAGAACGTCTTCTCGTTCACGGTCGAGCCGAGTCTGTTGAAGAAGGCGTCGCCCGCGGTCAGGCCCTGCACCAGGCCTTCATTGCCGAGATAGGAGTACGGCATGATCGCCTGGGAGCCGTGTTGCGCGATGATGTCTTTCCAGCGCGTGGTGATCTCGGCGATCGCCTCGTCCCAGGAGATGCGCGCGAACTGGCGCGAGCCCTTCGGCCCCACGCGCCGCAGCGGATAGAGCACGCGATCCGGGTTGTAGTGGTGGTCGTGGTAGTCCTTGAGCTTCACGCAGAGCGTGCCGCGCGTCATGGGATGTTCTTTGTTGCCCCTGACCTCGACCAGCCTGCCCGTCCTCGACCTCGTAGATCATGGCACAGGTATCGGGACAGTCGTGCGGACACCCGCCGAAAAACGTCTTGCGTGCAGGCTGCTCGTTCATGTGCTCAGGCTCCCACCTAGGCTGCCCCGCCCTTGGGCAGCATGCGGGAAAGCCTACGAAGCAAGCACAGCCTTGTCGATTGGATTTTCCGATCCGCCGATCAGAAATCGCGCATAGCCGCAGCGCGGACTATTGCGAGCGGCCGCGCAAAAGCACGAAAATGTAGAACATCCACACGCCGAGCGCGGATACGGCGGCGGCGACATAGGTCCAGGCGGCGGCGCTCAGCACCTGCGCGACGCCCTCCTCCTGCTCTTCGCCCTGGATGATGTGATAGCGCACCAGCAGCTCCTGCGCCCGCTTGCTCGCATTGAACTCGACCGGCAGCGTGAGCAGCGCAAAGAAGGACGACGAGCCGAACATAATAATCCCCGTCCAGGCCACGACCGGCATCTGCAGCATCAGGCCGAGCACGAAGATCCAGGGCGCAGCTTGGGCGGCGAGTTGCACGACCGGCACGATGTAGGTGCGCGCCTCCATCGGGAAATAGTCCTCGGCGTCCTGCAGCGCGTGTCCGGCCTCGTGCGCGGCAATGCCGGCGGCCGCAACGTTTTGAACGTGGTAGACTTTTTCGCTCAGCCGCAAGACTTTGGCGCGCGGATCGTAATGATCGCTCAGCATCCCGGGCGTCGATTCCACCTTCACGTTCTGCAGGCCCTGCGCATCGAGCAGGCGTCGCGCCACCTCGGCGCCGGTCACGCCGTTAAGCGTCGGGACTTGCGAGTATTTCGTGACATTGGTCTTGATGCGCCATTGCGCGTAGAGCCCGAGCACGGTGCCGGGAAGCACGAACAGCCAGAATAGCGGGTCTTCCAACATCTCGGGACGTGCCTTTATCCCCGCGGAAACGGTCGGCCAAGCTTGTGTATGACGGGTTTTGTCCTGTCAATCGGCGCGCGAAGCGGTTCGTGCGCGCGCATGCATGCGCGAGCCCGGTCTTGCCGGGTCGAAGACGTGCAAAGTGGTGCGGACGGAGGGAGTCGAACCCTCACGGCCTTTCGGCCTCAGGATTTTAAGTCCTGTGTGTCTACCAGTTCCACCACGTCCGCTTTGCGAGCCTTATACCAAACCGTGTCATTACCCGCGAAAGCGGGTGATCCAGTAACCAGCGAGCCCCGTCAATGGGGCGGCTGGCGGGCTCCTCGATTGCCCGGTCGAGCCGGGCAACGACACGAGCTCCTTAAGCGGGGAAGAACGTCTTCGGCTTCGACTCTTCGTCCGCCGCCTCCGGCTCGGACTCGGCTTCCGGTGCGTCGTCCTTCGCAGTGTCTGCGGCAGGATAGAATGTCGTCGGCCTCGGCTCGTCCTCGACCGCAGGCTCGCGCGCGGGCGGTTCTTCCTTTGCCGCCACTTCGGGCGGAGGCGCGAGCTCCTCCTGCTCCACCGCCTCGGCGTTGGTGGGCTTCCCTTCGATGGCGGGAACCTGTTCGACCTCGGCCGGCACCGCGGGCAATGCTTGATGCGCGGCTGGAGCGCCGGCTTCCAGGCTCGCCCTGAGCAGCAGGAACAGCGTCAGCGCGTTCAGGAGGTGCCACAGGAAATGGGTGCCGATCTTGCGGCCGTCAAAGACCGTGTCGCTGCAAAGCGCCATGTCGAGCGACCGGAAGGTGACCGAAACGGCGAAGACCGCCGCCGCCCATAAGAGATAGGGCGCCGCGCGATGGCCACGCTCCTTGAGCAAAAGCCCCATGACGATGAGCGCCGCGAGCGCCGGCATGTAGAACAGGCTGCCGTTCAGGCAGGGCTTCGCGCCCGGAACTTGCGCTCCGGGGAAGGCGATCAGCCGTTCGCCGCATTTGATCTCGCCGGTCAGTGCGATCAGCCCGGCAAAACCGATCACCAAGAGCACCGTCCAGCCTGGCGGCACGCCAAGGAAGCGGTTCAGCACGAAGCCGAGATAGACCAGCATGAACAGGCTGATCGGGATCACGTCGGCAAGCGCCGTCTCGGTCGTCGCGAAGAGGTGGAAGGCGAGGCTGCCGAGGCCGATCAGGAACACGAGCCCGATCAGAAGATAATGGTCGGCGCTCCGGTCCTCGCGCGGCCGCCACAGCAGCAGTTGCAGCCCGACCAGCGCCGCGAGCAGGAAGGCACCGTTGCTCGCCGCGTTGAACGGCTCGGCGAGAAGCGCCGTGCTGGTTCCGCGCTCGCAATAGAGAAAGACATGCCCCCCGAGCGCCATGGCCGCTCTCCTTTCGATTCGCTTCGCCGATCTCTAAACGCGAAGACGCGCGAAAGTTTGGCTGTCGGCGTGAAGAAAAGCGTCGAGCTTCCGCGCGTCACTCAGGCGGGGAATCCTCGAGCGGGGCCTCGCCGTCTGGCGCCTCGCCTTCCGGCACCTCTTCTTCCGTCGGCGCTTCCTCGATATCGGTGCCATAGTCGGTGGAAAGCCCGAGGCTCTGCCGGCAGGCGTCCTCATAGCCTTCGTTGGCGACCAGCAGGTTCTCGAAGTTCGGATGCGTCTCCGCGTCGGAGTCGCTGATCTCTTCGTTGTGCAGCTTGGTCAGCATGTCGACATCGGCCTGGCTCGACTTGTTCTCGACGAGCTTGCCGGCGACGCATTCGCAGAAGGCCTTGGGCGTCGCGGAGCCACCGTCGAAGCCCGGATCCTCGGTGACGGTCGGGTCCTCGGTGCAGGCGGTGACGAAGGCTGCCGTGTCGAGCTTGTCGGCCGCTGCGGCCGAAGCCGCCAGGCCGAAGGTGGCGAAGGCTGCGAGCACGGCTGCGCGCATGAGCGATGTGTCCATATCCGTTTCCTCCCCGTCTCAATCTTATCACTTGGCGTTATCTTCTGT
>CAWHUE010000011.1:0-100783 GCA_963832515.1 uncultured Alphaproteobacteria bacterium
GAGAAAGGGTTGCGCTGAAGCGCGACGAGGATGTGCTCGACACCTGGTTCTCGTCGGCGCTTTGGCCCTTCTCGACGCTCGGTTGGCCCGACAAGACGCCCGAGCTCGCGCGCTACTACCCGACCGACGTGCTCGTCACCGGCTTCGACATCATCTTCTTCTGGGTCGCCCGCATGATGATGATGGGCCTGCACTTCATGGAAGAGGTGCCGTTCCGCGACGTCTACATCCATGCGCTGGTCCGCGACGAGAAGGGCCAGAAGATGTCGAAGTCGAAGGGGAACGTCATCGATCCCCTGGAGCTGATCGACGCTTATGGCGCCGACGCGCTGCGCTTCACCCTTGCCGCCATGGCGGCGCAGGGACGCGACATCAAGCTCTCGACCTCGCGCGTCGAGGGCTATCGCAATTTCGCGACCAAGCTCTGGAACGCCGCGCGCTTCGCCGAGATGAATGGCTGCGTGCCGGTGCCGGGCTTCGATCCCGCGACGGCACGAGCGACCGTCAACCGTTGGATCCTTGGCGAGAGCGAGCGCACGCTCGCCGCCGTGACCGAGGCGATCGCGAATTTCCGTTTCAACGAAGCGGCCACCGCCATCTACCATTTCGTCTGGCACGTCTTCTGCGACTGGTATCTCGAGCTGATCAAGCCGATCCTCATGGGCGACGACGCCGAGGCCGCCGCCGAGACGCGCGCCGTCGCCGCTTTCGTGCTCGACCAGGCGCTCACCGTGCTGCATCCCTTCATGCCCTTCGTCACCGAGGAGCTGTGGGCGAAGCTTGCGCCCGCAGGCGAGGGCAGGCCGACGCTGTTGATGCTCGCGCCCTGGCCAGAGCATCAGGGGCTCGAGAGCGCGGCAGCCGATGCCGAGATCGGCTGGCTGATCAAGCTCGTCTCCGAGGTGCGCTCGGTGCGCGTCGAGATGAACGTGCCGGCTGCCGCCAAGGTGCCGCTGGTCATCGCCTTCGCCGGGCCCGAGACCAAGGCGCGGGTCGCCCGCCATGGCGAGACCATCAAGCAGCTCGCCCGCCTTGAGAGCCTCGAATTCGGCAGGCCGCAGCCTGGCTCGGTGCAGATCGTGCTCGACGAGGCGACGCTCGCGCTGCCGCTTGCGGGGATCATCGACATCGATGCGGAATCGAAGCGCCTGAAGCGGGAGATCGACAAGGTCGGCTCGGAGATCGCGCAGCTCGACGCCAAGCTGGCGAACGAGAAATTCGTCTCCCGCGCGCCTGAGCATGTTGTCGAGGAGCAGCGCGAGCGGAAAGTCGAGGCCGAGGCCGTCGCGGCCAAGCTCGAACAGGCCCTCAAACGCCTCGAAGCCGCGCTTTAAGGATTATGCCGACACGGGGTGCAGTCTCGACGTATTTCGCTGCCGTAGCGATGTCGCCGGTGCGAAGCGCTAGACGCACCGCTTCAAGTTTCCTTGCATCATCGAGGCGACAGCAGTACGGCCTCAGACTCAGATCCAGGTATTCGTCCTGCTGATCGAGCTCGACCGCTTCGCTAACGCTCGTCGGTCGATACGCCATCAGAACGGCTGGCGTCGTGCTTCTCCTAGGGAAACCCCAAACTATATGGACCGGGCGATTGTTTCGATCTTGTTGCAGAACAAGAACGGTTGGACCCCTGTTGGACGTCGGATAGTCCTCAACGACCACCGCAGAGGCAAGCGAGGCACCACATCATCAAGAAGAATGTCATCGGCTGCGAGCTCGAAGAAGTGGAGGCTTATTTCACCGCGCGCGACGAGCGCGTGAACTGCAGCCAAAGTTTTACTTGTCGGCGCCATGGTTGCCTGCGGACCCTACGGCGACAGCCACGTATGGCACAATCGGAGACGCTCCCGCTTTCAGGCCCCATGGCCCCGGCGCGTCACACCTAAGCGGAAAAGGCAAGTTACTTCACTGCTTAGCGGCAAAACCAGCCCAATATTTACCCTCTACGCGAAATCTTCACTCAGAATCCTTAGAACTGTAGCTAATTTGCCACAGACTGCGGCATTTGCGCCTCGTTTGCGCCATAAAACTTTGTGAGATCGAGTTGATTACAGGAGTAGCGGCCGGAATACATCTCGCAGCGGTTCAAGCGAGGGGGCGGGCCAGGGAACGACCCCGGCTGAGACGATTGGGCGGAGACGCGTGTCGCCGGTCTCATACAGGCTCATCCGGGCAATTAGCCAGATGGACGCTAAGACGTTCGATAAAACACGCTTGCCGAGCCGGCATGTGACCGAGGGGCCGCAGCGCGCCCCCCATCGCTCCTATTACTACGCGATGGGGCTGTCGCGCGAGCAGATCCACCAGCCCTTTGTCGGCGTCGCCACCTGCTGGAACGAAGCCGCCCCCTGCAACATCGCCCTGATGCGCCAGGCGCAGGCCGTAAAGCAAGGCGTCGCCTCAGCAAACGGCACGCCGCGCGAATTCTGCACCATCACCGTCACCGACGGCATCGCCATGGGACACGAGGGCATGAAGTCCTCGCTGCCGTCGCGCGAAGTGATCGCCGACTCGGTCGAGCTCACCATGCGCGGCCATTGCTACGACGCGCTGATAGGCCTGGCTGGCTGCGACAAGTCGCTGCCCGGCATGATGATGGCGATGTGCCGGCTGAATGTACCGTCGATCTTCATCTATGGCGGCTCGATCCTGCCGGGCTCGTTCCGCGGACGTCCCGTCACCGTGCAGGATTTGTTCGAGGCGGTCGGCCAGTTCTCCGTCGGCAAGATGTCGGCCGAGGACCTCGACGAGCTCGAGCATGTGGCCTGCCCGTCCGCCGGCGCCTGCGGGGCGCAGTTCACCGCCAACACCATGGCCACCGTCTCGGAGGCCATCGGTCTCGCGCTGCCCTATTCGGCCGGCGCGCCTGCGCCCTACGAGATCAGGGACGCCTTTTGCATGGCGGCCGGCGAGAAGGTCATGGACCTGATCGCGCTCAACATCCGTCCGCGCGACATCGTCACCCGCGAGGCGCTTGAGAACGCGGCTGCGGTCGTGTCGGCGTCCGGCGGCTCGACCAACGCGGCGCTGCATCTGCCCGCCATCGCGCATGAATGCGGCATCGAGTTCGATCTTTTCGATGTGGCCGAGGCGCTAAAGCGGACGCCTTACATCGCCGACTTAAAACCGGGCGGCCGCTATGTTGCCAAGGATATGTTCGAGGCCGGCGGGGTGCCGCTTCTGCTCAAGACCTTGCTCGATCACGGCTATTTGCATGGCGACTGCCTGACCGTCACCGGCCGCACCATGAAGGAGAATTTGGCGCGGGTGAAATGGAACGCCGACCAGGATGTCGTGCGTTCCGCAGACAAGCCGTTGTCGCCCACGGGGGGTGTTGTCGGCTTGCGCGGATCGCTCGCGCCGGACGGCGCCATCGTCAAGGTCGCGGGTCTGAAGACCCAGAAGTTCCGCGGGCCCGCCCGCTGCTTCGACTGCGAGGAGGACGCCTTCGCCGCGGTCAGTGCCAAGAAGTACAAAGAGGGAGACGTGATCGTCATTCGCTACGAAGGCCCGAAAGGGGGCCCCGGCATGCGCGAGATGCTGTCGACGACGGCGGCGCTCTACGGCCAGGGCATGGGCGACAAGGTCGCGCTCATCACCGACGGCCGCTTCTCCGGGGCGACGCGCGGGTTCTGCGTCGGCCATGTCGGCCCGGAAGCCGCCCTTGGCGGCCCGATCGGATTGCTGCGCGACGGCGACATCATCGCGCTCGATGCGGAGAACGGCACGCTCGACGTCGAGCTCAGCGAGGCCGAGCTTGAGAAGCGCGCCAAGTCCTGGAAGGCACGGCCCTGCCAATTCCAGAGCGGCTATCTGTGGAAATACGCGAACGAGGTCGGGCCGGCCCGCACGGGCGCCGTGACCCATCCGGGCGCGGGCGCGGAAGTGAAGTGCTATGCGGACGTGTAACGGCAAAGCGGGCGCGCTTGCCGCGCTCATGATCCTGGTGCCCTTGGCGGCGGCGGTCGCCAAGGAGCAGCAGCCCTACCCGTCTGCGACCGAGGCCTATCGCCAGGGATCGAGCGCGCTCAAATCGGGCAGGCCGAACGCGGCCCTGCCGGCGCTCGAATATGCCGCCAATCGCGGCGTGCTCGGCGCCCAGCTCAAGCTCGCGCGGGGTTATGCCGCCGGCAACAACCTGCCGCAGGACGATGCCAAGGCCTTCTTCTACTTCCAGCAGATCGCCAATCAGCACGCCGACATCCTCCCCTCGAGCCCGGTCTCGAAATATGTCGGCGAAGCCTTCGTCGCGCTTGGCAAGTACTACGTCGACGGCGTGCCCGGCATGTCGCTGGCGCCGGCTCCAGCCTATGCGGCGAAGCTCTTCCGTCATGCGGCGAGCTATTTCGGCAACGCCGAGGCGCAGTATCGTCTTGCGCATCTCTATCTTGCGGGCGATGGCGTTGAGAAGAATATCGGGCTTGCCGCGAACTGGCTGGCCGCCGCCGCCAAGAAGCAGCATGTGGCCGCGCAGGCGACGCTCGGCGAATTGCTCTGGCGCGGAGTAGACGTGCGCCAGCGGCGGGCGAGGGGGCTTGCCCTCATCACGCTCGCGCATGAGAACGCGCAAGCCGGTGGACGCGAGCCGCAATGGATCGCCGACCTCTATCAGGAATGCTTCGCGGCGTCCGACAATGCCACGCGCAAGGAAGCCGAGGCGCTGCTTCCGGAGCTTGGCGGTGCGAGAACCGAAGCCTCGATGGCGTCTCCCAAGGCCAGGGCCGTTGAGGCCATGCCGGCCCTGAGGGCGGATCCCGCGGCGCCCGCTGCTGCCGCGCCCCCCGAGGCTCAACCGCTGACCGCGCCTCCGCCGGCACCGATCGGCCTATCGGTCGGCTTTGGCGCGCCGGCCTCGGACGCCTCCGGTCTCAAACCCTAGACCGAAAGTTCGATCCAGATCGGCACGTGGTCCGACGGCTTCTCCCAGCCGCGCGGGGTCGGATCGATCTCGCAGGCCTGAAGACGGTCTGCCGCTTGCGGCGACAGTAGAAGGTGGTCGATGCGCAAGCCCTGGTTCTTTTGCCAGGCGCCGGCCTGATAGTCCCAGAACGTGTAGCGGTGCGGCTCGTCGTGGCAGGCGCGGAAGGCGCAGGTCAGACCAAGATTGAGCAGCGCTTGAAAATGCGCACGCGTCTCCGCGCGGAACAGCGCGTCGTCCATCCAGACCGCCGGGTTGTAGACGTCCTCCGGCGCCGGGATGACGTTGAAGTCTCCGGCGATGATCATCGTCTCTTCGAGCGCGAGTAGCGCCTTCACCCGCTCGCGCAACCGCGTCATCCAAGCGAGCTTGTAGGCGAACTTTTCGCTCTCGGGCGGATTGCCGTTCGGCAGGTAGATATTGATCAGCCTGAGCGCGCCCGAGGGCACCGAGACGACGGCTTCGAGATAGCGCGCCTGCACGTCGTCGGGGTTGCCGGCGAGCCTGGGCGCCACCTCGTCGAAGGGCAGCTTGGAGAGTAACGCCACCCCGTTGAAGCCCTTCTGCCCATGCACCGCGACATTGTAGCCGAGCGCCTCGAAAACCTCGCTCGGGAAGGCCTCATCGACGCATTTGATCTCCTGGAAGCAGGCTATGTCGGGGTTTGCCTGCTTGAGCCAGGTCGTGGCTGCGTCTAGCCGGGCTTTGATGCCGTTGATGTTCCAGGTGGCGATTTTCATGCGAGTGTTATGGCGACCTATCCGTTGTGTGTCATTGCCGGCTTGACCGGGCAACCCAGTAATCCCGGGTCCTCGAAATGGAACCTGGATCGCGAATACTGGATGCCCGCCTACGCGGGCATGACACGCGAAGGACCGTCCCGGGGATAAGCCGGCCGCTGACGCGCCGTGGTAACATGAGGATTGGCGCGCGGGAAATGCGCAGCGACAGGAGGCGGACTTGGCGGACCCGGGCACCATCGAAGAGCGCGTGGCAAAGCACTATGCGCAAGTCCAGCTCGAGACGAAGATCCTCGACCTCCTCGCGGCCGACGGCAAGGACATCGAGCGGCTGACGCTGGCGGACCTCGCGCCGGTCGATGAGTTCCACACCGGCGGGCGCGAGGCGACCGTCGCGTTTGCCGCCGAGCTCGGCTTCACCCCGGAGATGCACATTCTCGATGTGGGCTGCGGCATCGGCGGTCCGTCGCGCTATATCGCCGAGACCTATGGCTGCCGCGTCACCGGCATCGACCTCACCGAGGAATTCGTGGGCACGGCGCAAGCGCTCGCGCGCCGCACAGGTCTCGCCGATCGCGTCGATTACCGGCAGGCAAGCGCGCTCGATCTTCCTTTCGCGCCCGGCGCGTTCGACGGCGCCTACATGATGCATGTCGGCATGAACATCCAAGACAAGGTTGCGCTGTTCGCTGAGGCCCGCCGCGTGCTCAAGGACAACGCGATCTTCGGCATCTACGACGTGATGCTGACCGAGCATGGCGAGCCCCGCTTTCCGCTGCCCTTCGCGCAGACCCCGGAGACGAGCTTCGTCGCCACCATCGCCGACTACCGCCGCGCGCTGCACGAAGGCGGCTTTGTCATCGAGAGGGGCCGTAACCGGCTCGAAGTCGCGCGCGCCTTCTTTCGAGAGCAGGCCGCGCGCGCCGGCGAGAAGGGCGCGCCGCTGCTCGGCATCCACCTTCTGCTCAAGGGCGAGGGCCCCGCGATGTTCGCGAATGTCGTGAGCCTCTACGAGGAGGGCGTGCTCGCGCCCATCGAGCTCGTCTGCCGCGCACGCGCCGAAGGCGAAGCGTAAACCACGCGTGTCCGGGAGCTTGCCTGCTGAGAGCTTAGGGGAGGACCCATAAACTGAACGAAAAACTCGGATGACGCCTTCGAGCCGAACCTCAGTCAGCCGGCCGGTGGCTTGTTCACCGCCAATTGCGCCTCGAAGGCACGCTTGTAGGCGGGCCGCGCTTCGCCGCGGGCCACATAGGCGGAGAGGTTCGGATATTCGTCCAGCAGACCCGACGCTTTCAACCTAAGCAGCACCGACACCATCATCAGGTCGCCCGCGCTGAACGCGCCATCGAGCCAGTCGGCATCGCCAAGGCGACGGGAAAGTTGGCCCAGCCGGTTACGGACGCGATCCTCGACGAGGGGCATGCGTTGCGCGGCCCAGGACTTGTCGCCCTCAAGCAGCCGGGCGTTTCCGAGTTCAAGGATCGGCGGCTCCACCGTGCTGAGCGCGGCAAACATCCATGTGATCGCGCGCGCCCGGGCATCCGCATCGCCGGGCAGCAGGCCCGCGTGGCGATCCGCGATATGGAACACGATCGCCCCCGTCTCGAACAAACCGAGATCGCCTTCCTCATAGGTCGGAATTTGCCCGAAAGGATGAAGCGCCAGATGTGCGAGTTCCTTCATCGCCCTGAACGAAACAAGACGAACCTCGTAAGGTTGGCCCACTTCTTCCAACGCCCAGCGAACGCGCGTATCACGCGCCAGTCCCTTGCCGCCATCGGGTGACAGTTCAAAGGCGGTAATGGTGATGGTCATCGAGACGCTCCTCCTTGGCCAAAAATCATCGGCTGCGGGGCTGGCAAGCTGTCAAGGCAAACTCACCGAGAGCGCCTTGATGCCGTTGATGGTCCAGGAATCCATTTCACGACACTTTCTTTAAGAGCCTAGTGATTCCCTGATCAGGAGAAACATATGCAGAGCTCGATTGGTGACGCGTCGAAGTCGCAATGTTCATAGAAGTTTCGTGTACTCTTGCGCGGATGCCGATGATGTCCGCGGCCGCAGTGACGCGGCGAAACGCGTCAAGCAACAGCGCGCGGCACCCAGTCCTTTTCCTTGCCAGGTTACGTCAACCGCTAAGCGAGCGAGCAGGACGACGGGCACCGGATGGCGTGCGCGACCCTTACGCGTTCGCTCTGGCGCCTCCTCATACTGCACGCCGCCCGTGCCAAGGCTGTAATAGCCGACAACCTCTTCTCCGAGAGCGGCGACATAAGTCTGCGCGCCTCCGACGCTCTCGATTTACCACGGCGAACCGCTTAAGATAATCGTTCAGAGCGACAGCGCCGGAGTCGAAGCGGTCTACGTTGTGCGCCTTGGTCAGCTTTTCGATACCCGGCTTGTCAGTCTGGCGGCCGCTGCTCAATCGAGCACGCTCGGCTCGCGAAGCAGACGGGCGAGACGCGGCCGGCGCTCGGCGAGCGTCGAGGGCGGCCGTGAACGCAGCCCACTGCTTCGCGTTGAGACGGAAGATTTGTTGTTGCGCAAGCACGCTGTCGGCCTGCGCGAGCGCGCTTTCGAGAACGAACTCACTTGTGGCTTGCTTCCGCGGCCGTCCGCAAGACGCGCTTGGCGCGCGGCGTGAGCCCTAGAGCGAGCTTCTCGCTTCGGTTGGTACGTGACGACGACATGACTGTATCCTTCGACAAGCCTAGCGCGTGCCGGACATTGACATGACAAAATTTAGAATGGCCTAAACCGAAAAACTCGTGCCGCAGCCACAGGCCGCCGTCACGTTCGGGTTGTTGATCTTGAACTGCGCGCCGATCAAATCGTCGACGAAATCGAGCTCGGCGCTTTGCAGGAATCCGAGCGAGACGGGATCGACCACCACGCGCGCGCCGTCCCGCTCGACCAGGAGATCGTCGGATGCACGCTCCTTGACGACATCGAAGCGGTATTGGAAGCCCGAGCAGCCGCCGCCCTCGACGCTGACGCGGAACAGCGCCTGCGCCTCCTCGGCGCTCAGAAGCTCGGCGATGCGCCGCGCGGCGCGCGGGCTGATGGTGATGGACGGTTCGCTCATCTTGGGTGTAGCCAATCCTGGAGCATGATTCCGAAAAAGTGGAAACCGGTTTTCGGAGAAGATCATGCTCAAACAAAAACCTGGAGCACCATCTGAATGGTGCTCCAGGTGAAACATAGGATGGCGCACGGCCTTGTCAATCGAAGGCGGACGCAAAGGCCCTGAAGCGGCCGGGAATCCGGCCGGGCGGCGCCCGCTCGCGCCCTGTGCGGTCAATCCGGTGCTGAGCCGCGGCCGGCTCTACCCAGAGCCCGTCGACCCCACCCGTTCACCCTACAGCCGCGACCGAGACCGTATCCTGCACGCGGCCGCCTTCCGCAGGCTGAACTACAAGACCCAGGTCTTCATCTATCACGAAGGCGACCACTACCGCTCGCGCCTCACCCACAGCCTCGAAGTCGCGCAGATCGCCCGCGCGATCGCCCGCACGCTCCGTGTCGACGAGGACCTCGCCGAGGCGCTGGCGCTCGCGCATGATCTCGGCCATCCGCCCTTCGGGCACGCAGGCGAGCGCGCGCTCGACGAGGCGATGCAAGGGGCAGGGGGCTTCGACCACAATGCGCAGTCGCTGCGCGTGGTCACCGCACTCGAGCGCAGATACGCGAATTTCGACGGGCTCAACCTGACCTGGGAGACGCTCGAAGGCTTGGTCAAACATAACGGCCCGCTGCTCGGGCCGACGGCAGAGGCGCCCGTGCCAGACACCATCCTCGCTTATTGCGCCCGCCACGACCTCGAGTTCGCCACCTACGCTTCGCTCGAGGCGCAAGCCGCCGCGCTCGCCGACGACATCGCCTACAATAATCACGACATCGACGACGGCTACCGCGCGGGTCTGTTCGGGCTGGACGAGCTTGCCGAGGTGCCGGTCGCGCGCGCAATGCTTCAGACCGTGCGCGCGGCCTATCCCGGGATCGGTGGCGGACGCCTCTTGAACGAAGTGAACCGCCGCTTGATCTCGGCCATGATCAAGGACGTGGTCGCCGAGACGGAGCGCCGGCTCGATGCGCTCGGCCCTCGCAGCGCCGACGATGTACGTCACGCGGGCCGCGCCATGGTAGCCTTCTCAGAGACGATGCGCGCGGGCGTCGACGAGCTCCGCGGCTTTCTGCACGCGCGCGTCTACCGTCATACGCGCATCGAGCGCATCATGCGCGAGGCCGAAGGCGTGGTGCGCGATCTCTTCGCCCGCTACAGCGCCGATCCCGCTTCGCTCCCCTCCGAATGGCGCGAGCAGGCGCCCGAGCCCGGCACTCAAGGTTATGCGCGCCACGTCGCGGATTTCATCGCCGGCCAGACCGACCGCTTCGCGCTCGAAGAGCACCGCCGCCTGTTTGACGCCACACCCGATTTACGTTAGTCGCCCGCCAGCCACCTTCCGGAGCTGCCATGGACGTCTTTGCAGGGTTTCACGGGCGCGTGCTTGCGGCCGTCCAGCAGCTCAAGCATGACGGCGTCGTGCCGCACGATGCGAGCACCGAGGGCATCACGCTCGAGCCGCCCAAGGATGCGTCCCATGGCGACCTCGCGACCAACGTCGCCATGGTACTGGCAAAACCCGCCGGCCAGGCGCCGCGCTCGCTCGCCGAGCGCCTCGTCCCGCTGATCGCGGCAGATGCCCTTGTCGAGAAGGTCGAGATCGCGGGCCCAGGCTTCATCAACCTCACGCTCTCGCGCTCCGTCTGGCCGAGCGTGCTGCGCATGGTGCTCGAACAGGGCGAAGACTATGGGCGCAGCGCTATCGGCCAGAGCGAGGCGGTCAACCTGGAATATGTCTCGGCAAACCCGACCGGGCCGATGCATGTCGGCCATTGCCGGGGTGCAGTGTTCGGGGATGCGCTCGCCAACCTGCTCGCCTTCGCGGGCTACGACGTGACGCGCGAGTATTACGTCAACGACGCGGGCGCGCAGGTCGATGCGCTCTCGCGTTCGGCATATTTGCGCTACCGCGAGGCGCTCGGCGAGGACATCGGCGCAATTCCGGAAGGCCTCTATCCGGGCGACTACCTGAAGCCCGTTGGCCGCGCGCTTGCCGACCAGCACGGCACCGAGCTGCTCGATATGAAAGAGGAGCAGTGGCTCCCCATCGTGCGCGCCGCAGCGCTCCAATCGATGCTCGCCATGATCGAGGACGATCTCGCCCAGCTCGGCATCCGCCACGACGTGTTCTTCTCCGAGCGCAGCTTAAGCGAAGGCGCCCGCGACGAGGTTGCCGAGACCTTCGCCGAGCTCGACGACAAGGGCCTGATCTACAAGGGACGGCTGCCGCCCCCCAAGGGCAAGGTCGACGAGGACTGGGAGGACCGCGAGCAGCTCCTGTTTCGCTCCACCGCGTTCGGCGACGACGTGGATCGCCCGCTCAGGAAGGCCGACGGCACCTACACCTATTTCGCCGGCGACATCGCCTATCACCGCGACAAGTTGAGGCGCGGCTTCAACACCATGATCGACGTGTGGGGCGCCGATCACAGCGGCCATATCAGGCGCATGAAGGCCGCGACCGCCGCGCTGACTGGCGGCAAGGCTGAGCTGGACATCAAGATTTGTCAGCTTGTTCGCTTGTTCCGGGCTGGTGAGCCTGTCAAGATGTCCAAGCGTGCCGGGACTTTCGTGACCCTCCGGGACGTCGTGGACGAGGTGGGCGCAGGGCCCGTTCGCTTCATGATGCTCTACCGGAAGAACGACGCGCCGCTCGATTTCGATTTCGCCAAGGTGCTCGAGCAGTCGCGCGACAACCCGGTGTTCTATGTCCAGTACGCCCACGCACGGGCAAGTTCGGTTCTGCGTAACGTGCGCGAGCTGTATCCGGATCTCGACGTCGAGGAGCGTGAGTTGGCGCGGGCGGATTTGGTGAGGCTTGAGGACGAGGCGGAGCTCGGGCTGATCCGCCGGCTCGCGCAGTTCCCGCGCCTGGTCGAGGCGGCCGCTTTGGCGCATGAGCCGCACCGCATCGGGTTCTATCTTTACGAGTTGGCCGGCGACTTCCACGGGCTCTGGAACAGAGGCAAAGACTTGCCACAATTACGATTTATTTACGAACATGACCGAGAGTTAACGCGTGCTCGCGTAGCGCTTGTGGCTGCCACAAAGCGTGTTCTGGCGTTGGGAATGGGGATTCTCGGCGTACACGCCATGGATGAGCTACACTAAGCTTACCTGAGGGGCAGGGGGGTGGTTCGAGGGAAGTACCATGTCCATGCATGACGACGGATACGGCCGGAAGGCCGGTCCGGCTCCCGATTTGCAGTCAGGTTTTGCGAACAATCAGGGTGTGGGTACGGCTCCGGGTGATGCCTGGGGCGGGAGCGCGCTCGATACCAGAAAGAGCGAGGTATTCTCCATGGCTCAAGGACCCGGCAGACCCCTTATGGGACAGCCTCAGCCGATGTTTGGCGGAGGCAGCTCCGTCTTCGCGCCGATGCCCACCTATAAGCCCGTGACCCGCGGCAACGAGCCGATGCCTCCCGCTCCGGAGCCGGCGCCGTCCTTCAACCCTTATCCGCCGAGCCAGCCCTCAGCCCCTCAGCCCGCCGCGCCGAGCTACGCGCGCCCGCAGCCGGCGCCTCAGGGCGGCAATTATGCGCTTCCCGATTACGAGCCGGCCTATCGCTCGCCGAACTTTTCCAACTCTCCGCCGCCTCAGCCTTTTCCTTCGTCCAACTTCAACGGCGCCACGCCCGGCTACCAGGGACTCAACAACTACCAGCCGCCGAGCTTTCCCGACGCGAGCTTCCCAGAGCCCTCTTTCGAGCCGAGCTACCCGCAGACGAGCGCGCCTGACCTTGGCCGCAGGGACACGAGCTACGCCGAGCCGAGCTTTACCCCGCCGAGCTTCCCGAACCAGAACTTCGGCGATGCGAGCTTCTCGGAGCCTGCCTTCGACGCGAACAGCTTTTCCGGCGCCTCGGCGTTCGCAAATCTCGACGCGGGTCTCGGCGGCAATGCCGGTCATGCTTATGCGCCGCAGCAGCCGCAGCACGTCCAAGATGCAAGCTTCGAGGCATTTGGCGAGGAGGCGACGCAGGACTTTGGCATGCCGGCGCAGAGCGCACCGCAGTCGCATGTGCCGGCGAGCGATCCGCGCCGGCAGCTCCAGGCCTTCGATGCCATTTACGACCAGCCGCCGCAGATCGGCTTAGGCTCCGCAGCCCCTAGCGCGCCCGCCCCGAATTTCTACGAAGGCGAGCGGGCCGATGCCGACTTCCTCGACGACGATCAGGTCCTGCCGCCGCCAAGCGCGGGCGGCAAGCAGTCCTCGTTCAAGGGCCGCAGCGTCTTCATGGTGGGAAGCGCGCTGCTCGGCGCGATCGCACTCGGCGGCGCGCTCGCTTTCGCCTACAAGCAGAGCGGCGGCGGGATTGGCAGCGGCGGTGAGCCTCCGCTGGTCCAGGCCGACAATCGCCCGGTCAAGGAGGTGCCCACCGATGCCGGCGGCAAGGAATTTCCGCACAAGAACAAGCTCATCTACGACCGCCTGACCAATGGGGACGAGCCTGAGGCCGAGAAGCTCGTGTCGCGTCAGGAAGAGATCGCCGTGCCGGCACTCCCGCCATCGCCTGGCGCCGCCGCCATGCCGGTGCCCGTCGCCACCACGGACCTCGTCACGCCGCCAACGACGCAATCCATCGATATGGCTGCGGCTGAGGACGCCGACGGCGGTCCGCGCAAGGTCAAGACGATGCGCGTGCTTCCGGACGGCTCGGTCGAGATGCCTGAGGAGCCTGCCGCCCAGATGGCGGAGGCCGCGACTCAAGCCGCCGAGACGACCGCCTCCATGCCGCAACCCGCCGAAGCTCCGGCGGCGCCGCAGCAGATGGCGACGGCAGAGCCCACGGCGGCCGCGCCCGCAGCCGAGCCCGCGCCGGCGCCTGCCGCACCCTCGAAATATCTCGTGCAGTTGGGTGCGAAGAAGAACCAGACCGAGGCGCTCGCGACGTTCGCCGACATCCAGCAGAAATATCCGAGCTTGCTTGCCAATTACCGGCCCATGGTGCAGCCGGCGGACCTTGGCGCGAAGGGCAAGTGGTATCGCTTGCGCGTCGGCCCGATCGACAGCAAGGGCGCAGCGGATAAATTGTGCGGCCAGCTCAAGTCGCAAGGCCTGCCCGACTGTCTGGTCATCGCGCAATAAGGCCCTCGCGTCCGCGCGGGAAAGGCTTGACCGCCAGCCACGGCGCACGTACGCCCGCGTCGTGACCCTCAAGGCCTTCATTACCGGTTGCGCGGGGACCGAACTCTCCGACGCCGAACGCCGCTTCTTCGCGGAAGAGAGGCCCTGCGGCCTTATTCTCTTCGCGCGGAATTGCGAGACCCCGGCCCAGATCGCCTCACTCGTCGCCGCCTTCAAGGACGCGGTTGAGAGCGACGACGTGCTCGTGCTGATCGACCAGGAGGGCGGCCGCGTGCAGCGCCTCCGCCCACCCAATTGGCGCGCCATGCCGCCAGCGCGCTGCTTCGGCAGAACGTACGAGACCGCGCCCGTGCCCGCGAAGCAGGCGGCCTTCCTGGCCGCGCGGCTGATGGCGCAGGAGCTCCGCGACGCCGGCATCAATGTCAATTGCACGCCGGTGCTCGATGTGCCGGAGCGCGGGGCGCATGAGATCATCGGCGATCGCGCCTTCAGCGACGATCCTGATGTTGTCATCGCGCTCGGGCGCGCGGTGATCGACGGCACGCTTGCGGGCGGCGTGCTTCCGGTCGTCAAGCATGTGCCGGGCCATGGCCGCGCGCATGCCGACAGCCACCTCGCCCTGCCGCGCATCGACGCCAGCCCGGCCGAGCTCGACGCGACCGACTTCCGCCCGTTCCGCGCGCTCGCCGATGCGCCGCTCGCCATGACCGCGCATGTGCTGCTCACGGCCTTCGACGACCGGCGACCGGCAAGCGTATCGCCCGTTATAATGGGCGAAGTGATTCGTGACCGGCTGGGGCTCAAGGGGCTCGTCATGAGCGACGATATCGGCATGCAGGCGCTTGACGGGGCTTACGCTCAGCGCGCGCGCGAGGTGATCGCGGCGGGCTGCGACGTGGCGCTGCATTGCAGCGGCGAGCTCGACGAGATGCTCGAGATCGGGCCTGCCGTACCGCCGCTCGACGGGGTCGCGGCGGAGCGCTTCGACGCCGCGCGCGCCCGCCTCAAGGAGCCGCAACCCTTTGATGTCGCAAGCGCAATTTTGCTCGTCGCGGATGCAGCGCGCGGACAGAGCATGGTCGCTCAGGCCGAGCTTGGCGATTTGATGGGGCGCGCATGATGCAAGACCCACAAGCTCGCGACGACTTCGCCGATTGGGAGAGCGACGCACGCGACGACGCGGCGCCCGGCGAGACTCTGGTCGTCGATGTCGAGGGCTTCGAAGGCCCGCTCGATCTCCTGCTGGCGCTCGCCCGCACGCAGAAGGTGGACCTCGCCAAGATCTCGGTGCTCGCGCTCGCCCAGCAATATCTCGACTTCATCTCCGAGGCGCGCCGGCTCAGGCTCGAGATCGCCGCCGACTATCTCGTCATGGCGGCGTGGCTCGCATTCCTCAAATCGAAGCTGCTCCTGCCGGACGAGAAAAGCGAGGAGGGCGAGCCGACCGGCGAGGAGCTTGCCGCGCTGCTCGCCTTCCGGCTGAAGCGCCTGCATGCGATGCGCGAGGCCGCGGCACAGCTCATGACGCGCAAGCGGCTCGGCCGCGACATCTTCGCCCGCGGCGATCCAGAGCCGATCCGCGTGCTGCGCAAGAGCGTCTACGATGCCAATGTCTACGACCTGCTCAAGGCTTATGCTCAGCAGCGGCAGCGCGTGGCGAAGAGCACGCTGCATATGAAGCCGCGCTTCGTGTGGTCGCTGAAGGATGCGCGCGGCGAGCTCGAGCGCCTGCTCGGCATGAGCCTCGACTGGGCGCCGCTCGATCGGCTGCTCGTGGAATTTTTGGTCGACCCGGAGCTGCGGCGCACCGCGCTCGCGAGCAGCTTCACCGCAAGCCTCGAGATGACGCGCGAGGGGGCGCTCGAAGTCCGCCAGGAGAAGCCGTTCGCGCCGCTCCTGATCCGCCGCCGCAATCGGGCCGCATGAATTGGATTGATCTAGGGGGATGAGGCCGCGCATGACAGCGAAGCAATTGAGTAGGGCAGCGTTGATGGAGGAAGACGATACGGAGCGCAGGAGCGGCGGGACGCTTCTTCCGCTGCCGCTTCCCTCCAACGTGATCGCGCTGCAGGCGACCGACCGGCGCGAGAAGCTGCGCATCGTCGAGGCGCTGCTGTTCGCCGCCGCCGAGCCGCTCGACGAGGCGGCGCTCGCCAAACATTTCGTCGAGGGCGAGGACATGAAAGCGCTGCTCGAAGAGCTGCAGGGCCTCTATGCCGGGCGCGGTGTCAATCTCGTGCGCGTGGCCGGCAAATGGGCCTTCCGCACCTCGGAGGATTTGTCCTTCCTGCTCGAGCGCGAGACTGTGGCGCAGCGGCGCCTGTCGCGCGCGGCGCTCGAGACGCTCGCCATCATCGCCTATCACCAGCCGGTCACACGCGCCGAGATCGAGGAGATCAGGGGCGTCTCCACGTCCAAGGGCACGATCGACGTTCTCCTGGAGACGGGCTGGATAAAGCTGCGTGGGCGCCGTCGCGCGCCGGGGCGGCCGGTGACCTACGGCACGACCGAGGCGTTCCTCGAGCATTTCGGCTTCGACTCCATCCAGGACCTGCCGGGCCTCAACGAGCTTAAGGGCGCGGGGCTGCTCGACTCGAACCTGCCGCCCGGGTTCTCGATGCCGAACCCCGACGACGCGCCGGATCTCCGCGAGGACGAGGACCCGCTCGAAGACGAGCCCCTCGGCGCAGGCGAGGACGACGAGTCCGACAGGGAGTAGCGGCCGCGCCGCTGACTCTCCTCTCTCCTGTGGGGAGAGGCTGTTCGCCCGACTCGCGAAGCGAGTTGTTCTGGCGAACAGGTGAGGGGCCTTAGGCCCTCGATTTTGAATCCGTTCCCCCTCACCCTTTTCGCCATGCGACTTGTGCAGGCTCGGCTCCGCCTCGCGCACAAGGTCGCGGCGAAAAGCCCTCTCCCCGCACGGGAGAGGGGGGGCGCGATGCAGGTTGCGCGGGCAGCGCCCAAGCGCCTAGATGGGCGTATGCTCGAGTTCCTGAAGCCACGCGGGCGCGCGGACCGCCCCAACGGCAAACGCAACAAAACGATGCGCGGCAAGGCCGCCGTCACCTTCGCCGCGCGGCTCACCTTCGAGGACGTCTCGCGCAGCTTCGGCGACACGATCGCCCTCGATCATGTGAGCCTCGACGTAGCGCCGGGCGAGGTGCTTTGTCTGCTCGGCCCTTCGGGCTGCGGCAAGACGACCCTGCTCAGGATCGCCGCAGGCGTTGAGCGGCCGACGGGCGGTCGCGTGCTGCTCGACGAGCAGGAGGTCGCAGGTGCCAACCGCTTCGTGCCGCCGGAAAAACGCGGCGTGGGCTTGATGTTCCAGGACTATGCGCTCTTCCCCCACCTCACCATCCTCGACAATGTCGCCTTCGGCTTGCGCTCGCTGAGCCGCGCCGAGGCCAAAGCCGAGGCGCTTGCCGCGCTGCAGCGCGTGGGGCTTGCGCATTGCGCACACGAATATCCGCACATCCTGTCCGGCGGCGAGCAGCAGCGCGTGGCGCTCGCGCGCGCGATCGCGCCGCGTCCGAGCGTGGTGCTGATGGACGAGCCGTTCTCGGGGCTGGACTCGCGCTTGCGCGAAAGCATGCGCGAAGAGACGCTCGCCATCCTGCACGAGACCCACGCCACCGCGATCATCGTCACGCACGATGCCGAGGAAGCGATGCGCATGGGCGATCGCGTCGCGCTGATGCGCAAGGGACGCGTCGTGCAGACCGGAAGCGCGCTCGACCTTTACCGCGCGCCGAAGGACATCCTCGCCGCGCGCACCTTTTCAGACCTCAACGAGATCGCAGCTCGCATCGAGCAGGGAAGCGCCGCGACCCCGCTCGGACGGTTTGCGGCCGATGGACTTGCCGAGGGCGCCGACGCCATCGTCTGCGTGCGGCAGCGTGGCGTGCGGCTGCTCGAGGCGGGGCAGGGGGTGCCGGGGCGTGTGCGCGATGCGCGCTTTCTCGGCGACGTGGCGCTGGTCGAGGTGGCGGTGCAGGGGCTCGATGCTCCACTGCTCGCCCGCGTGCGCGGGGCCGACGTGCCGCCTGAAGGCGCGGAGATCGGCGTATCGGTGGATCGCGGCGCGGTGCTGATCTTCCCCGCAGAGAACGGCGCGCTGTCGGCCTGATGCGGAACCCCCGGCTTGCGGCCCAAGCGCGGCGCTGCCATAGTGCGCGGGAATTTCAAGCGCGAAAGCCGGTAGGCGCGCCGGAGGCCGTAATGGGACTGAGTTGGTCGCATATCCTGATCGTGCTCGTGATCTTCGTGCTCCTGTTCGGGCGCGGGAAGATCTCCGAGCTGATGGGCGACCTCGCCCAGGGCATCAAGAGCTTCAAGAAGGGCATCGCCGAGGACGACACGGCAACCGTGCCCGAGGAGGAGCCCAAGGCCATCGAGCACAAGCCGGCCAAGCCCAAGCCCGCGAAGCGCACCGCCGCCAAGGCCCCGCGGAGCAGCAAATCGGGCTAGTCTAGGCAGCCGCTCGCGGCGCGCCTACGGCGCCGGCGGCACAACGGCGCTCACTCGCTCATGTTCGACATCGGCTGGTCGGAGCTTCTCGTCATCGCCATCGTGGCCATCGTCGTGGTGGGACCGAAGGAGCTGCCGCGCGTGCTGCGGACCTTCGGCAACTACGCCGGCAAGCTGAAGCGCACGGCGGCCGAGTTCCGCCGCCAGTTCGACGAGGCGATGCTCGAAAGCGAATTGGAGGAGCGCGCAAATCGTTCGAGCGCGCGGCGAAGGAGGCTGAGGCCGGGCTCAAGCTTCCGCCCGCGGCCGATGGAACCGGTGATGTTGCCGAAAGCGTCTTCGCCCCGGCCGGACGAGCTGCCAGGCGAGCCGGTCGCGTTGCCGGGTTCGCCGGCCAATCCCGTGACGAAGCGCGCCGCCCAAGCCGCGCAGCGCCGAAGTCAGCGACGCAGAGCGCCAAGCCGCGCGGCCAAGCGCGCCGCGCCCGCCAAGCCGGCGCAAGACCAAGGCGGAGCCGCGCCGTGAGCCAGGACGATGACGAAATCGAAGCGACCAAGGCGCCGCTTGCTCGAGCATCTGATCGAGCTTCGCCGCAGGCTGATCTGGGCGCTGCTCGCGATCTTCGTGGCGTTCCTGGTGTGCTTCTATTTCGCCAAGCCGATCTACAATCTGCTGCTCTGGCCCTATCGCGTGCGCGGCCGGCGAAGATGCGCCGATCGAGCTGATCTACACCGCGCCGCAGGAATTCTTCTTCACCCAGGTCAAGCTCGCGCTGTTCGGCGCGATCTTCATCGCCTTCCCGGTGATCGCCTCGCAGATCTACATGTTCGTGGCGCCGGGCCTCTATCGCAGCGAGCGCAAGGCCTTCCTGCCGTTCCTGGTCGCGACGCCGGTGCTGTTCCTGATCGGCGCGGCCGTCGTCTATTTCGTGGCGATGCCGCTCGCCATGACCTTCTTCCTCTCGATGCAGCAGACCGGCGACAGCCAAGTGCAGATCCATCTCACCGCGCGGGTGAGCGAATATCTCTCGCTGATCATGGCGCTGATTTTGGGCTTCGGCATCTGCTTCCAGCTGCCGGTGCTGCTCACGCTGCTCGCGCGGGCGGGACTGATCACCGCCGCCGGGCTCAAGAAATATCGCCGCCACGCGATCCTCGGCGTGTTCGTCGTCGCCGCCGTGCTGACCCCGCCCGACCCGATCAGCCAGCTCGCGCTCGCGATCCCGACCATGCTGCTCTACGAGCTGTCCATCTACGCGGTGAAGCTCGCCGAGAAGCGCCATGCCGCGTCCGTTGCGGCCGGACGCGCTGCCAGCGCCGCTGGCGCCAGCCGCCACGACGCTGTGACGTAGCCTCTCCGCTTGTCATGCCCGCGGAGGCGGGCACCCAGCACTCTCAGGGGACGGCAATCGAGGGATAGAGGTCGACCCAATTCGGGTTCTTCTCTCGAGAAGTCGAATCTTCAGGCGCGCTTCCATTTCTTGAGCCGTCTGCTCACGCGAAGCGCAGCGTCGACTTCGCCGAACTGTTCGAAATACGCCAGACGCGCGACGCGATTGCTCGGTGACCGGCACAAGCTTTTCTCGGTGCTCGTAAACACGCCGACCAATCGCTCGTCACGCCTGCAAGCGTCCCGCCGATCGGCTCGCAGATGTCGAGGATAATTGTCCGCTCCTCACTCGGCGAATTTGGGGTCACTGGGTCGCCCGGTCATGCGGGCGATGACACTGGTTGGCGCGATGAAGAAGTGGGAATGCCAGTTATCCTTGCCCGCTGAACCTCCCTTATTCTCCACCCACATTGTAGGGGCGCTTCGCGAGGCGTTGCAATAGCGGGATGAGGTGCGGCGCCTGCGGGCCTCGTCGCAACGAGGCACTCGGGCGGCATCGGAGCTCCCCCGGGACCACTAGGAGTCCCTGCCAGGAGCTGGCTGACGCTTGGTGTTGCGCTACGGCGTGCCGCTTGAGCGATTGCCGAGGCCCGTCGCGCGACCTCAAACGAAAGCAGGGCCCGCTGCCGTGATGGACGCTGCAAATGACATGCGCTGGTGAGCGCGGCGGTGGCGCTTTCGTTTGATGCACTACCGCGTCGCCGCTTGAGCGCGTGTGGCCAGCCGTGGCTCGCAAGTCGCGGACGCTATAAGGATTGCGTCTTTCGGCGCGCCATCCCCCTCATGCTCCGGGCGCCATGCGCGTCGCGGTCGGAGCGCATGCTTCCGAGCTTGCATCGCCCGCGCTTGA
Source organism: uncultured Alphaproteobacteria bacterium (assembly GCA_963832515.1). Classification (GTDB taxonomy): domain Bacteria; phylum Pseudomonadota; class Alphaproteobacteria; order Rhizobiales; family Methyloligellaceae; genus Methyloceanibacter. The sequence goes on from CAWHUE010000011.1 coordinate 20,584, forward strand.
CCGGGCGATACCAGTACTCTCTGGCGTCGACGCGGTGAGGCAAGTCCGTCCGAGTCGGCGCATGCGAATCGACTGCATTCCCGCCCTTCGCGGCGAATGACCCCCACGCCAATGGCGAAGGGAAAGGCCGGCCATGACAAGGAGCGGACTGCGGCCTTATACGGAACCAGCCCTCTAAGAATCATCCAACCGTGAACTGAAGCCGTGCTCGACATCAGATGGATCCGCGAGAACCGGGAGGCCTTCGTCAAAGGGCTGACCGATCGCGGCCTCGAGGATCCCAAGGGCACGTTGAATCAAATCCTCAGTCTGGACGAGGAACGCCGCGCAACGATTCAGAAATTGCAGGACGCGCAGGCGCGCCGCAACGCGGCCTCAAAGGAGATCGGCCAGGCCAAGGCCGGCGAAGGACGAGGCGCGCGCCGAAGCGCTGAAAGAAGAGGTCGCGGAGCTCAAGAGCACGATCCAGGACGGCGAGGCTGAGGAGCGGCGGCTCGATGGCGCGTTCCGCGAACTGCTCGCCGGCATTCCCAACACGCCGGCCGCCGACGTGCCGGTCGGGCCCGATGCCGAGCGCCAATGAGGTGATCCGAGAATTCGGCAAGCAGCCGAAATTCAACTTCAGGCCGAAGCAGCATTTCGATCTCGGCGAAGCGCTCGGGCTGATGGATTTCGAGACGGCCGCGAAGCTCTCAGGTGCGCGCTTCGTGGTGCTGAAGGGCGCGCTCGCGCGGCTCGAACGCGCGCTCGCCGCCTTCATGCTCGACCTGCATACGAGCGAGCACGGCTACACCGAAGTGAACCCACCGCTTCTCGTGCGCGACGACACCATGTTCGGCACCGCGCAACTCCCGAAATTTCGCGGAGGATCAGTTTCCGAGCGCAGTCGACTAGCCGACGCGAGCTCAAGGCGCGCTGGACCCCGTGGTCGCTCAGGCTGACGATGATCCGAGTCAGCGGGCTGTTGAGCAGGTCGCCAGAAGGCCGAGCTCCAAAAGAAGCCCACCGACGAGTTCGCTGTCAGATCATCCGCGCCGCTGTCGAGCTTCGCCACGGCGCGACCGAGGCTCTGTGGCTCATTCCCACCGCCGAGGTGCCACTGACGAATTTCGTGCGTGAGGAGATCACCGACGAGACCGCACTCCCGCTGCGCTACACGGCGCGGCACGCCGTGCTTCCGCGCCGAGGCGGGCGCCGCCGGCAAAGACACGCGCGGCATGATCCGCCAGCATCAATTCTCCAAGGTCGAGCTGGTCTCGATCACGACGCCGGAGCAGTCCGCGCAAGAGCACGAGCGCATGACAGCCTGCGCCGAGGAGGTCTTGAAAAGACTCGAACTTCCGTTCCGCACGGTGGTGCTCTCAACCGGCGACATGGGCTTCGCAGCGAACAAGACCTACGACATCGAAGTTTGGCTGCCGGGCAGGGCGCTTATCGCGAGATCAGCTCCTGCTCCAATACCGGCGACTTCCAGGCGCGCCGCATGGATGCGCGCTACCGGCCGAAGGACGCAAAAGCCATCCGCTTCGTGCATACGCTGAACGGCTCGGGCGTCGCGGTCGGCCGCGCGCTGATCGCGGTGCTCGAGAACTACCAAGAGGCTGATGGCTCGATCCGCGTGCCCGACGCGCTAGACCCCTATATGGGCGGCCTGAGGAAGATCGCCGCGCCGTAGCAGAACACCGCGCTTGCGGACATTGCGGTAGAATCGTCAGATACTCGCGCAACTGCCTCGAACAGCGGTTGGTTCGGCCCATGGCATCCGCGCAAGACCAGATCGGGCTCATCCTCCAGCTCAGGCGCCGCGGCATCCGCGACACGCGGGTCCTGCGCGCCATCGAGCTCGTGCCGCGCGAGCTGTTCGTCGACGACGCCTTCGCCGAGCATGCCTATCGGGATATCGCGCTGCCGATCGAATGCGGCCAGACCATCTCCCAGCCTTACGTCGTGGCCTACATGACCGAGAAGCTCGAGCTCGACGACGGCACAAGGTGCTCGAGATCGGCACGGGCTCGGGCTATCAGGCGGCGGTGCTGTCGCATCTTTGCCGCCGCGTCTACACGATCGAGCGCTGGCGCGAGCTGCAGAAGTCCGCCGAGCGGCGCTTCGCCAGGCTCGGCATCACCAACATCACCACCATCATCGGCGACGGCTGGCTCGGCTGGCCGCCGCAGGCGCCCTTCGACCGCATCATCGTCACGGCGGCGGCGCAAGAAGCGCCGGCCGCGCTGGTCGCGCAGCTCAAGGTGGGCGGCCGCATGATCATCCCGCTCGGCGAGAACCGCGACGCCCAACAGCTCGTGCAGATCGACAGGACCGAAGCGGGGCTCAGCCGAGACCCCGCTGCTCGCGGTGCGCTTCGTGCCGCTGGTGCATGGCCGCGTGAAGCGCGACTAACAGCTTATTAACTGCTGGCGCGTTTAACTCGGGCTCCAGGGTGTGTTGTGCGTGGGGCGTAGAGGGATGCGGCAGGCTGCGTTCGGGATTTGCTACGGCCGCTTCAGCGTATGGGGTTTGTGGGGCCGGCGCTCGCGGCGCTGGCACTCGGCGCCTGCAGCTCGAGCAGCCGCTTCGATTCCCTAGGGTTCAGCTCCGAGCCAGCCCCAGGCCGATCTCGCCACCACCGCCGCGTTGCCCATTCCGCAGGAATTTGTCTACGGCACCGGCTCGTCCGGCACCCCACGTTATTACGGCAATCCCAACGGCCGGTTGGCGCGGTCGAGCCTGCCGCCCGCGCAACAGGATTACACGCCGCGCGCCGTGCCGGCGGCTTATACGCCCGCCGAGCCGCCGAAATACGATCTCCGCGCGCCGGGAGCCCAGCCCGCCGTCATGTATGGCGGCAGCAATCCGACGTCAGGCTTCCGCGTCGAAGCCGGCAAAGGCGACACGCTGTCTGTCCTTTCGCGCCGCTACGGCGTGCCGGTCGAGGCGATCCAGAGCGCGAACAACCTGGGTGACGGCCGCTTGAGCGCCGGCCAGGAGCTGATCATCCCGACCGTGCGCAAGCCCTCGGCTACAGAGCCAAAGCCGCAGGTCGCAGCGGTGACGCCTAAGTCAGCGACGGATGCTACCCCTGCCGTGCGGGTGGTGAAGACCACGACGATTCCCGCGCCGGGCAGCACGCCGTCAGCCGATTTGGGCGACGCGAAACCGGACGAGACGACCAACGATGTTGCTGCCTCGCCGGAGGTCACGGGCGAGCCGAAGACGCGTGTTGCGAATATCGGCCAGCTCCCTGCGCCGGAGCCCATGTCCGGCAATAGCTTCCGCTGGCCGGTGAAGGGCCGTGTCATTACCGGCTTCGGCAGCAAGCCCGACGGTGGGCACAACGACGGCGTCAACCTCGCCGTGCCGCAAGGAACTTCCGTCAAGGCCGCCGAGAACGGCGTGGTTGCCTATGCCGGTAATGAGCTCAAGGGCTACGGCAATCTCGTCCTGGTCCGCCATGCCAACAACTGGGTCTCGGCCTATGCGCATAACGACGAGATTTTGGTGAAGCGCGGCGACAAGGTCCGCCGCGGCGAGATCATCGCCAAGGCCGGCGCCACGGGCTCGGTGTCCTCGCCGCAGGTGCATTTCGAGCTGCGCAAAGGCTCGCGCCCGGTCGACCCGACCAAATATATGAGCGACGCCGCGGCCAGCGCGGAGTAGGCGCGTATTCCACTAAAGCGGTTTGCCGAGCCGCCCGGCGAGGTCCTGGATGAAATGCCAGGCCACGCGTCCCGAGCGGTCGCCGCGCGCGGCCGCCCATTCGAGCGCATCGCGCTTGAGCACATCGTCCGGCACGGCAAGCCCGTAATGCGAAGCGTAGCCCCGCACCATGGCGAGATAGTCGTCCTGGCTGCAATGGTGGAAGCCGATCCATAAGCCGAACCGGTCGGACAGCGACAGCTTCTCCTCGACCGCCTCTGACGGGTTGATCGCGGTGGAGCGCTCGTTCTCCACCATCTCCCGCGGCATCAAATGCCGCCGGTTCGAGGTGGCGTAGAACAGGACGTTGGCGGGGCGGCCCTCTAGACCGCCTTCGAGCACCGCCTTCAGCGACTTGTAGGAGGTGTCGCGCGCCTCGAAGGACAGATCGTCGCAAAAAAGGATGAAGCGATGCTCGGGCGCGTCGCGGAGATCGGCGAGGAGGCGCGGCAGCGACGCAATGTCCTCGCGGTGGATCTCGACGAGCCTCAGCCCGCTGATGGTGCCGACCACGGCCTTGACCAGCGAGCTCTTGCCCATGCCGCGCGCGCCCCAGAGCAGCGCATTGTTGGCTGGGAGGCCGCGGGCGAAACGCTCGCGTATTGGCGAGCAGCATATCGCGCTGGCGGTCGATACCCTTGAGCAGATCGAGCGGAATGCGGTTGACCTCGTGCAACATGGGTAAACCCCTCGGCCTTGGCCTGCCAGACGAAGGCATCGGCCCGGGTGAAGTCGGGGAGCGGCGCCCGGCGCGGCGCAAGCCGCTCAAGGGCGCTTGCGATCCGCTCGATCAGGCCTGAGATGGGTTCCTGAAAGTTCATGACGGGCCCGTTGCAAAGGCAATTTTGGTGGCTATAGTCGCGGCACTTCGCTGGGCAGGCCTCGAGCCCAAGAACCCGAGGCCCTGCCGAAGGGCGGCCATCCTTAAGCCAAGCAAAGGACAGGAGCAATGACCGGTTTCGCCTATGCCCAGGCCGCCCCAGGCGCCTTCGACATGCTGAATAGCCTACTGATCCCGACCATGCTAATCATCGGGATCATGTACTTCTTGATGATCCGGCCGCAGCAGAGGCGGCTCAAGGAGCATCGGGACATGGTTGCGGGCATTCGCCGCGGCGATACCATCGTGACCTCTGGCGGAATCATCGGCAAGGTGACCAAGGTCGAGGACAACGAATTGCAGGTCGAGATTGCCGACAACGTCAAGATCAAGCTCTTGCGCTCGACCATCTCAGAGGTCCGGGGCAAGGGAGAGGCAGCTCCGGCTGCCAAGGCGAAAGCTGCGTCGTGATGCGCTCAACACCGTCCGCCGCAACCGGCCGCACGCCTGACCGGCAGTCATAAGCAACCGCCATGCTGCATTTCCAAACGTGGAAGGTGATCCTTGTATCCGTCATCGTGGCGGCCGGGCTCCTGTTCGCGCTTCCCAACCTGTTCTCGCCCGAGATCGTCTCGCGCCTCCCGACTTGGCTTCCGCATAAGCAGGTCAATCTCGGCCTCGACCTCCAGGGCGGCGCGCATCTCCTCTACCAGCTCGACGAGAAGGAGATGGTCGAGGACTGGCTCAAGAACATTCGCGGCGACGTACGCGAGACGCTGCGCGGCAACCGCATCGGCTACACCGACCTTGCCCAGAATGTCGCCACGCGCACCGTCACCGTGAGGATCCGCGAGCCGGGCGACGTTGAGAAGGCGTTCGAGGCGCTGAAAAAGCTCGCGGTCCCGGTGGGCGCAGACGTGTTCGGCGGCTTTTCCGGCAATGACCTGGAGGTCGCCCGCCAGGACAGCGACGGCGTTTCGATCAAAATTACGGACCCAGGCTTGAGCCACCGCATGAGCTCGGCCATCCAGGCCTCGATCGAAACCATCAGGCGGCGCGTCGATGCCTTCGGCACGACCGAGCCTAGCATCCAGCGCGAGGGCCGCAGCCGCGTGCTTGTCCAGGTGCCGGGCGTGCAGGACGTCGAACGCCTCAAGGGCCTGATCGGCGAGACGGGCAAGCTCGAGTTCAAGCTGCTCGATCCCGCGGCCGATCCGGCAGCGGCGGCAGCCACCAACAAAGTCCCGCCGGGCGACGAGCTCGTCTATTCCAATGAAAATCCGCCCATTCCCTACGTACTCAAGGAGCAGGTGCTGGTAAGCGGCGCGAACCTCGTCGACGCGCAACCCGGCTTCAACTCGCAAACCGGCGAGCCGGTCGTGACCTTCCGCTTCGACGCCGCGGGCGCCAAGCGCTTCGGCAAGGTGACCCAGGAGAACGTGGGGCTGCCGTTCGCTATCGTGCTCGACGGCAAGGTGATCTCGGCGCCCGTGATCCGCGAGCCGATCCTCGGCGGCACCGGCCAGATCAGCGGCAATTTCAGCGTGCAGGAGGCAAACGACCTGGCGGTGCTGCTCCGCTCCGGCGCTCTGCCGGCCAAGCTCAGCGTCATCGAGGAGCGCACCGTGGGCGCGAGCCTCGGCGCCAACTCGATCGCGTCGGGCACAAGGGCCGCCTATTGGGGCATGGCGCTCGTCGTGCTCTTTATGTTTATTGCCTACGGCCTGTTCGGCCTGTTCGCCAATCTCGCGCTGCTGATCAACGTCGCGCTGATCTTCGCCGTGCTGTCGCTGATGGGCGCCACCCTCACGCTTCCCGGCATCGCCGGCATCGTGCTCGTCATCGGCATGGCGGTCGACGCCAACGTGCTGATCAACGAGCGCATCCGCGAGGAAATACGCGGCGGCAAGTCACCCTTTGCCGCGGTGGACGCGGGTTACAGCCGCGCGCTAACCACCATCATCAACTCCAACTTAACCACGCTGATCGCCGTGCTCGTGCTGTTCTGGCTGGGCTCAGGCCCCGTGAGGGGCTTTGCCGTGACGCTGACCGTCGGCATCCTCACCTCGATGTTCACCGCGGTGACCGTCACGCGCATGATGGTCACCTACTGGCTGCGCTGGGCTAGGCCCCAAGCCATACCGATCTAAGGACCTGCCCAATGTTTCATGGCGTCCAGTTCATCCCTCCGGATACAAAGATCGATTTCGTCGGCTATCGGACGATCACGTGGATCGTTTCGGCGCTGCTCACCGTCGTCCCGCTGCTGCTTGTTTGGTATCTCGGCCTTAATATGGGCATCGACTTCCAGGGCGGCACGCTGATCGAGATCCAGACCAAGGAGCGCCCGGCCAATCTCTCCGACATCCGCGGCAAGGTGAGCGGTCTCGGCATCGGCGAGGTGCAGATCCAGGAGTTCGGCGCCGACAATTCCGTGCTCATCCGCATCGCCTCGCAGCCGACCGAGCAGCTTCAGCAGGAATCGATCGTCAAGGTGAAGCAGGCGCTCGGCGACACGGTGGAGTACCGCCGCGTCGAGATCGTCGGCCCCACCATTTCCGGCGAGCTGATCGCGAGCGGCACCATCGCGGTCGTGGTGGCCATGCTCGAAATCCTGATCTATGTCTGGTTCCGCTTCGAATGGCAGTTTGGCGTGGCGGCCATTGCCTCGCTTATACACGACGTCACCGGCACGATCGGACTCTATGCGTTGCTGCAGCTCGAGTTCAACGTATCGAGCATCGCGGCGCTCCTCACCATCATCGGCTACTCGTTGAACGACAAGGTCGTGATCTTCGACCGGGTGCGCGAGAATTTGCGGAAGTACAAACGCATGCCGCTGGTCGAGCTGCTCGACCTGTCGATCAACGAGACGCTGTCGCGCACCGTGCTGACCCACGTCACCACTTTCCTCGCCATGCTGCCCTTCCTGTTCTTCGGTGGAGAGGCCATTTACGGCTTCGCGCTCGCCATGTGCTTCGGCATTGTGATCGGCGTCTATTCGTCGATCTTCGTGGCCTCGCCCTTGCAGCTCATCCTCGGCGTGCGACGCGAGGCCTTCGCGGGGGCGCCGGCGCCGGCCAAGGGCAGGGGAGCCGCCGCGGCACGCGTCTGACGCAAGAGAGAGGCGCCCTTGCATGAAGTGGAGCGAGGCGAGACCGTAAGGGCCATCGCGCGTGCTGGCGATCCGGATCGAGCGCTTTCGGCGCTGTTCGCCCCGCGCGATGCGCGTTCCGATCACTTCTCTCTCTATGCCTTCAATGTCGAGCTTGCCCGCGTTGCCGAGCAGGTCAGCGAGCCCGACCTCGGCGCGATCAAGCTGCAATGGTGGCGCGAGGCGATCGACAAGGCCGCTGCGGGCGACGCGACGGGTCATCCCGTCGCCGACGCGTTCGGCGCCGTCATGCGCCGCCGCGCACTCGCGCCGGAACGCATCGCGGCACTGATCGACGCGCGGGAGTTCGACATCGCCCCGCGGATCATGCCGGACCGTGCGTCGCTTGAAGCCTATCTCCGCGACACGGCGGGCACGCTGTTCGCGCTCTCCGCGTCGATCTTGGGCGCACGCGACAGCGTGGTCGCGCCGGCGGCACAAGCAGGAGGCTTGGCCTATGGCCTCACCGGCCTGATGCGGGCGCTGCCGGTCCATGCCGCAAGCGGGCGTCTCTACCTTCCGGCCGATGCGCTCCGGCGCCACCGCACCGCGCCCGAGCAGATGCTCGCTGGCGAGACCAGCCAAGGACTGGACGAGGCGCTTGCCGAATTCCGGGCAATGGCACGCGAGGCTCTGGACGAGGCGCAGCGCCATGTCGCCAAACTCGACGCGCCCGCGCGCACGGCCTTCCTTCCGCTCTCTTTGGTTAACCCTTATCTTGCGGCGTTGGAGAAGAGCGGACGCGATCCGCTGCGCGACATCGCCGGGATCAATCCGCTCTACCGGCTGTGGCGCTTGGCGCGCGCACTCTGAACGAAGCGGCGCGGGGAGGGGAGAATGAGCGCGGCAGACCCAAACTCCGGATGGAAAAGCCGGTTTCCGCTCGCCGCCGCGGCCTTGGCGCGCTTCCCGCTCGCGATCTCTATCGCCGCCGCCTTTACGCTCTATGCGATCACGCTCGACGACATGGGCGATGTCGCGCTGCGGGTCCTGCAGTTCCTAGCCGCCTCTTTCCTCTGGGTCGTGGCGGTTGACTTCTTTGCCGAGAGCCAGGGCCACGCCTTCCGGGTGCGCGCGCTGCTCTGGCTCGGCGGGATGCTCGTCCTCGCGTTTCTTTTCTGGCTCGCCTGGGACATCTGGCTGGTCCCATGGCTGCTGCTCGGAGGCCTTCTGCTTCTCCCGACGCTCGCGGGCCATCTCGGCCGCGGCGAGACCAACGAGACATTCTGGCTGTTCAACCACCGGCTCTGGCTCGCCGCCCTGCTTGCGGGGGCCGGCGCGGGCCTGCTTCTCGTTGGCATCTTAGCCACGATCCAAACGGTGGACTTCCTGTTCGGGCCCGGCCTTCCCGAAGAGCTATACAAATATGTCTGGACGATCAGCCTCGGCTTCATCGCGCCGGTCAGCTTCCTCGCGCTCGCGCCGCGAAGCTTTTCGGACCGCATCACCAAGAAGGAGGAGGGGGAGTTCACCTTCCGCGCCACTGCCGCACTTGTGAAGTTCGTGCTGGTTCCGCTACTGCTCGTCTACACCACGATTCTCTATGCCTACGCGGCCAAGATCGTGCTCGCCTGGGAGCTGCCCAAGGGCACGCTCGCGTCGATGGTCATGGCCTATCTCTTGGTCGGCGCCGTGACCCTGGTGCTGGCCTATCCGAGCCACGACACGAGCGGCCCGCTGGTGCGCCTCTTCTGGCGCTATTGGGTATGGCTCGCGGCGCTGCCCGTGCTCCTGCTGTTCATCGCCGTCTTCCGCCGCATCGCCGATTACGGCGTGACCGAGCCGCGTTATCTGATCGCGCTGGTCGGCGTCTGGGCGTTGATGCTCGCGGTCGCGCGCATCGTGAGCGGCGAAAGATTCGATCTCAGGATCGTGCCGGGAGCACTTGCGCTGCTCATGCTCGCCGCCTCGTTCGGGCCTGGCGGCGCCGTCGGCTTCTCGGTCATGAGCCAGAAGGAACAGCTCGCGGAGATCCTGTCAGAGACGGGCGTGCTGGTCGACGGCAAGATCGTGCCACAGGCTGCGAACGCAGGGCCAAGCCTCTACGGTGACCAGACGTGGCGTGTGCGCGGTATTGAATGGTATCTCAACATGCGCCGTTCGCTTGGCGTGCTCGCGCCCTGGTTCGAGGGATTGCCCGACGATCCCTTCGCGCCCGGCAAGACGCCGGAGGAGACCGCGCGGGGCGTGCTTTCCGCGCTCGGCCTCACCAACCTTCCGCTGCAACGGCGCTGAGAACCTCTACTCCGCCGCTTCCCGTGCAGAAACGGCGAGCCAGCACTCAAGATCGGCAAGCGCGCGGGCTGAGAGCGCACGCTTGCGCTCGAAGCCCTTCGAACTGCGCGGGACTTTGCCGCGCGGTCCTGTCGGTGCCGCGATCGGCGGGAACAGCCCGAAATTGACGTTCATCGGCTGGAAGCTCCGCGCGTCCCCATCGCCCTCCGCGCTGAGATGGCCGCCGGTGATGTGGTTGAGCAGCGCGCCGAGCGCGGTGGTCGGCGGCGGCGGTGAGAGCGTCGCGCCGAGCCGCTCGGCTGCGGCGAAGCGGCCCGCGAGTAGGCCGATCGCCGCCAACTCGACATAGCCCTCGACGCCGGTGATCTGCCCGGCGAAGCGTAAGCGCGGGTCGGCCTTGAGCCTGAGGCTTGCGTCGAGAAGCTGCGGGCTGTTGAGGAAGGTGTTGCGGTGCAGCCCGCCGAGCCGGGCGAACTCCGCCTGCGCGAGACCCGGGATGGTGCGGAACACGCGCGACTGCTCACCGTGTCTCAGCTTGGTCTGGAAGCCGACCATGTTCCACAGCGTGCCGAGCGCGTTGTCCTGCCTGAGCTGGACCACCGCATGCGGCTTCTCGCCCGGACGATGCGGATTGGAGAGCCCGACCGGTTTCATCGGGCCGTAGCGCAGCGCGTCACGGCCGCGCGCCGCCATCACCTCGATGGGGAGGCAGCCTTCGAAATAGGGCGTCGCCGTCTCGAAGTCCTTGAAGGCGATCTGCTCGCCGGCGAGCAGCGCATCGATGAAGGCCTCGTATTGATCCTCGTCGAGCGGGCAGTTGATGTAGTCAGCGCCGCCGCCGCCGCCGGGCCCGACTTTGTCGTAGCGCGACTGGCGCCAGCAGACATCCATGTCGATCGTTTCGGAATGCACGATCGGCGCGATGGCATCGAAGAAGGCAAGCTCGGCCTTGCCGGTAAGCGCCTGCACTGCTCTGGCAAGTGCGGGCGAGGTGAGGGGGCCCGTGGCCACGATCACGCTGTCCCAGTCTCGCGGCGGAAGCCCCGCGATCTCTCCCCGCGCGATCTCGACCAGCGCATGCGCTTCGAGCGCGCGCGTCACTTCGCCCGCGAACCCGTCCCGGTCGACCGCGAGTGCGCCGCCGGCGGGCAGCTTGTGCGCGTTTGCGGCCCGCATGATCAGAGAGCCCACACGGCGCATCTCCTCGTGCAGCAGACCAACCGCGTTGGTCTCGACATCGTCCGAGCGGAAGGAGTTCGAGCAGACAAGCTCGGCGAAGGCGCCGGTCTGATGCGCCTCGGTCAGGCGCGCGGGCCGCATCTCGTGGAGCACCACGGATATGCCGGCGTTTGCGAGTTGCCAGCACGCCTCGCTGCCCGCGAGCCCGCCGCCGATCACATGAACCTTGGTCGCCATGACTGCTACTAGGCCCGCAACGCGAGGCGTTTCAAGTGGCTACGTCCCTCACAGGCGCGGCTTCAATCAGCGATTTTGGCTACGCGATGGGCAAAGCGCCTAAACTCTGTTCAGTTTTGCACCGGTTTCGCCTATCCTTCTGCAGAAGCCAAATCGGTCTGGCGCAAAAACAGGCTTCTACTCAGCAATAGGTTACTCATCGAGCCGGGGGACCGCCGGCGTAAATCGGCGCATCCGCCCGCTCTTCATGGAAAGGGGGCTGAGATGTCCTCGAACACCGCACTTGCAATCAGTCTTGGCGTGCTTGGCGCAATCGCCACTTGGCTTTTCCTCGGACCGCTCGGCGGTGCGCTGGCCATCTGGGCCGCGTTCATCGCCTGGGCGTGCTTCTTCCATAACGGCGGCAAGGAAGGCGGCCTGCAATCGACCGTCCTCGGCAATGCCGCCGGTGCCATCATCGCCGGCTTCGCGCTCTGGCTCGCGACCCAGAGCGGCATCGGCGCGAAGTCTCGGTACGATCTGGCCCGCGATCTGCGTCGGCCTTGGCGTGGCAGCCATGGTGCTGCTCGCCAATGTTCCGGCCTTCGCCAGCATCCCGACCCAGGTCTACGGCTTCGCCTCGCTCGCGGCCTATGCCTTGATGAAGGACGCCGCCGGCAGCCTGACCGCGGCGTCGCTCGCGAACCCGGAGGTTGTCATCATCCTGTCGATGATCATCGGCGCCGTGCTCGGCTATGTGTCTGAGAAGGTCGCCGGGATGCTTATGGGCTCCGGCAGCCGCGCCGCGGCCAAAGCGTAGGCCAAGGCTTAGGAGACAAGCGGTGGCGCTAGCCGCCGCTTCCTGATGATCCGCTGGCGGCGTGGCTTGCGAGCCGCGCCGTCAGCTTTTTTTGGGCCGGTCTAAGCGGCCGCCGGGGCGCCGCATGGGTGAATTTCGAAGCAACCCTGTTTCAGGGACACGGCTTGCGCGGCGCGCGCGTTCAGAGCAATGTGCCCCGCCTTTCCACACCCTGGCCCGTTTCCCTTGGAGGACTGCAAGCCGCCATGCCTTCGATTACCGTAGTCTGGAAGGGGAAATGCCGCGACAAGAATGCGCGCTACCGCCTGCTCGGCTATCTGCACCGGCTTGCGCTTGTCAGCGACGAGTATCTGCGGCTGCGCCAGCCGGACCGACCGCAAATCTTGAAGGCGATGGGCGAGCTGCGCGGGAGCGAGGCCCGGCGCCAAGCAAATATCGAGGCCGTCGATCAACCCATCGCCGGGCGGATCCTGATCTCTAGCCTGGTCAGTCCCGATCCCGAGGCGCTCGTTGCGAGCGCGCGCAAGGCCGGCCTCCCGGTGCTGGACGAGCCCGAAGGCGAGGGCCCTTCGCTCATCGAGATCTACAGCGCCCGCTTGCGCGGCCTCGACTTCAAGCTGTTCGACCCGCGCGGACTTTATCCTGGCGCTGATCGCATGAGCTTCGTGTTCCTGGAATGCGCGGAGCACCCTTTTCTCGACGGAAGGATCGTCGAAATCGTGTCGGCCGCGGATTGCGAGGCGAGCGGAGAAGAGATGCTGCGCGACGCGAGCGTCTACCTCACGAGCCCGAGCATCCATCTCCGCTACTATCTCGAGGATTGGACCGACTGCCTATTCGCCTGGATCAGGTTCTTCTTCATCGGCGATCTGTGGTGGCACCGCTGGGAGGAGTTGCAGGGCTACGGCGACTATCGTGGGGTGTTCGAGGAGGTGCAGTCCGACCGCGGCGGCCTGGCCGCCGAGGAAGCGACCTTCGAGGCGATGCTGGCGACCTTCCGCCAGCATGCCGAGCATTGGATCGGCGAAGTCGAAGGCCTGGCCGAAAAAGAAAAGGGCCACGCCTAGCGGCGCGGCAGGCGCCCGCTCGCCCGGCATCATCTTAACGCCACAAGCGCGGCGCTTATTTGGCGAGGGGGATCCCCAAGGGAGGTGTCTATGGCCGAGCTCACGCTCTATCATGCCGCGCCGTCACGATCCTCGATCGTCCGCTGGATGCTGGAAGAGATCGGGGTCCCATACGATTTGCAGCTGCTCAAGCTTGCCGAAGGCGAGCAGCAGACGCCGGCCTACCGCGCCATCAACCCGATGGGCAAGGTGCCCGCGCTCAAGCATGGCGACGTCGTGATCACCGAAGCGGCCGCGATCTGCACCTATCTCGCCGACGCTTTCCCGCAAGCGGGGCTCAATATCCCCGTCGGCGACAAGCAGCGCGGCGCCTATCTGAAATGGCTGTTCTTCGGTCCGAGCTGCATGGAGCCCGCCGTCGCCGACCGCGCCTTTCCGCGCAAGGAGGAGCCCCGCCGCGGCATACTCGGCTATGGCGATTTCGACACCGTCATGGATGTCGTGGCCAACGCGATCGAGCCCGGCCCCTATCTCATGGGGAGCCAGTTCACCGCAGCGGACGTGATCGTCGGGTCCAATCTGCGGTGGGGCATGATGTTCGACCTTATCCCGAAGCGTGCCGAATTCGCGGCCTATGTCGGGCGGCTCGAGCAGCGCCCAGCCCTGCAACGCGCAACCGCGGCAGACCAGGCGCTGGCCGCGGCGTAGCGCCGGCGCATCCGGTTAGCGTCGCTTCCAGGACAGGTCTACGTCCTCGACGCAGCGTTGCGGCTTTCTGTGGGTGCCCCCTTCACGCCAGGGTCCGTCGCGCAGCGCTGCGTCTTTCACCCGCGCGAGATAGAGACATCTCCATTCGCCGCCGGGCGGCAGCTTGGTGCTGCTCGTCCCGCCGAACTGGAAGGCCAAGACCGTCTCCTCGCCGCGCGTGTGCCCGATAATGACGGGACAGAGCTCGCGGTCATGGCCGCGATAGACGCAAGTGACTTGGCTCTCGCCGAGGATCGCCTCGCGGAACAGAAGGTACGTCTCGCTCGGCATGGGTTGGTTCCTGTAGGATAGGTGAAGCGGCGAAGCACGCATGTCACCATGATGGAGGCGGCAATGGACGGCAAGACGCACGGCAGGAAAACAGGAACGCTCATTGGACTTGCGGCGCTGGGCTTCGTCGCCCTCGCGACATCGGCCATGGCAATGGGCTCGATGCCGAGCGGCTCCACGGCGGACAATTGCGATAACGCGGACGGTGCGCTCAGCGACGCCTCCTTCGTCATCACCATGAAACCGAGCGCCGGGGACCGCGTCGAGAGCGGCTTCGAAGTCAAGGGTTGCTCGCGCACCTTCGAGAGCAACGTCAACTGGCGGCTTGTCGCCCGCAACGGGACCGAGCTCGCACGCGGGAATACGCAAGGCGGCGGCGTCGACGGGCCCGGGCCATTCGCCTTCAGCGTGACCTATACGGCGGACCAGCCGCAGATCGGCCACCTCGAAGTGTTCAAGGAGGATGCTTCTGATGGCGAAGGCTTTCCCCCGGGCCGGACGGTTTTACCCTTGATTCTCAAGCCTTAACGGGCGCTGCGACGCCACACCCTTGCAATCGGTCCCGGCAGCCATATTTTATAGGCAGTTCGTCACCGAACTCACGGGAGAGCAACCATGAAACGGCTCCTGATTTTGCTGGTGCCTCTCGCGCTTGCGGGCTGCGTGACCGAGCAGCGCTCGGCACTTCCCATGGCGCTTGCCCCAAGCGACACCGCGCAAGCCGCTTGCCTCAGCTATGACGGCGCGCCAGCTTATGGCGACTGCGAGGACCGCGCAGCGGTCCCGCAAGAGGCCAACTAGAACCCGAACAGTGCCCGCGTGAAATCGTTGATGGGGTCGCCCCCGCGTCTGCGCTTGACCACGCGCGGCCGCACGTCATTTTCGGCGAACTCCTCATGCGCCTGGTCGTAGGGCACGGCCTTTCCGCCGAGCGCGGCGATTATCCGGGCGTCATGGCCGTAAAGGTCGCGGAACGTGGAGATCGACCCGTCCTCGTTCACCCGCAGCGTGAAATAAGTGATGTGGACGGGGACCTTCTGCTTGAGCGTGATGTGATTGTCGTCCCGGCCCTGAATTGCCGACGCAACTTGCGCCGCGTTCCAACCCTGGTCGCGACTTAGGATCAGCGTCGCGAGCTTGTCGGGATTCTGCACCCGCATGCAGCCATGGCTTTCGGCACGGACGGCATTGGCGAAGAAATGCTTCTGCGTTGTGTCGTGCATGTAGACGTCATGGCTGTTGGGGAAGAGGAATTTCATCGTGCCGAGCACGTTGCGGGGGCCCGGCGGCATGTAGAGCTCGTATCTGCGGATATCGACCCGGCTCCAATCGACCGAGTCCGGGTCGATTTCGCGCCCGTTATATCCTCTGATCCGCAGACCGTGGCGGGCGAGCACCGCCGAGGCATTGTAACCGCCGCCGAAGAAGCCGCCGCCTTGCTGGATATAGGGCGCGATCTCGTTTTGCTTGATCGAGTTCGGCACGTTCCAATAAGGATTGAAAACGACCGTTTCCATCTCGTCAGAGAAGACAGGCGTTTGCTGGTGCGGCTTGCCGACGACGACGCGGGTTTCGTGGATCTTCTCGTCGTCCTCGACCACGCGCAGCATGAATTCTGGGATGTTGACCGTGACGTAGAGCTGCCCGAGATCGTGGGGCAGCCAGCGCCAGCGCTCCATGTTGGCGAGGATGACCTGCTCGCTCGGGGCTCCGGCCACGCGCGTCGTGGGCTGCTGGCCGTTTAATATCCGGCGTGTACCGGCGCCGACCACGCCGTCGGGCCTGACACCGCTCGTCCGCTGGAAGTCCTTCACCGCCGCAGCAACGTCGGCGTCGTACAGGGTCTCGTCGCCGCCGGGCGCGGTTTCGACCTTGAGCCGCTTCCTGAGGAGCGCGACCTGCTCGTGCACGACGCCGGGCTTGAGCGCTGGACCCTCGGGGATGATGACCTGGTCAGGCTCCTTCGGCGTATCGGCAGGCTTGTCGCCCCTGATCTCCAGCAGCTTCTGCCTGAGCGCCTCGAATTGCGGCTGATCGGGCTGGAAGCTCCGCAGATACGAAGCGGGATCCGAGCGGATGGCGATCGTGCTGATCACCTCCGAAGGCTCCGGCAAAGCGAGCGTCGGATCGAGATTTTCTGCTGAGCCGCAGCGGCTGCAGCCGGCCGCCGCGCGCATCGCTCGCATAGCCGAGCACCGCATAGCTGACCTTGAGCTCAGCGTTCGCGAGCCAATCGGTGGCGCCGGCGTCGGCAGGGTTGAACAGCCCCGCGCTCGGCAGGTCATAGTCCGAGGCCTTGAGCCCATACTCGTCGGCTTTGGCGATCTCGCCGACCGCCGCCTTGCCGCGCGCATTAAGCCCGTTCTCGTCGGTCCAGAGCAGGGGCCGGTCGGGCGCCGCGTAATAGTCGAGCAGCGCGATCTTCTCGCCCTCGCGGCGCGCGGGCCCGGCGGAAAGCTGGCTCTGCACGGCAATACGGACCGCCTCGCCCCGCGCGATCAGCGCGGACGGCCCGGACGGCTCGGCCGCGAGGACCGGAAGCCCCGACGCCCCGACAATGATGAGACCGAATGCGAATGCCCTCATGTGCCCGCCCCTCGGAAACAGTCTAACCACCCGAAGCTTAGATTAGAACCCAAAAACGGCTCAAATTTGGGCCAAATCCGGGGGCCATCCCCAAAAAAACCGCGCACGCTTCCGTACCGTCAAACCGCAAGAAGGTCTGGTGCCCGCCAATGGGGCGTCGGGTCGGGGCTTGTCTTTAAGAGTCCAGCCTTAGCCGAGCAGCGCCGCGCGCTCGGAAAGCAGCGCTTCGAGCTTCGCCTCCTGATCGGCGATGCGGGCGGCGTTCCGCTCCTCGTCGGCCGCGCCGGAATAGGCCGCGGCCTGCTCCTGGAGCTGGCGCAGATTGTCCTCGACGATTTGAATGCGCCGCTCGATCTCTGCGAGCGCTGGTTTGTCGGCCATTTGTACCTCGATCCGTATGACGTTCGGCATAGTTTAACCGTGTGCAGGTGAAAAGCGCCAGCGAGGGCTTGCATGCGCCAAACGCCGCCACATTTCTCCTCTATCAGCTTCTGAAACCATCCTTCCTGAGGGGAATCTGGCATGAAATGGCTGTTGCTGCTCCCGATCCCGCTCGCGCTCGCGGCCTGCGAGGTGGGTCACATCAACCTTCCGATGGCACCCATGACGCTCGGCCCGGCCGATGCGCCGCGAACCTCTTGCGCCGGCGCGAACGAGACTGCAACCGGGGCATGCGGAAGGCTGGCTAGGCCCCAAGCGGAGCACTAGCAGCGAAAGGAACGGGAGCCGTCTAAGCTCTAGACGGCGTCTTTCGCGGCCTTCACGGCGCGGACCTTCAGCACCTTGCGCGCGGGCTTCGCCTTGAAGGTGGTCGGCTCCTTGGTGAAGGGGTTGACGCCCTGGCGCTCCGGCACGGCCGGCTTCTTGACCACGGTGAACTTTGCGAAGCCCGGCAGTTGGAACTCGCCGATCTTCTTCAGCTCTTTGTGGCCCACTTCCATCAGCTTCTCGAGGACGGACTTGACGTCCTTCTTCGCCAAGGCGGTCTCGTCGGAAATCTTCTGGATGAGCTCGGATTTCGAAATCATGGTTCGTCCCTCCGCGAAAGTGCAGGGCTAAGCGGGCGCCTTATGGCCCGGCCCGCACCCCTATACACCACGACGCATGGCCAATTCGCAGCCTTTTGTCTGCAAAAGGTGTAAATTTCCGCCAGCCTGGCGGGAAGGGGTCTGCGTCACTATCGCCAATTACGAGCCCCCGGATCGCGCGTGGCTTGATCGGCGAACGACCCCGACGAGAGGCCGGACAGTGTGTCAGGCATGTCCGGCGCGGGCCAGGCCCAAGGCACCGGAGACGAAGCGCGCCGGCAAATGGAACGGCACCGCCCGTGTGGTGTCTGGGTACCTGCCGTGCGCTCTTAGCGGCCTCTCCCCAAGGGAGATGGGAGCGGGCTCAACTACACTTGGCATGATGTCAGGTTTGGAGCTCACTCCGCGGCCTGCGCCGCGCGTTTCGCGCCGGCGCCACGCCGCTTCAGCACCTGCCGCAAATAGTGCCCCGTATAGCTCTCGGGCCGTGCCGCGATCTCCTCCGGCGTGCCTACGGCGACGACATGGCCGCCGGCGTCGCCGCCTTCCGGGCCTAGATCGACGATCCAGTCCGCGGTCTTGATGACCTCCAGGTTGTGCTCGATCACCACGACACTGTTGCCCTGGTCGACCAGCTCGTGCAGCACTTCGAGCAGCTTCGCCACGTCGTGGAAATGCAGCCCCGTGGTCGGCTCGTCGAGGATATAGAGCGTGCGGCCGGTGGCGCGCTTCGACAGCTCCTTGGAAAGCTTGATGCGCTGCGCCTCGCCGCCCGAGAGCGTAGTCGCCTGCTGGCCGACATGGATATAGCCTAAGCCCACGCGCTTCAGCGTCTCGAGCTTGTCGCGCACAGCGGGCACGGCCTTGAACAGCTCGGCCGCCTCCTCGACCGTCATGTCGAGCACGTCGGCGATCGACTTGCCCTTGAACTTCACCTCCAGCGTCTCGCGGTTATAGCGGGCGCCTTTGCAGACGTCGCAGGTGACGTAGATGTCGGGCAGGAAATGCATCTCGATCTTGATGACGCCGTCGCCCTGGCAGGCCTCGCAGCGCCCGCCTTTGACGTTGAAGGAGAAGCGCCCGGGCTTGTAGCCGCGCGTCTTCGCCTCGGGCAGCTCGGCGAACCATTCGCGGATCGGCGTGAAGGCGCCGGTATAGGTCGCGGGGTTCGAGCGCGGCGTGCGCCCGATCGGCGACTGGTCGATGTCGATCACCTTGTCGAGCTGCTCGATGCCTTCGATCGCGTCATGCTCGCCGGGCAGCTCGCGCGCATTGTTCAGCTTGCGGGCGACCGCGCGGTAGAGCGTCTCGATGAGGAAGGTGGACTTGCCGCCGCCGGAGACGCCGGTCACCGCGGTGAAGAGACCGAGCGGGATGTCTACCGTGATGTCCTTGAGATTATTCTCGCGCGCGCCGATCACAGACAGTCGTCTGCCTTTTGTGGGCTTGCGTCGTGCCGTCGGCGAGGGGATCTGCTTGAAGCCGGTGAGATATTGCCCGGTGAGGCTGTCAGGGTTCGCCATCACCTGCGCGGGCGTGCCTTGCGCCACGACCTCGCCGCCATGCACGCCGGCGCCTGGCCCCATGTCCACGACATAGTCGGCGGTGAGGATCGCCTCCTCGTCGTGCTCGACCACGAGCACCGAGTTGCCGAGATCGCGCAGGGCTTTGAGCGTCTCGAGCAGCCGCGCATTGTCGCGCTGATGCAGCCCGATCGAGGGCTCGTCCAGCACATAGAGCACGCCGGTGAGGCCGGAGCCGATCTGCGAGGCAAGCCTGATGCGCTGGCTCTCGCCGCCCGAGAGCGTCCCACTCGCGCGGGCCAGCGTGAGATAGTCCAGCCCGACATCGTTGAGGAAGGTCAGCCGCTCGCGGATTTCTTTCAGGATGCGCTCGGCGATCTCGTTCTGCTTTGGCGTGAGCTGCGCGGGCAGCGCCTCGAACCAGGCGGCCGCCTCCCGGATCGACATGTCGGTGACCTGGCCGATATGCAGCCCCGCGATCTTCACCGCGAGCGCCTGCGGCTTGAGCCGATAGCCTGTGCACGCTTCGCAGGGTTGGTCCGACTGATAACGCGACAGCTCCTCAGTCACCCAGGCGGATTCCGTTTCGCGCCAGCGCCGCTCGATATTGATGATCACGCCTTCGAACGGCTTGCTGGTCGAGTAATGCCGCACGCCGTCGTCGTAGGTGAAAGTGATCTCGTCCTCGCCCGAGCCGTAGAGCACGACGTTGCGGAAATCCTCATCGAGCGATTTCCACGGCCGGGTCATCGGCTGGCGATAGGCGCGGGCGAGCGCCTCCAGCGTCTGCTGATAATAAGGAGAGGTCGCGCTCGTGCGCGCCCAGGGCGCGATCGCTCCGCGCGCGAGGCTCAGGCTCTCGTCCGGCACCACGAGGTCAGGCTCGAAGAAGAGCTCGGTGCCGAGCCCGTCGCAAGCGGGGCAGGCGCCATACGGATTGTTGAAGGAGAAGAGCCGCGGCTCGATCTCCTCGATGGTAAAGCCTGAGACGGGGCAGGCGAACTTCGCCGAGAAGATAATCCGCTCAGCATCTCCACCTTTACCGGCGTCATGCCCGGGCCTGACCCGGGCATCCAGGGCCGCTGGCTCCGTGCCCTGTTGCCCCTGGATCACCGGGTCTCGCGGCGCCACGCCGGCGCTTCGCGCCTGGGCTCCACGGCCCGGTGATGACGAGGTAGAGGTGGGTGGCAAAACCTTATCCGCGAACTCCGCGATGGCGATGCCTTCGGACAGCGCAAGCGCCGTCTCGAAGCTATCGGCAAGCCGCGAGGCGAGGTCAGCGCGCACCACGATGCGGTCCACCACCACGTCGATGTCGTGCTTGAACTTCTTGTCGAGCGCGGGCGCCTCGGCGATCTCGTAGAACGCGCCGTCGATCTTGACGCGCTGGAAACCCTTCTTCATCAGCTCGGCGAGCTCCTTGCGGTACTCGCCCTTCCGCCCGCGCGCGATCGGCGCCAGCAGATAGAGCCGCGTGCCTTCGGGCAGCGCCAGCACGCGGTCGACCATCTGGCTCACGGTCTGGCTCTCGATGGGAAGCCCGGTCTCGGGCGAATAGGGCACGCCCACGCGCGCGAACAGCAGCCGCATATAGTCGTAGATCTCAGTGACGGTGCCGACCGTCGAGCGCGGATTGCGCGAGGTCGTCTTCTGCTCGATCGAGATCGCCGGCGACAGGCCCTCGATATGGTCCACGTCCGGCTTCGACATCATGTCGAGGAACTGCCGCGCATAGGCCGAGAGCGACTCGACATAACGGCGCTGGCCCTCGGCATAGATCGTGTCGAAGGCGAGCGAGCTCTTGCCGGAGCCCGACAACCCGGTCAGCACGACGAGCTTCTCGCGCGGCAGGTCGAGCGACAGGTCCTTGAGGTTGTGCTCCCGCGCCCCGCGGATGGAGATGAATTTGGAGGTCATTCTGTCCCAATGTCGGGCTGCGTGGGCCTTTCAGCAAGGCCCGCAAAGGCTTAGTCCCCAGGCTCCAGTGCCGCAAGGGCAGGGCCCCGAGACCCCGATCTCTAGCGCGGCCTGCAAAGCGCATTTAGGCTGGCCCGGGGCTCGTTAAGGGGCAGGGGCATGCGCGTGTTCGGCGACATGCCGAAGACCCGATCCTCGGTGAAGGCCAAGATGCTGCGCACGGTCTATGCCGAAAATTTCGTGAGTCGCTCACCTTCGTTTTGAGCTGGCACCGCAAGTTCTGAGCTGCGGCGTTCGGTTTTCCTCTCCCCTGGGGGGAGTTAGACGGCAGCGCGGAAGCATGCCTCTCGCTCCATACCTCCCCCTCGGGGGAGTCCGACGCCGCTCGGCGGCGTCGGGGTGGGGGGTCTCCTTCGCAGGACCACCCGGCCGACATCAAACTGTCCGCCGCCCTCCCCATCAAGGGGAGGGATGGGGCATTGCCGCTTGCGGGTCAGATCAGCGCGAGTTTCTTGAGGCGGGAGCGGATGGCTCCGGGCTTGCGCCCGAGCTGCGCGGCGATGGCATCCACCGTCTCGCCCTCACGGTACCGGCGCTTAAGGTCGCTTTCTTCGGACTCGGTCCAGGGCGCATAGGCTTGGGCGTGCCTCTCGCGCAGCGCGGCCACCTCGTAAGCTTTGGGATAGGTGGATGCGCCGCGCTTGGCCGGTTGGACATCGTCCGGCGGCGTGCGTGCATGGGAGCCCAGGAACGCGTCTTGCCGGCGGGCGAGGGAAGCTGCGTCCGCTAAGACCTTGCCGCGTGCCGCCTCCGACGCGGCTCGGAAGGCGGCATCCATCTCGACCGCTTGCGGATGCACGCGCAATGCCCGCTCGTTCAGCCCGAGCAAATGCAGCCCGTCGAGCCGCCGCACGCGCGACAGCGCCACATAGCCCTGGCCGTATTCGAAGGCGCGCGAAAGGTCGACCACGGCGGCGTCGAGCGACATGCCCTGGCTCTTATGCACGGTGATCGCCCAGGCGAGCCGGAGCGGGATTTGCACCACGCTCGCGCGCTCCTTGCCGCCTTCCTCGATCTTCCATTTCGCGGGCTCCGCGACGATGCGCTTGTCCCCGCGGGTCCGCACGATCGGGTACCCCTCGTCGGCATCGAAGCTCTCGACCGTGCCGAGCGTGCCGTTGACGTAGCGGCCGCCAGGGTCGTTCCTCGTGAACATCACCACGGCGTTCTGTTTCAGCGCGAGCACCTCGGGCGACAGGCAGCCGCGCTTCAAGGCTTGCACGAACGGGTCGGGCCCTTTCGCCGTCATGGTGAAGACGTGGGCGTCGCCGCCGAGCTTGGCCAATTGCCGGCCGTTGATATCGTCGACCAAAGCGTTGTGGGTGAAGAGACGCGTGCAGTTTTCGCGGCACACGGTCCGGCCCGATCATCCGCATGGCAAGACGCTCGCGATGCGCGCCGTTGCAGGCATTGGCGCGGATCGCTCCGAGCACGTCGAGGAAGGGTCTGTCGTCCTGCCGGTGCTGCTCTGCGAGATAGCAGACGGTCGGCGCGAGATCGCGCCAGGCGGACGACGCGTGGGCGAATTGCGCCACGTAGGCGCCGTCCCCGAGCGGAAGCGCCTCGTGCGCCTCCCCCCGGCGCGCGATGGGCGGAAGCTGGAAGAAATCGCCGACCAGCACGATTTGCATCCCGCCGAATGGCGCCGGCACGCCTTTGACGTGGCGGCAGAGCGCATCGACCAGCGAGAGGCTATGCGCCGGCAGCATCGAGATCTCGTCGATGATTAGCACTTGGGTGCGCTCGATGCGCGCGGCGACACGGCGGTTCCCGGCGATGGCGTCGAGGTCGCGGCGGGTGAGCGCATCGCGCACCCCGATGCCGCTCCAGGCATGGATGGTGATGCCGTTCCCGTGCGTGGCGGCGATGCCGGTCGAGGCGGTATAGGCATAGCTCACGCCCGCATGGGCAAGCGCACGCATGTAGCGGTTGACCGTATGCGTCTTGCCGCTGCCCGGCTGGCCGGTGAGGAAGACGCTGGCGCCGGTCTTGAGCCATGCCAGCGCCTCGTCCTGCGTCATGCTCGCCTCACCCCCCCAGTTGCCGGGCATTTTGCCCGCGCGCGTCCTTATGTTATGTGATCCCGATGACGACGCTCATGGAAAAAGCGCTCGCGGCCGTGCGGAGTTGGCCGAAGGTCCGCCAGGATGGGGCTGCCGAGCTTTTCTTGGCCCTCGACCGGATGGGCTCCACGCCCTACCGCGCTTCCCAGGAGGAACTCAACGCGATCGACGAGGCGCTTGAGCAGGTCGCACGCAACGAGCGGGCGAGCGAGGCGGAAGTGGAAGCGGCCTTCGCGCGCTTCCGCAAGTGAGGGTCAGCTATAGCCCGCGTGCCGTCAGCGACCTGGCGGCGATTGGAGACTACCTCGCGGAGCGCAACCCGGCCGCCGCAGCGTCCGTCGAGCGCCGCATTCGCGCCGTTGTTGATCTCATCGCGCAATTTCCGGCGAGCGGGCCGATCCTTGAAGAACGTACTGATATTCGGGTCATTCCGCTGGCAACTACCCCTACCGAATTTTCTATACGATATTGGCTGGGGAACTGATCGTCCTCCATATCAGGCATAGCGCGAGAGAGCGCTCGATCCGAGCGACTCTAACGGGTCACGGCAAGCGCGGCCAGGATGGCGGGAGCGCGAATCTCCAGGCATACAGGGCCCATGCAGCTCACCCGCGCCCATATCGCCGCGACAGTGGCCATCATCTTCGTGGCGGCGGTCGCGCTCTATCTCATGGGCCATCCGCTCATCTGCAAATGCGGTTACGTCAAGCTCTGGCATTTCGACGTGGTGAGCGCGGAGAACTCCCAGCATTTGTTCGACTGGTACACGCCGTCGCACGTCATCCACGGCTTCATCTTCTATTGGCTGCTCTGGCTGCTCTCGCGTTGGATTCCGATGTCGTTCGGCCTGCGGCTCGTGATCGCCGTCGCCGTCGAGGCGTCGTGGGAGATCATCGAGAACACCGACTTCGCCATCAACCGCTATCGCGAGGCGACCATCGCGCTCGATTATTACGGCGACAGCGTCATCAATTCGGTGATGGATATTCTGTTTATGACCTCGGCTTCTTTCTCGCCGCGTTGCTTCCGGTCTGGCTCACCGTCGCCATCGCCATCGCGCTCGAGCTGTTCGTCGGCGCGATGATCCGGGACAATCTCACGCTCAACGTGATCATGTTCCTGTGGCCGAACGAGACCATCCTCGAATGGCAGAAGAGACGCTGAGGACAGCCCGCGCAACCGTAGCCGCTCAGAACGGATTGACGGCCACCGTCACCTGTCTGGCAATGCGATAGCCGGCTTCCACGCCGCGCCCCGTCACCCAGATTCGTCCCGGGCCGAATTGCGAAAGCGTGCTGACGATCCGCGCCTGCGGCGTGATCTCGGAATTGAGCGCCTGGTTGACCTGGGCACAGACGGCGGCAAGCCGCTCGAGACCGCTCAGCTGCAGTCCCGAGAAGCGAAATGCCCTCGCCGCGTGCGGCGAAGGCGCTAGCGTGACGATCACGGCCTAGATTTGAATCAGCGAACGGGCGAAGCGCCTTCCGCGCCGCCGCTGCCTTAGCAAGCGCGCGGCGCGATCGTGAGGACTCTGGTAGCGAGTTGAAGGAACCAGTCGGATTTTTCGACGGAAAGGAAGCGCTAGGGTGCGCTTGCGCCGGCGCGATCAGAGATTGATCTGGATGCCGAGCACCATCCGGATCATCAGCCACATATAGACGCCCACCGTCGGATAGAACGTGAGCCCGAAGCCGAAGGCGCGCAGATACGGATTGTAGTGATAGCCGACCCAGAACAGGATGCGCCCGAGCACGAAGAGGGACGCGAGGATGATCAGGCTGCGCGCCTCCTCGATCGGGCAATAGAGCGCCAGCGCCGCATTGCCGATGAAGAACAGGATGAACTGCTCGAACGTGTTGAGGATGAAGCGCGTGTTGATGTCGAGCGCGGAGTTGGGCTTGGCCATGCGCCCGACCCACATATGCGGATCGAGCCGCTGGGCGGCGACGACGCAGATGGCGATGACCGCTGGCAAGGTGGCGAACACCGCGTTCTTGATGACGAGCGCGATGCGCCCGCCGACCGACCAGTCGAGCGGCTGCCAGTCGAAGAGTTGCTTCGCCAGGAAGAAGAAGGCGATGGCGAACAGCCAGTTCCCGATCAGCACGTAGATGAAGGGCAATTGCAGCGTGGTGAAGCCGAAATAGCGGACGCGTGGGTCGCGCCGCTTGCGCTGCCCACGGTTCGGCGCGTGCTTCTGTTCGACCGACCGCTGCATTCAAAGCCCCTCATGCTGGCTAAAGGACGCGGCAACCACGCCCGGCGCCCCCGCAAATCCAGCCGCTCCTTCGCCTTCTTAGCCCATGCAAACGCCGCCGGGAACCACTCGCCGCGCGCATGGTGGACGCGCTGGACTGAAGGGAACAAAACATGTACAAAAAGCGGGTCGTCCCCGGCGCCTGTGCATAACTTTGCGCCGGCGGCGGGCGACCTCGTGCCGGTGGCATGGGTATCGCCCCGGGCTTAGACTGCGGCCAAAGCCCGAACGGGCAGGGCGGAAGGCAGGGAGCGTGATATGGCCGGATCGGTCAACAAGGTCATCCTGGTCGGCAATCTCGGCGCCGACCCCGAAGTGCGGCAGACCCAGGACGGGCGGCCCATCGTCAATCTGCGCGTGGCGACCTCGGAGTCATGGAAGGACAAGTCAAGCGGCGAGCGACGCGAGCGCACCGAATGGCACCGCGTCGTCATCTTCAACGAGAATCTGGCCCGCGTCGCCGAGCAATATTTGAAGAAGGGCTCCAAGGTTTACATCGAGGGCCAGCTGCAGACCCGCAAATGGCAGGACCAGTCGGGCCAGGACCGCTACTCGACCGAGGTGGTGCTCCAGCAATATCGCGGGGAGCTCACCATGCTTGACGGCAAGTCGCGCGACGGTATTGGCGAAAGCGAACCGCGCGGTGGCGGAGACTTCGGTCGCTCGCGGGCGCTTGGCGGCGAGAAGGGCGGGGGCGAGCGCAGCTTCAACAAGGAACTTGACGACGAGATCCCGTTCTGACGGCTCCCGGTTCTGACGCACGGACGCGTGCCCCATGCGCTGCCTAGTGACGGGGGCTTACGGCTTCATCGGCAGCGAGGTGGTCGCGGCGCTCAAGCAAAGAGAGAGCCCGGCCTGTCGCGGGGGACAACAGACCGGGCTCCAGACGCGCTACTTGCAAAAACTCAATCAGGCAGCGCTTGCGGCTAGAGGCCGCCGGGCGCCGGGCGCTCCTGGTCGGCGCCCACCGTCATCTGCTGCTCGGCGAGCGTCTCGTAATCAGGCGCCGCGGCGAGCGTCTCCTGGGTGATATTCACCATCGCCGTGACGTTGTCCTTCTCGTCGCGGGCGAGCTTCAAATCCTCGAAGCGGATCGCGACATCCTTCTGGCCGATGCCGAGAAAGCCGCCGGCGCCGATCAGAACGCCGATGACCTTACCGTTCTCGTCGGTGATCAGGTCGGTGATGCTGCCGATGTTTTCATTGGCGGCATTGACCACCGAAACGCCGCTCAAATTGCTGGCGAGCCAGTCGCTGCGCTCCTGCTTCGACAGGAATTGCGGGCTGTCGCTCGAAAGCGCGGCCAAGTCGGAAGGCGCTTCGGAAGGCGCTGGCGCCGACTCCGACGGTTCCACGGATTTCTGCGCTTCGGATTGCGCAGGCGGCTCGGCCGGGTTCGGCTGGTCCAGGCCGGGGGTGATCTGCGAGGAATCGCCCGGAATGGGTTCACCCGGCACTTGCGGATCGAGCGGCACCGCCTCTGACGGAAGCGCAGGCTCAGCGGGCTGCTCCATCGCCGGAGGCGTCTGCGGATCTTTTACGGGGTCGTCGTTCTGTGCGGCAGCCGGAGTGAGACCGAGAAACAGTCCCACGGCGGTGTAAGTGAGAAAACGGTTCATGACTTGCTTCCTTGTCGTTGCCTACGGGGGTTTGCATTCGCGCGTCACGCACGCGACAAGTGGGCGGGGCGATGAAGGCCCGTTCGCCACTACCCAACACAACGCCGCCGCCGCGCGAGCGTTCCACGCGCGGCGCTCACGAGTACATTCCGTATACTGACAATATGCCTTTTCCGCCGGTCCTGGCGGCGCCCCGCCGCGGCCAGATAATGCATTGATAAATATGGATAAAACCAGTTGAGGACGGAAGGCTTTGGCGGTTGCGAAAGGGCCGCCAAATCAGCTATAGAGAATCGTCCCAAACGAAGCGCGTAGCGTCTTGTGCGGAGGCTTTCCTCGCGCTCGCGGCGGCATTTACCGCGCTCCAAACCGAGTTCCTAGAACAGGCTTCCTGCATCCTTGGCTGACGACGACAAGAAAGACGTCGAGGGACCGGCGCCCTCCGACATCAGGCCCGTCTCGCTCATCGACGAGATGAAGCGCTCCTATCTCGATTACGCGATGAGCGTGATCGTGTCGCGCGCGCTTCCCGACGTGCGCGACGGGCTGAAGCCCGTGCATCGCCGCATCCTCTATTCGATGCACGAGAACAACTACACGCCGGAGCGCCCCTACAACAAATCGGCGCGCGTCACCGGCGACACGATGGGTAAGTATCACCCGCACGGCAACCAGGCGATCTACGACGCGCTGGTGCGGCTCGCGCAGGATTTCTCCATGCGCCTGCCGCTGATCGACGGGCAGGGCAATTTCGGCTCTATCGACAACGACCCGGCGGCGGCCGAGCGCTACACCGAGGTGCGGCTCGCGCGCCCGACCATGGCGTTGCTCGACGATCTCGAAAACGACACGGTCGACTTCCAGCCGAACTATGACGGGCGCGAGCAGGAGCCGGTCGTGCTGCCGGCGAAGTTTCCAAATTTGCTCGTCAACGGCGCGGGCGGCATCGCCGTCGGCATGGCCACCAATATCCCGCCGCACAATCTCGGCGAGGTGATCGACGCCTGCATCGCCTATTTCGACAATCCGGCCATCTCGATCGACGAGCTGATCGAGATCGTGCCGGGGCCCGACTTCCCGACCGGCGGGCTGATCCTCGGCCGCGTCGGCATCCGCTCCGCCTATCACAAAGGCCGCGGCTCGATCTTGATGCGCGGGCGCGTGCACAACGAGACGGTCCGCAAGGAGCGCGAGGCGCTGATCATCACCGAGATCCCGTATCAGGTGAACAAGGCGGGGATGGTCGAGAAGATCGCTGAGCTCGTGCGCGAGAAGAAGATCGAAGGCATCTCCGACATCCGTGACGAGTTCGACCGGCAGGGCATGCGCGTGGTCATCGAGCTGAAGCGCGACGCCATGGCCGACGTGGTGCTGAACCAGCTCTACCGCTTCTCGCCGCTGCAATCGACCTTCGGTGCCAACATGGTGGCGCTGATCGGCGGCCGGCCCGAGCAGCTCAGCCTCAAGGACATGATCCGCGCCTTCACCGAGTTCCGCGAGGAGGTGGTCGGGCGGCGCATCAAGTTCCTGCTGCGCAAGGCGCGCGAGCGGGCGCATGTGCTGGTCGGTCTCGCCATCGCCGTCGCCAATATCGACGCGGTGATCGCCCTGATCCGCAAGGCGCCGGACCCCGCTACCGCGCGCGAGCAATTGATGGCGCGCGACTGGCCGGCCAAGGACGTCGAGGCCCTGGTCGAGCTGATCGCCGATCCGCGTCACAAGATCTCGAAACAGGGGACGTATCGCCTGTCCGAGGAGCAGGCCCGCGCCATCCTCGATTTGCGCCTGCAGCGTCTGACCGCGCTCGGCCGCGACGAGATCGGCGACGAGCTCGCCAAGCTCGGCGGCGAGATCGGCGACTATCTCGACATCTTGCGCTCGCGCGCCCGCATCGTCGGCATCGTCAAGGACGAGCTCACCAAGATCAAGGAGCAGTTCGGCACGCCGCGCCGCACCGAGATCGTGGAGGCGGCCGGCGAGGTCGAGGACGAGGACCTGATCCAGCGCGAGGACATGGTCGTCACCGTCAGCCACAAGGGCTACATCAAGCGCGTGCCGCTCTCGGCCTATCGCGCGCAGCGCCGCGGCGGCAAGGGCCGCGCCGGCATGGCGACGCGCGAGGAGGATTTCGTCACCCGCATCTTCATCGCCAACACGCACACGCCGGTGCTGTTCTTTTCCTCGCGCGGCATGGCCTACAAGATGACCGTGTGGCGGCTGCCCATCGCCGCCCCGCAGGCGCGCGGCAAGGCGCTGGTCAATCTGCTGCCGCTCGAGAAGGACGAGACCATCACGACCATCCTGCCACTGCCAGAGGACGAGAGGAGCTGGGACAGGCTCGACGTGATGTTCGCCACGAACGCCGGCACCGTCCGCCGCAACAAGCTGTCCGACTTCGTCGAGGTCCGCCGGTCAGGCAACATCGCCATGAAGCTCGGCGATGGGGAGTCGATCCTCGCGGTCGAGACCTGCACCGAAGCAGACGATGTTCTGCTGACGACGGCGCGGGGACAATGCATCCGCTTCCCGGTGCCTGAGGTCCGTGTGTTTGCCGGCCGGAATTCGGTCGGCGTGCGTGGCATCGCGCTCGGTGAGGACGACCATGTGATCTCTCTGGCCATCCTCCGGCATTTCGAGGCCTCACCGACAGACCGCGCGGCCTATCTGAAGATGAGCCGTGCCGTGCGCGGCGAGGGCGAGCCTGAAGAGGCCGGCGACGATGGCGACGAGCCGGTCGCCGCGACGGAGCTCAAGCAGGATCGCTACGCCGAGATGAGCGCCGCCGAACAGATCATCTTGAGCGTCTCCGCCAACGGCTACGGCAAGCGCACCTCATCCTTCGATTATCGGATTACCGGCGCGGCGGCAAAGGCATCATCGCCATGGTCGTGAACCAGCGGAACGGCAAGCTGGTCGCGTCCTTCCCGGCCGACGACAGCGACCAGATCATGCTGGTGACCGATCGCGGGCAGCTCATCCGCGTGCCGGTAATGGACATCTCCATCAAGGGCCGCTCGACGCAAGGGGTCATCGTGTTCTCGACCGCGGAGGACGAGCGCGTGGTCTCGGTCGAGCACATCCCCGAGGTCGAGAGCAACGGCGAACATGTCGGCGACGGTGACGGCGAGAACGGGCCCGACCTCGCGGACGATATTGACGAGGACGCCAGCTAGCCCGCGGTCGCCGCGCGGCTCGGCGCGACGAGCGTCGATATCGAGGATGCGTTCGGCTTCACGCTACAGGCAGGGTTCGACGTTTCAATCGGCAATGGCCGGTATCTTAATGCCGACGTCAAAAAGACCTGGCCGATACCACCGTCACCTGGCGCAATGCCGCTGCGCTTGGCGGCGTCAATGTCAAAGGCGACGCCGATGTCGACCCCTGGATTTTCTCGGCCGGTCTAGCGCTATCGCTTCAATCTCGGCGATGTCTTCGGGCACCGCGCCGAGACGGCGTATATAAAGTAAGCGGAGCGATCTGCTCTTGCCCATGGCCGAACGGCGCGGCTAGAAGGTCCCCACGCGACCAGGCATTCCGGCCGTCGCGCCAGGAGTGCCGCCATGCGCGTTGGGCTATATCCCGGCAGCTTCGATCCCGTCACCTTCGGCCATGTCGACATCGTGCGCCGCTCGGGCAAGCTTGTTGACCGGCTGGTCATTGCTGTCGGCACGCACCACGACAAGCACCCGCTTTTCACTTCGGAAGAGCGTATCGCGCTCGCTTCAGAGGTGCTGAAGGCGGTCGCCAAGGACATCGGGCTTTCTCTCGATGTGGCAACCTATGACAACTTGACGGTGGCCGCCGCCAAGAAAGCCAGGGCTACGGTCGTCATTCGGGGCTTACGCGACGCCGGCGATTTCGACTACGAGATGCAGATGGCCGGCATGAACGCGGCACTCGCTCCAGAAATCGAGACCGTGTTCCTGGCCTCCTCGCCCGACACGCGCTATATCGCGGCGAGCCTGGTCCGTCAGATCGCCGCAATGGGCGGCGATGTTTCGGCCTTCGTGCCGCCCGTCGTCGCGGCCGCCCTGAAAAAGAAATTCGCCTGAGCCCCAAAGTTCAACAATGCGAGGAAACTCCATGACGCCAAGGGCCATCGTATTTTTCTGTGCTGCCTTGCTGCTCGGTATCGCGGCGCAATCGCCCGCTTATGCCGCGAGCCTTGCCGACCCGGCCTCGCTCAACGAGCAAGCGCCCCCGGTCTACAAGGTGAAGTTCGACACGACCAAAGGGCCCTTCGTGGTCGAGGTCTATCGCGGCTGGGCGCCGAACGGCGCCGACCGCTTCTACAATCTCGTCAAGAACGGCTTCTACGACAACGCGCGCTTCTTCCGCGTCATCGAAGGCTTCATGGTGCAGTTCGGCATCAGCGGAGATCCCAAGATCTCGGCGGTCTGGCGCGACGCCAATATCCCTGATGATCCGGTCAAGCAGAGCAACGTGCGCGGCAATTTGAGCTTCGCGACCGCGGGTCCCAACACCCGCACGACGCAGGTGTTCATCAATTTCGGCGACAATGCCGGGCTCGATGGGCAGGGCTTCTCGCCCTTCGCCAAGGTCGTGTCCGGCATGGAGGTGGTCGACAGCCTCTATGACGGCTATGGCGAAGGCGCGCCGGGCGGCAAGGGCCCGAACCAGGGCCAGATCCAGATGCAAGGGAACATGTATCTGGAGAAGGACTTCCCCAAGCTCGACTACATCAAGAAGGCGACCATCGAGCCATAACCAGGAACGCGGAGCGCAAATCATGGCCAAGCCCGAAGACACGCTGATCATCGAGACGACCAAGGGCCGCGTCACGGTTGGCATGCGGCCCGACCTCGCGCCGAACCACGTCGCCCGCATTAAGGAGCTCGCGCGCGCGGGCTTCTACGACGGCGCGCCGTTCCATCGCGTGATCGAAGGCTTCATGGCGCAGACCGGCGATCCTACCGGCACGGGAACCGGCGGCTCGGGCCAGAAGCTTCGCGCCGAGTTCAACACCGAGCCGCATACGCGCGGCGCGGTGTCGATGGCGCGCGCGCAGAACCCCGACAGCGCCGACAGCCAGTTCTTCATCTGCTTCGACGACGCGAGCTTCCTCGACCGGCAATACACGGTCTGGGGGCGCGTGATCGAGGGCATGGAGAATGTAGACAAGATCACGCGCGGCGAGCCGCCCCGCAATCCGGACAAGATCCTGAGCGTGCGGGTCGCCGCCGACGCGGCTTAGAGATGCTCCACCTATCCACTTCGTCATGCCCGGACTTGGATCCTGGCATCCATGCGATTGCCTCTCAACGAGCCGCAGCGCCAAGGGAATGGATGGCCGGGTCAAGCCCGGCCATGACATGCGGTGAGGGTTGACGCGTTCGACTACCACCTGCCGGAGGAGCTGATTGCGCTCAGGCCCGCGCGACCGCGCGATGCCGCGCGGCTGCTGGTCGTCGATCCGGGCGCCCGCGAGCCTTTCGCCGACAAGTCGATCCTCGACCTGCCTGATTTGCTCGAGCCGGGCGATGCGCTCGTGTTCAACGACACGCGCGTGATTCCCGCCGAGCTGCACGGCGTGCGAACGCGCGGCGCGGACTCGGCGCGCATCTCGGTGACGCTGATTGAGCGGCTGGCGCCCGATCGCTGGCAAGCTCTGGCGCGGCCAGCCAAGCGGCTGAAGCCAGGCGACCGGATCATTTTCGGGGAGGGGAGCAATGTCTGCCTGCTCGGCGCGCTCGAAGCGACGGTCGAGGCGCGCGGCGAGGACGGCGCGGTGACGCTTGCTTTCGACGTCGCGGGGCCTGCGCTCGATCAGGCGATCGCCGCGCTGGGTTCCATGCCGCTGCCGCCTTACATCGCCTCGCGCCGCGCGCCTGACGAGCAGGACCGCAGCGACTATCAGACCATGTTCGCGCGGGAAGATGGGGCGGTTGCCGCGCCGACGGCAGGGCTCCATTTCACCCACCGGCTGATGCAGGCCCTCGATGCGCACGGCGTCTCCCGCCATTTCGTCACGCTGCATGTCGGCCCGGGCACGTTCCTGCCCGTGCGGGCGGAGGACACCGAGGACCATTTCATGCACGCTGAGAGCGGGACCGTCTCCGCCGAAACCGTTTTGGCCCTCAACGAGGTCAAGACGCGGGGAGGGAAGATCGTCGCGGTCGGCACGACCTCACTCCGGCTATTGGAATCCGCTACGGACGAGCAGGGCAGGCTGCATGCCTTCGCGGGTGCGACGGACATATTTATCACCCCGGGCTATCGCTTCCGCTTCTTGGACCGCCTCTTGACCAATTTCCATCTGCCGCGCTCAACGCTCTTCATGCTGGTCGCCGCGTTCTCCGGCCTCGACACGATGCAGCGCGCCTATGCGCACGCCGTCGCCGCGCGCTACCGCTTCTATTCCTATGGTGACGCCTGCCTGCTAAGCCCCGCAAGTGGCACGGCAAACTCCCTCTCCCCTGCGGGGAGAGGGTTGTGAGGGGGGTCATGACTCGAAGCGGTTGTCGGTGGGCCCCCATTCCGCCTGCCGTGCCGTTATTTCTTGTTGCTCCCCCCTTGAGGGGGAGCACGCGCGTCGCCTCTTGGCGCGCGGAGGGGGGTGAGCCGTTCAGCGATGCGTTGGACCCCCCTCCGTATCCCTCCCCCTCAAGGGGGGAGAGGAGAGCAAGCAGCGATTCCGGTATGATCCTGCAATGCAACGTAACCTGACGAAAAAAGTTCTCGTTTGCAGTGACTGCGGGCGATGGTGCGGCGCGCACGGGCGAGATCGCCACGCCGCGCGGGATTGTGCGCACGCCGGCCTTCATGCCGGTCGGCACCGGCGCCACCGTCAAAGCCATGTTCCCCGAGGACGTGAAGGCAACGGGCGCCGACATCATCCTCGCCAACACTTATCATTTGATGCTGCGCCCCGGCGCCGAGCGCATCGCGCGGCTCGGCGGCTTGCACAAATTCATGCATTGGGAGGGCCCGATCCTGACCGACTCCGGCGGCTACCAGGTCATGTCGCTCGCCAAGCTCCGCCGCATCGCGGAAGACGGCGTGACCTTCCAGTCGCATATCGACGGCGCGACCGTGACGCTTACGCCCGAGCGCGCCATCGAGGTGCAAGGATTGCTCGGCGCCGACATTCAGATGGTGCTCGACGAATGCACGCCGTTCCCCGCGACGCGCGAGGAGGCGGCGGCCTCGCTCGAGCTGCTCGATGCGCTGGGCCGAGCGCAGCAAGGCGGCCTTCGCAGCCATGGGCAAACAGGGGCAGGCGCTGTTCGGCATCGTGCAGGGCAGCATCTATCCTGATCTGCGCGAGCGGAGTGCGGCAGCGCTGATCGACATCGGCTTCGACGGCTATGCTGTCGGCGGCCTTGCAGTCGGCGAGGGGCAGCAAGAGATGTTCGACATGGTCGCGGTCGCAACCGCGGCTTTGCCGGAAGACCGGCCGCGCTATCTGATGGGGGTCGGCACGCCGCAAGACATGCTCGGCGCGATCGCGCGGGGCATCGACATGTTCGACTGCGTGATGCCGACCCGCTCGGGGCGCCACTGCCAGGCCTTCACCTGGACCGGGCGGCTCAATTTGCGCAACGCCCGCTACGCCGACGATCAAACCCCGCTCGATCCCGAGAGCGCGTGTCCCGCGGCGCAATACGAGCGCGCCTATCTGCATCATCTCGTCAAGTCGGGCGAGACGCTCGGCGCCATGCTGCTCTCTTACGCCAATGTGCAGTTCTATCAGGAGCTGATGGCCCGCGCCCGCGACGCCATCGCGGCCGGGTGCTTCGCCGCCTTCGCCGACGATTTGCGCCGCCGTTATGCCGCGCCGGTCGACGCCAACGACTAGCCTGGGCCGATCAACTGCTCTTGCTCCCCCTTGAGGGGGAGCACGCTCGAGCTTGCGCGAGCGGAGGGGGTGAGCGGTGCAGCGAGTCTATGCGTTAGACCCCCCTCCCTAACCCTCCCCCTCAAGGAGGGAGAGGACAACAAGCGGCAAGGCGCATGTAGCACGTCACTGCGTGGCGATGTCGGAGGCGGGCCCGGCGCGCGACGGCCCAAGCACGCGGCGCTCGCGCTCGAAGATATAAAGTCCGGAGAGAATGACGATGGCCCCGCCGGCAAGCGTCGCCAGCGTCGGCACGTCGTCGAACAGCAGGAAGCCGAGCGCGCTCATTGAGATCAGCCCGACATAGACGAAGGGCGCGAGCACAGGCGCGGGCGCGTGGCGATGCGCGAGGATCAGCAGCCAATGGCTGAGCCCGCCCGTCACGCCCATGGATGCCAAGAGCACCCAGGTCCACGCATCTTCCGGCCATTGCCAGACGGCGAGCGCGAAGGGCAGTGTCAGCACGAGCCCTGCGAGCGGCGAAAAGGTCTGCGTCACCTCGGGCGGATCGTAGGCCGCGAGATAGCGCGTCGCGATATTGTAGAGCGCGTAGCTCAACGTCGCGGCGAGCGCGAACAGCGCGGCCCAGTGCATGCCCCCGAAGCCCGGGCGCATGACGAGCAGCACGCCGGCGAAGCCCACCGCGATCGCCGCCATGCGGTGCCAGCCGGGCCACTCGCCGAGCAGAGGCCCGGCGAGCGCCGCCACGAGGAGCGGTGTCAGGAAAAAGATGGTGATGGTTTGGTCGAGCTGGAGATATTTCAGCGCCACGAAGTTGAAGCCGGTCGAGCCCAGCATGAACAGCGAGCGCAGCATCTGCAGCCCTGGCTTCTTCGAGGCGAGCGACGGCCTGAAGGCGAAGGGCCACAGCACGACCAGGCTGAACAGCATATGGAAGGCGAAGCGCAGCCAGACCACCTGGGCGACCGGCACGGCAGCCCGGCCGACCAGATATTTCGCGGTTGCATCGAGCAGGGAGAAGACGACGATGGCCGCGACCATGAGCCCGATCGCCTTGAGGCGCTCGCTCCGGTCGGCAGTCTCTGCGATGTTTGTCATGATGGGCCGAGAAGGCAGGCAAACGAGGCGGCAGGTAAGCGAAGGGCGGAGCAGGAAGACCGATGGCTGACATCCGCGCCATGTGCGCCATTGGCCTGAGGGGCCAGCTTGGACTTGACGGCCGGCTCCCCTGGGAGGGGAACAAGGCCCGCGAATATGTTGCCGATGTGGCGCGCTTCTTCGACATGACGCGAGGGCACGTGCTGATCGCCGGGCCGAAGACCATCGCCTCGGTGCCGCGCTTCGCCTACGCGGACCGCACCATCGTCGCGATTCGCTCCGGCATGGAGCCTGAAGCCGTGCTCGCGCAGTTCCCGGAGCGCGTGGTCTATGTGGGCGGCGGCCCGCCGGTCTGGACGGCCTACGCGCCCTTCATCCGCCACTGGGACATCACGCGGTTGCCTTATGACGGTGACGCCGACCGCTGGTTCGATCCGGTCTGGCTCTTGGCCGGCGGCAACACCGTTTGAGGATTTCATTGCGGATTCGCGTGGCAACTCGGCACGATCAAAGGCGAGATGCCGTCAAAATAGCTGTTTCGTCTCCGCTCGCCGGCGGCTACCATTTATAGAGACCGCGCGGCCGGCGGGGAGGGGCAGATCCCGCGCGTGCCATCGGGAAACCAGAAATCGTCCTTGAAGCGGAGCACATGGCCCGGTCAGAGAACCGCAAGAAGGTCGCCGCCAAAGCCGCACCCGAAGACATCTTGACCGCCGAGCAGCTCGGCTGGCGGTTCGCGCTCGGCACGGTGCTGATCGTCGGCAGCTATGCCGCCTGGCCGCTGATTCCCTTCGTTATCGCTGCCGATCTTACGCCGAGCGTGAAGGCGGCGTTGTCGGGCCTGTTTGGCGCAACGCCCTTCCTCGCCAAGGTGGTTGCGATCGCGCTGATGGGCCGCCCGGCCTACCAGCTCTTGAAGCGCACCGTGTTCAAGCGCTTCGGCGCCAAGCGTCTCGCCGCGAAACGCGAGCCCAAGCCCGAAGCGTGACGCGCGCCTGAGCGCCATCCCTGCGACATTCCCACTGCGCCGGCCGCGATCTTATGCCGACAGCGAAACGCTTAGTTAACCAACCCCCGCCAGACTTCTGCGTTTCTCGAAGAGGGCAGACGATATGAGCGGAAACGGAATCGCATCCGGCGCAAGCGCGGTTGGATCGGCAAACGGGGCGCCTGCGGCATCTGGCTATCGCGTCTCGATGGCGGCGGGGGCTTTGGAAGTCTCGGCCCGGCTGTCGACACCCGAGGAGCTCGAGCTCCTGGTGAAGGTGCTCGAGGCCAACAAGGTTCTTTGGGCGAATGGGACCGTCAGCGTGCCGGTGCCTCAAGCCAAGGCCAAGCCGAAGATCGAGTTCCTGGACGGGGCGCCCGCACAGAAGGCGGGCTAGCCCCGCTGGGCCAGCCAGCGCTTGATTGCGCCGCCTGTGCATGCCCGCCTGCCGGCCCTGTCGGCAGGTGAGGATGCTGCATGTGGCTCGTCTGTCCCGAGCTGGGTGCAGTCATTGATCAGGACGAAGTAACTCATCATGCGGCGAGGTCGGAGGGGTTGCCCACCGGCCTCGTTGGCTTTAGGCGCAGCTCCTCGTAGACCTTCCCCTGGTGTACGGGGTTAACATAGGGAGCGACGAAGGCGTGGCGGACGTGGGCCACATAACTAAGTTAACCACTGGGGGGGACCAAAGCTCTCCTCTAGCCCCACGCTCGAAACCACCCTCAGAACCATGTTGGCCAAAACGACCCTCGCGTGATTGCCTTGGAGGCCACGGAAAAAGGATTGAGAGCACGGAGGAGCAATGGACAACGTGGTTAGGTTTCCACCTCGGCACTTGCACCCGGAAAAGAGCGATCTCGGTCGCGCAATTTTGCACATAGTTCGGGCGAAGCACGGCGCTTGAAACGTTGCTGACCTGGCCAGAATGACGGGAGCCAATCCCGCAATTATCGATGTGCTATTGGATAGGGCGGTGGCCTACAGAGAAGGGACAGCATCCGGAGGAAGTGATGGAGCTCAGGGAACTTAGCAAGGAGCATGTCGGAGGTTAGTATGGTTAGCAACCATTCTGCCAATAGCGAGAATACAGTCGCCTACGCTGCTCTCAGGGCTACGCTGGAGTGGGGCTCCAGCCTCGATCTCACCGACGACCAGCGGAAAGAGCTTAAATCGTTCTGCTGCCAGATTGGCGGCTGTGTGCCGCGATCCTTTCATTTGGCAGAGCGTAAGAAGCGCCAAGACGCACAGCAGCGCGCAAACGAGCTCGAGATTGCCCTCGAAGCCAACAAGCATCGTAGGGGCTGGTTCCGGTTCACTTAATCAATAGTCACGGGACTTCTGGTCTCAAGGGAGCGGAGCATGAGGAACAGAACGAGCAGAAACACCTGATCCCAGCGCGGCGTTCTCAGCATATGCATAAGAGTTCAGAGGTAGTCTGAGCTTTGCGGCGGGTACGGGTCTTTTCCGTAAGCCCACTCGATCCTGAATTGATCCTGCAGCAAGACCTGGCCGTTATAACCGTTTAGTCCCGCCTCGTGTGCGGCGTCCACTGCAGCACGGATAGCGTCTTTCTGTGTCGCATACGGCCCGTAATGCACGCTGTTTGACTTGATTTTCCATTGACCCTGATCACGAAAAACAATGTACGGACCCATTTTCTCCTCCTCGGGCTTCGTGCTCAAGCTGATCTTGAGTTGAGGAAAATTGTGGTTCGTCGCTGACTTTGTTTCTCTGATAATTCCCACTTCCTGCCGCTTTGACTGAAAGCGACGCCGCGGTGCACTTGCCTCCTTTGGGCCCACTTTGGTCCTGACCGGACCCAATTGGTGAGGGCACAGTCAACGCTCGAACCACGCGAATTTCACGTCGCTAGCAAAGTGTATATTAGTGCAAAACGCGGCATAGTTTTAACCAACTTTTGATTTGGGCCCAAAGTGGTCTCAACCAGAAGAGGCGGGAGCATCGTGTAGCAGCGCGCGCATTTTTTGTCGGTCTCCGCGCGGGTTGTAGCTTCACCTTGAAATAGACCGCCGCTGAACGGGGAGCCGCGTTGCAGCAGCTTGACGACATAACTTTAAAGGAAGTTTCTCTCGGCTCGGCCGCGGCCCCTGCTGCGGCAGACGCACCCGGCTAGTGGGGCACCGGAAATACAAGGGAGCTTCGAAAGCGCAGAAACACCTGGCCTCTACTTCCTGGGGCTAGATAAGCAGCGCACCTACCGCAGCCACTACCTGCGCGGCATCCGCGAAGACGCCGAAGCGCTTGCGGAAATCCTAAGCCGGCCCGGCCTCAGGGCAACAAACATCCCAGGACCCGCGGCAGGCTCGGGCCGGTGCGTCAACACCGAGTCGGGCCGTTTGTTACCTGACCAGTTACCTTTGGAGGGAGAGGCTTGGCGTCTGATGGGCCGGTAAGTCCTTGGAATACTTGGTGAGCCCGTCGGGATTCGAACCCGAGACCCTCTGATTAAAAGTCAGATGCTCTACCGGCTGAGCTACGGGCTCCCTGACCGACCATATGGGCCGCTCCGCTCCAGCGGTCAACAAGGGAGCCGCTCCATCCCCAGCCCGGTCGACCGCGCGCGCTCCTTGGGAGGGCCGCGGAAGGTCGCGTGGCCATATTCGCGTTCCCTTGATTGTTTATCTGTCGATCGACGGAGCGAGCGTGATGGCCACCAAGACGTCGAGCAAGCTGCCAAAGGCTGCCAAGAAGGCTGGCACCAAGAAAGTCGCTTCCAAGAAGGTGCCTGCAAAGCCGGCCAAGCCACCCAAGACCACCGCAACCAAGAACAAGGGCCTTGCGGGGGCCGCGAAGCCGAAACTCCTCTCAGGCGGCAACCCGCAGATCGCGAAAGGCTACGGCAACGCGCCCGTGCAGGCCTATATCGCGGCGATGCCGAGCTGGAAGAGCGAAATCGGGCGCCGCCTCGACGCGCTCATTACGCGCGCCGTCCCCGGCGTGCGCAAAGCGGTCAAATGGAACTCCCCCTTCTATGGCGTCGAGGACCAGATCTGGTTCCTCAGCTTTCATTGCTTCGCGAAATACGTGAAGGTCGCCTTCTTCCGCGGCGCATCGCTGCGTCCCGTCCCGCCCGGCACCTCCAAGCAGAAAGACGTGCGCTATCTCGACATCCACGAAGACGACCAGCTCGACGAAGCGCAGTTCACCGCCTGGGTGAAGCAAGCGAGCCAACTGCCCGGCGAAAAGATGTGAGGGGGGCGAGCAACAACAAGCTCATGAAGAAGACCATGCAGAGCAGGCGCGGCGCGAAGGAAGCAGAGGCAGGCTCCTCGCCCTCCCAGCTGATCGATGCGAGGATCGCGGGGCTCGGTGATTGGCGGGGCGAGATGCTGGCACGGGTTCGCGCGCTCATCAGAGAGGCCGACCCCGAGATCGTCGAGGAGGTGAAGTGGCGAAAGCCGTCGAACGCGATGTTGGGGGTTCCGGTGTGGTCGCGTGCCGGCATCGTCTGCACCGGCGAGACCTATAAGACCGCCTTGAAGGTGACCTTCGCCAAGGGCGCCGCGCTCGATGACCCGTCGGGTCTCTTCAACGCGAGCCTCGAAGGCAGCACACGGCGCGCCATCGATCTGCATGAGGGCGACAAGATCGACGCGGCGGCGTTCAAGGCGCTCATTCGCGCTGCCGTTGCGCTGAACACGGCGCCGCGCGCAAGCGCTCGGCCCGCCCGCCCCACGAAGAGACCGAAGCGCGCCTGAGCCGCGTCGCGATCTGCTAGCCGCGACCCTTGGCGGCGTGCCTTGGCCCCTCGCGGCACGCCCGTTTCCGCTTGCGCGCGCGGGGGAAATGCGGCATCGCGCATGGCTTGAGCCCTAGTGGAACGCGCCCGACCTGAGGCGCGGTGGGGAGGGGACACGGCAATGGCGAAAAAGACGGCTCGCGCCGGCTGGCTCAAGCATTGGCCGCGCCTCCTGTTCCTGATTCCGGTCGCCGTCGTGCGTCTGGGTGCCATTCTACAACCGGCTCGAGCCTGACGCTCGGCGGCATCCCCTTCTTCTATTGGTATCAGCTCGCCTGGGTGCTGATCGCCGCCTGCATCGTGATGTCGGTCTATGTCATCGAGACGCGGATCACGCGTGCCAACCGCGCGGCTAAAGATCTGGAGGCGCCGGGGCCGCCGGGGGACCTGCTTTGAGCCTGGACACGACCGCGACCGCCGTCTTTCTCAGCCTGTTCCTCTTCGTCACCTGGCTTGGCTTCGTCGCCGCG
Organism: uncultured Alphaproteobacteria bacterium; assembly: GCA_963832515.1. Classification (GTDB taxonomy): domain Bacteria; phylum Pseudomonadota; class Alphaproteobacteria; order Rhizobiales; family Methyloligellaceae; genus Methyloceanibacter. The sequence goes on from CAWHUE010000011.1 coordinate 61,994, forward strand.
CGCTGGCGCAAGGCCGACCTCAACCTGCTGCATGAATGGGGCCTCGGCGGGCGCCGCTTCGGCACGGTGGTGACCTGGTTCCTGCTCGGCGGCGACCTCTACACGGCCTACACCTTCATCGCCGTGCCGGCGCTCGTGTTCGGCGTGGGCGCCATGGGCTTCTTCGCCGTCCCTTACGCCATCGTCATCTACCCGCTGCTCTATCTCATCTTCCCGCGGCTCTGGTCGATCGCGCACGCGCGCGGGCATGTCACCGCCGCCGACTATGTGCGCGACCGTTTCGGCAGCCGCATGCTCGCGCTTGCCGTGGCGCTGACCGGCATCGTCGCCACCATGCCCTATATCGCGCTGCAGCTCGTCGGCATGGAGGTCGTGATCAGCGCGCTCGGCTTCCCGACGCAAGGCTTCGTCGGACATCTGCCGCTCATCATCGCCTTCATCGTGCTTGCCTGCTTCACTTATACGAGCGGCTTGCGCGCGCCGGCGCTGATCGCGATCGTGAAGGACTTGTTGATCTTCGTCACCGTGTTCGCCGCGGTGGTGATCATCCCGGCGCAGCTCGGCGGCTATGGCGCGATCTTCGCGAGCGTCCCGCAGGAGAAGCTCACGCTCGCGCCGCCGCCCGAAGGCAGCCTCGGCTCCTACAGCGCCTATGTCACGCTGGCGCTCGGCTCGGCGCTTGCGCTGTTCCTCTATCCGCACGCGATGACGGGAATCCTCAGCGCCTCGAGCGGTAACGTGATCCGGCGGAACGCGGCGCTGCTCTCGGCCTATTCCTTCATCCTCGGACTGATCGCGCTGCTCGGCTACATGGCGATCGCGGCGGGCGTCGACAAAGACCCGGCCTATGCCGGCGGCTTCGCCCAGCACGGGCCGAACTTCGCCGTGCCCGCGCTCTTCCTCGCGTCTTTCCCGTCCTGGTTCGTGGGCGTGGCGTTCGCGGCCATCGCCATCGGCGCGCTCGTGCCGGCGGCCATCATGTCGATCGCCTGCGCCAATCTCTTCACGCGCAATCTCTACAAGGAGTTCTGGCGCCCCGATTGCAGCGACGCCGAAGAGGCGCGCATGGCCAAGATCGTGTCGCTGGTGGTGAAGATCGGCGCGGTGGTGTTCATCCTCGCGATCCCGCAGTCCTACGCCATCCAGCTCCAGCTGCTCGGCGGCATCTGGATCATCCAGCTTTTGCCGCCGGTGCTGCTCGGCCTCTATACCCGCGCCTCCAACGCGGGCGCGCTGCTGGCCGGCTGGGCGGTCGGCACCGCGGTCGGCACCTATATGGCCGCCGCCCAAAGCTTCACCTCGTCGGTCTATCCGCTGACGCTATTCGGCCTGACGATCCCCGGCTATGCCGCGCTTTATTCCGTTTTCGTCAATTTCGCCGTGGCCTTGGCGCTTGCGCCTTTATTTGACTACATGACGAAACGGGCTGCACCGGCCGCGCGATGACCGGAAAAAGTGGGGCAGGGCGCCTCGCTGCGGCCTCGACCGCAGCAAGAATCCTCGATAGTTTAAGGCCGTCGCAACGTCGGCGGGGCAAGGAGAGGGAGGACTGCAATGGCAAACGATAATCAAGGGAGTAGGACTTTTCTCGCGATCGTGCTGGGGGGCATCGTGCTCGCCCTCGTGATCGCGGCCTATTTCATGTACGGCAATAGGGGCGATACGGGGGTCAAGGTCGAGACGCCTGCCACCGAGTGCCAGCGACCGAGACGCCCGCCACCGAAACCCCGGCGCCACCGCCCGAGACGCCGGCGCCAGAGGCGCCCGCCCCGGAAGTACCTCCGCCTGAGGCACCTGCTCCCGAGGCTCCCGCTCCGGAAGCACCCGGACCTGAGGGTGTCGCGCCTCCCGAGGACGCAATGCCTCCTGAAGAGACGCCCGGGGCCGCCGAACCCGGAGCGCCCGTCGAAGAGCCCATGGGCGAGGGGCCTGCCGAGGAAGAGGCCCCCGCTGACGAGGCGCCTCCCGGCGAGGAAGAGGTGCCTGCCGAAGAGGCCCCGAACCTTTAGGCCACGCGAAAAAACAGGGGCGGTCTCGCTGGGCCGCCCCTTTCAATCGCACCACGCGCTTGCGCGTCATGCGCGCCGTTCATGCAGCGTTCAGACTGAACGTCGTCTCCTTGCCCGAAATGGTGCTAAATTGTTCGCCTCATTTCGGGGAGCGGCGTATGACGCGGAGAGGAGAGACGGGACGCGCGGGCTGGTGGCTGTTCGCTGCCGGTGCGCTCCTTTTGTGCTCCGCGGCAGCGGCCGAGGACGCCAAGACTGCGCCTGTCCAGGTCGAGGCGGCCAAGGTCTTGGCGGCCCCGCTCAGCGAGCAGGTGACCGCCGTCGGCACGCTGCTTTCCAACGAGTCGGTGACGGTCAGCTCGGAGATTCCCGGCCGGCTCAAGGAGATTCATTTCGAGGAGGGAAAGCCGGTCGAGCAGGGAGCGCCTCTCTTCACGCTCGACGATTCGGTCTACCGCGCGCAGCTCGCCGATGCCGAGGCCAAGCTCAAGCTCGCCGAGCAGACCCATCAGCGCACCACCAAGCTGTTCAGCAGCAAATACGCGACCGCCCAATCGGCCGACGAGGCGACCTCGGCCCTTGCCGTGAACACCGCCGCGGTCGAGCTCGCCCGCGTGCAATTGGAGAAGTCGCATATCGCGGCGCCGTTCTCCGGCATTGTGGGGCTGCGCCATGTCAGCGCCGGCGAGTACATCACGGCCGGCCAGCCTCTGGTCAACCTCGAGGCCATCGACCTGGTGAAGGCGGACTTCCGCGCGCCTGAGAAGTTCCTGCCGGCCATTCGCGTGGGCCAGACCATCCGCATCAAGGTCGACGCCTTTCCCGACGAGACCTTCGAGGGCAAGGTCTACGCCATCGATCCCAAGCTCGACGTGGCGGGACGCAGCCTTCTCGTGCGCGCCCTTGTGCCCAACAAGGACCAGCGTCTGCGCCCCGGCCTGTTCGCGCGGGTGACCGTGCTCCTGCAATCGAAGGAGGATGCGCTGAGCGTGCCCGAGCAGGCCATCGTGCCGCAAGGTGACAGCCAGTTCGTGTTCAGGATCGTGGGCGGCAACGCGCAGCTCACCAAGGTGGTGACGGGGACGCGCCGCGACGGCCGCGTGGAGATCGTCGAGGGGCTTGCCGCGGGCGACGAGGTGGTGACCGCAGGCCAGCTCAAGATCCGCGACGGCAGCGCGGTCGCCGTGGCGAACGGCACCGGGGCTTAAGCCGTGACGCTTCCCGAACTCTCGATCAAGCGGCCGGTCTTCGCCACGGTGATGAGCCTCGTGCTCGTGCTCGTCGGCGTCGTGTCCTACGACCGCCTAAGCGTGCGCGAATATCCGGCCATCGACCCGCCAGTGGTGACCGTCGACACGACCTATCCCGGCGCCAGCGCCGCCATCGTCGAGACGCAAGTCACCAAGATCCTGGAGGACGCGCTTGCGGGCATCGAGGACATCGACTTCATCACCTCGATCAGCCGCCAGGAATTGAGCCAGATCACGGTGCGCTTCAAGTTAGACCGCGATCCCGATTACGCCGCGGCCGACGTGCGTGACCGGGTCGGCCGCGTGCGCGGACGCCTTCCCGACGAGATCGAGGAGCCGATCATCCAGAAGCGCGAAGCCGACGCCCAGCCGATCCTTCACCTTGCCTTCTACAGCGACCGGCACTCCGCGCTCGAGATCACCGACTACGCAGACCGCTACGTGAAGGACCAGCTTCAGACCGTGCCTGGCGTCGCCGAGGTGCGGCTGTTCGGCGAGCGGAGATATTCCATGCGCATCTGGCTCGATCCGGAGCGGCTCGCCGCCTACAACCTCTCGCCGCAGGACGTCGAGGCGGCGCTCAGGCGCCAGAACGTCGAAGTGCCGTCAGGCCGCGTGGAGAGCCAGCAGCGCGAATTCACGGTGCTGTCCGAGACGGATCTCCGCACGCCCGCGCAGTTCAATGACCTCATCATCAAGGACGCCAACGGCTATCTCGTGCGGCTCGCCGACGTGGGCAATGCCGAGCTCGGCCCGCTCGACGAGCGTCTCGTGGTGCGCTTCAACGGCAAGCCCGCCATCGCGCTCGGCGTGATCAAGCAGGCGACGGCCAATCCGCTCGAAGTGGCCGCAGGCGTACAGAAGCTTCTGCCCGGAATCACCGAGTCGTTGCCGGAAGGCATGCAGGTGCGCATGGCCAACGACAAATCAGTGTTCATCGCCGAGTCGATCAAGAACGTCTACCAGACCATCTTCGAGGCGATCCTGCTCGTCGCGCTGATCATCTTCCTCTTCCTGCGCTCGATCCGGGCGACGATCATCCCGCTGGTCACCATTCCGGTTTCGCTGATCGGCGCATTCGCGCTGATGTACGCCTTCGGTTTTTCCATCAACACGCTGACGCTGCTGGCGCTCGTGCTCGCCATCGGCCTCGTGGTCGACGATGCCATCGTCATGCTGGAGAACATCTACCGGCATGTCGAGGACGGCATGTCGCCGGTGAAGGCCGCGCTGGTCGGAAGCCGCGAGATCAGCTTCGCCGTCATCGCCATGACCATCACGCTCGCCGCGGTCTATGCGCCGATCGGCTTCATGACGGGCATCACCGGGCGCTTGTTCACGGAATTCGCCTGGACGCTTGCCGGTGCCGTGATCGTGTCGGGCTTCGTCGCGCTGACGCTTTCGCCGATGATGTGCTCGAAGCTGCTCAAGCACCAGACCAAGCACAACGTCTTCTATCGCCTCATCGAAAGCGTGCTGAACTTCGTGACGCGCGCCTATCGCGCGTTGCTGCGCGTTGCGCTCGCCGTGCGGCCGGTCGTGCTTCTGATCGGGCTCACCGTCGCGGGCGCGAGCTATTTCCTTTTCGCCACGCTCAAGAGCGAGCTCGCGCCGATCGAAGACCAGGGCAACATCTTCGTCGTGTTCCGTGCGCCGGAAGGTGCCACCATCGACTACACCGATGCCTATGCCAAGCAGCTCGAGGAGATCGCGCTCAAGGTGCCGGAGGCGGACCGCGTGTTCTCGGTCGCGGGCAACCCGACCGTCTCGCAAGGGCGCGTGATCCTGCGGCTCGTGCCATGGGGTGAACGGGAGCGCAGCCAGCAGGACATCGGCAAGGCGATCGCGCCCGAGATGGTGGCGATCCCTGGCGTCGTCGCCTTCCCCGGCAATCCGCCGCCGCTCGGGCAGGGCGCGCGCGAGAAGCCGATCAATCTCGTGATCCAGACTTCGCGGCCCTACGAGGAGCTGCAGAAGATGGTCGACGATCTACTTGCTAAGGCCGAGACCTATCCCGGCCTCGTCGATGTCGACAGCGATCTCAAGCTCAACTCGCCGCAGCTCGACATCGCCGTTGACCGCGACAAGGCGGCAGCCGTCGGCGTGGAGATCGACACGCTCGGCCGCACGTTGGAGACACTGCTCGGCGGGCGGCAGGTGACGCGCTTCAAGCGCGAGGGCGAGCAATACGACGTCGTGGTCAAGATTGCCGATTTCGACCGGCAGAATCCCGACGATCTCCGCCGCATCTATGCGCGCGGCAAAGGCGATTCGATGATCCCGCTCTCCAACCTGATCACCATCAAGGAGACGGTGGCGCCGAAGGAGCTCAATCACTTCAACCAGCTCCGCGCCGCGACCATCACCGCGCAGCTTGCGCCGGGCTACACGCTGAGCGACGGCCTGACCTTCCTGGAGACTGCCGCCAAGGAGGTGCTGCCGGCCACCGCCTATCTCGACTATGGCGGGCAGACGCGCGAGTTCAAGGAAGCGAGCGCCAGCATGCACATCACCTTCCTGCTCGCGCTCGCCTTCATCTATCTCGTGCTCGCGGCGCAGTTCGAGAGCTTCACCGACCCGCTGATCATCATGCTGACCGTGCCGCTCTCGGTGACGGGCGCGCTGCTGGCGCTGTGGTGGAGCGGCGGCACGCTGAACATCTATAGCCAGGTGGGGCTGGTCACCCTGATCGGGCTGATCACCAAGCACGGCATCCTGATCGTCGAGTTCTCCAACCAGCTCCGCGCGCAAGGCCACGCCGATGCGCGAGGCCGTGGTCGAGGCGGCGGCGCTCCGGCTCCGGCCGATCCTGATGACGACGGGCGCCATGGTGCTCGGCGCCGTGCCGCTCGCCATCGCCACCGGCGCCGGCGCCGAAAGCCGGCAGGACATCGGCTGGGTGATCGTCGGCGGCCTCCTGGTCGGCACGTTCTTCACGCTGTTCGTGATCCCGGTGGTCTACACCTACCTCTCGAAGCGGGTATTTATGGAAGCGGACCACGAGCCCATGCACGATGCGACGACACCCGCGCTGCCCGCGCCCGGTTCGCCCAAGGGCAAGGCCGAGCCCGCGCTCGAGCCAGCCGAATAGCGCGCAAAAGAAGAGCCCCGGCGCGGGGAGTGCCGAGGCTCGTACGCAAATACACAGAACGCACTGACTAGCCCTAAGACTACGCAACTGGGCTCATGCAGCATGCCTTTGCGCCATGGCAGTTTTTTGACGGTTCGTTGTCGGTTTTTCGAACGGTAACAAGGGTTTTGCAAGGCCGTTCTCGCCCGGATGGCGCATTTGCGCGCGAACTCGGTCAAGCCCGCAGACAAGCCATGCGCGTAGGGGCTCCGCGCGCCCCGCGTGCAAGTTCTTGTGCATCGCCGCGCTACATGCACAATGACGGAAATTTCGGCATCGCCCTGTGCGACGAATCGGCATGCGTTGGCGCGACCAGAGAGAAAGCGGAAACGTCGAGGACCGGCGGGGCCAGGGAGGCGGATTCGGCTTTCCCTTCCCCGGCGGCGGCATGCGCTTTCCGAGCGGCGGATCAAGACGAGGCGGCGGCGGCATTGGCCTCATCGGCCTCCTGATCATTCTCGGCCTGATCTTGTTTTTCGGCGTCGATCCAAAGGTCATCCTGGGTCCGCCCGGTGGCGGCGGTCCGGCGGGCTTCCCGGAGATTCAGCTGCCGCAGCCGCGCAGCGAGCCGACCAACTTCCCCGCTCCCGGCGGCGATGCACCGGAGATGCAGCGCCCGGCCTCGTCGAGCGAGGACGATCTCGGCCGCTTCGTTTCCGTCGTTCTGGCCAATACCGAGGACGTGTGGGACGACATCTTCGCCCGCTACGGCATACCAGTACAGCGACCCGAAACTCGTCCTTTTCAGCGGGGCCGTGCGCTCGGCCTGCGGCATGGGCATGTCGCAGATGGGCCCGTTCTACTGCCCGGCCGACGAGAAGGTCTATATCGACCTCAGGTTCTACGAGGAGCTGAAGCACCGCTTCCGGGCGCCCGGCGATTTCGCCCAGGCCTATGTCATCGCGCATGAGATCGGCCACCACGTGCAGAAGCAACTCGGCATCGCCGACCAGGTCGAGGCGGCCAAGCAGCGCATGGGTCAGCGCTCGGCCAATGCGCTGCAGGTGCGCATGGAGCTGCAGGCGGACTGTTTCGCAGGGGTCTGGGCGCATATGGCGGACAAGAAGACGAACGTGATCGAGCATGGCGATATCGAGGAGGCGCTCGGCGCCGCGAGCGCCATCGGCGACGACCGTATCCAGAAGCAGACCACGGGCTATGTCGTGCCGGATTCGTTCACGCATGGCAGCTCTGAGCAGCGCGTGCGCTGGTTTAAGCGGGGTTTCGAAAGCGGCCGCCTCGAATATTGCGACAGCTTCAACGCCGACCAGCTCTAGGCTCGCGCAAGGTTTTCTTGTCACACCCGGGAACAACTTCCGCGGGCGGACGGTTTTCACGGCTCGGTTGAACGGCGTGCCGATCACGGCGTAGTCTGTTGAACAAAAGCGTGCGAAAGAGCAGTCTGGGCGCAATCGCGTTCATTGTTGCATTTGGTGGCGACGCGGTGACCGCGTCGGACGACGTGATCGTGCTCGGCGCCGCCGTCTCGATCACGGCAAAACGCGCAGAATGGCGCCAACATCAAGAACGGCTACGATCTTGCCATCAAGCGGCTCAACGAGGCCGGCGGCGTGGTGGCCGGCAGGCAACCCCTACAAGCTGCGGGTCCGCTATTGCGACGACGAATCCACGCCCGCGCGCGGCATCGAGCTTGCCGAGCGGCTGATCAAACAGGACGCGCGTCAAGTTTCTGAATCGGGCCCGACGTGGGCTATGTCCTGGTGGCGGGCAAGCTCGCCAAGGCCGGCGAGGGGAAGGCGCTGCTTGCCGATCCGGACATGGGCCGGCTCTTTCTCGGCGGATAAAGGTTAGAGCCTGTCGCCGGCGTAGACCGTCGCCTCGCAGGGCCGCGACACTTTCTTGAACAGCGCGCAGGCCTGCGCCGCCTCCTCCGCATTGGAGAAGGGTCCGGCGATCAGCCGCCATTTCTTGTCGGGGGCAAGCACGCGCCGCGGCTGAAGACCAGCCACAAGCGCCGCATGGTTGGTGAGGAATTCGCGCCAGAGCGGCCTGAGGCCGTCTTGCTTGGCGACGATGCCGAGCTCGATGCCGTAGCGTGTCGTGCCGTCATTGGCCGTCGGCGGCAAGGCAACCGGATCGAGTGCTGCGCTCTCGACCGGCTCCGCAGCCGGGGCCGTTGATGGGACGGCTCGGGCTCTTGCGGAGCGGGCGCTTCAGCCGCGCTGCCGGCGTCCGCCTCGGCTCGAAAGGCGCGGCGTCGAGAGGCGCGGCAAGCGCCGCGGGCTCTTGCGCAGGTTCGGGCGTGGCCTCAGCCGGCGCTGCGGCCTGTTCCATAGGTTCCGGCTGCATGGGCTCTTCCGCCGCCGGCGCGGGATCCGTCATAGGTTCGGGCTGGGGCGCGGGTTCATCCGCCACGGGGGCCGATGCTTGTGGCCCTGGCTCAGGCTGCGGCTCCGGGGCAGCCTCCTGCGGCGCCGCTGGCGCCATTTCGGCTTGCGGTTCCGGCTGCGGCGGCGGCGCGGGGTCGGTGAACTCGGCCGGCAGTTCGGGCGGCGATGTCGTCACCGACGTCGCGGGCGGCAAAGCAGCGACCGGACCCACGAACTTCTCGATCGGCTTGAGGCGCATATCGAGGCTTGCCACCTGCCGGGTCAAAGCAGCCACACCGGCGGAGAGCTCGGCGAGCTTCTTTTCGAGGCCGGGATCGGGCTTGCTAGCCATGGCAAGGACGCGGTCGCCGCAGGCGCCGCCGGATGCGCGGCGGCGTCAGGCGCGAGCGAATTGACATACGCGGTCTGGCTCCCGAAAGCGCCAGGATCGGTCATCAGCGTGAAAAGGTAGAGACCGGACGCACCGGCGAGCAGGATCGAGAAGAAGGCAAAGAAACCCCTTGCCCAGTTGCGCGACCCGCTCCGGCGAAGCTTGGCCATCTCTATCGACCCTCCGCTCGAAGATTCCGGCTGAAAAGCGACCTCAATAAGGCTTGGTTTGCCGATTGCCCAATCAACTCGCCGAAGATACTCCCTTCGCGAGCGCGGTCAATTGCAGGAAAGGCGATACCGGTCATAGGGCGTGCGAGGCTTGTGGCCCCGCCCGCGTCTTTGGACTAGACAATCTCCCGGCGCACAAGCTTAAGACTGCTCGATTCGCGCTGATTTACCGGACATTAAGACAGGTTCGACGATCTCGGATGTCACACGCATGTTCGCCCCGCCGGGGCACGCATCTTGCTGAAGCTCGGCGCGCCGCCCGCCAACGACCAATCCGTATATGACCCAGCCATCGCTCGCTATCATCCTTGCTGCCGGCAAGGGCACAAGGATGAAGTCCGCGCTCCCCAAGGTGATGTACCGCCTGGCGGGCGCGCCCCTCATCGCCCACGCGCTTCGCGCCGCGCATGAGGCGGGAAGCGAACGGAGCGCCGTGGTCGTGGGCCCGGGAATGGAAGACGTGGGCCGGGCCGTGACTGCGCTCGACCCGAAGGTCCAGGTCTTCGTGCAAGCCGAGCAACTCGGCACGGCCGATGCGGTGAAGGCCGCGCGCGAAGCGCTCGAGGATTTCAAGGGCCACGTGCTGATCCTTTACGGAGATACGCCGCTGCTCAGGCCCGAGACGATCGCAAGCGTCAACGGCGCGCTTGGCGATGGCGCGGATCTCGTTGTGATCGGCTTCGAGGCCGAGAACCCGACCGGCTATGGGCGGCTGCTGCTCGACGAGCGGGGAGGGCTTGCAGCCATCCGCGAAGAACGAGGACGCAACCGACGCCGAGCGCGCCGTCACGCTCTGCAATTCCGGCATCATGGGTTTCCGTTCGGCCGACACGCTGCTCGGCCTCATCGGCCGCATCGGCAACGACAATGCGAAGGGCGAGTTCTATCTCACCGACGCCGTTGCGCTCGCGCGCGGCGACCGGCTCGATGCGCGCATCATCAGATCGGGCGCCGAGGAGGTGCTCGGCGTCAATTCGCGCGCCGAGCTTGCCGAGGCGGAAGCGCAGATGCAGCGGCGGCTGCGCGCGGCCATCATGGCGGACGGCGCGACGCTGATCGCGCCGGACACGGTGTTCCTGAGCTACGACACGCGCGTCGGACGCGACGTGCTGATCGAGCCGCATGTGGTGATCGGCGAAGGCGTGACCATCGAAGACGGCGCAACCGTCAGGGCCTTCTCCCACATCCAAGGGGCGCGCATCGGTCCGGGAGCCACCGTCGGCCCCTTCGCGCGGCTGAGACCCGGCGCGAACCTTGCGCGCAATGCGCATATCGGCAATTTCGTCGAGATCAAGCAGGCCGAGATCGATGAAGGCGCCAAGGTCAATCACCTCACTTATATCGGCGATGCCAGTGTCGGCGCCGGCGCCAATGTCGGCGCCGGCACCATCACCTGCAACTATGATGGCTTCGCCAAGCACCGTACCGAGATCGGTGCGGGCGCCTTCATCGGCTCGAACACCGCGCTGGTCGCGCCGGTCAAGATCGGGGAGGGGGCCTATATCGGCTCGGGCAGCGTCATCTCGAAGGACGTGGCGCCCGGCGCGCTTGCGCTCACTCGCGCGCCGCAGGAAGAGCGCCCCGGCTGGGCCGCGCGGATGAAGGAGCGCTGGGCCCGCGCCAAGGCGAAGACGAGCGGAAACAAAGGGACATAGAACGTGACGGATCGCGACACGAAACGGCGCCAATTCGCTGTTAGCGGCGGAAAAAAGGGGTAAGGGGCGATGTGCGGCATCGTTGGAGTCCTCGGTAAAGGGCCCGTCGCGGGCCAGCTCGTCGATGCGCTGAAGCGCCTCGAATATCGCGGCTACGACTCGGCGGGCGTCGCCACCGTCGAGAACGGGCATCTCGGCCGCCGCCGCGCCGAGGGCAAATTGCGCAATCTCGAATTGCGCCTCGGCGAGACGCCGCTCTCCGGCGCGACCGGCATCGGCCACACGCGCTGGGCCACCCACGGCAAGCCCATCGAGGCGAATGCGCACCCGCATATGACCGAGCTCGTCTCGGTCGTCCATAACGGCATCATCGAGAATTTCCGCGAGCTAAAGGCGGAATTGATGGCCGAAGGCGCGGTGTTCACGAGCGACACCGACACCGAGGTCATCGCCCATCTCATCACCCGCGAGCTGAAGGCCGGCGCCGATCCGGTGCGCGCCGTCTACAACACGCTGAAGCGCCTCGAGGGCGCGTTCGCGCTCGCCATCATCTTCTCCGGCTACGACGACTTGATGATCGTGGCGCGCCAGGGGAGCCCGCTCGCGATCGGCTTCGGCGACGGCGAGATGTTCGTCGGCTCCGACGCCATCGCGCTCGCGCCGTTCACCGACGCCATCGCCTATCTGGAAGACGGCGACTGGGCGGTGCTGACGCGGGGCGGCGTTGCCATCCGCGACCGGCAGGGCCAGGCTGTGCAACGCCCCGTCACGCGCTCGCTCGCCTCGGCGCTCCTCGTCGACAAGGGCAACCACCGCCACTTCATGGCGAAGGAGATCCACGAGCAGCCCGAGGTGATCAGCCACACGCTCGCGGCCTATGTCGATTTTGCCACGGGCCGCGTGGACATTCCGGCGTTGCCGTTCGACTTCGCCAAGGTGACCCGGCTCTCGCTTTCGGCCTGCGGCACGGCCTTCTATGCCTGCCTCGTTGCCAAATACTGGTTCGAGCGCTGGGCCAAGCTCCCGGTCGACGTCGATATCGCCTCCGAGTTCCGCTACCGCGAGACCTCGCCCGATCCCGGCGGCGCCGCGCTGTTCGTCTCGCAGTCGGGCGAGACCGCCGATACCCTCGCCTCGCTCCGCTATTGCCGCGACCAAGGCCAGCACATCGTCTCTATCGTCAATGTGCGGGAGTCCTCGATCGCGCGGGAATCCGGCGCGGTGCTGCCCACGCTCGCGGGGCCCGAGATCGGCGTGGCCTCGACCAAGGCCTTCACCTGCCAGCTCACCGTGCTCGCCTGCCTCGCCATCGCAGCCGGCAAGGCGCGCGGCGCCATCGGGCCCGAGCTCGAGACCGAGCTGGTCACGGCGCTCGCCGAGGTGCCGCGCCACATGGCCGCGATCCTGCGTGACGAAAGTCCCTACGAGGCCCTTGCACACTCGCTCTCGAAAGCGCGCGACGTGCTCTATCTTGGCCGCGGCTCGAGCTACCCGATCGCGCTCGAGGGCGCGCTCAAGCTCAAGGAGATCAGCTATATCCACGCCGAGGGCTATGCCGCCGGCGAGCTGAAGCACGGCCCTATCGCCCTGATCGACGAGAACATGCCGGTGATCGTGATCGCGCCTCGCGACGACCTCTACGACAAGACCGTCTCGAACATGCAAGAGGTGGCCGCGCGGGGAGGGCAGATCGTGCTCGTCAGCGACGCTGATCCCGTCTCGACCGGCTGCGCCATTGCCACCTGCCTCAAGGTGCCGGAAGTGCACCGCTTCGTGGCGCCGCTCGTCTATGCCCTTCCTGTTCAGCTCATCGCCTACCATACGGCGACCTTCATGGGCACCGACGTGGACCAGCCGCGCAACCTCGCAAAGTCGGTGACGGTGGAATAGACTAGGGCCTCGGATTTGCCCGATTTCTTTGCTTGAGCAATGACATGGCGGATAATCGGAAGCGCTTCCGGCTGCGCCGCCTTCCCGTTGGCGGCCGCATCCGCCCGTGCGCCCTTCTGCTTGGCGTGTCGCTCGCGCTGATCGGCATTCCCGCGCACGCCCAAGACGGGCTGAAAAGCGGCGCAGCCTCGCTCTCCGCCGGGAAATACGACGCCGCAGTGCGCCAGCTTTCTGCCGCCATCAATTCCTCAGGTACCTCGAGCGGCCAGGCCGCCAAGGCGCTCTATCTGCGCGGCATCGCCTATCGCAAGCTCGGCCAGCCCGGCCGTGCCGTCTCGGATCTCGGCGCCGCGATCTGGCTCGGGCTTCCGGCGGACGACCGCGTCAAGGCGCTCGTCAATCGTGGCCTCGCCTATAAAGCCGCCGGTCTCGGGAGCCAGGCCGAGGCGGAATTCTCCCAGGCGCGCAAGTCAGGCGGCGGCGGTGAAGTTGCCAAGCTGATCGAGCAGGACGGTGGCGCGGCGCCAAGCACCGCGTCGATCGCCGCCTTCGAGACCGAGGTACGCTCCGAAGCCGATGCACCGAGCGCCGCGAGCGTCTCAGTCTCCGAGCCTGGGCGGACACGCACTGCCGCCACGGCGCCCGGCTCGTGGGACACCTCGGTTTCAACCGGCTCGCAGCAGCCGAGCGGCGGCGGCAATCGTCTCACCCGCTGGTGGGGTTCGGTCAGCGGCTCCGACTCGCCGCCCCCTGCGCCACCGGCTGAAACAGCGGCGACCCAGCAGCGGACCACCATGGCTCCGCAACGGACCACGGTCGCGGCCGCGCCGAAAGCCGCAGCGCCCACGACGGGTTGGACCGCGACCACGGATGGCGCGGCGACGGCGAGCGATGCCGGCGAGCGCGGCAGCGGCTGGCGCCTGTTCTCGCGGAGCGCCGAAGCTGATCCTACGCCCGCTGCCGCGCCCGCGCCGGCCGCGACGCGCGCCAGCAGCGGCGGCTCCTATCGCCTGCAATTCGGCGCGACGAAATCAGAGGCCGAGGCCAATGCGCTGTGGAAGAAAGTGTCGCGCGAGAATCAGCAGGTGGCGTCGCTTCAGCCGCGCATCACGAAAAGCGAGATCGGCAGCTTCGGCACGTTCTACCACCTGACGGTCGGCCCGTTCCGCGACAAGGCCGAGACGCTAAAGACCTGCAGCGCACTTAAACGGCGCGGGGTCGATTGCTTCCTCGAAGGGGCGGAGGAGCAGTAACCCTGCGACCAGACGCTCGCGTGCGGTCCCTCACATTCACGCGAAGGTCATGCTAGAACGCATCGACGTCGCGGCGCCTCTTCGTGCCTGACGGCCCCCCGTCACTCCGCAAGGTCTCATGAACCCGAAAGACATGCCTGGAGCCCCATACAAGCAGGACGCCGAAGGGCAGGATGACCGGCTCGGTCTGCTCGCAAGCCAAGAGCCCGCCTCCTCGCATCTCGCCTCGCGGCTCCGCGGCTATTTCCTCACCGGCCTGATCATCGTCGGCCCGGTGGCCATCACGCTCTACGTCGTGTGGTGGTTCATCAACCTGGTCGATGGCTGGGTGAAGCCGCTTCTGCCGCAAGCCTTTCAGCTCGAGACCTATCTTCCATTCGACGTGCCGGGCGTTGGCCTCATCGTCGGCATACTCGGCCTGATGCTGGTCGGCGCGCTCACCGCCAATTTGTTCGGGCGCACCATCGTCGGCTACAGCGAGATGATGCTCGACCGCATGCCGGTCGTGCGCGGCGTGTACCGGCTGCTCAAGCAGATCTTCACCACCGTGTTTTCCGGCAGCGGCAGCTCGTTCAAGCGCGTCGGCTTGATCGAGTTTCCCCGCAAAGGCCTTTATGCGCTGGTCTTCGTGTCGGGCGACCCGCCCTCCGAGGTGAAGGGCAAGATCGGCAATGGCGAGCAGCTCATGACGGTGTTCATGCCGAACGCGCCGAACCCGACCACCGGCTTTGTCGTCTTCATGCCGGCCAAGGACGTGATCCTGCTCGACATGGCGATCGAGGACGGCGCCAAGCTCGTGGTCTCGGCAGGGCTGGTCGGGCCGCCGCAGGATGCGCTGCAGAAGATGGCGCACGAGGCCAAGAGCGAGAAGCCGGTGCCCGAAGAGGAGCCGGTGGTTTGACCGTCATCCGGCGCGCATCAGCTTGATCGCATCGTCGCGCTCGAAGAGATAGAGCAGCAGACGCAGCGCCTCGGCGTCAGGGCCTTTCAGCTCCGGGTCGCGCGCGAGCTTGAGCCGCGCCTCATTCTGCGCGGCGGTTAGCAGATCGGTATGCTCCGGAAGGCTCGCGATCCTGAACGCCGGGCAGCCCGCTCTGCCGCGTGCCGAGGACTTCGCCGCCGCCGCGAAGCCGCAAATCCTCCTCGGCGATGACGAACCCGTCCTCGGTCTGGCGCATCACGTTGAGCCGCTCGCGCGCCACGTCCCCCAAGGGCTGCTTGTAGAGCAGCACGCAAGACGATTCGGCTGAGCCGCGCCCGACGCGGCCTCTGAGCTGGTGGAGCTGCGCAAGACCGAACCGCTCGGCATGCTCGATGATCATGATCGAAGCATTCGGCACGTCCACGCCCACCTCGATCACGGTGGTCGAGACAAGCACGGGAAAGCGCGCCCGATGCGAAATCCGCCATGACGCGATCCTTGTCTTTGCCGGCGAGCTTGCCGTGCACCAGGCCGACTTTGTCCCCGAATTGCTTCTTCAGCGCGGCGTAGCGCTCCTCAGCGGCGGCAAGGTCGAGCAGCTCGGACTCGGCGACAAGCGGGCAGACCCAATAGACCTGCGCGCCGGCTTTGACCGCGCGCTGCAACGCCCTCGACCACCTCGTCGAGCCGATCGAGCGGCACGGCGCTCGTCTTCACCGGCCGCCGCCCGGGTGGCTTCTCGTCGAGCCGCGACACATCCATGTCGCCATAGCCTGCGAGCAGCAGCGTGCGCGGGATGGGCGTCGCCGTCATCACGAGAAGCTCGGACCCCGCCGCCAGCCTTTGGCCTGAAGCGCCAGCCGCTGGTGCACGCCGAATCGGTGCTGCTCGTCGATGACCACGAGGCCAAGGTCGCGGAAGCGCAATCGTCTCCTGGAACAACGCGTGCGTGCCGATGAGGATGTCGGTGCCGCCGTCCTTCAGCGCGGCGAGGATATCGGCACGATCGCGTCCGCGCTCGCGGCCCGTGAGCAACGCCACGCGCAAGCCTGCCGGCGCGGCGAGCTTTGTGAGGGTCGCGAAATGCTGGCGGGCGAGCAGTTCGGTCGGCGCCATGAGCGCGGCTTGCGCGCCGGCCTCAACCGCCGTCGCCATGGCGAGCAACGCTACGACCGTTTTGCCGCTGCCGACATCGCCTTGCAGCAGCCGCAGCATCCGATGCTCGCTTCTGAGGTCCGCATCGATCTCGGCAAGCGAACGGGTTCTGCGCGCCCGTGAGCTTGAAGGGGAGGGCGGCCAGGATTTTTCTGCGTACCACTCCTGAACCCACGAGCCGGCGCCCCGCACGCCGCTTCATGCGGGTGCGGGCGCGGATTACGGAAAGCGCAAGTTGATTGGCGAGAAGCTCGTCATAAGCGAGCCGCGAGCGCGCCGGCGTACTCAGCGCCAAGTCGCCCTCGCTCTCGGGCGCGTGCAGAGCGCGTGAGCGCCTCCGCGAAGGACGGCCAGCCTTTCTCGGCGAGGAAGCGCCGCATCGATCCATTCGGGGAGATGCGGCACGAGCGCCAGCGCCTCGACGATCGCTTTGCGCAGCACCGTATTGGAGAGGCCCGTCGTCAGCGGATAGATCGGCTCATACAGCGGCAGGCTGCTTGTGCCGGCGTTTGCCACGCCGTCGGCCGGCACGACATGGTCCGGATGCGGCATTTGCAGCCAGCCGTCATAGGCTTCGAGCTTGCCCGAGACGAGGCGGCGGCTCCCCACCGGCAGCAGCCGCTTGAGATAGTCCGGGTCGGCATTGAAATAGACGAGCTCGAACGAGGCGCCGGAATCGTCATCGACCAGCACCTTGTAGGGCGCGCGCCGCCCACGCCGTCCGCCCCCGGGCCTATGCTCGGAGACGGTGACTTCGAGCGTGGCGAGCTCGCCGATGCGCGCCTCGGAGATCTGCGCGGTGACGGCGCGGTCGATGACGCCGACCGGCAAATGCCAAAGCAGGTCCAGGACGCGCGCATGCGCAGGAGCCCCGCGGGGTGCTGCGAGCTTGTTCAGTAGCGCCTCGACGCGCGGCCCCACGCCCTTGAGCGAGCGCGCGGTGGCAAAGAGCGGAGCTAAGCGGGCAGGGCGCATCAAAGGGCACAACTTGACAGAGTCCGTCGCGCTCGCTCTAACCGGCCGATCAGGCTCTGAAAAGCCGAATTCATGTCTGGCAGCGATCTTGGCATGCGCCGCCGGCGGGCGCTGTGGCGGGCGTCCCACCGGGGCACGAAGGAAATGGACTACCTGCTCGGCCGCTTCGCTTCGGCTTCGCTGGACAGCATGAATGCGGCCGATCTCACCCTTTTCGAGCGCCTGATCGATACGCCGGACCCGGACATCGAGCAGGCCGTGCTCGACAGGCTCTCGCTCGGCGTGCGCGAGCTTGATGAACTGATCGACCGCCTCAGGCATTTCCACGGTCTCGACCCGGCTGGCTAGACGGTATGACAGAACGGCAAGATGGTGTGGCGCTCGCGGTCGGCCGCCTGCTCGCGGGGGAACGGCATGCCACGGCGAGCGCGGTCCCCGAGGGCCTCGACGCGCTCGTGCTTGCGGAGATCGCCCGCAAGGCCGCAGCCCCGATCCTGCATGTCGCGCGCGACGGCAACCGCCTGGCCACGCTCGAAGAGGCCATCCCGTTCTTCGCCCCTGATGTGCAGGTGCTGGTGTTCCCGGCCTGGGACGGCGTGCCGTACGATCGCGTGGCGCCGAACGGCGAGACCATCGCTCGCCGCATCTCCACGCTTGCCGCGCTCGCGGCCCGTGCACCGGACGACAAGACCCCGCTCGTGGTGCTGACCTCCGTCAACGCCGCGCTGCAGCGCGTGCCGCCGCGCGACTTCATCGAGGCGACGAGCCTGAAGCTCGCGCCCGGCAACGTGATGAGCATGCAGGCGCTGGCCGAGAGGCTGGAGAGCTCAGGCTATACGCGCGCGGGCACCGTGACGGATCCCGGCCAATATGCGGTACGCGGCGGCATCGTCGATCTTTACCCGCCGGGCGCGCGGGCCGTGCGCCTCGATTTCTTCGGCGACACGCTCGAATCGATCCGCGCCTTCGATCCGGAGACGCAGCGGACTGCCGCGCGGCTCGATGTCGCTCGAGCTTCTGCCCATGAGCGAGGTGGCGCTCACGCCGGAGGTGCGCCGCGCCTTCCGCCAGCGTTATATCGAGCTGTTCGGTCCCGTCGACTAGCGACGACCCGCTCTACGAGTTCGATCTCGGCGGGCCGGCAGCACCAAGGGATGGAGCATTGGCTGCCGCTGTTCCACGAGCGTCTCGCCACGCTGTTCGACTATGTGCCCGGCGCGGTCATGACGCTCGACCCGCTCGCTGACGATGCGCGGACGAGGCGGCTCGAGCAGATCGCCGACCATTACGATGCGCGCGCGCAGGCGCTCGAGCGAAAAGCCTTCGGCGCGCCGCCTTATCATCCCGTGCCGCCCGAAAGCATGTTCCTGAGCGAGGCGGACTGGCAGGCAGAGCTTGCCGCGCGCCGCACCATCGCGCTCGACACCTTCGAGCGGCCCGAAACGCCGGGCGCCGCGACCGTGTCGTTCGGCGGCCGGCAGGGACGGTCTTTCGCGCCCGAGCGGCAGACCGAAGGCGCCAACGTGTTCGACGCCGCGGTCGCGCATGCCAAGCGGCTGCGGGGCGACGGCAAGCGCGTGCTCGTAGCCTGCTGGAGCAACGGCGCGCGGGAACGCCTCGCGACCCTGCTTGCCGAGCACGGCGTGGGCCCGACGGCGAGCGTCGCGAGCTTCGCCGAGGCGCTTGCCGCCCCGCACGGAGAGACGCTGTTCGCCGTTCTGCCGCTCGAGACCGGCTTCGAGGCACCCGGACTTGCCGTGATCGGCGAGCAGGACATTCTCGGGGACCGGCTGGTGCGCAAGTCGCGCACCCGCCGCGGCGCCGACGCGCTCACCGAAGCGTCAAGCCTGTCGGTCGGCGATCTCGTCGTTCACGCGGATCACGGCATCGGCCGCTTCGCCGGCCTTGCCGCCATAGAGGCTGCCGGCGAGCCGCATGATTGCCTCGAGCTGCATTATGCAGGCGGCGACAAGCTCTATCTCCCCGTCGAGAATATCGACCTGCTCACCCGATATGGCTCCGACGAATCTGGCGTGCAGCTCGATCGCCTAGGCGGCGTCGGCTGGCAATCGCGCAAAGCGCGCCTCAAGAAGCGCATCCGCGACATGGCCGAGAAGTTGATCAAGGTCGCGGCTATGCGCGAGCTGCGCCAGGCGCCGGTGCTGATGCCGCCCGACGGCCTCTATGACGAGTTCTCGGCGCGCTTCCCCTATGAGGAGACCGAGGACCAGGTCACCAGCATCGGCGCTGTCCTGGACGATCTCGCGAGCGGCCGCCCGATGGACCGGCTGATCTGCGGCGATGTCGGTTTCGGCAAGACCGAGGTGGCGCTGCGCGCGAGCCTGATTGCGGTACTGTCCGGCAAGCAGGTCGCCGTCGTCGTTCCGACGACGCTGCTCGCGCGCCAGCATTTCCACACCTTCACCGAGCGCTTTCGCGGCTTCCCGGTGAAGATCGCGCAGGCCTCGCGGCTCGTTACCGACAAAGAGCGCGCCGAGGTGCGGAAGGGCCTCAAGAGCGGCGACATCGACATCGTCATCGGCACGCACGCACTGCTCGCCAAGTCGGTCGAGTTCGCCGATCTCGGCCTGCTGATCGTCGATGAGGAGCAGCATTTCGGCGTGCAGCACAAGGAGCGGCTCAAGCAGCTCCGCGACGACGTGCATGTCTTGACGCTGACCGCGACGCCAATTCCGCGCACGCTGCAGCTTGCGCTCTCCGGCGTGCGCGAGATGTCGCTGATCGCCACGCCCCCGGTCGACCGGCTCGCCGTGCGCACTTACGTCATGCCGTTCGACCCGATGATCTTGCGCGAGGCGCTGCTGCGCGAGCGCTATCGCGGCGGCCAGACCTTCTATGTGGTGCCGCGCATCGCCGACCTCGAAGATGCTGCGGCCTTTCTTGCCGAGCACGCGCCGGAGCTGAAGGTCGCGCGCGCCCACGGTCAGATGGGGTCGCGCGAGCTCGACCAGGTGATGAACGCTTTCTACGACCGGCAATACGATGTGCTGCTCTCGACCTCGATCGTGGAGTCGGGCCTCGACATCCCCTCGGCCAACACGCTGATCGTGCATCGCGCCGATATGTTCGGGCTCGCCCAGCTCTATCAGCTGCGCGGGCGCGTTGGGCGCTCTAAGATAAGGGCCTATTCCTACTTCACCATTCCCGCCGATGCGCGGCTTACGCCCGCCGCCGAGAAGCGCCTGAAGGTGCTGCAATCGCTCGACACACTTGGCGCTGGCTTCGTGCTGGCGAGCCATGATCTCGACATCAGGGGTGCGGGCAACCTGCTTGGCGAGGAGCAGTCCGGGCATATCCGCGAGGTCGGCTTCGAGCTTTACCAGTCGATGCTCGAGGAGGCGGTTGCCGCACTCAGGGGCGGCGAGGGCGGCGTGATCGAGGACCAGTGGTCGCCACGCATCAATCTCGGCACGGCGGTGCTGATCCCCGAGGAGTATGTGCCCGACCTGCAGGTGCGTCTCGGGCTCTACCGGCGCCTCTCTAGCGTCGAGACGCATGAGGCCATCGAGGCCTTCGCCGCCGAGTTGATCGACCGCTTCGGCCCGCTGCCAGAAGAGGTGCGGCACTTGCTTGACGTCGTCGAGATCAAAGGGCTTTGCCGGCAGGCGGGCATCGAGCAGATCGACGCGGGTCCCAAGGGCGCGGTCCTCACGTTCCGCAACAAGAGCTTTGCGAACCCAGAGGGCCTCATCGACTTTATCCGCAAGGAGGGCACGCGCGTGAAGCTTCAGCCCGACCACCGGCTCATATATTATGCCAATTGGGAGACGCCGGAGGCGCGGCTTGCGGGCGCCCGCGACTTGCTTAGGCGGCTCGTCAAGATCGCCGCGCAGGTGAAGCAAGCGGCTTGATCACACCTGCCGCAGAACCTCCTCGCGCAGCACGCGGCCTTGGGCGTCGCGCGGGATCTCGCGCACCACGAGCAACCTGTCCGGGAATTTGTACGGCGACGGCGCCGTCTGCTTCGCCGTAGCTCAGCGAGCGCGGCCAAGCCCAAGCGCCCCCGGTTCTGCGGATCGATCAGCGCGACAGCGCCAGGCCTTTGCCGTGCGCGCCGGCGCAGCAGTCCTTCGGCGGTGAGAGGCCGCTCTCCTCTCGTTTCGATCTCGCCGGCTGGGAGCGTGACCATGACGACCACTCAGTGCTTCGTACCGCCGCGCCGTTCCGCTGCTTCCGCGGGCGCGATCCACCACGTGTCGATCTGATAGCCGTAGAGCGGCGTGTCTGCGGGGCGCTTGAGATCGCTCCAATGGGCGACCCACTGGCGCGGAAGGTGGAACAGCGGGATCACGTAATCGCCGGAGAGCAGCACTCGGTCGAGCGCGCGCACCGCGGAAACAAAGTGTTCGCGATCTTCGGCCTTGAGCACGGCCTCGATCATCGCATCGACGCCGGCGCTCTTCACGCCCGCATAGTTGAACGAGCCGTCGGTCACCGCCGCTTCGCTCCCCCAGCGAAAGGATTGCTCGTTGCCCGGCGACAGCGACACGGGCCAGTAATACTGGATCATGTCGAAGTCGTAAGTCTGCTTGCGCCGCTGATATTGGGCCGAGTTCAACTTGACGGATTCGCGCCTCAATTCCTACCTGTTTCAGGGCACGCGAGAAGGTGAGCAACAGCCGCTCCTGCGTACGCGTCGCGGCGAGAATCTCGAAGGCGAACGGCTCGCCGGTTTTCTTATCGACGAGCTTGCCCTTCTTGAGCTCCCAGCCAGCCTGTTCGAGCAGGGCAAGCGCCTCGCGCCGGCCCTCGCGGTTCTCGCCCGTGCCGTCGCTCACGGGAAATGCGAAGCTCCCGTCCATGATCGCAGGCTTCACGGCGTCCGCGAACGGCGCCAGCAGCTCCCGCTCCCGCGCATCGGCGGGCCGGCCCTGCGAGCTCAGATCCGAGCGCGCGAAATAGCTTTCCGTGCGCGCATATTGCCCGTGATAGAGCGTGCGGTTCACCCACTCGAAGTCGAACAGCTTGATCAGCGCCTGCCGCACACGCTGGTCGGCGAACAGCGGCCGGCGCGTGTTGAACACAAGCGCCGACATGCCGGCGGGGGTAGCGACCGGAAGCTCCTCTTTGAGCACGCGTCCGTCGCGCAAGGCCGGGAAATTATAGCCCTCGGTCCAGCGCGTCGGGTCGTCCTCGTTGCGCAATCGGACGAGCCCCGACTTGAACGCTTCGAACATGCTGCCGGCGTCGCGGTAATAGTCGTAGCGGATCTCGTCGAAATTATAGAGCCCGCGATTGACGGGCAGATCGCGTCCCCAATAGTTCGGGTCGCGCTTGAAGGTGATGCTCTTGCCGGGCTCGACCTTCGAGATCGTGTAGGGACCGCTCCCGATCGGCGGGGTCAGCGTCGTCTTCTCGAACGTCTCGGCGCTGAGCAAATGCTTCGGCAGAACAGGCATCAGCCCCAGGATCAGCGGCATCTCGCGGTCGCCGCTTGCATCGAAGGTGAAGCGTACCTTGCGCTCGCCGGTTTGCTCAACCTTGGCGACCTTCTTGTAGTAGGAGCGGTGGTTTGGGCGCCCATGGTCGCGCAGAACCGCATGCGAGAAAATCACGTCGTCCACGGTAATAGGCGCGCCATCGGAGAACTTCGCAGCCGGGTTCAGCGTGAACTCGACGAAGCTGCGGTCGGGTGGACTCTCGACCGCCTCGGCAATCAGCCCGTAGAGCGTGAAGGGCTCGTCATTGGCGCGCGCGAGCAGGCTCTCGTAGAGATATTCGCGCACGCCGTCGGCTGGCGCGCCCTTGACGATGAGCGGGTTCAGACTGTCGTAGGAGCCTTGCACGGACAAGGTGGCGCGGCCGCCTTTGGGCGCGTCCGGATTGACGTAAGGAAAGCTGGTGAAGGCCTTCTGTCGCGCGGGCTCCCCATGCATGGCAATCCCCGCGACGGGTTCGGACCGGGCCGGGCAGGGCAGGAGCAGAACCCCAAGCACCAGAAGGGAAATATGGGCTTTCAAAGGTGCCTGCCGTGGCTATAAAATCGGTTCCGCATTGCAGCATCGAAAGGTAACATTGAAGGCCGCCCAGCGCTGCACAGAGGGACGGTAGCGAACAGTGATTGAGTGTCCAACAAACCCCCAGCCGGCGCGCGGTCAGCCACGCCCACGCCTCAATTCAGGTATTGACCCTAGCGTAAGGACGCGGGGCCAGGGTAATACGACAACAGACCTCAAGCCTGCCCGCGAAAAGAGGAAAGGTCGATTGATGATCCGGTCCAATAGACGGAATAGCCTGAAGAAAAGCTCGGCGCGGTTTGTGGTCTGCGCGGCTGCCGGCGCGCTGGCTTTCGGGATGGCCATGCCCTTGGCGATGGCGCAACAGGATCCGCCCCAGGCCCAACCGAAATCTACGGCAGCGCCGAAAAGCTCTGCGGGCCAGGCGCCTGCCGCGGCCGCTGCAGGCGATGCGCCTCAGGGCGATGCCTGGGTCAAGCTCTGCATGAACAACGAGCAGACCGCCAACAAGGAAATCTGCCTGATCAACCACGAAGGGCTCGAGCCCAATACCGGCATGGTGCTGATCGCCGCCGCAGTGCGCAAGGCCGAGGGCGAGGAAAAGCAGCAGCTTCTCGTTCGCGTGCCGACCGCCTACGCGCTGGTGATCCCGGCTGGCGTGCAAATCAAGATCGACGAGGGCAAGCCGATCCAGCTGCAATATTCGATCTGTTTCCCGACCAGCTGCCAAGTTCAGATGGAGCTCACCAAGGAGCTCTTCGACAGCATGCGCAATGGCAAGCAGATGGTCGTGGCCGCGATGAACATCCAGCAGAAGACGATGGGCTTCCCGGTGCCGCTTACCGGCTTCGGCAAGGCCTATGACGGGACGCCGGTCGACAATGCCAAATACGAAGAGTCGCGGCGCCAGCTGATGGAAGTCTTCCGCAAGCGCCAGGCCGAGCTTGCCGCCAAGGCGGCTCAGGCCGAGCAGCAGAAGGGCGCGACGGGAGCACCCGCAGCAGCGTCCGGTCAGGTCAAGACGGCGCCCGCAACGGCACAGCAGAAGCGGCCTGCGGTGCAGCAACCAGCCACGCCGTAAGCGCTCGGAACTGGCATCAGGAATCAAGAAGGCCGCCCTCGGGCGGCCTTCGCGTTTCAGTGCTGCCTCTTGATGGCGCGAGGCGCGGGCGGTCTCAGTGCTCTTGCAGGAAACGGAAGCGGAAGATCCCGCCGCGGAGATCTTCGAACAGCTCCGAAACTTGCGGGTGGCGCAGCGGCTCGTCAGACGCGTCGGGCACGAGATTCTGCTCCGAGACATAGGCGATGTACTCGGTCTCGGCGTTCTCGGCGAGCAGGTGGTAGAAGGGCTGGTCCTTGTTCGGGCGGGCCTCCTGCGGGATCGACCGATACCACTCCTCCGTGTTGGAGAAGGTGGGATCGACGTCGAAGATCACGCCGCGAAACGGATAGAGCCGGTGGCGCACCACTTGGCCGATCTGAAATCTGGCGTTGCGGACCGTAGACATTGCACGATACCCGATCCCCGAGTCCCGAAACGATAAGACCGGAGCAAAAAGAGGCTGTCAACTTAACAGTCGGACGTCACGACCAACGGCGATTCGACCACATGAACTGCTCGGGAGTTTCGCGAATCCAAGTCTCGAAATGCCGTTGGATGGCTGCGGTGATGGAGCGGATGTCCTCCGCCTGATTGGCGGTGCGAGGGATGCGCAACTCGTTTACGTTCACGTCGAAGCAGGCGCGGTTGCCGATGCGGGTGCAGCGCCCGATCCAGATGCGCGCGCCGACGCGCCGCGCAATCATTGCGGCGATCGGCATGCTCTTCGCCGGATAGCCGAAGAACGGCACGGCGATGCCTTGCGCGTCGTAGAGGTCTGAGATGAAGCCGAGCCGTCCGCCCTGGCGCACATAGTCCATGATCAGGCGCGCCGTCTTATGCGTCTCGTCGTTGGTGGGCGCCCGGCCGCGGCCGAACAGGCCGCCCGGATAGAGCGCCTGCCGTTGCCTGCGCAGATAACGGTCGACGTAAGGGTTCTTGACCTGCCGGTAGACGCCGGCCGGACGCACGCCGGCGAGCATCACGGGCCACATGCCGATTTCCCAATTGCCCATATGCATGGTGACGATCAGCGCCGGACCCATCTTGTCCTTGTAGCGGCCGATCCAGTGGCCGTTGGTGACGTGCAGCCGGGCGGGCTCCTTCAGGATGCGGTCGATATTCATGGTCTCGACCATGACGCGGCCGAGATTTTCCCAGGCGGCGCGGGCAATGCGCTCGCGCTCTTCGAGCGACTTCTCTGGAAAGGCAATGGCGAGGTTCGACAGCGCCCGCTTGTGCCGCCGGTTGAACGGCGCGATCAGCCGCCAAGCCTTGCCCGAGATCGTGGCGGCGATGTCGAGCGGTAGCAGCCGCACCATCCCGATCAGGAAGCGCAAGCCGAGATATTCGAACCGGTAGCGCAGGTCGCGCCAGAAGGAAAGTCCAGAGTTCCGGGCCACGCGGCCGTCCCCCATTCATGTGCCTGTCGATTGGCGTGAGACCGCATTCTCGTGGCAAAAGCGTGGTGCAGCGTCAACCCTCGCCCGTCAGGTGGCCGGGCGCATCAAAGAGGGTAGATCTGTCGGGGGCTCGAGCCCGACCCGCATGACGGCGCGGCGCAGGAAGGGCAGCGCGGCGAGGCCATGCAGGATCGCACCGCGCGCCGCCTGCGCGGGCGCGAAGCCGGTCAGCAGGGAGCGGTTGAGGAGATCGACGCCGATCGTTCGCGACAGCACATCGAACCGCCGCGCACGCGCGTAATCCGCGAGCACCTCGTCACCGCCGGGATCGGCGTCGCGGCCCCGCGCATCGGCGACGCAGTCCGCGAGTGCGGCTGCGTCGCGTAAGCCCAGGTTCAGTCCTTGCGCGCCGATCGGTGGCAGGATGTGCGCGGCTTCGCCGATCAGCGCGGTGCGCCGCGCACCGAGTGTCTCGGCGCTGAGGCCCTCGACGGGAAAGGCGGCGCGCGCGCCGATGTCTGGGATACGGCCGAGCACGCCGCCGAGTCTCTCCGCCAGGAGTTCTGCGAACGCCGTGTCGCCGAGCTGCATAAGCTGGGCGATCTCGGCGCTCGATCCCACCCAGATCAGGCTCGACGCGTGCGGATCGGGGAGGGGCACCGTGGTCACGGAGCCGCCCTCTCTGTGCAGCTCGGTCGAGACGCCGTCATGGTGCAGCGTGTGGTGGAAGCTCGTGGCGATGGCGCTTTGATCGTAGCACCACGCACGTGTCCCGATGCCCGCGGTCTCGCGGCAGATCGAGCGCCTGCCATCGGCGGCGGCAATCAGACGAGCCTCTACCTCGGTGCCGTCGTCGCAGGTGAGCCGAGCTCCGCTCCCGTCGAATGCAATGCGGCTCACGCTTGCGGGGACGATCGCATCGAGCATGTCGCGGGCGCGCGCATAGAGCGCCTCGACCAGAACGGTGTTCGGGATGTTGTAGCCGAAGGCATCGAGCCCGAGCTCACGCGCCTCGAAAGCGATCTCCGGAGCACGAAACAAGCTTTGCGAAGTGTCGACGATGCGGACGGTCCTCAGCGGCGCCGCATGCGGCGCGACCGCTTGCCAGACGCCGAGCGCCTTCAGGAGATCGACGGAGCTCGCAAGCAACGCCGCCGTGCGCGTGTCCTGCGGCCCCGCATCGAGCTTTGGCGGCACCGGCCCGATCAGCACCACATCGGCGCCGACATGGGCAAGCGCAAGCGCAGCCGCGAGCCCGACGGGCCCGGCCCCGACCACGGCCACATCGCGGCGCGGCATGGCGCAAGAAGCACTCGCTGTTTCGTTCACGGGCGCCCCGAATCATAACTCCAGCTCCCAGGGAGCAGGCTCAACAATAATGCCCGGCACACTGCGGCCTTTTTGCCACAGCCTGTGCAAAAATATGGGATTCAATCGGTTTTTTCCGATCGGGCTCCTTTTTCAGGAAAGGCCTTCTAGAAATGCGCACAACAAAACCCCCTATCCCCGTTGCTTAACACGACTAATTAGATAGGGTTGAGGTCAGGTCGGCGGATGCGCTCGAAAGCGCCTACCGGCAACAAAAGGGGATGCTGCAACTCTGCGCCGACAGGCACGAAACGCGGCCAACCCCAGTGAATGTCGTGAATGAAACCGACGCGCAGGGGCGAGCGCAGGTGAATGTGAAATAGACTGGGATTTTCGCCAACAGCGTCGTTAACGGGGGACAAAGCTATGACCGGGGGACTCGGTAAACTCAGCCGCTATTTGCTCGCAGGTGCGGGCGCTATCGCAATTCTGGCCGTTGGAACTCTTGACGCCAGAGCGACGGACGTACAGCAACTTGAAGCTACATTGCAGGCCATGCAGGCCCAGATGAAGCAACTGCAGCGCGAGGTCGCGTCAGCCAAAGCGGCCGCTGCCTCGGCGCAGACGCCGCAGCGAAAGCCAGCAGTGGCGGGGGAGGTGGCGGCGAAGATCTCGACTTGAAGGTCAAATGGAAAGGCGCGCCGGAATTCTCGAGCGCCGACGGCAAGTTCAAATTCAAGCTGCGGGGCCGCATCGACGCCGACTATAATAAGATCAATCAGGACACGAAGATCACACTCGCGCCTGATGTTTCCGCGACAGCCATCAGGCGCGCGCGTCTCGGCTTCGAAGGCGTCGCGTTCTATGATCTAAAGATACATTCTCGAGGTCGATTTCGCCGAAAATGCGGTAGCCCTCAAAGACGCATACATTCAATATACGGGGTGGCCGGTCGCAATAACGCTCGGCAATTTCAAGACGCCGAACGGGCTCGAAGAGATGATGAGCGCAAACTATCTCACCTTCATGGAGCGCGCTGCCTTCAACGAGGCGTTTGGCCTGGATCGCCAGATCGGCGCTGGGCTGAGCTATAATCAAGATTACTACACCTTGGCAGCGGGCATCTTCGGCGCACTTCCCGCTCCGCAGCCTCTCTACAACCCGGGATACGGTAACCCGGCGTTTACTGGAGATGAAACCAAAGCTTTTGCTGCGAGGGGAACGCTCGCACCGCTCAACCGCGAGGTGGCCGGCGTTAACCAGGTTCTTCATTTCGGCGCGAGCGTCCGCACGCGCTGAATCGC
This sequence comes from uncultured Alphaproteobacteria bacterium, assembly GCA_963832515.1. Lineage (GTDB taxonomy): Bacteria > Pseudomonadota > Alphaproteobacteria > Rhizobiales > Methyloligellaceae > Methyloceanibacter. The sequence goes on from CAWHUE010000011.1 coordinate 90,276, forward strand.
GGCGAATCGGGGAACCCTTCATCCAATATCAGGCGCGCGCTGTGGATTTGTTTTTGGCCAATCGTTTCGTCAACACGAACCGAATTGGTGAAAGCGACACGTTCTGGGTCTCGAGGCTGCCGGTGTTTGGGGACCGTTGTCGGTTCAAGGCGAGTACGCGCAGCTGGAGGTCGACCTGCCAGGCGGCGCTACAATCCGCAATACGTCAACCGCGGCAGCCAACGGGATTCCCACGGGCAATCCGTTTGTCTTGCCGCCGACCCCGACCAGAGCGAATCCGTTCATCGGTGTGCCCAATCCCACCTACAGCGGATGGTACGTCGATACGAGCCTGTTCCTTACGGGCGAGACGCGACCTTACAAGGACGGTGTCTTCCAGAGGGTCAAGGTCATATAATCCGGTTAACGTGGAGCAAAGGCGGAGGCTGGGGCGCTTGGCAAATTGCGGGGCGCTATGATGTCCTCGACCTCAGCGATACCGCGTTCAACACGCCTCTTGCCACGCCCGTCTCTGGTTTCACGGGCGGATGCACGAACACAACGGTCGGCGTTAACGCCGATACCGGCTCGAATCCGGTCCGTCTTGCCCAGTGCGGCGAGCAGGCGACTTGGCTCATCGGCGTGAACTGGTATCTCAACGACTATGTGAAGCTGATGTTCAACTACGCCGAGTCCGAACTCAAGGGCTACCCGACCACGACGGTGTCGACAAACTCATCCGGCATACCTTCGGGAACGGAGGTCAAGGGCTTCGACGGAGCCAAGATCAGAGGCTTCGGCATGCGCGCCCAAGTCGATTGGTAAGATCGATCGGTAAGCGGCAACTGACAGTCCCCCGCTTACTGCCGCCGCCCCTGCACCGGGGGCGGCGGCTTTTTTTGTCGATTTTGCCTTTGTAGACTAACGCTGGGATGCGCCGGGCCCGACACTGTGGCCGCACGGCAACTCTCGTCCCCTGACATCGTACTGTCATCCAGCCGTCACCAGCACGTCATCGCTCCGGAAATAGAACGGTATCGCTCGCCGGCTGCTCATCGGCGTCGACTTTCGAGCATGCCCGAGAAGGAACGACAAGATCGTTCCAACCAATTGGACTGATTGAAAAAACACGGGCGTCAACAGAGGGGACAAAGCTATGACCGGGGGACTGCGTAAGCTCAATTTCTATCTGCTCGCGGCCGTGGGGGTTGCGGCACTGACCAGCGCCGGCAGCACACAAGCGAAGGCGCAAGATATGCAAGCGCTGCAGAGCCAGATTTCGTCCATGCAGGCGGCGATCAAAGATCTCCAGCGGCAGGTCGCGAGTGCTCAAGCGCAGGCAGCCTCCGCCAAAGCCGCCGCGGCGAGCAGCGGCGGCGGAGGCGGGGGTAGCGATCTCGACCTGAAGGTCAAATGGAAAGGCGCGCCGGAGTTCTCGAGCAGCGACGGCAAATTCAAGATGAAGATCCGCGGCCGCCTGATGACCGACTACAACGGTATCGATCAGGACGAACCAATCACCGGAGAGGGTGACATCAGCGCCGTCGAGCTGCGCCGCGCGCGTCTCGGCATCGAAGGCGTCGTATTCTACGACTGGAAGTATAAGTTCGAGGTTGACTTCGCCGGCGACGACGTCGGGATCAAGGATGCCTATGTGGCTTACGCCAATTGGACGAACGCGGACTTCGCAGAGCTGTCTGAGGTCAGGCTCGGCAACCAGTACGTCTATACGTCGCTCGAGCAAATCACCAGCTCACGCTTCATCACCTTCATGGAGCGCGCGGCCTTCACCGAGGCCTTCCTTCCTTCCGGCGAAGCCGATCGCCAGATCGGTGGAGCCATTCTGTTGGGTGATGAGCACTGGTCGTTGCAGACCGGCTATTATGGAGCGTCGGTGGGCGAAGACAACGACATACCGGGTCAGGAAGAGTTCGACACGGACAAATCCGCGGTCTCGGTGCGCGGTACGATCGCGCCCCTCAATCGCGATTTGGACGGCGGCGTGCATCAGGTTGTCCACCTCGGTGCCAGCTACCGTCATCGCGAGGCCGGTACCTTGAATTGCGGCGCTACGATTTGCGACATCGGCGAATCCAACGAACCAAACGCGCTCTTCCAATATCGCGCCCGTGGCGCAGATCTTCATATGGCCGATCGATTTGTCGATACGCCGCAATTTGCCAAAGCGGATGACATGTTCAACCTCGAGGCTGCACTGGTCCTTGGATCATTCTCGATGCAGGGCGAATATGCGCAGACGGATGCTGAAGGCATCCAACCGTTGGAGAACGTGGGCGTGGCGACGCGCGTCAATCCCACCTACACGGGTTGGTATGTCGACGCGAGCTGGTTCATCACCGGCGAGACTCGCAACTACGAGTCCGATGAGGGCATATTCGGACGCACGAAGGTCATTAACCCGGTGTTTAATGGCGGCAATCGCGGCTGGGGCGCCTGGCAGATTGCCGGCCGCTATGACGTGATTGATCTAAGCGACAAATCTGCCGCTGTTGAACTTTGCCTACGGCTGTAGCGAATGCGGCGAGCAGGCAACTTGGCTTATCGGTCTGAATTGGTGGCTGACCGACTACACGGCGCTCAAGTTCCAGTACAGCCAGTCCGAGATTAAGGGCCCAATCAGCGACTCTAACGTAAACCGCGGTGCCGATATCTCCGGCTTCGGCGCGCGTGCCCAGGTCGACTGGTAACAGCGAATTGGTAAGCGGCCTTTGACAGTCCCCCGCTTACTGCCGCCGCCCTGCACCGGGGCGGCGGCTTTTTTTTGGGGAGTGCGTGACGGGAGAGGGGAACAGCTGCTGTTGCCGATGCGCCACATCCTGTTTCATTGACAGGAATATTGTATGGAAAAACAATATGTTACGCGGTATGCGTGACCCGCTTGCATTTGCTTCGGAGACGCGCTCATTGTAGCGCTGGAGATAGAGTTGATGCGGAGGTCTCTAGCTATCGCCGTGTTGCTCACGGTGCCGCTTGTCGCGGCGCCGGCATTTGCGTTTAAGGAGACGCAAGTGCCGCCTCCGCGCCGAAGCGCAAGAGGCGCCGAAGGCCAAGCAGCAGCCATGCCCCCGCCATGAAACTCGGCACCCCTACGGACGCCTTGCAGCCTGAGGCCAAGGGCGGTGGGCTGTTCGGGTTCGGTCTCCTGCCGAAGCTCAATCCCTTCGCGAAACTCAATTTCGGCCTCGATGTGCTTTATGGCGACAAGCAGGAGCAGTTGGAGCTCCAGCAGCAGGGCTCGAAGGCCGATGAAGGCGGCGACGTCAGCGTGGTCGGCAAGGTCAAGCGCAAGTTCTAGTCAGCGCGCAAGCGTTCGCGCCGCGCAATCCAGATCCATTGGCATGAGCCCGCGCATCGCTGCAGTTTGCGTGCATATCCTGACCGCGAGCGGGGCTTTGCTGGGTTTACTTGCGCTCATAGCCGCGCATGATGGTGCTTGGCAGGCCATGTTCGTCTGGCTCGGCGTGGCGCTCGTGGTCGATGCGGTGGATGGCCCGCTCGCGCGCTACTTGAAGGTCAACGCGGTCTTGCCGCGCTTCAGCGGCGAACGGCTCGATCTCATCATCGACTATCTGACCTATGTCGCGGTGCCGGCCTTCGTGCTCGCGAAGCGGACCTCCTGCCCGAGCCGTTCCGCTTGCCGGCCGCCGCCGCCATCCTCCTGTCGAGCCTGTTCCACGTCGCCGACACCGGCAGCAAGACAAGGGAGGGCTATTTCGTCGGCTTCCCCGCGATCTGGAACATCGTGCTGCTCTATCTGTTCGCGCTCGGGCTCTCGCCTTATGCCGCGCTCGCCGTGATCGCCCTCTTCGTGCTGCTCACCTTCGTGCCGATCCTGAGCGTGCATCCGTTCCGCGTCGCACGCGCGAGGCTTCTGACCGGGGTCATGACATTGCTCTGGACCGTGGCAGCAATTGCCGCCGTCGCCAATCCTTTCCCGTCGCCGCTCTGGGTGCGGGTTCTGCTCGTCGCCACCGCCGCCTATTTCGCGGGCGTCAGCCTGCACCGCTCGCTCAGGCCCGGGCAGGACTAGAGTCGCGCTTTTGCCATGGACCCAAAATCGCGCCCAAGCTATTAGCTGAGGCGGGACGCCACCGCACCAGACCTTCCAGATTTAAGCTTCACGCATGCTCGAACTCCTGACCGACCCGCATGTCTGGGCAAGCTTCATCGCCTTGAGCGCGATGGAGATCGTGCTCGGCATCGACAACGTCGTCTTCATCTCGGTCATGGTGGCGCGCCTGCCGCGGGAGCAACAACTGACGGCGCGCCGCATCGGTCTGTCGCTGGCGCTCATCTTCCGCGTCATCATGCTCGCGGGGATCACCTGGTTCATCCACATGACGACGCCGATCTTCACCGTCGGCGCATACTCGTTCTCCTGGCGCGACTTGATCCTTCTACTCGGAGGCTTGTTCCTGATCGTCAAGGGCACGCGCGAGATCCATCACAGTATCGAAGGCGAGGAGGACGGCGCGATCGCCGGCAAGGTGGCGAGCGGCTCGATGACGTCGGCGATCCTGCAGATTGCGCTGATCGACCTCGTTTTCTCCGTGGACTTCGATCATCACCGCTGTCGGCATGGCCGATCATATCGAGGTGATGATCGCGGCCGTAGCAGTGGCGATACTCGTGATGTATCTAGCTTCCGGCCGAGTCGCCGCCTTCATCGAGCGCCATCCGACCACGAAGATGCTGGCGCTCTCCTTCCTGCTGCTCATCGGCGCGGCGCTCGTCGCGGACGCCTTCCACTTCCACATCCCGCGCGGCTATATCTACTTCGCGATGGCCTTCTCTGCCGGCGTCGAGGTGGTGAACGTGCTGATGATGAACAACAAACGTCGCCGCGCCGAGAAGAAGGCGCGCGCAAAGCAAAAGACCAAGGCCTGACGCCCTCGTCGCATGACCTTAACTTTGTCACGCAATTCCCTTGGCACAGCCCCAAATTCACCAAGTTTCGGCAGCGCTATCGCGCTAATAAAGGAGTCGATTCAAGAGTAAGGGGAAGTCATGAAGGTTGGAGCACTCGTTTTGGCTGCCGGGCTCGTGTTGCCGGCGACCGGAACTCTCGCCGCCGAGGATGGCGCGCTCACCGGCGACCAGTTGCGCAAAACGGTCAGCGGCAAGACCGTCTTCCTGAAGATCTCCGGCTTCGAGCTGCCCATCAAATATGCCGCGAACGGACGCATGACGGGCAAGATGAGCACGGTGGCCGCAAGCCTCTCGCGCGGCGACGGTTCCTCAGACAGCGGCAAGTGGTGGGTCGAGAACGATCAGCTCTGCCAGAAATGGACCGCCTGGATGGACGGCAAGACCTATTGCTACAAGCTCACACAGCAGGGGAAGACGACTGTGCGCTGGGTGCGTAACGACGGCCGCTCAGGGACCGCGCGGCTCGGCTAAGACCCCTAGGGCAGCATTTTGCCTCGCGAAAAATTTTCGCTTCATCCGATTTCTCATCCTGAAAGCCGCCCCCTTGGCGACTCTTCGCTTTTTCGGCCAATCGTACGCAGGGCAGGCGAAAGACACGCAACGCTTCAACTCCTGAGCCCCTTGCGCGCGCGCTCCGCTATGCCTTAGGCTCGTGTCGTTGCGTAAGCGTCGGCGGGGGTGTTGTATTGCTTCATGCCGTTGTGTGAGTTGCGTTCGTTGGTTCGTTGCGTGCTTAGCGTTGTCTGTCGATCCTCAACATGTCGAGGTCTTGCGCCGCGGCCCACGGGTGTGGAACGCGTGGCGCGCAGGAAATCCCTCGCTACTCCCGAACCTGTTCGGTCTCACGCTTAGCGTGGGCGAGCGCCAGATGGGTCCCATCAATGGCGGCCCGATCAACCTGTCCTTCGCGCGGCTCAGGCACGCATCGTTGCGCTTTGCCACGCTGACCGGCGCCGAGCTCGAGGGCGCAGATCTGTCAGATGGCGATCTCAGGGAGGCGCGGCTGAACGGCGCGAACCTCACCGGCGCCGATCTCGGCAGCGCGCTGCTCGACAATGCGGATTTCGCCGGCGCGCGACTCACGGGCGCCAATCTCTGCGCCGCGAGCTTGAGAGGCGCGCGCAATCTCACGCAAGAGCAGATCGACGATGCGATCGGCGATGCCCGCACGGTGATCCCGCCGCATCTCGACGTGCCACCAACCTGGATCTCCAACCAGATCGAGCCCGCCGTGAACGGCAGGAACGGCCATCAGACGAGTTCCATGCGGCTGCGCCAGCCCGCCACGCGCATGGACGAGCGCGTGTCCTGGCTGGTCGGCGGTCCGCGCTCCGCCTGACGCGCATAGTCTCTAGCTGGTCATCTCAAATTGAGGCGTCATGCCCGGCCGAAGTGCCGAGCATCCACGAATTTTCTTGCGCAATGGCGGCAAATGCAATCGATGTCCGCGACATGAAAGGAACGACCGAAATTCGTAGGCTCGAGGCTCGTGCCGCGCGCGCTGGCATGTCGCTCTCCGACTATCTGTTGCAGGGACGTGCGAGGGCGCTGAACGGCTTTCCTTCGATGAACTGCGAGCGCGCTTGCACCGCCGCCCGACATTGACGCTTTCAATATCTCCTGCTCAGGCGGTTCGTGCTGAGCGCGGACGATGAGCGCGCCTGTGCGACCGCCGTCTATGTCGATGCGGTTGCGGATGACAACAAATGTCGCTCCTGAGCGGGCAATTCCGTTGCGGTTTCGCACGCATCGGCGAGGCGGAAATGTTCCGTGGCTATATCGGGCGGCCTTACCCGAGGAATATGCGATCTGGCCGCCGCACGCGGGCGCTGCCGAAGGCGAGGCGCCTGGGCGCATCGGCAAGCGCGCAGCCTGCGTCAGCTTCGCCGCCGCATCCTGGCCGAGCCTCGCCCCGTTGGCCAACGACGAAGGCGGCGTGAACATCGTCGTCGACGAGGCCAAGGTTCGTGAGACGATGCGCAACGCCTGAAGCCGACCGACGGGACCTTTCGAATTGGCATGAGCGTTGCTCCATAGCCTGGTGGCGACTGCTCTAAGCGCCCACAAAGCCGGACCTTTTTCACCCGTTCGCCCAAGGATTAGCCGGGCGCGGGAGGGGTAGTGATGAAAATTCGTGCAGGATACGAGATCTCCTATGAGTGCGCGAAGCCCACGCCGATGATCCTCACGTTGAGCGTTCATCCCTCGCGGCGCGCCGATCTCATCACGCCCGACTGGATGCGGCTCCATCCAAAAGTGCCGGTCAGGGAATATTCCGACGTCTTCAGCAATATCTGCCAGGTGATCCGCGCGCCGGCCGGGCTGATGACCATTGCCAGCGACTTCGTGATCGAAGACAGCGGCTGCCCCGACCCGATCGCGCCTCCCGCCGCCCAGCATGCGCTCGATGCGCTCCCGGTCGAGACCCTGATCTATCTGCTCGGCAGCCGCTATTGCGAGACCGACCGCCTATCGGAATTCGCCTGGTCGACCTTCGGCGGCGTTCCGAAGGGCGGTGCGCTGGTGCAGGCGATCTGCGATTTCGTGCATGACGAGATCGCCTTCGGCTACGAGCATGCCAGCGCTGCGCGGACCGCCTACGACACGCTCAAAGAGCGGCGTGGCGTGTGCCGCGACTTCGCCCATCTCGCCGTCGCGCTCTGCCGCTGCATGAACGTGCCGGCGCGCTATTGCACCGGCTATCTCGGCGATATCGGTATTCCGCCCGACCCGCTGCCGATGGATTTCAGTGCCTGGTTCGAGGCCTATCTCGGCGGCCGCTGGTACACATTCGATGCGCGCCACAACATGCCGCGCATCGGGCGCATCCTGATCGCACATGGGCGCGACGCGACCGACGTCGCCATCGTCACCTCGTTCGGCCCGCACAAGCTCGTGGCCTTCAACGTCGTCACCGACGAGCTGAAGGAGGAGGAGATGGCTTTCGTCCGCGGCGGCAAGGTGGCGTGACAGCGGTGAGCGGCCTGCCACCCGAAGCCCGAAGGGCGTAAGTGTTAGCCAGAGAGAAATCGCTTCTTGGCGAAGGCCTTTCCCGAACCCGACTTGAATATTGTTCGAGTCCCCGAGCCTGCTTAATTTGTTGCGACCGCGACGTAAGCGCGAAGGGTCATCGGGCCATACGCGCGAAGTCGCCGGCACGCGGCCGACGCCTCCCCGCTGTCTAGCCGAGGGCATCGAAATACTGCTCGTTTGGCCCAATCTCGCGTGGTCTGCGCAAGAAGCACCGTTATCGAAGTGCCATGGCTGCGTGATGAAGCCCAACCGCTTCCGATATCAGTCGCTCAGTCGCAGAATGCCGCAGTGCCGTCATTGCGCGGATGACGCGGTCGACCGGACGGGAGACAAGAGGCTCCTCCCAACTACGCCCATTGATCCGACGAGAAGGTCCAAGAGGACATCAGGAGAAGTCCGGGTACACCACGAGAAATCTCAAGCTGAGAGACGAAATGACCCCGAGCACCGCACGGCTTCTCGCCCGGCCGCGCTCGCCCTCGTGATGCTGCTGGATTAGAGCAGGGCCTTGCGCTAGACTCCCGAGCACCCTTCCTGCCGCAGCGCCGACCATCAGCGCAGAAGAGCTGTCATCGACGCCATCGCAATGTATTCGTTCCCAGCGCTGCCTAAAAGGAACGGCCCCAGACTGGGGGTCCAGGGTCGTTCCCAGGGAAGTCCGTTCCTGGAGGAGAACGGTAACGCCTACGACTAGGCTCGAACGATTTCAGAGCCGTTAAAACGAGGCTTGATGTTCCAGCGATTGTGGGTGCCCGCTGTGGCTACGAGGCCACACACATCCTCAATGCGTCGCGCTCTGCCCAACAGCTTCCTTCTTGATTGAGTTGGAAGTAGTTTTTGGCCCGCACGCGGGCTTCTCCGCGTGCGACGTTACCCGCAGTTCTGGCCCCCCGCTAACCTCGGCAGGGGGGCCTTTTCTGTTATGAACCGATTGTGGGAACGACGGCAGCAACGGAGGGTTCTACACTTGCCCCTGTACGGGCATCTGTAAGGCTTAGGGGCCCGCGTGGCGGTTGGCTGCGAACCCAACCCTTCAGGCCGCCGCGCGGGTCTGCTTCTAGCGATGCCCGGCAAGCGCGTTCAATTCGACGATCAGACCCTGGAGGCGCTTGAGGCTCTGGCCAGTCGAACCGGCAAGAGCTTCAAGACTGCGCTCGAGCAGAGCGTCTGGCAGATGGCCAAGAGCGCAGCATCCTCTCTCGTTCCCCTTATAGCGGAACCATTGAGGTCATCCGGGTGATCGAAAATCAATAGAGGCCCCACTGCAAATCCCATTTTTTCCCCATCATGATCGATATCGACAGCGATAATAAATCAGCCGCTGGGGGCGGCCGAAGTGCTTCTGTCGTCAGCTCTGAGTGACATTTGTGTCACGCCTGACAACTTTCGTTTGAAGGCCGGAACGTATAGTTCCTGACCTAGTTTCTAGCCAATCAGCATCGTCTCAAACGGGGGATACGATGGATTGGAGCATCGTCGAAGGAATGTGGAAAGAGGCCAGAAAAAGATCCAGGCCAAGTGGGACAAGCTCACTGATGAGGATCTGGAGCTTATTGGTGGCCGGCGCGACCGCTTGGAGATCAAGATCCACCAGCGCTACGGCTTTGCCCCCGAACCACATCAGCAAAGAGGTAGATGACTGGGTTCGCTGGCAGAAGCCGAAATCATCATCCCGATCGCAGCGATCCGCGATCGCGTAGCTTAAGGCCCGCCGGGCAACTGCGACGGCCGCGAGTTCCAGGATGCGAAAAAGGCAATTAGGGCTGCCGACCGAAGCCGACGCCTATGCGCAATTAGTCGCTTGCATTGCGGAGCTGGTGGCGGATCGGCAGCGGTGTGGCCTCTTCGAGGGGACGCCCTGTCAGTCGCCACCCACTTAGGTGGCTTCATCGTCGGCGGCAATTGGGGAGGGTAAAGCGCAGGTCGGCGATCCCTCAGCCTTCATCTTCGCTGCCTTCTTGGGGTCCTTCTCACTCAGATGCTCGTACGGGCTACGCGCGTCCCTATGGGCGAAACTGACGCGAGCAAGCCGCGCGTTATCGAAGAGAAGGTTCGCGGTACAGGTCCATTTCTTAGTGTCGGCGCCCGGCCGCGGTCCCTCGCCACTATAACGATAGGTAAGGGTCTCGGCATTGTCTCCGCTGCGATACTGCGAATGCGGTTGGCCGGCGCAAGCGATGACTTCGGACCGACCCATGCCGAGATAAGGCGCGCCGGATCGCCAGCGGTCATATCCTTGATATAGCAACCGGATTGGCTGCGCATCATCCAACCAAGGCGCCAAATAAGAGACTTGGCAAAACATTCCCAACTGAGTGCATTGCGCCCAAGCTCCGCGAGCTAAGCTTTAAGGGGAACCTCCCTCTTGGCTCCCCCGCTGCGGCAGGATGGCAAAAGAAGGTGGCCGGCGCTAGCATGCGTCGATGACAGACGAACAGGCGATAGAGCAGTTTCGTCACCTGCGCGGAGTAGTGTGGCTAGCAGACCACCGACTAAAGTATGGGATCGGGTTATCTTCCGTACGATTGAGCTTCAGACAGATTTGG
>CAWHUE010000012.1:0-67911 GCA_963832515.1 uncultured Alphaproteobacteria bacterium
CCGTTTCTGGACTTTTCCACGCTCGAGAAGCGCCGCACCGCGCTCCTGAACGAACTCCGCATCAACCGGCGCACGGCGCCTGACCTCTATCTCGACGTCGTCCCGATCACGGCCGGGAAGGGCGGCGCGTTCAGGCTGGGGGGCGCGGGTGAGGCTGTTGAATGGGCGCTGCGCTTGCGCCGCTTCGGCCAGGAAAGCTCTACGACCGGCTTGCCGAAAAAGGCGAGCTCGATGCCGGAGACATGGCGCGGCTGGCTGAGACCATCGCCGATTTCCACGCCACCGCCGACCGGCTGCTCACGCCTTCCCATGCCACGGCTCCGCTTGCCGCCATTCTCCGCGACAACGCGCAGGAGTTTGCCACCCGCGCCGAAGTCTTTCCGCCCGAGGAGATTGCGGCCCTTACGCAGGCGAGCGAGGCGATGCTCGCGGCACTAACCCCGTTGCTCAGATTGCGCGCGGCGGGTGGCTATGTGCGTCACTGCCACGGCGATCTGCACCTCCGCAACATCGTCGAGATCGAGGGCAAGCCGGTCCTGTTCGACGCCATCGAGTTCGACGACAAGCTCGCCACCATCGACGTGCTCTACGACCTCGCCTTTCTGTTGATGGATCTCGGCAGGCGCGGGCTCGGCGGCCACGCCAACGCCGTGCTCAACGCCTATCTCGACCGCGAGGGCTCTAGGGCAATCTGCTCGGGCTTGCGGCCCTGCCGCTGTTCCTCTCCATGCGGGCCGCCGTCAGGGCCAAGGTCGAGCTGCTCCGCACGAAGCGGATCGGCGCCGATCGCAACAGAGCCCGGTGCAGCGCTCACCAAAGCCAGGGTCTATTTCGGTCTTGCGCGCCTCTATATTGTGCCCCAGCCGGCACGGCTGATTGCCATCGGCGGGCTGTCGGGGAGCGGCAAGTCGGCAGTCGCGCGCGCGATTGCGCCTTATGTCGGCGCCATTCCCCGGCGCGGTGCATATAGAAGCGACGTCGAGCGGAAGCGGCTGTTCGGGGCCGGGCCCCGCGAGACCTTCCTGCGCGCGCGTATGCGGCCGAGGTATCCGACACGGTCTACGCGATCTGCCGCAAGCGGGCGATGCTCGCGCTCGCGGCGGCCGCGCGGTGATCCTCGATGCGGTGAACGCGAAACCCGCCGAGCGCGCCGAGGCCGCGCAGCTCGCGCGCCAGACAGGCGTCCCGTTCACGGGGCTTTGGCTCGAGGCGCCGCGCGCGGTGATGCGCGAGCGGGTGGCGGACCGCCGTGGCGACATGTCGGACGCCACGCCCTCTGTGGTCGACATCCAGCTCAGCTACGATCTGGGTCCGCAGGATTTCGCCGTCATCGACGCGAGCCGCCCGCTCGACGAGGTCGTAGCGGCCTGCCTCCAGCGCATCGGCCAATAGCCTGATTTCACTTTTGCTAACGCTCTTCGGCCGAGAGTGAAGCGCCGGTCGCCGGGGTTAGAGCCCGGCCGCGCGACGTAATTGGCCTGACGGGGATTTCGGTATTGCGTCGGTTGGGTTTGGTCGCGCCCGCTGAAACAGCGGGCATGCCTCTATTTCCTGTGCGCCGTTCGCATGGCCGCTCGCCTCGTGCTCCCTCTCCTCGGCGCGGCCGTGGCGAGCGGGCTCACCTGTTGCGGCTCAGGGGAAGGGGCGCAAAGCTCGGCGAGCGCGTCATCCCGCTCGGCCAGCCGGCGCCGAAGGGCGGAGGCGTCTACCGGGTCGGCGAGCCCTACGAGATCGACGGGCACCTGGTATTACCCGCGCGAGGAGAAGTCCTATAATCGCGTTGGCAAGGCGTCGTGGTATGGCGAGCTGTTCCATGGGCGGCGCACCGCGAACGGCGAGATCTACGACATGGACCGGCTGTCCGCCGCGCATCCGACGCTGCCGCTGCCGACCTATGCGCGGGTGACCAACCTCAATAACGGCCGCTCGGTCGTCGTGCGCGTGAACGACCGCGGGCCCTATGCCAACGACCGCATCATCGATCTGTCGCGCCGCTCGGCGGAAGTGCTCGGCTTTCGCGGCAACGGCGTCGCGACCGTAAGGGTGCAATATCTCGGGCGCGCGCCGCTCAGTGGCGATGATTCCTACGAGCGGCGCTATCTCGCAAGCCAGGGCTTCGCGCAGGTCGCCGAGAAGGGCAAGCCGAAGCGGGCTGCAGAGCCGCGCATCGTGAGCCTTGGCGAGGAGGTCGAAGCCTATGGCATGGGCCGTGGGCAGCAGACGGCCTCGGTCCGCGCCAATAAGGGGGCCTTCCGACTCGGCACGCCGGCCAGAACGGAGGTCAAGGCATCAGCCGAGACGACCGGCGCGATTGCCACGGCGATCCCGCGCGGGGCGCTCGTCATCCAGGCCGGCGCCTTCAAGGTAAAGGAGAACGCGGACAAGGCGCGCACCACGCTTGGGCAACTCGGCACTGTGGAGGTGGCCGAGATTGACATGAAGGGGGAGCCGTTCTACCGCGTGCGCGTCGGGCCGTTCCGCGATCGGAAGGGCGCCAAGGCGGCGCTCACGGAGGTGAGCGAGGCCGGATTCCAAGGCGCCAAGATCGTCAAGGCCGACTAGACGCCTCTCTATGCCGGGAGGGGTGTTGCTTTTTCGATCCCGTCATTTGATAGTGGCCGCCGACCTGCCGCAATGCGGCCCTAGAGTTTTACCCAGGTCCTGTTCGTCCCGTGTACGTTTCGCGCCTCCATAGAGCGGTCACGCTTGCGCTCTCCCTCGCCGTCCTGACGGCTGGCGCCGGTTGCGTGCCCGCGCTCGCGCAGAAACCCCCCGCATCCGGCTTCGAGACCAAGGCCACATATGCCGTCGTCATGGATGCCGGCGCCAATCTCATGCTCTTCGAGAAGGATGCCGACACCCTGATGGTGCCCGCCAGCATGAGCAAGATGATGACGCTTGCCGTGCTGTTCCGCGAGATGAAGGCGGGGCGGTTCACGCTCGACAGCGAGTTCAAGGTGAGCGAGCACGCTTGGCGGACCGGCGGTGCGCCGTCGGGCACTTCGGCCATGTTCGCGCCGCTCAACACGATGGTGAAGATCTCGGACCTGATCCCCGGGGTCACCGTGCAGTCCGCCAACGATGGTGCGATCATCATCGCCGAAGGCGTGGCCGGCACGGAGGAAGCCTTCGCCAAGGAGATGACGGCTTACGCACGCAAGATTGGGATGGAGCAATCGACCTTCGTGAACTCCACGGGGCTACCGGCGGAAGGCCAGTTGATGACCGCGCGCGAGCTCGCCGTGCTCGCGCGTCACCTCGTCTATACCTATCCCGAGTACTACCATTTCTTCGGAATGAAGGAGTTCAGGTACCGCGACAAGTTCACGTTCCACAACCGCAACCCGCTCGTGCTTGCCGATATCGGCGTCGACGGGCTGAAGACCGGCTTCGTCGAAGGAGTCCGGCTATGGCCTGACGATCTCCGGCACACGGGGCAACCAGCGGCTGATCGTGGTGGTGAACGGGCTCGCCACGCCGAAAGAGCGCGAAGCCGAGGCGCGCCGATTGCTCGAATGGGGCTTCAAGAGCTTCAAGCCGTTCCGGCTGTTCGACGAGGGCGAGAAGGTGAGCGACGCGCTCGTCTGGGGCGGCACGAGCCATTACGTGCCGCTGGTCGGCGACGGCAATATCAACATCATCCTGCCGGTCACGACGAGCGGAAAGGTCTCCGCCTCGATCGTCTATGACGGGCCGATCAAGGCGCCGATCAAGAAGGGCGACCAGGTCGCGATCCTTCGCATCACTTCGGACGACTCCAGCGCCACCAACGAAATCCCACTCTATGCCGGCGACGATATCGGCCAGAGCAACTTCGCCTATCGCGGGCTCGACTCTCTACTGTTGCTCGCATTCGGCTGGCTGCTATAGCCTTTGACCATGCAACGCGCGGCGGCCGATCTCGGCCAATTCATCACCTTCGAAGGCGGGGAGGGTGCGGGCAAGTCCACGCAAGCCGGCATTCTCGCCAACAGGCTTACGCGCGCGGGCCGGAAGGTACTTGCCACGCGCGAGCCGGGCGGCTCGCCTGCGGCTGAGGAGATCCGCGAGGCGCTCCTCTTCGGCCGCGTCCGGCAGCTCGGGCCGCTCGCGGAAGCCGTGCTCTTCTCCGTGGCGCGCGCGGATCACGTGGAGCACTCGATCGGCGGGGCGCTCCAGCAAGGCATGTGGGTCGTGTGCGACCGCTTCCTCAATTCCACGCGCGCCTATCAGGGCGCTACGGCCGGCGTGCCGAAGCCGCTGATCAACGCGCTCGAACGGCTGACGCTTGGCGGCCTCCTGCCCGACATCACCTTCATCCTCGACATTCCCGCCGAGGAAGGGCTTGCGCGCGCGGCGGCGCGCGCGGAAGGCGGGGCGCCAGACCGGTTCGAAGGCCAGGAGCTGATCCTGCACGAGCGCGTGCGCCGCGCCTTTCTCGACATCGCCGAGGAGGAGCCCGAGCGCTGCATCGTCATCGACGCGAGCCAGCCCGAGGCGATGGTCGCGGAGGACGTGTGGGAGGCGGTGCTCGAGCGCCTCCACCCATGAGCATGGCCGCCGAGCGCCAGCGCGCCGAAGCTTCCGCCTCAGAGCCAGACCGGCTCGAAGGCTTCGCGAGCCCGCGCGAAGTCGATCGCCTGTTCGGCCATGAAGCTGCGGTCGCGGAGTTCGAGGAGGCGCGCGGGAGTGGGCGCCTGCATCACGCCTGGCTGCTCGTAGGGCCAGAGGGCGTCGGCAAGGCAACGCTCGCCTACCGCTTCGCGCGCGGCCTTCTCGCCGCGGGGGAGGCGGATGCCGCGAACGACCCGAGGCATCCCGTGTTCCGCAAGGTGGCGTCGCTCGCGCATCCGAACTTGCTGCTGCTCAGGCGCTCGCTCAACGAGAAGACAAAGCGCTACGGGCAGTGGATCGGCGTCGACGAGGTGCGGCGCCTCCGCGCCTTTCTCGGCCATTCGGCGGGCGAGGGGTGGCTGGCGCGTTGTCGTGGTCGACCGTGCCGACGAGATGAACCAGAATGCCGCCAACGCGCTGCTCAAGGCGTTGGAGGAGCCGCCGACCCGCACGCTGTTCCTGCTTGTGGCGAGCGCCGAAGGCAAGCTGCCGGTGACGATCCGCTCGCGGACGCGGACACTTCGTGTCACAGCCTTGAATGAGGAGGAACTCGCGGGCGCCGTGCGGGCCGCGCTTGCGCGCGACGAGTACGTGGTGGACGACGGAGACGCTGGCGACTGCGCTCGCGCTTTCGGATGGCAGCGTGCGGCGCGCGCTCGAGCTTGCCACCGGCGACGGCATCGACCTTTACCGCGACATCGTGGCGACTCTCGGGGCCTTGCCGGAGCTTGACGCGCCGCGCCTGCATGCGCTTGCCGACAGGCTGGCGGGGCCGAGCCAGACCGACCAGCTCGCGCTCTATGTCTCGCTGCTGCTCGGGCTGATCGAGCGCCTGATCCGGTTCGCCGCCACGGGCGAGGGCGCCACCGAAGAGGAACGCGCGATCGCGCACAAGCTCGTGGGCCACGCCAATCTCGGGGCTTGGGCCGAAGCCTGGGAGGCGATCGCCGCCGCCAAGGACGACGCGTTTGCGCTGAACCTCGACCGGACGCTGCTCCTGCTCGACACCTGGTTCAGGCTGAGCGCGCTTGCGCGGGAACGCCCCGTTTAGCGAGACGAGAGCGCCCGCTTGCCGGGGATGGCGCGCGAGGCTATTCAAGCCCGCATGGCGGACCGGCAGTCTTATTACATCACCACGGCGATCTCCTATCCGAACGACGCGCCGCATATCGGCCATGCCTATGAGGCCGTGGCGACGGATGCGCTCGCGCGCTTCCGGCGCCTGCAGGGCCGCGACGTGTTCTTTCTCACCGGCACCGACGAGCACGGCATCAAGATGCTGCAGACGGCGAAGGCGCAAGGCATCACGCCGGCCGAGCTCGCCGACCGCAACACGCCGAAATTCCGCGAGATGGTGCGCGCGCTGAATTGCTCGAACGACGATTTCATCACCACGCGCGAGGAGCGGCACAAGCGCGCCTGCCAGGAGCTGTGGCGGCGCATGGGTGATGCCGGCGACATCTATCTCGACAAATATGCCGGCTGGTATTCGGTGCGCGACGAGGCCTATTACGACGAGAGCGAGCTGAAGGAGGCTGCCGACGGACGCAAGCTCTCGCCGCAGGGCACGCCCGTCGAATGGGTCGAGGAGGAGAGCTATTTCTTCAAGCTGTCGACCTATCAGGACAGGCTGCTCGCTTACTACGACGGCGCATCCGGAGTTCATCGGGCCGGAGACGCGCGCGAACGAGGTGAAGAGCTTCGTGCGCGGCGGCCTGCAGGACCTCTCGATCTCTCGCACGACCTTCGATTGGGGCGTGCCAGTGCCGGGCGACCCGAAGCACATCATGTATGTGTGGGTCGATGCGCTGACGAACTATCTCACCGGCGTCGGCTTCCCGGACGAAGAGTCGGACAACTTCCAGACGATATTGGCCGGCCGACGTGCATATCATCGGCAAGGACATCGTCCGGTTCCACGCGGTTTACTGGCCGGCTTTCCTGATGTCGGCTGGCGTCGCGCCGCCAAAGCGCGTGTTCGGCCACGGCTTTCTCTACAATCGCGGGGAGAAGATGTCGAAGTCGGTCGGCAACGTGGTCGATCCCTTCGTGCTCGCGAACGACTACGGCGTCGACCAGATCCGCTATTTCCTGCTGCGCGAGGTGCCGTTCGGGCAGGACGGCAATTACAGCCGCGAGGCCATCGTGCAGCGGATCAATGCCGATCTCGCCAACGATCTCGGCAATCTCGCGCAGCGCTCGCTCTCGATGATTGCCAAGAATTGCGATGGGCGCGTACCGAAGCCCGGGACGCTGCTGATCGATGACACAGACAATCCTGGGTAAGGTTGATGTCCTCATTCAAAGCGTCACCAACGCATAGACTACTTTCGATTTCCAGCGCGCTTGAAGAAATCTGGGCGGCTAATAGCTGATGCGAATAGGTACTTCGCAAAGCAGGAACCTTGGGTGCACAAGAAGACCAATCCGGAGCGGATGGAAACCATCCTCTATGTCACGGCCGAGGTGCTGCGCCAGATTGCCATACTGGTACAGCCTGTGATGCCAGAAGGCGCGGGTAGGCTGCTCGATCAATTGGCCGTGCCGGAGGACGCGCGCGGTTTCGCCACGCTAGGGCCGAAGGGACGGCTCAAACCGGGAACCGTGCTGCCGCCGCCCGAGCCTGTCTTCCCGCGCCATGAGGTTGAAGCGTCAGAGGCTTCCTGACGGAGAGTCATTCTTGATTGACTCGTCATGCCCGGCCGAAGTGCCGGGCATCCACGAATTGGGCCGATGACGAGGCAAAATTCGTGAAATGGCCGGGACAAGCCGGCCATGACAGGTTTTGAGTCTTGTGAGAGTGAAGTCAGCAAATGCTGATCGACTGCCACCGTGGGTTCGGCCGAGGATGAGCAGGGGGCCGGGACGCTTACTTTGTTTAGAATTGCGCCGTGATCAATATTCACGGCCCCTCGTCGGAAAGCGCAACTCTCGTTCCTTCTCACAGCCTCATAGCCACCGGACAGTGAAACCATGAGGACGCGCTGCCAGGAGATCAAGTTTTGCGTCCTTCATGGCGCCTTTTAACAAGTCAGCTCTGGGCCAACCTAGCTATGCCCACGGTGCGAGTTAACAGTGTTGGCAGAGGCGTATGCGGAAGCCAATCGTTTCAAACTGTACCTATTAGGCTTGACGGCTGAACTTGCTTCCACTCGTGAGCGGAGGAACTGCATGCTCGCGCCGCAATGGCCGCACGCGACAAAAATTTCTTAGACGGGGTAGTGGAGGAGTTTCGGACAGGCATTGCCCATTACCGGGCGCAGGGCACGAATGAGACGCGCATTAGGCAAATTCTTGGCGAGGCAATTTGGCTTGCTTTCCAGGAGATCGAAGACCCGGCTCTTCGAGCTTGGATCAGCGATGAGTTCACTAAAGCTGCAGGACTGGCGCCGATCGTCACGAATTGTCCGGTGAGCCTGACACGGCATTGAGAAATGCGCTGACCTAGCTGACGCCCAGTTGCCGCCTCGCCAAATACTCGGCTCAGAAAGCCACACGGTGCGACGAGATTATCTCGCGCTTTATCTCGATAAATGAGAATCCATGCGCGGTGGCTTTGGTGTGAAGCCACTTGGAGGATTTGCGCCATTGCGCCCGGAGAAGCTGCTACTTTAAGGGCGGCAATTCTATGGGCCTCGTCATAGCCTGATCATGGTGAAGGCAGCCTCCGTTCGACAATGCGATCGGATAGATCACCTTCAACCCGCGGTGGTGGTAACACGGCAACAGCTGCACCGCAATAAGTTGGTGACTTCCGTCATGCCCCCTGGCCGGCAAGCGCGTTCAATCCGATGAAGAGACCCTGGAAGCGGTGAGGCTCTGGCCAGCCGTACCGACAAGAACATTCAGGAGCTAACCGACAAGGCCTTCGCTGACGACCGAGCACAAACAGCCGGTAGGCCTGAAGGCCGCGCTCGAGCGAAGCGTTGGTACGCGCGTCAAGGCCAATAGTCGTCCGGCGGTGTCCCGACGTCGATCTCGTTGATCAGGTCGCGCACGAGCTCGCCGCGCTCCTCTGAGGGCGCCGGCCGGGGAAATCCTTGAACGCGTTTTCGCGGAGCCACGCTTCCACCTCCTGCCAAGTGGCGACGTGGGCCTCGGCGCGATAGCCGTTCATGCGGTCGCCGAGCCTGACGAGGAAGCCGTCATCCCAGAAGCACGACACTTCGATATTGATCTCGGCGTCGTAGAGCTGCTGGAAGATGGAAGGACCAGTCGAGATCATAACGTTAAAGAAAATACCAGAGCGTCAGGGCGATAAGGATGATAAGGACCGCAAAAATCAGCGGTTGATCCTCGGGCTTGCCCACGGCGAAGCGGTACCGACTGCTCTCCCTTACCTTGGCAATTTCGATTCCAAGTTCCTGTCTTAGCTCCAGGTTCCGCCGAACCTCGGGCTCAAGGTCTGAAGTCATGCTGCAACTCCGTCCCAAACGACGACCTCCCCATCCCGCAACAACAACCGGAAGCGCAGCTTGCCTCAGGTGCGAAGATGGGCGGGATGGGAATTGTTCGGGTTTTAACCAAGCTTTAAGCAAACTCTTTTCGATCCCCAATCCTTCGAGAAACTGCAAGGTTCATCCTCATAGGCTTAAGGGGGGCTTAAGATGCGCGTTATCGTCATATCCGCGATGTTAGCGGCTTTCCTGCCTCTTGGAGGGTCCACCACACGCAGGCGGTTTCGGTGGAACCCCTCGCAACACCTATCAAGTAACCGAGGCAGTTTTAGAATGACGCGGCAAAGCGGCGAACAGCAGCAGCCGCTGCCCCCGCGATTAAGAGGTTGCGACGCTCCACCGCTTTATCGAGGAAGCCATACGAACGAGGCTGTCAATCCGGCAAGCTTGATGACCTCCGCGCTCGTGGAGAAGCACTGGCCGCACCTTCTGCACAAGCTGCGCCTCGGAGCATCACTAGCCGTCATCTGAACATGCGGACGATCTTCTCCGCCCTACCAAAGGAGTACCGAATAGGTCTCATAAGTAACCGCTCTTTAACCAGTTGCGGTGAAACGTTGCATTGAGATGGGGCGCAACGAGGAGGGAACGCCATGCTGAGCCGGGGGAACTCATCAGCAACGTTGATTGCCCGAAGGTTTGCTCCGCGAATTGGCGTAGCGCATCGCGCGAGTGCAAGGCCGAGCTTAAGTGCGCGAATTGCAGCCTTGCCCTGGCACGAAAAACAACGGGGAGATAAGAGCATGCTTACTTTATCGGACGCTGCTAACGCTGCCGGAGTTGCAAAATCAACAATCTGGCGGGCGATAAAGTCTGGCCGCATTTCGGCGAGCAGAACGGTTATAGGAAGCTACCAGGTTGATGCAGCGGAATTGTTCCGAGTATTTCCACCGGTGCAGAAAAACGACCCAACGAAACAAGTTGCAACGGGGATCGAACACGTTGGAACGGCAGCGCAGGAAGCGCAAATTGCTGCATTGAAGGATGTCAGTGGTCTTCTCCGGGACCAGCTCGAAGACTTGCGGAAAGATCGAGACGCTTGGAGAGGTCAGGCCGAATCCAACCAACGCCTTTTGATCGACGCGCGCAAGCGTCGGGGTATCTTTGGCTGGGGAAGTAGAACGCTCTAAGCCCCGCCTGAGTGGATAGATTGTTTGGCCATGCAGCTCGCCGCTTACGCAGTGACCTAGCTCATGAATGCAGCGGTTTCACCCCACCTGCGTTCGCTGGAAGCTCTGCAAGCTCAAATCAGCGCGCAGAACGAAATTAGCTGCCTCCTGCGAGAACAGCTCCATGACCTTCGTATAAATCGTGATGCTTGGCGAACTCAGGCCGAGGCCGCCCAACATATATTGGTCGACGGCAGGCCTCGTCGCCGCTTGTTCGGGTGGAGTTCGACGATTGGAAAGGTCGACGCTCTCTTCAAACACTGCATCCTACTCATTCTTCTTGCAGCGGTTCTACTGATTCCCTCGAACCTGATTCCTGTCAGCCAGGCAAATATCGAGGCTGTACTTCGATGTCTTCTGCCCGCATTCCACCAACTGGCACTTCCTGCAGAAAAGACCGGCATCTCGAAACTCCGCTTTGTCTCGCCGACTTACACTTCAGAAGAGCGTGACTACCTAATTAGGACCATCGCCTTTGAAGCTTCGGGTGAGTCTGACGACGGCAAGGCTGCTGTCGCACATGTAATCCTGACGCGGAAGAGAAGCGGAAAGTGGGGTGATACTATCAAAGAAGTGGTGACCCATCCTGGGCAGTTCGAATCATGGATGACGAAGCGCGCCGAGATGGAAAGCCTTGATGTCGAGGATTATCGATATCGGAGTGCGGCTCAGATTGCAGACGCTGTTCTCGCTGGCCAGATGTCTGATCCAACTACAGGCGCAACTCATTTCCTCAATCCAACAGTGGTTGGGCAAAGGCGCGGCGGTTCTTTGCCGTCCTGGGCAACTGCCGGGGGCTTATCAATCGGCAGACACACTTTCTATGCGCCGGATGCGGTGGCATGGGCGGCGAGAGTCACGCGACCCTCGGTAATATCCTGCTGGCCCGGGCTTTCGCTGCTGCCTGATTAACTCGTGAAGCTCGAGAATCGCGGCAGTAAGGTGAGTCAGCGGCGGCATGCGAGTAAGATCGAGCGGGGCGCCCGCTAGGTCTGCGACTCCGCGCCCGACAACCTGCAAACCGATTTGCTGATTTCGAACAAGCGAGGAGGCCCGCATAGCTCTGGCAGACATCCCCTAAAACCCTCCCGGGCGACACTCTTCGCTGCCGGGAGGGTTTTTGCGGCACGCCTGGCCCCTGGTTTGGTCGGACAGAGGGCAGTCTTGCCCGGCACAGCCGCGGAAAATTACCAAAGCTCGACAGGCGCGCCCCGGATCGCTATGCCCCCCGTAACGCCTTTGTTGGCCGATCCTGCTCGCACATAGGACGCAATAATTGGCCGCTGCCTGCCCTCTGTTTGGCTAAGTAGCAGAAAACCATAGATATTTCTGGACTTAAATGCTCATCGACAGCCATTGCCATCTCGATTTCCCCGAGCTCGCTGCCGATCTCGACGGCGTCCTCGCGCGCGCGGGCGAGCCGGCGTCGGGCGATGCTCACCATCTCGACCCGCGTCCGCCGTTTCGACAAATCCGCGCCATCGTCGAAGCGCACGAGAACGTGTTCTGCTCGGTCGGCACGCATCCGCACAACGCGCAGGAGGAACCCGACATAACGGTGGAGGAACTGGTCGCGCTCGCGCGACCATCCGAAAGTCGTGGCGATCGGCGAGGCGGGGCTCGACTACCACTACGACAACAGTCCCGCGCGACATGCAGGCGCAGGCTTCCGCACGCACATCGCCGCGGCGCGCGAACCGGCCTGCCGCTCGTCATCCATGCGCGCGAGGCCGATGCCGACATTGCGCGAATCCTGAAGAGGAGACCGAGAAGGGGGCCTTCCCCTTCGTGCTGCATTGCTTTTCGTGCGGGCGGAGCTGGCCCGTCGCGGCCTCGCGCTCGGCGGCTATGTGTCTTTCTCCGGCGTCGTCACATTCAAAAACGCCGGAAGTCCTTGCGCGACATCGCGCGCGCTCGTGCCCGAGGATCGGCTCCTGATCGAGACCGACGCGCCTTATCTCGCGCCGATGCCGATGCGCGGCAAGATCAACGAGCCGGCCTTCGTCGCGCCACACAGCCGACGCAGCTCGCTGAGCTGAGGGCGTGAGCGAGACGATTCGCGCGCGTCACCACGGACAATTTCTTCCGCCTGTTCGAGAAGGTGCCGCGCGCGCGCTGAAGGCGCGCGCGAGCGCCGCATGAGCCTCAAGGTCACCGTTCTCGGCTGCGGCACCTCGGGCGGCGTGCCGCGCATCGGCGGCAAATGGGGCGCCTGCGACCCGGCCGATCCGAAGAAACCGCCGCCGCCGCTGCTCGATCCTGGTCGAGCGCGAGGGCGGCGAGGGGCGGACGAGGTGCTGGTCGACACCTCGCCCGATCTCGGCAGCAGATGCTCGACGCGGGGGTCTCCTGGCTCGACGGCGTGCTCTACACCCACGAGCATGCCGACCACACCCACGGCATCGATGATCTCCGCCAGGTGGCCTATAACGGGCAGCGCCGCGTCGATGTGTATTACAATGCCGAGACCGGCCGGCTGCTGCAAAAGCGCTTCGATTATTGCTTCGCGCAGCCGGCGGGCAGCGAATATCCGCCGATCCTGAAGGGCCACGAGATCGCGCCCGGCGTGCCGGTGCGCATCGAGGGCGCGGGCGGCGCCATCGAGGCGCTTCCCGTTCCGGCAGCTCCACGGGCGCGGCGAGACGCTCGGCTTCCGCTTCGGCGGACTCGCCTATTCGCCGGATGTCAGCGACCTGCCTGAGGAGTCCTTGCAGCATCTCGAAGGGCTCGATGTCTGGATCATCGATGCGCTTCGTCCCGTGCCGCATCCGAGCCATCTCACGGTGGAGCAGGCGCTTGCATGGATCGCGCGCGTCAAGCCGCGCCGCGCGGTGCTCACGCACATGCATATCGATCTCGATTACGCAATGCTTGCCCGCGCGCTGCCTGAGGGCGTCGAGCCTGCCTATGACGGGATGGTGCTAGAAGCCGAGGATTGAGCTCGGCACGTTCACCTGCACCTTGCCGGTGGCGGCCAGCGCGGCTGCGCTGTTCGTGTTCTCGGGGTAGTCGGCCGTGGCGCGGATGTCGAAATTCTCCGGCTTGATCAACGACACGCCGGCGCCCAGCGTGTTCCGCGCAACCGGTTCGGCGAAGGAGGCGTCGCCGAGATCGAGGCTCGATTTGAAGAAGGCGAAGGGCTCGACGCTCGCGCCGCTCTTCGTCATATCGCGTCTGTTGGCGCAGCAAAACCCTGGCCCAGCCGGCCTTGAGTTCAACCCCTGAAGGTTTGGCCAGTCTCATTTGTCTCGGGCAATGCGAGCTTGACGAAGATCTCGGCGAGCTCGTCCGGCTGGCGCGGGGTCGATGGATCATTGCCGGGAAACGCTTCCGCGCGCAGGCTTGTGGCAACTTCGCCGGGATCGATCAGGTTGACCCTCACGCTTCTGCCAGCGGTTTCGCTGGCATAGGTCTTGGCGAGGGCCTCGAGCGCAGCCTTCGACACGGAGTAGGGCGCCCAATAGGCCTCGCCGTCATGCGCACCGGAAGAGGTGACGAAAATGACACGGCCGGCGTCCGAGCGGTGGAGCAGCGGATCGAGCGTGCGGATCAGCCGCCAATTCGCGGTGAGGTTCACGGCAAGCACGCGCTCCCAATGCTCAGACGGGACGTGCGTGAGCGGCGAGAGCCGCCCGAGCATCGCAGCGTTGCCGACGAGAATGTCGAGCCTGCCGAAGCGCTCATAGAGACTGGGCCCAAGTGCGTCGATCTTCGGACCGTGCGCGAGGTTGAGTGGGATGAGGGTCGCACTCCCGCCTTCGGCCTTGATCGCATCATCGACCTCTTCCAGCGCCTTGCGCGTGCGCGCGAGCAGCAGCACTTGCGCGCCTTCGCGTGCATAGGCGAAGCCGCACGATCGCGCGACGCGGTGATGCCGATCCGATCTTGAGCCGTTGGTTGCTCACGCGCACGCATGGCCGGGCTCCCGGCCATCACGATTTCCTATTGCAGGGCCAAATTGTGGATGCCCGGCACTTCGCCGGGCATGACGAATTCAGTAATGGTAGCGGAGGAGAAATACGAACCCCCGACATGAGAAAAAATTTGCTGAGACTTGAGGGTCAACCCACTTCGGCGAGGAAGGAGAGTTGCTTCTGCGGAGGCGGACCTTCGCGGTCGGTGAGGCGGGTCGGATATTCGCCGGTGAAGCAATGGTCGGTGAATTGCGGATGGTCGTCGTCGCGGCCGTCATAGCCCATGGCCCGGTAGATGCCGTCAACCGACAGGAAGGCGAGGCTATCGGCGCCGATAAACGCGCGCATCTCCTCGAGGCTTTTATTGGCAGCGAGCAGCTTCTCCTGATCGGGCGTGTCGATGCCGTAGAAATCGGGATGGGTGATCGGCGGGCTCGAAATGCGCATATGCACTTCGCGCGCGCCCGCTTCCCGCATCATCTGCACGATCTTCACCGAGGTGGTGCCGCGTACCACGCTGTCGTCGATCAGCACGATACGCTTGCCCTCGATCTGGCCCCGGTTCGCGCTGTGCTTGAGCTTCACGCCGAGCTGGCGGATGCGCTGCTCGGGCTCGATGAAGGTGCGGCCAACATAGTGATTGCGGATGATGCCGTATTCGAAGGGCAGGCCGGATTCTTGCGAATAGCCGATGGCAGCGGGCACGCCGGAATTCGGGAATGGGGATGACCACGTCGGCGTCGGCGGGCGCCTCACGCGCCAATTGCCGGCCCATTTCCTTGCGCACGTCGTAAACCGTGCGGCCGCCGACGATCGAATCCGGCCGCGAGAAATAGATGTATTCGAAGATGCAGAGCCGCGGCGGATATTTCGGCACGAACCTGTGGCTCTCGATGCCTTCGCCGGTAATGACGACCACCTCGCCATTCTCGACCTCGCGCACGAACTCTGCGCCGATGATGTCCAGCGCGCAGGTCTCCGATGCGAGCACCCAAGCCTCGCCGAGGCGGCCGAGCACCAGCGGGCGGATGCCGTGGGGGTCGCGCGCGCCGACGAGCTTCTTGTTGGTGAGGCCGACAAACGCGTAGGCGCCTTCTACCTGGAGCAGCGCCTCGATGAACTTCTCGACGAAGCTCGCGCTTCTCGCTGCGCGCGACGAGATGGAGGATCACTTCGGTGTCGGTGGTCGACTGGCAGATGGCGCCCTTCTTGATGAGCCAGTCGCGCAGTGTAAGAGCGTTGGTAAGGTTGCCGTTATGGGCGAGCGCGAAGCCGCCTGAATCGAGATCGACAAAGAGCGGCTGCACGTTGCGCAAGACTGGATCGCCGCAGGTCGAGTAGCGCACGTGGCCGATCGCGACTTTGCCCTTGAGGCGCTCGATCACGGGGCGGGAGGTGAAATGGTCGCCGACAAGGCCGACCCGGCGCTCGGTATGGAAATGCGCGCCGTCGAAGGAGACGATGCCGGCGGCTTCCTGGCCGCGATGCTGGAGGGCGTGGAGCCCGAGCGCGGTCAACGCCGCGGCGTCAGGGTGGTTGTAGATGCCGAAGACCCCGCACTCCTCGTGCAGCCGGTCTTCGGCAAGCCAGCTCAAGTCGGGATCGTTGACCTCAACCTGCTCAGCCACGGCCACCTCCTCGAAAAAATATAAATAGGCGCCCTGAAGAGCGCTTCAATGCCACGCGACGCTTAACTTTACCCAAAGCCCTTAGGACGGCTGCTCCGGCGTCTCGATCGGTGCCGTCGCAGGCGGCGGTGACTTGGGCTGACCGTCCGGCTGAACGCCAGGCTGGCCTTCGGTGCCCTCGTCCTTCTCGAGCCCACCAGGCAGATATTGCTCGGGATTCATGGGCAGCAGCGACTTCGATCGCCACCTGCGTCCGCTGCAGGATGGGATAAGAGCGCGCATTGGTGACCCACTCCGGCTGGTCGCGGGCGAGCGCCGTGAACAGGATGAACACGATGGCGACCAGCAGAAAGCCGCGCGCGAGCCCGAAGATGAAGCCGAGCGTGCGGTCGAGCGCGCCGACCCGGCTGTCCAGCACCTTGTCCGAGATGCGGAAGGTGATGAGGCTCACGAGGATCAGCGCGATGATGAACACGCCGACGGCAAACGCAATCTGAGCAAAGCTCGGGGAGGGGAAATAAGGCTCGACCGTGTGCCAATATTTGGGGGTGAGATAGAGCGCCGCCACGGCGGCCACGGCCCAGGAGAAGATCGACAGCACCTCGCGCGTGAAGCCGCGCACCATCGCCAAAAAGCCCGAAACGAGCATGATGACGATGAGAATCAGATCAAGCCAAGAAATAGGCATGGCGCGGGTTCCCTGACTGCGGGCACACTACTATCACGATTCCCGGCGATGAAGCACAATTGGCCCGGCCTTCGCAATGCCGGAGGCCCGATTGTCGCAGGGCTATTCCTGCGGTGGCGCGAACCAGGCCACGAGCTCGCTCAATTCCGTGAGCGGAAGGAGTTGTAGATCGGCTGCCTCACGCGCGCTCGTGCCTGCCGCCTCGGGCACCACGGCGCGGGCAAAGCCGAGCTTCGCCGCTTCCTTGAGCCGCTGATCCATATGGCCGACGGCCCTGACCGCGCCGGTCAGGCTCACTTCGCCGAAATACACGGCGTCCTCAGGAGTGGCGCGCCCCGCGAAGGACGAAAGCAGGGCGCCCGCCGCGGCGAGGTCTGCCGCGGGCTCTGTGAGCCGCATGCCGCCCGCGACATTCAGATAGACATCGTGGCCCGCAAGCCTCACGCCGCAGCGCGCTTCGAGCACCGCGAGCAGCATCGAGAGCCGGTTCGGATCCCAGCCGACCACGGCGCGGCGCGGGGTGCCGAGCGTGGACGGCGCGACCAGCGCCTGGATTTCCACAAGCAAAGGCCGAGTGCCTTCCATGCCGGCGAAGACCGCGGTGCCCGGCGCGCCGCGGTCGCGGTCGCCGAGGAAGAGCGCGGAGGGATTTTCGACTTCTTTCAGCCCCTCGTAGCGCATCTCGAACACGCCGATCTCGTCGGTCGGGCCGAAACGGTTCTTCACCGCGCGCAGGATGCGGAACTGATGGCCGGAGAGGCTCTCGAAATAGAGCACGGTGTCGACCATGTGCTCGATGACCTTCGGTCCCGCGATCTGGCCGTCCTTGGTGACATGGCCGACCAGCACGACGGCCGCGCCGCTTGTCTTGGCGTAGCTGACGAGCGCGGACGCTGCGTTTCTCAGCTGCGAGATGGTGCCGGGCGCGGCATCGACGGCCTCCGACCAAAGTGTCTGCACCGAGTCGATGACGACGAGGGCAGGCGGGGCGCCGCTCGAGAGCGTGGCGACGATATTGGTGAGGTTCGTCTCAGTGCCGAGGGCGACGGAAGCGTCGCCAAGCCCGAGCCGCGCTGCGCGAAGCCGCACCTGTGCCGTTGCCTCTTCGCCCGAGAGATAGACGACGGGCACGCCGCAGC
Source organism: uncultured Alphaproteobacteria bacterium (assembly GCA_963832515.1). Lineage (GTDB taxonomy): Bacteria > Pseudomonadota > Alphaproteobacteria > Rhizobiales > Methyloligellaceae > Methyloceanibacter. The sequence goes on from CAWHUE010000012.1 coordinate 17,589, forward strand.
CTGCGAGGCTCGCCGCCGCCTGGAGCAGGAGTGTCGACTTGCCGATGCCGGGATCGCCGCCGACCAGGACCGCGGAGCCCGGCACAAGGCCGCCCCCGAGCACGCGATCGAGCTCGCTGATGCCAGTCGGAAGCCGCGGGGCGTCGGTCGTGGCCGAGCGAAGCGTCTCGAAGGCGGCGCGCGCGCCTGAGGCTAGCCTCCCTTTGCCGCCTTTGATTGCGACGAGGGCAGGGGAGCCCGCAGGTGCCGCCTCCTCGATGATCGAATTCCACTCGCCGCAGGAGCCGCATTTGCCCGACCAGCGCGAGGTCACGGCGCCGCAAGCCTGACAGACGAAAGCGCGCGAAGCTTTAGCCATGCGAGTTGTCTAGCGGAGAACCCGTCAGAATAGAATTGTCATGGCCGGGCTTGTCCCGGCCATCCACGACTTTGATCGTGGCGGCGCTGAAATTCGTGGATGCCCGGCACTTCGGCCGGGCATGACGAGGTTTGTGCGTTTGCTATCCTTACCCACCCACATACCGCCTTGCGGCGCGTCGGCCGAGGCTCGTGAGAACCTCATAGTCGATCGTGCGGGCGCGGTCGGCAATGTCCTGCGCTGTGACGTTGGGTCCGATCAGCTCGACCCACGCGCCGCGCCTTGAGACACGCTCGGGCACGCCGGTCACATCGATGGTGATCAGGTCCATGGACACGCGTCCGAGCACGGGCGCCGCATGACCCTCGACCGACACGACCAGGCCCTCGACGCCGTCGCCAGCGGACAGCGCACGGAAGAAGCCGTCGGCATAACCCACGGCGACCGTCGCGATGCGCGCGCCTTCGCGCATCATCCGCGTGGCGCCGTAGCCGACCGTCTCGCCCGTGCTCGACATTGCGCACTTGCAGGATGCGTCCTTCAAGCCGCACCACGGGCGCGAATGGATTCGCGCCGCTCCGGCAGGGCTTCCCGCCATAGAGCGCGATGCCGGGCCGCACGAGGTCATAGAGATAGCGGGCCCCGAGCAGGATGCCCGCCGAGTTGGCAAGCTTGCAATCGCTTGCGGCAAACGCGCGCGGAGCCTGTCGAACGCTGCGCGCTGCGCTTCGCTCTTCGGGTGCTCCGGGTCGTCGGCGCAGGCGAGATGGCTCATCACGAGCGATAGCTTGAGCGGCGGACCAAAGATCGTTCGTGCCGGCAACGTCCTCAACCTCATCGGCCGAGAGCCCGAGCCGGTTCATGCCGCTGTCGATATGCACGGCGCAAGGAAAGGCCTGGCCGACACTCGCGCCGAACGCGGCCCATTCGCGGATCTCGGCGGCGCTGTTCAGAACCGGGCGCAGCCGATGACGATGATAGGTGTCCGCCGTTCCCGGCATGAGGCCGGCGAACACATAGATGACGGCGTCGGGGAGGAGTGCGCGGAGCGATCTAGCCTCGCCGAGCGTCGCCACGAAGAAAGTACGACATCCGGCGCGCCAAAGCGCTGGCGCGGCTTCATCCATGCCAAGCCCGTAAGCGTCGGCCTTGACCACGGCCGCGCATTCGGCGGCGCCGGCAAGGTCGCACAGGTGGCGGTAATTGGCGGCAAGCGCGCCGAGATCGATGGTGAGGAGGGCGGTGTCGCCGGCACGGCATTCGGGCTCGCCCACAGCGCCAGGAGCGGGCGCAGACGCTAGTCCCGCCGCTCCGGCAGGCGCTCCGTGCGAAGCGAGATTGCTGAACCTCGTGAACTCGGCCGTGAACTGGAGCCTCACGGTCCCGGTCGGGCCGTGCCGCTGCTTGCCGATGATCACCTCGGCCTGTCCGGTCATCGCTTCCATCTGGCTTCCGCCACAGTGCGTGCTCTTCCGTGTTCTAGAGACGGGTCGCCGCCGCTCAAGATAATATTCCTCGCGGAAGACGAACATCACAACATCGGCGTCTTGCTCGATCGAGCCAGATTCGCGCAAATCCGACAGTTGCGGGCGTTTGTCCTCGCGCTGCTCGACCTGGCGGGAGAGCTGGGAAACCGCCAGCACCGGGACATGCAGCTCCTTGGCGAGCGCCTTGAGGCTCGTGGTGATCTCGGTCACCTCCTGCACGCGGCCTTCGGAGGCGCGCCGGGAGGAGCCGGACAGGAGCTGGAGATAGTCGACCACGATGAGCCCGATGCCGCGCTGGCGCTTCAGCCGCCGCGCGCGGGCCGCAAGCTGGGCCACGGTGATGCCGCCGGTCTGGTCGATATAGAGCGGCAAGGTCTGCAGCTCCTGCGAGACTTCGACGATGCGGTCGAACTCCTCCGGAGTCGATGCGCCCGCGGCGGATACGCTCGGACGGGAGTATAGGACTGCTCCGAGATGATGCGGGTGGCGAGCTGCTCGGCCGACATTTCGAGCGAGAAGAAGCCGACCACGGCGCCGTCGAGTGCGTTCTCGCGACTCTTCGCCGGGCTTGTAGGACTTCGCAACGTGATAAGCGATGTTCGTCGCGAGCGCGGTCTTGCCCATCGAGGGGCGCCCGGCGACGATGATGAGGTCGGACGGCTGCAGGCCGCCCATGCGGTGGTCGAGGTCGGTGAAGCCTGTGGCAAGGCCCGACAGGCCGCCGTCGCGGCGATAAGCGTTGGCGGCCATGTCGATGGCGTCGGTGAGGGCGGCGGAGAAAGGCTCGAAGCCCGATCCGTATTTGCCGGTCTCGGCGATCTCGAACAGCGCCTGCTCGGCCTCCTCGATCTGCACGGCCGGCGGCGCGTCGATCGGCGAGTTGAAGGCCGTGTTGACCATCTGCTCGCCGATGCCGATCAGCTCGCGGCGGATGGCGAGGTCGTAGACGGTGCGGCCGTAATCCTCGGCGTTGATGATGGTGGTGGCGTTGGCCGCGAGCCGCCCGAGATATTGCGGCACGGTCAGCTCGCCGACGGGCTCGTCGGCCTGGAAGAAGGTTTTTAGCGTGATCGGGGTGGCGCGCTTGCCGCCGAGGATCAGCTTGGAGACTGCCTCGTAGATGCGCCCATGCAGCGCATCATAAAAATGGACGGGCTTGAGGAAGCCCGAGACGCGGTCGATCGCCTCGTTGTTGACCAGGATCGCGCCGAGCAGGGCCTGTTCGGCCTCGACGTTATGCGGGGGCGCGCGGAAAACCGGCGTCTCGGGGAGGGGGCGAATCAGGGCGCTCATAAAGAGAAAGTCAGACAAAACGCCCTGGTTCGCCAGTGGCTGGCGCTGTGGAGATCGGGGGTAAGACGCGCCGTGCACAGGCTGGCAGAGATAATCTCGTTCCGCAGTGTCATTCCCGCGAAAGCGAGAATCCAGTAGGCGAAGGCGTTGCCTGTGACTACTGGGTTGCCCGGGCCTTTGCCCGCCGAAGGGCAAGCACTCATAGTCATCGATGCCCGCTTAGGGCTTAGGCCCGCAGGCGGGTCAAGCCGGGCAATGACAAGAAAAGTCGAAGTCCGCTAACAGCGCTACCCGCCGTCGGCGACTAACGTTCGGTCTCCTCGCTCTCTGCCTCGGCCGCGGCCTCTTCCTCTGAGGGGGCGGCGCCTTCCTCGAACAACGCCTCGGCGGCGCGGCGCGCGGCCTCCGCATCCTCCTCGGCCTCGGTCGCGCCGCGCGAGACGTCCTCGCCGCGTGCCTGCCGCGCCGCCTCGTCAGTCGAGCGGGCGACGTTGACGGTGATATGCGGCTCGACCTCGCCATGGAGCTGGACGCGAACCTCGTGCACGCCGAGCGTCTTGATCGGCCGGTCAAGCATCACCTGGCGCCGCTCGATGGAGAAGCCGCCCTCGGTCACGGCATCTGCGATGTCGCGGGTCGAGACCGAGCCGTAGAGCTGGCCGGTGTCGCCGGCCTGACGGATGACGATGAAGCTCTTGCCGTTGAGCTTGGCGGACACGCCTTGTGCCTCGGACTTGAGCTCGAGATTGCGGGCCTCGAGCTGGGCACGAACGGTGTCGAAGTGCTTGCGGTTGGCTTCCGTCGCGCGCAGCGCCTTGCCCTGGGGCAGAAGAAAGTTGCGGGCGAAGCCGTCCTTGACGGTGACCACATCGCCCATTTGTCCGAGGCGTCCGATGCGCTCGAGCAGGATCACTTGCATGGCGGAACTCCTATCGTTGATCAGATCGTTGAGTCATCGTTGTCGGGAGGGGGATTACTCTGTCGCGCGCGCTCGCGAATCCCGAACAGAGGTTCGGCAAGGCCGAGAATGGCGACGAGCAGGGCAACCCAGCCCAATAGAAGAATGCCGAGATAAACGGTGGCCAGCAGCAGCCCGCGCATGGGCGTGCCCCGGCTATAGACGTGGATGACTGCCAGCCCCTGCAGCACATAGGCGAGGAGCAACGCACCGGCGAGCCCCGTGGCGATGAGTCCGGCGAGCCCAGGCAGGAAGGATGCGGCAAGCGCCACGGCGAAGACCACCACGAGGCCGTTCGGTAGCTCGAAGGCGTTGAGGTCGGGCCAGGGCCGGAGCGCCCGGCCAGACGCATCGACGATCAGCCCGGCGATCCAGAGATTGAACAGCGTGATGACGAGCCAGACGACGGCCACAGCCGCGGGCAGCGCGCGCGCTAGCACGGCGGCGAGCTTCGCCACATTCTCCTCGGTGAGGAGGGTGCCGTCGCGATCGAGCTCCTTGAAGGCGCTGTGCTCGAGGATCTGGCGGATCAACTCGCGATAGGCCTCCTGGTCATAACCGATGAACAGCACAAGCAGGGCGGCGAGCACGCCTGCCATGAGCGCCGCCCAGCCGACCAAGCGTCCAGGCGGATACCATTCGGTTGCGCCCATGACCTGGCCTTGCGGCGTCGCGGCGGGCCGCGACAGCAGCGCGAGGTGGGTGAGGAGCGCCGCCGGCACGGCGATCGATATGGCAAACACCGCGGCCGTGGCGGGGCCGAGCGCCGCCGCGATCACGACCGTACCGGTGAGCGCGGAGAAGACTGCCGCCATGCCGCCCCAGCCGAGCCCGGCGAGGCAGATCGGCAACGGCGCGAGATAGAACAGAATTCCGGCAAGCGCCGACGACGTTGCGGCTGAGGCGAACAGCGCCGCCGAGACAAGGCCGGAGCCCGCGCCGATGATGAGGGGTGTCGGTGGCATTTGTCGCTGTCCCGCCTCCTTGAGAGCGGTTAGGGGAGGGCGTTCCACCCACCCCAACTTTCATAACGTCATTCCGGCGCAAGCCGGAATCCAGAGCGCCAGGCACTGACCTTGTGATTCTGGATTCCGGCTTTCGCCGGTATGACCGATCTCCTTACTGAATCAAATAGGGCAGCAATCCCAGGAAGCGTGCGCGCTTGATGGCGCGGGCGAGCTCGCGCTGCTTCTTGGCGGACACGGCGGTGATGCGGCTCGGCACCATCTTGCCGCGCTCCGAGACGTAGCGCTGCAGCAGCTTCACGTCCTTGTAGTCGATCTTAGGAGCCTTGTCCCCGGAGAAGGGGCAGGTCTTGCGCCTGCGGTAGAAGGGGCGGCGCGCCTGGGTCTGGGTCATGCTCATCTAGGCGTCCTCCTCGTCGGCGACGGCAACGACGGCCTCGGCCTCAACGGGTCCGCGCTCGACGCGATCCCCACGCGGGCCGAAATCGCGGTCGCGCCTGCCGCCACCGCGGCGCCCATCGCGGTCACCGCGGTCACGATCGCGGTCGCCGCGATCTCCACGGTCGCCCCGTCCGTCGCGCTCGTCGCGATCGGAGCGGCGCATCATCGCCGAGGGCGTGTCCTCATGCTCGTCGACCTTGACGGTGAGGAAGCGGATGACGTCGGTGGAAAGTCGCTCCTGGCGCTCGAGCTCGGTCACGGCCTCGTGCGGCGCTTTGATGTTCATCAGCGTGTAGTGCGCCTTGCGATTCTTCTTGATGCGATAAGAGAGGGACTTGAGCCCCCAATATTCGGTCTTGCCGACCGTGCCGCCCTTCTCCTCGAGGATCTGGCGGAAGCCCTGCACCAGGCCTTCGACCTGTTGCGGAGAGATGTCCTGGCGCGCCAGGAACACGTGCTCGTAGAGAGGCATGAATTGCCTTTCCTTCTTCTTTGCTCCGGCGCTGAGCCTCGCATGGGCGCTTTAGAAGGAAAGGCCCAAGAGACGACCGTGAGAGCGAAGACACGGGAGGGGGGCTTTCGCCTGTCGCTCGAAACGTGAGCGATCCTCCGTTCAGCCTCCGACCGGAGCGATTGCTGGTAGCGGTCTTATAAGCGTTCGCGGGCGCTTTGCAAGCCTATGCGTCTATTGCGAAACCGACTTCGATGAGCACTCCAATTCCTTGTTATCGGTAATGGAGAACGCCTTGCAGTTCGACTGGCCGTAAACCTCGATCACGCCGACTTTGTCGATCGGCGCGTCCTTGTATTCGACGCTGAACGTGATGGGCGTCGTCACCTGGATGGTCATGTCTTGCGGCGGGCGGCCCTTGGCATCGAAGGCGAACACGAGGTCCTCAGGATTGCCGATGCGGGGGCCGAGCTGAAACTCCGTGAAGCCCGGCGTCGCGGCGGTGGCGCCGACATTGATGGTGAGGGTCGGCGGGTCCAACTTGTTGATGGCGGCCGTTACACTGTCGACGCTGGTAAGGACCACGAGCGCGGGGTCGGCCGGCGTCTTGTCCTTCCACGGCCAGACCAGCGCCTCGGCAAGCGAGGGCAAGGTCGCGGCCAAGCCGGCAATGGCGGAAACCGCCCCGATCACGATCAAGCGTTTCATGCCATTTCTCCTTCGCAAGCCTCGGCACCCATTTCCTTCTGGCGTCTTCTAGCACGACCGGGAGCTTGACAGAAAAGATTGAAACAGTGTCTTTGGCCCGCGACTTCCGCAACCTTTGAACGTTCTCCAAGCATGAGCATCGCCTTCATCTTTCCCGGTCAGGGAAGCCAAGCCGTCGGCATGGGCGCCGAGCTCGCAAAGGCCTATCCGTCCGCGCGTGCCATGTTCGCCGAGGTGGACGAGGCGCTCGGGCAGAGCCTCTCCAAGCTGATGTGGGCGGGTCCTGAGGCCGAGCTCACGCTCACCGAGAATGCGCAGCCCGCGCTGATGGCCGTGTCGCTCGCGGCGATGGGCGTGCTTACCGAGAAGGGACTGCGCTTGGCCGACCGGGTGGCATACGTGGCGGGCCATTCGCTCGGCGAATATTCGGCGCTCGCCGCCTCCGGCGCGCTGAGCCTTGCCGACACGGCCCGGCTCTTGAAGACGCGCGGGCGCGCGATGCAGGAAGCGGTGCCGGTGGGCGAAGGGGCAATGGCGGCGCTGCTCGGCGCCGACCTCGCGCAAGCGCAGGAGCTTGCCAAGGCTGCGGCCGCCGGCGAGGTGTGCGAAGCCGCCAACGACAATGCGCCAGGGCAGGTTGTGATCTCCGGTGCCAAAGCTGCGATCGACCGGGCGGTCGCGCTCGGGCCGAAATATGGCACGCGGCGAGCGGTGCTGTTGCCGGTGAGCGCGCCGTTCCATTGCGCGCTGATGCAGCCCGCCGCGGACGCGATGCGCGAGGCGCTTGCATCGGTCGAGATCAGGGCGCCTTCGGTGCCGCTCGTCGCCAACGTGCTCGCAAGCCCGATCACCGATCCCGAGGAGATCAGGACGCGGCTCGTCCAGCAGGTCACGGGCATGGTGCGCTGGCGCGAGACGATGGACTATCTGAAAGCGAACGGCGTCACGGCCGTGTACGAAGTGGGCGCTGGCCGCGTGCTCACGGGAATGGCCCGGCGTCTCGACGGGATCGATGCGAAGAGCGTCGGCACGCCGGACGAGCTCGAAGCCGCAGCGACCGCGCTTGTGGCGTGAGACACCTAACAGAGGAGAGCGTCACATGTTCGACCTGACAGGGAAGGGGGCTCTCGTCACCGGCGCCTCGGGCGGGATCGGCGGCGCCATCGCCAAGGCACTGCACGGCCAGGGCGCGAATGTCGCGATCACCGGCACGAACAAAGAGAAGCTCGAAGCGCTCGCTGGCGAGCTTGGCGATCGCGTCACGGTGCTGCCCTGCGATTTGCGCGACCGCACAGCCGTGGTGGCGCTCGCCGACAGCGCCGAGAAGGGGCTCGGCCAAGTGGACATCCTGGTCAACAATGCCGGGATCACCCACGACAATCTCTTCATGCGTATGAAGGACGAGGAGTGGGACGACGTGATCGCCGTCAATCTCACCTCGGTCTTCGTGCTGACGCGCGGGATCCTGCGCAACATGATGCGCCGCCGTTATGGCCGCATCGTCAACATCGGCTCCATCTCCGCCGTGCTGGGCAATCCGGGGCAGCCGAATTACGCGGCTTCAAAGGCGGGGATCGTCGGCATGACCAAGTCGCTCGCACGCGAGGTGGCCGCGCGCGGCATCACGGCGAACGCGATCGCGCCGGGTTTCATCTCGACCCCGATGACGGATGCCCTGAACGAAAAGCAGGTCGAGGCGATCGCCGCCGCCATCCCCGCCCAGACCTTCGGCAAGCCCGAGCACGTGGCCGCCGCGGTGGTGTTTTTGGCGAGCGACGAAGCGAGCTACGTCACGGGTGAGACGATCCACGTCAATGGCGGCATGGTGATGGTCTAACCGCTGATTTGACAAGGACTTGCAGCAACGGCTTCAGGACATTTGGCACTTGGCCTTCCCAGCCTTGGCGCTTCTGGCAAAAGCCCATGCAATAGGCCATAAAGTGTGCTACCCAAGCGACCGCTCTGTGGGGGCTTGACAAAGCTTAATCCCGCCGCGATCAACCCTCTCGAACTTACCGCTCGTGCGTTGGCGTCAGCCGCAGCTCGGGGGGACATGCAAAGGCTAAGGTCTGACAGGCAAGGGACGGTAGAGGCGATATGAGCGATATCTCTGAGCGCGTTAAGAAGATCGTGGTGGAGCATCTCGGGGTCGAGGCCGACAAGGTCACCGAGAATGCGAGCTTCATCGACGACCTTGGAGCCGACAGCCTCGACACCGTCGAGCTCGTCATGGCGTTCGAGGAGGAGTTCGGGTGCGAGATCCCGGACGACGCCGCGGAGACCATCCTCACGGTGGGGGATGCCATAAAGTTTCTGGAGAAGAACACCGCCGCTTGACGCGAAACGCGCGGGAGCGCCGGGGGTCTAAGCCGCTCCCGTCGCGACAAAATTGGCCGCCAACGGCTTGAGCAACAGGTTCCCGCGAAGATTACGCGAAGGCGCGATGCGACGTGTCGTCATCACAGGTCTGGGTCTCGTCTCCCCGCTCGGCACAGGGCATGAGATCGCCTGGGAGCGGCTGACCGCGGGCCATAATGCCGCCCGCCGCGTCGAGGAATTCGACGTCTCCGATCTCTCCTGCCAGATCGCCTGCCAAATTCCAAAGAACGGCGTCGGCCGGCGGCTTCGATCCGAACGAGTGGATGGAGCCGAAGGAGCAGCGCAAGGTCGACGATTTCATCGTCTATGCCATGTCCGCGGCGACCCAGGCGCTGGCCGACGCCGGCTGGAAGCCCACCGCCTACGAGGACCAAATCCGCACCGGCGTGCTCATCGGGTCCGGCATTGGAGGCCTGCAAGGCATCGAGAAGACCTCGCTGCTCTTCGCCGAGAAGGGCCCGCGCCGCGTGAGTCCGTTCTTCATTCCCGGGCGTCTCATCAATCTCGCGTCGGGCTATGTTTCCATCGCGCATGGGTTGAAAGGTCCGAACCACGCCGTGGTTACCGCCTGCTCGACCGGTGCGCACGCGATCGGCGATGCCTCGCGGCTGGTTGCGTTCGGCGATGCCGACGTGATGCTCGCGGGCGGCTCGGAGTCGCCGATCTGCCGGCTCGCGCTCGCGGGCTTCGCCGCCTGCCGCGCGCTCTCGACCAATTTCAACGATCAGCCCGAGCGCGCCTCTCGTCCCTATGATCGCGACCGCGACGGTTTCGTCATGGGCGAGGGGGCCGGCATGGTGGTGATCGAGGAGCTCGAGCACGCCAAGGCGCGCGGCGCGCACATCTATGCCGAGATCATCGGCTACGGGCTCTCGGGCGATGCCTTCCACATCACGGCGCCCGCGGAAGACGGCGATGGCGCCTATCGCTGCATGCAGGCGGCGGTCAAGCGCGCCGGTATCGATCCCGCGGACATCGATTACATCAACGCGCACGGCACCTCGACGCCGATGGGCGACGAGATCGAGCTCGCGGCCGTCGAGCGGCTGTTCGGCAATGCCGCGGGCAAGGTCTCGATGTCGTCGACCAAGTCCGCGATCGGGCACCTGCTCGGCGCGGCCGGCGCGGTCGAGGCGATCTTCTCGGTGCTCGCCATCAGGGACAATGTGGCGCCGCCGACGCTCAATCTCGACAATCCGTCGGTCGCCACCGCCATCGATCTCGTGCCGCACCAGGCGCGGCGCCGGAGCATCGATATTGTGCTCTCCAATTCGTTCGGATTCGGCGGGACGAACGCCTCGCTCATCATGCGCCGCTGCGACGCGTGAGGTTGTCCGCGCTTGCCAGGCGAACCTCCCTTTCGCCATATTTCGACTTCAAGTGAACGGGTTATCCGCGTGGGGCGCGAGCCGGACATGTCTCTCAATAGGAACATACCGTCCACGGCCAATGACAACCGGGAACTCATGCCGAATGCGCTAGCCGGGCGGCAGCTTGCGACCACAGGGCCGCGCAGCCCGGCGGAAGCCCTCGTCCCGGTCCGCCTTCCTGACAAGGTACCTGAGCCGGAAGAACCCGAGGAGGAGTCGCATCCCTTTCTCAGGATGTTCGACGGGCTTTTCACCTTTTTCTTCGTGCTGCTGTGCATTGCCGCGGCGGGCTATTATTTCGTCAAGATGCAGTTCGACAAGCCGGGGCCGCTGACCACCTCGACGGTCGTGGCAATTCCGCGCGGCGAAGGCGGGAGCGCGATCGCCGACCGTCTCGCGCGCGACGGCGTGGTCGCCGACCGGCGCATCTTCATGACCGGCATTCTCTATTTCAAATACCTGAAGGGGCAGGGGGCGCTCAAAGCCGGCGAATACGAGTTCCCCAAACAGGCCAGCATGCGCCGCGTGCTCGATACGTTGGTCGAGGGCAAGTCGATCGAGCACAAGGTCACGCTCGCCGAAGGCCTCACGTCGTACCAGATCGTGCAGAAGCTGCTCGCCCATCCGGAGCTCAATGGCGAGATCACCGAGGTCCCGCCCGAGGGCTCGCTGCTGCCCGACACTTATAAATTCGGCACCAAGGACACGCGGCAGAACATCGTCGACCGCATGCGGCTCGCACACGACAAGTTCCTCGCCAAGGTTTGGGAGACGCGCGATCCGGACATCATGGTCTCGACGCCAGAGGAGGCAATGGTACTCGCCTCGATCGTGGAAAAGGAGACGGGCCGGGCGGACGAGCGGGCGCGTGTCGCGGCCGTGTTCCACAATCGCATGAAGAAGCGCATGCGGCTCCAATCCGACCCCACCATCATCTACGGTCTTGTAGGGGGAAAGGCCGTGCTCGACGGTCCCATCACGCAGGAACAGCTCGATCGCGAGACGCCCTACAATACCTATCAGATCAATGGGTTGCCGCCAGGGCCGATCGCCAATCCGGGCCGCGCCTCGATCGAGGCGGTGCTGCGGCCGGCGAAGACCAAGGATCTCTATTTCGTTGCCGACGGCACTGGCGGCCATGTCTTTGCCGGGACGCTCGACGAGCACAACCGGAATGTCGCCAAATGGCGCGTGATCGAGCGCGAACTCCGGCGCAAGGAGGCTGAGGCCGCCGCCGCCGCAGAGGCCGCCGCGGCCGCGGCCGCCGCGGAAGGCGGTTTCGACCCCACCGCGGTCGGCGCGCAACAGACCGGCTCCACCCGGCCGTGCCGGGTGCCGTCATTGTCGATCCGAACGCCATGATGCCCGGCGAGCCAGCCTCTGGGGAATCGCTCGGGGCTGCGCCCGAGGCCGCGAACCGCGGGCAATGCGGTGCCAAAGCCGCAAGCGTAATCCCACCCGTTAGGCATCCGCTCCGTCTGGGTCCGAAAGGCCGCGCAACTCGGCTATAAGGGCGGACCGGGTGGCAGTTCCGAACGCGCGGGGGGCTTGAGGCGCCATGACCTTGAAAAGCATGACCGGCTTCGCCCGCGCCGACGGCGCGCATGCGCGGATTCGAGCTGGTACTGGGAAGCGCGCAGCGTCAACGGCCGCAATCTCGATCTCCGTTTGCGCCTGCCTCCCGGATTCGAATGGCTCGAGATCAGGGCGCGCGGGCTTTGCCAGGAGAAGCTCGCGCGCGGCAATTGCACCGTCACGCTCGGCATCAAGCGCGAAGGGGCGCAGGCCGAAATTCATCTGAACGAGGCCGCGTTGCCCAGGCTCAAGAGGTCGCGGCGCGGGCGCAAAAGCTGACCGGGCTCAAGCCCGCGCGCCTCGACACGCTGCTCGCGCTCAAGGGCGTGGTCGAGACGGTCGAAGCCGGGGAAGACGAAGCGGCGCGCGATGCGCTTGGGCACGCGTTGATCGCGGGACTTGCGGCCGCGCTCGACAGGCTCGTTGAGGCACGCGCGGCGGAAGGGACGCGGCTTGCGCGGGTCATCGAGGCCCAGATCGCGTCGATCGCGTCGCTTACCGAGCGGGCGGCGAATGCGTCGGCCCGCACGCCCGCGGCTATCGCGGCGCGGCTCGCCGAGCAGGTAGCAAAGCTCAGCGAGGCGGGCGCGGGCCTCGATCCCGACCGGCTGCATCAGGAGGCCGTGCTGCTGGCGGCCAAGGCCGACATCCAGGAGGAGCTCGACCGGTTGCGCGCCCATGTCGGTGCGGCGAACGAGCTCATTGCTGGACGCGAGCCCGCCGGGCGCAAGTTCGAGTTCCTGGCTCAGGAGCTGAACCGGGAGGCCAACACGATCTGCTCCAAAGCCGCGGACATCGAGATCAGCCGCACCGGGCTCGAGCTCAAGGCGGTGATCGATCAGCTTCGCGAGCAGGTGCAGAATATAGAGTGAGGGGGAGGATGCAGGCACCGATCGCGCGGCGAGGTTTGATGCTGGTGCTGTCGTCGCCATCCGGCGCCGGCAAGACCACGCTCGCGCGCCGGCTCTGCCAGGACAATCAGGACATCGCCATGTCCGTTTCCCACACGACGCGCGAAAGGCGGAAAGGGGAGAAGGACGGCAAGGACTACCATTTCGTCGACAAGGACACCTTCGCTTCGATGCGCGATCGCGGCGAATTCCTCGAATGGGCGGTGGTGTTCGACAATCATTACGGCACCACGCGCGAGCCGGTCGAGCGCGCGCTCGCCGGTGGCTGCGACGTGCTGTTCGACGTGGACTGGCAGGGCGCAGCCGCTCTGCGTGCCAGCGCGCCGCGCGACGTGGTCACGGTCTTCATCCTGCCGCCGTCGGCAGAGGATCTGGAGCAGCGGCTCAATGTGCGCGCCGAGGATCCGCCAGAGGTCGTGCGCCGCAGGATGCGCGGGGCGAGCAACGAGATCCAGCATTGGGACGAGTACGACTATGTCGTGGTCAATCACGACGTGGAGCAGTCGGCGGCGGCGCTCAGGGCCATCCTTGCGGCCGAGCGGCTGCGCCGCCAGCGCCTCACCGGGCTCAAGGGCTTCGTGCAGGGCCTGCTTGCCGCGCTCTAGCGCGCAAGCGCGTTCGCGAGGCGGCAGAAATCGGACACGGCAAGCTCCTCGGCACGCGCGCTCGGATCGATGCCGAGGCTCACAAGCAGGGCCTCGCTGTCGGGCGTGAGCTTTCGGAGCGAAGAGCGCAGCATCTTGCGCCTTTGGCCGAAGGCTGCGGCCGTGACCCGCTCCAGCTGCTCGGCGCTGCAATGCGGCTCCGGCGTTTCCTTGGGAACGAGCTCGACGAGCGCCGAGTCGACCTTGGGCCGCGGCGTGAAGGCCGCCGCCGGCACGGTGAATAGAAGGCGCGGGCGCGTGCGCCACTGCGCCATCACCGAGAGCCGTCCGTAATCCTTGGTGCCGGGCTTGGCTGTGATGCGCTCCGCCACCTCGCGCTGGAACATCAGCACCAGCCGGTCGAACCAAGGGGGCCAGGGATCGGTCTTGAGCCAGCCGATCAGCAGGTGTGTGCCCACGCTGTAAGGCAGGTTGGCGACGATGCGGGCAGGGGCGGAGAGGTCCAGCCTATGCCAGTCCACCGCGCGCGCGTCGGCGGCGATGATTTCGAGCCGGCCGGGATACGCGGAGGCGACCGCGGCAAGCGCAGGCAGGCAGCGCTGGTCTTTCTCGACCGCCACGACACGCGCGGCGCCTTCCAAGAGCAAGCGCACGCGTGAGCCCGCCAGGGCCAGGGCCCACCTCGACGATGGTCACGCCGTCGAGCGGGCCTGCGGCGCGCGCGATGCGGCGCGTGAGATTGAGGTCGAGCAGGAAGTTCTGGCCGAGGCTTTTCTTGGCGGCGAGGCAGAGCGCCGCGATCACCTCCCGCAACGGCGGCAATCCGTCGGGTGTAGTCACGCGCCGCGTCCCGACGCGACGGCCAACGACGCGCGCGTCATCGCGTCGGCGAGAAGCAGCGCCTCTATGAGACTGCGCGGATTGGCGCGGCCCGAGCCTGCGATGGAAAACGCGGTGCCGTGATCGGGCGAGGTGCGCACGAACGGAAGCCCGAGCGTGACGTTCACGCCCTCCTCGAAGGCGAGCGTCTTGAAGGGCACGAGCGCCTGGTCGTGATACATGCAGATCGCCGCATCGTAGTCTTTGCCGCGCGCCTGCATGGAACAGGGTGTCGGCGGGGTGCGGGCCGGTCGCATCGATGCCGCGCGCGCGTGCGGCCTCGATCGCCGGCGCGATGATGTCGATCTCCTCGCGGCCGAGGCCTCCGTCCTCGCCCGCATGCGGGTTGAGGCCGCTCACCGCGAGGCGGGGCCGCGCGACACCGAACAAGCGGCGGAGGTCCTTGGCCGTGATCTCGATCACGTCGAGCACGAGCGCCGTTGAGAGAGATGCCGGCACATCTTTCAGCGGCATATGCACCGTCGCCGGAACGGCGCGGAAGCTGCCCGCGGCGAGCATCATGACCGGATGCGGTGCCTCGCCTCCGCAAGCGGCGAGCGAAGCGAGATATTCGGTATGGCCCGGATAGGCGAAGCCGGTGCCATAGAGCAGCGACTTGGCGATCGGGTTGGTGACGATAGCGCGGGCCTCTCCCGCCTGCACCAGCGCCACGGCGCGATCGATCGAACTCGAGGACGGCGTGCGCGGCGGCAGGGTCGGGCCGGCCCGCAATCACTGGGGGGGGAGCTGCGGCTTCAAGCACCGGAAGCGCCTCGGCAAACACAGCTTGCGCCTCGCGCGCTTCGCTCACCACGCGGACCGGAATGGAAAGGCCGAGCGTCTTGGCGCGAAGAGCGAGCACCGCGGCATCGCCGACAAGCACGAACGGCGGAACCGCCTCGCGCGCTTGCGCGGCCCAGGCGGCAAGCGTGATGTCCGGACCGATCCCCGCGGGATCGCCGAGCGTGAGAGCAAGCGGGCGCATATCCTGTGCCATGGCGCCCGGGCTAGCACGAAACGCGCGCTAGCGGTATTCGATGAAAGCCTCCTGGCGGACGTCGCGCAGCAGGCGCTCCGCGCGCAGCATCATCTCCTCGTTCATCAATTTCCGTTGCGTATCCTCGCGCACCTTGTTGTCGCGCACCACGCGATTGCCGCACACGGCGTAGAGTTCGACGCCAGAGGTCGATAGGGTGGGCGGCGTCATCTGTCCGGCCTTTGCGTGTGCCACGAGCAGCCGTGCGGGCTGGGCGAGGGAGGCGGCTTCCGCGAGCGATTTGATGCTCGCCCCTTCGACGTTCTTGGTGATCTCGGCGATGCTGCCGCACGAGGAGAAGCGCGCGCGGACCGCTTCGGCCGTCGCAAGCCGCGCGGCAATCGCCTTTTGATCGGCGCCAGAGGGAAGGCTGAACTTGATCTGACGGATTTGCTGCACGGTCTCGCTCGTGCCGCCGCCATCGTCGGCGCTTCCACCGCCCTCGGAAAGCGCCCGGTCGACGTCCACATCGCCGACCTGGACCTCGTGACGGAATTTGCGCCGGACGACGTCCTGCCAAACGAGCTGCGCCCTGATGCGGTCCTTGAGCGTCTTGATGTTGACGCCCGCCTTGCCGAGGGCGGCGGCGAGGCCAGCAACGTCTAGATTGTTCTTGCTCGCCATACCCTCGAGCACGGATGTCACGTCCTCTTCGGAGACCGTCACGCTGAGCTTGCGGCCTTGTTGCATCTGCAGCCGCTCGTCGATGATCAGGTCCGTCGCCTCCTTCTTCACCTCGGGCGAAGGTTGCCGCTGCGTGGTGATCGCGAGGAAGCGCTCGCGCTGCTCGATGTCGTAATCGGAAATCGGATCGTCGTTCACCAGCACCTTGATGGAGATCTCTTGGGTCAGCGCGAGATGCGCGCCGCCGAGCAGGAGGACGACGAGCGCGAGCATAAGGACAGGCCGTCGCCGGAGGAAAGGCGGCGGCGCGCGCCTGCCTGAATGCTCGGGAGCGAGGGAAGGGAAGGTGGAAGCGGCCTGCGCATGAGGAGACGCCTCTAGTCGTTGGTGTCGGAGCCGGACGCTGCGAACCCGCCGAAGGCCTCGGTGGAAACGTTATAGGTGCCGAGATATTTCAGCATGAAGTTCAGGACGAAACGCTGATCCGGCTCGATGTCCTGGTCTTGGATGAAGGACCGCTGATAGGTCACGTCGACCAGGAAGCAGTCATCCTGGTAGCGCAGGCCAAGCCCGTCGGCGATAGTCTGCGACGCCTCCAGGTCGTACCGGAGATTGCCGAGCAGGGACCAATCCCGCGTCAGTGCGAGAACGCCGGCGCCCAGGATCTCCTCGCGACCCTCGCCGATCGCAAGCCCAGACTCGGGCGTCACGTCGGTAGTGCCAAGCACAGGCTCGGCCGTCACGTTGGCATAGTTGACCCTCACCTGCGCCGGTCCATAGTACACCGAGGAACCGAGATCGGTGCGCTCGATGTCGAACGTGTCGTGGTCGAAGCGTGACTGGGCCGAGAAGCTGATGAAATTGGCGGCCTGGATATAGAACCCGCTCACATAGTCCGAGGAGTCGGTCGCAAGCCCGGCCGTCCGGTAGAAGTCGGTGTCGAATTCGTTGTCGCCCGCGATCTGGTAGCTCTGGCCGAACACGGCGCGGGCATAGGCGCCGGAGGCGAACTGCGCGGTGTAACGCACGCCGACATTCGCGCGCGTGCCGGTCTCCATCCGGTCATAGCCGGAGAACTTGTCGATATCGAACAAAATCGTGTCGTCAAACACGAGGCTAAGCGCGTCCTCGTTCGCGATTTCCTGCTGATCGCCCACCGAGTTCGGGTCTCGCGACGATCTGTCCGATCGGCTCGAAGACATGGGCCACGCTGCCGGTACTGGCGATGAAGGGATAGCGGTATTCCGCGCCCCCAACCGCATTGCCTTGCCAGATCGGTCCCTCCTCGGGATTGGTGGTGAACAAATCCTCGGACCCGCTGAGGTCGCTCTGTTGCACCCCGCTGACCCCATACACGTCGCCCCTGAGGCCGCCAAAAGGCGTGAAGACTTGGCCGATGCCGTCGATCATCTGCCGCCGCCAACTGGCTTCCGCGATGAGGCGGTTCTGCTGCGTGCCGTCTTCGCTCGAGAAGACCATGGCGTTGGAATTGAAGGCGAGCTCGCCGCCGATGATCGGCTGGTCGACGATGTAGTCGTAGTCGACGATCGGGTAAACCGTCGCTTCGGAGAAGTTTTCGTCGGGCTCGAGCAGGCTCTTGGTGTTGTAGAACCGGGTCGAGAAGTAGTTCCGGTCGTGCAGACCTTCGAGATAGAGCTGCGAGATGCGATCGGTCTTGAGCCGGGAGTCGAGGTTGTAGTAGCGGCGGAACGTGTCGTCGGTCTCGGCGATCACGTCCCAGCCCCATCCCCAATAGGGATTCAGCGCGAAATGGCCGCGCAACTCGACGCTGCCGCGGAAGTCGCCGTTGAACGGGCTATCAAGCGTTCCCTCGTCCCAGACGCCGGCTAGCTCAACGCGATAGCCGCCGCTTGCGAGCCTGTGCCGCCAGTCGCCCTTGAAGAGCGTGCCCGCGTTATCGGTGTACATCGGGGCGAAGGTGAAGTCGTAATGATCCGATAGCGCGAAATAGTACGGGACCTCGACCGTGTTGCCGAGCTCTTCGGAATGAGTATAGCTCGGCATGAGGAAGCCCGACTTGCGCTTCACGGTCGGATCGGCGGTCTGGAAGTAGGGCACCCAGATAAGCGGCACGCCGAAGAAGTCGAACACCGCGTCGCGGAACGTGATGGTCGCCTTGTCCTTCTTGTGCGTGATTTTGCCCGCGCGAATGCGCCAGGTGGGCGGCTTATCGGGCTTGTCCTCGCAGAGCTTGCAGGGCGTGAACCAGCCTTTCGTGAATACGGTCGTGTTGCCGGCCTCGCGCGATGCCGACTGGGCGACGATGCGCGTGTCGTCGGTCGTAACGAGCTTCAGCGCGTCGATGAAGCCGTCGCGGAAATCGTCAGTCAGCGTGATCTGATCGGCGGAGATCACCGCGCCGTCCGGGTCCTTGATGCGGACATTGCCTTCGGCCGCGAGCGTGTTCCTGGCGCGATTGTAGACGACGCGGTCGGCAAGCAGCGTGTAGTTGCCGTAATAGATCTCGACGTTGCCTTTGGCCGTGATCTTGTTGTTGTCGTTGTCGTAAATCATCTCGTCGGCCTGCAGCAGCATGGGCTGCGTCGGGTCGACCTTGGGCGGCTTGACGATCTGTTCGAGGCTCGTCTGCGCTTGTCCGAACGCGCGCTGCGCCGGTCCGAACACGGCCGCAAGCGAGGCAAACAGGCATGCCAAAACGGCGAGACGCAGCAGACCGCGCGCGCGGTCCATAGACGCGGCAAGGCCGGGCAGGGCCCGGCGCGCTGTCATGGCTGTGTCCCCCGTCAGCATCGTCATCCGTCCTCTTTGTACAAGAGCACGGTGAGTGCGAGCGACGACGCGACGATCACCGGGACCCAGGCCGCCGCCGCGGCCGACGTCAGCTCCGCCATGGCGAAGTTGCGCGAGATCTCGGAGAACACGAAGAAGGCAAAACCTGCGGCCAGTCCGAACATGGCGTTGATCTGCACGTTGCCGAAGCGGAAGCCGCGCAGCGCGCAGGTGGCCGCGATCAACACCATGGTCACGAGCAGGAAGGGCCGCGACAGGAGCAGATGGTATTGCACCCGATACTGGGTCGCGGGGAGCCCTGCGCGTTCCGAGATCTCGATGAAATTCGGCAGCTCCCAGAACGAAACCGAGAACACCGTTCCGAGGCTGTCACGCACCTGCGTGGGCGTGAGATAGGTGCTCAACAGGTAGCGGTCGTAGCGCTCCGGCTCCTGGCCCACGGCGCTCACCCAAGCGTCCTCGAGCTCCCAGCGGCCGTCCTTGAGGATGGCCTTGTGCGCTTCGACGCGCTCGGTGAGACGATGATCGCGGTCGTACTGGAACACCGTGACGCCGTTCAGCTCGAGCCCTTGGTTGAGCACCTGCAGCGCATGGACCACCGAGGGGCCATCGACGCCGTCCTCGCGCAGCCATGCGCCCGCGCCCTTGCTCGACTTGAGCAGCGACTTGTCCTGATTGAAAGCTGCCGCGTACAGGCGCTCGGCTTCGCCGCGCGCAAGTGCTGCGACCGGGTTGTAGAGCAGCACGAAAGCGATCCCGAGCAGGAACGCGACGATGATCGCCGGCAGCATGAACTGCCACACCGAGATCCCGGCTGCGCGCAGCACGACGAGCTCTGAGGAGCGGCTCAGCATCAGGAACACGACGATCGTCCCGATCAGCACAGCAAAGGGGAGGGTGAGCTCGGAGAAGGAGGGCAGTCTCAGCAGCGTCAGCCAGACGAGCAGCAGGGCCGGAATGTCGGCGCCGGTATCCTTCCCCTCGCGACGCAGCATCTCGATGAAATCGACGAAGAAGACGAGGAAGCAACAGATGAGGAACATCGCCAACATGGCGAGCAGGAAGCGCAGCGAAAAATAGCGCGCAAGGGTCCCTCTTGCACTGATGCCTCGCATCTGCGCTCTCACTTCGAGTGCATCCCTCTATCGGCCCAAAACCTTATCGTTTTTGGGAACTTAAGCTCGAAGCTCAGCTTGGACCGCAGTTCCGGTGACATTCTAACGTGCGCCGCCCACGCCGCAACGAGAATCGCCCCAATTGGAATAGCATACACAAGGGGTACAGCCCACGACTCGTGGGCCAGGTTGCTGGCTGTCAGGCCTGCAACCCGCAAGCCCACGGCGATGGCCGCGGCTGCCAGAATCTGTCCCCAGCGGCTCTCCCGCGTGGTGCGCGCATGCGCGAGCAGCGCCACCGCGATGAAGGCGAATACGAGGGGGTAAAGCGGGGTCGAAAGGCGGTCGTGGAGCTCGGCCCTTAGCCGCCCTGCATGGCGTTGGGCGACCATGTCGTCGGGCCTCGGGCTGATCAGGTCCCCGAGGTATCGCTCACGCGGCCTAAGATCTTTCACCGCATCGTCCTCGGGGTTGAACTCGGAAAGATCGAGCATATTCTGGTCGAAGGCCACGATCTGGACGGCTTTGTCTTTGTTTTCGCCGTCGTAACGGTGCACGTAACCTTCAAACATCACGAGGTAAGCGCCTTCGTCGTTGGTGATGATGCGGCCGCGCTCGGCGAGGTAGCTCATGACCTGTTTCGGATCGCGCTCGTCATGCACGAGGAGGCCGAGCAGATCGCCGCTTGGGCTGCGGTCGCGGATGTGGAAGGTGAGTCCGGGTTCCGGACTGGAAAAGCGGCCTGGCTGAAGGACTTGCGAGATGAGATCGGCCCGGACCTGGGTGATGAAGCTTCGCAGCTCCCGCATGCTCGCGGGCGTGAGGTAGAGGTTGGCGATGACGATGGCGATGGAAACGAGCGTGGCGAGCGCGAAGAGGGAGGCGCCAATCCGCCAAATGGGCGCACCGGAGGCTGTCATGACGATCAGCTCGCTGTCGTTGTTCATGCGGTCCAGCGTGTAGAGCGCCGCCATCAGCATGGCGTTCGGCGCGATGAGGGCGACAAGGCTCGGCAGCGAGAGCAGCGTCATCTGGAAAAACAGCCAGAGTCCCTGGCCGCGCGAGGTGATGAGGTCGAGTTCTTTCAGGGCCGTGGCGAGCCAGACGACCGCACTCAAGGTGAGCAGGATGACGAGGAACGCGTTGGCCGCCTGCCGAAACATGTAGCGGCTAAAAAGCGTCGTCATGACGGTCGCGATGTCCCCCGTGAGGCCCTGTTTGTCGGGCGGCGATCGATGTGCGCGAGACCCGCCAACCGACTGGTGCCAAACACGATTCTCACCAGCGTAACATGGCGGAATTTCGACGTTTTCGAGCGGCTTGCTTTCGTTCCGGACAGGATTTAGGTAGGGCCGCAGTATTCCCCGAAAGCTGTTGCAGCCCTGCACCAGTTGAGCGCGCCGGCGGGGGCTCCGTCAGGCAGGCCTGCCTGTCCTTGCCCCGGGCCAAACGGCCGAGTCTTTTCAAGGAGTTGCCCGTGAGCGATCAGACCGCATTGAGTTTTGCCGGCAAAGATGCGCGCGCCGAAGGTGTTGCCGTAATATTCGCGGAGGAGGGGCCGAAGCTTACGCCTTCTGCCAAAGATTTCGACAAGAAATCGGGCGGATTGCTGTCGCGGGCGGCCGGGATCACCGGCTTCAAGGGCAAGCGGGACTCCTCGGTAGACTCTGATCGCGCCGCAGGGCCTGGGCTTCGCCCGGGCGGTGGTGGCGGGACTCGGCAAGCCCGGGTCGTACAGCGCCGAGGACTGGGTCAATCTCGGGGGCACCGTGCGCGGACTGCTTTCGGGCCGCGAGGCGGCGACTGCACACGTGTTTCTCGACCGGAACGGCGGCGCGATCGGGGCCGAGGAGGCCGCGAATTTTTCTCTCGGACTGTTGCTCCGCGGCTACAAGTTCGAAAAGTACAAAACCAAGGCCCCCAAGAAGAGCGCCGATTCGAAGACCAAGTCCGACGACAAGAACGACCGTACGCTGAAGAAGATCGTGGTTCATTGCGACGACCCGAAAGCGGCGACGCGCGCCTTCGCCGCGACGCGCGCGATCCTCGATGGCGTGACGCTTGCGCGGGATCTCGTCAACGAGCCTGCCAACGTGCTCGGTCCGGCCGAGTTCGCCGCGCGCGCGAAGGAGCTTACGAAGCTCGGCGTGCAGGTCGAGGTGCTTGCGCCTCGCGTGCTCGAGCGCCTCGGCATGAACGCGCTGCTCGCGGTCGGGCAGGGGAGCGAGCGGCCGAGCCACGTCGTCGTCATGCAATGGAAGGGCGCGGGTGCGCGCGCTGGAGAGCCGGTCGCCTTCATCGGCAAGGGCGTGACCTTCGATACCGGCGGCATCTCGATCAAACCTGCGGCCGGCATGGAGGACATGAAGGGCGACATGGCTGGCGCCGCCGCCGTGGTCGGTCTGATGCGCTCACTCGCCGAGCGGAAGGCGAAGGTGAACGCCGTCGGCATCATCGGGCTCGTCGAGAACATGCCGAGCGGGAAGGCGCAGCGTCCGGGCGACGTCGTCACCGCGATGTCTGGGCAGACGATCGAGGTGCTCAATACCGATGCCGAGGGCCGCATGGTGCTTGCCGACTGCCTCTGGTATGCGCAGCAACGCTTCAAGCCGAAGGCGATGGTCAACCTCGCCACGCTGACCGGCGCGGTGATGGTCGCGCTCGGCAAGGAGCATGCGGGACTGTTCAGCAACAACGATCAGCTCTCAGAGTGGCTCATCGAGGCGGGCAAGGAGACCGGCGAGAAATTGTGGCGCCTGCCGCTCGGACCGAAATACGACAAGATGATCGACTCAAAGATCGCCGACATGAAGAACACCGGTGGCAAATGGGGCGGCTCGATCTCAGCCGCGCAGTTCTTGCAGCGCTTCGTTAAAGAGGGGACACCCTGGGCGCATCTCGACATCGCCGGCACGGCGATGTCGTCGGTCGACAGCGAGATCAATCGGAGCTGGGGATCGGGGTTCGGTGTGCGCCTGCTCGACCAGCTCGTGCGCGATCATTACGAGCGGCATTGAGATCGAAGCAGCGCGTCTGTCGCGTTGAGCGCGTGTGGCGCGTTAAAGATCGGCGGACGGCGCGACGCGGCGGCAGGGCGCGAGGCCTGGTGAATTGCGAGGCGCGGATGATCCTTAAGCCCACTAAATCGCCCATCCATATATTTTCCATAATATACCTTATGCGAATCCAGGATATGGGACAGGATTTGGGATACATCCAGCAACGCATTGATCTGGCAGGAGAAAGCCGCACTGTCGGCATCTCCGTTCGAGCCTCCCTTTTGGCGCGGTCCGATGGCTGAAACGCCGCGCAAGAGGCACACGCTCGACGATCTGCTGCGCGTCATGGCGCGGCTGCGGGATCCGGAGACAGGCTGTCCATGGGACGTGCAACGGAGCTTCGCGACCATCGCGCGCTACACGATCGAGGAAGCCTACGAGGTCGCCGACGCGATCGCGCGCGACGATCTCGACGACCTGAAGGATGAGCTTGGCGACCTCTTGCTCCAGGTCGTGTACCACGCGCAGATGGCATCCGAGCAGCAGCGCTTCGATTTCGGCGACGTGGCCGACGCCATCACGGCCAAGATGATCCGGCGCCATCCGCATGTGTTTGAAGATCCGAGCCGGCGCAAGGAATTCGTCAACACGGATTTCTGGCGCCGCATCAAAGCGGAAGAGAAGGCCGAACGCGGCGAGGGCGAAGCGTCTTCGGTGCTCGATGGCGTCCCTGTCGGGCTCCCTGCCCTGACGCGTGCGGTGAAGCTGCAGAAGCGCGCGGCGGAGGTCGGCTTCGACTGGCCGAGCCTCGCTCCCGTTTTTGCCAAGGCCGAGGAAGAGATCGGCGAGCTGAAAGCGGCGATCGATGGCGCCATGCCGCCGCAGAAAGTCGCGGAGGAGTTCGGCGATCTGCTGTTCGTGATGGCGAACCTGGCGCGGCATCTCGGCGTCGATCCGGAAACCGCGCTGCGCGAAGCCAACGCAAAGTTCGTGCGGCGCTTTGAGAGTATCGAGGCCGCGCTCGCCGCCGACGGCCGCAAGCCGCAAGACTCCACGCTGGAAGAGCTGGACACGCTGTGGGACGCGGCGAAAGCCGCCGAGCGCGAAGGCTAGCCACGTGAACTAGGCGGCGGCTCGGATGGGCTTAGCCCGCATAATACGTTGACGTTCGCGGGGCGAGTTCGCGTTCCAAAGATTTGTGCGCCGCTGCACATTGAGCCAGAACTCCGGACTGTTGCCGAAGACACGCGACAGGATGAGCGCGGTCGGCGCGGTTATATTCCTTTGGTCGTTGCAAAGTTCGTTGACATGCTTGCGCGGTACAACCATCGCCTTGGCCAAGGCACCCTGGGTCAGGTCCATCGGCCGCATGAACTCCTCCACAAGGATTTCACCGACGGTCGCCGGCTTACGTTTCGTCATCAGCATGGTCGCTCGAATCTGAGGCGCGTGGGGCCGGCGAGGCGGGCAAGCCGGTCGCGTTTTTCCGGGGCGATACGGATGCGCAGCGCGGTGACCCCCTCGCCGAGATCCTTGCGGGCGACGACCTCGCAATTCTCGTAGATCCAGTTGGAGAGCGACCCCTCCTCCGGCTTCAGCGCGATCTCGAGCGTCTGGCGGTGGCGGTTGAGCCGCCGCTCGATCTCCGCGAGCAGCGCGTCGCGCCCGATGCCGTTCATGGCCGAGACCAGCACAGCGCCGGCGCGCCTCGCTTCGGCCTGCGCGCGGCGCAAGGAGGGTTCGTCGAGCAGGTCGGCCTTGTTCCACACTTCGAGCAGGCGGTCCGGCTCGGCCTCGGCATCGATGCCGAGCTCCCCGAGCACGGCGTTCGCGTCCTCGCGCTCGCTCGCGCTCGTCTCGCTCGCAATGTCGCGGACATGCAGGATCAGCTCAGCTTGGAGCACCTCTTCGAGCGTGGCGCGGAAGGCGGCGATCAACGTGGTCGGCAAATCGGATATGAAGCCCACTGTGTCGGACAACACGGCCTTCGAGCCGCCCGGAAGATCGAGCGCACGGATGGTCGGATCGAGCGTGGCGAAGAGGATGTCCTCGGCGAGCACGTCAGCGCCGGTCAGTGCGTTGAATAGAGTCGACTTGCCGGCATTGGTGTAGCCGACCAGCGCCACGGACGGATACGGCACGCGCTCGCGCGACTTGCGATGCAGCGCGCGGGTGCGGCTCACCTGCACGAGCTCCTTGCGGATGACGTCGATGCGCTCGCCGAGCAGACGCCGGTCCGTCTCGATCTGCGTCTCGCCCGGGCCGCCGAGAAAGCCGAAGCCGCCGCGCTGGCGCTCGAGATGCGTCCAGGAGCGCACGAGCCGGCTCTTCTGATAGACGAGGTGCGCAAGCTCGACCTGCAGGCGCCCTTCCCGCGTGCGCGCGCGCTCGCCGAAAATCTCAAGGATCAGTCCGGTGCGGTCGAGCACCTTGGCATTCCACGCGGTCTCCAGATTGCGCTGCTGCACCGGCGTCAACGGATGATCCACGATCACGAGCTCGGCCTCCTCGGCACGGATCAGTCCGGCGAGCTCCTCGACCTTGCCGGCGCCGAACAGAGTCGCGGGCCGCGGTTGCGGCACGGGCACGAGCCCGCTCGCGCGCACGTCGAGGTCTATTGCCGCGGCGAGGCCTGTCGCCTCGTCGAGACGGAGTTGGGGCGACCGGTCGGAGCTCTGCGCCTGCGCAGCAGGCCTGGCGCCGCGCCCCGCGCGGCCACCGATCACAGGGGCAAGCACCACTGCCTGCACGCGGCCGCGCCCGCGCTCCGCTTCGCGCTCCGCCCGCTCCTTCTTCTTGCGTCTTAGCTCTTTCGGATCGGTCGGACGCAATTACTCAGCGGCACCTTCCGCGTCGGAAATCTCGGCGAGCTGGATGGGCTGACCCGGCATGATGGTCGAGATGGCGTGCTTGTAGACGAGCTGCGAATGCCCGTCGCGGCGCAAGAGGACGCAGAAATTGTCGAACCAGGTCACGACGCCCTGCAGCTTCACGCCGTTCACCAGGAAGATGGTGAGCGGCGTCTTGTTCTTGCGGACATGGTTGAGAAACGTGTCTTGCAGACTTTGCGTGCGTTCTGGTGCCATGGGCTTCCCCGTCCCTTTTGGTAGACGCTTACGCTTGTCGATGGCGCCCGATTCGCTCCCTGCTCCCCGGCGCCAGGTGCATTAGACGCGATTGCAGCCCAATCCCGCAAGAGGCGTCATAGAGAATAGTTTTTGCCCCTCCCCGCGCGCGGCGCCCTTTCGGCGCCCTCGCTAGCGCAGCGCCGGGCTCCGCTCATTCGAATTAACGCCGAGCGCCCGCAATTTCCGGTGCAACGCCGAGCGCTCCATGCCCACGAACTCCGCCGTGCGCGAGATGTTGCCGCCGAAGCGGTTGACTTGGGCAAGCAAGTATTCGCGCTCGAAAATCTCGCGCGCGTCGCGCAAGGGCAGCGACATCAGATGCTCGCCACCCGCCCCGTTGGGGGTCAGCGGCACGGGCGAGATGATCTCGTCGGGCAGCATGTCGGCGGTGATGATCGAATCGGGGTCGCCGCCCACGAGGATCATCAGCCGTTCGATATTGTTGCGGAGCTGGCGCACATTGCCTGGCCATTCGTGCGACTGGAGCACGGCCATGGCGTCCTCGCCGATCCGCCGCGGCGGAAGTCCCGAGGCCACCGAGATCGCCTGCACGAAATAGCGCACGAGCTCCGGCACGTCCTCGCGGCGCTCGGTGAGACCCGGCACCCTGATCGGCACGACGTTCAGCCGG
The DNA here is from genome assembly GCA_963832515.1 of uncultured Alphaproteobacteria bacterium. Taxonomy (GTDB): domain Bacteria; phylum Pseudomonadota; class Alphaproteobacteria; order Rhizobiales; family Methyloligellaceae; genus Methyloceanibacter. Next base: position 44,274 of record CAWHUE010000012.1, read on the forward strand.
TGGAACAGGTCCTCGCGCAGCCGCCCGGCCGACATTTCCTTCTGCAAGTCGTGGCTCGTCGAGGAGACCACGCGCACGTCGACATGCACCTTGGGTCCGCCGCCGAGCCGCTGGAAGCGCTGCTCGACCAGCACGCGGAGGATCTTGGCCTGCGTCTCAAGCGGCATGTCGGCGATTTCGTCGATATAGAGCGAGCCGTTATGCGCCTCTTCGAGCGCGCCGACCTTGCGCGGGCCGGAGCCGGACCCCTCCTCCGTGCCGAACAGCTCGAGCTCCATGCGGTCGGGCACCATGGCGGCTGCGTTCAGCACCACGAACGGACCATCGGCGCGCCCCGACTTCGCATGCATCACCCGCGCGGCTAGCTCCTTGCCGCAGCCCGAAGGCCCGGTGATCAGCACGCGGCTGTTGGTCGGTGCCACCTTGTCGATCCCCTGGCGGAGCTGGTTCATGGCGACCGAGCGGCCGATCATCTCAAAGCTTTGGGTGCTGCGTTCGCGCAGCTCGCGGTTCTCGCGCTTGAGTTTGGAGGCTTCGAGCGCCCGCGCGGTAATCAGCACCAGCCGGTCGGCCTTGAACGGCTTCTCGATATAGTCGTAGGCGCCGCGCTTGATGGCCGCGACCGCGGTCTCGATGTTTCCGTGACCGCTGATGATGATCACCGGCAGGTCCGGATGCGCCTTCTTGATGCGGTCGAGCAGTTCGAGCCCGTCGAGCTTCGAGCCCTGCAGCCAGATGTCGAGGATGACGAGCGACGGGCGCCGCTCCTCGATCGCCTTCAGGGTCTCGTCGCTGTCCTTGGCGAGCCGCGTGCCGTGGCCCTCGTCCTCCAGAATGCCAGAGATGAGCTCCCGGATATCGGCTTCGTCATCGACGACCAGGATGTCAGACGCCATGGGTCACTCCCTCTTTTTCCTTGGCGACCTTCGCGGGCTCGACGCCCTCCGCCGCCTTGGTCGGCGCGCCAGCCTCTTCGATGGGCGCCTCCTCGGCGCGCGCGTCCTCGCGCTCGCCAAGCGGCAGGTCCATGCGCACCGAGGCGCCCTGGATCTTGCCGTTCCGCTTCGGCACATCGGCAAGATGCAACGTGCCGCCATGCTGCTCGGTGATGCGCTGCACGATGGCGAGCCCAAGCCCCGTGCCCTTCGCGCGCGTGGTCATATAGGGCTCGACCAGGCGTTCGCGATTCTCGTCCGGCAAGCCGCAGCCATTGTCGATCACGGTGATCTGGACGCGCTCGCCCTTGAGGCGGACCTTCACCATGACATGGCCCGTGCCTGCGCGCGCCGCATCGGCCTCGACGGCGGAATCGATCGCTTCACTCGCGTTCTTGACGAGATTGGTGACGGCCTGGGTGAGCAGCCGGCGGTCCGACAGCGCAACCAGCGGGCTGTCCGGTAGATCGAGCTCGAACTTGATCTCGGGCCGGCTCACCTGGAACAGGAACACGGCTTCGCGCACGACGTCGCGCACGTCGTTCAGCTCCATCACGGGCTTCGGCATGCGGGCAAAGGCGGAGAACTCGTCCACCATGCGGCCGATGTCCGACACCTGGCGGATGATGGTGTCGGTGCATTGATCGAACACCTCGCGGTCTTTGGTGATGGAGTCGCCGTATTTGCGGCGGATGCGTTCGGCGGAGAGCTGGATCGGGGTGAGCGGGTTCTTGATCTCATGGGCAATGCGCCGCGCGACATCGGCCCAGGCCGTGCTGCGTTGAGCGCTGACGAGCTCGGTGATGTCGTCGAAGGTCACGACGTGGCCTTCCGCCTCCTTCTCGCCGCCCTCGCTCGTGACGCGGACGTTGAAGGTGCGCTCGGAGCCCAACCGCCTGAGCACGATCTGGTCGGTGATGAGCCGCCTCCCCTGCTTCATCGCGCGCTTGAGCAGCGGCGCGAACTCGGGGATGGCCTTGGCCAGCGGCTTGCCGGTGAGCTGGCCTTCCTTGGCACCCATCAGGGTCTCCGCCGAGCGGTTGACGAGGGTCACCGTGCCGTCGGCGTCCACGCCGACGACGCCCGCCGTCACGCCGGAAAGCACGGCTTCCATGAAGCGCCGCCGGTCGTCGAGCTTCGTGTTGGCGCCGACCAATTCGTCGCGCTGGCTCTTCAGCTCCGAGGTCATGGTGTTGAAGGTCGAGCCGAGGACCGCGAGGTCGCCGTCTCCCTGCCGGACTTCACCTGGACGCCGAGATTGCCTTGCGAGATCTGCTGGGCCGCGCCCATGAGCTGCCGGATCGGCGCGACGAGCCGGTTCGCGAACCACATGCCGATCCAGATGGCCGACAGAAGCAGCGTCAGCGCGATCGCGAGATACATGAGGCCGAAGGCGACCTGCACGCCCGCGCGGCGCTGCTCGAGAAGCTGATACTCGGCGACGTTGGCGCGGGTGGCGCGCAGTTGCTGCAGCACGCGCGCATTCACCGGGCGGATCACGTAGAGATAGGTGTCGCTGAAATTTTCGAGGCTCTTGATGGCGCCGACGATGTTGGTCTGGCCCGGCGCAATGACGATGACCTGGCCCTTCTTCGCAAGCTCCATCGCCTCGTTAGGCGGCGGGCGATAGGGAAACTCGGGCAACGACGCGGCGGTGGCAAGCACCTTGCCTTGGCCGTCGATCAGATAAGCGATGGGCAGCGCCCTGATCGCGGCCTGGGCGTTGAGGAAATTGCCGAAGCCTTGCGGCCGCGACTTCACAAACTCTACGGCCTCGTCAATGTCCCTGGCCATGCCGACCGTGTCGGCACGGATCACGCCACCGTGCTCCTGGAGATAGGCGGTCGCCACGTCGATCGAGTTCTGGATGATGGACTTGGTGCGCTCGGAGAACCAATGATCGAGGCCGCGGTTCAGCGAGACGCTGGCAAACACCGCGAGCAGGATCGCGGGCACCATGGCGATGACGCTGAACAGACTGACGATGCGGACGTGAAGCTGGGCGCCCGCGGCCTGCCTTCGCCGGGCGAGCCAAATCCCCGTGACCTGCCAGGCGATGATCATCAGCATGGCCAGCACGAGCACGAGGTTGATCAGGAGCACGCCCACGACCACGCGATGGGTCGGCACGATGGGCGTGAGCCCGGTCAGAATGAGATAGGTGGCAAGCCCCGAGCACAGCGAGAGCACCATGGTGATCAGGCCGAGCGTGAAGGGGAGCTTGCCTGCGGGCGGCGACGGGATCGCGGCCCGGATGCGGCAGCTCGGGACCTGATTTGCCCTTTAAGGACGGCGTCTGGATCATGGCTCGACGCGGACGCCAAGTGTCGCGCGCTTGGCCGCCTGGTGCAAGGTTTGGGAAACGCTACGCAACGCCTTCCCCCTGCCCCCTGCTCTCCCCGAAAATTTGACGTTGTTATGACACATGCGGGGAGTGTCCGTCTTGGACATGGTGCAATAAGGACACAATGTGGCGCTTTGGCGACAATGTGTGAATAATGCTACAGCCCTCGAGGCGGAGCGCAAAATCATTTCAAATTGAACATGACGAAATCATTTCAAATTGACAGAGAGGTCTGTCATGCCCGCGAAGGCGGAAATGACGCCCTGTGCGGTGCGCGGAATATGAGGAATATCAAGTCCCTGGGCTGCGGATGACCTTGATGCCGAGGTCGCGGATCTTCTTGCGCAGCGTGTTGCGGTTAAGCCCCAGCAGGTCGGCGGCGCGGATCTGGTTGCCGCGCGTCGCCGCGAGTGCGGCGGTAATGAGCGGCGCCTCGACTTTGCGCACGACGCGCGTATAGAGCCCTGACGGCGGGAGGTCCTGCCCAAAGCTCGCGAAATGGTCGGCGAGGAAGCGCTCGACGGCCTCCGACAGATCGCCGGCCGGCTCCGCGGCATCGGGGAATGGCGGGCGCGCGGCGCTCGCAAGCTCCGACTCCACTATCTCTTGCGAGACGACGTCTTGCGCGTAGATGGCGGAGAGGCGGCGTACCAGGTTCTCCAGCTCGCGCACATTGCCCGGCCAATGATAGCGCTTGAGGCGCTCGATCGCCGCCGGGCTCGAAGCTTTTCGGCGGTAAGCCTTCTTTCTCCGCGATGCCGAGGAAATGGCGCACGAGGTCGGGAATGTCCTCGAGCCGCTCCCGCAGTGGCGGCAGACGGAGCGGGACGACGTTCAGCCGGTAGAATAGGTCCTCGCGGAACAGGCCCTGGTCGATCTGCTGCTGCAGGTCGCGGTTGGTGGCGGCGATGATACGGACATTGGTGCGGATCGGCGTGCGCCCGCCGACGGTCGTGTACTCGCCTTCCTGGAGCACGCGCAGGAGCCGCGTCTGCGCTTCCATCGGCATGTCGCCGATCTCATCGAGGAACAGCGTGCCGCCTTCGGCCTGCTCGAAGCGGCCGACATGGCGGTTCTGCGCGCCGGTGAAGGCGCCCTTCTCATGCCCGAACAGCTCCAATTCGATCAGCTCGCGCGGGATCGCCGCCATGTTGATGGCGACGAACGGGCCGTTGCGGCGCTTGCCGTATTCATGCAGCGCGCGGGCGACGAGCTCCTTGCCGGTGCCGGACTCGCCCGTGATCATCACCGTGAGGTCGGTCTGCGTGAGCCGGGCGAGCACGCGATAGATGTCCTGCATGGCCGGGCAGCGCCCGATGAGCGGCAGGCCATCGTTGTTGTCCGCGGACAGCCGCTGCGGCTTGCGGCGCGGCTCGGACAGCGCGCGCCCGACGACCGCGACGAGCTCGTTCAGGTCGAAGGGCTTCGGCAGATATTCATAAGCGCCGCGCTCGGCGGCGGTGATCGCGGTCATGAAGGTGTTCTGGGCGCTCATCACGATGATGGGCAGGTCGGGGCGCAGCTTCTTGACGCGCGGGATGAGATCGAAGGCGTTTTCGTCGGGCATCAGCACGTCGGTGATGACGAGGTCGCCCTCCCCTTGGCTGATCCAGCGCCAGAGCGTCGCGGCATTGCCGGTCGCGCGCGGCGCGTAGCCGGCGCGGGCGAGCGCCTGGTTGAGGACGGTGCGGATCGCAGCGTCGTCGTCGGCGATGAGGATGCTTCCCTTGCCCATGCGCGTCAGGCCTCGCCGCTCGGCGCGATCTCGACCTCGGACATGGGCATGAGCGCGCGAAAGACCGTAAGGCGCGGCCGGGAGTCGCATTCGATGATGCCGCCATGGTCGCCGACGATCTTGGCGACAAGGGCGAGGCCGAGCCCTGTGCCCGACGGCTTGGTGGTGACGAAGGGGTCGAACAGATGCGGCATGAGGTCGGAGGGCACGCCGGTCCCGTTGTCCTCGACCGCGATCTCGAGCGGCAGGCTGACGCGCGCCTGGCTGCCCGGCACGGACAGGCGCACGCCCGGCCGGAACGAGGTGGTGAGCGTGATCTGGCCGTCGGCCCGGTCCTCGCCGATCGCCTCGGCCGCGTTCTTCACGAGGTTGAGGAACACTTGCACCAGCTTGTCGCGGCTGCCTGGCACAGGCGGCAGCGAGGGGTCGTAGTTCTCGACGATCTTGATCTCGCGCGCGAAGCCCGAGCGGGCGATCTGCTTCACGTGGTCGAGCACGTCGTGGATGTTGACCGGCTCGCGCTGGAGCGGCCGCTCGTCGCCGAAAATCTCCATGCGGTCGACCAGCTTGCAGATGCGGTCGGACTCCACGCAGATGAGCTGGGTCAGCGTGCGGTCGTCGGGATTGGCGCGCTCGCTTTCGAGGAGCTGCGCCGCGCCCCTGATGCCGGAGAGCGGGTTCTTGATCTCATGCGCGAGCACGGCGGCGAGGCCTGACACCGAGCGTGCGGCGCCGCGATGAGTGAGCTGGCGCTCGATCATCTGCGCCATGCTGCGCTGCTGGAGCATGACCAGAACGCGGCCTGGCGCTTCCGCAACGGGGCCGCCATAGAGGTCGACGAGCTTCGGCGCGTCGAAGCGGAACGATCCGAGCTCCACGCCGTATTCATTGACGGTCGTGCCGTTTCGCTGCACCTGCTCGACCAGCGCGACGAGCGGACTGCCGAAGGCGACCATTTCGGTGAGGCTGTTGCGGCAGAGCACGCCCGCGCTCATGCCGAAAAAATCCTCGGCCGCGGTGTTGGCGTATTGGATGGCGAGTCCGTCGCCGATGACGAGCAGCGGATGGGGCAGCGCATTCAGAAGCGCCTCCCCCTCGATCGCTGGCGGCGCGACCTTTTGGTGCGCGCCGGTCCTTTTGGCCGAGCCGCTCAAAGCGGTATATCCTGTGTTATCAATGCGTCCCCGGCTTCGACTGATGCACAAATTTTATGCAAGCGTACCCCATGAACTATAATTGGGCACAATACGAGGGATTTTGCGCGCGGGCAATACTCGTTTTGCCGCAGTGCAGCAATGAGCGTTATCAAGCACTTCGGGGCGCCGGGGAGACAAGGCTGTGAGCGTCGCCGCGCTGATCGTGGCGGCAGGCCGCGGCACGCGTGCCGTCGAAGCGGGCGCGGCGCCGAAGCAATATCGCCTACTTGGCGGCCTGCCGATGCTCGCGCGCAGCATCGGCGCATTCGCCCATCATCCAAACGTGGACGCGGTCGCCGTGGTGATCAATCCGGACGATACCGACCTCTACGCGGCGACAAGCGCGCCGTTCGCCACGCGCTTGCGCGCGGCGGTGCCTGGTGGCGCGCGCCGGCAAGACTCCGTGCGGCTAGGGCTCGAAGCGCTGGCGGCGCGCGATGCGCCCTCGGCAGTGCTGATCCATGACGCGGCGCGGCCTTTCGCCGACGCCGATCTCATTACCCGCGTGATCGCAGGCCTGAAGTGCCACGCGGGCGCCCTGCCCTGCCTGCCGGTCACCGACACACTCAAGCGTGGCGCGGACGGTCGCGTGACCGGCACGGTGGATCGCACCGAGCTTTGGCGCGCGCAAACGCCGCAAGGCTTCCGCTTCGACGCGATCCTCGCGGCGCATCGCGCGGCGGCACAAGACCCGACGCTCATTTTCACCGACGATGCGAGCGTCGCCGAATGGTACGGGCTGGACGTGGCGCTGGTCGAAGGCGCGGAAGACAATCGCAAGCTGACCACGGCAGAAGATTTCCGCATCGCCGACGAGATGCTGCAGCGCGGCGCCGCGCGCAGCGCCGCCTCGACCAGGGTCGCGACCGGCTACGACGTGCATGCTTTCGGACCTGGCGATGCGGTCATATTGTGCGGCGTGCGCATTCCGCATGAGCGCGCGCTTCAAGGCCATAGCGATGCCGACGTGGCGCTACACGCGCTGACCGACGCGCTGTTGGGCACGATCGGCGCGGGCGATATCGGCGTGCACTTTCCGCCGTCGGATGCACGCTGGCGCGGTGCGCCGTCCGAAATATTCCTCAGGCACGCCGCGTCTCTCGTCGCCGAACGCGGTGGCGGGATCGTGCATGTCGACATCTCGCTGATCTGCGAGGGCCCGCGCATCGGCCCCTATCGCGATGCCATGCGCGCGCGGATCGCCGAGTTGCTCGGGCTTGGAGACGGCCAGGTCAGCATCAAGGCAACCACGAATGAAGGTCTCGGGTTTATCGGCCGCGGCGAAGGGATCGCCGCGATGGCGACCGCAACAGTGAGCCTGCCGTGACGGTGAAGATCGATATCGGTCCCGACATCACAAAGCGCGCCGCCGCGCTTCTCGATGCGGCGCGCGAGCGTGGCGAGCAGATCGCCACGGCGGAGTCCTGCACCGGGGGCCTGCTCGCCGCGACGCTTAGCGCGATCCCGGGCTGCTCGGACGTGTTCGAGCGCGGCTTCGTCACCTATTCCAACGCGGCGAAGAGCGAGATGCTCGGCGTGCCGGTCTGGCTGATCGAACGGCACGGCGCGGTGAGCGAGGACGTGGCCCGCGCCATGGCGGGCGGCGCGCTCACCCATTCGCGCGCCACGCTTGCCGTGTCGGTCACCGGCATCGCCGGGCCCGACGGTGGCACGCCCGACAAGCCAGTAGGCCTCGTGCACTTCGCCGCAGGCCGGCGCGACACGCCGATGCTGCATGAATGCGTCGCGTTCGGCGATCTCGGGCGCGAGGAGATCAGGCGGCGCAGCGTCGAGCGGGCGATCGCGCTGCTCCACTCAGTGCTGTGAGGCGAGCGCGACCGCGGTGCTCCCATAACCGCGTCGGCGCGGTCCTCGAAGGCGGCGGTGTATTTCTCCACGGCCTTGGCGAACAGACCACCGACCAGATGCTCGAACAGGCGCGAGCGGAAGCTATAGGCGATGTAGAAGTGGATCGCGCAGCGCCCCTCCCCAAGCGGCTCGAAGTGCCACCGGTTCTCGAGATGCGAGAACGGACCGTCGAGATATTCGACGAGGATGTTGCGGGCCGGCTCGTCCAGCGTCACCTGCGTGCTGAAGCTCTCGCGGAAGAATTTGTAGCCGACCGTCATGGTGGCGACGAGCAGCTCTTGGGTGCCGCGCTGCTCGCGCCGCTTGACGTGCACGCCCTCGCAGAGCGGCAGGAATTTCGCATAGTCCTCGACGCGCGCGACGAGCGCGAACATGTCCTCCGCGGAGTGGTCGACAACGTGCCTGGTCTCGTAGACGTGCATGGCGGGTTTCGCACCGCCGTCGGCCGCAGCCAGGTGGCCCCGTCCTGCCCGAAGGCCTGGTTGAACGTGGTCCCGGTGTTGTCGTTGAACAGGTTGTAGAGGTCCAGGCCGACGTTGGTTTTGAAGCCGCCGAACCGCAGGATCTTGGTGACGCGCAGATCGATCGTGCTGATGCGCGGACCGAAGACCTCCCCGGGCTTCACCAGGTTCACGCTTTGAGTAGCGGCGCCGCCGGGCAGCGGGCGGCCGATGGACGCCAGCACCTGCCCCGAGGTCACGTCGTAGTTCGCATTCATTGACAGCCCATTGGTGGCGACCGCGTTCTGGTCGGTCTGCGGCACCGTGTTGGCCACCGAGCGCCAGATGGCGCTCAGCTGCACGTCGACCTTCGGGAGGACGTAGCTCACGAGGCCCCGGAGGTTCGTCTGCCACGCCTCGTTCACCGCGCAGGCGTCAATCTGGCTCTGGGCGGCGCCGAAGCCCGCACCGTAGGTGGCTTCCGGCAGCTTCGCCTGCACCTCGCAGGTATCCCGGATGCCGCGGCCGGTGCTGCCGCCGCCCTGGATTACCAGTCCGTTGGCCAGGCGCGCGTTGACGTCGTAGTCGAGGCCGTGCCAGTAGTAGGTGACGTCGCCGTAGTCCTTGGCGAAGGTGAAGTAGTTGTCCACCGCGCCAAATTTGGCCTCCTTGACGACATGGAACGACACTGGATACCCGCCGCCGTCGGGCAGGTCGGGATGCGGCGGCGCCGTGATCGTCGCCCGGTCGAAGTCGCTCGGTCCGACGGCACGGTTGTCGGTGTAGTAGAAGTTGCCCCACATGCGGCGGTTGTAGCCGATGTTGGCCGACACGCGCGGCAGCAGTTCCTGCTGGAGCGACACGGCGAACTGCCAGTCATAGGGCCGCGACCCCCAGCCTTCGAGCACCTCCGGGTTGACGACCGTACCGCTCGAGGCCTTGCCGAAGTTGCCGTTGGCCCACGGTCCGCACTCGCCGTTGCCGGCCGAGTCGTTGAGGTTGCAATCGGCCACGTAGTCGCCGTCGGCGTCGAACCACGACCGGTCGGTGGTCTGCGCGAAGGTGACGGCGTTGTTGCCGGTGATGAACACGCTCTCGTTGTTGGCCGGCTGCAGGTACTTGCTGAAGCTGGTCTTGAACGAGGTCTTGCCGTTGCCAAAGACGTCGTAGGCCAACCCCAGGCGCGGGTTGATGTCGTGGAAGCCCTTCACGCCGACCGTGTCGGGGAAGAGGATCGGGGCGGCGTTGTAGCGCGACGGCGCGGTGATGCCGTTCTCACCCTCGGGAAACCAGCTCCACGCGTGCTCGTAGCGCAACGCGCCCTGAAGCGTGACGCGATTCTTCGTCCACTGGTCCTGGACGTAGAACGCGTCGAAGCGCGTGCGGTTGCTGTGCATGTGGGGCGAGATCCGTTGAGTCAGCGAAATCGGGAACCCGTCGAAGAACAGGTAGTTCTGGATGCCCGAGTCCACCGAGTAGTGGTGCTGTTTCTCGATCTGGTACGCCGCCTGGTAGCCCATCTTCAGATTGTGTGCGCCGGTGACGTAAGAGGCCGAGGCCCGCCACACGTTGTGCTGCTGGTCGATGTCAGAGATGTTGCCGAAGAAGCTCCACGGCGCACGGTAGGCGTAGAAGGGCAGCGGCGTGCCGGAGCCCGGATGCGGTACCAGCTCGATGACCGGGATGAAGTCCATCAGCGCGCCAGCCGGCTCCTGACCGCCCCACCGGCTGTTGAACGACGACACGCCGGCTTCGAGCAGGAGCTTGTTGGTGAGCGGCGAGCTCCAGCTACCCTGCACGATCTTCTCGCGGTCGTCCCACACGTTGCCCGACTCGGGTGAGCCGGAGTTGAAGCCGCCGTTGAGCGCAATCCAGTCGTCCCCGCGGTCGCGGCACTGCTCCCCGCCCTTCTCGTAGGCCGACCCCGTGCAGTTGTGCTGGTAGTCGTAGTAGAAGCTGAACTTGTTGCGCGGCGTGGCCTGGGCCGTCAGTCGGATGGCGCCGATCTTCTTGTCGTTGGCGTTGCGCACTTTCAGGCTGCGATCCTCGACGTAGCTCCAGGCGTTGGGATCGCCGGCGTTCTTGTTGCCGTACTGGCCGGGTACCACGGTGTGGCTGCCGAACGTGCGCAGCTGGCCGAAGAACCACACGCGGTCGCGCATGATCGGTCCGCCCATCGAGAAGCTGGCATCCCAGTTCTTGATCAGCCCCGGCACCTCGCCGAAGCCGAAGCTGCGAAGCTCGTCATCCAGGTTGTCCCCCTGCGACCACTCGCCGGCGGTGCTGTAGAAGCCGCTGCCGCTGAAGACATTACCGCCCGTCTTGGGGACCATGTTGAACGCCGGGCCGCCGCGGTCGACCTCCCCCAACCCGCCGGTCACCGTCACCTGGATCTCGGAGGCGTTCGACGTGTCGTAGCCGAAGCTGGCGACCCCGCCGCCGTTGAAGGCCGAGCCGACGTTCATGCCGTCGATCTGCACCGTGCCCTCGTTGCCGCGGCCGCCGTGGGCGGTGAAGAACACCATCGTCGGGTTGGCGCCGTTGTCGAGGCTGTTGTTCTGGATGCCCGGCACCGCCGTGAGCAGGTTGCCGTAGCCGCGTGACGCTGGCAGCGCCGTGATGACCGAGTCGTCGAGCACCACCTGCTGCCTGGTGCTGCTCTGCACGTCCACCACGGGCGTTTCACCCGTCACGGTGATCGTTTCCTGCACGCCCCCGACCCGCAGGTCGGCGTTGATGGTGATCACGGCGCCGCTGCCGCTGACCTCCACGCCGTCGCGCTTGACGACCGAGAAGCCGGTGAGGGTAAACGTCAGCGAATACGGACCCGGCGGCAGCTCGGCGATCCGGTACTGGCCGCTCCCGTCGGTAGTCGCGGTACGCACCTTCTCGATCAGGACGGGACTGGAGGCTTCGACCGTCACCCCGGGCAGCACGGCTCCAGAAGCGTCGCGCACCACGCCGGTGAGCGACGACTGCGCGCGCGCCAGCGACGGCACCAACAACCAGACAAGCACGGCACAACGCGCTGATTCCTACCCGCAAACATCGGCGTGAAGGGACAGGCATTACATCCTCCGCATTAACCTGAATGGGTTAGACGGCAACCGCAATAAGCTACACAGATTGGCGGCTGGTCTGTCATGCAATGTAAGCATCATCCGACGCTGGGATCGGTATGATCGGGCCCCGAGAACAATGCGCGCGCTGATTGCGATCGTTCTCGCGTGCCTGGCGACCTTGCCCGCGCTGCGCGCAGCCCGGCGACCCCAAGCGCGCCTTCACCGAGGCGCTGGGCCGCTTCAGCGTCGCCTTGGCAGGCCGGTTCGCCGACGACGGCGCGCGGATCACGTCGAGCTTGGCGGCCATGGATGAGGCGTTGGCCCGGTGGGACGATGCCGTCCGCCGTTCTCGAACGTCGGCGGCGGCGTTGATCGAGAAGTCCCCAGGTGCTGCTGCAGCGCGCGCCCGCGTCGCCACCGCCATCCTGCTGGCCGAGCGCGGCCTCACGTCCGAGGCCATCGGCCTGCTGAACGAGGCGATCGCGCAATCCCCGCGCGACGTCGATGCGCACACGGTGCTCGGGCTGATCCACACGCAGCTGGTGCCGAACGCGGCAGCGGCGGGGAACGCATTCCGGCAGGCGGTAGCAGGCGACCCGGCTGCGCCGTTGCAGCGCTATCTACTGGCCAAGTACCTGGCCGATCAGGGGGCGACCGATGAGGCGGCGGCCGTCGGCCTGGCACTGCGCACCGACACGCGCCCGGCCGACGCGCCCGATCGCGCGCCGTTCGTTCGCATCCACCTCATCCCCGAAGTGCCAGGCATCGAGCCGTTCTTTCCGCCAGAACTCTACGCGCAGGCGTTCGTGATGCTGGCCCAAGCCGACTACCAGACAGCGCTGGCGATGCTGCACGCGGCGGCCAAGGCCGATCGGCTGACGGCAGCACCCGCAGCGGCCGCGCCCGGGTTGACCCAGGCAGGCGCCGCGCTGCGCAACGGCGACGTGGCCTCAGCCGTGGCAGCGCTCGACGGGGTCAGGCAGGCCGCGCCGCCGTGGACCGAGGCTCTGCGCTTGAAAGCCGTGGCGCTCGTGGCCGGGGGCCAGATAGCCGAGGGCATCGCCGCGTTTCGCGAGGCCATCCGCCTCACGCCGAAAGAGGAACGCGCGTATGTTGACCTGGCCGAGACGCTGATCCAGGAGGCGCGCTACCAGGAAGCCGACGAAGTGCTGAGCGAGGGTGTAGCCGCTGTCCCCTCGTCGTCGCGCCTGCGATACCTGAGGGGTCAAGCGCGACAGCGTGCCGGCCGCTTGCCGGAGGCGCTGGCTGACTATGAGTTCGCGCTGGGCCTGCACCCGTTTCTGCCCTTGCTGGGGATGAACAGCCTGCACGACACCATCGCCACGCTGTACCGCCAACAGCAGGCGTTTCCGGAGGCCACCAGGGCCTTCGCGCGGCGCGTCGATCTGGTCCCGAACCGCCCCGACGCCCATCGCGACCTGGCTGACCTCTACTCACGCCAGGGGCTCGAGGACCTGGCCTGGACCGAGCTGGCGATGGCCGAGGCGCTGGCGCCGCGCGACGTGGCCACACAAGCCGCGCTGGCGCAGCTGCACCTGCGCGGCGCCCGGCACACCGACGCCGCGGCAGCGGCCAGGAGAGCCATCCAAATCGACCCCTCACACGTCCAGGCGCATTACGTGCTGGGCACGGCACTGGTGCGATCGGGGCAGGAGGATCAGGGCCTGCGGGAGCTGGAGACGTTCCAGCGCCTGGAAACGCAGGCGGCCCAGGCCCGGCAACTCGAGTTCGAGCTGGGAGGCCTGCGCCGCGAGGCGATGGTCCGAAGCGGCGAGGGCGATCATGCGCGCGCGGTCGCTCTGTTGACTCAGGCCCTCGAGAAGGACGCGAAATCCGCGGCGGCCCACCTGGATCTCGGCGTGGCGCTGCTGAAGGCCGGCCGCTATCAGGACGCGGTCGATCGGCTGCAGGCCGCCGCTGGTATGGGTGCCTCCGGCGAGGTCTACCGGCATCTGGCCGATGCCTACGACGGCCTCGGGCAGACGGAGCAGAGCCTGCGCGCCCGCGGCGTCTACGCGGGCATCCTGCGCGATCGCCTGCGGCGGGCTGGCTCGCAGTGACCGCGACGGTGTGGCGTGCCGCCGCAGCGGCGATGGCGCTCGCGGCCGTGCAGACCGCGCCGCGGCCCGCCGGCGCCCCCGCCTGGTTCGTGGACACCGCCGGGCCCGCCGGCGTCGCCTTCCGCCACACCAACGGCGCCAGCGCCGACCGCCACCTGCACGAGATCATGAGCGGCGGCGGCCTGTTCTTCGACTACGACAGCGACGGTTGGCTGGACATCTTCCTGGTGGACGGCGGCTCGCTCACCGACCCGGCGGTGGCCGCCCGCGCGCGGCACCGGCTGTTCCGCAATCGTGGCAACGGCACGTTCGAGGACGCGACCGAGCGGTCCGGCATCATCCACCACAGCTACGGCATGGGCGCGTGCGCCGCCGACTACGACAACGACGGCTTCACCGATCTCTACGTCACCGCGGTCGGGGCCAATGTTTTGTATCGCAACGCAGCCGGCAAGTCGTTCGTGGACGTCACCAAGGCCGCGGGTGTCGGCGCGTCCTCGTTTGCCGCCAGCTGCGCCTTCGGCGACCTGGATCGGGATGGCGACGTGGATCTGGTCGTCGTCAACTACGTCGATGCGCGGCTCGACAACAACGTGTTCTGCGGCGACGCGCCGAAGAAGCAGCGGATCTACTGCCATCCCCTCAACTTCAAGCCGCTGACCGACGTGCTCTACCGCAACAACGGCAACGGCACCTTCACCGACAGCAGCCGCGAGTCGGGCATCGGCGCGACGCCAGGCAACGGGCTCGGCGTGGTGATGGCCGATTACGACGACGACGGGCTGCTGGACGTGTTCGTGGCCAACGACACGACGCCGAATTTCCTGTTTCACAACCTGGGCAAGGGCCGCTTTGCCGAGGTGGCGCTGCGGGCCGGCGTGGCCCTGGCCACCGACGGCCGGCGGCGGGCCGGCATGGGGACGGACTTCGGCGACGTCGACGGCGACGGCGACCTGGACCTCTTCGTCACCAACCACGAGCTCGAAACCCACACGCTCTACCGCAACCTGGGCAAGGGCCTGTTCAGCGAGGCGACCGCCGAGAGCGGCCTGTCCACGCCGACGCTGCCGTATGTCGGCTTCGGCACCGCGCTGGCAGATCACGACAACGACGGCGACCTGGACATCGCGATCGTGAACGGCCACGTCGTGAACATGCCGGAGCTGGTGCGCCCGGGCGCGAAGGAAGCGCAGCGGAAGCTGCTGTTCGTGAACGACGGGCAGGGCCGGATGCGGGAGGTCGGCCGGCAGGCGGGCCCGGGGTTCGCCGACGAGCGCATCGGCCGGACGCTGGCCGCCGGCGACATCGACAACGACGGCGACCTGGACTTCCTGGTGACCAACAACGGCGCCGACGCCGAGCTGCTGCGCAACGACCTGGGTCCGGGCCCCAACGCGCTGATGGTCAAGCTGGTGGGCGTGGCCAGCAACCGGAGCGCGGTCGGCGCCCGCTTGCGCGTGACCGCGGCCGGCAAGACCTACGTGCGCGAGGTCAAGGCGGGATCGAGCTATCTGGGCCAGAACGACCTGCGCCAGCACGTGGGCCTTGCACAGGCCACGGGCGCCGAGCGCGTCGAAATCCGCTGGCCAAGCGGCGCCGCTGAATCACTGACCGACGTGTCTGGCGGCCAGGTGGTAACCGTCACCGAAGGGCGAGGCATCACCGCGCGCCTCCCGTTCGTTCGCCGGTGACCGGCGCGCACCGAGGCGCGATGGACAAACGATGCTGCCAATCGAGCCGAAGGTAGCCTACACGGCGTTTGTCGCCGTCCTCGTTCCCGTCTATCTCCGGCAGTACGGGCCGGGCAACTTCCTCTGGTTCTCGGACATCGCGCTCTTCGGCGGGTGCCTGGCTCTGTGGCTCGAACTACCCCTGCTCGCAAGCATGCAGGCGATCGCCGTGCTGATCCCGGAACTCCTCTGGACGGCCGACTTCGTGCTGCGCCTGGCACGCGGCCGCGGGCTCGGCGGCGGCACGATGACGCAGTACATGTTCGACGCCTCGATCCCGCGGGCGACACGGGCGCTGTCCCTCTTTCACCTCTGGTTGCCGCCGGCGCTGATCTGGATGGTCTGGCGGATGGGTTACGACCGGCGTGCGCTGGCGGTGCAGGCGGTTAGCGGAGGCATTCTCGTGATTGCGAGCCGTCTCTTGACCGACCCGAAGGAGAACGTCAACTGGGCCCACGAGTGGCCATCGCTGCGAGGGCCATGGCCCGTCGTGCTGGGCGTCTTGCTCATGCCGGTTGTCTTCTACCTGCCCGCCCACCTGCTGTTGAGCGCGCTGATGGCAGCGCCCGAGGGGCCGTAGGCAGGTCTTCCGGCTTTCGGCTTCCGGCTTCCGGCCAGAAAAGAAAAGGCGGGTCCCAGTCGCCTGGGACCCGCCTCAGTTCCGTCTCCGGACTGAAGACTGAAGACCGAAGACTGAAGACCGCTCTCTACCAGTCCACCGTCGCGTTGAACCGCAGGAAGCGCGCGTTCAGGATCGACGTCGGCCGCAGCCACGCGGTGCTGTTGACTGCGCCCGTCGCCGGCAGCGTGCCGTACACCTGGTTGAACGCGGTGCCGGTGTTGGCGTTGAACAAGTTGTAGAGGTCGATGCCCACGTTGCTGCGGACGCGGCCGAAGCGGAGGATCTTCGAGACCCGCATGTCGACCGTGCTCAAACGCTCCGGGTAGACGTCGCCCGGCAACGTCAGGTTGACCGTGACGTTCTGCGCGTTCCCCGCCAGCGGCCGGCCGAGCGCGGCCTGCACGGCGGCGGTGGGAACGATCAGGTTGGCGGCCGCGGACTGACCGGTGGACGCCGGGTCGTTGGTGGCGGCGGCGTTCGGCCCCGACCGGAAGATGCCGCTGACCTGCACCTCGATCTTCGGCACGACGTAATTGGCCAGACCGCGCACCGACAAGAGCCACGGCTCTTCCACATGGCACGACGAAATGGGCTGCAACACGCTCGTGATCGGCGTGATCAACTGCTCGGGCATCGCCGCGTAGATCTCGCACTGGTCGCGCGTGCCGGCACCGGACGTGACGCCACCTTGCAGCGTCAGGCCGCCGTTGGTCCGGGCGTTCACGGTGAACTCGACGCCCTGCCAGTACATCGACATGTCGCCGTAGTCCTTCGCCGGCGCCAGGTAGTTGTCCACCCGGCCGAACGCGGAGGGCTTCAGCAGCGCGTACGAGATCGGCTGTCCGCTGTTCGGCAGGCGCGAATCGGTCGGCACCGTCAGGGTGAAGGTGTCGAAGTCGCCGGGGCCGACGCCGCGATTGTCGGTGAAGGTGAAGTTGCCCCACGACCGGCGGCTGTAGCCGAATTCCACCGACACCCGCGGCATCACTTCCTGCTGCACCGACGCGGCGAACTGCCAGTCCCACGGACGGACGCCCCAGCCGCTCAGCAGGTCGTCGCTGACGATCGTGGCGGTGCCCATTGACCCGGTCTGCTTGAAGGCGAAGAAGTTCGAGTTGCTCGCGGCGCCGCACAGGTCCCCGCCAGCTGGCACGGTTGTCCTGGGCCAGCGGGCTCTGCAGGTCGCAGTCCGGGTTGAAGTTGCCGTTGTCGACCCACCCTCGGGTGGACGTCTGGGCGAACGTCGAGGCCTTGTTGGTGCCGATGTAGACGCCGTCGTTGGCCGCCGACTGGAAGTACTTCGACAGGTTCAGCTTGACGGCGGTCTTGCCGTTGCCGAACACGTCGTAAGCAAAGGCCATGCGCGGCGCGATGTCGTTGTAGCCTTTCACGCCTTCTGCGGACGGCAGCGTGCGAGCCGGCCCGCCGAACACGCTGTCGGCCAGCAACCCGTTCTTCCCTTCCGGGAAGAAGCTGCGCGCGTTCTCGTAACGCAGGGCGCCCTGCAGCGTCATGCGGCCGCGGGTGTACTGGTCCTGGATGTAGAACGCGTCGTAGCGCGTGCGGTTGGCCTGCTGCCACGGCGTGATGCGCTGCGTGATCAGGTTGGGCACGCCGCCGTTGACCGTGTACTGCAGCCCGTGCGTCGCGTAGTTGCCGAAGATGTCGGTCACCTCGTAGGCGGCGTTGTAGCCCGCCTTCATGCTGTGGGCCCCCGTGACGTAGGACAACGACGCGCGCCACACGTTGTGCGACTGGTGGTTGTTGTTCAGGCCGGCGAAGCCATGGTAGGGGAAGTTGGCCACGGGCACGCCGGTCGGCACGCCGGCAACCTGGATGCTCTGCTCTACCACCGGGATGAAGGGCGGCTGGTCCAGCGCCCCGGCCGGTGTCTGACCGCCCCAGTTGCTGTAGAACTGCGAAACCGCCGCTTCGAGCAGCAGTTTGTTGGTCACCGGCGCCGTGTACGCGAGCTGCATGATGCGCTCGGAGTTGTCGCGCGAGTGCGTCGATTCCGGCGACCAGTTGCCGAAGCCGCCCACCCCAATCCAGTCGTCTCCGCGCTGCCGGCACTGCTCGGCGTCCAGGGCGTAGGAGCTGCCCTCGCAGATCTTCTGGGTTTCGGCGAAGCCGCTGATCTTGTTGCGCGGCGTGAGCTGCGTCGTGATGCGCGCGCCGATGATCTTCCGGCTGGTCGCCGACCGCTGGGTGATGCTTTGATCCACTGCGTAGTCCCAGCGTGCGGCGTTGCCGGCATTGGCGTTGGCAAAGCGGCCGGCGATGTCGGTGTAGTTACCGAAGGTCCTCGCGGTGCTGTAGAACCACACCTTGTCCTTCATGATCGGCCCGCCCATGGCGAAGCTGGTGTCCCAGCTGCGGATGATGGCGGCCGGGTTCGGGATGCCGAACGATTTCAGCTCGTCGTCGACGTTGTTGCCCTGCGACCATTCACCGGCAATGTTGCCGAAGTAGGTGCCGTTGAACGAGTTGCCGCCGGTCTTGGGGATGAGGTTGAATGCCGGGCCGCCGCGATCCGCCTCGCCGAGACCGCCTGCCACAGTGACCTGCACTTCCTGGGCACCGCCGGTGTCGTAGCCGTAGCCGGCGACGCCGCCGCCGTTGAACGCCGAGCCGACGTTCATGCCGTCGATCTGCACGGTGCCTTCGTTGCTGCGGCCACCGCGCGAGGTGAAGAAGATCATGTCGGGGGCGATGCCGCTGTTCTGGATGCCGTTGGCCTGGATGCCCGACTGGTGGCCAGGAGGTTCCCGTAGCCGCGGGACGCCGGCAGTGCGGCCACGACCTCGTCGTCGAGGATGCGCTGGACGCGAGCGGCGTTCTGCACGTCGACGACCGGGGTCTCGCCGACCACCGTAATCGTCTCCTGCAAGCCACCGACGCGCATCTCGGCGTTGAGCGTCACGGTGACGCCGGTCTGGAGTTCCACGCCGGTGCGCTGGACGGTCGTGAAACCGGGGAGCGTGTAGGTGACGGAGTACAGGCCCGCGACCAGGTTCTCGAGACGGAACTGGCCGGTGCCGTCGCTGATGGCAGTGCGAACCTTTTCGATCAGGGCCGGGCTCGTCGCCTCGACCGTCACGCCGGGCAGGATCGCGCCCGACGCATCGCGGACCACGCCCGTAATCGACTGGGCCTGAACCAGGCTGGGTAACAGGACGACGGCCGCAATCAAGGCGGCCTTCGTAAGCTGATGCATGTTGGCAGTCCCTCCGAGGCTCAACAATGAGCCGGGGCAAAAAGAGGCTCGAACGGTGAGCCGGGGCATAGATAGCAAGGACCCTGCCCACATCGGGCAATGATCCGAGTAATTAAATTCAATTAATTAAGGACGGTCAAGCCGTTTCGATACGGCGAAGCCGAGGTCGCTATCCAAACAATTGGATTAACGGCTCTGGCTGTCAAGTCCAGCTTCCGGCCTGGGCGGCGCTATCAGCTCTCCAGGAGCGACCTGACGTAGTCCAACTGCCAGCGCGTCTGCTCTACCGCGGTGCCCGGCGCGTCGCGGTATTCGCGTTCGAGGATCAACATGATCGGCCAACGGTTATCCCGAATCAGCGTCGCGCACTCTTTAATCGGCGTATCACCAGCGCCCAGCTGCACGTTGGGACCCTGATCCCGCTTCCGATCCTTCACGTGCAGGTGCGTGATGCGATCGTGGTGTTTCCGGAGGAAGGGGACGGCGTAGTTGTTGCCGGCCGTGTAGTGGCCGATGTCCAGATTGATGACGAACGACGTGGACATGGCGAGCAGCTTCTCCATGCTGGCCGGCGTTGCCACTTCGTTGGGATCCTGTACGAGTGCGTGCGGATGCCAGGCGGCCTGGATGCGATACTTCTCCGAGAACGGCACCATCCGCGGCCCCATACCGACCCGTGTCTGGTTGGTCGTGAATATCGGTACCGCGAGCGCCTGCATCTGACGATACACGGCGTCGATTTCCGCATCCGTCATGTCGTCGTCAATCGTCTGGACGTACGAGAACAGGTTGAGGCCGGCTTTGTCGAACCTGGCTCGTACCTCGCGAAACCGGTCGAGCGGCAGCGCGATGCGCCACTCGCGATACGCCTGGCGCGTCCGCAGGTAGTCGGGCGTACGCTCGGCTGGCGGTTGGCCGAACCGGCCACCGTTCACGACTTGTGGCGCTCCCTGAGGGAATACAGACACCAGCTCCACGTCGGCGACGCCCAGCGCCTTGCACTGCTCGATGATGACGTCCACGGGGTCGCGGCCGGTGTTTTCCGGCAGCGGATTCAGCGATCCGGTGATGAGCCCGATCTTTACCCCTCGTACCACCATCGCCGCGGCGCTGCCAGCCAGGCCGGGAAGGCAAGAAGCGGCCACGCCCGCCAGCGCCAGTGTGTTGAATTCGCGCCGCGAGTGCACGCCTACCGCTCCTCGCCCTTCGGGCGCGCGATGTCGTGATACAGCCGCTTCCCGTCGGGCATGATCGCGTAGAACAGCGAAATGCCCTTCGAGCCATCTTTCATCGGGTGACCCACGAGTGTGATCGGATCCCCGGGCTTGTATGTCGCCCGGGTCCAGCCTTGACGCCCCATGATGTTGGTGGAGCCGCCTTCCACGTCCCAGGTTCCGATGGTGCTCGGATCCACCCCCGGGCCCGGTTTGATGTCCACCGTGAGGTGGACGTGCGGGCTGATCCACTTGAAGTCCGTCACCACGCCTTTGTAGGTGACGTGCTTGTCCATGTCGAACATCGCGAATGAGTGATGCGCATGGGCCAGGCTGCTGACCGCGGTCAGCAGCAGCGCGACTAACAGAGCTGTGCGGACGAACATGTCACGTCTCCAAGCAGGAAGGTTTTCGGACGTCACGGCCTCAGCTGCGGCGGATCGGAGAACAGCTGTGCGCGTTCCTCGTCGTAGGGATCGCAGACCGCGTTCGGACGCGCCTCGTACTCGCGCGGGAGACGCGTGTAGCGAAGTTCGTACGTATGGGGCGTCCGGAACACCTTGGAGTCGGTCCAGGTCGAGATGACCTGGAGAACCTGGCCGTTGCGCAGCAGACGAAAGCGCTCGACCAGTTTTGAATCTGGCGTGCGGAAGCCGCCGCCGGGAATGCCGAGAATCCCGTTGTCGGGGTGGAACATCGTCGTGTCCACGACCAACGTGTCACCCTCCCAGTGGCCGATGGAATCACCGTTGACGCCTGCCTGGTACTCGTCCGCGGGAATGTGCTGCCGGCGATCGAGATAGATCCAGCGGTTCTGCGTTGCGTTGTACTCCGGCATGATCGTCAGATAGCGCTGGTTGACGCGGATGTCCAAGGGGCGCGTCAGCAGCATCAGGTTTGGCAGGCCCAGGTTGTAGCACCAGCGATAACCCTTTGCGTCATGGGCCGCCACCGCGTCTAGCTGAGCTCGTGTGACGCCCTCGGCGAGACTCGCCGCCGGGATGTTGCGGCCATCATGGCCATCCGGCGGCAGCTCCCAGAACCCAGATAAATCTCGGGGGTCGACCGCAGCGGCGGCCGGCCCGCCACTCCGTCCGCCACGCCCCTGCGCCGACACGGCCGTTGCGGCAACAACCAGAGAGCACGCCAATGCGCCAGCCCATCTCAACGAGACACGCCGAAGCGTTCTACTTCTTGTCCGCATCGGAGCTGCTCTGGGGTGGGGAGCGATGGTGGTGTAGTTCTCCGGATGATCGATGCTGGCGTCGCACCAGGTTTCGAACACATAGCCGGTGTCGACCCGCTCGAACTGGATGGTGTAGGTGTGCGGTTTGACGTAGACCTTGGGGTCGGTCCATGTGTACGTGATCGACAGCCGCTTGCCGTCCGGCGTCAGCTTCAGCAATTCGGTCAGCACGGTGGCACGTTCGCGCCAGCCGCGCCCGAACGCAACCAGCCCCGGCGCGAAGCCGGTCGTGGTGACGACCAGCGCCCCACCCTCCCACCTGGCGATCGAGTAGCCGATCGCGGTCGGCGCGATTCGCGACAGCGGCGGCATCTCCCGGTTCAGGTAGAGACGCCGGCCGCCGGCGCCGCCGTCGCGAGCGATGATGACCTCATCGCTCGACTGCATGATGGCCATGCCCGCGGAGTTGATGTCGAGACCGCCGAACCCGGCGCCGATGTTGCAGCGCCCTGCAGTCGCCGACGGACCTCCGGCCGCTGCCGCGGCTGGGGTCAGGAAGGCGCCATTGGCAGCCCGCACGAAGAGCGGCTGCGGCGACGATGCATCGAGGCCCTGATCGACGGGCGGCGGCAGCTTTGCCGCTGCCTCGGGTCGCAACTGCGCTCTCGGAAAAGCCGATCGATGCCGGCGTAGCTTCCGCCGCCCGCATTGTCGAGCCGGTTCCAGATCCCAGATAGGTCGGGGCCGGGCGCAACTGCGGGCTGTTGCTGCGCCGTGACGGCGCCGCACAACGCCAGCGCGGCGTAGAACAGCCCCGTGGCAACGATACTCCGCCGCATCGTCATCCCCTTCACATCCGGCTGCCGATTTCGTGCGGCAGCATACAGCAGCAAAGCGCCTCTTGCAATCGATTACATCGCCTGATACAACTTACCGCGATTTTTCGATTCGGACACCTGCGGACAGTGCTTCACGGCGGAAAAGGAGAAGACGTATGCGCTTCGCTTGTGCCGGTGTCGCGTTGTTGTGCCTCGTGATTTCCGGAACGGCTTGGGCCCAGACCACCACCGCCGATATCGTCGGCCGCGTCTCCGACAGTAGCGGGGCTGTGCTGCCAGGCGTGACTGTGACCGTGCAGAACGAGGCGACGCGCGCCCAACGGACGCAGACAACCACCGACACCGGCGATTACGTCTTCAACTTGCTGCCGATCGGTACCTACACGGTGAAAATCGAACTGCAGGGATTCTCTCCGCAGAACGCGCGGGTCATCCTGGCGAGCGGCGATCGTGCGCGCGTGGATGGCAGGCTGACAGTGGGCTCCGTGACCGAGAGCGTCCAGGTGACAGCTGAATCACCGCTGCTGCAGACCGACACCTCGACAGTCGGCGCGCGCTTCACCGACAAGGCGGTGCAGGATCTGCCCGTTGCCGGCCGCAACATCGTCAGGTTGGTAAGGTGATTCCCGGCGCCAGCGAAGGCCAGGTCAGCTCGCTCGCCAACGGCACGCGGCCGGACGACCGGCGGCTGACCTCTTCGGTGTCGATCAACGGCACCGCCGACACACAGAACAATCAGCTCATCGACGGCCTGGACAACAACGAGCGCGCGATCGGCACGGTGGGCATCAAGCCCTCTATCGACGCCATCGCCAAGGTGATGGTGCAGACCAACCTCTATTCCGCGGAGACCGGACGGACGCTGGGAGGTGTCATCAACATCCTCACCAAGTCGGGAACCAACGTGTTGCACGGCACGGCCTACGATTTCGTCCGTAACGAATGTTCGATGCGCGCAGCTTTTTCGCGAGATCGAAGCCCGAGTTGACGCAGAACCAGTTCGGCGGGAGCGTTGGCGGCCCGCTCCGCACCGACCGGACATTCTTCTTCGTCGACTACGAAGGCTACCGATCGACCCAGGGGGTCACGAACCTGATCACGGTGCCGACGGCCCGGATGCGGACCGGCGATTTCTCCGAGCTGTCGACGCCGATCTTCGATCCCACAA
>CAWHUE010000013.1:0-282213 GCA_963832515.1 uncultured Alphaproteobacteria bacterium
TCTGCTTTGTCCCAAGAAGAGGCATTCTCCCGCGTCACCATCGACGCGTCTGGAAGCATTGGCTCATTATTTCCTTGGCCATACCTCGTTCGAACAAAGGGTTCCGGCCAGCTTCCCGCCTTAAGGCAGGCTCATGAGAGCGCGGCTTCCTCCTCGGGCTGTTCCTCCGCCTTTTGGCAGTCCCGCCCGGGAAATAATGTAGATTAGGCGTAGCCTTGGAGCAGAGGTGACAATGAAGCGGATTACCGCGCCGATCTTGGCTCTTGCCGCAGCCGTTTCGCTTTCAAGCTGCGGCGGAGAGGGAGACGCTAATACGATACCGATCGCCGTGGTCGGCCCAGTTACGGGTCAAAATGCCTCTTTCGGCGCCCAAATGAAGAACGGCGGCGAACTGGCCGTCGAAGACATCAACGCTGCGGGCGGAGTGCTCGGCAAGAAGCTCGACCTCTCGATCGGCGATGATGCCTGCTATCCGGAGCGGGCGGTGACCGTCGCCAACCAGATGACCGGGAGCAATGTGGTGCTCGTCGCTGGACATTATTGCTCCAACTCTTCGATCGCGGCATCGAAGGTCTATGCCAAGAGCAACACGGTGCAAATCTCTCCAGCCTCCACCAATCCCACCCTCACTGACGATCGCCCCGGCCCCAACATCTACCGCGTTTGCGGCCGTGACGATCAACAGGGGAGTGTCGCCGGCAAGTATCTCGCGAAGAACTTCGCTGAGAAGAACATTGCTATCGTCCATGACAAGAGCGCCTACGGCAAAGACCTCGCCGAAGAAACGAGGAAGGCGCTCAACGCAGCGGGCAAACAGGAAGTGATGTACGAGAGCTATGCAGCGGGCGAGAGGGATTATTCGGGCCTCGTCTCAAAGCTCAGGCAGGCGGATGTCGATGTGCTGTTCTTGGGCGGTTACCACACCGAGGCCGGGCTGATCGTGCGGCAGATGCGCGATCAGGGGATGGACACCCTGCTCATGGGCGGCGATACGCTCGCCACTCAAGACTTTTGGTCGATCGCCGGCCTCGCCGGCAAGGGCACACTGATGACCTTCTTGCCCGACCCGCGCAAAAACCCGGCAGCCACCGATGTCGTCAAGCGCTTCAAGGACAGGGGCGTCGAGCCTGAGGGTTTTGTACTTTACACCTATGCCGCGCTCCAAGCCTGGACACAGGCGGCGCAGACGGCCGGCACTACGGACATGGGGGACGTTGTCAAAGCCCTCAACGAGAACGAGTTCGACACCGTGATCGGTAAGTTCCAATTCAACGAGAAGGGTGACCCCAACTTGCCGCCTTATGCCGTCTATCGCTGGTCTAACGGAACCTACGAGGAGATCGGCGATGGGCCCCCTGACGGTTAGACCTCGGATAAAGCTTAAGTTCAGACAGACCTGACAATAGTGAAGCGGATAAGGTGTCCGCGCTATCGACTGAAAGCGTCGTCAGCCGTCACAAGCACGCTCGAAAGGGCACTAGAAGAACCAGGCGAACTGGGTCTGGAAACCGAATGCTTCGGTGGGCAGGTTTGTCGCGGTTGGAGGGCAAGGAAAGCCTCCGCATGCCGAGTTGGTGAGCTCCTTGTACTCGGTTTTGCGGTAGGTAGCCTCGAAGGCGATGCGGTGTGTCTTGTCCACATCCAGCTTTGACGCATGAAGACTGCACTCCCGCTACGGGATGCTCTCGCGGCAGAAAATTGTGCTAACAGAGCATGTGAGAAAAAAGGGAGATGCTGATGGTTAAAGCTGCCACAAGAAAGCGCACTGTTCGTCGTGATTGGACCCGTGCTGATCTAAAAGAACTGAGACAGCATTCAAGGAACCAAACGCCTGTCAAAACGATCTCTAGAGCGCTCAAGCGTACCCCCGGTGCGCTCAGACAAAAAGCCCGCGTGCTGGGAATCCCGCTCGGTCACCGGCGCCCCAAAAAAAGGCGAGCGTGAACCGCTCACGTGGGCGAAGCGGACATCCGGCATTGGCGTTGAACATGCGGTCGCCACGATGTGGCGTCCGCTCGCTCCAACTATTGCATGCCGCGCTCTTTAAGCTGCTGTTCGAACATCTTGTTGAACTCGCCGCGAATCCGCTCGGGATCGATACTCTCCCTCAGCATCTTTTTGGTTTTGATGTCATCCATGGTCTGTTCCAGAATGTTCGCCGGGTTGAAGCTCGGCGGGAAGGAGCGCGGCGGGAACTCCTTGAAGGTGTCCACGAACTGGAACACTTGGTCCATCATGCCGTAGGCGCTCCGACGTGGTTGATTTGCCAGTCCCAGAAGGTGTTGGACGTGATGTCGGCGCGCTCGAACGGATCCTGCATGAGGTTGAAGATCTTCTGCAGGCGGAGCGTCGTGAATGGCTCGGCCCACACGCCCATCGTTCCTTCCTTGCGCTGCTCCGAGAACACATATTTGTAGTCGCCCAACCGTCATGCCGACGAGAAGGCCGTCATCGTCCGAGTAGAAGAACTTGTCGCGGGCGCTCTTCGCCCCGTTGTTGTTCGCCGCAGAGCCGCTGACGCTACGCAGGAACTGGGATTGGTCGTACCCGTCGAGGTGGACTTTGTAGTTGATGCCGTTGGCCGTGTAGCCTTGCTTGAGCTTGTTCACGAGGTCGGGCTCGCCGGCGATTGAAGCCAGAGTAGGCATCCAGTCGAGGTGAGCCATCAGCTCGTTGGTCACCGTGCCGGGTTTGATCACGCCTGGCCAACGCGCGAGACAGGGCACGCGGAAAGCGCCTTCCCAGTTGGTGTTCTTTTCCGAACGGAACGGGGTCATAGCTCCGTCCGGCCAGGTGTTCATGTGCGGCCCGTTGTCGGTCGTGTAGATAACGATGGTGTTATCGGCGATGCCCAGGTCGTCGAGCGACTTGAGCAATGAGCCGACGGTATTGTCGTGCTCGATCATGCCGTCGATATACTCGCTGTCGCCGTGCTTATAGACGCCGCGGTGGGAGTCGCGGACATGCGTCCTCAGATGCATGCGCGTCGAGTTGAACCAGCAGAAGAACGGCTTGGCCGCCGCTTGCTGCCGCTTCATGAAGTCGATGGCTGCGCCTGAGGTCTCGTCGTCGATCGTCTCCATCCGCTTCTTAGTGAGCGCGCCCGTATCCTCGATCGTCTGCTTGCCGATCTTGCCGAAACGCGGATCGACCGTTTGGTCGTCCACGTCGGTCGCCTTGGTTCTGAGCACGCCGCGCGGCCCGAACTTGGTGAGGTAGGCCGGGTCTTTCGGATAGTCCGGCAGCTCCGGCTCCTCCTCGGCATTGAGATGGTAGAGATTGCCGAAGAACTCATCGAACCCATTCACGGTCGGCAGCAAGTCGTTGCGGTCGCCGACATGGTTCTTGCCGAACTGACCCGTGGCGTAGCCCAGGTTTTTCATGATGCCGCCAATGGAGGGATCCAACTGGCTCATGCCCATCGGCGCGCCAGGGAAGCCGACCTTGCTCAGGCCTGTCCGAATGATGTGCTGGCCAGTTAGAAACGCCGAGCGGCCCGCCGTGCATGACTGCTCCCCGTAATATTGGAGGAAGCGAATGCCCTCTTTCCCGATCCGATCGATGTTCGGCGTCTCGTAGCCCATCAGCCCGTCGCTATAGGCGCTGATATTGGTGATGCCGATGTCGTCGCCGAAGATGACGAGAATGTTCGGTTTCGAACCTGAGGTTTGTGGTTGCGCGGTCGGAGCGTCATGGTAACTGCGCTTCTGCTTTGTGCGCCCTAACGCCAAAAGGGCGACCAATGATGCGCCACTTAAAAGGATTGATCGGCGATCGAGGCCATTCTGGGTTGGACGCTTATCGTCTGCGCCTTGCGGCATCTGTCATCTCCCTAATCTTCAATCGAGACCTGTTATAAATGCGCACATACTCGGCGTGATCCAAAATGATCTTGAGGGCAAGATTGAGACTGCCGGGCCGGCGAGGCGACACACCGTCCGCTTACCGTCGCAAAGCGGAAGTGCCGAATACTGATTGCAGAATGCTGGTAACTCCCAGAGTTCGCCGGTGAACTCAGGCTGAGTAGCCCTTATGAGAATTGCGCCCTTGGGCGCACGGGCGGACAGAGGCAATTCTCGGTGGTTGCAGGGCCCGGATGGAGCTATTTCCGGGCTTCTAACCGACATAGCCGTTGCCGTCGCTCTCATCGAAGATGAAATAGATGCCGCGCCACTGGCTAAGCGCGGCTTTCCATTTCGAGGGGAGTACTTTCAGCTCGCCCCGTGTGAATTTTAACTCGTCCCATCACGGCATGGCAGGTCGAGTATGCTTTGCTCATGACGGTCGAGACAGCGATGCGGTTCCTGTCCGCCCAGCGCCACAACGAACGTTCAGGCGGCGGCCAATCGACAATGAGGCGTCCTCTCCATCGTTGTAAAGGGCGGTAGGCGCAAGATCGAACCAAAGAATCGATTCCCGATCACCTTGGAATCCGCTCCTCGGTATAGGTGGCTTCGAGCCCCCGATTTGGACCTACACCTCGAATTTCAGAAATGGATGATTACGACGGATTCGCTCCTCCGCTACCAATCAAATCAAGTTGATCCTCTAAGGCTTCGCGTGAACGCGAGAGGCCGTCCCATCGAGGGAAGGGATGGGGTAGACTCGCGCGATGCAGGTCAAGCTTTCAGGCGCGAGACCGGCCTTTCTCGCCGCGATCCTCCTCGTGATGCTTTCCGGCGCCATGCCGGTGCGCGCGGCAACCGAGGACAAGCCCGGTTCGTGCAACGAGGACGCGATGCTGATCTTCGACGCCTCAGGCTCCATGGCCGGCACGGCGAAGCTCGGCGTGTCGACCGCCGTCCCGCTCACCCGCATCGACAACGTGCGCTCGGCGCTCGCGCGCGTGCTGCCGGCCGCCACGCGCTACCGCCGCGTGGGTCTCATCACCTACGGGCCGGGGCCCTACGCGCAATGCAACGTCAAGCTCAATTTGCAGCCGGTCGCCAATGCCGCGAGCCTCATCATGCGTGACGTCGAGACGCTGGTCCCCGCCGGTAAGACGCCGCTCAGCGAGGCCGTGCAGCAGGCGGCGGACGTTTTGAAGTACCGCGACAATCCAGGGGTGATCGTTCTGCTCACCGATGGCGAGGAGACCTGCGGCGGCAAGCCGTGCGAGCTCGGCAAGAAGCTCCGGGCCGAGGCCGCAGGGCTCGTCATCCACGTGATTGCTTTTCGCGTGAAGGATTTCACCTGGATGGGCGAGCAAAGCATCCTCGACACGAGGTGCCTCGCCGAAGAGAATAGCGGGCTCTACATCGAGGCTGGCAGCGAGGACGAGCTGGCCGAGGCTTTCGAGAAGACGCTCGGCTGCCCGATGCTGTCGAGTGCGGGGCCACGCCGGCGACTGTACCGTTAGCCCGCAGGGGCCGCGACGAGCGCCGACTCGAAGGGCCGCCTGTAGCGCGATGCCTTAACATCTCAGCGACCGACTTCACTCGATGTTGGGCCGAGCGCCATCCCGGCCATCAGAGCCACCGATCATGCGCGAAGAATGGCAACGCCGCCTTCGACTCGAGGACGGCAGCATGCTGCTCACGATCTGCATCAGGATCCATCTGCCCAGCACGAAGAGTGCCGGCACGTGCACGGTCGTAACCCGGGTCAGGCCGATGAAGATCAGCGTGCGCAACTTGCTGGCATGCGATGCGGCAGCATATAAGCGTCGAACACGCCGGAGATCGCTGCCGACTCGCGCTCACGCACCGGGGATCGTCGAAGTGGGGTTGACTCGCGCCTTGCGCCACCGCCGCTGTCAATCCCGCACAGCAATAGAAGACGAGGTAGCGCGACGTGCCCCACGAGTCTTGCATTGTCGCCGAGGATCCGAGGAACAGCATGTTCAGCCCGAGATCATGAAGCCGCCATGCATGAGCATCGAGGTGAGCACGGTGGCCCAGCCCGGGACGACCCGAAGCTGGGCTGACCTCGCCGTAACGCGAACGTTTGCGATGCATCCGAGCTGCTGACCGCCGCCTGGCCGTCGATCGTACGCCAAGCCGAGGATGCTGCACGACAAGATGGCGACGGGGAGAGCGAGAACCAATAAAGTGACGAGATAGAGCGCTCTTCGGAGATGGCGCGAACCTTCTCGTCGAACTTGGCGAATATTGGCCCAGATCGTGGCGGCGATATGGTCGAAAGGCCCGCGGCTTAAGGCGCGGAGGATTGCGGGGGGAAGCGGCCATTGCAGCTTGACCTCGCCCTGATTCCCCGTTCATTGCATCACCAGGCGACCGCAGGGATCCAACAGCGAGGCGCGAATGCTGCACTGGTTCTACAAATTGATGCCTCGACAGGGGACGTTCTTCCCGCTGTTCGAGCGCCATGCGGCGGTGACGGTGACCGCCGCGCGGACGCTGCGCGAAATGCTGAAAGGCGGGGAGCAGGTCGGCTTGCGCTTCAAGGACATCCTCGCGCTCGAGCACGATGCGGACGATATCGCGCGCGACGTGCTGCTTACCTTACGCACGAGCTTCATCACGCCCTTCGACCGCACCGATATCCAGAGCCTGATCACCGAGATGGACGATTCGGTCGACCAGATAAAGCAGACGGCTAAGGCCATCATGCTGTTCGAGGTCACGGGCTTCGAGCCCGACATGGTCGCCATGGCCGACAAGATCGTGGAAGGCGCCGAGCTCGTGCAGCGCGCCGTGGCGATGCTGGGCGACCTTTCCGCCAACGCAAGCGAGCTCAACGAGATTTGCCTGCAGATCACGCGCATCGAGGGGGAGGCTGACGACATCCACGAGCGCGGCCTCGGGCGCCTGTACCAAAAAGCCAAAGCGGGGGATGCCATGGAATTCATTCGCGGCAACGAGATCTACAATCACCTGGAGAAGGCCGTGGACAGGCTCGACGACGTCGCGGACGAGATTCAGGGCATCGTCATCGAGCATGTGTGACACCGCGGCGCGGTCCGATCATGGCCGGCTCTTTCTACCTTGTCATTGCGCTGATCGCCGTCGCGCTGCGTCTTCGATTTCCTCAACGGACTGCACGACGCTGCGAACTCGATTGCAACCGTGGTCTCGACGCGCGTTCTGTCGCCCGGCGTCGCCGTGGTGTTCGCCGCGTTCTTCAATTTCATCGCGTTTCTCTTCTTCGGCGTGCACGTCGCGGCGACGATCGGCACCGGGCTGATCTCGCCGGAGGTCGTGAACTGGCAGGTTATTTTCGGCGCGCTGATGGGCGCCATCTCCTGGAACCTCATCACCTGGTGGGGCGGCATCCCCTCGTCGAGCTCGCACGCGCTGATCGGCGGGCTGGTCGGGGCGGGCATCGCGAGCGGTGGCACGGACGCGGTGATCGTGCCCGGCATTGTCAAGACCGCGGGCGCCATCATCTGGTCGCCGCTGCTCGGTCTCACGCTTGCGCTCATTCTGTGGCTCGTCGTGGCGTGGATCGTGCGGCGCAGCACGCCCTTTGCCGTCGACCAGCGCTTCCGCGTGCTCCAGCTCGGCTCAGCCGCGCTATACTCGATCGGGCATGGCGGCAACGACGCGCAGAAGACCATGGGCATCATCGCCGGCCTCATGTTCGCCGAGGGGATGCTCGGCGATGAGTTCTACGTGCCGTTTTGGGTGGTGATCAGCTGCTATTCCGTGCTGGCTCTGGGCACGCTGGTCGGCGGCTGGCGCATCGTGAAAACCATGGGCTCCAAGATCACACGGCTCAGGCCCGTGCAGGGGTTCTGCGCTGAGACGGCAGGCGCCGCGACGCTCTATCTCGCCACTTCGCTCGGCGTGCCTGTCTCCACCACGCATACCATCACCGGCGCCATCATCGGCGTGGGTGCCGCGCGCAGGGTCTCGGCGGTGCGCTGGGGGATCGCGGCAAGCATCCTGATTGCCTGGGTGGTGACCTGCCCGCCGCCGCGCTGATCGGCGCGGCCTTTTACGCCCTCGTCGCCTGGCTCTAGTCAGTAGAGCAGATAAGGCCGGCGCCGCTCGTCGAAGGCGGCTTCTCCAGCGCGCCAGCTGTCGGAGATGTCGCGCAAGGAGACTTGCGGCTCGATCTGCTCCCGCAGCGTGGGCGAGCCTGCGAGGATGTCGATCGGCATTTTATCGTGCTCGTATTCGTAAGGCGGGTCGCGCCATTTGAACTGGTCGGGCGCGAGTGCGTAGGCATTCGCGCAACAATGCCACGCCGGCTATGACCGGGTCGAAATCGTCGCGCTGTCAGGACATGCATCTGGCAGCCGCCGCAGGTCGTGCGCGCGTGCTTCTGGAAAGTCGGCTCGAAGATCGCGGGACGGAAATAGACGCCCGCCAGTCCGACATCGTTCATGCGCGCGGCAAGCGCCTCGCCGTCGAGCCAGGGCGCGCCGATCAGCTCGAACGGCCGCGTGGTGCCGCGACCTTCAGAGAGCTGCGTTCCCTCGAACAGCACGGTGCCGGGATAGACGATGGCCGTGTCGAGCGTCGGCATATTGGGGGAGGGCATGATCCAGGGCACGTCTGTCTCGTCGAAATACATCTCGCGCGACCAGCCTGCCATCGGCACGCTTTCGAGCTCCGCATCGAGGCCAAACTCCGCATTGAAGAACTGGGCGAGCTCGGCCGCCGTCATGCCGTGTCGCATCGGGATCGGATATTGTCCGACGAAGGATTCGTAGCCCGGCTCGAGCATAGGGCCCTTCGACCGCGATCCCACCGATCGGGTTCGGCCGGTCGCAGACGATCACCGGCACGCGCGCGCGCGCGCAGGCCGCCATACAATTCGCCATCGTATAGATGAAGGTGTAGATGCGGGCGCCGACGTCCTGGATGTCAATGACGAGCACGTCGATCAGGCCCAGCATGTCGGGGGTCGGCGCGCGCGTCTCGCTGTACAGCGAGAAGATCGGCACGGCGCGCTTCGGGTCGTTCGCGTGCGGCGTCTCGATCATGTTGTCCTGCAGGTCCGAGCGGAAGCCGTGCTGCGGACCGAAAATCGCAGCGAGCTTGAAATCCGGACAGGCGGCAACCAGGTCGACGATGTGCCGGAAGCGGCGGTCGACAGAAGCGGGGTTGGCGAGCACGCCGACGCGCAGGCCATTGAGCCGCTTCGATGCGAGCAGAATTTCAGAGCCGAGCTGCATGGCGCGAGGTGGGATCCGGCAAAGGAG
The DNA here is from genome assembly GCA_963832515.1 of uncultured Alphaproteobacteria bacterium. Classification (GTDB taxonomy): domain Bacteria; phylum Pseudomonadota; class Alphaproteobacteria; order Rhizobiales; family Methyloligellaceae; genus Methyloceanibacter. The sequence goes on from CAWHUE010000013.1 coordinate 9,113, forward strand.
AATCAGCCAAGGTTCGGAGGGCCATCATTGTGGAGGGACCTGATCTCCGCTAGCACCGATCGGGCGCTTTCCCAAGGGGGCAGCAGGATAGGACGCTTGGACGCAGGCCCGACGGGTTTGAAACTTCGGGTGCGCTGTGCTACTCGCACGCCGCGGGCACGACAAAGCCCCGCGGGGAACTCGCCTAAATCGTTGAAATCAGGTCAAAGTTCGCTGGCGGACGCGGGCCTCGATTGGCCGTTTTCCAAGGTAGAATGACCGGGAGCCAGGGGACCGCATGAGCAAAGACGGCACAGCGCGCATGCCCGCTTTCATCGACCTTGCCGCCCAGCGCACGCTGATGGGCGAGCGCGTCGACCGCGCGATTCTCGCCGTGCTTGACAGCGGGCAGTTCATTCTCGGCCCGCAGGTCGCCGAGCTCGAGAAGCAGCTCGCCGCCTTCTGCGGCGCGCGCCACGTCGTCACTTGCGCGAACGGCACCGACGCGCTCCAGCTCGTCCTGATGGCGGAACGCGTAGGCCCGGGCGACGCCGTGTTCGTGCCGGCCTTCACCTTCCTCGCCACGGCGGAAGTGCCGGTGCTGATGGGCGCGACGCCGGTCTTTGTCGACATCGATCCGGACACGTTCAACATCGACATCGAGAGCCTTGAAGCCGCGATCGGCGATGCCAAGGCGCGCGGGCTCAAGCCGCGCTGCATCATCCCCGTCGATCTCTACGGGCAGCCGGCCGACTACGCCGCGATCCGTGCGCTCGCCAAGGCGCGAAACCTGCTCGTGCTGGCGGATGCGGCGCAGAGTTTCGGCGCGAGCCTCGACGGCAAGAAGGTCGGCACGCTCGCGCCCTATACCGGCACGAGCTTCTATCCGTCGAAGCCGCTCGGCGGCTATGGCGACGGCGGCGCGATCTTCCTCGATGATGCGGAGAAGGCGAAGCTCCTCGTCTCGCTCCGCTGCCACGGCAAGGCGGAAGACGGATCGGAAGGCGCGCATATCGGGCTGAACAGCCGGCTCAATTCGATCCAGGCCGTGATCCTCAGCGAGAAGCTCAGATTGTTCCCGGACGAGATCGTGGCGCGGCAGAGATGCGCCGACCGTTACGCCGCGGGCTTGCGCGACGTGGTGAAGGTGCCGGAGCTCAAGCCCGGCGCGACCTCGGTCTGGGCGCAATACACGATCGTCACCGAGCATCGAGATGCGATCGCGAGCAGCTGCCGCGCCGCAGGCGTACCCACCGCCATCCACTATGCGCGCGCGCTGCACCAGCTCCCGGCCTATCGGGAGTTCCCGACCGCGCCTGGCGGCTTGCCGGTTGCCGAGCGGCTTGCCTCGCGCGTCATCAGCTTGCCGATGCATCCTTATCTCACCGACGCGATGCAGGACCGCGTCATCGGCACCGTGCGCGAGCGCCGTTGCCGCCGCGAGCGCGGGTGCCGCGCGCGCCGCAGAGTAATGGCCGATCCGATCCGCACCGCCGTCGTGGGGACCGGCTATTTCGGGCGCTTCCACGCCAACCATTATGCGAAGAACCCGCGCGCCATGCTCGTCGCGGTGGTGGATACCGACGAGGCTCGCGCCCGCGCGGTCGCGGAGGAATTCGGCGCCGAGCCTGTCCCCGACCTTGCCAGCATCATCGGCCAGGTCGATGCGGTGAGCGTGGCGGTGCCGACGCCGCTCCATTACGACGTCGCGCGCACGCTGCTCGAAGCCGGCATCCATGTACTGGTCGAGAAGCCGATTACGCACAGCGTCGAGACGGCGGATGCGCTGACCCGTCTTGCCGCGGAGCGCGGGCGCGTGCTCCAGGTCGGGCATATCGAGCGCTACTCCAGCGCCTATCGCACGCTTTCGCAGATGATGACCGATCCGCTTTATTTCGAGAGCTACCGCATCGCGCCATGGCGCAATCGCGGCGTGGAGGTCGACGTGGTCCTCGATCTGATGATCCACGACATCGACATGATCATCGGGCTGGTCGGCTCGGCGGTCGAGAGCGTCGATGCGGTGGGCACGCCGGTGCTCGGCCGCAATGTCGACATCGCCAATGCGCGCATCACCTTCGCGTCGGGCTGCGTCGCGAACGTCACGGCGAGCCGGGTGAGCTACAAGATCGAGCGGCGCATGCGCGTGTTCGGCCGCAGCCACTATCTGAATTGCGATCTGGGCGAGGGGAAGATTTTCGGCTACCGGCTGCGCGGCGATCCGATGACGGAGGGGTTGGCCGCGATCGCGACGGAGACGCACGAGATCCCGAAGCAGGACAGCCTCGCCAACGAAATCGAGGAGTTCCTCGACTGCATCGCGACCGGTCGTAAGCCGCTGGTCGACGGCCGCGCTGGCAGTGAGGCGCTGCACGTGGCGAGCCTGATCAACGAAAGCATCGAAGCGCATCTCCGCCAAGTGAACGCGCATCTCGGCCCGCAGACCCGCGCCGGAGAATAGGTCGCCTCACTATTCGGCGTTGGCCCGGATCAGGTCGAGCACGACACGCGCGGCGCGCATGCTCGGCGGCGGCTCGGGATCGCCGAGCACCTCGACCACCTCGCGAAAACCGGCGCGCTGGGCCTCGCGCGCTTCGCCAGGCTTGAGCAACGCGTCGACGGTCTCGGCGAGATTTTGCGGCGTGCAGTTCTCCTGGATGAACTCAGGGATAATAGCGCGGCGCGTGAGCAAGTTCGCCAGGGAGGCATGCTCAACGTTGATCATGCGCCGGGCAACAAAGGCGGTCGCCGCGTTGACCTTGTAACCCACGGCCATCGGCACGCCGGCAAGCGCGAGCTCGAGCGACACGGTGCCGGACTTCGCCATCGCCGCGTTGGACGCGGCGAACGCATCGAACCGCTCGCTCAAATCGGTTAACAGAAGCACCGGCATCTTCCAATCGCGCGTGCCTTCCCGCACCGCCTCCTCGGCTGTATGCACCATTGGGATGACGACATGCAGGTCGGGATGGTTCTCCTTGAGGCGCTGAAGCACGTCGGCGAAAATCGGCAGCATGTGGCGCACTTCGCCGCGCCTACTGCCGGGAATGACGCAGAGCAGCGTCGCGTCCGCCGGCAAATGATGTCGCGCCCTGAAGGCGGGCCCGTCGCCTTTTCCCGCGCCCAATTCGATGGCCGGATGTCCGACATAGCTGCAGGGCACGCCATATTGCGCGAAGAACGGCACCTCGAAGGGGAGGAGCGCCATCAGATGATCGATCTTCCTCGCGAGCTTGCGCGCGCGTCCCGGCCGCCACGCCCAGAGCTGCGGCGCGACATAGTGGATCACGGGAAACCCCGACCCGCGTAGGCGCTCGCAGACACGGAGGCAGAAATCGGGTAAATCGACGGTGACGACGGCGTCGGGCTGAAGCGCGCGCGCCGCCGCCACGGTCTCGTTGAGGCGCTTGGCGAGAAGCGGCAAATGCGGGAGGACCTCGGCGAGCCCCATCAGCGAAAGCTCGCTCATGGGGAACAGGCTTTGCAACCCCTGCTTCTCGCTTTGCGGGCCACCGACGCCGGCGAAGCGCACGCGCCCGCCGGTCTCTTGCTTGAGCGCCTCCATCAGGCGGGCAGCGAGATTGTCGCCCGATGTCTCGCCCGAGACGATGAAGATCAGCTTCTCACGCTCGCTCATGCGCCGACATCCCGCCATGACGCGAAGGTCGCGGCCTGTCCGTGCCGCGTACCGCGCGCATCGATTAATTCCCAGACCACGCCGTCCTCGATGAGAAAGCGCCGCTCGCCCCTGCCAACACGGAGGCCCCTATAGCCTGAATGGAAACCGTCGCGCGCCACCGCATCGAGCAGCGCCTGGCGCTCGGCGCGGTTTTGTGGCTCGGCGGAAAGTCGCGAGGGCAGCGCTAGGAACTCGTCCCAGGAATAGCCGAAACAGGCTTGCGCCGCCTTGTTGGCGTAGATGAAGCGAGGGTCCGAGCTCGTGTCGTGCGCGAGGACGGCGAAGGGCGCGTCGCGGTATAACCAGGCCGCGTCGGATCCTGGCGGAATAAGCGGCGCGCCCACGAACCGCGCATAGCTCTGCGTCAGCAGGGCAAAGAATGCGGGGTCGGTCGACAAGTCGGCTGAAGTCTGTTGCGGCAAGCTGACCATCTGATGGGGTGCAAGTGAGCGACTCTGTGGACGTTCGCGGCCGGATTAAGCCTCATAGCGGTGCGTCTGCACCAGAAAATTTCGCCGCGGGCGGCAGAATCGCCTCGATCGACATCCTGCGCGGGCTGGTCATGGCGCTGATGGCGCTCGACCATACGCGTGACTTCTTCGCGAGCGGCTCCTTCAACCCCCGCGACGTGGCGGATCCGGCTCTCTTCCTCACGCGCTGGATCACCCATTTTTGCGCGCCGGCCTTCGTCCTCCTGTCCGGCATCTCGGCCTATCTCTACGGACGTGGACGGGGCAGGGGAGAGCTCAGCCGCTTCCTCTTCACGCGCGGGCTTTGGCTGATCCTGATCGAATTCACCCTGATCAACTTCGCCTGGGGCTTCGATCCGTCATTCTATCGGGGTCTCGGCGCCGGCGTGATCTGGGTGATCGGCGCCTCGATGCTGGTGCTTGCCGCGCTGATTTGGCTGCCGCGTTGGGCCATCGCCGTGGTCGCGCTTGGCATGATCCTCGGCCACAATTTGCTCGACGGGATCCGCGCCGAAGATCTCGGCGCCGCGGCGCCGCTCTGGCATGTGCTGCACGATCCCGGCCGCATCCAGTTCACCGACACGGTCAGGATCTATGTGCTTTACACGCTGATTCCGTGGGCGGGCGTGATGGCCGCGGGCTATCTGCTCGGGCCCACCATGCTGCTGGATCCTGTGACGCGCCGTCGCCGCCTTTATCAGCTCGGCGCTGGCATCACTGCAGGCTTCGTGCTGCTGCGCGCCATCCAATCTTTACGGCGATCCCGCGCCGTGGAGCGTGCAGGCGACGCTGCTTTCGACAATCCTCTCCTTCATCAACACGGAGAAATATCCCCCGTCGCTTCTGTTCCTGATGATGACGCTCGGGCCGTCTTTGATGCTGCTTGCGGCTTTCGAGCACGCGCGCGGGCGGATCGCGGATGGGCTCGTCACGTTTGGGCGCGCGCCGTTCTTCTACTATGTCGTGCATCTCTATCTGATCCACGCGCTTGCAATCGTTGCCGCCTTCGCGATGACGGGTGTGTTCGTTGCGCGCAGGCCCGAGATCGGGCTTGGCCTGCCGGGCGTCTATCTGGTGTGGCTCGTGGTGCTCGTGCTGCTCTATCCGCTCTGCCACTGGTTCGCGGGCGTCAAAGCGCGGCGCGAGGAATGGTGGTGGAGCTATCTGTGAGGCTGCGGCGTTTAGGGAGGTAGCCCTAATCGCAATTCGCGAAATTTGCCTTTGTTTGGACAGATTTCGCGCAAGACTTTCGCTGCCATGCAAAACCGCGCCACCAAGACGGAAATCGCAAGCGACAAGACCCTCGATGCCACCCTGGCAGCTGTGCTCCAGGGTTATGACTTCATCAGGCGGCGTTGCGAGCGCTTGGGCAGCGATGCCTTCACCACACGGGCCATGCTGCAAAAAGCGACCTGCGTGGTGGGCGAGGACGCCGCGCGCATGTTCTATGCGCCGGGCAGGTTCACGCGCGTCGGCGCCATGCCGGTCATGACGCTCATGCTGCTGCAGGACTTCGACAGCGTGCAGATGCTCGACGGGGCCGCGCTCAGGCATCGCAAGGACATGTTTCTCGCGCTGGTGACGCAACCGCAGATCGCCCGGCTCGAAGAGATCGCGCGCAAGGAATGGCGCGCGCGCATCGCGGAGTGGCAGGCGCGTGGCCGGATCGTGCTGTTCGACGAGGCGTGCGAGGTGCTCACTCGCATCGCCTGCGCTTGGGCCGGCGTGCCGCTCACAGAGGACGAGGCCAAGGCGCGGACCCGCGAATTCGCCGCCATGATCGAAGGCAGCGGCACGCTCGGCCCGCGCGCGTGGTGGGGATTGTTCCTGCGCAGGCGCACCGAACGATGGGCGAGGGACGTCATCCATCGCGTCCGCACGGGCGAGATCGAAACGCGCCCCAACTCGCCGGTCAGGATCATCGCGTTTCACCGCGAGCTCAACGGCGGACCGATCTCGCTCAGTGCGGCGGTCGTTGAGCTGCTCAACGTGCTTCGCGCGAGCGTGGCGGTCGCCCGTTACGTGGTCTATGGCGCGCTGATGCTGCATGAGAGCCCCGAGCTTCGCGAGCGGTTGCAGGCAGGCGATCGTGCCTATGCGGAAGCCTTCGCGCAGGAGGTGCGCCGGCTTTGTCCGTTCTTTGCGTTTATCGGGGGGAGGGTGCGCGAGCCGTTCGACTGGCGCGGCAAGCATTTCGCGAAAGGCGAGTGGGTCGTGCTCGATCTCTACGGGACCAATCTCGATCCGCGCAGCCATCGTAACGCGACCTCGTTCAACCCGGACCGCTTCCTGAAGCGCGAGGTCTGCCCCTTCGCGTTCGTGCCGCAAGGCGGGGGGGACGTGCGGACCGGCCATCGCTGTCCAGGCGAGGACGTCACCGTCGCGCTCGCTCGCGTGGGGCATCGAGATGCTGGCGCGCGAGATGCGCTACGACGTGCCACCGCAGGATTTGCGCATGAAGCTTTCGCGTATCCCGGCGCGGCCGAAGAGCAGGTTCATCATCGAGAACGTGCGGTCCGTGGAGCCGGACCAGGCGAAGTGGCGCGTACGGGATGTCGCGGCAGCGGCCAAGTAGCGCTGCTTACCCCAGGCTCTTGGCGTAGAGGTCGGGGCGGCGGTCGCGGAAGAAGCCCCAGTCGGCGCGGTAGCTTGCGATCTCGTCGAGGTCGAAGCTGTGCGCCACCACGCCCTCCTCGGTCTCGCCCAGCTCGGCGACGATCTCGCCGCGATAATCGGCGATGAAGGAATGGCCGTAGAAGCGCTGCGTCGCGCCGTCATTCTCCTCGACGCCGATGCGGTTCGCCGCCACAACCGGCACGGCGTTCGACACGGCATGGCCCTGCATGGCGCGCTGCCATTGCTTGTGCGTGTCGAGCGCGGCGTCGTAGGGCTCAGACCCGATGGCCGAGGGATAGAACAGGATCTCGGCACCCTCCAGCATCATGGCGCGCGCGGCCTCCGGGTACCACTGATCCCAGCAGATGCCGACGCCGATCGTGCCGTGCTTTGTGCGCCACGCCTTGAACCCCGTGTCGCCCGGGCGGAAATAGTATTTCTCCTGATAGCCCGGCCCGTCGGGGATGTGGCTCTTGCGGTAGAGCCCGAGGATCTTGCCGTCGGCGTCGGCAATCGCCACGCTGTTGTAAAAGCCTGGGCCGTCGCTCTCGAAGAAGGAGATGGGGATAACCACGTTGAGCGCCCTGGCGAGTTTCTTGAGTTCGAGCACGGCGGGGTGTGCCCCGGCAGGATAGGCGGTCGCGAACCATTTTGGGTCCTGCCGCGTCGGAAAGTAGATTCCCTGGAATAGCTCGGGCGGCACGACCACTTGCGCGCCGCGAGCCGCTGCCGCGCGGATGAGTTCCATGGTCTTGACGATATTGGCTCTGATGTCAGGGCCGAAGCTTGCCTGGATGGCGGCGACGGTCAGCAAGCGATTGGTCATTTATAGAGGCTCGTTCAAGGTGATGCAGTGGAAGGAGCCGCCGCCCGCGTCGCCCGCTCCGAGCAACCCGCGCGAGGGCAGCCCGATCACGTCGCGATCCGGGAAGGCGGCCTGCAATGCGGTGCGCGCGGGCGCGGCGCTCGGCGTGCCGTAGACCGGCATGACTACCACGCCATTGGCGATGACGAAATTCATATGCGAGGCTGGCACGCTCTCGCCCGATGCGGCAAGCACGCGGCCGGGGCTCGGCACGGGAATCATTTCGAGCTTCCGTCCCCGCGCGTCGGTCGCGGCTTCCAGCGCGGCGGTGATCTCCTCGAACAGGTCGGCGTTCGGGTCGTCGGGGCTCGCGGCCGCCTGACAAACGACGCGGCCAGGGCCCACGAAGCGGGCGAGGTTGTCGATATGCCCGTCGGTGTGGTCGTTTGCGAGCCCCCGATCGAGCCAGATGATCTTGCGCGCGCCGAAGGCGTGGCGGAGCGCCTCTTCCGCCTCGCGCTCGCTCCAGCCATTGCGATTGGCGTTGAGCAGCGTCTCGCGCGTCGTGAGCAGCGTGCCGTCGCCGTCATGCTCGACCGCGCCGCCTTCCAGCACGAAGTTGAAGCGGCGCATGGGCACGCCCGAAGTCCGCGCGATATCGTCGCCCACCGTCTCGTCGCCGTCGAGCAGGTATTTGCCGCCCCAGCCATTGGTCCTGAAGCGCAACGCAACGGGCCCCCGCTCGTCGCACGCGAAGACAGGACCCGTGTCGCGCAGCCAGATGTCGCCATAGCGGGCCGGGACGATCTCCGCGCAATCCCCAAGCGCCGCCCACGCCGAAGCCTCGGCCTCGGCGCCATTCGCGAGCACGCGCACGAGCGTATGCGGCGAAAGCACGCGCACCAGCGCCGCGACATCGCTCCGGGGCGCGGCAAGGTCGCCGTCCCATTCTCGTTTGTCCCAGGGCCATGCCGTCCACACGGCCTTTTGCGGCGCCCATTCCGGGGTCGCGGAAACGACTTTCTCGATCACGGGAATTCCCATGAAATCCACACCTAGGCAAAGTCCAGGCCGGCTCGGCCGAAAACGTCACTGTCTTTCTTCCTCAAAGGTGTAAACTTGCGCCCTGTCAACTGGGGGGCCGAATCGCGGGGAAGCGCCGCGCCCGCCCGGACCCGCAGTGGAACAAATGGGGAGGGCAAATCATGGCTACAGCCGTCAAGCACGTACAGCAATCCGATGTCTGGTGGATCTTCCTGCTCGAGGGAATTGCCGCCATCATCTTCGGTATATTGCTCCTGACCAATCCTGCGGCAACACTGCTCGCGCTCGCGGTGTTTCTGGGCTTCTACCTGCTTTTCATCGGCGTGCTCGAGCTCGTACGCGTGTTCGTCGACCGCTCGGTGCCGTGGTACTGGTCGCTGCTGATCGGCATTCTCGGGATCGGGGCCGGCATCCTCGTGCTGAACCACCCGGTGGCGACGGCGATCGTCCTGCCGACTTCGGTCGCCATCTATCTCGGGGTTCTCTCGCTGGTGATGGGTGTTATCGGTATCATCGGCGGGTTTGCCGGAGGCGGCATCGGCTCCTTCATCTTAGGTGTCATCAGCACGATCATCGGCGTTCTGCTTCTGAGCTCGCCGCTCAACGCTGCGCTCGCGGTGCCCTTCGTGTTCGGCATCCTGCTACTGATCGAAGGCGTTGCGCTAATCATCTGGGCGTTCCGCGTCAAGAGCTGAGCGCAGCTGATCTTTGATTTGCGAGAAACAGGCCTGCGGTTCCGTCCGGAGCCGCGGGCCTTTGCGTTTGGCGGCTCAAAACGAGCCGAAGATCGTGCCGAGAACGATCACGGCGACGAGCGCAATGAGCGCGCCTGTGATCGCGACCATGAAGATGTCGAAATAGCTGGTGAGGTGGGTGGCGCCGCAGACCGCGAGCAGCGTGACGATAGCGCCGTTATGCGGCAGGCTGTCGAGCGTGCCCGCGCCAATCACCGCCACGCGATGCATGAGCGCCGGGTCGATGCCTTGCTCCGCGGCGATCTGCATATAAGTGTCGCCGAGCGCTTCGAGCGCGATGATCAGGCCACCTGAGGCCGAGCCGGTGAGCGCCGCGAGCACGTTGGTGGCGACGGCGACCGAGACGAGCGGACCTCCGCCGATCGACAGCACCGCGTCGCGCACCGCGGCAAAAGCCGGTAGCGCCGCCACGACCGCGCCGAAACCGACCAGGCTCGCGACGCTCAGCGCAGGCAGCACCGAGGCGTTGGCGCCGGCGTCCACGCTTTCCCTTAAAGCGGTCAGCCGCTTCCAGTTGGTCGCGACCAGCACGAGGATGCCGGCCAGAAGCGCCACGACCACGGCCCACACGCCACCGACCGCCGATAGTTGCGTCGCGCCGAAGCGGGGCTCGGCGAGATAAGACGTGTCGAGGCGGGGCAGAACGACGATGCTCATCAGGAAGTTCACGCCGATGACCACGGCAATCGGGAGCATGGCGAGCCAGAAGGGCGGCCCGGAATCGGCGTGGCGGCCATGCGGGATCTCGGCAGGATCGAAGGCACTCGCCGTGGTGGCGCGCTCGCGCAAGGACTGATCCTCCAGGATCGGCATGGTCGAGAGGCCGAGATCGACGCCTGGTGGCTCGCCCGCGAGGCGCGCCAGCCGCTCGGCGCGCGCGAGCCACCAAAGTCCGAAACCGAGCATGATGGCCGAGGCGATCAGGCCGAGGCCGGGTGCGGCGAAGGTTGTGGTGCCGAAAAACGGCATCGGGATCGCGTTCTGGATCGATGGCGTGCCGGGCAGCGCCGACATGGTGAAGGTCGAGGTGCCGAGCGCAATCGCCGCCGGCATCAGCCGCCGCGGGATTGAGGCCACCTGGAACAAGGTCTTGGCCATCGGCGCCAGCACGAAGAACGCGACGAACAAACTGACTCCACCGAAGGTGACGAGCGCGCCCGCCAGCACGACGGCGAGGATCGCGCGCTCGCGTCCGAACCAGTCGCTCATGGCATCCGCGATGGAGGAGACGGCGCCGCTGTCGTCCATCAACTTGCCGAACAGCGCACCGAGCAGGAACAGCGGGAAGAACTGCGCGATGAAGCTAGCCGCGCCCCCCATGAAGGTCTGCGTCCAATGCGCAAGCAGGGGCTCTCCGGAGAACAAAGCGGCGATCAGCGCCGCAGCCGGCGCGAGCAGGAGCACGCTCCAACCGCGGAACGAGAAGAGCATCAGCAGCGTAAGGCCGAGCAGGATGCCGAAGAGGCCCATCGCGTCAGACGCCTTCGAGCAGCGTGTCGAGGTCGATCGACGAGCGGCGGCCGAGATCGTGGCCGTGCGCTGCGAGGAACTCCTCGGCGGCGGCGCGCCCCTTGTCGCGCAACATGCAGAAAAACTCCCACTCGGCGTTGAGCTTCGAGGAATAGCCGAGTTCCGTCAGCGGGTCGCTGCGCACAAGATGGATGCGCATGTCGGCCCAGAGCTTGCCCTCGGAATGGCCGGGGTCTGCGACCTGCCGGAGAAGCGCCATCATGCGCAGCTCCTTGACGAGCGCGGTGTTGAAGGAAACCTCGTTCAGGCGGTTGAGGATGTCGCGGGCGGTGCGCGGTGTGCCCGCGCGTTCGATCGGATTGATGGCGATCAGGATCGTGTCCTTGGAATCGCATTCGCGCACGAGCGGCGTCATGGTGGGATTGCCGGAATAGCCGCCATCCCAATAAGCCTCGCCGTCGATCTCGATGGCCTGGAACATCGTGGGCAGGCAGGCCGAGGCGAGCAGCGCGTCGGGCGTGATGTCGGCGTTGCGGAACACGCGACCGCGGCCGGTGCGCACATTGGTCGCGGTGACGAAGAGCTTGATCGGCGCGCGCGAGAGCCGGTCGAAATCGACGCAATTGGCGAGGATCGAGCGGAGCGGATTGAGGCCGGCCGGGTTCAGCTCGTAGGGCGAGAAGAGCCGGGCCATCAAGTCCATGGCGATGAAGCCCGGCGAGAAGTCGAGAGTCCAGCGTCCGAGCGCCATGTCGAGCGGGGTGCGCCTGAGCGGGCTCATTATGCCGGCGCGCGAGACTTCGCGCCAGAAGGTCTCGAGCGCCTCGCGCGCGCCGTCCGCGCCGCCTTTGGCGTGACCGTCGGCGAGCACGGCAGCGTTCATGGCGCCGGCGGACGTGCCCGAGATGCCGTCGACCTTGAGCCACTTCTCTTCGAGCAAACGGTCGAGCGCGCCCCACGTGAAGGCGCCATGCGCGCCGCCGCCCTGGAGGGCCAAGTCGACGAGAAGCGGGTCGCGATATGCCATGCTTTCCTATCCGGCCGCCTCTGCGCTCGCCCTTCACCACGATGCGCTCGGGCTTGAGCAGCCTCAGTTGTCCGTCAGACCCTATGGCCAAAGTGTGAATGTAGAAGGCCGTATCGTATTCATCGGTCACTTCCATGACGGGGGAGGGGGCCGAAACGATCGGAATGCCGCGCAATCTCGCCAATCCAGTCGACATGCCGGTGGCCATGCATCAGCACCGCGCGTCCGGTCAGGGGTGCACGATGCGCACGAACCAATTGCCGTTGATCAGCGCCGTGCCGATGCGCTCGGACAGCGCCTTCGCCGCCCAGGGATATTCGATGACGTGATGATGCAGCGCGATGATCCAGCAAGCGTCGGGATAGGCCTTGCAGGCGATCTCGACGCCTTTCATCTGCTCGGCGGTCACCATGCCGAGCGCGTTGGTGAAGGAGAAATGCGTATCTGCGTTGGAATTGAGCAGGATAATGCCGAGCCCGTCCAGCTTGTCGGGCGGCACGATCATCGGGAAGCATTTCGACCAAAGCTCGGGGATCGCGTTAGAGAGCCGCGGGCGGGCTTTGTCGGCGAAGCGTGCCATCTCGCGTCGTGCTTCTTGAGTAGCTCCGCCAGCGTGCCGCCGAGCCTGCCGTTTTCCAGATCGACAACGCGCACTGCGATCCCCTGGATCGCGCTCATGGCCGACAGGCATCGGATCTGGCGCAGCCTGCGGTTCGGGCTCGTGGGCAGGTCCATACGCGCGGGGTTGGCGCGATCGACGATATTGACGTCGTGATTGCCGGGCAGCATCAGCACACGGCCGGAAAGGCGTGGATGCTCCGCAAGGTCATCGAGCAGCTCGGCCCATTCCGACGCGACGCCCGCGTCGGTCATGTCGCCGGTGATCAGGATCGCGTCGAACTTCTCCTTGGCGTCGAGCGCTTCGAGCTGGTCGAGCAGGCGCTTGAGCCGGTGGTTGCCGCGCGGACCGAGCCGCCCGCTCTCGATGCGGAAACCGTAGCGCTCGCCGACGATATGAATGTCTGACAGATGGGCGATGCGCCAGATGCGCGCGCCGCGGGGCGTGGTCTGGAACCGTGCGAGGTTCTTGGGCTGCGGCATCACGGCATCGGCAAAGCCCCAGATCAGTGCGGCAACGGCGAGATAGCCGGTGATGACCACGACGCTGTTGGCGAGCGCCACGAGCCCGACCTGTGTCCAGGATTTGAGCTCGGCGATGCTGCCGTAGAGATGCGTGTAGGGCCAGGCGAGGCGGAGCACGAGAAGCGCGAGCGCGCAGACCACGACGCCGGCTATCGCAGCCGATGCCGCGCGCAGATTAGCGCGGAGCTCGGGGTCCGCATCCTTCGGCAGGAGCTTCTCGACGACATGGCGGATGAGCTCGCGGAAGCCGGCATAGCCCGGCTGCACCACGATCGAGTTGAGCGACCAGAAATTCGTCTCGGCCATGCGGAACACGGTGCGCCAGCCGACCCAGCCGAGCGCCACGACGCCGGCCAGAAGCAGGAGCGACCAGAGGCCGATGGCGACATGGGCGAGCTTGCTCGTGACCGTCGTCACCCATTCCGCAACGACGATGGGCGCGAGACCAAGTAGAAGGCCAGGCAGCACGAGCAGCAAGGTCCAGGCGAAGATCAGCTTCGGGAGGCTGATCTCGACCAGCATGCTGCCGGCGATTGCCAGCATCGACTGGCTCTTGGTGCTGGAGGCGTCGGCCTCGATGTCGCCGCGTCGCGGGTCGATCAAGAGTTCCGCTGCGGGCTTTTTGGCCTCGCGCTTATTTGTCTCGCGTTTGCGCGCCATCGGGAGTCCTTGCGGGCCTTCGATATCAGTCTAGCAGATGCGGTTCAGGCTCTCGCCTTCTTCGCCGCCCGCCCCGGCGGCTCGCCCGAGAAGAGGTCCGAAACCCAGCGGCTCGCGGGAAATTTCTCGCAGATGGTCATGAGCGCGATCAAGATCGGCACGCCGATAAAGGCGCCGGGTATGCCCCAGAAGAAGTCCCCAGAAGAACACGGCGAACACCACGGCGAAGGGCGAGATGGAGAGCGCCGCGCCCGCGACCAGCGGCTCGACATAGTTGCCGAGAACGAACTGGATGCAGGCCAGCCCGATGATGACGAGCGTGATGGTCTGCCAGGAATCGAGCTGCGCCAGCGCGAACACGCCGGGCAGAATCGTCGCCACGAACGACCCGACGAACGGGATGTAGTTGAGCGCGAACGCAAGCAGACCCCAGGCGAAAGCGGGCTGCACGCCCATGAGCTCGGCGAAGCCCCACACCGCGAGCCCGGTGCCGAGGCTCAGCAGCGTGCGCACCAGCATGTACTTGCGGAACTTGTCGGCGCTCTCGGCAATCGCGGCCACGAACTTCGGCCCGACATCCTTGCCAAGCGCGGTGATTCTGCGGCGGAAGGCGTCGACCTCGAGCAGCATCATCATGAGGAACACGAAAGCGAGGATGGCGAAGCCCGCGAGCCGGTTGAGCCTGCGCGCGACCTCCTGGAAGAGGCGGATGAGCCACAGCACGTCGAAGCGCTCGGAGAGAATGCCGGCGACGAAGATGCCGTGCTCCTCGAGCCACTCCGTGGCTTGCTTGTAGAGGGTCTGGAAGCGCGCCACGTTGTCGAGCAGCCACCCGGCGATGCCGCTCAGCGCCCAGGCGATCATCGAGGCGAACACGAGGACAAACACGATCGTCACAAGAAGCGTGATGAAGAGCGCCGCCGATTGCGGCAGGCGCTCCTCGAGCCATTGCTGGAGCGGCCAGACTAGCGCCAACACGAGCAGCGCGAAGGTAAGCGGGGCGAAGATCGAGCTCGCATAGTAGACGCCTGCGATCGTGAAAATCGTCGCAAGGATGACGAGCGAGACGCGAACCGCGCCGCTATTCGCCGTGGCGTTGCGTTGAGTCACTGTCCCCCCTCAGGAAAAGCTCCGTCCTGCTTACCGAAAATCCCGTTCGATGCGGCCTGCTCCGGACCGGCCCTACTGCTATAGTGCGTCTTAACACTGACGCCAACTTACCAATGGGAAAGGACGAAAAAGCCATGCAGATCGGCGATCTCTCTGGCGCGGGCTTCGAGCGACGATGAGGCGCTTGCCGCAGTGGTCGGGCACATGAAGGCCGACAGCGGGACCATCCATCTGATCGGACCCGACGGCATGCTGCATCTTGCCGCGGCGACCCCCGGCTTTCCCGACATCGTGCTCAAGACCATCGGCACCATCCCGGTCGGCAAGGGTATGGCTGGGCTTGCGGTCGAGCGGCGCGAGCCGGTCAATGCGTGCAACATCCAGACCGACAAGAGCGGAGACGTGCGCCCCGGATTTCGCTTATCTCTCAGGCTTGCTCGCGCGCTACGGCCTGCCGCTGCTCGCGCTCGCGCGGCCGGTGCCGGTGCTCGCCGAGGCGTCGGTCATCGCCGCCGGCGTGTTGGGATTGAAGGCGAGCACCGTGCTGCTGGTGACGGCGCTCGCCAATATCGGTTTCGCCACGGTCTATGCAGGGCTCGGGGCTTCGGCCGAAGGCTTCACCGGCTTTCTGCTCGCCTTTGCGCTGTCGCTAGCGATTCCAGGCGTTTGCGCTGCTCGTGGCGAACCGCATCCGCAAGGCGCATGACGCCGCGAATTAGGCCTCCGGCGCGGCGAGCGCCATGGGCCATTGCGCGGCGACATATTGCCGGAACCAGACACTGAACGCTTCCGGGTCCTCGGCGATGTCCGCGCGCAGATCTTCCAGACAGGCCCAGCGATAGTCCTCGACTTCGGCCGGATCGGGCGCCACAGGGCCTTCGTAAGTCCCGCGGAACACATGAACCAGCTCGTGCTCCCATAGGCCGCCATCGAGCTCCGCGCGGTAGTGAATGGTGCCGAGGCTCTCAAGCTTGCAGGCGAAGCCCATCTCCTCCTCGAGGCGGCGGAGCGCTGCGGCGGCTGTGTCCTCGCCGGGGCGCGGGTGGCCGCAACAGGCATTTGTCCAGAGCCCGCCCGAGTGATATTTGCCGCGCGCGCGCTTCTGGATGAGCTGGCGGCCCGCACTGTCCCAGACGATCACGGAGAAGGCGCGGTGCAGAGCGCCGCTCTTATGCGCCGCGAGCTTGCCCTCCGTGCCGATCGCTCGATCGTCGGCATCGACCAGGACCATCAGCTCTTCGGCGTCGCGCATGGACAAACGGTTTTCAGTTTGCATCGTCGAACAGATGGGCAAGCAGCAGCGATTTCACTTCGGTGGCATTGATAGGGCCTGACGGCAGCATTCCCGGCACGGACGACATAAGCACAGGGCCGTGCTCTGGGCTTACGTCGGCGCGGCCGTGCGAGCCTTTGACGAGCGTCGCGTCGAGAGGGATCACGTCCATCAGGGTCCTGAAAACCTAGCGCCTTTTTCAGGAGACGCCAGCCAAGTGCGAGCTTCGGGAACGAGATCGCCGGATCGAGGATCAGCTCGACCGGATCGTAGCCGGGCTTGCGGTGGATATCCACGGTGCGGGCGAAGTCGGGCGGCCGCGATCGACCAGCGCACGCTCTATCAGGGGAGTACGAATTCTACGCGGCGGCCAGGAACCGCGTGTGGACTGAGACATCCAAACGCGTCGAATACCGGTCTCATGCGTTATAGTCGGAGGCAACAACGCATGAGGTTTGCATGATCTTTCGGCAGCTCTTCGACTCCACGTCGAGCACCTACACTTATCTTCTCGCGAGCCGTCAGGGCGGCGAGGCGCTGATCATCGATCCGGTTCTGGAGAAGGTTGACCGCTACATCCAATTGCTCAACGAGCTCGACTTGCGGCTCGTCAAGGCGATCGACACCCATCTCCATGCCGACCACATAACCGGGCTCGAGGCGCTGCGCGAGCGCACGCGCTGCATCACGGTTATGGGCGAGCAGACGCGCGCCGACGTGGTGTCGATCCGCGTGGCCGACGGCGATCATGTCGGTATCGAGGACTTGAGCCTCGAAGCGCTCTACACGCCGGGACATACCGACAATTCCTACAGCTTCATCATGGGAGACCGCGTGTTCACCGGCGACACGCTGCTGATCCGCGGCACTGGCCGCACCGACTTCCAGAACGGCGACCCGCGCGCGCAATACAATTCGATCTTCCGACGCCTGCTCAAGCTGCCGGACGAGACACTGGTCTTTCCGGCGCACGACTACAAAGGTGACACGGTGAGTACGATCGGCGAGGAGAAGGCCTTCAACCCGCGCCTTCAGGTCAAGTCGATCGACGAGTATGTGGCGCTGATGGAGAGCCTGAACCTGCCGGATCCGAAGATGATGGACGTCGCCATCCCCACCAATATGCGGCTCGGGCTCGCGCAGCAGATCGTGGCAGGCAAAGGCTGGGACCTCAGCGCCGCACAGGCGAAGACCCTGTTGGGCAGGACCGATGTGGCGCTGATCGATCTTCGCGAGGACCAAGAGCGCCACAAGCACGGCGTCATTCCCGGCTCGCTGCACGTGCCCTATCAAGATGTCGAGGAGAGCCTGAGGCCCGACGGGCACTTGCAGCAGCTCGCGCGCTCGGCCGGCAAGCGGCTCGTGTTCTATTGCGCGTTCGGCGAGCGCTCGGCGATGGCGGTGCAGGCGGCGCAGGCGGCAGGCCTCGACGATGCGCGTCACATTGCCGGAGGCATACAGGCCTGGCAGCAGGCCGCAGGGCCTTTGGCGAGCTGAAGGGGCCCGCTATGCCCGGGCTTGATGGCCTGTCCTTGTTTTTGCAAAGCCAGTCATGCTCTAATCGAACGGTTCAAGGATGAGCTCAGTCATGCGTGGATATGCCCTTGGTTCCGCCACCGCCGCGGCGCTCGCTTGCCTTAGCCCGTCGGGCGCGGGCGCTCACGCCGATCTCAGGGCGTGCCAGAGCCTCGAGCAGAAATTCGAGCAGGTCGCGCGCTCGGCGAGCACTGTCGAGGTCAACGCCATGCTGTTCTCGAGCGCCGACAAAGGCTGCGCGGCGCTGGCGCGGCTGCTGCTCGAAGCGGGCGCCTCAGTCGAGGCGCGGGATCGGCTCGGCGCCATGCCGTTGAGCCGCGCCGCGGTCGCCGGTCATGCCGACCTCGTCGCGCTCTTGCTCGATAACGGCGCCAAGGTCGATGCACGCAATCTCGACGGCTCGACCGCGCTCTACCGCGCCGCAGAGGCGGGGCGGCTTGCCATCGTCGAGCTGCTGGTTGCACGCGGCGCTGACGTGAACATCCCCGGACGGAGCGGCACGGCGCCGCTCGCCGCGGCGGCCTATATGGGCAGCGTGCCGATCGTCGAATTTCTGCTCGACAAGGGCGCCGACCTCGAGGCGCGCGATGGCGAAAAGAAGGGCGCAATCGTCTATGCGGCCGGGCGCGGCTTCCCTGAGGCGGTAAAGGTCCTGCTCGACCGCGGCGTGGACGTGAACGCGCGCTACGGCAACGAGCTGACGGCGCTGATGTGGGCGGCGGGCTATTCGAGCGAGGCGGGCATCAATGACGTGAAGAAGGTCTTAGCCCTGCTGATCGAGCGCGGCGCCGAACTTGACGCCAAGGACAATCGCGGCCGCACCGCACTGATGATCGCGGCCGAGCTCAACCATGTGGTTGCCGCCGATCTTCTGCTTGCGGCGGGCGCCGATAAATCCCTCAAGGACAGTCAGGGCAAGACCGCCGGCGACCTCACCAGCCTCACGGCGCTCCGCGAAAAGCTCGCCGCCGTGCATTAGCGCGCAGGTCAGCGGTCTTGGTTGATATAGGCGTCGATCTGCAACCCGGCGAGATAGCGCGACAGCGCTTCGAGGTCGTCAGGCGCGGTCGCCTTCATCAAATCCGACATGCCGGGATTGTTGCCGCGCGCGCCGTCGCGGAAGGCCATCATCGTGCCGATCAGGTACTCCTGCCACTGGCCGGCAAGCCGCGCGGTAGTGCCGTCGCCCTGGAAATGGGCGAGATGGCAGGCGGGACAGCCGACCGAGCGCGCGGCAGATAGGGCCTTGGCGGTCACGTCGGCCGAAGGGTCGGGCTGCTGCAGGTTCGGCCATTTGAGCTTCGAGAAATAGGCGGCTAGCGCGAGCATGTCGTCGCGCTCCAATGTTGCCGCGATCGGCCCCATAAGGTCGTTCTTGCGCGAGCCGCCCTTGAAGTCGCGAAGCTGCAGGAAGAGATAGCCCTCGTTCTGCCCCCAGATCACCGGCGTCTGCTTGTTGATCGGCACGCCATCGGCGCCGTGGCAAGAGGCGCAGAGCGGGGCCTGCGGCGGGGCACCCTCTCCACCCTCCGCGTACGCGGCCTGGCTCGGCAGCAATAGCAGCGACAGGAGCAGGGCGGCGCAGAAGGGTCGCTTCGGGATCGAAAGATACCGCATCGTTATCACAATCGCTTTTTGCCGCCCTACGGTTCCGCGATGAAAAGGACGGGGCCTTGTTCAGGCCCCGTCCGGTCGGCTGTTCTCTATACGCCCGCGAACGGGCGGAAGGGCGATCAGTCGGCCGTAAACGCGATGATATTGTTACCGCGCCTGAAGTCGATCTGGGTGTTACCGCCAGCGCCGACGACGATGTATTGCTTGCCGTCCACCGTGTAGGAGGCCGGCGGGGCATTGACGCCAGCGCCCGCAAAGAACGACCACAGCACGTCGCCGCTCTCGGCATCGTAGGCGCGGAACCAGCCGTCGCCTTCACCGGTGAACACCAGCCCGCCAGCAGTCGCCAGAGCGCCGCCCATCATCGGCAGCGGCGTCTTCTTCTGCCACTTGATCTTGCCGGTGTTGTAGTCGACGGCAGTGACGTTGCCGAACTGCTCGCTCGCTCGGGATCACCTTGAAGGCGCCGCCCAGCCAGAGCTTGCCGCCCGGATAGGGCGAGCTCTCGACATGGTAGGTCATGGGCTGATGCAGGTTGACCGCGTAGCTCAGGCCGAGTCCGGGGTTGACCGCCATCGGCGACCACTCGACGCCGCCATTGGCGCCAGGCAGCATGCGCGCGCCTTCGGGCGTCGGCAGCACCCACATATTCTCCTGCGCCACCATGGCTTCGGAGAAGCGGATCAGGCTGCAATCGTCGCGGTTATGGACATAGACGTGTCCGGTCTTGCCGGCGTGAATGACACCCGGCACGGTCTTGCCGTCCTTGTCCTTGACGTCGACCAGGATCGGCGGGCTGACCGCGTCGAGATCCCAGACATCATGGGCGATGTACTGGAAATGGCAGACATATTTGCCGGTGTCGAGATCGAGCGACACGAGCGAGTCGGTGTAGAGATTGTCGCCGGGACGGAGCGAGCCATCGAGATCGGGCGACGGGTTGCCGACCACGAAGAAGATGCGCTTTGTCTTGAGGTCGACCGCCGGATTCTGCCACACGCCGCCGCCGAGCGTCTTGTAGGGGTCGCCCTGCTTTTTCAGGGCTTCTTTCTCGGCCGCGATGTCGCGAAGCATGTCGCGGCCCGTGGCGTCATGGGTCGCCCACACGCCGACCGAGTTCTCGGGGATGGTATGGAAGTTCCACACCAGCTTGCCGGTCTCGGCGTCGTAGGCGCGCACGAAGCCGCGGATGCCGTACTCGCCGCCATTGGTGCCGATCAGGACTTTCCCGTCCACGACGGTCGGCGCCATGGTCTCACTGTAGCCGAGCTCGGGCTCGGCGATGTCAGTCTGCCAGACGAGGCTGCCGGTCTTGGCGTCGAGCGCGACGAGCTTCGCGTCGAGCGTGCCCATATAGACCTTGTCTTTATAGATGGCGACGCCGCGGTTGTTGGGGCCGCAGCAATAGGTCGTGATGGGACCCATCTTGTGCTTGTAGTGCCAGTACTCCTCGCCGGTCTTGGCGTTGAGGGCATAGACGTGGTTGAAAGAGGTCGTGACATACATCACGTCGCCCACCACGATCGGCGTGGTTTCGAGCGATTCCTTCACCTCGGTCTGGAAGATCCAGGCCGGCCGAAGCTTGGCGACGTTCGACTTGTTGATCTGGTCGCCCAGGAAATATCGGGTTTGGTCGTAATTGCCGTTGGTGTGAAGGAAGTTGTTCACGTCTTGCGCGGCGTCGCTCAGCTGCTCTTGAGTGACAGCCGCTACTGGCGCATCTTTCTTCTTGACGGTAGCGGGCTGTGGCGTTTCCGCTCCTGCCCATGCCGGGTCGAAATTGGCCCCAGCAAAGCTCACCGCCAGCGCGCCGATCAGCGCGCCAGCCATCTTACAAAACCCCATCTTATCCTCCCTTACTTGCTCCCGATTTCAACCGGTCGGAAACCGGCCGCTCCATGCGGGTTCGCGAGAGAGAGATGCGCCGTGGCCTTGCCATTTGTCAAATGAACCGTTTCCTATTTCTCCCGTCCTAATTGCCATTAGGAAGCTAGACCACAATGGTTTCCCCTGAGCCTTGCTATTTTTACTTGTGGCAAGCAGGTAGAATTAACCTTGGACGTTCAGGGCGTAGCGAATGGATCGTCATTGATGCAGTCCCCGGAAGGTCATGGGTCGCCCAGCATCTGGCCGTTGGCGTTGCTGCTGGCCGCATCGCTGATAGGCGCGGCGCGGGCCGAAATCCCGGAGCCGGCCGCAGACCCCACCACCGTGCCGATCGGCTATCTCAAGCAAGAGGTGAAGCGGTTCATCCCGCTGTCGCGGCTCACTGTCGAGCCGGACGAACTCGGTGTGGCCGGTGCTGAGATCGCGCTCAAGGACAACAACACGACGGGGCGCTTCACCAAGCAGGCGTTCACGCTCGATGTGGAGCGCGTGAAGGTGGGCGGCGACGCGGTTGCCGCGCTGCAAAAGCTCGTCGAGAGCGGCCATCGTTTCGTGCTGGTGGACGCGCCGGCCGAGACGCTACTGCGGCTTGCCGACTGGGCCAAGGGCAAGGAGGCCCTCCTGTTCAATGTCCGCGCTCCCGAGGTGAGCCTCCGCCAGGAGGACTGTCGTGCCAATGTGCTGCACACGGCGCCCGACCGCGCCATGCTCGCCGACGCGCTCGCCCAATATCTCGTGTGGAAGAGATGGAGCCGCTGGCTGGTGGTGAAGGGGGTCTTCCCCGAGGACCTTGAGTATCTGGAGGCGCTGCGCCGTGCGGCTAAGCGCTTCGGCGGCACTATCGTCGAGGAGCGCGAATACAAGGAGACGCCGGGCGCGCGGCGCTCGGACACCGGCCAGCAGCAGATCCAGCTGCAGATGCCGATGCTGACGCAAGGCGCGCCCGCGCACGACGTAGTGGTGGTCGCCGACGAGAAAGAGGTGTTCGGACCGTATCTGCCCTTTCGCACCTGGGAGCCGCGGCCGGTCGCCGGCACCGCCGGGCTTAGGGCCATGAGCTGGCATCCGGCGCACGAGCAATGGGGCGCGACGCAGATGCAAAATAGGTTCGAGCGCTTCGCCAAGCGCTTCATGCTGCCGCTCGACTATCAGGCGTGGGTCGCGGTGCGGGCGATCGGCGAGGCGGCGTCGCGCACGCGCTCGGGGGATTTTGCCCCGATCGATGCGTTCCTTCGCGGCGACCGGCTGGAGCTCGCCGCGTTCAAGGGCCAGAAGGTGACGTTCCGCAAATGGGACGGTCAGCTCCGTCAGCCGATCATCGTCGCGGGGCCGGAGCTGCCCGTGTCGATGTCGCCGCAAGAAGGGTTCCTGCACCAGTATGCCGAGGTCGACACGCTCGGCATCGACGAGCCGGAGAGCAAATGCAAATTCCAATGAAAGTATCGCGGTTCGCTGCCGCCGTCGCCGCTGGCGTCGGCCTGGTCTTCGCCGGGACACCGACGCACGCCTATACCGTCTATGTCTCGAACGAGAAGGGCAACTCGCTGACCCTCATCGACAGCGAGACGCTGGAAGTGTTGGAGACCGTCCCCGTGGGCCAACGCCCGCGCGGCATCATGCTCACCAAGGACGGCAGCAAGCTCCTGATCTGCGCGAGCGACGACGACACCGTGCAGGTTCTCGATGTGGCGAGCCGCAAGATCGTGGGCGAGTTGCCATCGGGACCGGACCCCGAATTGCTCGACATCCATCCTTCGGGAAGCCCGGTCTATATCGCCAACGAAGACGATAATCTGCTCACGGTGATCGACCTCGCCGACGAGAAGGTTCTGGCCGAGGTGGAGGTGGGCGTCGAGCCCGAAGGCGTCGGCACAAGCCCCGACGGCAAGACCGTGGTGGTCACGTCGGAGACCACCAACATGGCGCATTTCATCGACGCCGAGACCTACGAGATCGTGGACAACGTGCTAGTGGGGACGCGCCCGCGCTTTGCCGAGTTCACCGCCGACGGCACGAAGCTCTGGGTGACCTCCGAGGTGGCCGGGACCGTGTCGGTCATCGACGCCGCCACCCGCAAGATCGTGAAGGTAATCGGCTTCGAGATCCCGGGAGTGCAGCCCGAGTATATCCAGCCGGTCGGCGTGCGCGCCACGCGCGACGGCTCCAAGGCCTTCGTGGCGTTGGGCCCGGCCAACCGCGTTGCGGTGATCGACGGCAAGACTCTGAAGGTGGAGAAATATCTCCTGGTGGGCAAGCGGGTGTGGCAGCTTGCCTTCACGCCCGACGAGGCGCTGCTGTTCGCCACCAACGGCAACAGCAATGACGTCTCGGTGATCGACGTTCAGAGCCTCAAAGTGGTGAAGTCGATTCCGGTGGGCAACGCGCCCTGGGGCGTTGCAATCTCGCAGGATTGAGAAAGGATCAATCCAGCAACGCTCGCGTCGGCCAATCAGGCTAAGCGCCGCGTTTGCTCGATCCCAATTCTCGACGAATGCGTACCGGAAGCCCGATCAAGCAGCGGCGATCCATTCGCCAGCGATGTAGCCGAAGGCGACTGCATCGGGATCGAGCTTGGCGGCCCGCCTAAGCTTCTCCACTTCGTCGACCACAAGTTGGCGGTTGGGGCTTTCGTCCTCGGCTCCGTCAGTGAAGCCGCTCAGGAGAATGATTTCTCTGCCGCGCAGGGCAATCTTCGGGAGTGCCATTCCACCTCCTCGGCCCGCCCGGAAGATTCAGCTCTGAGTTTTTTTATCTCTGACTTTTTTTGTTATCGGGGGGCTCAGAGCCACACCTTCAAGGCAAGCGCCTTGCTCCAAAGTGGCGACCCCCACCGTCAGCCAGTGATGACCTTAGCAAAGAAATGAGACGATCGTAAGACGCGACGCGCACGTAATCAATTCAATTACTGAGAATCTCCGTGCAACTTCGCAGCGCAACAAATTCGCGCGACGTGCTGCGCTGCAACAGAGTCGTGGTGACGCGCGTCACGCGCGCAACAGGCTAGCCAATCCGTCTCGCGTCGCGACGACCGGCATCCAGCCCAGTTTCGCGAGGGCCGAGGGGTCTGCGACCAGCGAGCCGAACAGGACCTGATAAGCCTCGGCGCGTCCGCGCAGTCTGAGCGCCGTCTCGATCACCGAGGCGGGGACGTTGATCAGGCCGGGCCCGCGCCCCGCGCCCTTCCGCATCGCAGCAATCATCTCGCCGACGGTCATAGGCTCAGGGTCGGCGACGATCAGGGGGCGCTTGAGCGCGTGCGGTGCGGCGAGCACGGCATCGACCGCCGCAGCCAGGTTGTCGAGCGCGAGCAGCGAATGGCGCCCCTTCAGTCCCGCAAGCGGCAACGGATAGGGCGAGCGGGCAAGCTCGACGAGCCGGGCCATGTTGCCCTGGACGCCAGGCCCGTAGACGAGTGCGAGCCTGAGCGCCACCCAATCGAGGCTTGTCTCGGCGAGACCCTGCTCGGCCGCGAGCTTGGACCGTCCATAGGCATCGGTCGGTTTCGGCTCGCGCTCTTCGGTGAGGACGACATCGGCCGTCGCGCCGCATTGCGCGCGGATCGACGACAGGAACACGAAGCGCTTCACGCGCGCCCGGGCCGCGGCACGCGCGAAGCCGACCGTGGCCTCGGTGTTGAAGACGCGATAGTCGTCCTCGGGCACGCCGGACATAGTTCCGGCGAGACCGGCGGTGTGGATGACCGCATCGACGCCCGCGAGCGCCTCGGCCATGTTGTAAGGCCGCGCGAGATCGCCGATGACGGCGCTCGGGCAGCCTTCGGGAAGCGCCGCCGGCCTGCGCAGGAGCACGCGCACGCGATAGCCGCGCTTCGGTAGCTCTTTGAGCAGATGTTTGCCGATGAAGCCCGTCGCGCCGGTCAAAGCGACCAGCGGCTTGCCCGCAGGCTTACGCGGTCTCGCCGATACCTCTTCCATCGCCCGGCATTATACGACCTCCGCGGGCGCGGGCGCGGCGCATGATGCGCCGCTACCGCAAGTCGCGTCAGCAATGCTTCATCGTCACGTTCTGGGTCGAATGCATGCCGATGGCGCGCGCGGCGCCCCTCGACAGGTCTAGCGAGAACTCCCTTCGTGAAGGGACCGCGATCGTTGACGCGGACTTTGACCGACTTGCCGGTCTTCGGATTGCCGACGAGGAGGCAGGTACCGAAGGGCAGGCTCCTGTGCGCGGCCGTCAGCCCGTTGGGATTGAACCTCTCGCCATTGGCCGTGCGGTTGCCCGCAAGCTCGTTGCCGTACCAAGTGGCGCGCACGGTGTTGGCCGCATGCGCAGGAACCGCGATGAGCGCAACGACAAGAATGAGCAAGTAACGCATATCTTTCCGCCTTTCTCCTAAGGCTCGCGAATGAGCCTCCCAAGCGGCGCGCTTAAGCGCGAAATTCGGTCAGTTATCGACCCCAATAAGGCCTGCCGGGGCTATATCGTGGCGGTTCGTGGCAGGGTTTCGTGGGTCTTAATCGCTCGAGCCGGCGCTTACGCGGCCGAGCCCGCTCGGACACGGGAGTTCGACGCGGGCTTGCGCAAGGCGGCCAAGATGCGGGAAAAAGCCCGCCTGGAACGGGAGCAATGCTGGAGTTTAAGAATGACGGATCTTGCTGAGCTGAACCGGGTGGCAACCGCCATGGTCGCGCCGGGGCGGGGGGTGCTCGCCGCGGACAAGTCCGCCCCCACCATCAAGAAGCGCTTCGAGGCGATCGGGGTGGAAAATACCGAGGACAATCGCCGCGACTATCGCGAGCTCCTGTTCCGGTCGAAGGGCATGGCGAACGTCTCCGGCGTCATCCTGTTCGACGAGACGATCCGCCAGAACGCCAAAGACGGAACGCCGCTCGTCAAGATCATCGAGGCGGCGGGGTCCTTCCCTGGCATCAAGGTCGACAAGGGCGCCAAGCCCTTGCCCTTCTCACCTGGCGAGGTGGTCACCGAGGGGCTCGACGGCTTGCGCGAGCGGCTCGCCGAATATCGCGCGCTCGGCGCGCGGTTCTGTAAATGGCGCGCGGTGATCGAGATCGGCGACGGCATCCCGAGCTCGAACTGCATTCGCGCCAATGCGCACGCGCTCGCGCGCTATGCGGCGCTCTGCCAGGACCAGGATTTGGTTCCCATCGTCGAGCCTGAGGTGTTGATGGATGGCGCTCACGATATTGACCGCTGCTACGAGGTCACCGAATATGCGCTGAAGACGCTCTACCAGGAACTCTATCTCGCGCGGGTGAAGCTCGAAGCCACCGTGCTCAAGCCGAACATGGTGGTGGCCGGCAAAAGATGCGAGGAGCAGGCCTCGGTCGAGGAGGTCGCCGAGAAGACGCTCCGCGTGCTGAAGGAATGCGTGCCGGCGGCGGTGCCGGGGGTGGCTTTCCTGTCGGGCGGCCAGTCCGATCTCGATGCGACGGCGCGGCTCAACGCCATGAACAAGATCGGCGGCGTGCCGTGGAAGCTCACCTTCTCCTATAGCCGCGCGCTGCAGGCGGCGCCGCAAAAGGCTTGGGCCGGCAAGGCCGACAACGCCGCAGCGGCGCAAGCGGCCTTCGCCCATCGCGCGGCAATGAACGGGCTTGCCTCGATCGGCAAGTGGTCGTCGGAGCTCGAGAAGCAGGCGGCTTAAAGCTTACAGCGTGTTGTCGGGTGCGGCCGGCTCGGATGGCTCAGCCGGCGCGTCCGGCTCGGGAGGCATCTCGGGCTCAGGCGGCATGTCGGGCTCGGCCGGAGCCTCGCCGCCAGCCTCGGGCGCAGGCGGCTGCGGCTTATTCTTGAGCGTGGCGACCGTCCAGTCGATCAGCTCGGGCATGAGCTTGGCGAACGCCGCATTAAGCGCCGCCACAGAGGCTTCCGCATCGGTCCCGCTTGCGGGCGCTGTCGTCTTGAATTCATGTGCGTCGAGGACCTTGCCATCGGCCGTGATGATCTTCGCCACGAAATCAATTTCGCCCTGAGCCTCGGGTGAGGTCGCGACCTGGAAGCGCCTGATGTCGAGCACGAGCTGGTCGGCGTCGGTGACGTTGTCGCGCGGCCGGCTCACGCTGCGCGCATAGCCCGCGTTCTCAAAGCTCTGCATCACCTTGGCCTGGACGAGCACGGGCAGGTTGTCGGTCCATTTCGCGTTCGGCAGCTCGGCCACCTGGCCGGCCGCCGGCTGGGTCAGGATCTTGTCCGTGTTGATGCCGAGAAGCGTCGAGGGCTCGGGGATAACGAGCTGCCAGGCGGGTGCTTCCGTGGGGGGCGGGGGAAAGTCCGTCGCCGCGGCAAGATCGTAGAGTGGGGTCTTGCTCGCGCTCGAGCCGCCCGTCATGCGCTCGATGCCGGCCAAAATGCTGTCCACCTTGTCGGCGTTGCGCGCGAGCGCCTCCGCGAAGGTGTCGATATTGGAGATGGCGCTTTTCAGCAACTCCGAATTCTCGGTCATGACCTTGTCGACGTTCTGGAAGGCGTCGCGCGCGGCCTGGGTCC
The DNA here is from genome assembly GCA_963832515.1 of uncultured Alphaproteobacteria bacterium. Taxonomy (GTDB): domain Bacteria; phylum Pseudomonadota; class Alphaproteobacteria; order Rhizobiales; family Methyloligellaceae; genus Methyloceanibacter. Next base: position 36,649 of record CAWHUE010000013.1, read on the forward strand.
AGTCCTGCCCCGCGGTGGCCGGCGCGGAGAGAAGCGGCAGAGCGCCGCCTTGGCTTGAAGCGAGCGGCGACGTGGAGGTACCGCCGCGCAGCGTCACGGCAGCGCCGCCGGTCAGGCCCTGCTGCTCCAGCCCGACCTTCGTGTCGTCGCGGATCGGCGTGCCTTGTTGGACGGCGACGCTGGCGATCACCGTCTGGGGCTCGGCGGGATTGAGCGAGAGCTCCGTTACCTCGCCGACGCGGAGGCCGTTGAACAGCACGGCAGACCCGACCGAGAGCCCCGACACCGGCCCTTCGAAGCGGACGTTATAAGTCTCGCGCTGGCCGAAGCCGCCTTTGTTCTCGAGCCAATAGACGAAGGCGAAGCTGCCCGCGATCACGGCGAGAATGAACAGTCCGATCAACGCATAGCGGGCACGCGTCTCCATGGGGCTTCGTCCTCTCCTAGGCGCTCAACTGCCGTTCCGCCAGCATCGCGCCCCGCTTGCCCTGGAAATAGGTCCTGACCCAGGGATGCTCGGATTCGAGCATGGAGGCAACGGGGCCGTGCGCCACGACCTTGCCGTCGGCGATCACCGCGACGCGGTCGGACGCGGTGTAAAGGCTCTCAAGGTCGTGCGTCACCATGAACACGGTGAGCCCCAGCGTCTGCTGGAGCGTGCGGATCAGCTCGTCGAAATCTCCGGCGGAGATCGGGTCGAGGCCAGAGGTCGGCTCGTCGAGGAACACGATCTCGGGATCTAGCGCAAGCGCACGCGCAAGCGCCACGCGCTTGGTCATGCCGCCGGAAAGCTCCGCCGGAAATTTGTCGGCCTCGGCGCGCGTAAGTCCCACCATTTCGAGCTTGGCGATGGTGATCTCCTCGAGCAGCCGGTCCGAAAGGTCCAGATTCTCGCGCATGGCGAATTGCAGGTTCTCGCGCACGGTGAGCGAGGAGAAGAGCGCGCCCTGCTGGAATAGTATGCCCCAGCGCCGCTCGACCGCGCGCCGCTCGGCCTCGCTCGCTTTGTCGAAATCGACGCCGAGGATCTCGATCGTGCCGTGGCGGCGCGGGAGGAGACCGATCAGCGTGCGCAGCAGCACCGACTTGCCGGCGCCCGACGCGCCCACCACGCCCAGGATCTCGCCGCGATAGACGTCGAGCGACAGATGGTCGAGCACGTTGCGGTCGCCGAAGCCAACCACCAGATCGCGCACTTTGATGACGACGCCTTTCGCCATGCGTCACATGCCGATCGAGGCGAAGAATATGGCGAACATGCCGTCGAGCACGATCACGAGGAAGATCGCCTTCACGACCGAGGCGGTGGTGTTGATGCCGAGCGACTCGGCGCTGCCCTTCACCTGCAGGCCCTGCATGCAGGCGATCACGCCGATAACGAGCCCCATGAACGGCGCCTTGATCATGCCGACCTTGAAATGGGTCAGCGAGATCGCGTCCATCAGCCGCGAGATGTAGATGTCGGGTGACATGCCGCCGTAGAACCAGGCGACAAGCCCGCCACCGTAAAGCGCCGCCATGCAGCCGAGAAAGGTCAGCACGGGAAGCGCGACGATAAGCACGAAGATGCGCGGCAGAATCAGTACCTCGACGGGATCGAAGCCCATAGTGCGCAGCGCGTCGATCTCCTCGCGCATCTTCATCGAGCCGAGCTCGGCGGTGTAAGAGCTGCCGGAGCGGCCGGCGACCATGATCGCCACGATCAGCACGCCGATCTCGCGCAAGATCAAGATGCCGACGAGGTCGACGGCATACATCTCGGCGCCGAATCTTGCGGAAATGGAAGATGCCTTGCTGCGCGATGATGCCGCCGATCAGGAAGGTGATGAGCAGGATGATGGGAACCGCCTGCCATGCGACGCGATCGAATTGGTGCACCGTGGAGGTGAGGCGAAACTCGCGCGGGCGGGTGATGACGCGCGCGGCCGCCACGCCGAGCGCGCCCAGCATGTCGGCGAACAGCATGAAGTCACGGGCAAGCCCCGCGCCAGCGCGCCCGACCGATGCGAGCCCCGAGACGATCCGGTTCTCGGGCGCGCGCGCACGCACGGGCTCGCGGTTGACGACATGCATCTCCTCGAGGAGAACGCGGTCGTGCTTTGGCAGGCCGACGATCGCGGCCTCGCGTCCTTGCGCGGTCCATTCGCGCGTCAGCCGCTCGAGCAGCCACGCGCCGAACGTGTCGATGGCGCTGACGCCGGCCATGTCGATCGAGGCGGTGCGGGCTTGCGGGGCTTCGCCGGCGATGCGGTCGACGAGCGGCTCCAATTCGCTGGCATTGGCGGCGATCCAGGCGCCTCCCGCCGCGACTTCAAGACGATCGCCCTCAAGCCTGCTGGTCAGCAAGATCTCGCCCATGGCATCGGCTCCCTCAGACTTCGACGCACGGCCAAGCCTGGAGTGGTCTTACCCAGCCATGCAACTGGAAATAGGAAATACCGGATTCCCGCCTTCGCGGGAATGACACCACGAATAGGCGGCCGGGGCTAGCTGCGGTTCAGGGTGATTTGCACGCTCTGGAGCGGAGAGCCGGACGTGGAGATCGAAACGCTCTGGCGCGACTTGCTGTAGTTCACCGACATCGAGCCGGAGACACCGCCGGAAATCTGCAAGCGGATGTTGCTGCCAGACGCCGAGCCTGAAGCGCTGCCCGCGGCGTTGAAGGTGCGCTCCTCCCAAGTGCCGCTGATCTTGTTGCCGCTCTTATTGAGCTTGCTCCGAATCTCGATGTTGTTGCTTGGGCTCTTGCAGCGGATCGCCATACCGAGCGTCGATCCGCCGCCCGTGTAATAGGCGCTGCACTGGATGCGCTCGCTCGTGCCGTTATTGAGTTTGAAGCTGCCGCCGCCTCCCCAGGAGCCGAGCAGCACGTCGAACGGATTGCCCTCGGCGGCCTGGATCTCAGACCTTGGAGCCATGATCAGGAGCCCTGCGAGGAGGGCGGCGGCGGCGAGGGGATATGCAGGTTTCCGGAAAATCAGCAGGTTCATGGTCAATGTTTGCCGTGATTTTTGATGTAGAGCAAGCAGGTTCCTGTCGAGGCTTGCAGAGACCCGTGACAAGAAAAAGACCAAGCTCGCGTTTGTTTTTGACGGTAAACAATAACCGGTCGCGCCGCCAGGGCGGCGCGACAACATTGCCGGAATTTAGTCAGCCGAGCAGATATCTAGGCAGCCGCTTGCAGCCTGGACGAAACCTGTGGATGGCGGGCGGGCTCGTCAGCCGGCGTGGGAACCCTCGTCTTCTGCGGAACAGCTGGCCGAAGGCGGCCATGTCGGCAAAGCCGAGGGCTGAAGCCGTACCAAGCAGCCTGCCCCATTCCTCGGCATAGTCCTTGCGGGCGGTCTCGATCCAGTCCCGGCAGCACTCGGTCATGGCTGGAGCGTCGGTGCAACGGCCGAGAGCCCGAAGGCACTCCAGATTGGCATGCATCCGATTGGCGACGAAGCGCGCGCCTTCGATCTGATAGGCCGGCCAAGCCTTGAGCTGCGATCTCGACACCGATGGCCGCGAAATCGAGGAACGGCAGGAACGGAACGGGTGAAGCAGGGAATTTCATCCCGCGCCCGGGCGGGTGGTCTCTTGCATGATGACCTCCATCGACAGAGCAGGGCGGCTCGCCCTGCCGAACGCGCTTATTGTTCTTGTTATCCTGCCGTGGTCCGCCGAACCTTGATTATGCTCAAACGTCAAGGCGCTAGCTAGGGTTTCCGGACCGGGCTAGAGTCGCGGCGCCAGGCATTTTTCTCAAAAGGTATCAATACCATCGAGCCCCGGCCCAACATCGCCATCACCTATTGCCGGCTGTGTGGCTGGCTGCTCAGGGCCGCATGGCTCGCGCAGGAGCTGCTGTCCACCTTCGCCGAGGAGCTCGGCTCGGTCACGCTCATCCCCGACGACACGGGCGGCGTGTTCGAGGTCCGCGTGGACGGCAGGCTGATCTGGTCGCGCAAGGACGCTGGCCGCTTCCCGGAGGCCAAGGAGCTCAAGCAACTCGTCCGCGACGAGGTGGCGCCGGGCCGCGACCTCGGCCATGTCGATACCAAGGAGAAGCACTAAGCGCCCCTGGAAGTCGGCTGTCCGCTTTCCCACATAAGGCGGCGAAAATCGGCGCCTCTCCGCGCCATCAGCCAGAGGTATTTTCGCAAATGGCAGAACCGGTTATCGTCACCATCCCGCACAAGCTCGGCAAGGCGGAAGCCAAGCGCCGGCTGGAGGCAGGCTTCGGCAATGTCCGCTCGACCTTCGGCAAGTCCTTCGTCGTGCTCAAGGACGAATGGGAAGGCGAGCATCTCGATTTCAGCGCGACCATGCTCGGCCAGAAGACGACCGGCACCGTGGACGTGGCCGAGGATCACGTGCGGCTCGAAGTGCAGCTTCCATGGATGCTCGCGATGCTTGCCAACAAGGCGAAGGCGCTCGTCACGCGCCAGGGCAAGCTGATGCTGGAGAAGCCCACCAAGCCCACGACCACCTAGGGCGGCGGCCACGCCTAGGAAATGGCGATGATGGTGGCCTCGGCGGTGCCGGCTTCGATCGCGTCACCCACTTGTTTGCCGATCAGGGCCTGGGCCACGGGCGAGACGTAGGACAGCGTGCCGAGCGAGGGGTCGGCCTCGTCCTCGCCGACAATGCGGTAGGTCTGGCGGCGTCCGTCCTCGCGCTCGATGGTCACGGTCGAGCCGAAATGCGCCTCGCTCGCGTCGGACGGCGGCTCGACGACTTGGGCCGTGGCCCGGCGCGAGGTCCAGTAGCGCAAATCCCGGTTGATCTTGGCGAGTAGGGGCCGGTCGTCCGCATCGAGCGCCGCCGCATGCTCGCGATGCAGGCGCGCGAGCTCGGCCTCGATCATCTCAAGCCCCTTGGGGGTGACGAGGTTGTGCGGCGAGACCGGCCGGTCGGGGAGATCGTCATAGACGTCCCCGCCTTCGACCTCTTTGGTGAAGGCCTTGCTCATTCCATCACTATACCATCTCGGTTCCGGCATGTGGCGCATTCCGCGCCCCCTGCCGTCTGCCCCTTCCGCGAGCATTTGTGTGCAAACTGGTCAGATTCGCTCTGGCGGCCGATCCTTCGGCCCGGCCTCCGTGCTAAACTCGTAGGCAAAAGCGTTTCTTCTCAGCAAATAGCGTCTCGGGAGGGGGCTCACTATGATCGATGCAGGCAATACCGCCTGGCTAATAACGGCCACGGCACTCGTTTTGTTCATGACCTTGCCGGGGCTCGCTCTGTTCTATGGCGGGCTCGTGCGCGCCGAAAACCTGCTCTCCGTGCTGATGCAGTGTTTTGTCATCGCCTGCCTCGCCTCGGTGCTGTGGCTCGCGGGCGCCTACAGCCTCGCCTTTAGCGGCGCGGGCGATTGGATCGGCAATCTCGAGAAGGCGCTTCTGGTCGGCGTGCCGCGCGATGCGGTTGCCGCCGGCACGACCCTCCCCGAGACCGTGTTCTTCATGTTCCAGATGACCTTCGCCATCATCACGCCGGCGCTGATGATCGGCGCCTTCGTCGAGCGCATTCGCTTCGGGCCCGCTGCTCCTCTTCACCGCGCTCTGGCTTCTCCTCGTCTACGTGCCGGTGACGCATTGGATCTGGGGCGGCGGCTGGCTCGCCCAGCGCGGCGTGCTCGATTTCGCGGGCGGGCTCGTGGTGCACCTGACCGCCGGCGTCTCGGCGCTCGTGCTCGCCATCGCGCTCGGGCCGCGCCTCGGCTTTCCCGAGCGACGTCAAGCCGCCGCACGCGCCATGGATGAGCATGGTCGGCGCCTGCATGCTCTGGGTCGGGTGGTTCGGCTTCAATGCCGGCAGCGCGCTCAAGGCGGGCGGCGACGCCGGCATGGCCATGACCGTGACGCAGATCTCCGCCGCGACCGCGACGCTCGTCTGGGTCGCCATCGAATGGCTGAAGTTCGGCAAGCCGAGCATGGTGGGCGCCATCACCGGCACGATCGCGGGGCTTGCCACCATCACGCCGGCCTCGGGCTATGTCGGCCCCGGGGGCGCGCTCGTCATCGGGCTCGCCGGCGGCGCCATCTGCTATGTCATGGTCGGCGTGATCAAGCGCCGGCTCAAGATCGACGACGCGCTCGACGTGTTCGCCGTGCATGGCGTAGGCGGCGCGACCGGCGTGCTGCTCACCGCGGTCTTCGCCGACGCGGCGCTCGGCGGCATAGGGCTTGCCGAAGGCCGCACCATGAGCGGCCAGGCTGCGATTCAACTCACCGGAATTGTCGCGGTTTTGCTATGGTCGGCGGCGGTTAGCTTCGTCATCGTCAAGGCCATCCAGCTGTTCGCCGGCCTGCAGGGTCAGTCCCGATACCGAGGAGCAGGGTCTCGACCTCAGGCTGCATGGCGAGCGCGCCTACAACATGTGAGTGGAACTTAGGGCATGAAATACATCATTGCAGTCATTCAGCCGCATCGGCTCGAAGCCGTGCGCGAGGCGCTCGCCGCGGTCGGCGTGCAGGGCATGACGGTGACCGAGGTGCGCGGGTTCGGCCGCCAGAAGGGGCAGACCGAGATCTATCGCGGCGCGGAGTACACGATGCAGTACGTGCCCAAGGCGAAGATCGAGATCGCCGTCTCCGCCTCGCTCGCGGACGCCGCGGTCGAGGCGATCGGCCAGACCGCGCGCACCGGGCGGATCGGCGACGGCAAGATCTTCGTGCTTCCGCTCGAAGGCGCGATGCGCGTGCGGACGGGCGAGATGGGCGCCGACGCGCTCTAGCGCGCGGCGTCGGCCGCGAGCCGCAGGTCCTTGACGAGCAGGTCGAACTCGCGCCGCTTGTCGCGCGCCTCGTGGATGCGCAGCAGATAAGACGGATGCACGGTGACGACCATGCCGAGCCTCGCGCCTGGAAGCTCGATCAGCCGCCCGCGTGAGGCATTGATCGACAGTGGCTTGCCGGTCAGCGCGCGTAGCGCCGTTGCGCCGAGCGCCACGACGACGCGCGGCGCGACGTAGCGGAGCTCGTGGTCGAGCCACCACTCGCACGCATCGATCTCGCCGGCATTCGGCTTCTTGTGCAGGCGCCGCTTGCCGCGCGGCTCGTACTTGAAATGCTTGACCGCATTGGTGACGTAGATGGCCGCGCGGTCGAGGCCGGCCGCTTCGAGCGCGCGGTCGAGCACCTGTCCGGCCGGACCGACGAAGGGGCGACCCTGCAGATCTTCCTGATCGCCCGGCTGCTCGCCCACGAGCATCAGGTGCGAGTCGGCCGGACCTTCGCCAAACACGGTCTGCGTCGCGTGCTTATAGAGGTTGCAGCGCGTGCAGGAACGCGCCTCGCGCGCGAGAAGCATCAGCGCGCGCTCTGGATCATTGACGCGCGGCGCGCTTTCGCGGCTCTCGCTGAAGAGCGGCAGATCAGCCTCCGACCGCTTCGCCACCATTGGGGTGCAGCACCTGGCCGGTCATGTAGGACGAGTCCTCGCAAGCGAGGAAGAGATGGCACGGCGCCACCTCGTTGGGCTGGCCGGCGCGGCCCATGAGCACATCCTTGCCGAATTTCGCGACCTTGTCCGCCTCGAAGCTTGCCGGGATCAGCGGCGTCCAGATCGGGCCGGGCGCCACGGCGTTGACCCGGATGCCCTTTTCGGCGAGCTGGTTCGCGAGCGAGCGGGTGAAGGTGACGATGGCGCCCTTGGTCGACGCGTAGTCGACCAGCGTCGGATGGCCGCGATAGGCGGTGATCGAGGTGGTGTTGACGATCGTGGACCCGTCCTTCAGATGCGGCAGCGCCGCCTGCGTCATGAAGAAATAGCCGAAGAGATTGGTGCGGAAGGTGCGGTCGAGCTGCTCCTCGCTGATGTCCTCGACGTCCTTGTCCTCATGCTGCTCGGCGGCGTTGTTGACCAGCACGTCGAGCCGGCCGAGCTCCTTCACCGTGCGTTTCACCGCATCGGCGCAGAACTTGGTCGAGCCGACATCGCCCTTGATGAGCAGGCAGGCGCGCGCCTTCGGCTTCGACCAGCGTCTTGGTGTCCTTCGCGTCCTTGTCCTCCTCGAGATAGACGATGGCGACGTCGGCGCCCTCGCGGGCGAAGAGCACGCTGACCGCGCGGCCGATGCCGCTGTCGCCGCCGGTGACGAGCGCGACCTTGCCTTGAGCCGGCCCGAGCCCGGATAGCGCGGCTCGAAATCGGGCTTCGGCACCATCTCGGTCTCGCGGCCGGGCTGGCGATCCTGTTTCTGGGGCGGCTGGCCGCCCTTCTTGTGGCGTTTGAGCATGACGATGACCTCCTCGGGGGTAGGGGGGCTTTGCAAAGAAACGGAGGGGTTGTGGGCGGGTTCCGACGCGGCGGAGGCACCGTTCCGCCCTTTTTCCGCGGCAGTGTCGTTTGATTGCTTACAAGGCCGGGGAATAGCCCCTATATAGGCGCGGGGGCGCTAGGAGCAGCGGAGACAGGCTCCGAGGTGTCGAAGGACATGCTTGACGAAATGCCCAAAACCCCAGGCGCTGCCCTCATTCCCCATTCCGACGATCTGATCGATGCGGCCGACAGCCCGCCCGCCAAGCGGCGCGGTGGTATGCTCGCGCGCAGAGAGCGCCGTGCCCGGGTGAAGATCGTCAAACCCAGCGCGCTTGGCATGCTGCTCCGGCCAATCGGCATCGCCGTCGCGGCGGTGCTTTCGATCTATGCGATCGTCTCGCTCAGCACGACGTTCTATCGCAGCTACTACCGCCACCTTGACCACACCGCCGCGGTGCATCCCGACCAAAGCGTGTTCGACGTCTTCTTCGGCACGAAGAGCCTGCCGAAGGACGCGGTCGATCTCGTCATCAAGGACATCGACGGCAGCTGCATCGCGTGGTCGCGAGCAAGTCGGAAGCCGATAAGTTCGTCAACGACACGATCTTGATGCTCGACGAGGAGCGCGCGCGCATCAAGCAGGCGGCGCACGAGGACCTCGACCGCGCCTTCGCGCTCGCCTTCCAAGATCGCGAGCAGGCAATCTCCGGCTATGCCGACTGGTACTTCGAGTGGAAGCGCTCCTACATCGTGCTGAAGGAGATGCTTAGCTCGACGCTCGCGCGCTTCATCGAAACCGGAAAGTACGAGTCGCTGCCCGAGGCGATCGAGGCCGATGTCAAGGACTACTTCCTGCGCAACTACAAGGAGCAGGTGCTGAAGCCCGAGCTGCGCGATCAGATGATCGCCAAGGGCGTCGAGCAGGCGGCGCGGCATGCGCATGACAGCTATCGCCGCGTCATCGCCAATGGCGACATGCGGCTTCAACTCTTTCTGACCAAGCATACGAGCCATCTCGAGGACGTGCCCGCGGCGACGCCGATGACCTCGGTCAAGCTCGACTGGGACGCGCAGAAATGGAAGGCGCCGGTTTATCTCATGGAGGACCGCGCCTTCGACGGCATCGCAGGCATTGGCGCCGCGGCTGCGGGCGGCACCGTGGGCGCGCTCGCGCTCGGGCCTGCGATCAACGGCATCGTCGCGCGGAGCTTCGGGCAGGTGTCGCGCCGGGTGGCGACCTCGCTCGGTACGCGGCTTATGCTGGCGCAGCAGGGCGCCGTGGCGGGCACGCTGGTGCAGCCGGTCGGCGGCCAGGTGGTCGGCGCCGCGGTCGGCGTACTGGTCGGGGTCGCCGCAGACTATCTGATGAACGAGGCGAACGAGGCGTTCAACCGCGAGAGCTTCGTCGCGGCCAATGACGAGGCGCTCAACGCCACGATCGCGACCTGGAAGTCGGCGCTCGAAGCCAATGTCGACACTGCGGTCGACAAATGGTTCGACGACGCCCGCGCGAGCGTGGTGCTGACCTCGAAATAGCGCTACCCCTTTCACAAGGGAGAGGCGGGCAAATTCCGGTCGCAATTCCGCCGCTTAGCGCGCTATGCTCGCACCCGTTCGCACCGAGAGGCGAGGGGATGGAAGACGGCGTCAAATCGCTTAAGCCGGCCGCGTCGCGCTCCTTGCGCGAGGCCATCCGCAAAGCGCGCCTCGAAGAGGCCGAGCGGCTCGACCTGTCGGCCGACCATCGCGACGGCGAGATCGCGCGGCTCGAACTGCTCAAGGCCGAGCTCGAGGCCGTGTTCGCCGAGCTTCCCTTGCATGACGACCGCTTCAATCTCGTGCTCGTGCCGAGCCGGCCCGCGCGGCTCTGGATCGATCTCTTCACTTATGCCGCGATCGACGACAGCTCCGGCGCCTATGTGTTCGTACGCAATGGTGAGAACGGGCGGCGCACCCTGTTCAGCTCGGGCAACGTGGTCGACGTGGCGGACCGCATCACGCGCTACATGGCGCATGAGATAGTGCGGCGGGAGCGGCTCGAAGCGGCGATGCTCGAGCCCGCACGGCTCAGCCGGATTGGCGCGGAGCCGCCGCAGGGATCGCCGGGACTTGGCATCGTGATCGCGGCCTTCGCCATCGGGCTGCTCACTGGCGCGGCGGGGCTGCTCGCTTCGGTCTGGCTCACCGCTCCCTGAGCACCCGCCGCTCGCATTCCCAGACATGCTCCGGGCTCGCCGCGACCGCACGCCCCACCATCTCGACGCGCCAGCCGTTGCCGTTCCGAACGATCGCATATTCGTTGTAGCGCGCGGCGGGCACTCGGCCGGCAACGGCTTCCGACGCCGACGGCACGCCTATGACGAAGCACGGCCCGCTCACCGTCTCGATCTCGTGCACCTTGTGGACGTGATCGTGCCCGTGCAGCACGAGCTCGACGCCGTGCCGCTTGAAAATGCGTTCGATCTTGTGCGCGTCGCGCAATCCGCGATGCCATCCCTGGCCGGGTAGGGGAGGGTGATGCACCAGCACGACGCGGAACAGGCCTTCGCGGCCGAGCGTCTCGAGCGTGTTGGCAAGCGCTGCGCGCTGCGCCGTCCCGATTTTGCCCGCGGCGATGAAGGGCATGGTCGGGATGGCCGAGGACAGCGCAACGACCGCCACGTCGCCGAACCGCCGCACGAAGGGGAACTGTGTCTCTGGCGTCGGCACAAGCGTTTCGCCGGCCTCGTTCGCTGCCATGAACGGGCGCCAGTGCAAGGTGCCGGCCTCGGGGTGCATGCGCACATAGGCATCGTGATTGCCGGGGATGGCAGTCACCGCTCCGGGGAGCCGAGATGGTTGAGCCACTCGGCCGCGCGCAGGAACTCCTCGGGCAGGCCGAGATTGACGAGGTCGCCGGTGACCGCGATGTGGTCGGGCTTCCGCTCGTGGAGGTCGCGCGTCAACAGGTCGAGGATTTCGCGCCTATGCACGAATTTCCGCCCGCGATGCCAGTTCACGTAGCCGATTGCCCGCTTGTTAAGCAGGTCGCGCCGGCTCGGACGCGGCAGCGGGCTCAAATGGATGTCGGAAAGATGGGCGAGGGTGAACACGAGGGCCGGTCGCTAAGAGGAAACTGCTCTGCTATAGCGGAGCCAGTTCCCTTAACGTGGGCCAGTGCGGGGAGGCAAGGCTGAAGGCACCACCCTCACCGGGGATCCGCGCCTCGCGCGCGATCACCGCCGTGCCCAGGCCCTTCTGGCGCCTGCGCCGGGGGCTCACGCTCGGCGCACAAGGCGTGGTCATCGGCAAAGACGGGCGCGTGCTGCTCGTGCGCCATGCCTATAGGCCCGGGTGGTTCTTTCCAGGCGGCGGCGTCGAATGGGGCGAGACGATCGAGACGGCGCTCGCGCGCGAGCTCGCCGAAGAGGTTGGAGTGAGGCTGACCGGCGCGCCCACGCTGCACGGCGTCTTCTCCAATTTCGTGAATTTCCCCGGCGACCACATCGCGGTGTTCCTGGTGCGCGATTGGGAACGCAATGGCGACTACCGCAAGCGCGGCGAGATCGCCGAGACGGCGATGGTCGCGCCCGATGCGCTGCCAGAGCCGATCAATCCCGGCACGCTTAACCGCCTCGCCGAGATTTTCGCGGATGCACCGATCAGCCCGCTGTGGTGAGATTTTGCTCGAGACGTGCGGCTCGCCACCTCTCCCCACAGGGGAGGGGAACCAATTGCAAGCTCAAGCTACTGATTGTTGGCGAGGCGCTTGGCGATCTTGGCGACGTGGTGGCCCTGGAAGCTCGCGAGGTTCAGCTCCTTCTGCGAGGGCATGCGCGAGCCGTCCGGCGCGGCGATGGTGCCCGCGCCATAGGGCGAGCCTCCCTTGACCTCACTGATGTCGGCGAGGTCGGGCGCGGAATAGGGCAGGCCGACGACCACCATGCCGTGATGCAGCAAGGTCCAGTGGAACGAAACGATGGTCGTCTCGTTGCCCCCGCCGGTCGATGTCGAGGTGAACACGCTGCCGACTTTGCCGATCAGCGAACCGTTGACCCAGAGCGGCCCCGTCTGGTCGAGGAAGTTCCGCATCTGCGAGCTCATATTGCCGAAGCGGGTCGGCGTGCCGAAGATTATGCCGTCGTAATTGGCGAGCTCCTGCGGGTCGGCGAAGGGCGCGGGCTGGTCCACCTTCATGCTGGCGGCGCGCATCACCTCCTCGGGGATCAATTCGGGCACGCGCTTGACGCTGACATGCACGCCTTCCACCGCCCGCGCGCCATGGGCGACGGCGTAAGCGAGCGTTTCGGTGTGTCCGTAAGCGGAATGATAAACAACAAGCACTCGTGCCGTGTCAGCCATCGATAACAGCCCCACTAAGGCTTCGCTGGGGCCCGCCGCCCCGTCCAAGAAACGCCATTAGGCACAGATCGAGAAACATGCAAAGAGCCGATAACACTTAGTGGACTTTGCGGGCTTCGTGAAGCGCTGGTCTCGGCGAGAATCTGCGCGCATAAGCTGGACCGCGCCCGCGCCGCGTGATATGGCAGCGCCGCCATGGGGAAGAACCCGCTCCAGATCCGATCCCGACGACGAGGCCGCGCGTGCCGCCGCGCAAGCTTCGCCTAGCCCCTCGTCGCCGACGCTCCGCTTGATCATCATTCTTCCGGTGCCCGCGTCGCGGTCGAGGGATCCTCTCTCGATCAGCCTCCGGGACGCGACCATGTCGGACTTCAAGATCAAACTCGAAACGCCTGGCGATGAAAATACCCTGTCGGAACTTGCCGCCGAGGCCTTCGGGCCGGGCCGGTTTGCGCGGAGCGCCTATCGCGTGCGCGAGGGGACCCCGCCTGTGGCCTCGCTCTCGCTTGCCGGCTGGCGCAACGGCAAGCTCGTCGGCGGCATCCGCTTCACTGCGATCGGCATCGGCGCGCAGGAGAATGCGCTCCTGCTCGGGCCGCTCGTCGTCGCCCCAGCCGAGAAGGGCAATGGCTACGGTCGCGCGTTCGCGGAAGCGGGATTGGCGCGGGCGCGGGAAGAGGGCTTCGGCCTTGTGCTGCTGGTCGGCGACATGCCGTATTACGGCCGCTTCGGGTTTGTGCCGGTCACCCCGCACGGCAAGATCGTCCTGCCGGGGCCGGCCGATCCCGCGCGGTTGCTTGCGCTCGAGCTGCAGCCGGGGGCGCTTGCCACCGCCAGCGGCCAGGTCAAAGCTTTCGCGCGCTAATGACCTTCGCGGTACCAGGTCGCGGCGAGCGCGCCCAGCAGAAGACCGAGCGCGAGCAAGCCCGTAAACAGCGGGAAGAGGCGCACGCCCGTCACGTTATAGGCCTCGCGCTTGCGAAGGCCGAGCCAGTCGTCGCCATGCATGAGGTTGCCGCTCCTGAGCATCGCAAGGCGCGGAAGCGCGGTGGCGTCCGCATCCTCGCGGCCGAGCCAGAACGCGCCGCCGCCCGTCTCTTCGAGGATGGGGCCGAGCACCTGATCGGTCGCGGTGACGCCGGCAAGCTCGCGCGCATTGGCATTGCCGACCGTGGCGACGCTCGCGAGCTCGCCGGAGCCGACGCGGTAGACGCCCTGCTCGGTGACGTTCAGAGCTTTCCGCCAGGTGCCTCGCTCGCCTTGGTCGAGCGTCACGGTCTCTTCCTTGCCGGACGGTTGGGTGAGGGTGACGGGCTCGATCTTGTCCTCGATCGAACGCCGCTCGATGGTCAGCGTCTGGCCGCGGCTTGAGGCGCGCAAGGTCTCCTCTTCGAGTTCCGGCTCCTTCATCAGCCAGTGGGCGGTCCGGCGCAGCAGGTCGGTATAGGGCCCGCCGCCCTCATAACCGCGCGCCCAGAGCCAGGCATGATCGGACAGGAGCAGCGCCACGCGCCCCTCGCCGCGCTTGCCAATCACGAGCAGCGGCTTGTCGTTGGCGCCGCGCATCAAGACCTCGGCCTCGCGCGGCTCGGCATCGACCACGCGGAACCAGCGGCCCCAAGAGGGCTCGTCGCCCGCGGCGCCGGGAAGGTCCGAGGTGACCGGATGCTTGGTGCCGAGCTCGGTCAGCTTCGGCTTGAACGGTTGCTCGATCACCCGGCCGTTCGGCACGGCGGGCAGGATTTGCCCGAGCGGCGTGCGGTAGAGGCTGAGCGGCGAAGCGTAATCGTCGCCGGCCGAGACCAGCACCGCGCCGCCCTTGTCGACATAGCGGACTACGTTTTCCAGATAGAGCAGCGGCAGCACGCCGCGGCGCTGATAGCGGTCGAAGATGATCAGGTCGAACTGCTCGAGCTTCTCCTGGAACAGCTCGCGGGTAGGGAAGGCGATCAGCGAGAGCTGGTTGATCGGCGTGCCGTCCTGCTTCTCCGGCGGGCGCAGGATGGTGAAATGCACGAGATCGACCGAGGCGTCGGACTTCAGCATGTTGCGCCAGGTGCGCTCGCCGGCATGCGGCTCGCCCGAGACGAGCAGCACGCGCAGGTTCTCGCGTACGCCCTCGACCGTGAGCACGGCGCGGTTGTTGACGGTGGTGAGCTCGCCTTCAGCCGGCTCAGCCTCGATCTCGACGATGTTCGGCCCGGCGTGATTGATGGCGACCGGGATCGTTACCGTCTCGCCGACGCGCACCGCCTGGCTCGTGGGCTTCTCGCCTTGCTGCGTAACGGTGAGCCTGACCTGCTTGCCTTCGTTGCGCCGGTCGTCTCGGTGACCTTGACCTCGACCGGCTGCACGGCGGAGACCAAGCCGAATCGCGGCGCGCTCAGGACCTGGAGCCTGCGGTCGAACTCGCCCTTCTTGCCGGTGATGAGCGCGTGCACCGGCGCGTCGAAGCCGAGCGCCGAGGCCGAGCCCGGCACGTCATGCACCTCGCCCTCCGTGATCATGATCACGCCGGCAAGCCGATCTGGCGGCACGTCGGCAAGCGCCTGGCCAAGATCGGTGAACAGCATCGTGCCGTCGCGCTCGCTGTCTGCCGAGGTCGAGGTGGAGCGCACCACGCGCAGGTCGAGATTGGGGAAGGTCTTGAGCTTCTCTTCGAGGTCCTTGCGGACCGCGTCGGTGCGCGCGGTGCGGTTGGCAATCGCCTGGCTCTGGCTGTCGTCCACCACAACCGCAACGACGTCGTTGAGCGCCTCGCGGTCCTCTTGCTTCAGATGCGGATTGGCGATGGCGAGCATCAGCAGCACGAAGCTCGCAAGCCTGAGCAGCGCGCCGCGGCGCGAGCGCCAGAACAGAAGCCCGAGCAGCAATGCGCCCACTGCCGCGATGGCCCACAAAATGGGCCAGGGCACCAGCGGAAGGAATTCGACGGACCAGCTCATGTTCATTGTCCTAGGCGTTCGAGCAGGGCAGGGACGTGCACCTGATCGGCCTTGTAGTTACCGGTGAGCGCGTACATCACGAGGTTGACGCCGGCGCGGAATGCCATCTCGCGCTGCACCTCGCCGCCGGGCACGGCCGGATAGATCGGGCGGTTCGCCTCGTCGAGCGCCCAGGCCGCCGCGAGATCATTGGAGGTGATGGCAAGCGAGCTTACGCCGTCCGTGCGCCGGGAGCGCTCGCTGCGCTCGGCCTCGTCGACCGGCTCGGCCTCGACCCAGAGCGCGCCGCCGTCCCAGCGGCCCGGGAAGCTGCGCATCAGATAGAAGGACTTGGTGAGCACGTGGTTCTCAGGAACAGGCTCGAGCGGCGGGATGTCGAGCTGCCCGATCAGGCGGCTGAGCGCCTGGCCTTGCGCGGCGCCCGTCGCCGTGATCGACGTCTCGTGGTCGCGCGTGTCGAAGATGATCAGTCCGCCCTGCTTCATGAAGGCGTCGATCTTGGCGAGCGTCGCGTCGGAGAGCGGCTCGGCGTCCTCGAGCACCGGCCAGTACAGGATCGGGAAGAAGGCCAGCTCGTCCTTGTCGATATCGACGCCCATGGGGTCGGCGGGTTCGAGCGCGGTGCGGGCGCGCAGCACCTTGCTCAAGCCCGACAGGCCCTCCTCGCTCGTGCGATCGACCTCGGCGTTGCCCGTCAGCACATAGGCGAGCCGCGTCTTGAGCGAAGCCTGGAGCGCGAAATTGTCGGGCGGCTCAGCCGCCGGCGCGGATGGTGCGGCTTGCGGCTGGGTGGCTGGCTCCTGCTCCTGCGCCGATGCGCTATGCGGCGTCAATGGCGCGAGCGCGAACGCAAGCAGGATCGCGGCGCTTGCGGTTGCCATGCGGCGGCGCAGGCGCAAGCCCCCGCTCAGGAAGAGCACGGCGATGATGTCGGCGGCGAACAGGCCGAGCGCCGCGAGATAGATCCAGGGCTCGAGCGCGAACGGCTTGCGCAGCGTATAGCCGGCGGTCTCCGCCGCGCCTTCGATTCCGCCCATCGGCTCGAGCGCCGTCTTGGCGCTGACGATGTTGAGCGCACGGGGCGTCGCGGCAGGGCCGTAATAGCCCGGCGGATGATCGGGCCCCGGCACGACAGTGTCGAGCTTGTCGGCGGGAAGCGGGGCCACGCGAAGCGGCGGCGTGCCGAGCTGGCCAAAGCCGTCGAGCGTCTTGATCGGCGGCAGCGCGCTGCCGGTGGCGACCGCGGCCTGGCCTGGGGCCGCTTCGATTGCGGCGCCTTCGCCGCCGGACTTCACGGCGACCTGGCTCGGGCCAAGCGCCACGACGCGGCGCAGCATCTCGACGAACAGTCCCGATAGCGGCAGGTTCGACCAGTCCGAGTTCGCGGTAACATGGAACAGCACGATGAAGCCGTCGCCTTGCTTCGCGGCGGTAACGAGCGGCGTGCCGTCGGCAAGCGCGGCCCACACCTCGGCGTCCATGGCTTGGGTCGGATCGGCGAGCACCTGGCGGTTGACTTTCACGTCCTCGGGCACGCTAAGCCCGCGGAACGGGGACTTCTCGTCGAAGGGCGCAAGCGGCTGCGGCGTCGACCAGGACAGCGAGCCGCCGAGCGAACGGCCGCCGCGGCGAAGCGCCACGGGCAGCAGCTCGTCGCCGCCTTGCTCGAGGCGGGGGCCTGCGAAGCGGATCAGCACGCCGCCCGACTTGACCCAATTTTCAAGTTCTTCCTGAGTGCCGGCGACGAGCTTACCGATATCGGCGAGCACGATGGTCGAGACCTTCTGCTGGTCGATTAGCTCATGCACGGCGGTCGTGACGTTCGGCTCATTCGGCGTGACGACGCCCGCGTAAGGCGAGAGCGCGCGCTGCACATAATAGAGAGGCGATAGCAGAGGCTGCGCGGCCTCGCGCGACTCGCCCGATACGATGCCGACCCTGTGCCATTGCGAGCGCGCATCGAGCAGGAACACCGCGCCTGCCGAGCGCTCGCCCGCGATCTCGAGCCGCGCCACCTGATTGCGGATTTCGAGCGGCAGATCGAAATTCGTCTTGGTCTCGGTCTTGCCGCCGGCGATCGAGAACTCGGCTTCGCCGAGCGGCTCGCCGCGGCCGGTCAGTGCCTTCACCTTGCCAACGCGTGGTCCACCTGCGCCTGCGAGCACGCGCGCGGCAAGCTCGCCGCCTTTGCCGGACGCCTGGCCGAGCGCGAGCGCCGTATCGTCTTTCGAGGGACGCAGCACCGCGATGCTACCGGTCGTACCGGCGAGCTTCTTGAGGGTCGCCGCGAATTCAGGCCCTTCGCCATAGTCGAGGCCGTCGGACAGGAACACCACGCTCATGCCGGTCTTGGCGCCGTGATCGCGCTCGAGCGTCGCGGCAAGTGCCTTGCGGTCCGGCGCGTAAGGCTCGGGCGTGAGGCCTGCGATGCGCTCGAGCGCTTCGTCCGCGGAAAGGGGATCGGAGACCGGCTGGCCGGGCGCGGTCGGCGCAAGAACGATGGTGCGGCCGCCGCGGCCCGCGCGGTCGATCGCGGCTTCGATCGCCTCGCGCCGCTCGGCCCAATGCGCGGCCGACGCCCAGCCATTGTCGACGACGAGCAGCAGCGGGCCTTCGCCGGCGAAGCTCTCGCGGTCCGGATTGAGCACAGGCCGCGCGAGCGCAAAGATAATGAGTGCGGCGAGCAGCATGCGCAGCGCCGTGAGCCACCACGGGCTGTGCGCCGGCGTCTGCTCGGTGGATTCGAGGTCCTTGAGCAGTCGCGTCGGGGGAAACACCACCACCTGCGGGCTCGGCGGGGTGAAGCGCAGCAGCCACCAGATGACCGGCAGCGCGAGCAGCGCCGTTAGGACCCAAGGCTGCATGAAGCCGATGCTTCCGAGCGTCATCATGAGGCGCCTGACTGAGCTTGCTCGGCGCCAATCACGGGCTTCGGCGCGCGGTAGCGATAATCGCGCTCGAGCCCCGCGAGCCGGTTGTGGATGGCGAGGACGACTTCCTCGGCCGGACGGTCGGTGTGATGCACGACGAAGGACCAGCCGAGCCTGCTTGTCATCTCGGCGAGATCGGTGCGGTGCTGCTGCAGCCGCTCCTGATAGCGCTCGCGCAAAGTTTCGGCGCGGCCGGCGATCATGCGGTCGCGGCCCTCGCTAGCGGCGAACTCGGTGCGGCCTGAATAGGGAAGCGTCTCCTCGGCGGGATCGAGGATCTGCACGAGATGGCCGCGCACGCCCTGCGCGGCGATGGCCTGAAGCCGCTCGGCGGTCTCCTCGACCGGATCGAGGAAGTCGCTGAACAAGAGGCATTCTGAGAAGCGGCTGAGCTTTGCTGGCGGCGGCAGGCTCGCGTCGGAGGTGTCGCGCATGAGGATCTCGGAGACGCGGCGCGTGGCGTTGCGGCCGCGAAAAGGCTGCCCGCCGAACACGCCGACGCGCTCGCCGCCGCGGGCGAGAAGCTCGGTCAGCGCCAGCGCGAGCACCACTGCGCGGCTTTCCTTGGAGAGCTTGGCAAGGCTCGAACGGAAGCGCATGGAGGCCGAGAGGTCGACCCAGAGCCACGCGGTGTGCGCCGCCTCCCATTCGCGCTCGCGAACGAAGAGATGGTCGGAGCTGGCCGAGCGGCGCCAGTCGATGCCCGTAAGCGAGTCGTTCTGGTCATAGTGGCGAAACTGCCAGAAGGTCTCGCCCGGTCCAGCGCGGCGGCGGCCATGCGTGCCATGCGCTACGGTATGCGCCACGCGCTGCGCCTCGATCAAGAGCGCAGGGATGCGCGCCGCAAGGCCATGGGCCTCGGCTTCCTCGGCCGTGAAAGGCTGAAGCTTCTTGTCCCGCGCGGCGGCCAAGCTCGGACTACCCTAGCGGCTCGATGAGCTTGGCGACCATGTCGCTGACATCCACGCCCTCGGCGCGCGCCGCGAAGGTGAGCGCCATGCGGTGCTTGAGAACGGGCTCGGCCAGCTCGATCACGTCGTCGACCGAGGGCGCAAGCCTGCCCTCCATCATCGCCTTGGCGCGAACGGCGAGCATCAGCGCCTGGCTCGCACGGGGGCCGGGGCCCCAGGCGATCATGTCGTCGAGCTCCTGGTCGATGCCGGTGCCCGGACGCGCCGAGCGAACGAGTTTCAGGATCGCGTCGACCACCTGATCGCCAACGGGAAGCTGACGCACCAGCCGCTGCGCGACCATCAGCTCGTCGGCGGAGAGAATGGTCTTGAGCTCGCGGTCCTCGACACCGGTCGTTGCGAACAGCATGCGGCGCTCGGCGGCGGCGTCCGGATAGGACACGTCGATCTGCAGCAGGAACCGGTCGAGCTGCGCCTCCGGCAGAGGGTAAGTGCCTTCCTGCTCGAGCGGGTTCTGAGTCGCGAGCACATGGAAGGGGCGCGGCACATCGTGGCGGATGCCAGCGACCGTGACGTGGTGCTCCTGCATGGCCTGCAGCAGCGCCGACTGCGTCTTCGGGCTCGCGCGGTTGATCTCGTCGGCCATGAGAAGCTGGGTGAAGATCGGGCCCTCGACGAAGCGGAAGCTACGCCGTCCGCCGGTCGCTTCCTCCAGCACCTCGGAGCCAACGATGTCCGACGGCATCAGATCGGGGGTGAATTGGATGCGCTTGTTCTCGAGGCCGAGAACGGTCCCGAGAGTCTCGACCAAGCTCGTCTTGGCGAGGCCTGGAACGCCGATAAGCAGCGCATGACCGCCCGAAAGCAGCGTAATCAGCGCAAGATCGATGACGCGATCCTGGCCGAAGATGATATTGGCCGTGGTCTCGCGCACCTTCTGGATCTTGGCGCCAACCTCCTCGATGCGGGTGACAAGCTGGAACTCGTTAGCGGCAAGTGTTGTCATGGCTTCAGTTTCGCTCGATCCTGATGTTTGGGGAACTATAGGGCCAAAGGCCTTGGCCGGCTGAGCAGTTTAAGCGGTAATCTGATCACGTTAGCGTTGGCTCCGAGCCTGCTCCCCGGAGCGCCCGGCGGGGCAGAAATGAGCGGCCAGAATCGGCATATAGGAATGCCTGACCGGGACAAAAGGGACCTTTTCGTAGCATCTGCCAAGGCCCGCCGCAAACCGGGCAAGCCCCCCTTGCCAAACATTAATGTTTGCGGGGACATCGGGCTTGCCATCGCGCGCGACGGGACTTGGTTCTACGAGGGGACCCCGATCCAGAGAATGCCGCTCGTCAAGCTGTTCGCCTCGGTGCTGCGCCGCGAGGGCGACGCCTATTACCTCGTGACGCCGGTTGAGAAAGTGCTGATCGCCGTCGAGGGGCTGCCCTTTGTTGCCGTGGCGATGGAGCGGCAGGGCAGCGGCAAGACGCAGCATCTCACCTTCCGCACCAATGTCGACGACGAGGTGACCGCTGGCCCCAAGCATCCGCTCGGGTTCGAGGCCGGGGAAGGGGGCCCGGTCCCCTTCATTGAAGTCCGAGACGGGTTGCGCGCGCGCCTCGCCCGGCCGGTCTATTACGAGCTTGCGGCGCTCGCGGTCGACGCTCCGAAAGGCAAGGATCTCGGCGTCTGGAGCGGCGGGGCCTTCTTTCCTTTCCCCGCGGGCGGGTCCGGAACTTAGGCACGCGCCCGCGGCGCATGCACTGCGCTCGCTTTATCGGACGCCCGAAGCTATGGTGCGCGCGCTTTCGGCTGGAGTCCGCCCCGCAAGATGCTCCGCATCGCGCTGATCGACATTCTGCTCTTCGCGCTGCCCTTCCTCGTCTATGGGGCCTACATGTACGCGGTGAAGGGCGTGGCCCCGGGCGATCTCTGGCAGGGCGCACCTGTCTTCTGGCTGCTTGCGGCGGGCTGCGGACTCCTTCTCGTCGTCATGGCGACTGTGATCCAATTCTCAGGCGGCAAACCCGGCGGCACCTATACTCCGCCAGTCTTCCAGGACGGCGTGGTCAAGCCTGGGCATATCGACTGACGGCACTTCGCGATGGCCGAGACTTCATCTTCCGCGCGGGCGTCCGCGCTTCCCTCGCTCAAGGATGTCGAATGGCTGCGACGGCGCGAGACGCGCCGCGTCTTCGAGGCGCTTGACGCGCCGGGCGTCGAGACGCGCGCGGTCGGTGGCGCGGTGCGCGATACGCTGCTCGGGCTTCCCGTGCGCGAAGTCGATTTCGCAACGACCGCCAAGCCCGACAGGGTCATGGCGCTTGCGCGGAAAGCTGGACTGAAGGCCATCCCGACTGGCATCGTGCACGGCACGGTGACGGTCGTCGCCGACGGCGCGTCCTTCGAGGTGACCACGCTCAGGCGCGACGTAGAGACGTTCGGGCGCCACGCGACGGTCGCCTTCACAGAGGACTGGGAGGAAGACGCGCGCCGGCGCGACTTTACCCTGAACGCGCTCTATGCAGGGCGCGACGGGACGGTGTTCGATCCGCTCGGCGGCTATGAGGATGTTGTCGCCGGCCGCGTGCGCTTCATCGGCGATGCCGAAGCGCGCATCAAGGAAGACTATCTCCGCATCCTCCGCTTCTTCCGCTTCAACGCCTATTACGGCAAGGGCGATTACGATGCTGAGGGACTCGCCGCCTCGGTCAGGCTGCGCGACGGACTCGAGCAGCTTTCGGCGGAGCGGATCAAAGCCGAGCTGTGGCGCCTGCTCGTGGCGCCCGGCGCTGCGACCGCAATCGAGGCGCTCTTCGATTATGGGCTGCTGACCGGAATCCTCGGCAGCGCGCCGCGTCTAGAACGGTTCAAGCGGCTGAGCGAGATCGAGGGGGCGCAGGGTCTGGCCCCCGGCACCGCGCGACGGCTCGCGGCGCTTGCCGTGTTCGTGCAGGAGGACGCGCCGCGACTAGCCGCGCACTTCAGGCTGTCCAACGCCGAGCAAGCGGTGCTGGCGCTTGGCGCGATCGGGCCTGACGCGCTGTCTTTGCCCGATGAGAACGCGGCGAAGCGTCTGCTCTACCGGCGCGGCGCGGATGCGTTCGAAGATTCGGTGTTGCTCGCCTGGGCGTCATCGGGTGCTGCCGCAGACGTTACGGACTGGCGCGCGGCACTCGCGCTCCCCGGACACTGGCAGGCACCGGACTTTCCGTTGCGCGGCGCGGACCTGGTCGAGGCGTGCGCATTTCAGGGGCCTGAGATCGGCGAGATGCTGCGGCAGCTCGAAGCGGAGTGGATCGACGGCGGTTTTGCCGCCCCGCGCGAAGAGCTCCTCGCGCGCGCCGTTACGCTCAGCCGGAAGCGTTAAGCCGCTCGATCAGCGCCATCGCGGCGGCCGGCGCGCGCAGCTTGCCCTCATGAATAAAGTAGATGAACACGTCGCGCGGCTTCACCGCCGGCTTGTGTTCGGCATCGACAAGCGGAAGATCATCAGGCGCGCGGCCTCCGGCCCAGCTCTTGGCGCGCGCCGCCCATGAGTCTAGTTCGACGGGCGGATACGCCGCTTCGAGCTTGTCATCCCCGCGTTGAAGCCGCGCGTAGACGACGCCGCCCGTCGCATCGGCGATGTTCGGCCAGGCCTCCGCGTCCGTATAGACCGCGCCGACTCCTCCATCGCGCAGGCGCTTGACGAAATCCGGCGTGGCGAAACTTGTGTGCCGCGCCTCGATCACATGGTCGAGCTTGCGTCCATCGAACTCGCGCGGAAGCAGGTCGAAGAACTTGCCGAGATCGTCGGTATCGAAGCGCTTGAAGGGCGGGAACTGCCAGAGCACAGGCCCGAGCTTTTCGCCGAGCTCGCTCAGGCCTGACCCGACGAAGCGTTGGACGAAACCGCCGGTCTCGGCCAACGCCTTCTGATTGGTGACGAGGCGGGGGGCCTTCACGGAAAACTTGAAGCCTGGCGGTGTGGCGTCAGCCCATTTGCGGAAGCTCGCCGGGCTTTGCAGCTTGTAATGCGTGGCGTTGATCTCGATCGAGGTCAGCCGGCTCGCGGCAAAGCTGAGCTCGTCGGCCTGCTTCAATCCCTTCGGATAGAACACACCGCGCCACGGCGGGTACAGCCACCCGCCAACACCGACGCGTATGGCGCCCGCCCCGACAGATTTTTCGCTCCTCGGCCGTTGTTTCTGCATGCCCCAGGATATGGCTTGGCTTCGGCGCGCCGACCTAGATCACGGCCGAAAAAGCTAGTCGGGAACGAGGCCGGTGCACTTTGCCTTTGGTCGTGCAATAAACCCCGGTTTCCTTTTTCTTGTTCTCGCAGCCGAAGCCCCCGGCATTGTTCCAGCAATCGCAGCCCGGACATTTCTTCTTGATCGAGCCAAAACTATGGGTGCCGGCGATGGCAACGCGCTTGGCCAAAGCGTCGGTCGTTATCATGCCGACCGTCGCCATGCAGATGAAGGCGATAGCAAGCGTTAGTACAGCTTTCATCGTAACCTCCATGCGATCTAAACATCGTCAGTGTCGAGGACCGATGCAGGCGACGCAAGGACGGGCGCGGAACTCTAAGTTGAGCGCACCTTGAGAGATGCCCTCGAATTAGACGCAAAAAAGAGCCGCGCCCGGGGAGGGCGCGGCTCAATACTCTGGGGGTACATTACGCAGGGACGCAATAAGCGTTACGCAACTTACGCCTACTGACTGACTGCTACATAGGGAGACCGGACTTAAAAGTCCATGTCTCCCATGCCGCCACCGCCCGGAGGCATGGCGGGAGCCTTCTTCCTCGGCTTCTCGGCGACCATGGCCTCGGTGGTGATGAGCAGGCCGGCCACTGAGGCTGCGCCCTGCAGCGCATTGCGCACCACCTTGGCGGGGTCGATAACGCCCTGCTTGACGAGATTGCCGTACTCGCCGGTCGCGGCGTTGTAGCCGAAGGCGTAATCGTCTTTCTCGACAATCTTGCCGACCACCACGGCGCCGTCCTCGCCGGCATTCTCGGCGATCTGGCGGGTCGGCGCCTGCAGCGCGCGGCGCACGATATTGACGCCGACTTTTTGATCCTCGTTCGCGGTGTTGAGTTTCTCAAGCGCCTTGATGCTGCGGATCAGCGCCACGCCGCCACCCGGCACGATGCCTTCCTCGACGGCGGCGCGCGTCGCGTTCAGCGCATCGTCGACACGGTCCTTCCGCTCCTTCACTTCGATCTCGGTCGAGCCGCCGACCTTGATCACGGCCACGCCGCCGGAGAGCTTCGCCAGCCGCTCCTGCAGCTTCTCGCGATCGTAGTCGGAGGTCGTGTCCTCGATCTGCTGCTTGATCTGCGCGACGCGGGCCTCGATGTCGGCCTTCTTGCCGGCACCGTCGACGATCGTCGTGTCGTCCTTGGTGATAACCACCTTCTTGGCGCGGCCGAGCATGTCCAGCGTGACGTTCTCGAGCTTGATGCCGAGGTCTTCCGAGATGACCTGGCCGCCTGTGAGAACCGCGATGTCCTGCAGCATGGCCTTGCGGCGATCGCCGAAGCCCGGTGCCTTCACGGCCGCGACCTTCAGACCGCCGCGGAGCTTGTTGACCACGAGCGTGGCGAGCGCCTCGCCCTCCACGTCCTCGGCGATGACGAGTAGCGGCTTGCCCGACTGTACGACGGCCTCGAGCAGCGGCAAGATCGACTGCAGGTTGGAGAGCTTCTTCTCGTTGATTAGGATGTAGGGGCTTTCAAGCTCGACGCGCATCTTGTCGGCGTCGGTGATGAAATAGGGGGAAATGTAGCCGCGGTCGAACTGCATGCCCTCGACCACGTCGAGCTCGGTCTCGAGCGCCTTGGCCTCCTCGACCGTGATCACGCCCTCGTTGCCGACCTTCTGCATGGCCTTGGCGATCATCGCGCCGATCTCGCTGTCGCCATTGGCCGAGATGGTGCCGACCTGCGCGATCTCCTCACTCGAGGTCACCTTCTTGGCCTTGGCCTTCAGCTCGGCGATGACTGCGGCGACGGCGAGATCGACGCCGCGCTTGAGGTCCATCGGGTTGGCGCCGGCGGCCACCGACTTGGCGCCTTCCTTGACGATCGCCTGCGCGAGCAGGGTGGCCGTGGTGGTGCCGTCGCCGGCGGTGTCGGAGGTCTTCGAGGCGACCTCGCGCACCATCTGCGCGCCCATGTTCTCGAACTTGTCCTCGAGCTCGATCTCCTTCGCAACCGTCACGCCATCCTTGGTGATGCGCGGCGCGCCGAACGACTTCTCGAGCACGACATTACGGCCTTTCGGGCCGAGCGTTACCTTGACCGCATTGGCCAAGATGTCGACGCCGTGCAGCATGCGCTCGCGCGCTTCTTGCCCAAATTTCACTTCCTTGGCACTCATTGTCTTGTTCTCCGTTAACTTCTGCGCCGTCATCCTGAGGTCCCGCGAAGCGAGGGCCTCGAAGGATGGGGCATGAACTGATGGGTCATCTTCGAGGGCTGCCTGCGGCAGCCGCCTCAGGATGACGGGAAATCGATCTACGCGGCCTTCTTCTTGGCGGCGACGCCTTCGAGCACGCCGAGGATGTCGCTCTCCTTCATGATGAGCAGATCCTCGCCGTCGAGCTTGACCTCGGTGCCCGACCATTTGCCGAACAGCACGCGGTCGCCGGGCTTCACATCGAGCGGGATGACCTCGCCTTTCTCGTCGCGGCCGCCGGGGCCCGTGGCGACGACCTCGCCCTGTTGCGGCTTCTCCTTGGCGGTGTCGGGAATGATGATGCCGCCTCTGGTGCGTTCGTCCTCGTCGATACGGCGTACGACCACGCGGTCGTGCAGCGGACGGAACTTCATGGGTGAACCTCCTGAAATCTACTTGGCAGTTTCGTTGGGAATTCAGTGGGATGGGAAGCCTTATGCGTACTCCCCTCGGTGGCTATGTAGCGTCGCGCTTTGGCACTTTCAAGACGAGAGTGCCAGAATTGGTAGCAGAGCACCAGGCTGGCTGCTAGATACTGATTTGTTTGGAGAATCCGTCTCGACGCAAAGCCCTTCCGCGGTTAACACTTATGCAGTTGTAACGAGATTCGAAAAGACCATCGGCAGGACGACGTGACGGACGCAGCCTTCCTTCGCCAGATCGAGGGGTTCTCGCTTACGACGGCCGAAATTCTTTACCGGCTGCCAGACCATCCCAAGCTGCTGCAAAGCTATATCTGGCAGGACTACGACATGGCGCCACGTTTCCCGCGGCTCGCCGGCTTCCTCGATTTCTGGGCGGCAAATCTCGACGGGAGGCTCTACCGCATTCGCGTGACGCATAGCCGGCTGATCCAGCCTGCCGAGTTCAGCTTCGTCGCGGGCGAGCTCAGGCTGCACTGATTTCACGCGAATGTGCGGCGCGTGAGATTCGCCAAGCTGCTCATCGTCATGGCAAGCTCCGGCCATGTGGCGGTCATTCAGAATCTTTCTGCTAGGTGGGGTGTTCGGCGCGATCTGCGGGCTCGCGCTCGGGCTATTCCTGTTTCCGTTCCTGTTCCCTCCGCCCGAGGCGATGGAGCGGCTGACCGACACGGAGCAGGCGACGCTCATCGCCGATGGCACGTTCGTGCATGCCGACCCGAACGACCCGATCCATTGGGGGAAGGGCAAGGTCAGCGTCTACCCAGGCACGGTGTTTCTGCATGAGGATTTCGAGGTCGGGCCCGGGCCGAAATTTCACGTCTATCTCGTGCCCAAGGCGAATGTCCGCGCCGCGTCGGACGTGACCGGCACGATGTTCGTCGATCTTGGGCGCTTGCGCGCCTTCAAGGGCAGCCAGAAATATCCAGTGCCCGCTGGCGTCGACCTCACGAAATATCCGAGCGTGGTGATCTGGTGCGAGCAGTTCTCGGTGCTGATCTCGCCAGCCGACCTGACCTTCAAGCCGGCGAGTTAGGCGTCGCTCAGGCAGCGGCCTATTTGTGCCCGAACTCGTAGATGTGGGCCTTCTCCTTGTCCAGCACCGGCTTCAGCGAGCGGAAGGCCTTCGGGTAGAGGTAGAACGGCACGCGCGGGAAGAGGTGATGGATCAGGTGGAAGTTCTGGAACATGTAGAGCCAGTTCACCACCGGCTCGAGCATGCGCCCCTTGAACCAGAACACTATAGTGTCGCGGTAGCGCTCGTGCACCTCGTGCGGCGTGTGGGTGAGATAGGCGAAGAAATAAATGATCAGCGCCGAGGCGAGGAAATGCGGGATGATCCATAGCATCAGCACTTCGCGCCAGTAGCCCATCACCGATAGGCCGATCGCCAGCCCGAAATAGGTCGCGTGCATTACGCAGATGTGGATGGCGAGCGGCCGCATGCCGGGCACGTGCGGATGGAAGGTGATGTGCCGCCAGAAATAGCGGTGATACCAGAACAAACCTTGAGAGAGGGGGCCCTGCACCGCGACCCAATGGTCGGGATCGATCTCCTCATTGTTGGTGTCGCGATGATGCGCGAGGTGCATGTAGCGGAACGCCTTGTCTCGTGCAGCAGGATCGAGCCGCAGGCATAGCCGACGAGATGGTTTAGCCAGAGGTAACGAGAGTCCTTGCCGGCGATGTTGCCGTGGCAGGCCTCGTGCAGCGGTGTTTGTGAGGCGTAGAGGATGAACGTGTTGAGGATCAGCCCGAGCCAGAGCGGGATGATGCGCATAGTGCCCCTGCCGCGCCGGCTCAATGGTGCCGAGGCGGCAGGCTCGAAACTTACGTCCGGCTAGCGGCAGAAATAGACGCCGCCGTCGCCGCCCTGGTAGTAGCCCGAGTTGGCATCGAAATACGGGCCGTGCAACGCCTGGCAATAGCGGTACCAGCCCGGCGTCCAGGGGGCGGACCGCCATAACCGCCATAGGACGCGGCGCCGTAATAGGCGCGCGGTGGCGGAGGCGGGGGCGGCGTTACATAGACCTCGCGCGGGGTGAGTGCGCTGCCGATGATCGCGCCCACGCCCAAACCAATGATGCCAGCCGCAAGCGCGTCCCCGCCGCCGCCGCCACCCCGGTAATGGTGACCGCCGCGATAGCCGCGGCCCGCCTCTGCGGGCGGCGCGACGGTGAGCGCTGCCATGCCGATCACCGCCGCGGCGGCAATGGCTTTGAAGGTGAGATTGGTCATTGTCATTGTCCGATTTGTTGTGCCCGCCAATGGGCGGGGAGGTGCCCCAGGGAATTGAGCTCGCGCCATTTAATCCGCGATTTTAGGCAAAATAGCGCCGTCGAGATGAATCACATGTTAAGTCTGAACCGCGCATGAACGGGGGGCCCGCGTGGCGTCAGGCGGGGTCGTGGTGAGACAAGAAAAAAGCCGCCGGGCGAATGCCCGGCGGCTCTCAATCGTGAAGCGCGCTTAGTTAGCCGGCGAGCTGGACGTTGGCAGCCTGCTTGCCGCGGCCGCGCTTGTCGTCCTCGATCTCGAAGGAGACCTTGTCACCTTCGTTGAGCGCGGGCACGCCCGAGCGCTCAAGCGCGGTCGCATGGACGAATACGTCCTTGCCGCCATCTTCCGGCTGGATAAAGCCGAAACCGCGCGCATGATTGAAGAATTTCACTGTGCCATTGACACGAGCCATGAGGGAATTCCTTTCCCGTTAAAGTTTAACACGAACGGGCCCTAGGCCCCCGAAAGGGAACCTTCGGCGTCTTGAGATGTCAGGAAAGGTCGTCGTGCTCTGAAGCCGCGATAGTCACTTGCCGTCGTCCAAGTCCGCGCCCAAAGCCTTGGGCGCCCGGTGCCCTAAAGATGGGCGAGGATGGCCCCCTTGGCAAGCGCGAAGTGACGGGTCCCGTTCACGAAATCTAAACCGCAGATGAACGGCCCCCTCAGACTGAGTTCAGCCGCAAACGCCCTAAACCTCCAATCACGCTCCGGCGACGGGGCGTGGGGACGAGGAGGGTGACATGCGGAAGACGTGATGATTCTGGGGTTGGCGGCGCTGGCGATCGTTGCGGCTGCCGGGATTTTCGAGACCTCTGTCCTTCTCGATGCGCTCGCCGGCGATGCCACCGCCCAGGTCAACCCGCCGCTGATGTATGCCGGTATCCGCGGGTAAAGGACCGGAGCTTCACTGGACAAGCGGACTTGGTTGAGAGACCGCCTAAGGCCAGCGGACCAGAGGGGGGAGGCTCAGGATCGCCTCCACATTGCCCCCGGTTTTCAGCCCGAACAGCGTGCCCCGGTCGTAGAGCAGGTTGAACTCCACATAGCGGCTGCGGCGCACCAATTGCTCCTCGCGGTTGGCCTCGGTCCAGGGCGTGTCGGCGTTGCGGCGGACGAGCTCAGGATAGATCGAAAGGAAGGCGCGGCCGACCGCTTGCGTGAAGGCGAAGTCCGCCTCCCAGTCGCCCGTGTCGAGATAGTCGTAGAAAATGCCGCCGATCCCGCGCATCTCGCCCCGATGCGGCAGAAAGAAATATTCGTCGCACCATTGTTTGAAGCGCGGATAGTCGGCCGAAGCCTGCCCCTCGCAGGCGGCCTGCATCGCCGCATGGAAGTCCAGCGAATCCGGGTCGTCTTGCGTACGGCGCGCGCTCAGCATCGGCGTGACGTCCGCGCCGCCGCCAAGCCAGCATTTCGACGTCACGACCATGCGCGTGTTCATGTGCGCGGTGGGGGCGTTCGGGTTCAGCGGATGGGCGATGAAGGAGATGCCGCTCGCCCAAAAGCGCGGGTCCGCCTCGGCGCCCGGGATCGCCTTCGCAAATTCCGGCGCGAAACTGCCATGCACGGTCGAGACATGGCAGCCGACCTTCTCGAACACGCGGCCGCTCGTCATCAACGCCATGACCCCGCCGCCGCCATCGGCCTCGGCGCGCGTCCAGGGCGTGCGCACGAAGCGGGCAGGTGGCCTGCCGTCAGCGCCCGGCACGCTCGCCGATTCGTCTTCGATCGCCTCGAGACTCGCGCAAACACGATCGCGCAGCTCCTCGAACCAGGCGCGGGCGCGCGCCTGCCGCTCCGAAAGCAGCTCGGAAGCGGGGGCCATTCTCAGTTGCGGTGCCATCCGTTCCGGGGCTTTAGCTGATGGGACTCTCGGCTGCCTTGACGCAGGTCAGCAATGAGGGCTTCTGCGCCAATTTGCCCAAGTGCGCGCCCCTGGACAACCGTTGAGGGTGATGCAAGAAGCGGCAGCAAGAATGCCGGCTCAAGGCATCAGGACTGGCAACACATGCCGGCGCGGGAGGCTCGGGCGCAAGCTCCTTCTCGCCGGTTGTCTGCGAAACTGGGCTTTAGCTGGGTGCCTTCAATTTCAAAGCCCGATCCAGGAGCCTTCGGCCCGTGGCCAACCACGACATTCCCCTAGATCCCGCGAACCCGACAGATGAAGAGCTCTCGCGCCGCGACGTGATGCTGATCGCGGCGGGCGGCTTCGCAACAATCGGTGCAGCTGCGGCGCTCTGGCCGCTGCTCGACCAGATGAACCCGGACGCCTCGACGCTGTCGCTCTCGACGACCGACGTGGACCTCGCGCCGATCGCGGAGGGTCAGGCCATCACGGTGATGTGGCGTGGCAAGCCGATCTTCATCCGCCATCGCACCAAGAAGGAGATCGAAGAGGCCAAGGACGTGCCGGTCAACGACTTGATCGATCCGCTTGCGCGCAACGCCAACCTGCCCGACAACGCCGAGGCGACCGACCTGAACCGCGCCGCACCCGAGCGCGAGCCCTGGCTCGTGATGATCGGCGTCTGCACGCATCTCGGCTGCATCCCGCAAGGCCAGTCTCCCGGCCAGTACAAGGGCGAGTTCGGCGGCTGGTTCTGTCCGTGCCACGGCTCGCAATACGATACGGCGGGCCGCGTGCGGATCGGCCCCGCGCCGGAGAACCTTGCAATCCCGCCTTATAGCTTCACGGCAGACACCAAGATCAGGATCGGATAGGCGCATCCCCATGGCGCACGAATCGACCTACCGCCCGAAAAGCAGCTTCGCCCAGTGGTTCGACGCGCGGCTGCCGATCCCGCGGCTCATGCATGACCAGTTCATGGTGTTCCCCACGCCGCGGAACCTGAACTATTGGTGGACCTTCGGCGGCATCCTCACCTTCATGCTCATCGCGCAGATCGCGACCGGCATCGTGCTCGCGATGCATTACGTGCCAACGCCGGAAGGTGCGTTCGACAGCGTCGAGAAGATCATGCGCGACGTGAACTGGGGCTGGATGCTCCGCTACGCGCATGCGGTCGGCGCGTCGTTGTTCTTCCTCGCCGTCTACATCCATACGCTGCGCGGGCTCTATTACGGATCTTACAAGGCGCCGCGCGAGGTGCTTTGGGTGCTCGGCGTGCTGATCCTCTTGCTGATGATCGCCACGGCGTTCATGGGGTATTCGCTGCCTTGGGGGCAGATGAGCTTCTGGGCCGTCACCGTCATCACCAATCTCTTCTCATCGCTCGATGCGGTGATCCCGGGTCTCGGCACCAAGCTCGTGGAATGGATCTGGGGCGGGTTCGCGGTCGGCGCGCCGACACTGAACCGGCTCTACAGCCTGCATTATTTGTTCCCGTTCATCATTCTCGGCGTGGTGATGCTGCATGTCTGGGCGTTGCACATGCCTGGCAATAACAACCCGACCGGCATCGAGGTGAAGTCGGCGCGCGACACAGTGCCGTTCCATCCCTACTACACGATCAAGGACGGCTTCGCGCTCGTGCTGTTCATCATCCTGTTCGCGGGCTTCGTGTTCTACGCGCCGAACTTCCTCGGCCACACGGACAATTACATTCCCGCAAATCCGCTGCAGACGCCGCCGCATATCGTGCCGGAATGGTACTTCCTGCCGTTCTACGCGATCCTGCGCGCCATCCCGAACAAGCTGCTCGGCGTCGTCGGGCTGATCTGGCTCGATCGCAATCCTGTTCTTCGTGCCGTGGCTCGACACCTCGAAGGTGCGGTCGACGCGCTACCGGCCGATCTACAAATGGTTCTTCTGGGCGTTCGTGGTGACCTCCGTCGCCCTCGGCTATCTCGGCGCGCAGGCGCCAGAGGGCTGGTATCTGTTCTTCGGGCGGCTGTTCACGCTCTATTATTTCGCCTTCTTCCTCGTCGTGATGCCCGTGATCGGCTGGTACGAGCGGCCGGGCAAATTGCCGGGCAGCATCACCGAATCCGTTCTGGGGCCGGAGCACGCAACGCCCGCGCCCACGCGCGCGGCGCCCAAGCGTAACCGCGAGGCGGTGGCGTGATGCGGCGGCTGATCCATGCGCAATTCGCCGGCGCGGTCCTGCTTGCGCTCGCGATGCCGGGCGCAAGCACCGCGCTCGGCGACGAG
The DNA here is from genome assembly GCA_963832515.1 of uncultured Alphaproteobacteria bacterium. Classification (GTDB taxonomy): domain Bacteria; phylum Pseudomonadota; class Alphaproteobacteria; order Rhizobiales; family Methyloligellaceae; genus Methyloceanibacter. The sequence goes on from CAWHUE010000013.1 coordinate 69,276, forward strand.
ACCCATTCGAGCAGCCACGGGCCCAAGATCGAGCCGCAAAGCTGGAGCTTCGGGCCGCCTTTCGGGACGTTCGACAACGCGCAGCTGCAGCGCGGCTTCCAGGTCTATCGCGATATCTGCGCGGGCTGCCATTCGATGCGGCTCCTGTCCTATCGCAATCTCGGCGAGCCGGGCGGGCCGGAATTCTCGCAGAAGGCCGTGGAGGCGCTTGCCTCGAAGGTCCAGATTACCGACGGGCCCGACGACAAGGGGCAGATGTTCCAGCGGCCGGGCCGGCCCTCGGACCGATTCCGCTCGCCCTATCCGAACGAGCAGGCCGCGCGGGCGTCGAACCAGGGCGCGCTGCCGCCGGACCTCTCGGTGATCGCCAAGGCGCGGCCGGGTGGCCCCGACTATATCTATGCGCTGCTCACCGGCTATCGCGTGGCGCCGGAGGGCGTCGAGCTCTCCAAGGGCATGCACTACAATGTGGCGTTCCCCGGTCATCAGATCGCCATGCCGCAGCTTTTGCGCGACGGCTCGGTGCAATACACCGACGGCACGGAGAAGACCCTCGACAATTATGCGCGGGACGTCGCGGCCTTCCTCATGTGGGCCGCCGAGCCCAAGCTCGAGGAGCGCCATAGGCTCGGCTTGCGCGTGATGATCTTCCTGCTCGCGCTCGCCGTGATCATGTATCTCGCCAAGCGTGTGGTCTGGGCGCCGCTTCGCCGCCAGCATCATAAGTGTCCCCACGAAGCGTGACGGTCTTCCCGCCATGGGATTCCGGCTTTCGCCGGAATCGGCGTGTGGCAAGGTGCCGGCCATGAAAGCCATGCTTGTCGCCCTGCTCGTCGTGCTCGCTGCTGCTGCGCAGGCGGCCGAGCAGGTCGAGACGCCGAAAGAGGCGGTGATCCTCACGGTCGGCGGCGAGATCGCCGTCACCAATCGCGGGCCCGTCGATGCAAAGACCGACAGCCTGCTTGCCTGGCACAAGCTCAATTTCGAGCGGGCGTTCGCCTTCGACCGGCCGATGCTCGCTCGCCTCACGCAGGCGAGCTTCACCCTGCAGCCGCCAGAGCTCTCGGCGCCCGCAACTTTCAAAGGGCCGCCACTGAAAGAAGTGCTCGCCGCGGTCGGCGCCGCAAGCGCCAAGGTCACGGTCGTTGCGGTCAACGGCTATGAAGGTTGGCTCGCGCCGGAGGACATCGAAAAGTCGGACTGGATCCTCGCGCTGGAGATGAACGGGCAGCCGCTCGGGATTGGCCAGCAGGGACCGCTCTGGCTGCTCAACACGCGCGGGCAGGGCGAGACGGCAAGCGAGGACCATCGCGGCCATTGGGTGTGGGCAGTGTTCGCCATCCGCGTCGGCGATTGAGAGGGAACATGATAAAAGCGGTGCTGGGAATCATCGGCGGCTCGGGGCTCTACGACCTGCCGGGTTTGCGCAACGTCCGCGAGACGCGCATCGAAAGCCCGTGGGGCGAGCCCTCGGCGCCGCTCAAAATGGGCGACATCGACGGGTTGCCCATCGTGTTCCTGTCGCGCCACGACAAGGGCCACAGACTGTCGCCGTCCGACATCAACTATCGCGCGAATATTGACGTCTTGAAGCGTGCAGGGGTCACCGACCTCGTCTCGCTGTCGGCGTGCGGCTCCTTCAAGGAGGAGCTGCCGCCGGGCACCTTCGTGCTCATCGACCAGTTCGTCGACCGCACGCACAATCGCGTCAGCTCGTTCTTCGGCAAAGGCTGCGTCGCGCATGTGTCGATGGCGCATCCGGTCAGCCCACGGCTCCGCATCCATCTCGCCGAGGCCGCCGAGGCCGAGGGCATCGGCATCGCGCGGAGCGGCACCTATGTCTGCATGGAGGGCCCGCAATTCTCCACGCTCGCCGAGAGCCTAACCTATAAGGGCTTAGGCTATTCGGTGATCGGCATGACCAACATGCCCGAGGCCAAGCTCGCGCGGGAGGCTGAGATCAGCTACGCGACCGTCGCCATGGTCACCGACTTCGACTGCTGGCATCCGGACCACGACGCGGTGACTGTGCAGGACATCATCAAGGTGCTGATGGCGAACGCCGAGAAGGCGCAACGGCTCGTGGCGCGCCTGGCGCGGAGCTTCCCGCGCGAGCACGAGCCCTGTCCGATTGGCTCCGACCGCGCGCTCGACACGGCCATCATCACCGCGCCCGAGGCGCGCGATCCTGAGCTTCTCGCCAAGCTCGACGCGGTCGCCGGGCGAGTTCTGAAGCCTGCGCAGTCCTAAGGCGTTGGGGGAGTCGGGACCTCGGGCATCGGCACGCCGACCATCTCCATCATGCCGACGAAAAGCCCGCCGAGCAGCGCGAACAGTGCCGCGAAGATCAGCCCGACGATAATGGCCGCCGGTATCGCGGCAATGCTCCATTTGATGAGAATGAGCACAATCCGCCAGAACGGTACGTCGATGTCGCGGATGGTGACGAGGTTGCCGCCGTCTGCCATGGTTTCCCCCTTTGCTCGGCGTGCGCGGCCGACTAGCCAGCCGTCTTCCGTTCGACTATAGGCTCGGGACAAAGGCGGCGCGCGGCGCGCGTATGTTGCGGAGGTCCTTGGGAATGAGCCTGACTGCAGACATCGATCTCAAAGACCTCGTGCGCACCATACCCGACTATCCGAAGCCGGGCATCATGTTCCGCGACATCACCACGCTGCTCGGCCACGCCAACGGCTTCCGCGCCTGCGTCGAGCGGCTCGCGGCGCCCTTCACCAATCGCCGTGTACAGGCCGTGGCGGGCATCGAGGCGCGCGGCTTCATCCTGGGCGGCGCGGTTGCGGACCGCTTGCGCTGCGGCTTCGTCCCGATCCGCAAGAAGGGCAAGCTGCCCGCCAAGGCCATTGGAGAGGAATACGAGCTCGAATACGGCATCGACGTGATCGAGGTGCACGAGGACGCGATCAGCGCCGGAGAGCCGGTGCTTCTGATCGACGATTTGATCGCCACCGGGGGCACGGCCGAAGCCGCGGTCAAGTTGCTCCGAAAACTGAACGCCGAGGTGATCGGTGCGTCCTTCGTCATCGAGCTGACCGATCTCGGCGGTGGCGCACGGCTCGCCAAGCTCGGCGTGCAGTGCCACTCGCTGCTCACCTTCGAGGGGGATTGAGCACGATCCCATGAAGATCGGCGACAAGTCCTATCGCACCATCTGGCTCAACGAGGACGGCTGGTCGGTCGAGATCATCGACCAGACCAAGCTGCCGCATGCGTTCGCGACGATCACGCTCCGCACGCTGAACGACGCGGCGCGGGCCATCTCTACCATGCAGGTGCGCGGCGCGCCGCTGATCGGCGCGACGGCGGCTTACGGCGTTGCGCTCGCGCTGCGCGAGGATGCCTCCGACGAGGCGCTCGACCGCGCTTACGAGACGCTCGCCGCTACGCGCCCTACTGCCATCAATCTCCGCTGGGCGCTCGACGAGATGCGGCACGCGGTGCGCAACCAGCCGCGCGAGGCGCGCGTCGCCGCAGCCTATGCGCGCGCCGCCGCGATCTGCGACGAGGACGTCGAGACCAACCGCAGGATCGGCGAGGCCGGCGTCGGCCTGATCAAAGCGCATGCCGAGAAGAAGGGCGGCGCTCCGGTCAACATCCTCACCCACTGCAACGCGGGCTGGCTCGCTTGCGTCGATTGGGGCACGGCGCTTGCGCCAATCTATCGCGCCTATGACGAGGGCATCGCCGTGCATGTGTGGGTGGACGAGACACGCCCACGCAACCAGGGCGCTTCGCTCACCGCCTTCGAGCTCGGCGCGCATGGCGTGCCGCATACGCTCGTCGCCGACAATACCGGCGGCCATCTCCTGCAGAAGAAGATGGTCGATCTCTGTATTGTCGGCACCGACCGGACGACCGCGAACGGCGACGTCGCCAACAAGATCGGCACTTACCTGAAGGCGCTTGCCGCACGCGACAACGGCGTGCAGTTCTTCGTGGCGCTGCCCCACTCGACCATCGACTGGAGCCTCGCCGACGGCAGCACGATCCCGATCGAGGAGCGCGACACGACCGAGGTCACGCACATGACCGGCAAACTGCCGTCAGGCGAGGTCGGCACGGTGCTGATTGCGCCCGAGAACAGTCCCGCCGCGAATTTCGGCTTCGACGTGACGCCCGCGCGGCTCGTCACCGGCTTCATCACCGAGCGCGGCGTGACGCCGGCCACGCGCGAGGGCCTGGGGCTGCTCTATCCGGAGCGCGCAAAGTCCGCCGCGTAACCTCGGCGCCCCTTCCGGAGGCAGGTTCGGGATGGACTATCAGGACGTTCTCTCCACCGCGTTCGATTTCGCGACGGCGATTCTGCTCGGCGCCCTGGTCGGCATCGAGCGGGAGAAGCGCAAGGCGGAAGACGACGATATCGCCGGCTGCGTACCTTCACCCTGATCGCCTTGCTGGGTGCCGCGACGGGTTGGCTGTCGCGCATCACCGACTGACCCTGGTTGCTGGGCGCTGCGCTCCTCGGCGCGCTGGTGGCGATCGGCTATGCCCTCATGGTGCGGGCGAACCGGCGATCCTGTTCTAGCCGTTCGGCTTGCCGCGTAGTGGTCAGGCTAGCCTAGAAACCGAACCAGAGGCTCACGCCCGGCCGACGGTAATAAGGATAGCCCCAGCCGCCGTAATAGGGCCGGTAGTACGGCCGATAATACGAATAGGGCCGGTAATAGGAGTACGGCCGGTAGTACGGTCGGTAGTAGCCGTAGTTCCGGTACCTGTAGGGCCTGTATCCGTAGCGATAGCGATTCCTGTAATAGCGCCTGCCGACCTCCTGCACGAGGCTCGCATCGCTCTCGTCGAGCGCGAGCTTGGTCGCGGCTGGAAGGGACCCGGCGCCGGAAAGGGCAGAAGCAGGCTTGGGCGCCGCCAGGACAAGCGCGCCGGCCAGGCAAGCGGCCAGGCCGGGGAGGAGAATTCCGCGTGTCGTAATCACCGTAAGATACTCCTGTGGTGAAGGTCGGTAGGCAGAACCGCTAAAGGCACGGGCGGTTCCGCTCAAGCGGAAGATGGGACTTGCCGCTGCTGCGCTCAAGCGGGAATGGCGTGCGATGCCGCTGCAACCGGTAACGAAAACGTGACCCTTGCGTCCGCGGCGCAAGGCTGCAACAAGGCGCGCCATGAAAAGTCAGTGGAACGACACTGTCGCGCGGGAGACGGTTGAGGCCTATTCCGCGCAAGGGTGTGAGCGAGGATGTGGCGCTCAGGGTCTACACGACGCGGCTGCTCGGCCGCGATCCCCTGCTCGTGCTGCATGGCGGCGGCAACACCTCGGTCAAGACGCGCGCGACCGACGATCTCGGCGTGGAGCACGAGGTGATCTGCGTGAAGGGCTCGGGCGCCGACATGTCGGACATCGAGCCATGGGGCCTGCCGGCTGTGAAGCTCGGCCCGTTGCGCACGCTCCGGGCGCTGGACGCCCTGTCGGACGAGGCGATGGTCAATGTGCAGCGGCTCAATCTACTCGATGCGGCTGCGCCGAATCCGTCGGTCGAGACACTGCTGCATGCCTTCCTGCCGCACAAATTCGTGGACCATACGCACGCGGCCGCGGTGCTCTCGATCGTGGACCAGCCCGACGGCGAGGCGCTAGCCGCCGAGATCTACAACGGGCGCATGGGGATCGTCCCCTACATCGCGCCGGGCTTCGGGCTCGCCAAGGAAGCGGTGGAAGTGTTCGAGCGGAAGCCCGACGTCGAGGGGCTGATCCTGCATAAGCACGGCATCTTCACCTTCGGCGAGACGGCGCGCGAAGCCTACGAGCGCATGATCGAGATGGTGTCGCTCGCCGAGAGCCGGCTGCGCCAGGGGCGGCCCGATAGTGTTTTCGGCGCGGAAGATTGAAGCCGCGACGGCAGAGGCGGCCGAGATCGCGCCGATCATCCGCGGCGCCTGCGCCATGAAACGCGACAACGCCGAGCCGATCCGCTTCATCACCGACTTCCGCACCGGGCCGGAGATCCTTGCTTATGTGAATGGCGCAGAGCTTGGCTCCTACAGCCAGCGGGGCGTGGTGACGCCCGACCACATCATCCGCACCAAGAACAAGCCGCTCGTGGTTTCGCCGCCCGGAGATGGCAAGCTCGATGCATTTGCCGATGAGCTTCGCGAGCAGGTCGTAAAAGTTCATCGCGGAGTACGACGCCTATTTCGCGCGCGAGAACGAGGCCGCGGGCAACACCAAGACCAAGCTCGACGCCATGCCGCGCGTCGTGCTCGTGCCTGGCGTCGGCCTGTTCGGGCTCGGGCGCACGGCGAAGGACGCCTCGATCGCCGCGGACCTCGCCGAGAATACGGTCAGGGTCGTGACCGATGCCGAGGCCATCGGCCGTTACGAGCCGCTGCCAGAGCGCGATCTCTTCGCGCTGGAATATTGGAGCCTCGAGCAGGCGAAGCTGAAGGGCGCCGTGGTGAAGCCGCTGACCGGGCAGGTCGCGCTCGTGACCGGCGCCGGCGCCATCGGCGCGGCGACGGCGAAGGCGCTCGCGGCGGACGGCGCGGCGGTTGCCATCCTCGATCATCGACGGCGCGATGCCAAGAAGGTCGCCGGCGAGGTCAAGGGACTCGGCATCGAATGCGACGTGACCAAGCCCTGAGCAGGTCCGCGCCGCGTTTGCGGCGGTGTGCGAGCGCTTCGGCGGCGTCGACATCCTCGTGTCGAACGCGGGCGCGGCCTGGCAGGGCCGCATCGGCGAGGTCTCCGACGAGACCCTGCGCAAGAGCTTCGAGCTCAATTTCTTCGCGCATCAGACCGTGGCGCGCGAGGCCGTGCGCATCATGCTCAAGCAGGGCACGGGCGGTGCGCTGCTGTTCAACCTCTCCAAGCAGGCGGTCAATCCTGGCGCGAATTTCGGGCCCTACGGCCTGCCCAAGGCCGCGACCATGCTCCTGATGCGCCAATACGCGCTCGACTACGGTGCCGACGGCATCCGCTCGAACGGCGTCAATGCCGACCGGATCCGGAGCGGGCTCCTGACCGACGCCATGATCGCCGCGCGGGCCAAGGCGCGTGGGGTCTCCGAGGCCGAATATATGGCCGGCAATCTGCTCCAGGCCGAGGTCCTGGCCGAGGATGTGGCCCAGGCCTTCGTTGCGCTCGCCAAGGCGCGGAAGACCACCGGCCATATCGAGACGGTCGACGGGGGCAATATCGCGGCCGCGTTGCGCTGACCGGCGCGGCCCTACGAGTGACACCTCGGCGCGCGCGATCTGCGTCCGATTCGCTCCGAAGCGGATCTGGCAGCGTCCATGTGCCGATCTCAATCGTGCCATGCTAGCGCTTGAAGTCGCGACAGCCGCCACGGCGATGCCGTCCAGCGCCATGGTTCGCGGCCGTGCCGGTATCTCGGCGAGTTCGTCACGGCGTGCCATCGCGGCGCCGGTGGCGTTCGGCGCGCGCTGGTCTAGTGCCGCCATGGGTCAAGACGGCGGAAGGCGGCGTCGAGACGGCTGATGAACGTCTATGTGTCGATGGGCGTGACGCCGCCCGTATCGAGACCTGCGCTGGTCGACGTCAGCTCCGCCAAGGCAGGCAAGGCGCCGGAGGCGACGTGATCAATTCGCGAAGCGGAAGTGCAGGACGTCGCCGTCCTTGACGACGTAGTCCTTGCCTTCGAGGCGGAGCTTGCCGGCGTCGCGCGCGCCGGCCTCGCCACCGAGCGCCACGTAGTCATCATAGGCGATGGTCTCGGCGCGGATGAAGCCCTTCTCGAAATCGGTGTGGATGACGCCAGCGGCCTGCGGCGCGCGGGTGCCTACGGGCACCGTCCAGGCGCGCGCCTCCTTCGGGCCTGCGGTGAAATAGGTGATCAGATCCAATAATTTATAGCCTTCGCGGATCAGGCGGTTCAGCCCGGGCTCGTCAAGCCCGAGCTCGGTGAGATAGGCGCGGCGCTCCTCGGGTCCGAGCTCGGCAAGCTCGGCCTCGATCTTGGCGGAGATGATCACGCAGCCCGCGCCTTCCGCGCGCGCGCGCGCCTCGACGCGGGCGGAATAGGCATTGCCGGTCGCGGCCGCATCCTCGTCCACGTTGCAGACATAGAGCACGGGCTTCGCGGTGAGCAGGCCGAGCGCCTTGAAGGCGGCGCGCTCGTCGTCTTCGATCTCGGCGAGGCGCGCGGGGCGACCCTCGCGCAGGAGCGGCAGAACGCGCTCGACCAGCTCGAGCGTCTTCTTGGCCTCCTTGTCCTGGCCGCGGATCTTCTTTTCGAGGATCGGCAGCCGCCGCTCGAGGCTCTCGAGGTCGGCGAGCATCAGCTCGGTCTCGATCGTGTCGGCGTCCTCGATCGGATCGACGCGACCCTCGACATGCACCACGTCGGGGTCGTCGAAGCAGCGCAGCACATAGGCTATGGCGTCGACCTCGCGGATATGGGCGAGGAACTGGTTGCCAAGCCCTTCGCCCTTCGAGGCGCCGCGCACGAGGCCAGCGATGTCGACGAAGGTCAGCCGCGTTGGCACGACTGCTGCGGACTTCGCGATCGACGCAAGCCTGTCGAGCCGCGGATCAGGCACCGGCACCTCGCCGACATTCGGCTCGATCGTGCAGAACGGATAGTTGGCGGCCGCCGCCGCCGCGCTCTCGGTCAGCGCGTTGAAGAGGGTGGACTTGCCGACATTGGGCAGTCCGACGATGCCGCATTTGAAGCCCATGACGTCAGTCCGTCATGAGCCGAACCAGCGGCGAAGCTTCTCGGCGAGCGTCCCCGACGGCGCAGGCTGCTCAGCCTTCACCTTGGTCGCCGGCGATTTGCGGCTTCGCTCAGGCTTGGCGCGGGGCGCCGGCGGCTCGGCCTCCGCATCGTCCTCGGCCTGAAGTGCATGCGCCACGCGCGACTGGAACTTGTCGTTCGCGCCCTCGGCGAGCAACGGCGCTTCGGCCGCGATGGCGCCAAGCAGCGGCTCGAGCCAGTCGTGATCGGCCTTGGCGAAATCGTGCAGCACATAGCCCGAGACCAGGTCCTTGCGGCCCGGATGGCCGATGCCGATCCGCACGCGCGCATAGTCGTTGCCGATATGCGCGGTGAGCGACTTGAGCCCGTTATGGCCCGCAACTCCGCCGCCGGTCTTCACCCGCACCTTGCCGGGCGCGAGATCGAGCTCGTCATGGAAGACGACCACGTCGCCGAGGTCGAGCTTGTAGAAGCGGACCGCCTCGCCGACCGAGCGGCCGGACTCGTTCATGAAGGTCTGCGGCTTGAGCAGCATCACCTGCTCGCGTCCGAGCTTGCCTTCGGCAGCAACGCCCGCGAAACGCTTCCGCCACGCGGGGAAACCGTGCGCGGCGGCGATGGCGTCAACCGCCATGAAGCCGACATTGTGACGGTTGAAGGCGTAGTTCGCCCCGGGATTGCCGAGGCCGACAAAGAGCTTCATCGCGTCGTCCCGATCGAAGGCGCCGGCAGAAGCGCGGCAAAGACAGAAGGCTAATCCTTCTTCTTCTCCGCCTTGGGCTTCTCCTTCTCCTCGCCACCCTCGGCAGGCGCAGCGGCGGCAGCCTCGGCGCCGGGCTCTGCACCCTCGGCGGCGGGCGCGCCAGGCGCAGGCTCCTCAGCGGAGCGGCCGACAATGGTCGCCACCGTGAAATCGCGCTCCGTCGTGGTCGGCCGCACGCTGTCCGGCAATTTGAGCGCCGAGATATGGACGCGTCGCCGATCTCGAGCCCGGTCAAGTCGACGTCGAAATGATCGGGGATGGCGTCGGCCGGACAGCGCACCTGGATCTCGTGGCGCACGACGTTGAGCACGCCGCCGCGCTTAAGCCCAGGCGAGGCCGCCTCGTTGAGGAAGTGCACCGGCACCTCGACGGTGACCAGGGCATCCTTGCCTAGGCGCAGAAAATCGACATGCATCGGGAAGTCACGCACAGGGTCGAGCTGCACGTCGCGGGGGATGACGCGCGTCTTGCTTGCCATCGATGTCGAGCATGAAGATCGTGCTGCGGAAATGCCCCTTATGGATATTGCTGATTGATTTCGCGATAATCCACGGCGATGCTCTGCGGCTCCTGCTTGTCGCCATAGAGGATGCCGGGGATGCGCCCCTCGCGGCGTACCGAGCGCGCGCCGCCTTTGCCGCTGCGCGGCCTTGCCCAGGCCTTGAGTTCCGTTGCCTCTGCCATGACTGTCTCCGAAGGCTCAAACAATGAGGGGCCGGAAAACGGCCCCGGAAGGTCGTGCGCGAGGCGTCCGAAGCGCCACGCGCCTGAAATCGAGGTGGCTTATAGCCCTTAAGCCGTGGCCCTGACAATCGGCTCTTGAGCCTAAGCTCTTGGGCCTAGGCTAAAGACGCTCAAGTGCGCCAGGGATGGGCCGGAATCTCGCTGACGCCGAGCACCTTCACGCCAGCCTCGGCCACCTTGTGGTCGTTCTCCACCGAGCTGCCGCTAACGCCGATGGCGCCGACCAGGACGCCGTCCTCGTCGACGATGGGGAGCCCGCCCGGGAAGGTGATCAGCCCGTCATTGGAATGCTCGATGCCGTAAAGCGGCTTGCCGGGCTGCGACAGCTTGCCGAGCTCGCCAGTCGCCATGGCGAAGAACACGGCGGTCTTGGCCTTCTTGACGGCGATGTCGATCGAGCCGACCCACGCGTCGTCCATGCGCATGAAGGCCTTGAGGTTTGCACCGGAATCGACCACTGCGATGCACATCTGGGTCTTGAGCGCGACCGCCTTCTTGCGCGCGGCTTCGATGGCCTTCTCGGCATTCTCGATATTGACGTGCATGGGTTGCTTCTCCTGTTGGCGGGGTCGGGGTCAGGCGATTAACGCGCGGCGGGAAAATTGGTGGCAGCGAGACGGCGCACGACTTTCGGCCTAGACTAGGGACATAAACGATCCGTTGAGCTGTGGCGGCATCCCACCAATTGCCGCAGGGTCACGCGTCCAAAGGAGAACATCATGCCAGAGAGCACCTATAAGGTCATCGAACTGATCGGCACCAGCTCCAAGTCCTGGGAAGAGGCCGCCAAGATCGCGGTCGAGCGCGCCGCAGCGCATCTGCGCGAGCTGCGCGTCGCCGAGGTCCTCGAGCAGGACATCGTCATCACCGACGGAAAAGTCGAGGCCTACCGCACCAAGGTCAAGGTCTCCTTCAAATACGAAGGCTGAGGCTTAGTAGAACAGGCTGGAGACCGACTTTTCCTCGGCGGTGCGGGCGATGGCCTCGCCAAGCAGCGGCGCTGTCGGCAGCACGCGGATGTTGTTCGCGGTCCTCACACCTTCGCTCGGCAGGATCGAGTCGGTGATGACGAGCTCCTTCAGTCGCGACCCGATGATGCGCGCGACCGCCCCGCCCGACAGCACCCCATGGGTGATATAGCCTGTGACCAGCGTGGCGCCGTGATCGAGCAAGGCATCCGCGGCGTTGACCAGCGTGCCGCCGGAATCGACGATGTCGTCGACCAGGATGCACGTGCGTCCGGACACGTCGCCGATCACATTCATCACTTCGAAGTCGCCCGGCCGCTCGCGGCGCTTGTCGACGATGGCGAGCGGCGCATCGATGCGCTTGGCAAGCCCGCGGGCGCGCACCACGCCGCCCACGTCCGGCGACACGACCATCAGATTGTCGTTGCCGAACACCTCCCTGATGTCCTGCACCATGACCGGCGCGGCGAACAGATTGTCGGTCGGGATGTCGAAGAAGCCTTGGATCTGCCCGGCATGCAGGTCGAGCGTCAGCACGCGGTCGGCGCCGGCGCGGTCGATCATGTTGGCGACGAGCTTGGCCGAGATCGGCGTGCGGGGACCGGGTTTGCGGTCCTGACGCGCATAGCCGAAATAGGGGATCACGGCCGTGACGCGCCGCGCCGAGGCGCGCTTCAGCGCGTCGATCAGGATCAAGAGCTCCATGAGGTGGTCGTTGGCGGGCGCGGAAGTCGACTGGATGACGAACACGTCCTCGCCGCGCACATTCTCCTGCACCTCGACGAAGATTTCCATGTCGGCAAAGCGCCGAACCACGCATTTGGTCAGGGCAGTCCCGAGATAGCTTGCGATTGCCTCGGCAAGCGGACGGTTGCTGTTGCCTGCAACCAGTTTCATGCCAGCGTTCCTTGCCCACCGAGTCCGGCGAAGGCCGGACGCCCCTCATCACGTGGGGCTTTTAACAAGGGCGCTTGGCGTATGTAAACCTGATCGCCGCATGATCCACCGCGTCATGCGCGCGCAAGCGAGTTTGTGCTTAACGGAGGTACCCAATTAGCCTCGTCATGCCGGGCTTGTTCCGGCAATCCACGTCTTCGGCCATGCCGCCTGCTCAATTCGTGGATGCCCGCACAAGGCCGGGCATGACGAAGCGTATAGGTACAGGTATGGGTCGGCCGGCCGCGCCGGGGATCAGCTGGATTTCGGCAAGAGCTTGAGGATGCCGTTGGCGGCGGCATTGGCGGCGGCATCGGCGATAGCGCCCCAGGAACCGTTAAGGGAGCCGCGTGGGATCGTGTTCTGCTGGGACACGGTGCCGAGCTTCTTGCCGCTCGGATCGAGCACCTGCCAGTCGATGCGGATATTCTGTTTGCCGCCGCTTGCGTTTGACATCTTCACGATGCCCTTCACCGTATAGACATTGGTGGCAGGACCGTTGGCGAGCTTCACGCCACCGGCATAGAGCCGCTTTTTCAGGGCTACTGGGAGGGAGCGCGGGCCGTCACCCGGCGCGCCGGAGACGGGAACGACGAGCACGCCTGCGTTGCGCGTGCTGACGGGCGTGGCGGCGCGGGGCGGTGTCGCCGCCGTCGTTGCCGCTGTCGTCGCCGCGGCTGCTGCCGCCGGGCGCGCTTCGGGAGCCGCGGCAACCGGCGCGGACGAACGCCCGCCGCGTCCGAGCGAGGCGGCAAGCTGCGAGGTGGTCTTGCCGGCGATGGCGCGGGTCGCTGCGGCGTCCACCTTCCTCCACGGATCGCCGCCGGATCTGCCCCTGATCATCTCCTCGCCGGAGATGCGGACCACGCGCGCGCCTTTGGCGTCGCTCACGTCCCAGACATAGGAGACCTTGGTGCCACCGGATTCGCTGTTCGCGAGCAGATAACCGCGCATGGCGTAGTTGGCTTCGCCGCTGCCGCTCGGGATGATCATCAGGTCGCGGTCCTTGCCGGCCGTGACCAGGGCCTGGCTCAGATCTTTGGCTACGGATGGCGGAGCACCGACGATCGGCGCCACAGAGATGGTCTTCGAGCCGCTGAACCATTTGGTGGTGCCGCTCAGCCAGCCGCTGCTGCTGCTAGAGCTGCTCGGATTTCCCGCGCCGCCACCACAGCCGCCAAGGCTCGCCAGCGCAAGGATGGCGAACGCCGTTGCTGCGATCTGCCTCGACCGGCCGCGCACGCGTCCTGAGTCCGCGTCCAACAAAACACTCCCTCTGTTGGCCGCACAGCACCGCTCGCGACAAAGGTGTCGTGACGGGACTCCCAACCCTCTTCCGAACACCAGATTACCTGCCTCGCCCCGTACGCGTCCAGTCAAGCATGGCGCCCGGCCGGGACGGGGTCCCTCATAGTGAATCGCAAGGTCAGGCAAGCAGAATGGCGGAAATTTGGCGCCCGTAGTCGCTCTCGCCGTGATGCTGCGACCGACGATAGCTGAAAAGCCTCGTCTCGTCGCAATACGTGCAAATGCCAAGATCGGAAACGTCGCCTACGCCCGCGCGTGCCAACCTTTCCCCTACATAACCCGCAAGGTCGAGATGCGGTTCGCCCGAGCCCTCGTCGATGGCGAAATAGGGGGCGGCATCCGCGTCCTCTGCGAGGACGGTCTGCATGAAGTCGTGGCCCACCTCGTAGGCGCGTTGCGAGATGGCCGGGCCGATCGCTGCGGCGATATTTTCATGGCGCGCGCCGAGCTCCCGCATCGCGGCGACCGTGGCCTCGACGATGCCCGACAAGGCGCCCCGCCAACCCGCATGAGCTGCGCCGATCACCCGCGCGCGTGCGTCGTAAAACAAGACCGGCGCGCAGTCGGCGGTGAGCACGCCGATTGCCAATCCCGGCGTCGCGGTGACGATGGCGTCGGCTTGCGGTATCGCGCCGGCCTTCCAGGGCTTCTCGGCGATCACGGCGCGGGCGCCGTGCTGCTGCTGGACCGAGAGCAGCCTGTCGCGCTCGGCGCCGAGCAGCTCGGCCACACGGGCGCGGTTCTCCGTGACGTTCGCTGCGTCGTCGCGCGAGCCCGGGCCGCAATTGAGCGAGGCGTAGATGCCGCCCGAGACGCCGCCTTGCCGGGTGAAGAAGCCGTGGCTGATGCCGCCCGAGACGGCGAGGCTCGGCGCGCTGAGCTTGATCTTGTCCGGTGTGACCATGGAGGCGAAACGCTTGATGGCGGTTAAATCTCACCGAAGGGCGGCGGCGGGGCAAGACCTGCGCTTGTCACAGCCAGGGCCTTGAACAAGAGGCCCATCTGGCGCGGATCGGCGAGGCGGGCGGCGCCGGTCAAGATTGCCTCGGCTTGCGCTTCGGTCGCGTGCCGTAACAGGCGGTCGCGGCGCGCTTCGAGCCCAAGGCTGAGCAGGAACGCTGCCTTGCGGCATGGGACCATAGGCATTGAGACCGGCGGCTTCCCCGGCGCGCTTGAGTTCGGCGAAATCGACATGTGCGGTCAGGTCGGCTTCGCCGGGGCTCGCGAGCGGTTCGGCGTAGTCCTGGCGGCGCACGGCCTGCAGCGTGTCGCCGAAGCCGGTCGCGTCGTGGCCGTAGTCGATAAAGAGCGCCGCAACCGGTGCGTGTGCGGCACGCGCCGCAAGCGCCGAGACGAGCGGTTCCATTTCGGGGCATATCTCGAAGATCGCGCCTTCCGGCGCATCGAGGTCGCAAGCGACTGCGTCACCCTCGACGAAGACGAAAGCTCCATTGTCACCGAGCGCCACTGAGCGCTCGCGCCACGCGCCATCGCGGCGCACGATCTGGCGAACCGGAAGCGCATCAAGGAACTCATTGGCGATGACGATGAGCGGGCCTTGCGAAATATTTTCGAGGCGCTCATGCCAAGTGATCGGTGCTGGGGCATCGGCGAGCCGCGCTTTCTGAACTGCGCGCAGAGCGGGGCTCGTCTCGACCAGAGCCACCGAGGCTGCATCGAGCAAT
This sequence comes from uncultured Alphaproteobacteria bacterium, assembly GCA_963832515.1. Classification (GTDB taxonomy): domain Bacteria; phylum Pseudomonadota; class Alphaproteobacteria; order Rhizobiales; family Methyloligellaceae; genus Methyloceanibacter. The sequence continues at coordinate 84,364 of CAWHUE010000013.1, forward strand.
CCGGGGATGCTGCGCCAGGCGCGCAGCGCATCGGCCATGAGCGTGCCGCGCCCCGGTCCAAGCTCGGCGATGGCAACACGATTCAGGCGCGCCCATCGACTGCCAGACAGCGGCAGACCACAAGCCGACAAGCTCGCCGAAGATTTGGCTGACTTCCGGCGCCGTGACGAAGTCGCCGTCTTTGCCGATCGGCTGGCGCGTCGCGTAATAGCCTTCGGCAGGATCGGCGAGGCAGGCCTGCATATAGGCCTCGACTTTGATCGGACCGTCGCGCGCGATGCGCTGTTTGAGCCGTTCCGCGAGCGGCATCTCAGCGTTCAGGACTTTGCGTTGCGCGCTCATGCCATCATGCAGCAACCGGCTGCCGCCGCGCCCGCCAGATCAGCCAGGCGCCGACCAGGATCATGGGGATCGAATAGACGATGCCCGGGGTGAAGATGCCGACATCCATCGGGTGGCCGGCATGCGGCTCGCGCACGAACTCGACCAGGCTGCGGAAGATCCCGTAGAAGACGAGGAACAGGCCAAACACCGTGCCGGGCCGCGTCAGAGCAAAATAGCGGTGCGTGGCGATGCGCAGGATGATGAACAGCACAACGCCTTCGAGCGCCGCCTCGTAGAGCTGGCTCGGATGGCGCGGATTGTCGCCCGCGCCGGGGAACACCATGGCCCAGGGCACGTCGCTCTCGCGGCCCACCACCTCCGAATTGATGAAATTGGCGATGCGGCCGAAGAACAGACCGAAGGGTGTCGATGCCGAGGCCACGTCGCCAAGCGACAGCGGGTTGATGCCCTTGATGCGCGAGAAGAGATAGACGGCGACCGCAACGCCGATGAGCCCACCGTGGAACGACATGCCGCCCTGCCAGACGGCGGGGATCTGCGAGGGGTTCTGCCAGAAATAGCTCGGCTCGTAGAACAGCACGAAGCCGAGTCTGCCGCCGACCACGATGCCAAGCGTGATCCAAAGCAGGAAATCGTCGGCCTGGCTCACGGTCATGGGGGACTTGCCGCCCCAGAGCCACTGCCGCGATACCAAGTAGCGGCCATAGAGCCACCCGCACAATATGCCGGCCATATAGGCGATGCCGTACCAGCGCACGGCGACCGGGCCGATCTGGATGGCGATCGGGTCAATGATTGGGTAGGGGATGGCGAAGAGGTTCATGCGCGAAGCTGGAAACTGTCCCCGAAATTGAGGCGACCCTTCACCCCGCCCCGTCTGCCTGTCAAGGCACCGCAGGTCGCTCCCTCTGTGGGCGGCTTTCACCGCCTCGCCTTCCCCCAATGGAGAGCGGGGGTTGCGCCAGGCCGGCGGCAATTCCATAGTGTGTCGAGGAGACGAGCAATGACGCAGACCACGGGCAGGTTCTTCGACGAGATTGGCAAGCTCATCACCGACGCTGCCGGGGCGGCGGAAGGCGTGCGCAAGGAGGTCGAGAGCGTGATGCGCAGCCAAGCCGAGCGGGTCTTGCGCGACCTCGACGTCGTGCAGCGCGAGGAGTTCGAGGCGGTCAAGGCCATGGCGCAGAAGGCGCGCGAGGAAAACGAGCAACTCAAGCAGCGCATCGCCGAGCTTGAGACGCGGCTCAACAACCCGCTCGGCCAATTCGGCTGAAATCCGCCGCAAAAAAATTCTCAACGCGCTGTCGATTCCGCCGCCCCCCATTCGACGTGAGGGCAGGGACGGACGTTCTACCTGACACGTCCGCCCAGAAAAGGAAGGAGACAGATCCATGCGTTTCATGATTCTGGTCAAGGCGACCAAGGACTCCGAGGCCGGCGTGATGCCGCCCGAGGAGCTGTTCCACGCCATGGCGGACTATCACGAGCAGCTTGCCAAGGCCGGCGTGCTGCTCGACGCCAACGGCCTGCAGCCGAGCTCGAAGGCCTGGCGCGTCAAATATTCCGGCGGCAAGCGGACCGTGATCGACGGCCCCTTCACCGAAACGAAGGAGCTGGTCGCCGGCTACACCATCATCCAGGTCAAGTCGCGCGAAGAGGCGATGGAATGGGTAAGACGCTTTCCCAATCCGCATCTGGCCGAGGGCGAGATCGAGGTCCGCCAGATCTACGAGCTCGACGATTTCGGCGACAGCCCGGCGATCGAGCGCTTCCGCGAGATGGAGCGGGTAGGCCAGAAATAGGTGGCAAGCGAACGCAAGCTCACTCAAACGACGGAGAACAACGATGCGATACATCACTTTGGTCAAGTCGAAAGAAGGATCCGTGGAAGACATCCCGCCGCGCTTTCCTGGCGGATATGGATAAGCTCACGAAGGATGCCGCCAAGGATGGCTGCGTCATGATCGGGACCGGAGGGCTTTATCCGACGGCGGCGGGCGCGCGCGTGGCGCTCTAGCGGCGGCAAAGTCACCGTGACCGACGGCCCTTTCAGCGAGGCCAAGGAAGTGATCGGGGGCTATGCGATGTTCGAGACGAACTCGAAGGCCACCATCTCAAATGGACCGAGCGCTTCATGGAGCTGCATAAGCGGCATCTGCCGGGCTGGGAGGGCGTCAGGCCGAAATCCGGCAGCTTACAGGAAGGCGAGAAGCCCTGCGACCAGGTGCGCGAGGTGCGCGAAGCGCGCGATCTACGCGGGCCTTGCGGCGGCGCAACAAAGTGGCGTTAGTCGGTCGCCATGACGGCGACCGACACCCACCGCGCCATCGAGACCGTGTTTCGTATCGAGCGGGCCAAGCTGATTGCTGGGCTCGCTCGCATCGTGCGCGACGTTGGGCTCGCCGAGGAACTCGCGCAGGACGCCCTCGTTGCGGCGCTGGAGCAATGGCCGTCATCCGGCATCCCGGACAGGCCTGGCGCCTGGCTCATGGCCACTGAGCAAGCATCGCGCCCTCGATGCGCTTCGCCGCCGCAAGCTCGCCGCGCGCAAGCATGACGAGTTCGGTCGCGAGCTCGAGATCGAGCAGGAGCAGGACCCCGATCTCGATGCGGCGCTCGACGACGATATCGGCGACGACCTGCTGCGTCTCGTCTTCACCGCATGCCATCCGGTGCTTTCGACGGAGGGACAGGTCGCGCTTACGCTCGGCTGATCGGCGGCTTGACGACGGAAGAGATCGCGCGCGCCTTTCTCGTTGCCGAGCCGACCATCGCGCAGCGCATCGTGCGCGCCAAGCGCACGCTCGCCGAGAAGCGCGTACCGTTCGAGGTGCCGCATGGCGAGGCGCTCGCTGAGCGCCTGTCCTCCGTGCTGTCGGTGATCTATCTCATTTTCAACGAAGGCTATTCGGCGACGGCGGGCGACGACTGGATGCGCCCATCGCTCTGCGGCGAGGCGCTGCGACTCGGCCGCATCCTGGCGGGGCTCGCAGGCGGGGAGCCCGAAGTGCACGGCCTCGTCGCGCTGATGGAGATCCAGGCCTCGCGCCTCCATGCCCGCACCGGACCCGCCGGCGAGCCGGTGCTCCTGCTCGACCAGAACCGCGCGCGCTGGGACCAGCTCCTGATCCGCCGCGGCCTTGCCGCGCTCGAACGCGCCGAGGCGCAAGGCAGGGCGCTTCAGCGCGCGCCCGGCCCTTATGTCTTGCAGGCCTGCTATCGCGGCCTGCCATGCTGGGGCGTCGAGGGCGGAGGACACGGATTGGGCGCGCATCGTCGGCCTTTACGGCGCGCTCGCGGAGGTGACGCCTTCGCCTATCGTCGAGCTCAATCGCGCCGTCGCGCTCGCTATGCTGTTCGGACCCGAGGCCGGGTTGGCAATCGTCGATGCGCTCGGCGCGGAGCCGGCGCTCAAGGCCTATCATCTGCTGCCGAGCGTGCGCGGCGACCTTCTCGCCAAGCTCGGCCGCAACCATGAGGCTCGCACCGAGTTCGAGCGGGCCGCGTCCATGACCCGCAATGCCCAGGAGAAGGCGCTCTTGCTCCGCCGGGCCGAGGCCTGCGAGAGAGGGGTTGACTGACCGGAAGGACCGCTCAGCGCGCGGCGGGGCCGAATTGGAGACTCGCAACAGCTAGTGGCCCACGAGTAATCCACAGCAATCTTTAGGTGGTCCACAGCAATCGACTCGCCGTGAGTCAGCACCCGTTGGTGCCTGCTGACTCCGCGTTATATAACTGATTCACAAGTGATTCGCGGGACTTGCGGCCCGCTGGCGGGGACTTTCGGAGGCCACTAGGCTCGGCATGGCTACGGCGCAGGCGATCTACGAGCATTTCTCAAATCCCGTGGACATGGTCGAGCATATCGCCACCGTCCACGACTGGACCTTCGAGCGGAGCGCGCCCGACGAGTTGACGCTCTCGGTCGCCGGCGCCTGGTGCGACTACCACATCTCGCTCACCTGGCGGGACGATCTCGAGGCGCTGCACCTCGCCTGCGCCTTCGAGTGCAAGGTGCAGGGCGGGCAGGCTCGCAGAAATCTACCGACTGATGGCGCTGATCAACGAGCAGCTCTGGCTCGGCCATTTCGACCTTTGGAAAGAGGACGGCATGCTGCTCTACCGCCACGGCCTGCTGCTTGCCGGCGCGCATACCCATGCCGGCCAGTGCGAGGCGCTGCTCAAGGGGGCGCTTGAGGCTTGCGAGCGCTATTATCAGGCCTTCCAATTCGTACTGTGGGCAGGCAAGGCGGCAGAGGATGCGTTGGCGGCCATCATGATCGAAACGCAAGGGCACGCATGACCCTCCGCCTCGCCGGCCCGCTGCTGCTTGTCGGCGCGGGGAAGATGGGCGGGGCGCTGCTCGAAGGCTGGCTCGCCCACGGCCTCGACCCCAAGCAGATCTTCGTCCGCGATCCCGCGCCGCCGCGTCCGGTCGCCGCGCGCATCGCGAAACGCCGCATCGGTGCCGCACCGATTCTGCCTGACCCGCCTTCCGTCGTCGTGCTCGCGGTGAAGCCGCAGCTCGTAGACGAGGTGCTGGCGGGCATCGGGCCATTGACTGGCAAGCGGACGGTGCTGCTGTCGATCGTCGCGGGACGGACTCTCGCCGATCTCGCGCGGAATCTGCCGAAGGGCACGGCCATCGTGCGCGCGATGCCGAACACGCCGGCTTCGATAAGGCAGGGGATCAGCGTCGCCATTGCCAACGCGGCGGTGACGCGCGCGCAGAAGCGTGCCTGCGACGAACTGCTCGCCGCGGTTGGCGACGTGGTGTGGATCGACGACGAGTCGCTGATGGATGCCGTCACCGCTGTGTCCGGCAGCGGCCCGGCTTATGTGTTCCTGCTTGCCGAGTGTCTTGCCGAAGCCGGCGACAAAAGCCGGGCTCGACAAGGCGCTTGCCGAGCAGCTTGCGCGCGCGACGGTTAGCGGGCGCCGGCGCGCTGCTGCGCGCATCCGATCTCTCCGACGGCGGAGCTGCGCAAAAACGTCACCTCGCCTAAGGGCACGACGGCCGCCGCGCTCGAAGTGCTGATGGGGAAAGGCGGTTTCGAGGCGCTCCTCGCCCGCGCCGTCAAGGCGGCCGCGAAGCGCTCTAAGGAGTTGTCTTCGTAGCTGCCCTCGTCATGGTGAGGTGCAAGCGCCGTCCTTCGAGGCTCGGGCTTCGCCCTCGCACTCTCAGGATGACGGCGCTTGCCTCGAACCACGCATTGCCGCCTTCCGGTTGCCCCCGAAAGCACATATGTTCAGGCAGGAAGGAGTACGCCCATGTTCGACGATTTCTCCAAGCGCGCCAAGGCAGTGCGGGCTGCGCTCAAGCTCGCTGCCGAGCGCGGATGGGGCGAGATCAGCCTCGCCGACATCGCCCAGGAAGCGGGCCTCAGCCTCGCCGAGCTCAGGCGCGAGTTCTCCTGCAAGAGCGACATCATCAGCGCCTTCCAGAAGGAGGTCGATGCCGAGGTGCTCGCCAAGGCGAAGGTCGCGGGGCCCGAGCAGAGCCCACGCGACCGGCTGTTCGACATCATCATGACGCGGTTCGAAGTGATGGCGCCCTACAAGCCCGCGCTGAAGCGCATCTCGTCTTATCTCGCGTGCCGGCCTGGCGAGGGCGCGGCGCTCGCCTGCTCAACGCTCGCTTCGCAATATTGGATGCTCGCAGGCGCCGGTGCAAAGCTCGACGGTCCGGGCGGCGCCTTGCGTGTCGCTGGGCTTTCCGGGCTCTACGCCACGGGTCTTCCAGGTGTGGCTCGGCGACAATTCGCCCTCACTTGACAAGACGATGGCGGCGCTCGACCGGCGCCTCACCGATGGCGAGCGCTGGCTCGCCCGCGCCAACTCGGTCTGCGAGGGGCTCTGCCGCGCTTGCGTCCGCCTTCGTGCCGCGCCGCAGAGACAGCGGGACCGCGACGCCGCCACCTGCGGGGCCGGCACCGTCACCCGCGCCGAGCGTGCATTAGCGCCTATTCGGGAAGCGGATCGTCGTCGTCGGGACCCGACAAATCCTCGGGTCCTTCGCCGGGCAGTTCATTGTCGATCGGATCGCCTGCGCTCGGAAAGGCGGGGTCGGGCAGGTCCGAGTTGCCTTCGCCGCCAAGCTCGAGGATCGGCTCGCCGCTCTTGCGGTGAACGTCCGCGTTACCCCGTTCGACATCGATCTCGATCTCCGAGCCCGGCATCTCGCTGTCTTCTATCTGCTCGGTCTGGTCAGCGCCGAGCGCGGGGCCGGCCAGCGCGGCCGCGAACATTGCCAATCCTAAACTCAAAGCTCGCATCGGCGTCTCCTCTTTGCGTTGTGATCAGACCGGAACTTTCAGCACGGCTTTCAATCCACCGAGCGGCGAGTCGCTGAGCGCAATGTCGCCGCCATGGATGCGGGCGATGTCGCGCGCGATCGCGAGCCCCAGCCCCGTGGAGCCCGCATCTTGGTTGCGCGCATGGTCGATGCGATAGAACGGGCGGAACACGTCCTCGCGCTCGGCCTCGGGGATGCCCGGCCCGTCGTCCTCGACCGCGACCGTCAGGGCGCCATTCTGCCGGACGGCGCTGACATTGACATGCTCGGCGAAGCGCGCCGCGTTGTTGACAAGGTTCGCCACGGCGCGCTTGAAGGCGTGGCGCCGCACCGGAACGACCAAAGGCGCGCCCTCGACCGCGATGGAGATGTTCTTGGTGCCATGCGCCTGGCTCTTCACCTCGTTGAGGATCTCGCCGATATCGGCGCGCACGATCTCTTCGCCGGAATCGCCTTTCGCAAAAGCCATGTAGTCCTCGAGCATGCGCCTGCATCTCGTCGACATCGGCGCGCATGGCTTCGATCTCGGGGTTGTCCTCGAACATAGCCAGTTGCAGCTTGAAACGCGTGAGCACGGTACGAAGGTCGTGGCTTACCCCCGCCAGCATGACGGTGCGCTGCTCGACATAGCGTTCAATGCGGTCCCGCATCTCGATGAAGGCGATGCGCGGCCTGCCGCACTTCGCGCGCCCCGCGCGGCCGAAAGTCTTCAGGCGGCGGCCGCCCCTTGCCGAAACTGTCGGCTGCCTCCGACAAGCCGGAGGATGGGCTTGATCTGGTTGCGCAGGAACAGCACAGCGACGGTGAGCAGAACGAGCGATGTGCCCACCATCCACAGCAGGAAGATCTGCGAATTCGACGCGTAGGTCTGGCTGCGGCGGGCCAGCACGTGCATGACCGCGTCGTCGAGCTTGACGCGGATGTCGACGAGGTTCGAGCGGCCCACCGTATCGATCCAGAAGGGCCGGCCGATCTGCCGCGTGATCTCGTCGGAGAGCGTGGAGTCGAGCAGGGCGAAGAAGGGCTTGGAGCGCGCCTGCGGTAGCTCCTCGCCGGGCACGATGCGGACGCGTAAACCGAGATCCTGCTCGGCGAGGCGGATCAAGGTCACGTGTTCGCCTCCTGCGGGAACACCTTATACATATCGATCAGCATGGCGATGTTCTGCACCGTCACGGTGGAGAGCCGCCGCGTCACGGTCTGCCAATGGCGCTCGAGGAACACGAAGGTCAGCACCGACTGGAGCAGCACGACCGGCGCGATGATGATGATCAGCGCGCGCGCATACAGGCCCTTCGGCATACGGTCGCCGAACGCCGCGATCAGCCGCTTGAGCAGGGGCGTGCGCGGCGCGGTAACGGCGGCGGTATCGGAGAGCGCGTCCATCATTCTGAGTAGAGAATGTAGCCCTTGCCGCGCACGGTCTGGAGATAGACCGGGTTGGCAGGGTCGTGTTCGATCTTGCGCCGGAGCCGGTTGATTTGAACGTCGACGGCGCGCTCGCCGCCGCTGTCGGCGTCCTTGGCGAGCTCGTGACGGGAGACGGGCATGCCGGGCCGGTGCGCGAAATAGCGGAGCAACTCGCGCTCGCGCTCGGTGAGGCGGACGGTCTCGCCGTCGCGCTTCAATTCACCGCGCGAGATGTGGAACACGAAGTCACCCATGCGCACCTCGCCGGACGTGGGTGCGCTCGTGCCGCGCTTGAGCACGTTGCCGACGCGCAGCAGAAGCTCGCGCGGGTCGAACGGCTTGGCGAGATAATCGTCGACGCCGGTCTCTAGCCCCTCGATACGCTGCTCGGGCTCGGCGCGCGCGGTCAACATGAGGATCGGCACTTGCGAGGAAGCGCGCAGCGAGCGAGCGAAGTCAATGCCGGACTCATGCGGCATCATCACGTCGAGGATGAGCAGGTCGAAGGAGAGCCCGCGCATCGTCGCGCGCGCCGATTCCGCGTCCACCGCGGTCGAGACACGGAAGCCATGGTCTTGGAGATAGCGGGCGAGCAAATCGCGGATGCGGCTATCGTCATCGACGACGAGGATGTGGGGCGCGTTGTCTTCAGGCCCGCCGCGATGCGGCTTGATCGCCGTCGGCATGGTCACTTCCCTTCCTCGCTGCCGCCTCCTTCAAGCGGAGCCGGAGACGTGGCCATGATGGAGGAGACTTTGGGCCGTTCTTCGGCATTGACCATGGCTTCGAGGAAGCGGCGGATGGCGGCTTCGCCCCCCGGGCCCGCCGCCTGGATGGCCGCGGCGAGCCTGACGAGCTGAGGCGCGGCAAGCCGGCCCGCGAGCGCGCGCCCCTTGTCGGTCGGGTAGAGCAGGCGTTCGCGTCGGTCCGAGGCACCCGCCTTCTGCACGATATATCCCTTGTCGATCAGCTGCTTGAGGACGCGGCTCAGACTCTGCTTGGTGATGTTGAGCACATCGAGCAGGTCGGCGACGCGCAAGCCTGAATGGCGATTGACGAAATGCAGCACGCGGTGATGCGCCCGTCCGAAGCCGAAATCCTGGAGGATCGCGTCGGGGTCGCGCGTGAAGTCGCGATAGGCAAAAAACAGGAGCTCGGCGAAAGCGAGCAGCTTCGCCTCGGAGAGGGCCGAGCCCTTCCGGGTCGCGCCGCCATTGCCGCGCCGCCTGGCTGGCGGGGCATTCGACGCCCTCGCGAGAGGTCTCATTTAGGTCAGCCATGTTGACTTAATTTTTCGCCGATTGTATGTCAGTCATGTTGACTTATCGCGCCTTTGATACGCTTCGCCGCCTGCTCGCGCAATCGCCGTTCGAGGTGCTATGAGAGGCGCTTCTTACGTGTGGCGCGCGGTCCGGCCGCGCAAGAACGGCCGGCCTTGATACTGGAGGAACGCTCGTGGCTCCCGTCCCTTACGATCAGCGCGACGGCTTTATCTGGCTGAACGGCAAGCTCGTGCCCTGGGCTGATGCCAAGGTGCATGTGCTGACGCACGCGATGCATTATGCGAGCGCCGTGTTCGAGGGCATGCGCGCCTATGGCGGCGAGATCTTCAAGCTCACCGAGCATAACCAGCGCCTGCACGGATCGGCGAAGATTCTCGACTTCGAGATTCCGTACAGCGTTGCGGAGCTGGACAAGGCGGCGCGCGAGGCGCTGCGCGCGAACAAGCTGACCGAGGCCTATGTGCGGCCGATCGCCTGGCGCGGCAGCGAGCAGATGGGCGTGGCCGCGCAGCATACCAAGATCAATGTCGCGATCGCGGTGTGGAACTGGGGCTCGTATTTCGATCCCGCTGCGCGCGAGAAAGGCTTGCGGCTCGCCATCGCCGAGTTCCTCAGGCCGGACCCGCGCACCGCGCCGGTCGAGAGCAAGGCGGCCGGCCTCTATATGATCTGCACCATCGAGAAGCATCGCGCCGAGCGCGCGGGCTTCGCCGATGCGCTGATGCTCGACTGGCGCGGGCAGGTGGCCGAGGCGACCGGCGCCAACGTGTTCTTCGTCAAGGACGGCGTGCTGCATACGCCGTTGCCCGACTGCTTCCTCGACGGCATCACACGCCGCACCGTGATCGCGCTCGCCAAGCAGCGCGGGCTGAAGGTTATCGAGCGCGCGATCCTTCCGGAGGAGATGGCGGGCTTCTCCGAGTGCTTCATCACCGGCACCGCCGCGGAAGTGACGCCGGTCGCGGAGATCGGCCCCTACCGCTTCGCCATCGGCGACATCACCCGCAATTTGATGGACGACTACGCGGCGCTGATCCGCCCCGCCAATGCTGTGGCGGCCGCGGGGTAAGCCCTGAGTTAAGCGCCCTTTGATTTGTCTTTGCCCCGGCTTGACCGGGCAATCCAGTCGTCACGGCGTTCACAACACTACGAAGATCGGCGTTTAGATGCCCGCTTTCGCCGGCATGACAAGCGATCATGCTTGATCGGGGGGCGGGCTAAAGGCACTCTCTTGCGAGCAAGGCCGCCGCGTGGAGGCAATCGCGGAGGGGGCGACATGGGGAAAGCATTGATCGCGCTGGCCTTCGCCGGCCTCTTGGCCGTTAGTCTTGCCGCGCTTGCGCCGGGCCATGCGGGAGCAGGGATGCCTGCCACCATCGGAAGCGCGATCGACGCTCAACCCCTCTACACGCCGGTGCTCGTGTTCAAGGATTGCCAGAGGGTGGCGCTCTGCCCGGGCTGTGCGCCGGTGTTCCGCTGCCGCTCCTGCGAATACAAGCGCACCTGCGAGGGCGGGCGCTGCGGCTGGGGCGATGTCTGCGTCTGGGGCCCTTATGTGAAGGTCCTGCCGCGCGGTGCGCGCATCATTCAATAGCTTCTTTGCAACCTAGTTGAGCTCCGCGGCGGCGCTCTCGGCGACGGCAAGCTCGAGCACGGGATGGTCGCCGTCGCCCATGATCCACGCCGCCGACAGCCCGGCACAAGCGACGATCCATTGCAGGAGCCGCGTACGGTCCAGACCCGCGGCGTCGGCGACGATACTCGTCTGACGCGCGAGACGGCCCGGCGCGAGCGCGACGGCCGCGTCGGGATTGCAGAAGATGTTGGCGAAGTCGAAGCCGCGCTCGCCCACGAGCCCCTTCGGATCGATGGCGAGCCAGCCGTGCGGTCCGAAATCCAGAACGTTGCCGTGATGCAAATCGCCATGCAGCACGCCGACCTCCTGTCGTGCGTCCAGTAACTCGCGCGCCGTCTTCGCCGCGTGCCGCAAGATGCCGCCATGCGTCTCTGCCGTGGGCCAGAGCTCGCGGAACCACTCGGACAAAGGAACCAGCTCGGGCTTGGGCGTCTCGCGCGGCGCATGCAGACGCGCGGCGACCGCGCAGATGATGCGGCTTGCCGCGTCGTCGCATCCGTCGCGCGCCATCGCTTCGAGCGAGCGCGGACCAATCGCGCGCTCGAGCAGCAGCGCGTCGCCTTCGTGGTGAAGCACGCGTGCGGCGCCGTTGCCGTCCCACCAGACCATGAGCAGCGCGCCGCGCTTCTCCTCGGCCTCGACGGCGATCTTCAGCATCGCCGTCTCGCCGCGATACAGCACCGGCAAGAGGCGGCTGCTATGGGTGATGACGGCTTCGCCGTCGGGCACGAGGTCCCAACGCGAGAGATAGGGCTCAAACATCGGATGAGTGCCGCCGCCGCTAGCCTTCGTCGCGCGTCACATGGCGGAACGCGGCCTTGAGGTAGTCCCAGCCGGTGTAGAGCGTGAGGATCGCCGCTATCCACAGCAAGGTCAGCCCGAACTGTGTGGTGTAGGGCCAGATCTTGTCGCCCGCACTGCCGGCGAGCAGGAAGCCAATGGCCAGCATCTGCAAGAAGGTCTTAAATTTGGTGAGCCGCGTCACTGGTATGCCAACCGAGAGCGTGCCGAGGAACTCGCGCAGGCCCGATACGAGGATCTCGCGGCAGAGGATGATCACACCGGCCCAGAGCGACCAACCGGCGATGGTGCCGTCCGCGGCAAGCATCATCAGCGCGGCGGAGACGATCAGCTTATCGGCGACCGGATCGAGCATGCGGCCGATGGCGCTTTGCTGTTGCCAGGCGCGGGCGAGATAGCCGTCGAGGAAATCGCTCACGCCGGCTGCGATGAAGATCCACATCGCCGCCCAGCGCCCCCAGTCGCCGGTCACGAAGAAGCAGGCGACGAGCGCGGGGATGGCGAGGATGCGCCCATAGGTGAGCAGATTCGGCAGGCTGCCCAAGCGCTTGTCCGTCGCTGCTTGCGGCGGAGCCGCTCGCGGCGGGGCAGGGGCGGTCAATCCATGATCGGCCATGCTCAAGCGTCCCTTGCGGCCAAGTCACCCACCTTCGTGTCACCCACGTTCGTGGAAGTGATCATAGATGGTCTTTGCCATTTGCGCGCTGATGCCTGCAACTCTTTCGAGGTCGGCGATGCCGGCCCGGCTCACGGCCTTGGCGGAGCCGAAATGCTGGAGAAGCGCCCGCTTGCGCGATGGCCCGATGCCCGGCACCTCGTCGAGCGGCGAGGCCGTGATGCTCTTCTTGCGCCGCGTGCGATGGGCGCCGATGGCGAAGCGGTGCGCCTCGTCGCGCAGCCTCTGGATGCAATAGAGTGCAGGGTCGCGCGGCTCGAGCAGCAACGGCTCCCGTCCCTTGAGGTGGATGCGCTCGCGGCCGGCATTGCGGTCGGGTCCTTTCGCCACAGCGGCTACCTTGATCTCCGACAGGCCGAGCTCGTCCAGCACCGTATGCGCGGCGGCAAGCTGGCCCGGTCCGCCGTCGATCAGCACGAGATCCGGCGAGGCCCAGCCATTGACTTGGTCCTTGTCCTTCACCAGCCGGCTGAAGCGCCGCGTCAGCATCTCGCGCATCATGGCGTAGTCGTCGCCCGGCGCGAGGTCCTCGCTCTTCATGTTGAACTTGCGGTATTGCCCTTTGATGAAGCCTTCGGGTCCGGCGACGATCATGGCGCCGACCGGGTTCGTGCCGGAGATGTGGCTGTTGTCGTAGACCTCGATGCGCTCAGGCGCCTCGTCGAGATCGAGCAGCTCGGCAAGCCGCGCGAAGATGGCGGCCTGCGATGATGAATCAGCGAGACGCCGCGCCAGCGCCTCGCGCGCATTGATGAGCGCATGCTCGACGAGATCGCGCCGCTCGCCGCGCGAGGGCCGGCTCACGTCGATCTTGCGCCCGGCGCGCAGCGACAAGGCCTCCGCGAGCAGGCGGCGGTCGGCGATCTCGTGCGAGAGCAGGACCAGCTTGGGCGGCGGCTTGTCGTCGTAGAACTGCGCGACGAACGACGCGAGCACCTCCTCGACCGGCAGGCTCTTGTCGGCGCGGGGGAAATAAGCGCGGTTGCCCCAATTGTTGCCGTTGCGGAAGAAGAACACCTGAATGCAGGTCTGGCCCGCGTCCTGATGCGCGGCGAACACGTCGGCCTCCTTCACGCTCGCCGGGTTGATGCCCTGGCGCGACTGGATGTGCGAGAGCGCGGTGAGCCGGTCGCGGAAGCTCGCGGCACGCTCGTAGTCCTGCTTGAGGCTCGCCGCGTCCATCAGCGCGTGCAGCCTGAGCTTCACCTCGTCGCTCTCGCCGCGCAGGAAGCCCAGCGCCTCGTCAACCAGCGCGCCGTACTCCTCGACGGAGATCTCGCCGGTGCAGGGCGCGCTGCACCTTTTGATCTGGAAGAGCAGGCAGGGTCGGAGCCGGCTTTCGAAATAAGGGTCGGAGCATGAGCGCAGCAGGAATGCGCGCTGCAGCGTGTTGATGGTGCGGCCGACGGCGCCGGCCGAGGCGAACGGCCCGAAATAGTCGCCCTTGCGGCCGCGCGCGCCGCGATGCTTCAGGATTTGCGGCACGGGGTGGTCGCGCGCGATCAGGATGAAGGGGAAGGACTTGTCGTCTCGCAGCACCACGTTGAAGCGGGGCTTGAGCCGCTTGATCAGATTCGCCTCGAGCAGCAGCGCCTCGATCTCGGTCGCGGTGGTGACGAACTCCAGGCTCGCCGTGTCGGCGATCATGCGCAGGATTCGGCTGTTGTGCGCGCCGATCCGCGCATAGCTTTGCACGCGCTTCTTGAGATGCCGCGCCTTGCCGACATAGAGCACCTCGCCCGCCGCATCGCTCATGCGGTAGACGCCGGGGCCCGCCGGCGCCGTCTTGGCATAGCGGGCAATCACGGGCGCACCCGTCTCGGCGCTGCGCAAGGCTTTGCGCGCGCGTGCGAGAAGCGAGGCGGTAGCGCTGTCCTGATTCTCTAACTTCATGGGATCACGGAATTTTCGCCTGCCGGAGCCTGCGAAGCTTGCGACGAAGGTAAGGTGTAAGCGTGACCGGGTTCAAGGGTCGGCCGTGGTTCCTGCACCTCACCAATGACGCGTGCAAATTCCACGGGGAGGCTAAGCGAGATGCTGCCCCGAATCGAGGACGATGGTCTCGCCCGTGACCGACGGCGTCGCGAGCAGGAATCGCATCACCCCGAGAATTTCCTCCACCGCGACGCAGCGCCCGAGCAGGGTGGCACGGCATTCTGCGTCAAACGCGTCGGCGCTCTGCGCGGCGCTTGGCAGCACCGGCCCCGGCGCAATCGCATTGACCCTGATGCGCGGCGCAAGCGCTTGAGCAAGCATCCTCGTCGCGGCGAGAAGGCCCGATTTGCTGACCGTGTAGGAGAAGAAATCCGGGTTTAGGCGGAAGACCTTCTGGTCGAGCAGGTTGATAATGTGACCCTTGCGGTCTTGCGGCAGGGCTTCAGCGAAAGCCTGCGCGAGAAAGACCGGTGCGCGCAGATTGACGTCGAGATGCGCGTTCCAGCTCGCTGCGTCGAGCGTGGCGATCGAGTCCCATTCGAAGCGCGCGGCATTGTTGACGAGAAGGGTGGCGGGCCCGAGCCGTTCGGCGCATGCCTCGACCAGGGGCGCCAGCGAATCGGTCCGCCCAAGATCGGCAACGAGCGGAGCGGCCAGCCCTCCGCTCCGCTCGATCTCGGCGACGAGAGCCAGGGTTTCGGCCTCTGAGGCGCGGCAATGCACGCCGACCCGCCAGCCCGCGCGCGCGAGGTCGAGCGCGATGGCCCGGCCAAGCCTGCGCCCCGCGCCGGTCACGAGCGCGGTTCCGGTGTCCTTGTCTTCGGCCATATCCGCTAGCTCAGGCAGTCTGCCAAATCGCGGCGCCAAATCGGGTTCGAAAGTCGCAATTTCAAGTCGATTTCCACTCTAGGCGGCGGCCTCAAGCGGAACAAGGGAGCCGGGGCGCGGGCGGAGATGTCACCGAAGGCCCGTGCGCCAAGCCCTGACTCGTGGGCACGATCGCTGCTTCGCCTTTACTTTGGGCAATTGCCTGTGGTCTGTGCAGGCTCGGCGCGCAAATCAGTGAATGTACGACGGGCTCAAGCCCAATGTGGCATCAAAGTCCTTGCACCATTGCAGATCGGCCACACTCAACGAGAGATGTACTGCAAAAGCCGAGTTTTCCGTTGCTTCGCGGGGTCGGCGGCATATTGTGACACAAGAACAGGGGGCATCGCACCACGAGCTTGGTGCGGGATCCCGAAAAGTTGCAGGGCGAAAAAAATTCAGGAGAGACCAATGATAAAGCGGGGACGTGCGATCACGACGCTCACGGCTGGCATTCTCGGGGGAGCTATGTTGGCCGCAGTTGCGGTGCCGGCCTCGGCGGAAGGATGGGGGTCAGGGCCGCCAACTCTTTCTGCCAACGTGGCGCTGACCACCGACTATGTGTTCCGTGGCATCTCGCAGACGGGTAACGATCCGGCTCTCCAAGGCGGCTTCGACGCCTCCTGGGGCTGGTGGTATGGCGGGGTCTGGGCCAGCAACGTGGATTTCGGCGACGGCGATCCGGCCGACCTCGAGATCGACCTGTACACCGGCATCAGGCCGACCTGGAAGAGCTTCACCTTCGACCTCGGCGTGATCGGCTATGAATATCCGGGTGTCGGCACGTCTGGCTATGACATCACTGAAGGCAAGCTCGGCGTGTCTACGACGCTTTGGGAGAATTTCGGCGTCGGAGCCACCGGTTACTTTTCCGACCGCGACTATCAAGCCTACGAGTTCTACGGCGGCTACTCATTCGCCCAAAAGTGGTGGATGTTCAAGCCTTCGGTCAGCGCATTGATCGGCTTCGTCGAGACGGACGGCAGCTACATGGCCGGCGACTACACCTACTGGAACGCCGGCCTGACCTTGGGCTTCTGGGATAAGCCGAACCTCTCGGTCGACGTACGCTACTGGGATACCGATGACGGCGCGGGTTGCGGCACGCTCTGCAACTCGCGAGCCGTTGGCACGCTCAAGGCGACCTTCTAGACACAACCATCTTCCCCAAAAAGCACTTCCCACCTCAAAAGGGCGCCGTTCTGGCGCCCTTCCTTTTTATGGGGCCCGGTTCCGCCTCGGGATGGTCATTAACCCGCCGCTAACCTTGCCAAGTCTCGCCGCGGTTCATCGTTAACCCTTGGTAAGAGCAGGACGCTAGCTTGTGGCGCGTGCGCGTCTGCCTTAAGTCGCGCGCAAAACAGGGCGTGCGTCTTCGATCCGAGAGGAAGTCTTGTGATGCGTAAGCGATTGAACGGCGCCGCGGCCCTTGCCGCCATGCTGGCGGCAGCTGTCGCGGCTTGGAGCCCGGCGCTCGCCGGCGACCTCTACGGGACCGAGCCTCCGCCGCTCTACAACTCTGCGCCTCTTCAAGATCAGAACGTGTTCGAAGGCTGGTGGCTAGGCGGCACGCTCGGCGGCGCCACGGTCAATTACGATTTCGCCCCCGTCAAAGGCGGCTCGGTCGACACGAGCGGTCTGCTCGGCGGCGTGATCGGCGGCTGGAGCTGGCAGAACGGCCCGTTCGTGATCGGCGTCGAGGCCGACCTGCTTGCTGCCGACATCAGCGGCAGCCGGCGCTTCAATCAGGGCTGAACCGCATAAGCCCGAGCATCAACTCCATGGCCGATCTTCGCTTGCGCGCGGGCTACACCGTCACGCCGGAGCTGTTGCTGTTCGGCACGTTCGGCGGCGCATGGGCCAATGCGGAGTTGCCGATCGCGGGGCCGGGCGGCGGCTTCAGGGACGCCGACTTCTTCGGCTGGAGCGTCGGCGGCGGCGCGGAAGTCGCGCTCACGCCCGAATTGGCATGCGCGCTTCGACTACCAGTTCACCGATTTCGATTCCGAGACGGTGAACTATCCGGGCGGGCGCGCGACTTTCGATTCCGACGCGAGCACCTATCGCGGATCGCTGATCTACCGGTTCTAATCGCCTTGCCGCCCATGGTGAGCTAATGGCCGCCGATAGGCGGGATCCCGATCTTGTCTGCTCGGCAGAGGCGCCGCTGCTCCTCGTTCGCGCCGCAAGGTCGCGGGAACAGGTCGCGGCTGAAGCAGACGCGCACGTCGAGCAGGTTCTCGCTGCGGCAAGTTACCGACATCATCTCGGGCGCGAGCCAGGCATTGGCGTCCAGGAACGCGCGCTCGATTTCGTCCGGCGACAGCGTGTGCGCGGCCTCCGGCGCGGCGAAGCGCGGCGGGATCTTGATGCGCTCATAGAGCTCGCGCGCCACGCTGAAATATTGCCGCGGCTCGAGCCCAGAACAGGTCCCATGCGTGCGGTACTCGTGGATGACGAGGTTCTTGCTGGGCATGATGTCGCTGATGTCCTCGATCACCGAGCGAGGCACCCAAGGCCGCTTGCCGATCGGACAATCTTCTGGCCAGCCCTTCTCGTATTGCGGCCAAAGCCCGTGCAGCGTGAAAGCGTGCCGTTTGCTTGTGCTGCATTGCGCGTCGTTGCGCTTTTTGCCCTCGCTCCGGCAATACGACGGAGACCAGGTCAGCACGAGCACGTAATAGTCGAACGCGCCGGCGAGGTCGCGCGCGGCCGCGCGTGGCGTGCTCGCGCCGAGCAGCAGGCACAACGCGATGATGCAGGCGAGGGCGGACTTAGATGCGCGCATGGTGTTCGATCGCTCCAAGCTCGGCGAGGATGCGCGCCCAGCTCCGCGCGCCCTTGGTGAAGCTGCTGAGGTTGTATTTCTCGTTTGGGGCGTGGATGCGGTCGTCGTCCAGCGCGAAGCCCACGAGCAGCGAGTCCATGTCGAGCGCGGAGCGGAACGATTCGACGATCGGAATCGACGCGCCGCAGCCGGCGATCACCGGCTTCTTTCCCCATTCGGCTTCGAGAGCGCGCGCGGCGGCGTGGAAGGCGGGCGCATGTGTGTCGAAACCGATGGCGGGCGAACCACCTTCGCCGGAGAACGATGCGCGCGCGTCGCGCGGCAGGCGTTCCGCGACGAAGCGATGCAGGCCGTCGAGGATCTTGGCGGGAAGCTGGCCGGGCACGAGGCGGAAGGTGAGCTTGGCGCTCGCCTGTGACGGGATCACCGTCTTGGTTCCGGGCCCGGTGTAGCCGCCATAGATGCCGTTGACCTCGGCCGTCGGGCGCGACCAGAGCTGCTCCAGCGCGCTGAAGCCGGTTTCGCCGGCGGGCACGGTCAGGCCGATCGCGCCGAGAAGGCCGTCAGCGTCGAAGCCGAGCGCGCGCCATTGCTCGAGCTGCTCGCGCGACGGCTTCCGCACATCGTCGTAAAAGCCTGGGATCGTGACGCGACCTTGCGCGTCGTGCAACGCGGCGAGAATTCCGGCGAGCACGCGGATCGGATTCGTCGCGGGCCCGCCGTAGAGACCCGAATGCAGGTCGCGCGACGGACCGGTGACGGTGATTTCGGAAGAGGCAAGCCCGCGCAGGAAGGCGGTGATGGCGGGGGTGTGTTCGTCCCATTGCCCCGTGTCGCAAACGAGCGCGAGATCGGCTCTGAGCTCCTCGCCATGCGCGGCAAGGAAGGGCGCGAGGCTCGGACTGCCTGACTCTTCTTCGCCCTCGATGAGCACGCTCACATCGACGGGAAGCTCGCCATGCTCGCCAAGCCACGCGCGCGCCGCTTCGAGGAAGGTCATGACCTGGCCTTTGTCGTCGGAAGCGCCGCGCGAGACGATCACCGTGCCATGGCGCGGGTCCTCGGCGAGATGCGGCTCGAACGGCCCGGCGCTCCATTCGTCAAGCGGGTCCGGCGGCTGCACGTCGTAATGCCCGTAGAACAACACGCGCGGCGCGCCACGTCGGCCGGAGCGCCAGTGGCCGACGACCATCGGTTTGCCGGACGTCGGCGCAACGCGCGCGTCGAAGCCGATCTCGCGCAAAGAAGCGGCGCACCATTCGGCGGCTCCGATGCATGCTTGGTGATAGGCGGGATCCGTCGAGACGCTCGGGATGGAAAGCAGGCCGAACAGGCGATCGAGCGCTTGCTTCTCTTCGAGCGCGAGGCGGGCAAGCACGCGTTCGAGCCGTTCAAGCCCGGCTTGCGTTCCGTCAGCGGTCATCGCCCTTTCTCCGCCTCAGGCCAACCCAATGCCGAACGCACGCCGATAAGGCGTCAGGGACGGCCCAGATCGACGCGCGTCAAGAAGTGTTCGGATGTCGGGGAGAAGCCTAACCTTATTCGCCGAGCTGGACGTTGATGGCTTGCGGTCCCTTGCCGCGTCTGTCCGGCTCGGTCTCGAACGATACCCGCGCACCCTCGTCAAGCGCCGGAAGCCCCGAGCGCTGCAAGGCCGAGATGTGCAGGAATACGTCCTTGCCTCCGTCGTCCGGCGTGATGAAGCCGAATCCCCGTGAATGATTGAAGAACTTGACCGTTCCGGTCTGACGCATGGGAAGCTCCTTTCCCCCTTCCAAGTCCGCGCGCGTTGCCGCGCCGGATTGATCAAGGCAAGTCCAGAATACGGGGAAAGAAATCTGCCGCGCCTCCCAAGGCGCGCAAGCAGCCTAGTCTCCACCCGGGTTCGCAGTCTGCCTACAAAACGGCACACTCTAGGGGGGCGAAGCCGCCGAGTGCAAGACTCATCTGGGGCCGGGAACCCCTGCGAAACGCGGTGAATGGAGGTTTAATGCTGAATTAGTTCGGATAGGGGTCGTGGACGGGCGCGCCGTTGAGAGAGCTCGGCGGATAGTCATAATGCGGCCCGAAGTCTTTGGGCGCAGGCGGCATTTTGGCAGGGCCCCAGATGTCGCGCAGCCGCAGGGAATAGCCGCCCGTGGCCGTCGTGCGCGGGACGTAAACGGTCTGACCTTGTTGGACGGAGCTGCTCCGGCTGCCAGGTTCGGCGGCGGCTTCCTTGGCGGGAAGCACCATGGCAGAAGCCGCGGCGAACATCGCGGCGAGGGCGAGGAGCTTGCGAAGGGCGCGTAGCGTTGTCATCGGATCTATCAACTCGCTTTCGGGTCAAACGGTTGCGAATCGCCTGCCTGTTAGTGTGTCCCGCGCACGTTAACGAATGTGTCTAACCGCGCCTTCGCAAGCTAGATTGTGAAAGGGGCAGAGAATCCTCCACCCTCGGCCAATATCCTCTTTTTGGAGCCTGTGCCTATGGCTTCCGTGCCACACGGAAAATAACGCGGTGTGACGCCGGGTCGGGTTTTCCAGGGTTTTCCCGCAAATTGGCGGATTGTCGGCCCGTGCGGTGTTCTGCCGCTAGACAGCCCTAAGGCTGGCAGCAAGATTTGTGGATGCCCGGCACTTTGGCCGGGCATGACGATTTAATTGAACGGAATGGATGTAGGCGCTAGCCAGCGAGCAGCGCTGAGGGCGCAAACCCGGAATACGGGCTCACCCGCGCGACGGCGATGTACCGCCGTTTAGCGGTGGTGCGCGCGCGATCTGATTTCTGCGCTGATGCAACACGGGTGTAAGCGCTTCCGGTCCTGTGGGTTGTGCGCGTCCTCGACGCGACGCTCTAGGCCGCGACCCAGGTGCCCTTGGCTCTGGTCCTCGAGGCGACGATCGTACTCCTGGCGTGCGGCTTGGACGTAACGTCCTTCTTGGCGGAAACTTTCCGGGTCGCTGCCTTCTTTGAGGCGGGGCGGGCCGCCGCCGCCTCTACCATTTTGGCCGCAGGTTCGGATTTCTCATCGGAAGGCTCGGACGCCGCCGCCTTGGCCGCCAGGTCCTTGCCGTTCGCCACCTTCTCGGCCGCGTCGACGGAGGCAACCTTGGCGCCGCCGGCAGTCGTGATTTGCACCTTGGCAGTGCCCGAGCTGACCATGCCGATGTGAGAGGCCGCGGCCTTGGACAAATCGATCACCCGACCGCCGACAAACGGCCCCCGATCATTGATGCGCACGACCACCGAGCGGCCGTTCGCGAGATTCTCGACCATGACCTCGGTGCCGAACGGCAGAGAGCGATGCGCGGCTGTGAGCGCGCTTGGGTTCATCATCTCTCCGCTCGCCGTGCGCGAGTAGAGGGCGTACCAGGACGCATGGCCAACCTGTTGGGCCTGGGCAAAATCGAGAGGCAGCGCGGCAGCAGCGCCGACAAGCCCCATCAAAATCCACTTGGTTCGCAACAAAAACATGCGCTCAGTGCTCCTATTCGATTGTCTGGGAGGTAAGAGACCGGCGAAAAGTCGAGCCGGCCGCACGCGTGGCGTGCCTGGGCGGACACTAACAAACAAATAGGCGAAAGATCGGCTCGAGCGGGGTTATTGATGGGCTATTTCGCGGCGCTCGCATTAAGCTTGCAAAAAGCCTGAGCGCCTTCGTTTGTCTTGCGACTCTCTGTCGCTTTTTACCGAGACTAGTGGTCCAATCTTGCGCCTACCTGCGCGCTAATAACGGCGTTTGGGGTGGGGCGGTTCCGCTGCATCGCAGCATTAACAACGCGTTGAATGTCGTGGCCTAAGATGCGTGCGTTGCAGCATTTTACCGGCGCGATCGGCGCCTAATCTTCGCCCTTTTCCTTGCGTACTGTAAGATCGGTGATTACATGAGAAAAGCTTGAGGAAACACCAAGGAAGGAACTAGGACTAACTTCGATGCACCAGAAGAAAAAGGCGCGCGAGCCGCAAGTCACCCAACACCTCGCGGCGGCTGAGATTACCGGGCGCGAGCCCATGACGGGGGCACAGGCGACCTACCTTAAGACGCTTGCCGAGGAGGTCAGGGAGCCTGGAGTATTCGATGTCGGCCTAAGCAGGCGGGAGGCCTCGCGCCGCATCGACGCGTTGATCGAAAGATTGAGGCTCGGCTCGTTGCCGCCCCACACAGACTAGCGTGATTGCCGCTGGCAGGCTTAGATGACCGCGCACGGGGTCGAGCGATGTCGTTCGGCGTTTGCGCGTGGGCTGGCCTGACCTTCCGACTTCGTAACTTGACTGACTCCATCCGACTGGCTTGACTGCCGCCATGACTCGATTTGCTGCGCCCTCCAGTCTCCTCCGCATGACAGCGCTCTCCGGCTTCGCCGCCGTGACGCTGCTCGGTGACCTCGCATGCCTTCGCTGCCGCCTGCCAGCCTCCCGCGGCCTTCCCCGACATGGCTCCAAAACTTCAAGAAGCAGGCGGTCGCGCAAGGCATCTCGCCGCAGACGGTGAGCTATGCGCTCGACGGCATCACCTACGACCCGGCGACCGTCGCCAAGGATCGCGGCCAGGGGGTGTTCGCGCAAACCTTCCTGCAATTCTCCGGCCGCATGGTGTCGGGGAACCGTCTGCAAGGCGGAGGGGCGCTGCTCAAGAGGCATGCAGCCACCTTCAAGCGGATCGAGCAGGAATATGGCGTGCCCGGACCGGTGCTCGTTGCCTTCTGGGGGCTCGAGACGGATTTCGGCAAGATCATGGGCAACATGGAATCGATCCGCTCGCTCGCGACGCTGAGCTTCGATTGCCGCAGGCCCGAGAAGTTCACCGCCGAGCTACTGGACGCGCTGCGCGTGATCCAGCGCGGCGATCTTTCTCCGCATGAGATGCGCGGCCCGGCGCATGGCGAGGTCGGGCAGTTCCAGTTCCAACCGAGCACTTATTACAACTACGCCGTCGATTTCGACGGCGACGGCAGACGCGATCTGATCCGGAGCGCGCCCAATTCGCTCGCCTCCGCCGCCAACTACCTCAAGTCGATCGGCTGGCAGGCGGGCCAACCCTGGCTCGAGCAAGTGCGCGTTCCCGCGAACCTTCCCTGGGACCAGGCCGACGTCACCATCAAGCGCCCGCGCCTCTTCTGGGCCAAGCACGGCGTGACCTATCTCAACGGGCAGCCGCTTCCTAACGACGCCATTCCGGTGAGCCTCGTGCTGCCGATGGGACGGAACGGTCCCGCGTTCCTCGCCTATCAGAATTTCGACGTCTATACCGAGTGGAACAACTCGCTCGTCTATTGTCTCACCGCCGCCTATTACGCGTCGCGGCTCGCAGGCGGCCCACCGCTCGCCAAGGGCAACGGGCCTGTCTCCGCGCTGAGCCTCGCCGAGCTGAAAGAAGTGCAGCAGCTGCTCGCCAAGCAGGGATTCGATGTCGGCAAGATCGACGGCGTGATCGGCGCGGCGAGCCGCGAGGCGATTCGCACGACACAGGTCAAATACGGCCTGCCCGCCGACGCCTATCCCACGGCGGAGCTGCTCAGGCGCTTGCGCGCCGGCCGCTGACGCCGAACACCAATCGCATCGGGCAAGCGCTTCAGGCGAGAGCGACCACGAGGGCCGCGGCGAGGACAGCCGCCGTCATCGACGGAATCCACCAACTCGAAGCCGGAAGCTCAAGCCTGCGCCTCTCAAGTTTGCTTTCTTGCAACAACATTCTCTTCACCAGCCGCACCTGAACCCGTTGCCGCCCGCATTGGGACTCCGCCGGGCCTGGCGCCCTTTGACTGACGAACGCGAGCCCCGGATGACGGTTCCGACCCTTTTTGCGGCGCGCAGAGAAAAGCCCGGCCTGTTGCAGCCGGGCTTCACTCCTCGGTCGACGGCGCTCGGCGCCTCGCGCAAGGGGAGGGCGCGGGAACTGTCGGCTTTCGAAATTTCGAGGCTTATTTGTACGGCGTGGCAGCCGGCGGAAGCTCGGCAGTGTAGACCTGCTGCCGATGATGGAAGCAACCGCCAAGGGCGAGCGTGGCCGCGATGACGGTGAACACAGCGATACTGCGCATGAACTTGATCCCTCACTTGGCACTGAACGCAAGATTGATAGGCGACGCGATACTTCGCCCATCTCACCGCGATCCGCTTAGAAAAGGCTAATGCGCGAGCCATTTTAGAACTGGGCTGACGGTTCTGCGCGGGGCCACCGCGCCGGGGCAGTGGAGCGAACGCGGCAGCCCCGATCCAAAGCGCTCGCAAGATCGGATCGGGACCGCCGAGGCGAGCTAAAAAAATGCCGCCCAGGCAAGCCTAAAGCGTGGCGCCGGTCGCTCCTTGCGCTGGATCAAGCTGAGCTCGGCGGGAGAGGCGCACGTCCGGGCCTGCTTCATTTTCGGTCGATAACCGCCAACCGCCGTGAACGGGGCGAAAATTCCGTGCTAAGCTCGTTCCCGCTGGTGTGCCTCAGGCCGCGTCCTTTCGAGCGGCCGGGCGGCAGCACTAAGGGGGGAGATCATGGAAAGTTGGATTGCCGACCTGCTCGTGCAGGCAGTCGCCGGCGCGGCCGGCGGCGTAGGCGCCGGATCGGTGGCCAAGGATTTGAGCATGGGCAAGCCGGCCGACGCCCTTACCGGGGCCGTCGGCGGTGGCGTCATGGGCCAGATCCTCGCATCGGCGCTCGGTGGCGGAGACGTCGCCGGCATGGATGTCGGCACGCTGGTCAGGGACATTGTCGGCGGCGGTGTCGGCGGCGCGGTGGTGATGGCGCTGATCGGCGCGCTCCGCAACGCCATGATGAAGCGCTAGGCAGCTAGCTGCGAGCGGCCAAGCTCGCGCCAGTCGTGAAAGGTATCGCTCGCGTCGCGGGCCGGCCGCGGCGCGTGTTCCTGTGCGCTCCGACTGCGGGCAGGCCCAACCGGTCCGATCATCTCGTTGACGAAGGATTGGATGCGGCCGAGGTCGTGGTACTCGACGAGCGTCGAAGCGCAGGAAATCGAACTGAACCGTGATGATCTTAAGACGCTCGATCGTTGCCGCCTTGCCGAGGCGCGTGCCTCCCGTCGGCGGGATATGGATGACGTGGTGGAAGTCCTCGGGCAGATAGCTGGCAAGCCATTCGACATCTTGCGTGCGCCAGGCATCGTAGATGTCGCCGATGACCGTTGCGGTCTTTGGTCATTGTGTCCCCCGTTTCGGCCTCCTCGCGCAAATTGGCACGAGTCGTTCAGACCACGGACAGTTTTGTTGTGGGACGGATGCGAGCAAGCGGGAGAGAAGCGGCGTTAGTGGCCGGCGTCCTTCATGAAGGCCTCGAACTGCGCGAGGTCTTAGACCTCGGAGAGGTCCACGGGCCAGCCGTCCTCGATGTGCCAGATATGCTGCTTGCGCGTGTCGAGCCACTCCCCCGATAGGCGATGCCTGCACCGCGTGTGCACGGTGACGTTGTCCGCGCGCCATCGATCGCGATTTCGCCGGGCTCGAGATATTGCGCGTCAAAGCCGTCGAAGATCTCGCCGAGCCGGCGCAGCACCGCGCCCTTGCCCAGCCTGAGGCCGCCGGCGGGCAAACATCTCCATGGGGATGTTCAACGAATGGGAGAAGTCGGCGGGCAAATAGGTGCCAAGCCAATCGAGATCATGCGCGCGCCAGGCATCGTAAATGTCGGCGAGAATGGCTTTTGCGGGCTTGGTCATGCGGGCGCCTCGGGCTCATGTCTGAGCCGGGCCCGAGTTTAGGCCTTAGGCCTATGCCAGAGGTTAACGGCTCTTACCCTTATAGGCGCGGGTGCCGGGCTTGCCGGCTTTCGAGCGCGGCCCCGACTTGCTTCAAGCGGCGAGCGGGATCTCGCGGTTGTGCGGGCCCATCTCGTCGAGCGACGGCTTGTGCGGGCGATTGAGGGGTCTTGCGCTACCGCGCTCCGTCGCTCACTTGAGCGGCGACGCGTTCCAAGCTCAGCTCTGCCGGCGCGCAGCGGGTCGTTGGCGATGGCGAGCTCCATCTGGCGCAGGCGCTTGACCTCGTCGCGGAGCCGCGCCGCCTCCTCGAATTCGAGATCGGCGGCGGCGGCACGCATGCGCTTCTCCATGTCGGCGATGACGTTTTCGAGATTGTGCCCGATCAGCGCCTGGTCGTCCTCGGCGAACCCGGCGCCGGCATCGACCAGCACGTGGTCCCGCTCATAGACCGACGCGAGGATGTCGCCGATATGCTTCTTGATGCTTTCCGGCGTGATGCCGTTCGCCTCGTTAAACGCCGTCTGCTTCTCGCGCCGGCGCTGCGTCTCCACCATGGCGCGCTCCATCGAGCCGGTGACGTGGTCGGCGTAGAGGATCACCTTGCCGTCCACGTTGCGCGCGGCGCGGCCGATAGTCTGAATCAGCGATGTCTCCGACCGCAAAAAGCCTTCCTTGTCGGCGTCGAGGATCGCGACCAGCGCGCATTCGGGAATGTCGAGGCCCTCGCGCAAGAGGTTGATGCCGACCAGCACGTCGAACGCGCCGAGCCTGAGGTCGCGGATGATCTCGATGCGCTCTAGCGTCTCGACGTCGGAGTGCATGTAGCGCACGCGGATGCCTTGATCGTGCATGTACTCGGTCAGGTCCTCGGCCATGCGCTTGGTGAGCGTGGTGACGAGCACGCGATAGCCCTTGGCGACGACCTTGCGCGTCTCGTCGATCAGATCGTCGACCTGGGTCGAGGCGGGGCGCACCTCGACCGGCGGGTCGATCAGGCCGGTGGGGCGGATGACCTGCTCGGCGAACACGCCGCCGGTCTGCTCGAGCTCCCAGCTTCCAGGCGTCGCCGAGACATAGACCGTCTGCGGCCGCATCGCGTCCCATTCCTCGAAGCGGAGCGGACGGTTGTCCATGCAAGAGGGCAGCCGGAAGCCGTATTCGGCGAGCGTCGATTTGCGCCGGTAGTCGCCGCGGAACATGCCGCCGATCTGCGGCACGGTGACGTGGCTCTCGTCGACGAAGACCAGCGCGTCGTCGGGCAGATATTCGAACAAAGTCGGCGGCGGCTCGCCGCGCTTGCGGCCGGTGAGATAGCGCGAGTAGTTCTCGATGCCAGCGCAGGAGCCGGTCGCGTCGATCATCTCCAGGTCGAACAGCGTGCGCTGCTCGAGCCGTTGCGCTTCCAGCAGGCGGCCCGCGCCATGCAGCTCGCCGAGCCGCTGCTTCAGCTCCTCCTTGATGCCGCGGATCGCCTGTTTCAGGGTGGGCTTCGGCGTCACGTAATGCGAGTTGGCGTAGATCTTGACCAGGCTGAACTCGTCGGTCTTGGCGCCGGTCAGCGGGTCGAACTCGGTAAGGCTCTCGATCGTGTCGCCGAAGAGAGAGATGCGCCAGGCGCGATCCTCAAGGTGCGCCGGCCACAGCTCGATCGTGTCGCCGCGCACGCGGAACGAGCCGCGCGCGAAATAAGCGTCGTTGCGCCGGTATTGCAGCGCCACGAGGTCGGCCATCAGCTGGCGCTGCTCGATCTTGTCGCCGCGCTTCAGGCTGAAGGTCATGGCGGTGTAGGTCTCGACCGCGCCGATACCGTAGATGCAGGACACGCTCGCCACGATGATCACGTCGTCGCGCTCCATCAGCGACGCGCGTGGCGGCGTGGCGCATGCGGTCGATCTGCTCGTTGATCGAGGAGTCCTTCTCGATATAGGTGTCGGTGCGCGGGATATACGCCTCGGGCTGGTAGTAGTCGTAATAGGAGACGAAATACTCGACCGCGTTCTCCGGGAAGAAGCTCCTGAACTCGCCATAGAGCTGCGCGGCCAGCGTCTTGTTGGGCGCAAGCACGAGCGCCGGGCGCTGCGTCGCCTCGATGACCTTGGCCATGGTGAAGGTCTTGCCCGAGCCGGTGACGCCGAGCAGCACCTGGTCGCGCTCCTGGGCGTTGGCCTGCGCCACGAGCTCGGCGATCGCGCTGGGCTGGTCGCCTTTGGGCTCAAGCTCGGACTGGATGCGCAGAGGCACGCCGCCTTCCGACTTCTCGGGGCGGGGCGGGCGGTGCGGCACGAATTGCGGCGCGCCGGTGCCCGATACGAGCGGGTGCTCCTGCATCAGCGGCTGCGGCGCCTCGCCGAAGCCAGGCGGTCGGCGGTCGGCGCCGGCCGGCAAGCCGCTCGTCGGCAGGCCGTCCGCCGAGCCTGCGGCTTCACCCGTGACGGCGCGCGGCTCGGCGCGTGAGCCGAAGGTCCTTGGACCACGATAGGGCATGCGCCGGAATATGGCGGCGGGGAGGCGGGCTTGGCTAGGGCCCGCGGCGTGCGCTTCTCGCGTTTCCCGCCAAGGCCGAAATGCTAAAACGGGCGCGGGGAAGCCCGAGTCGGACATACGCCATGTCGCTGATGCAAATCATGCACAACGTACCGCTTTGGGTCATCGCGGTCATCATGACGGTGCTCGCATGCGTCTACAGCGTCGGCCTGATGCTGCTGACGCGGCGCCGCTACGGGCTCGACTGGCAACGGCTCAACAACGAGGTCGCCGGGTTCAAATATCGCCGTGGTGGGGGTGTTCTACGCGGTGCTGCTGGCCTTCGTGGTGATCGCCGTCTGGGAGGAATACCGCAACACCGAGGGGGCGGTGCGCGAGGAGGCGAAGGCCGCCATGAACCTGCACAGGGTGGCGCACGGGCTCCCGGACGCGAGCGGACGCGAAATCCACAAAAATCTGCTCGCCTATGTCAACGACGTGCGCGCGCATGAATGGCGGTCGATGGCATCCGGCGCGCCGAGCGAGGCCGTCATCAAGTCGCTCGACCGTCTGACCTACGCCGTGTTCAACGTGCAGCCGCAAAGCCCGAAGGAGGTCATGCTCTATCAGGATGCTCTCAGGCTGCTCGCGGTGATCACCGACAATCGCAGCGAGCGGCTGGAAAGTGCCGACGGCTCGGTGCCGGCCATGCTCTGGTTCGTGCTGATCGTGGGAGGGCTTATCACCTTGGGTTATCCCGCTTTTTTCGGGTCGACCAATCTCGCGGCGCAGATCCTCATGACTGCGTCGCTGGCCGTGCTGGTCGCGCTGTCGCTCCTGCTCGGTCTCGCCTTCGACTACCCCTTCACCGGCGGCGTGCACATCAGCGACCTCCCCTTCGAAGAGGCCCTGCAGCAGGTGCCCGAAGACTGGCCGCCGCCGTGATCGATTCGACTTGGATATGGGGGCGCGATGCTTCGTCTGTTCAAGGTCTATCAAAGCGTGCTCGCCAAATTGCCACTTTCGGTCGTGATCATCGTGTCGTGAACGGCGTATAGTGAAAAAACAATTGACTCAACATTCGGGACGGCAAGCCTGGACCAGTGAAAGCGTGATTTGTGAACCGCGCGCGAACCCGCGTCGCGGCGCCAAAAGCAGAATCGGAGCGAGAGCCATGGCTACGAAAACAAGTGGGACGAAACGCACAAAGAGTAAGAAGCCTGCCGCGCGCCGCACGGCGCGGAAGACCGCACGTGTCGTGCGCAAGACGGCGCGGAAGACCGGACGCGCCGTGCGCAAGACCGGGCGTAAGGTTGCCCGCACCCAGCGCAAGGCTGCGCGTACCACGCGCCGCACCGCACGCAAGACCGCGCGCACCGTCCGCAAGACCGGTCGCACGATCGCCCGCGCTGTCCGCAAAGGCGGCACGGCGTCGACGGCCCGCAAGTCGACCGCGCGCAAGACTTCGACCGCACGGAAGCCTGCCGCGCGCAAGAGCACGGCACGCAAGAGCACCGCGCGCAAGACTACGGCCCGCAAGCCCGCGGCAGCGCCGGTGAGAACCGCCGCTCCGGTCATGCAGCCTGCGGCTCCGCGCCCGGCGCCGGCGCCCGCGCCGCGTCCGGCCCCGGTTTCAGGTGGCTTCGGCAGCGCCCCGCGCCCGGCAAGTCCGATCGGCGGCTCGTCTTCGCCGCCGCCGCGTCCGGCGGCCCCGAGCGGAGGTCTTGGCGGTTCGGGCGGAAGCCCGAGCCCGCAGCCCTACCGGCCGTCCTGGGCGAAGGACGACGAAATCTTTAGCGCGCCTGGGGAGAGCTGACCGGAAGGGTTGGCTCTCCCCGGCTATCCGCCAGCGCTTCGGACATCGCCGGCGCCCTCTTCAGATTGCCTCGTGCGGCCATTTCCGCCGCGCTCAAGACGATGCAGGAGCGCTCGTCGTTTCGCGGGCTTCACCGCCCTCTTGATTTCAACGAGCCGCTAAAGCTGGATGCGAGGCTGCGGTTTTCGCCCTATCGCGCTCGGCGCGATGCTGGCATTCCAGGGTCGGAGTTGATGCAGGACGAGACTGGGGTCGGGTAAAGCCCGTGAAGGCCTCCGGACGGGGCCCAGCCGCCCTCCCGGAGGCCGCAAAAAAGTCAGACGCCTCGGAAAAGATTGCCCACCGCCAGTACCACATAGGCGACTACGGCGACCCAGAAACCATGGTCGGTGATGAAGGGGATTGCTACGAACTTGCCGACGATGGCCAACAGCGCCAGGATCAGCGAAATGACGAACACCGCTGTTGTCGGTGGTGATAGATTCATGTCCAGCCCTCCCTCTGTTGACGAGCGGACTGTAATCGTTTTCTCTGAAAATGCGAGGGGTTTACAATGGCGCTGAATGCCAGCCCGGAGCTACGCGGCGGTCGAAGCTCGACGGGCGGTCGAAGCTCTACGAAGGAGGCGAAGTCATGCGTCCATTAGTGCGGTTGGTTCTTGGGCTTGCCGCCCTTGCTGCAATCTTGATGGCCGTCTCGATTGGCCTTCCGGCGCATGTGACGGTCGCGCGGTCGGTGGTGATCAACGCGTCGGAGTTCGCCGTCTTCCCCTATCTGAACGACCTGCACAATTTCAAGGACTGGTCGCCGTGGAAGAAGCGCGATCCCGATCTCGATATCGCTTATTCAGGGAATGAGAAGGGCAAAGGTGCCGCGATCGCCTGGACCAGCCAGAAGAAGTCGGTCGGGACAGGCAGCATGGAAATCACCGAGAGCGAGCCCAACCGCCGTATCGGCATGGACGTCAACCTCAACGGGCTTGAGGGGACCAGCGCCTTCGAGCTCGCGCCTGCGGGCTCGGGCAGCAAGCTCACCTGGAATTTCGGCTTCGAGACGGGCTCGAGCCCGCTCAAGCGGTGGAAAGGACTGATGTTGGACGGCCTGGTCGGCACCGAATATCGCGCGGCCCTCGACACGGTAAAAGAGAAGATCGAGACGGAGCGCCGCCCGACCGTTCCGACCGCGAGCATCCCGGTTCCGGGGATGATGGTTCCCGGCACGCCCGGCATGGCACCCATCCCGGAGCGGAGTTGGTGCCCGGCGCCGCGGCGGTGCCCGGGGCGGCCATGGCGCCCGGCACGACCGTACCGATGACCGTGCCGCAGCAGGCCGTCCCCGGCGCAGCGCAGCCGGCAGCGGGTACGCCGCAGGCCGCTGAGCCCGAGCCACAAGAGGCGGAACCGACGCCTGCGCCTGCGGCCAAGCCGAAGCGGCCCCGCCGCCGCACCGGCCAGCGCTGATCGGCGTTAAAGAATTCGCTGGCGCTCAATCAGCGAAGCGGTAGCACATCAGTGCGCGTCGCCGGGTGGGGGCTCACTCGACAATAGGCGTTGGATGCAGGGATACTCACCCCACCCGTCGCGCTCTTCGAGCGCGACTCCCTCCCCATCAAGGGGAGGGATGAACCGTGCAGGCGGCCAGGCTAAAGCTTCTGCTCGGTGCTCGCGTCCGGCGCGGGTTCAGGCATCCCCGGCTCGGTCGCCTGCAGAATCACGCGGAGCGATCCTGCCACGAAGGCGTCGAGCGGCGAGCACGCTGCAAGCGAGGTCTCGCCCTCTTCGCCCAGCGGCTCGCTGTCAGCCAGATGCGGATCGACCACGCGCCGCCCGGTGACCCGGTAGATGCGGGTGGACCCGTCGGGCCTGGTCACGGTCAGGCGGTCGCCGATTGCGACGTTGCTGAAGCCCTCCGCGGACTCAGACAGCTCGGACAACTCGGCGCGGGATTGCGGAGGCTCCACCTTCGACCGCTGTTGATCGCTCAGCCGCTCCAGCACAGCGGCGCTCAAGCCGAGCTGCGGCACTTTGGTGTTCGCCATCAGCGAAGGATCTTCCCAGGGCCAAGGCTCCAACTCGGAATGGCCGGCAAGCGCGCGCTCCCAGGCGCGCTGATGCACGAGCTGGCCGAGCCCCGTCCGCTCCATCAGCTTGAACCCGGTCCCACTTTGCGCAAGCACGCCCACGACCAGCATTGCCGCCACCGCTCCAATTCCGCAGGCGAGCTTCGCGCGCGAGCGGAAAAAGAGGAGGAGGAACCGCATCGACCCCCGTATCGACATCAGATCCTCCTCCCATTCCGCCGCGGGGAGGCAAAGTCGCGGCGGTGGTAACACCACAGAAACAGCGTCACCGCGCTAAGGATGACGAGCAAGAGCGGGAACAGCGCCAATTGCTTCGCGCGGCTTACCTTGGCTGCTTTGGCTGCCGGTTGGACCGCATCCTGGATCGTGGGCAATACGGGCGTGTCGGTCTGCGCCGTCTCGCCTTGCGCTTCCGCCTCCGAAGGAGATGTCGTCGCGACTGGGACCTGTGCGGGGTCCGACTTTGCATCGGCGGGCAGCGGCTGCGCCGCCGCCGAATAATCGTACTGCAAGGCAGCCATGGGGGACGGCGGCGTGGCCGCGAGATTGCGGTTGGCCATGGCGTAGCTGCCGAGCCGCGCTTTCATGGCGTGCTGCGCCTTGGGCTGCGGGCCAAATACTTTGTCATAGACCCAGCCTTCGGGAAGGTTGAGCGGCATCTTGACCGTCGTCACGTCCTTGCCGTCAGGCCGCGTGGGGTTCTTGTCGATGGCCACGAGACTTGTTCGGCTCGACACGAGGTGATGCTCGACCGCGACCAACTCGATCGCCTTGTTCACTTCCGCTTCGTTGGCGCCGGCGGAATAGAGCTTGCCTTCGAGCAATTCGATCTTGCTGCGGGCCCAGAGCTTGCCGGTTCCGGCGGCTTGAACGGCGTCGGCGAGCTTGACGGTCTCGCTCCACGCCTTGCCGTCGAACGTGCCTTCAAGTTTCAGCTCGCCGTCGCGTGAGGAGACTTTGGCCGAGAGCACGACCGGCTCGCCGGCATAAAGGTCGGGGAGGGGATCTGGCCAAACCTCGACGGTGGTCCCGGCCGGCCATGACGCTTTCAGCCCGACCATCACCGGCTTTTCGAGCTTGCCGAACAACACGCGCATGCGCTCCAGCACCTGGGCATCAGAGCCGATATGGGTGAAGGTGCCGCGCCCGATCTCGGCCGCGCGGCGCATGAAATAGCTGTTGGGCGCCGAGCCGATGCCGACCGTGAACAGGCGCGAGCGGCCGAGATCGGCATTGATCGCCGCGAAAAGCTCGGCCTCGTTGCCGACCGCGCCGTCGGTGAGGAATACGACCTGGCGCACGCGGCTCGTATCGGACGCGGCCGCGTCTTGCAGCGCGGCCTTCAGCGCCGGCAGCATCTCGGTGCCGCCCTGCGCATCGAGCCGCGACACGAAATGCTTGGCGACGGCGAGATTCTCGGAGGTGGCGTCGACCGCGGCGTCGAACAAAGTCTCCATCGTGTCGTCGAAGCGGATCACGTTGAATCTGTCGCCCGGGCGCAGCCGGTCGAGCGCGAAGAGCAGGCTCTGCTTGGCCTGCACGATGGAGTTGCCGGCCATCGAGCCGGAATTGTCGATGACGAAGATCAGCTCGCGCGGCAGGAGCTTGGGCGCCGCGTCGAGCGTGGGCGGCGTGACCATGGCGAGCAGATAGTCGCTGCCGCCGACGGTCTCGTAGAACAGTGCCGTCTGCGGGACCGGGGCCGCCTTGGGCTTCCAGAACAGCTCGAAATCCTTGTCGGCGGGGACGGGCTCCTTGAGGAGCTTCAAGGTCGCGCTCTCGTCGCCCGTGTGGGTGACGACGATGTTATGGAACGAGCTTCTGATGTCGCCGAGCACGAAGCCCGCGTTCAGCGTCACCTTGATGGAGACCGGATTGACCTTGGGCGCCTTGTCGGGATCGAGCACCGGGGACGTGATGCGGTCGCGGTCCGGCACCGGGTCGGTCACGACATATTTGCCGTCATTGGTGACGAGCGTGACGTTGCGGGGCTCCGGATTGTAGCGGGGCGCGACGACGAGCGGGAAGCGCAGTGAGTAGACGCCTGCATCCTGTTTCACCGTCTCCTGATACTCGATGCGGATCGTCACAATCTCCTTGGGGCCGATATTGGCCACGGAGTTGGTGAAGATGTTCGGCCGCTCCTGCTCGACGAGGCTCGCTACGTAGCCAGCGTCCTTGGCCGCTTCGTAAAACTCCTTCGCCTCCTCGCGCGCCTTGATCTCGCCGTCGATCACGCGCGAGCCGATCTCCATGCGAAGCGCATCGACCGCGGACTGCTCGGGCAGCGGGAAGACATAGATGCCTTCGAGCCAGCGGTCGCTCGGGTTCTTAAAACGCTGGATGACGATGGTGCGCGCGATCGTGCCGTTGACAACGGTCTCGATGTCGGTAGCGAGGCGCGGCACCTCGACGAAGCTGCCGTCTTCCGTTTGGACCAGCAAAGACCCGGTATTCATGTCGCCGGGGTTGAGCGTCTTTGCCGGCGTCGCGTCAGGCGCCCCGGCCGGGTCGGCCTTGGCTAGGATCGGGATCAACGTCAGCAGAAATACAAGAATAAGCGAAATGAAAAGGAAAGTTGCCAGAGGTTCGCGTGAGCGAAGAGCTTGGCGCCGCGTAGTCATCGACTTAGCCCTCGTCTATCGGCACGAAGCAAAAGGAAGCACGCCATTAGGGCGCGCCTTTAGCCGGATTGCAGCCGGGCCGCCACAACTATGTTCGAATTGCGATGATCCACACGCAGGTGCGCTAGTGCGGTGCCGTCGCGAGTGATGCTAGGGAACTGAAGCGCGGGTCGGCGGTTTGCTTGGCTTGAACGGGACGGCGCGGGCATGACCCTGCCATCCGCGGCCATACCCCGGTATAAACCCGTTAGCCCAAGGAGCACCCCCCTATGACGGCCCTAAAATCGCTTGAGGACCTCTTCGTACACCTCCTCAAGGACATGTATTACGCCGAGAAGCAGATCCTGAAGGCGCTGCCGAAGATGGCCAAGAAGGCCGAGTCCGATGCGCTCCGCCAGGCCTTCGAGCATCACTTCAAGGAGACCGAAGGCCAGGTCGCCCGCCTCGAGCAAGTCTTTGAATTGTGCGGGATAAAAGCCGCCGGCAAGACCTGCCCCGCCATCAAGGGCATCCTCGAGGAAGGCGCGGAAGGCATGAAGGACGCCAAGGATCCGGACGTGCTCGATGCCGGCATGATCGCCGATGCGCAGGCCGTGGAGCATTACGAGATCGCCCGCTACGGAACCATGGTCGCCTGGGCGAAACAGCTCGGCATGCAAGAGGCCGCCGGCCTGTTGCAGCAGACGCTCGACCAGGAATACGGCGCCGACAAGCTGCTCACCGACCTTGCCGAAGGCAGGCTCAACCGAGAGGCGGCGTAAGCGCGTCGTCGCGCTCAACCGCCAGGGATGCGGCAGGCGCGGGCCCCCAACGGGCCCGCGTCTTTTTGTTGCGGCGTAAGGCTTGCGAGCGGCCGCGCCCCCGCTTACGTTGCGCGCGCTTCGGCCGAAAACTTCACGCAACGCTCAGGAGACTTTCATGGGACTGGTCGCCCGCACGCTCGAACGGGTCAAGCCCTCGCCGACCATGGCGATCACCAACAAAGCGCGGGAGCTGAAGGCGGCCGGCTTCGACGTGATCGGGCTTGGCGCCGGCGAGCCGGACTTCGACACGCCCGACAACATCAAGCAGGCGGCGATCGAGGCGATCAAGGCCGGCCACACAAAATACACGGCGGTCGACGGCATCCCCGAGCTGAAGCGCGCCATCTCCGAGAAATTCCAGCGCGAGAACGGCCTTGCCTACAAGCCGTCGGAGATCACCGTCGGTGCGGGCGGCAAGCAGGTGCTCTATAACGCGCTGCTCGCGACGCTCGACCCCGGCGACGAGGCGATCATCCCGTCGCCTTACTGGGTGAGCTACCCCGACATCGTGCTGCTCGCGGGCGCGGAACCCGTGATCGTCGAGACCAAGGTCGAGGACGGCTTCAAGCTGAAGCCCGAGGCGCTGGCCAAAGCCATCACCCCGCGCACCAAATGGTTCATCTTCAACTCGCCGTCGAACCCGACCGGCGCGGCCTATACAAGCGAGGAGATCAAGGCGCTCACCGACGTGCTGCTCAAGCACGAGCGCGTCTGGGTGCTGTCCGACGACATCTACGAGCATCTCGTCTATGACGGCTTCAAGTTCACGACGCCGGCGCAAGTCGAGCCGCGTCTCAAGGACCGCACCCTCACGCTCAACGGCGTGTCCAAGGCCTATTCGATGACCGGCTGGCGTATCGGCTATGGCGGCGGCCCGGAGCCGCTGATCAAGGCCATAGCCACGCTGCAATCGCAGTCAACCTCGAACCCGAGCTCGATCAGCCAGTGGGCCGCCGTAGAGGCGCTCCAAGGGCCGCAGGGCTTCCTGAAGGATTGGGTGAAGTCGTTCCAGGAGCGGCGCGATCTCGTCGTGTCCATGCTGAACCAGGCCAAGGGCATCGACTGCCCGAAGCCTGAAGGCGCGTTCTATGTCTATCCGTCCTGCGAAGGCACGATCGGCAAGACCACGCGTGAAGGCAAGAGGATCGGCAATGACGAGGACTTCGCCACGCTGCTGCTCGAAGAGGAGGGCGTAGCCGTGGTGCATGGCGCGGCATTCGGCGGCTCGCCGTTCTTCCGCATCTCCTACGCCACCGGCATCGAGGCGCTCGAAGAGGCCTGCCGCCGCATCCAGCGCTTTTGCAATAATTTGAGTTGACGCTCTATAGGCGTCATGCCCGGACTTGATCCGGGCATCCATGCCGTTACGCTTCGGCGTCATGAGGCGCTCACGGAATGGATTTGCCGGGTCAAGCCCGGCAATGACGAACTCTAGGCGGCATGGGAGGCGTACATGGACGTGAAGTTCAGCAAGCTCAGCACCGGCAACCAGATCGCCGGCAAGATCATGGAGATCCACAAAGGCGCGGTGACCGCCATCGTCTATGTGCAGATCGCCGGCGACACCATGATCCAGGCCAGCGTCACCATCGCCACGCTGGAGAGCCTCGGGCTCTATGAGGGCAAGACGGTCGCGTTGATAATCAACCCGACGGACATCATCATCGGCTGCGAATAGCGCGCCCGGGCCAGACGCGCGCCGCGCCGGCATGATGCGGTAGACTGGCCGCATGGACACGATCGTCAAAGAGGACGCCGAGGCGGATGCGGCCCGGCATTCGCGCGTGCTCACGCTCGCCGACGGGCGGCAGCTCGGTTACGCCGAGTATGGCGATCCGCAGGGGATCCCGCTGCTTGCGCTGCACGGCACGCCGGGCTCGCGTTTCATGTTCGCTTTGGGAGACGAGCCGGCGCGCGACAAAGGCCTGCGATCATCGCGCCGGACCGCGAGGGCTATGCGCTGACGGGGTTCCGCGCGAGCGCAAGCCTGCTCGAAACGACGGACGATCTTCGCGAGCTCGCGGATGCGCTCGGGCTTGACCGTTTCGCGGTCGCAGGCATTTCCGGCGGCGGGCCGCATGCGGTCGCCCCGCTTCCGCGATGCCCGAGTGCGTGCTGCTGCTCGCATTGGTGAGCCCCTGCGGTCCGATCGCCGACCATGCCGGCGAGATTGGCATGACGGCCCTCAACAAGCTGATCTTCAATCAGATCGGACCGTCGCCGAAGGCTTCGTCCGCGTTCTTCTGGGCGCTGCGGAACCTGGTGCTGTGGTCGCCTGAAGCCGCCTACCGCACGCTGCCCCAGCACGTGACGTCAGCGGATGCAGACGTGCTCTCCCGGCCCGAGGTGAAGGCCAACCTCCAAGCCTCGAAGTCATTCCGGCTGCCGGCCATTATTGGGGCTTCGGGCAGTTCGACACGATCCTCGATGCGGTCGCGACCGCGCTGCGTTCGGCATGACGCCCGCCTTCACCCATTGCGCGCTGCATGTGCGCGACCTCGAC
Source organism: uncultured Alphaproteobacteria bacterium (assembly GCA_963832515.1). Classification (GTDB taxonomy): domain Bacteria; phylum Pseudomonadota; class Alphaproteobacteria; order Rhizobiales; family Methyloligellaceae; genus Methyloceanibacter. The sequence continues at coordinate 122,378 of CAWHUE010000013.1, forward strand.
GCCTCGATCGAATTCTACCAGCGCTATTGCGGGCTCGACATTGTCAAGGAGCACGGGGAGGGGACAGGCCGCACCGTGTGGCTCGCGAGCCCAGGTGCTGAGCAGAGTTTCGTCCTGGTGCTGCTCGGCGGGGGTCCGGAGCGCACGCAAGGCAAAGACGACATGACCCATTACGGCTTCGGCGTGCCCACCCGCGAGGAGATCGACAAGATCGCTAAGCGGGCGCGGGACGAGCGGGTGCCTGCACTGGGAGCCGCGCGACAACGCTCCGCCCACCGGCTATCTCTGCGCGGTGCGGGACCCCACGGGCTGTGTCATCGAGTTCTCCTACGGCCAGCCGCTCGGGCCGCATGCCGCCGGCGCGTAAACCAGTTCGCAAATCCTCCGCTGCCATGGGCCCGACATAGTTTAGCGTCATCCAAGGAACTTAACCGGTCGCAGCCCGTTGGAAGGTTTCGGTGGGCGCGTTTGCGTGACGGGGGAAGGCGTGAGGGATCTCTATCAGGTTCTTGGGGTCGAGCGCGGGGCAGCCGCGCCGGAAATCCAGAAAGCCTACAGGCAAAGGGCCAAGACCTCGCATCCCGACAGCGGCGGCAGCGTCGAAGCCTTCAGCGAGCTCGGACTTGCCTATGCCATTCTTTCGGACCCGGAGCGCCGGGCGCGGTACGACCGCACTGGCGAGGCGGACCCGCCGCGTCCGGACAACCGCGACGGCAACGCCGTCGAGGTCATCGCGCAGAAGCTTGGATTGATCCTCCATGCGGAGCAGGACGTGACGTCGATGGATGTCACGGCTTTGCTCGAGGAGACGATCCGGGCCGAGATCGATGAGCGCAAGACGGCGATGGCCGGGCTCACACGCGGCATCGAGCGCGCGGCGAAGCTCAGGCAGCGCGTGAAGCGGAGGAGCAACGGCGACGCCAACGCGCTTGCCGGGGTGCTCGACTGGCACGAGGTCTCGATCAGGACGCAGATCAAAAGCCATCAGCGGGCCGTAGCCTCGATGGAGCGCGCGCTCGAGATCCTCAAGGACTACTCGTTCGCCGAGGATCCGGTGCAGGCCGGCGAGAAGCTCGCGGCCGCGGACAAAGTGTCTGCCGCCTTACAGGATGCGCTCGAAGCGCTCGACGAGCTTGCCGTGTACCTCAACGCCGCGCCTCCCAATCCGAAGGCGCCGCCAGAGCCGCCTTATTGCAGCGCCTACGGCTAGCCGTCACCGCTCCGCTTTAATCGCCCCCTTGCCAGATGCCGCGTCGCTTGACACGATGGGTGCCTTAAAGGCTTGCGCGGGTGGGTGCGTCAGGAGCCTTCTCGCTTGGGCCGCATAAGCGCCAAGGGAGGAGACCATGGGCCAAGCGCAGGGCCAACCAGCCCGCAGCGCCCGCTGCATCGCACTGGTTGGCCCCTATCTCAGCGGCAAGACGACCCTTCTCGAAGCCATACTCGCGCGCACCGGCGCCATCACCCGCCAAGGCTCGGCCTCGGCGCAGAACACGGTGGGCGACGCGTCCGAAGAGGCCCGCCATCACGGCATGAGCGTCGAGCTCAACGCCGCCACCGTCGAATTCCTCGGCGATTCCTTCACCTTCCTCGACTGCCCCGGCTCGATCGAGTTCCAGGCCGACGCCGCGCACGCGCTGACCGCTTGCGACGCGGCGGTGGTCGTGTGCGAGCCCGATGAGAAGAAGGTCCCCGCGCTCCAGCTCATCCTCAAGCAGCTCGAGGACCGCGGCATTCCGCATTTCCTGTTCATCAACAAGATCGACAAGGCCGAAGCGCGCGTGCGCGACATCGTGCCGATGCTGCAGCCGGCCTCGACCAAGCCGCTGGTCATCCGGCAGATCCCGATCTGGGAGAACGACATCGTCACCGGCTTCATCGATCTCGCGCTGGAGCGCGCCTACGTCTACCGCGAGCATGCGCCGAGCGAGGTGGTGGACATTCCGCAGACGCTTGCCGATCACGAGAAGGAAGCGCGCTTCTCGATGCTCGAAAAGCTCGCCGATTACGACGACGCGCTGATGGAGCAGCTCCTCGAAGACGTGCCGCCGCCGCGCGACAGGGTCTTCGACGACCTCTCCAAGGAATTGCGCGAGGGGCTGATCTGTCCGGTGCTGCTCGGCTCGGCCGAGAACGGCCACGGCATTTTCCGCCTGCTCAAGGCGCTGCGCCACGAGGCGCCGTTCGTTTCCGTGACGGCGGAGCGGCTTGGCGTCGAGAAGGCTGCGTCTTGCGCCTTCGTGCTCAAGACCTTCCACACCGCGCATGGCGGCAAGCTGTCGCTCATGCGCGTGCTCACCGGCACGTTCGCCGACGGTACGACCGTCCATGGCGGGGCCGACGACGAGCGCGTCTCCGGCATTTTTACGCTCATGGGGCAGGAGCCCGTGAAGCGCGGCGAGGCTGTTGCCGGCGACACGGTCGCGTTCGGCCGGCTCGACGGGGTGAAGACCGGGGACACGCTGACCACCGAGAAGGGCAGCAAGGTGAAGGTCGAGCCGGCTTCGATCACCCAACCGGTCTTCGGGCTTGCCGTCTCCGCCAAGGAGAAAAAGGACGAGGTGAAGCTCACCGCGGCCATCGCCAAGATCATCGAGGAGGACCCCTCGATCTCGCTCACCCACAGCCAGGACATGGGCGAGATGGTGCTGTGGGGGCAGGGCGAGATGCATCTGCGCGTGGCGCTCGAGCGGCTCGTGCGCAAATACGGCATCGACGCGTCCACGCGTCCGCGGCAGATCCCCTACAAGGAGACCATCCGCAAATCCGTCGAGGTGCGCGGCCGCCACAAGAAGCAATCAGGTGGGCACGGCCAGTTCGGCGACGTGGTGGTGACCATCTCGCCGCAGCCGCGCGGGGCTGGCTTCGCCTTCTCCGATAAGATCACCGGTGGCGTCGTGCCGAAGAACTACATCCCGTCGGTCGAGATCGGCGTGAAGGATTATCTGCAGACCGGGCCACTGGGCTTCCACGTCGTGGACGTCGCGGTCTGCCTGATCGACGGGTCGTATCACTCGGTCGAATTCATCGGACATGGCGTTCCGCCAGGCGGGCCGCATCGCCATGAGCGAGGGCATGCCGCAATGCTCGCCGGTTCTGCTCGAGCCGGTGATGGCGGTCGATATCGCCGTGCCGTCGGAAGCGACTGCGAAGGTCAATTCCATCGTGTCGTCGCGGCGCGGGCAGATCCTGGGCTTCGACGCGCGGTCGGGTTGGCCGGGCTGGGACGTGGTGCAGGCGCAGATTCCCGAGTTGGAGATCCAGAACCTGATCGTCGAGCTCAGATCGGTGACGGCGGGCGTCGGCACCTTCAACGCCAAGTTCGACCATCTCGCCGAGCTGACTGGCAAGGTCGCCGACCAGGTGCTCGCCCAGCGCGCCAAAGCTGCGTGAGAAATTCGTGGATGGCCGGGAAGCCCGGCCATGACGGTCAAGTTTGAGGGAGTTCGGTCTTCGCCTGCGGCGAACGGCTCGTGCGCGTCAGCTTGCGCAGTAGACGGATCGCGAGCCAGAAGAGCCCGACCACCAGCAAGAGCGCCGCAATCGGTGCAAGCAGTGCGAGAATCGAGAGCAGCAGCGACCCGCCGACCTCCGCCGTCGCGAGCACCGGGTTGCCGAGCGTCCCGGTCATCACCGTGGATTTCGCGCGCAAGAGCGCGGTCGTCCCTTGCGTCAGTCCGGCGATCCCGCCGCCGGCGATGATGGCCGTGGCCCATTTGATCAGCGGCGGCATGTCGACGATCACCGCCGCCGAGATGATCGTGCCGGCGACGAAGGCCGCGGGTGTCGCGATCGTGTCGAGCAGATTGTCGACGCCGGGAATGTAGTAGGCCGCCGTCTCGACCAGCGCCGCCACGCCGAGCAGCGTCACGGCACCGGGCGTCGCGAGCCAGGCGAAGTTCTCGCCGAGCGGCAGGTTGCCGGTATAAGCCGCGGCGCTCGCGACCAGCATCGGCAGGAACACGCGGAAGCCGGTGGCCGCGGCAAGCGCGATGCCAAGCGCAACCGAGAGCGCCAGATCGAAATTAGAGATGTCCAAGCCCGGCATGGAAGTCCTCCGCGAAGCCGCTTCGCGCCCGAAGAAGCATCCGCCGCGCGCTAGCGCTCGATGCGGCTGATCTTCGAGCCTTCCAGAGTCAAATTGTACATGAGTCCCTTCTGATCAAGTACGAAGCCAATGACGGGGCTCGTGATCTTGTCGGTGTCGATGGAACCGCCGACGCCAACCGCGATGACGGTCACAGACCCGTCGACGCCGATCTTCCAGCCGGAGGTCCGGTAGAATCTGTCGAGCGCCTCCTGCGTCATGAACATGAGGATAACTGCGCGCTCCTGCACGCCGAGCTGAAACCCGAACGAGGCGGAGACCAGATTGTAATAGCCGCCGGGCTGGCCGCCTTTGACCAGCATGATGCCTTCGCCGTATTCGCCGCCAAATCCGATGCCGGCCTTGACGACCGACGGAAACACGAGGACGCCTGCCGCTTTCTGAGCAAGCTCCTTGGCGCCCGGAACCTGGCGGACGAAGCTCCGCAGCGTCTGGTCGGCGCTGGCGTTGATCTGCCTCCGCCGATGCCGCGTTGGCTTGCGAAGCGCCCATGGCGCAGACCGTGCCTGCGAGCGCGAGGATGAAGATGGCGCGTCTGATGGCTTTCATGCGGCGACCCCTCGATACCACTTCCCGCGGGAGTCCTAAGTTTACCATGCGGCCGGAGGAAGGCCGCCGCCTAATCTCAAGGCGCGACGAGCTCGACGCGCCGGTTAAGCGCCCGGCCATCCTCGGTCGCGTTGGAGCCGACCGGCGCGAGAAGGCCGACGCCCGCGGTACGCATCCGCGCCGGCGCGATCTTGTAGGATTTGGCGAGCGCGGCCGCGACCGCCGCTGCCCGCTTGCGCGATAGATCGATGTTGTAGTCGTAGGCGCCCTGATTGTCGGGGTGGCCGACGATGAACACGCTGAGCTCAGGCTGGCCGCTAAGGAGCTTCGCAATCTCGTCGAGCGTGGGCTTGCTTTCGGGCTTGATCACCGCCTTGTCGGTGTCGAAATAGGTGCCGTAAAGGGCGATATGACCGGTCTCGCCGAGCCCCTTGGCCATCGCGGCGGCATCAATCAACTTGTTTTCGATTTCACCCACCTGAGCGACGACGAGTTGGGCATAGATATCCTCGTTGTTCTTGCTGACGAGCACGGTGGCGTAGGTTTCGCCTTGATCGGTGGCCGTGCGCGCGGCGTAGTAGCGATAGTCAAAGCCGTCGACCCACATTTGGGGGATGGGCAGCACATCCACCGCCTCGGTGAAGGGAATGCCGCCGCATTGGTCGGTGTCGCAGGCGATCAGCGTCTCTCGAATCCTGCCCTTGGCGAATTGCGTCTCGAAGTTGCGCGCGACCTCCAGCATGGACGGCGCCGGACCCGGAACCCTATAGCCGATGCGTGTCACGCGGCCTTCGATCTTCCGCGCATCCGTCGGCTTCCCGTCGACAAAGGGTGCAGCCTGGAGCCGCACGGCGCATAGTCCGGTGATGATGCTGCCCGCGAAGCGGCCGATCCCGGGATAGTCCTTCGAGCCGGGAACATCGCCGTCTGCGGCGAGGGCGGCCGACAGACCGCTCCAAGACGAAGCGAGAAGGCAGATGACGGCAAGCCGGGCAACGCTAAATCTCCGCATGGAGTGTGGCCTTTGCTGGTTTGGGTGGGTAGCCGCCTACGGCCTTCGGGTCGAACAGGAACCTGCCCTAAATCATGAAAGCTGTCACCGGGACTAGGCTTGGTCGGGGCCCTCGGGGTTTAGGAGCGCCATCGCGATCTCCACCTAGTCGAGACGCGGGTTCTCCTGCCGCCAGTCGTAGGGCCGGTCGAAGGTCCCGCGCCAGATGCCGCGTTTGGCGGCTTCCGCCTCGTCCTGCGCGTCCCGATACGGACCGGCTAAGTTGCCGGGGCCGAAATCGATAGCGTAACCGTCGCGAACCAGCGCCTCGCCGATATCCGGGACGCCCTCCGCGCTGCAAACGGCTATCGCGCGGTCGAATCGGTCCTTGGCGCGCACCTCGCAGCTCACGTTGCCGTGCTTGAGGATGGTGGTGAGCCGCGCCTTCGCCGCGCGGCCGCAGAGCCAGGTCTTGCCGTTCGCCTCGAGGCAGGTCTGATGCAGCTCTGGCGCGTCGATGCCGTAGATACGGTACTCGCTGCCGTCGCCCGCCTTGATCGTGTCGCCGTCCATCGAGTTGACGTGCGCGTCCGGCCCGAAGGCCGGAGGCGTATAGCTGCAATAGCGCTCGATCAGGACGATCAGGATCAGGACCAGCACGACCGCGATGATCTTGCCCAGGACCTGGGCAAGCTGGCGCTTCATTTGCGCGCCGTCTTGCGGCTCTTGCTGCCGCGCTCGGGGCTTGCGTTTGGCTCTGGTGGTCACAGACACGAATTAGCGCAAATTCGCGAGCATCGCCAAAGCGAGCGGATGGACGCTGCGCGCTAGTCGGTCTGCGCCGCCCGGGTGCCGTCGATCTGGCGTCCGATAATGGCGATCGCCTGCTGGTAGACGCCCGCTGCGTTCCAGCCCTGGATCGCCCGGAAATTCGGCTGGCCGGGCTGGTACCCCGCGCCGCGTTGCCAGCCATGGCCCTTCAGGAAGTTGGCGGTGGACGCAAGCGCGTCGGCCTTGGCGTTGAGGTTCACCCTGCCGTCGCCGTCGCCGTCCACGCCGTAGAGCAGGATGCTCTTGGGCAGGAACTGGGTTTGGCCCACCTCGCCGTGCATGGCGCCCTTTGTGCCGGGGTTGAGCGTGCCGCGATCGATAAGCTGCAGCGCGGCATAGAGCTGCTCGGTGAAATATTCGGGGCGGCGGCAGTCATAAGCGAGCGTGGCGACCGCGGAGAGGACGTTCTGATTGCCCATGTAATTGCCGAAGCCGGTCTCCATGCCCCAGATGGCGAGCAGCGGGCCGGGCGGCACGCCGTAGCGCTTCTCGATATTCGACAAAAGTCCGGCATTTGCGTTTTTCAGGCTCTTGCCCCGCGAGGCGATGGCAGGCCCGCCGCGCTTCGCCATGAACTGGTCGAGGGAGAGCTTGAAGCTTTTCTGGCCGCGATCTGCCCTGATGGTGCCGACCGAATAGCTCGTGACCTGCAGGGCGGCGATGCCTTTGGGCCCGATGCCTCGCGCCTGGGCCTCACCCCCGAAAATGCGCTTCCATTTCTCGAAGCCGGCAGAGTTGTTGCCGCAGGGCGCGGCCAAGGCCTGACCGCCAAGGACAAGCAGCGTGGCAGCCAACGCTGCCGTGCCCAGTCGCATTTTCACCATCGGTGCCTTCCGCGCTTGCTAGGCCCGCGCCGAGAGAAGCGCCGGGTGAGTCGAGGCATGGTAACCTGGTCGGTTCGCAAGGTCTATCGCGTCCTTGTTACAATCGCGAAAGGTTGTGCCACGTCGCGAGGCGGAGCAAAACTGTGACAGAAAGGGCCCAGCGCCCGGGCGATATTAGGGCTGTGGCCCGGTAAAGGTTGCGGCTTGGTTACGTCTGACGTTAAGCTACCTGCTCAATGCGGCATTGGGCCGGCCTCCGACCCACGAGTAAGATGACGAGTGAGCGTAACCCTCGCCATTTGGCGCAGCGGCTTCCGGCTCGGCCGGGGGAGATCGAAGCTGAACATTCGTCTGGCGGCGACGGTACGAAAGACGGGCACGCCGAGATCATCCGGCGCGATCCCGTCCTGTGGAACGCCTGGCGCCGCAACAATCCCGAAATCATCCCGGATTTGACGGGGCTTGCCCTGGGATGGTGCGAGCGCCGGATGGGCACGCGCGACGGCGGGCCGCTCGACCTCAAATTTGCGCGGCTGCAGGAGGCCGATCTCTGCTTCGCCGATCTCGAGGGCGCCGATCTCGAAGCGGCCGATCTCGCCCGCGCCGATCTGCAGCACGCGCGCCTCGTCGAGGCCAAGCTCAATGCCGCGGATCTGATCGACGCGCGGCTCGATCATGCCGACCTCGCGGGGGCGCGAGCGAAGAAAGCCGACCTCGCGGGATGCGTCTTGCGTTTCGCGCGCCTGCGCCGCGCCGATCTCAGAGGCGCCGACCTTTCGGGTGCGGACCTTCTGCATGCGCAATGCCGCGATGCGGATTTCAGCGGCGCGAACTTGACGAACGCGCGGTTGGATCACGCGGACCTCGCTGGCGCCAAGCTTGCGGATGCCGACCTGTCCGGCACGAGCCTGCATCACGCGCGCAACCTCACTGCCGCTCAGCTCGAAGAGGCGAAGGGGAACGATCTGACGAGCCTGCCGCCTGAGCTTGAAGGGTTCGTGTCGTGGTCGGCGCCGAAGAAAAATACGCTGAAGAGCATGCAGGCAACCCAGCCGGTCGAGGCGCGCCGCGTTGCGCCCGCAGGCAACAACAGGATCAAGTTAGCCGCCTTGGTTTCCGGCGCCGCGCTGCTCGCCCTGCTCGTGGCGGGCGTCGGCATCAGGCAGTTGGACGGGGCTCCCCCTCTCTCGATGGCAATATTCTCGGGCGCGCTCGATCAAGCGCCGCGCGAAGTCGCGCGCCCGGTCCGGCCCGACGCCCATGCTGCATTCCTGCCTCCGGGCGATATGGCTCGCAGTGGCGCGGCCGAGGGGCTGGCTCCGTCCAAGGCTCACGAGCTCGCGCCCACGCGAGAGGCTCTCGAAGCGACGGGGGCGGTCGATGCAACGCCCAAGCAAGCGACGGCCGCGATCGAGTTCGCGTCAACGCCCTCGGCCGCCGAAGCGAAGAGTGGGGTCGATGCGACGCCCACTGAAGCGATGACTGCGGTCGAGCTCGCGTCAACGCCCACGGCGGTTGAAGCGAAGAGCGGGGCCGCTGCAGTGCCCATGGCCGCGACGGCCGCACTCGATGCAGCGGCCGAGATCACGCCGGCGGCAATCGTTGCCGCGTCGCCGGACGACGAAGTTCATGCGACCGCGCCTGCTGCCCGCAGGCTCGCCGAAGCTTCCGACGCCGCAGTGCCCGCCGTGCCGCCGAAAGACATCGACATGCCAGGTGCGGAAACGATGTCGGCGCTTTCGGCGAAAGTATCGGCGCTCGATCTGCGCCTGGCGGCGGATCACTATCTGGACTTGCCGGCCCGCGACGCCGTCATGATCCGCATCGCATCGCGGGTCGATGCGTTGCGCCCCATCGTCCCGAAGCGGGCAACGCACGCCATCGAGGTCGCCGCGCTGCCGGGCGAAACGGCCCCTGGCGCGACGCCGGTCGAAGCGCCGGTTGAGACTGGGCCTCCCGAGCCGCTGCTGCTCACGATTTCGCTGCTCGAGCAGAAGCTCAACGTCTATCGCGGGCTCGAGCTGGTCGAGACCACGAAAGTGTCGAGCGGCGCACGCGGCTACGAAACCAGGACCGGCGTGTTCAGCATTCTGGAGAAGAAGCGCTACCATCACTCGAACCTCTACAGCAACGCGCCGATGCCTTGGATGCAGCGGCTGACACGCTCGGGTACCGCTTTGCATGCGGGCGTGGTCCCCAATTATCCGGCATCGCATGGCTGCATCAGGCTGCCCTTCTCCTTCGCGCCCAAACTGTTCAAGATCACCGAGGTCGGCGCGAATGTCGTGGTTGCGGGCCACATGCCTGAGCCGAGCGTCGTCGAGCATCCCAACCTGTTTCATCCGGTGGCAGCGCAAGCCGATGCGACGGCGAGCGATGATGATGCACCGCGACCGTTGCGTATGCTGGTGACGCGGCGGACCGAGCGCGACAAGCTCATCAGCGTGCAGGAGCGTCTGGCCGAGCTCGGCTATCTCGCGCCGCAAACATTCACCGGAAAACGCGGCGGCGCCACCAACACCGCGATCAAGGAATTCCAGAAGGCGAACGGTCTCCCGGCCACGGGCGAGGTCACCGACGATCTCGTGAAGAGCGTGCATGAGGCGGCGGGCAAGCCGGCGCCGCCAGCGGGTCATCTCTTCGTCAGGCAGGGCTACAAGCGACTGTTCGACGTGCCGGTCGCCGTCAGCAATCCCGCCGCGCCACTCGGGACATATGCCTTCACCGCCCTGCATTTCGCTCCTGGCGACGCCAAGGCGCCATGGGTCGGGGTCACCGTCGAGGGTGGGGACGCGCGTGCCGCGCTCGACCGCATCGAGATTCCGGATGAGGCGCGGGAGAGGATTTCAGGGCTGCTCACGCCTGGCGCCACGTTCATCATCGCCGAGACGAGCCAGCACTCAGCGATCCTGCCCCAAGGTGACGATTTCATCATTTCGGCTACGGAAGTCCCGTCGTCCGGACCGCAACTTGCGGCTGCCAGCCACTCGCCGACAAACCTGAAAAGGGCCAAGCCGAGATCCAGAGTCTGGATGAAGCCACGCCGCACCGTGCGGCATTACTATTACCCGCAGCAAAGGGTGCGCAGGGGGTTCTTCTTCCGCTGGTAGGGTGCGCGGCGTGCGCCGGCCGGCGATGGAATAAACGAGGGGAGGCCAGGCATGTTCGGTTTCAGACGCGGCGCAACCATCATCGGGGAAGGCCTGAAAGTCGTCGGCAATGTCACCGCGGAGGGCCGCGTCGAGATCTACGGCCGGCTCGACGGCGAGGTGCAGTGCAAGTCGCTTCTGCTCTCGCGGAAAGCGCATCTCGTGGGCGCGGTCACGGCCGAGCACGCGATCATCAACGGCAAGGTTGAGGGCCCGATCCATGCTGCCCATGTGACGCTGAAATCCCGCGCTCATGTCGTTGGCGACATCCATCACCAGTCGCTTTCCATCAAGAAGGGCGCGTATTTCGAGGGCCGGTCGGTGCAGACGAGCAAGGAAAAAGAAGCCGTGCCCGAGAAGGCCTGGAAGAACCTCCGGCCCGTCCCGAGCAACGCCAACCGCGAGGCCGTCGCGGCCGCCGCCCGGCTCGCTAACGACGACTAGAAGTCCGGGATCAGCCCTTAGCCTGCAGGTTGCGGAGCGCGTCGGCCATCAGCCAGGAAAGCTGCTGCGCCTGGATGCCGAAAGTCTGCATCTGGGTTTGCGCGTAGCGGCTCTGCAAGGTCAGCACTTCCTGCACGTCCTTCGCCTTGGCGAGATCGCTCGCGAGCGCGAAGGAGCGCTCGGCGTTTTCCTTGGCAAAAGCGACAGCCTTTTCCTGCACGACCTTGAAACCTGCCAGTCCCGGCGTGTCGGCGCCTGCGGCCGACCCCTGCCAAGCACCGATCGCCTGCGTCATGAAATCCATGAACTGGCCGTAGGCCGCGCGCGCCTGTTCGACATTCTTCTCCGCCATCTCGCGTAGTTCCGGCGGTATCTCGAAGGAAGGGGTTTCTGCCATGTGCGTCCCTCGGGCTCCTTGTATCAGTATACGGCTCGGCACCAGCGTAGCGCATTTCCCTGGGTGTCTATTCGTGAATTTTGCGATCCAGCCCTTAGGCGGGCAGCGTACACTAGAACAGATCAAGTGATGCAAATCCTGGTGGGCTAACTGATGTAGTCCAGGGGCATGACACAAGCCAGCCCCGATTTAGCCTCGGTTGTGGAGGTGTAGGGTTGGTTCGCGGGGCGCTCGAAACCGACGCGCGCCCGGCTCAGCGCCATGGCCAAGCTTCGCACGTTCGTCAAGGACGAGCGGATCTATCTGGCAGGGATCAGCCGGACGGCATTTTCGGCCTCGTCAGCGGCTCGCTGAACATCTCCTTCCCGCGCGGCGATGATGACGACTACACGATCCACGGCGCCGGTGCCGGGTTCTGGATCGGCGACCTCGCGCTCATCTCCGGCAAGCCCCGCCTCGTTTCCGTGCGCGTGGCCGAGCCGACCGTGATGGTGCACTTCGCCGCGCAGGATCTCCATGAGCGATCCTAAAACATCGAAGCAGAATTCAAGCGCGTCCGGCATCGGGAGGCGCGAGGTGCTGTTGAGCGGTACCGCATGAGGCAGCGGCCTCGGGGCAGCGGTGGCCCGCCCCGGAGCCCTGGCCTTGCCCGCGTCGGTCGGCCTGGCTCCTCGACCTTAGCCGGGTCTGCGATTTTCGTTGGCATTAAGCGCGAATCGCCATATGTTCCGTGTTTGTTCCAGCACGGGATGGCCCAATGGCGATGCTGACGACGGAGCGTTTCAAGACCGACAGGCTGCCGGCGCGGCGCGGGCAGGCGTGGAGTCTCGTGCGATTCTTCGCGCTGGACGGTGCCATGCGGGTCGTGGTCGAGGCCGACAACGAGGACGACGCCCGCTATCTCTGCCGCGAGATGCGCTGGGATTTCATCTGCTTCTGCGAGGATTGAGCGCTAAGCGCTACTCTGCGGCTTCACCACGGGCGGTTTCGCCGCGCGTGGCCTCGCCACTTGTGGCTTCGGAGAGCGTGTCGAGGCCCGCGAGATATTTCTCGGCGTCAAGCGCCGCCATGCAGCCTAAGCCCGCGGCGGTGACCGCCTGCCGGTAGACGTCGTCGGCGACGTCGCCTGCTGCGAACACGCCGGGCAAGCTGGTCGCGGTGGAGCGCGGCGCGGTGACGATGTAGCCGGACGGTTTCATCTCGAGCTGGCCCTTGAACAGCTCGCTTTGTGGCTCATGCCCGATGGCGATGAAGATGCCGTCGACGGGAAGCGTCACCGTCTCGCTGGTCAGCGTGCTCTTGAGCCTCGCGCCCGTGACGGAGAGCGGGTCGTCGGTGCCAAGCACCTCGTCGAGCTCGTAGTTCCACATCACGTCGATCTTCGGATTGGCGAACAGCCGCTCCTGCAGGATCTTCTCCGAGCGCAGCGCGCCGCGCCGGTGCACGAGCAGCACCTGCTTGGCGATATTGGCGAGATAGAGCGCCTCCTCGACCGCCGTGTTGCCGCCGCCGACCACGATCACCTCCTTGCCGCGGAAGAAGAAGCCGTCGCACGTGGCGCAGGCCGAAACGCCATAGCCCTGGAATCTGTGCTCCGAGGGGATGCCGAGCCAGCGCGCCTTGGCGCCAGTCGCGATGATCAGCGCGTCTGCGGTATAATCCGTGCCGCTGTCGCCCCTGAGCCGGAATGGGCGCTTGCTGATGTCAGCCGCGACGATATGGTCGTAGAGCATCTCGGTTCCGACATGGACGGCTTGCGCCCGCATCTGCTCCATCAGCCACGGGCCCTGGATCACGTCGGCGAAGCCCGGGTAGTTCTCGACGTCGGTGGTGATGGTCATCTGGCCGCCCGGCTGCACGCCCTCGATAAGCAAGGGATTCACCATCGCGCGCGCGGCGTAGATCGCCGCCGTATAGCCGGCGGGGCCCGAGCCGATGATGATAAGCTTGGCGTGGCGCGATTTAGGGCTGGCCATAGGGCTCGCTCTAGCATGGAAAGGATGAAAACAGGTAAGCGCGCTGGCCTATTTGCACAAGCCGTAGGGCCGGCTGGGGTCAGGGGGCTGGTTCAATCCCGAGCGCGCGGCGGACCGCGGAGGCAACCGCTTCGGCATCGTTTGGCGGCGTGGAGCTCCACGTTTCGAGCCGGCCCTCGAAGGGGCGCGTGGCGCCGCGCTCGCGCATCGCCGCATGGAAGCGGGCAAGCCGGCGCGACCTTCCCGGGAGCGCTTGGACATAAACCGGCTTGCCGGTGCCGGCCGCTTCGCTCGCCATATTGACCGAGTCCTCGGTGATGACGATGGCGTCGGCAATCGCGAGAAAGCCGAGATAGGGATTATCGCCCGTCCCGTCCCAGACGAATTGCGGAACGCCCGCGATCGCACTCGCAAGCGCGGCCGATGTTTCCGGCCGCGTGCGGCGCGACGCGGTCACGAGCAGCGAGCCGCCGGTCTCGCGCGCAAGCGCCGCGAGTTTTCCCCCGAGCGCGGCGCCTTCCTCCGGCGGGAAGCTGAAGGCTTTGCTGTCCCCGCCGAGCAGGACGGCGATGCGCGGATGCGGCAGGTGTTCCATCCGCGGCGCGAAGTTTCTGGCCGCCTGAGCAAGGCGGCCGGGCGTGATCCCGTGAATCGAGCCGCAAGTCGCGATTACGTTGGCGCCGGCAAGGCTGTCATGCGCGGGCGCCGCGATCAGATCGAAGTGCGCACGCGCGGCGCGCGGGTCATGGATATGGAGCGCGAAGGTGGGCGCGTCCGACAGGCGTTTGACCGCGAGCGCGATCGGCACGCTCCGCCCCCCGCTCGAAATAACCAGACGCGGCCAGGGCGGCTCGAGCGGCGCGCTCGAGTCGACTGCACCGAGCAGGGTGTGTGCGGGCAGGTAGATTTGCAGGGCCGGCGGCAGGACGCGCATCAAGCCCGTCACCCGCGCTCGCTTCACTTTGAAGACGAGCCCAACCGCCTCTGCCACGGCGACGGCCTGCGCCTCGTGGCCCGCCGCGCCGTCGGTAACGACCCAAGCTTCGCCGTGCCGGACCGGCGCCGCCGCTTGCGCGGGGCGCCTACGCTAGAATTTCCGGAACGTTGCGAGGCCAATTTCTTTTCGATTCTTTTGGCTTGAGGATTTAAAATTGCGCGTGACGCCGCGCGGGGTGCCGCGCTCATGCCGCCCGCTTCTAACGCGTGGGCGCCGCCATCGTCCAGGGAGGACGACCTTGAAACGAGCCAGGCTCGACGCAACCGACTGGCGGATCTTGCGCGAATTGCAGGCGCGCGGCCGCATCACCAATGTGGAGCTTGCCGGCAGGGTCGGCATCTCGGCGCCGCCATGCCTGCGCCGCGTGCGCGCGCTGGAGGACGCCGGCATCGTCAGAGGCTTTACCGCGCTGCTCGACGACAAGGCACTCGGCTTCGACGTTACGGCCTTTGCCATGGTCGGGCTGCACAGTCAGGCGGAGGCCGATCTCATCGCCTTCGAGGAGCGCGCGCGGAGCTCACCCATCGTCCGCGACTGCTACATGCTCTCGGGCGAGATCGACTTCCTGCTGCGCTGCGTGGCGCCGGACTTGAGCACGTTCCAGGATTTCATCATTCACAAGCTGACCGCGGCGCCGAACGTCGCAAGCGTGAAGACCTCGCTCGTCATCCGCGCCTCGAAGCAAGCGCCGGGCGTGCCCGTCGAGCTTGTCGAAGACGCCGACGCTCAGAGCCGATGAGCCAAGCGCGTTGAACAACCCTGTTCTAGTCGAGGTGACGCGGGGGAGCCTGGTCGAGAGCCGGCACAGAGGTGCTATCGCCATCGCGCGCGCCGACGGAGAGCTCCTGCTCGCGCTCGGCGACGTGACCCGTCCCGTCTATCCGCGCTCTGCGGTGAAGCTTCTGCAAGCCGTGCCGCTCGTGGAGAGCGGCGCTGCCGATGCGTTCGGCCTCGACGACGCGGCGCTCGCCGTCGCTTGCGCCTCGCATAGCGGCGATCGCCTGCATGTCGAGGCGGTGCGGAGCCTGCTCGCCAAGGCGGGGCTCGACGAGAGCCTGCTTGCCTGTGGCGCGCATTGGCCGATCAGCGAGAATGCCACGCGCGAGCTTCTTAAGGAGGGCATGCGGCCAACGCCAATCCACAACAATTGCTCGGGCAAACATGCCGGCATGCTCGCCACCGCCGTCCATCTCGGGCTCGATCCAAAGGGCTATGAGCGGCCGGACCATCCAGTGCAGATCGCAATCGCACGAATCCTTTCAGAGACTTGCGGAGTCGCCCTGCAGCCGGACGCGATGGGCATCGACGGCTGCTCCGTGCCGACCTTCGCGCTGCCGCTTGCCGCGCTGGCGCGAGGCTTCGCGCGCGTCGGCTCGGGGGAGGGGCTTTCCGCGCCGCGCGCCGATGCGAAGCGGCGGCTGATGCAGGCCTGCTTCGCGGCGCCGGTCCTGGTCGCGGGGGAGGGGCGCTTCGACACGGAGGTCATGTGCGCGCTCGCGCCCGCCTGTTTCGTCAAGGGCGGCGCCGAGGGCGTGCATTGCGCGGCGCTGCCG
This sequence comes from uncultured Alphaproteobacteria bacterium, assembly GCA_963832515.1. Classification (GTDB taxonomy): domain Bacteria; phylum Pseudomonadota; class Alphaproteobacteria; order Rhizobiales; family Methyloligellaceae; genus Methyloceanibacter. Next base: position 138,197 of record CAWHUE010000013.1, read on the forward strand.
GAGCTTGGGCTCGGCATCGCGCTCAAGATCGACGACGGCGCCAAACGCGGCACCGAGCTTGCGCTTGCCGCGACCCTTGCCGCGCTGCTGTCCGCGAGCGAAGAAAGCTCTGCGCGATCAGATCGAGAGCGAGATCGAGACCTTGCGTGGCGCGCGTGCCGGGCGCATCGCCGCAAGCGCCGAACTTCACAACGCCCTTAGTGCGCTTGCTGCACGCAGCTAGCGCGCGACGTTGGCGTAGACCGAGAGGTTGCGATAGGCCTCCGCGCTTTCGCGCGCGAGGTCGGGGCCGATCGGCTCAGGTCCGCTCAGAGCGCGGATCGCACCGTCCTTCGCAGCCAGTGATCAGATTGTCGGTGATCAGTGCGGTACCTGCCGCGGGGTCGACGGATACTGCGATGCCGATATGCGCGTTGCGGATGACGTTGTCGGTGACGCTCACATCGCGCAGGTAAGGACCCCAGCCGATCAGGATGCCGAAGGTCTGCACACCCTCGATCACATTGCCGCTCACCGCGCTGTCGGCCTCAACGCCGATGCCGATGCCCCGCGAGTCCACGTCCTTGCGCAGGAAGAGGTTGCGGAGGAGATTGCCTTGCACCACCGCGAGCCTGCCGCCATCGTTGAAGTTGGTGACGGAGATGCCCATCGCCGCGCGGTCGACCAGATTGTTGGCGATCACCGCGCCTTCGAACGCAAACTCCGCATAGAGCGCGACCTCGCCGAGCCGCGCGCAGGAATTGCCGATCATCTGGCAGTTCGAGGCCGAATTGGCGCGGATCGCGGTGAAGGCGCAATCTGCGATGCGGTTGCCGCTCACCTGCACCGAGCCTGCGCGGAACACGTTGATGCCGTTGCCGTTCTGTCCGGTCCCGCCGCTTTTCGCCGCGATGCGCTCGACGCGGTTGCCGGTGACGATCGTGCCGTCCTCGCCGGCTTGCGAACGCCACACCAGAATGCCGTTGTCGCCGCAATCATGCACATGGTTGTGCGCGATCTGGAGGCCGGTTGCGTCTTCGCTGAACAGCGCGGCTTTGCGGATGTTCGCGAACTCGCAATCGCGGACGCGCCCGGAGACGCGCCGGAGCGTGATGCCGTTCTCGCTGCTGCCGAGGACGCGGCAATCGGCGATCTCGATCTGCTTCACATCGTGCGCGTCGAGAAGCGCGCCGTCTTCGTCGAGCGTGTTGCCGCCGTCTTCCAGCGCGAGCCCGGCGAGGCGCACATTGCTTACGCCTTTCAGGCTCAAGAGCGTGCCGCCGCTGTGGTAGCGCAGGATCGTGCGTCCCGGCACACCGTGAATATGCGTGCCGGATTTGAGATCGAGACGGTTGGCGGAATAGATGCCCGCAGGGAGGAAGAGCGGCGTTCCGGACTTCGCCGCCGCATCGGCGGCCACTTGCAGGGTCGCGGTCTGGTCGAGCTTGCCGCCGGCCGGCACGATGCCGTATGTGCTGAAGGCTTGCAGCTCCGCTTCGCGCGCCGCAAGCAGCCGCGGACCGGCCATTGCCGCAAGCCCGAGGCCTACGCCCGCCAGCACCACCTGCCGCCGCCCGACCCGCATCACGGCGCTTCCTTGGCGTCGAGTAGAAGCGCGTTTGGCGCGGGCGCCGCCGCAGCCGGCGTGCCGATTTGGATTTCTGGTTTGCGTTGCTTCGCGAAGGCGAGGACGAAGCGGATCACTTCCTGCGCGCCATGCAGCAGCGCTGCGTCGCTGAAGAGGCCGCCTTGCCCGGCTGCCTTCGGAATATGGACGAACAGCGCGACAGGCGCGGCCTGCTGCGTGGCGGCCCAGGCGAGCGAATGATAATAGAGGAAGTTGCAGAGATAGCGCCCCGCCGAACGCGAAGATGCGGCGGGGAGGCCGTGGGCCGAAAGATGCGCGGCGACCTTGGCGGCAGGTACGCGCGTGTCGAGACGCTCGGGCCCCTGCGCGACGACATGCCGGACCGCGGGGAGCGCGGCGCGCGCATCGGCGCGGGGCGCTGCGCGGTTATAGGCCGAGCGCTCGATGCGGAAGCCAACCGCCCGCTGGCAGAGCCCGAAGTGAATCATGACATCGGGTTGCAGGCGCGCGTAAAGAAGCGGCACGAGCGCGGCGACCGCTTCCCATTCGGTGGGCAGGATCTGGGCGTGGAGCTCGCAGCCGGGCCATTGCGTGGCGCCTAGCGCCTCGGCAAGCGAGGCGGACGGATTTTCCGGGGCGCCGGGAAAGGGGCCGAAGCCCGTGACGAGGACGCGCGGCCGAGGCATGACTTCGACTTACAGGGGACCCCGGCAGGAGGAAAGTGAATTCGCCAGCGCGCTTAATCGCTGTCCTTGAGGCCCGCGAGGCGGCCAAGCTCTTCTGCGGCCGCGCCCGCCGTCATGGCGCCCGCGCGCACTCTGTCCTCAAGCTCCTGCCAGTGGCGGGCGGCGCGCCGGCCGCCCTTGAAGGCCGCGAGCAGGCGCTGATCGAAGATCTCGCGCATCCAGGAGACGGCCTGGTCGGCGCGCCGGGCGGCGAGCGCGCCGGAAGCTTTCAGCGTTGCGTGACGCTCCCCGACCTTCACCCAGAGCGCGTCCAGGCCGCGATTGTCGCGCGCCGAGAGCGTGAGCACTTGCGGGTCCCAGCCCGACTGACCCGATGCGAGGATATGCAGCGCCGTGCGGTACTCCATCGCCGCGCGGTTGGCGCGCTCGATATTGTCGCCGTCGGCCTTGTTCACGGCGATGATGTCGGCAAGCTCGAGCAGCCCGCGCTTGATGCCCTGGAGCTCATCGCCCGCGCCTGCGATCGCCACCACCACGAACACATCGACCATGTTGGAGACGGCGGTCTCGGACTGGCCGACGCCGACCGTCTCGACCAGCACGACGTCGTAGCCGGCGGCCTCTGCGAGCGCGATCGTCTCCCGCGTGGTCTTGGTGACGCCACCGAGGCTGTCGCCGGCAGGTGAGGGGCGGATGAAGGCGGACGGTTCCGACGCAAGCCGGCCCATGCGCGTCTTATCGCCGAGGATCGAGCCACCGCTTCGGCTCGACGTGGGGTCCACGGCGAGCACGGCGACTTTGTGGCCCTGCGCCACGAGGTTGATGCCGAGTTGATCGATCAGGGTGGACTTGCCGGCGCCGGGTACGCCGCTGATCCCCACGCGGAACGCCTTGCCGGTGTGCGGCAGCAGCGTCTCAAGCAGCTCTTGCGCCGTCTCCTGGTCTTCCGGCTTGGCACTCTCGACGAGCGTGATGGCCCGCGCGAGCGCTACGCGGTCGCCGCCGCGGATCGCCGCGGCGGTCTTCTCCATATCGCCTCTCGATTTCGCATCAGCGTCCATGCCGAGCGGCGTAGGGGCAAAGCCGTTGAAGCGCAAGATGGTTGTGGGAGTTCCCCGGCAGGAAATTCGCGGCACTAGCGCCCCGAGACTGCGAACGCGAATTGCGCGCCCGTTTTCCGTCGCAACGAAGATGCCGACGCTGCCCTCGATGATGAAATGCATGCGGGTCGGCGGGCTCGCCTTCCGCTGCGACGATCTCGTCTTTCCTGACCTCGATCCGCTTGCATTGTGCCGCAAGCTCTTCTGCGAGCGCCGCGCTGCCGAGGGGGGCCTGGCTCAGCCACTCGACAAGGCTTCGCCCGCAATCGGGATTGTTGGCAAAGAACGCTTTCGCATGCTGGTAAAGCCTGTTGGCCGACCCGAAGAAAAGATAGCTGCTCAGGAGGCATCATGTCCTGGATCTCGCGACCGATGTCTGGCGAGCAATGGCCGAGTGTCCGTCAGGATCGCGGTCAGAGGCGAGGAGCGGTACATCCGAAACCGTCGAAGCTGAAAACTTGATCGCGTTCAGCGCGGCTTGCGCTGACCGCGAACGTGGCCATTGTGCAAAAACCCCTCGACACTGGAAGGTTAGAGGGGATGCAAGACAGTTTTCTGACAGTCTGCGTGCAGGGAAGGCTGTTAGAGCTTATTCGGCGGCCTGTTTGGTGCCGGCCTTGGCGCCGAGCTTGCCGAGCAGGTCGATGGCGGCCTCGGCGATCGGCGTGCCGGGACCGAAGATGGCCTTTGCGCCGGCGGCGTAAAGTTCGGGATAGTCCTGCGGTGGGATCACGCCGCCGACGACAATCATGATGTCGCCGCGGCCTTGCGCCTCGAGCGCCTCCCGCAGAGCCGGGATGAGCGTGAGATGGCCGGCAGCGAGCGAGGACACGCCGAGGATATGCACATCGTTCTCGACGGCCTGGCGCGCGGCCTCCTCGGGCGTCTGGAACAGCGGGCCGATATCGACGTCGAAGCCGAGATCGGCGAAGGCGGATGCGATCACCTTCTGGCCGCGGTCATGCCCGTCCTGGCCCATCTTGGCGACGAGGATGCGGGGCCTCCGGCCATGCGCCCCCTCGAACGACTCGATCAACTCCTTGACGCGGTTCATGCTTCCGTCCATGCGGCCCATCTCCGCTTTGTAGACGCCGGTGACCGCCGTCACGTCGGCCCGGTGGCGTCCATACACCTTCTCCAGGGCGTCGGATATCTCGCCGACCGTCGCCTTGGCGCGTGCGGCCTCGACGGCGCCTTCGAGCAGATTGCCGGTTCCTGTCTCGGCATAACGGGTGAGTGCGTCAAGCGCGCGTTTGACGGCGGCCTCGTCGCGCTCGGCCTTGAGCCGCGCGAGCTTGTCGAGCTGCTGGCGCCTGACCGACCGATTATCGACTTTCAGAATGGCGATGTCGGCTTCGCTATCGGGACGATATTTGTTCACGCCAACGATGGTCTGCTTCCGCGAGTTGATGCGGCCTTGGGTGGCGGTCGCGGCCTGCTCGATCATGCGCTTCGGGATGCCGGCCTCGATGGCCTTGGCCATGCCGCCGATCTTCTCCACCTCCTCGATATGTTTCAACGCGCGCGCCACCAGGTCGTAGGTCAGGCGCTCGACATAGAAACTGCCGCCCCACGGATCGATGATGCGGGTGGTGCCGGATTCCTGCTGCAGCATGAGCTGTGTGTTGCGGGCGATGCGGGCGGAGAAGTCGGTCGGCAGGGCCAACGCCTCATCGAGCGCGTTGGTGTGCAGCGACTGAGTGTGGCCTTGGGTCGCCGCCATCGCCTCGACGCAAGTGCGCACAACGTTGTTGAACACGTCCTGCGCCGCAAGGCTCCAGCCGCTCGTCTGGCAGTGCGTGCGCAGCGCCAGCGAGCGCGGATCCTTGGGCGCGAAATTCTCCGCCATCAGCTTCGCCCAGAGCAACCGCGCGGCGCGCATCTTGGCGATCTCCATGAAGAAGTTCATGCCGATCGCCCAAAAGAAGGAGAGCCGCGGCGCGAAGCTGTCAACATCGAGACCGGAGGCAATGGCGGCGCGCACATATTCGATGCCGTCGGCGAGCGTGTAAGCGAGCTCGAGGTCCGCGGTCGCACCGGCTTCCTGCATGTGATAGCCGGAGATCGAGATCGAATTGAAGCGCGGCATCTCCTTCGAGGTGTAGGCGATGATGTCGGAGACGATGCGCATCGAGGGTTTGGGCGGATAGATGTAGGTGTTCCGCACCATGAACTCTTTGAGGATGTCGTTCTGAATCGTGCCGGAAAGTTGCGCGTGCGGCACGCCCTGCTCCTCGCCCGCAACGATGAAGAGCGCGAGCACCGGCAGCACCGCGCCATTCATGGTCATGGACACCGACACCTGATCGAGCGGGATGCCGTCAAACAGCGTGCGCATGTCGTAGATCGAGTTGATCGCCACGCCCGCCATGCCCACGTCGCCGGTCACGCGCGGATGGTCTGAATCGTAGCCGCGATGCGTGGCGAGGTCGAAAGCGATGGACACGCCCTGCTGGCCGGCCGCGAGGTTGCGGCGATAGAAGGCGTTGGAGTCCTCGGCTGTGGAAAAGCCGGAATACTGCCGCACCGTCCAGGGCCGCTGCACATACATGGTCGGGTATGGACCGCGCAGATAGGGCGCGATGCCCGGAACCCCGTCGAGGAAGTCGAGGCCGTTGATGTCTGGCTTGCCGTAGACCGGCTTGACCGCGATGCCCTCAGGCGTCTGCCAGGGCGCGGCGTCCGATGCGGCGGCGCCGCTCCCGTTGCGGGCCTCGAAATTCACTTGGGTGAATGAAGGGATGCGCGTCATCAGCGAGCGATCTCGTCGCAAACGGCGTTCAGAATAGCAAGCGTATCACAGCCCTGGTGAAGGAAGGTGCTAATGCCGGCCGTCTCCAGCGCCTCGCGTTCCTTGGGCTTGCCGGCGAGATAAATGCGGCGAGCGCCGGCTTCGATCAGCGCCTTGGCGGCGCCTTCGGCCTCGCCCGCATAGACTTTGTCGGAGGAGCAAAGACAGGCGAGAGCCGCGCCGGATTCCTTGAATCCTTTCGCGAGGTTGCCGCCGGCTCCTTCCACGGCGTCGATCCCACCCGCGCCGAACAGGCTCTTGGCGAAACTCGCCCGCGTATTGTAGTCCGCAGGACGGCCGAGGCAGGCGAGGAAGACCTTCGGCCGCTTGCCGTACTTTGCCAGATGCGCGTCGCTCCGGTCGCGCAAAAGCTCGAACGGCTCGGCCAGGCGCATGCGGGGCAGGGCGCCTGAACTCGCGCCAGCGCGCGCCGCGTCAAGAACGGTCGAGGGCTCCTCGGCGAGGTCCGGGAAATCGCTCGTGCCGACTAGCGGGTCTTTGCGGCGCGCAACGTTCGTCTCGCGCATGTCGCGCACCTTGGCCACCGCGCGCTGGATCAATCCAGACTCGAGCGCATTGGCGATCCCACCTTCGCTCTCGATCCGCTGGAAGAACCACCAGGCCATGCCGCAAAGCTGATCGGTCAGTGACTCGATCGCGCCAGAGCCCGCGGAAGGATCGGCGACGCGATGAAGATTGGATTCCTCGATGAGGATGGTCTGCGTGTTGCGCGCGATGCGGCGGGCGAAGGCATCCGGCACGCCGAGCGCCGCGGAGAACGGAAGCACCGTCACAGCGTCAGCGCCGCCGACCGCGGCGCCTAGCGCGGCGATGGTCCCGCGCACGATGTTCCCGTGCGGGTCGCGCCTGGTAATCATGCGCCACGCCGTCTCGGCGGAGACGAAGGCAGGCTTTGGCTCGAGGCCGCAAGTCTCCTCGACGCGCGACCAGAGCTTCCGAAGTGCGCGGAGCTTGGCGACGGTGAGGAACTGGTCCTGGTCGGCGGCGAGGCGGAAATAGATGAAGCGGCGCGCATCGTCGAGCGCGATGCCGTGCGCCTCCAGCGCGCGCAGGTAAGCAACCGCCATTGCGAGCGCGAAGGCGAGCTCCTGCACCTCCGATCCGCCTGCCGCGTGAACGGGCCGCGCATCGGCGACGGCGAAGGGACCGGCAAAGCCGCGCGCGGCGAGGTCGGCGATCTGCTTGGCGAAGCCGGGTGCCATTTGCTTCCAACGCGCAGTATCGGCGCCGCTTGCGGTACCGAGCGGATCGAAGCCGAAGCGGATCGACACGGCGTTGGGATCGATCCCGCGCGCCTTGACCAGCGTGGCGACGAGGCCCGCGGCGTCCTGCGACGCCGCGCCGAGATCGAGGTCAAGCGCGATGCCCGCGTCGAGATAGATTTCGGCGAGCGCCGCGCTGATCGCGGCACCCGTCGCCGGCAGCGCGTAGCCATAGTCTCCGGTCGCGCCTTCGAAGACGAGCGCGAGCGCGCCGGCGCCGTTGTTCAGGTCGTCCAGGATCTGCTTGTTGGCCGCTTCGGGGCCGGGAAGATCGATGCGCTGCGCGACCTCCCAGGGTGCCCCGGGCTTGCGCCCGGGGATGACCGACGCCTCGGCCACGCGCTCATAGAGCGGCTCGATCTCGATGCCGTCATAGCTTCGCGACTTGAGCGCCTCGAACGGCGCGCCCTTGAGCGCGTCCGCGACAAGCTTTTTCCACGCAGCCGCGTCGGCAGCAGGAAAATCGCGCGCAAGCGAGAGCTTGGTCATGTCGCCCGAGTCCTATAGATGCGCTACCGCGCTCTGCGCTGCTTGAGCGCCAAGCGGGTCCGAATGTCGTCCTAACACGAAGCTTTGCCGGCGAGAAAGCCGTGCGGCAATGGGCTGCGGCGGGACGCGGCGCCTTTGCGCAAAGCGACGCAGCCGCTAAAGTGCAGCGGAATCGAGGAGGAGCGGCGATGGCGACAAAGCGCAAGGCGGCGGCCGACGAGGACAAGAAGCCGGCACGAGCCAAGAAGCCTCGTGCCAAGAAGGACAGCGCGGGCAAGGCCGCGATCGCCGAATCATCGGCGCCGGTGCCGGGCGCCGGGGAGGCCCCCGAGGCCAGCGTCTATATCGGGCAGAGCGTCAAGCCGGAATATATCTGGCTCAGGCTCGCCAACCGCCACGGCCTCATCACGGGCGCCACGGGAACCGGCAAGACCGTGACCCTGCAGGGTCTGGCCGAAGGCTTTTCCGATGCCGGCGTGCCGGTGTTCTGCGCCGACGTGAAGGGCGACCTTTCCGGTATCGCCATGAAGGGCGAGCCCCAAGGCTGGATCGAGGATCGCGCTAAGCTCATCGGCTACGACGTCCAGTTTCAAGCCTTTCCGGTGATCTTCTGGGATCTGTTCGGCGAGCAGGGCCATCCGATCCGCGCCACCGTCTCCGAGGTCGGCCCGCTGCTGCTGTCGCGGCTGATGAATTTGAACGACACGCAGGAGGGCGTGCTGAATATCGCCTTCCGCATCGCCGACGACGAGGGCCTGCTGCTGCTCGACCTCAAGGACCTGCAGGCGCTGCTCGAAGACCTCGCCGCACGCGCGGACGACCTCACCACGAAATACGGCAACATCGCCAAGGCCTCGATCGGCTCGATCCAGCGCTCGCTGCTTGTGCTGGAGCAGCAGGGCGCTGCGCATTTCTTCGGCGAGCCCGCGCTCAAGATCGCGGACCTGATGCGGACGGGGCGCGACGGGCGCGGCTATATCAGCGTGCTCGCCGCCGACAAGCTGATGAGCTCGCCGCGCCTCTACGCGACCTTCCTGCTGTTCCTCCTGTCGGAGCTGTTCGAGGTGCTGCCCGAAGTCGGCGATCCCGACAAGCCAAAGCTCGTGTTCTTCTTCGACGAGGCGCATCTCCTCTTCCGCGACGCGCCAAAGGCTCTGCTGGAGAAGGTCGAGCAGGTGGTGCGGCTGATCCGCTCGAAGGGCGTCGGCGTCTATTTCGTGACGCAGAACCCGCTCGACATTCCCGACACCGTGTCGCGCCAGCTCGGCAATCGCGTTCAGCATGCGCTCCGCGCCTTCACGCCGGCGGAGCAGAAGGCGGTGCGGTGCCGCGGCGCAGACCTTCCGAAAGAATCCCAACATCGACACCGAGCAGGCGATCATGCAGCTCGGCATCGGCGAGGCACTCGTCTCCACCCTTGACGAGAAGGGCCAGCCGACCGTCGTCGAGAAGACCTGGGTCAAGCCGCCGTCCTCGCGCGCCGGTCCGATCAGCGAGGCCGAGCGCAAGGCCGTGTTGGCGCAGGACCCGGTGCGCGACGAGTATGACGAGACCGAGGATCGCGAGTCCGCCTTCGAGATGCTGCAGGAGCGCGCAGCCAAGCGCGTCGAGACTGAGGAAGAGGCGAGCGCCGATCCGAACGAGGATAAGGCCACGAAAAAGAAAAGCAGCGGCGCCTCGCGCAGCGACGGCTTCTGGACCACGCTCGGCAAGTCGATCGTCCGCTCAGGCGTGCCGATGGCCACGCGCGTGCTGGAAAGTGCCATCAAGCGCGGCACGCTCGGCGGCATTCGCCGCGGCTGAGGTCTCACCGGAATCCGCCAAGCGGTCAGTTTTGCTCCATGCTCACGCTTGACGGCATCACGCTTCGGCTCGGGGGGCACCTCGTTCTCGATCGCGCTTCGGCGGCGCTGCCGCCGAAGGCCCGCGTCGGGCTGGTCGGACGTAACGGCGCCGGCAAATCCACGCTGCTGAAGATTGTCGCGGGCCTGCTCGAACCCGACGGCGGCCGGATCGAGACTCCGACCGCGACGCGCGTCGGCTATCTCGCGCAGGAAGCGCCGGGCGGCAAGGGCACGGCGTTCGACTATGTACTAGCCGCGGCGACGGAGCGCGCGGCGTTGCTTGCGGACGCCGAGCACGAGGAGGACGCGCACCGCATCGGCGAAATCCACGAGCGGCTGAACGCGATCGACGCGCATGGCGCGCCGGCCCGCGCCGCCCGCATCCTCGCCGGTCTCGGTTTCAGCGAGGCGGCGCAACACCAGCCACTTAACTTCTTTTCCGGCGGCTGGCGCATGCGGGTGGGGCTCGCCGCGCTTCTGTTCTCAGCGCCCGATCTATTGCTGCTCGACGAGCCGTCCAACCATCTCGATCTCGAAGCCGCCTTGTGGCTCGAATTGTTCCTGCGGGCCTATCGCGGCAGCCTGATTGTGGTCAGCCACGAGCGCGACCTTCTGAACAATGTCGCCGATCACATTCTTCATCTGGAGCGTGGCGGGCTCGCGCTCTATCCCGGAAATTACGACGCCTTCATGCGTCAGCGCAGCGAGCGGCGGGCGCAAGCTGAGGCGACGCGCGCGCAGGCCGAGGCGAAGGCCAAGAAGCTCCAGGCCTATGTCGATCGCTGGCGCTACAAGGCGCACACGGCACGCCAGGCGCAAAGCCGGCTGAAAGCGCTCGTCAAGATGGGGCCGATCGAAGCGGCGCGCGAGGATCCTTCGGTCGTGTTCGACTTTCCGAGCCCGAAGGAGCTCAAGCCGCCGCTGATCGTGCTCGATGACGTGGCGGTCGGCTACGTGCCGAACAAGCCGGTGCTGTCGCATCTCGGCTTGCGCATCGATCCGGATGACCGCGTGGCGCTGCTCGGGCGCAACGGCAACGGCAAGACGACGCTGGCGCGGTTGCTCGCAGGGCAGTTGAAGCCGATGGGAGGAGCGCTGGTCGCTAGCAGCAAATTGCGCGTCGGATATTTCGCCCAGCATCAGATAGAGGAGCTTGTGGCCGACGACACGCCGCTACAACACATGGAGCGGCTGCTGACCGCGGCCAAGCCGGGCGAGGTGCGGGCGCAGCTCGGGCGCTTCGGCTTCTCGGGCGACAAGGTGCACCTCGCCGTGCGCGAGCTCTCAGGCGGCGAGCGGGCGCGGCTGTCGCTCGCGCTGATTACCAGGGACGCGCCGCATATCCTGATCCTCGACGAGCCGACCAACCATCTCGACGTCGAGGCGCGCGAAGCGCTGGTCGAGGCTTTGACGGGCTATAGCGGCGCCGTTGTCGTGGTCAGCCACGACCGCCATCTGCTCGGCCTGACGGCCGACCGGCTCGTCTTGGTCGACGGCGGGACCGCGCGAGAGCTCGACGGCAGTCTCGACGATTATCGCGACATGGTGCTGCGCGCGGCGCGCGGTGGCGCGGGAGACGGCGAGCGCGCTGCGGGCTGCGGCAACCGTAAGCCCGCGCAGCGCAACACGGGCGTGTCGCGCGGGCAACGTCAGGCGCTGCGCAAGGCCGTCACGCAGGCCGAGGCCGAATTGAAGCGGCTCTGGAAACAGCGCGCAGACATCGACGCCCTGCTTGCCGCGCCGCAAGCCGGCGGCCAATCCGTAGCCGAGCTGATGAAAACCCGCGCCGAGCTCGAGCGGCACGTCACCGCAGCCGAGCGGTGCTGGCTGGAGGCGAGCGAGGCCGCCGAGCGCGCGGGGTGATCCTACGCGATCCCACCGCGTGTCATTGCCCGGCTTGACCGGGCAACACCGTAATCAAGGCCGTCAGAGACTGGGCGCTCATCGACTACTGGGTGCCCGACTTCGGCCGGGCATGACAGTTAAGTCAGAGACTGAAACTATTGGCCAGGCGCCGAAGCGTACATCTCCTCGACGTGGTCCCAGTTGATGAGATTGTCGAACCACGCATCGAGATATTTCGGGCGCTCGTTGCGATAGTCGATGTAGTAAGAGTGCTCCCACACATCGACGCCGAGCAGCGGCCAGCCGCCATGCACCAGCGGGTTTTCGCCGTTCGGCGTCTTGGTCACTTCGAGCTTGCCGTCCTTGTTGAGCGCGAGCCACGCCCAGCCCGAGCCGAACTGCGTCTTGCCCGCCTCGATGAAATCGTTGCGGAACTTGTCGAAGCCGCCGAGGTCGCGGTCGATCAGCGCCAGCACGGAGCCGGGGACCTTCTTGCCGCCGCCGCCCTTCTTCATCCACGGCCAGAAATGGATGTGGTTAAAGTCCTGGGCGGCATTGTTGAAGACGCCGGCGTTCTTGCCGTAGCTCGCCTTGACGATCTCTTCCAGGCTCTTGCCCTCGAAGCCCGGAGCCAGGCAGCAGCTTGTTGAGATTGTCCACATAAGCCTTGTGGTGCTTGTCGTGATGATAATGGAGCGTTTCGGCCGACATGTAGGGCTCGAGCGCCTCATAGGCGTAAGGGAGCGAGGGAAGTTCGAAGGCCACGGCGATGTCTCCGGCAGGTTGTAGGGTGGGAAAAGTCTGCCGGACGCTAAAGGTTCCCCGGAAGCGAGGCAAGCCAGTCGCCGTCCGCTGCGCGTGGATCGGAAGAGCGGCCCGTAACGTTAAGGATTTTTGAGAGGGGTGGGCACGGAGCCCCTGAACTCCGTGCCCGGTGCCGAGGAAGGTTCGCTTTGCCAGTACAGGGATCTGACGCTGGCGACTTTGCGCGAAGCTGCATGAACCGCGCCTGAACCGGTTGTGCAGGATTAGAGTTCAGGAAGGGCTCTCCTTTCGGGCTCGTCATGCCCGGGCTTGACCCGGGCATCCATCCCGTTGCCGAGCTACTAACAGAGGCCAGCGTACAGCTCGCTGGGCCAGGCCCGCGCGTGGCAGAGCGGAGGAAGCCCTCTCCCACAGGGGAGGGAGGCCGCCCGGGTGTTACTTAATGAGCGCCTGGATCTCTTTGAATTCGGGCGTGCCGGCGCGCTCGAGCCACTCGAACAGCACCATCTCGCTGTCGACCACGTCGGCGCCGGACTTGAGCAGCCGGGAGACGGCGCGCTTAGCGCTCGCCTTGTCGCGCGAGCCGATCGCGTCGGCGACGACGAAGGCCTCGAAGCCCTGCGCCTCGAGATCCATGGCGGTCTGCAGCACGCAGACATGCGCCTCGATGCCGCCGACCACGACTTGCGGACGCCCCTTGCGGCGGAGCTCGTGCAGTCTCTCGCGCAGGGCCTCGCTCTTGAGGCAAGAGAACTCGACCTTGTCCAAGACGAAGCCGTTATTGGCGAAGGCCTCGCGGATCGGATCGACGGTCGGGCCCAAGCCTTGCGGATATTGCTCGGAGATAGTGATCGGCACGTCGAGCAGGCGCGCCGCGCGCACGAGCCGCACGCAGGCCTCGACGACCTTGTCCTTGCCCGAGATCGTGCCGAGCAGCTTCTGCTGGACGTCGACGATCAGGAGTTGAGACTTGTCGCGGGCAAGCAGCATGGTCGGCCTGTTACCCACAGGCCGACGGCACTGCAACCCATTTCTATGGAGAGCCGTCTGTTCGGGGCTTCATCCCTCCCCTTGATGGGGAGGGAGCGCGCCCAGCGCGCGGCGGGTGGGGTGAGAATTCGAGAGCGTCGGCAATTATGCGCAACATCCCCTCACCCGACCGGCTACACCGGTCGACCTCCCGCGAGGGGGAGGTCTTGGGAAGCGACACTCTCAAACGAGCGCGGCCTTCCGTTCGGACGGGCGCTAACTCTTGCTGCCGTCGTCTTCGCTCGCAAGGTCCAAGGCGGCGCCATTGATGCAATAGCGGGCGCCCGTCGGCCCGGGCCCATCGGGGAACACATGGCCGAGATGCGCCTCGCATTTCGCGCAGCGGACCTCCGTGCGGCGCATGCCCAAGCCTCGGTCGTCGTGCTCGCTCACGGCGCCCGTGCCGGCCGAGGCCGAGAAGCTCGGCCAGCCGGTGCCGGAATCGAATTTCATGTCAGAGCTGAACAGAGGCTCGCCGCAACAGACGCAGCGATACATCCCCTCACGCTTCTCCTGATAATAGGGATGGCTGAAGGCTCGCTCTGTCCCGTGTTCTCGGGTGACATGGTACTGCTCGGGCGTAAGCTTTGCGCGACACTCATGCTCCGAAGTTCCAGTCTTGGGAACGCCAGTCTTTTCGCTTCTATCGACTTTGCTCATGGCGGGAACACTTTCGCGGTTGGTCGCATTTATTCGAGCGTAGTATGGTGAGAGGAGGGCTCCTGGCGAAGAGCCGATTACGCGGCCTCACGAAGGCTTTATTGGCCGTGCGCCGGTCTCGACCTCGACCGATAGTGTCCCACAGAGTTTCGAGTGACATGCCGGCCCGCTGGGAGTTTAGCTTTAACAGCCGGACGAGGTTGTCGTGGTAAGCCAAAGTCTCAACTCTATTTATCCGTGTGCTTATTTAAGCGATCTTTACTGGATGAGAGTGCATTGCACTTGCGCAGAAAGTGCCGTAGAGAGGAAATCAGCCTCACTTACGCGGGAAAACCGGATTTAGACAGGATAAGGAGCCAATTCATGGAAGCAAATCTGGAGAAGAACGAGCTTGTCGAGCTTACGGCAGAGATCGTCTCGGCCTATGTCAGCAACAACACGGTGGTCGCTTCCGAGCTTCCTGGTGTCATCCACAATGTCTTTGACGCCTTAAGCCGCGCCTCGAGCTTTACGGGCCAGGCGGTCCGCGAGGAGCTCAAGCCCGCCGTGCCGGTGAAGAAATCCGTCACGCCCGAATACATTATCTGCCTGGAAGACGGGAAGAAGTTCAAATCGCTGAAGCGCCACCTCAGGACCCATTACGACTTGTCCCCGGAGGACTATCGGGAGAAGTGGGGATTGCCGCACGACTACCCGATGGTCGCGCCGAACTACGCGGCCGCCCGCTCCGATCTCGCCAAGCGCATGGGTCTCGGCCAGCGGCGCAGATAGGCACAGGCAAACGCGCTCTGGCGCGGCGTCGAACGTGTTGGCGCAGTCTCGCGCGGCTTCGAGCAGGCTTGGCGCACGCTTGGACGGGCTCGATCAGGCTCGCGCTTGTCGGGGTGGGCTCAGTTTGAGCTTGCGGCGCGCTGCGACGGACTTGCCCAAGATCCGGTAGAGAGCCGAGCCTCTTCCTACAAGCCATTGTGATTCTTTATGAATCCGGCACGCGCTGCTTGCGCGCAGAGTCCGACCTGGCGCATAGTCGGAGGAACAACGGCGATTCGCGAGCGGCTAAGTGCTTGCGGCAGGGGGACAAATGCCGTCAGGACGCGCCTTCAGGGCCCAGCTCGTGCTTTCTGGACAGCGCGAGCTTTTCGACTATTGGATCCGTTCGGCGGGCGCGCGGCCGATGCCGGCGCGGTCGGATCTCGATCCTCTTAAAGTCCCGACATTGCTTCCGAATCTCGGGCTGATCGATGTCCGGGACGGCGTCGATCGGGCCCGTTTCAAATTGGCGGGAACGCGCCTGCACGAGATCTACGGGCAAGAGATCACCGGCAAGCGGGCAGACGAAGTGTTCGCCGGCGAGACCGCGTCCTATTGGTACCGGGTGCATGCCCGCATCGTCGAGACCGGCCTTCCGCTTGCCGGCGCGGTGCGCGGTCCGGCCGAGGGGCGGGACCATATCGTCTTGTTCTGGATGAGACTTCCGCTGTCGGACGATGGCAGAGCGGTGGATCGCATCCTCTGCCACGATGCAGCCGTGCCTGCGTCTTGCGAGCGCGCAGGCGTGCGGCGCTTCGCGCTCCGCTATGGGCGGAGACCGCCGCCGTCCCTGCCGCAACGCCTCGCTCGGTTCGGCTGATCGAGGCTTTGGCTGCGGCCAAGACGCGAAAGCTCCGCGCGATAGGCGCTGAGCAGCCCGAGATGCCGATTTAGGTCGTAGCTCCATGGCCTCCGCGCGCGCGGACGCGCTCGACGCGGAGCGCCTGGCGCAGTTTCGTGAGCGGCGGACCGCGCCCTCGGCGCTTTGGTCTTCGAGAGAGCGCGAGCAGACGCTGCAGGTCGCGCGACCTGACATAAGCCGCCGCGCCGCCCCTCACGCCCGCGCCGAACGGCTGGCCGCAGCGGGCCGGCAAGGTCGTGCTGCAGATCGCGCTCACCCGGCTCGCGCGGCATTACGGGCTGATCGCCGCCGAGACTTGCGATCCACGCGCGGCGCAAGGTGCGCCATTGGGGCAGCAACGACTACCGCCCCAGCCTCGAAGCCTGGAGCAAGAGCTAATGCAGCGTGGCGCTAGCGAGTGCTTCCACGGCGTCGCTCCTGATGCGCTTCACCATCGCCATCAATCCGTTGGAACGTTGCGGTGTGAGGTGCTCGCTGAGATGCAGGCGGCCGAGCTTTTCCGGCGCGTCGATGCCCGCGATCTCCTGCGCGGTCCGTCCCGAATAGAGCGCGAAGAGGATTGCGATCAGCCCGCGCACGATGTGGGCGTCGCTGTCGCCGCGAAAGGTAAGGCGCGGCGTACTTCCGTCGGGCTCGACGTGGGTCGCGAGCCAAACCTGGCTCACGCAGCCTTGCACCTTGTTCACCGCGTTGCGGTCCCCCTCGGGGAGCGGCTCAAGCCCGCGCCCCAGCTCGATGACGTAGCGGTAGCGATCCTCCCAATCGTCGAGAAGCTCGAAATCGGCGAGGATGTCGTCGAAGCGCGTGGCCGCGTGCGTGTCGTTCAGCGTGTCCATGCGAGGAATATAAGCGCGTTCGGCTATTCACGCGACCGCTTGAGCAAAAAGGATGGGGCGCGCAATCCGGGAGGGAAAGGGCAGGGAACCGTCCCGGATGCGCGCCCCCTGGCAGGCGGGGGGCTGCCAATTTCGTTTCGTGCCGCGGGGCGGATTTTGGGTGGCCGGTGGCCCGAGTGGGGACCGGTTGCGCCAGGCGGCTATGCTGTAGAGCTTAGACGCCGGAGTCGGGCGAGCCCCAGGCCACTTCCCGATCCTCGGCACGCAGCGTGTCCTGCGAATCGGCGCGCTCCCAAAGAGCCGGGCCCGATCCGTCGGTCTCCGCGACAGGTTCCGCCGCAACAGGCGCCAGCAGCGAAGCCGATTCGTTGCCGCCTTTGCTCATGAAGTCCATCAGCAAGGCCGCGCCGTATTGCGCTTTCTGCACGAGCACCGCGAAGGCCTCTTGGCCAGTGGCGCAAGTGCTTGGATTTCGGTCGCAAAACGTGGTCACGTCGTTGACCGCGGCTTGGGCCGTCCCATAGATCTGGTTCCGCTGCTCCTCGTCATTGGGGAGGAGCAGGACTATCACCGTCAGCCAAAAGGCGGTCCTGATCAGAAACAACATCGGTTTTCCCTCTCTGTTACAATCTCGCGGCTGGACGCCGCTTCTTCCCGCTTTGATTGGGCAATATAGCGCAAACAAAATAAGGGAGCTTCACTGCAATCCATAAAGTTTGACGGGAAAATTGCGTACGGATTTGACGAATAGGCAACGTCGACTTGTTCAGTTATGGTTTCTAACTGGATTTATATTCATCAAGTATTTGAGACTAATTTGCCTAAAATTTGAGAGATTTCTCAGCCTGAGCGTCCCAGGCGCTTGCGTAGCCGTTTTAGCCTTCCGTAAAGGCGCCCCGCCCATACTCCGCGCAAGACAAATTGGGACGTAGCGGCGTTTGGCCCGCTCCGGGATGCGCGTGTTCGGTCGTGAAAGCGTTAGCGGGCTTGTCGCCTATTTCAGCTCGCTCGTGCACGAGTCCGTCTGCGGCGACGTGCTGACCGCGGCAAGACACCAATCCTTCATCGCTTCCCACCTCCTCGGCGGGCTCCTCGCGCTCTGCGCTTTCCCCGTCTATCTCTTTCTGAACGGCAGGCCGTCGCTGTTCGTGGTGGCCGCCTTCCTCTGGCTGCTCACGCCGATCGGGATCGCGATCTTCCTGTCGCGGACCGGCCAGTTCGCCGCGGCACATCTCGCCTCTGCGGCGAACTTCGCGGGCCTCGTCACCTATTCGGCCTGGCTCACGGGGGGCTTAAGCTCCTGGCTCATCCCATGGATGGTGGCGGTGCCGCTCGAGGCGGCGCTTGCGACCGACCGGCGCATCGTCGCCTGGTCCGCGGCCGCCGCAGGGGTTGGGCTTGCGGTGCTCGCCGCGCTCGAGCTTTACGGCATCGCCCCGCCGCCGCTTTCGCTCGGCCAGTCACCAATGCTGCTTGCGCTCATCGGCGCCTTCACCGCCACGATTTACGCGGCGGCGCTCGCGATCATGGTCCAGCTCGTGCAAAGGCGGTCGGAGAGCGCGGTCCGCGCTGGCGAGGAGCGCTACCGCCTGCTCGCCGAGAACGCGAACGACCTGATCACCCGCCACGACGATAAGGGCCGCATCGTGTTCGCCTCGCTCGCCGCGCAACAGCTACTCGGCGAGCCCGCGCAGAAGATCCTCGGCGACGGGCTGTTCGAGCGTGTGCATATCGCCGACCGGCCCGCCTATCTCACCGCGCTCTCGCGCTCTCAGGCGAATGGCGAGCCGATCGCTGTTGAGTTCAGGCTGCGGCGTGGAAGGCCCGGAGAGAACGCTCGCTACATCTTCGTCGAGATGCGCTGCCGCCCGATGCGGCCTGCCGACGGCGAGGCGCTCGATCGCCCCGGCATCGTTGCCGTGACGCGCGACATCACCGACCGCAAGGCGCAAGAGGCCGAGCTCACCCGCGCGCGCGACGAGGCGGAAAGCGCAAGCCGCGCCAAGTCGCAATTCCTCGCCAATATGAGCCACGAACTGCGCACCCCGCTCAATGCCGTGATCGGCTTCTCCGAGATCCTCAACCGCGAGCTGTTCGGCGCGCTCGGCGAGGCGCGCTACCGCGACTACGCGCGCCTGATCCACGAGAGCGGCGAGCACCTGCTCAATGTCGTGAACGACATCCTCGACATGTCGAAGATCGAGGCCGGCAAGTTCAACATCGTCAAGGAGCCGTTCGAGGTTGGCTCGCTCGTCAGGTCCTGCTGCGACATCATGCGGCACACGGCGGAGCGGCGCGGGATCACGCTGATCGCCGACGTGGCGCCAGGCATCCCGGAGCTTCCCGCCGACAAGCGCGCCTGCAAGCAGATGCTGCTCAATGTCATCGCGAACGCGATCAAGTTCACCGAGGAGGGCGGATGGGTGCGTGCCAGCGCGCGGGTTGCACGCGGCAATGTCGAGTTCGTGGTCGCCGACAACGGCATCGGCATCGCGGCCGAGGACCTGCCGAAGCTCGGCAATCCGTTCGTGCAGGCAAACAATTCCTACGACCGCAGCCATGAAGGGGCGGGACTCGGCCTTTCCGTGGTCAAGGGGCTCGCGCGGCTGCATGGCGGCAGGTTCGAGCTCGAAAGCACGCTCGGGCAGGGGACGACGGCCATCATCGTGCTGCCGCTCGACGGGCCGAACGAATCGGCGGATGCTCCGGTGGAGCTGCCGAAAGTCTCCGCGGCTTCAGCCGCTTGACCGGCGCGGCCGGCCGTTTAGCATCTCTTTAGCTTCGGAAGCCAAGATGCGGGCGAGGGCCCCCTTTCGAGTTCAATCCGCATGAATATCGTGCTCGCGCGAGTCCTGTTCCTGGCTTTTGTCGGCCTGACCGGCACGATCATCTATAACGCGCTCTATTTGCAGGACTTGCAGGGCACGAGCCCGGCCAAGCTCGCGGCTGCGCGCGCCGCCAAGCCCGAGGGGCAAGCTGCGCCGGACGCCGCGGTAGAGGTCGCGCCGCTTTCCGAATCCAAGGTGGCGATCGCGCCGCCTGCCGAGTCCCAGCTGAGGCTGCCACCGGTCAGCACGGACCTGCCGCCTCTCGAAGTCGCCGATGGCACGCCGACGCTGCTCGTCAAGGCGGTGCAGCGGGAGCTTTCCGCGCGCGGTTTCGACGTCGGTGAGGAAGACGGCAAGCTCTCCAGCAAGACGCGCGCGGCGATCGCGACTTATGAGCGCGATCACGATCTCGCAGAGACGGGGCTCGCGACCGACGAACTGCTGCGCCACATCCTGCTCGGCGAGGCCGTGACGCCCAGCGCCGCCACGGGCTCGCTCACGGCGCAGGAGGAACTGAGCGGCGGCGACATCGAGGACAAGGCCGTCGTCAAGGCCGTGCAGCAGATCCTCGCCGAACTCGGCTACGAGCCGGGGAAGGCCGACGGCACCATGGGGTACGCCACGAAGCGCGCCATCTCCGCCTTCCAGCGCGACCGCAAGGTTGCAGAGACCGGTCGCGTCACGCCGGCACTGCTTGACGAGCTCCAGCGCGTGACCGGGCGCGACCTCACCCAGACCGCCGCGAAGCGCTGAGCTCCCTCCAACGGAGAGCAGACCTTCATCCGGACAGATTTCGCGCTAGGGTCATCCATGCGCGTGAGAACCGAGATCTGGGTGAGGGCGTATCTGCGCCGCTGCCAGTCCGAAGGCATTCCCATATATGTCGGGCGGCGCGGCGACGAGGCCGCGGGCGCCGTGTTCATCTGCGTGAACCGTCTCGACGGGACGGTCGCGCTTTACGGTCCGGCGCCGGCCGGACTTGCCGGGACCGAGACGGAGCGGCGCTGGGTGGTCTGCTTCGGCGGCAAGCCGGTCAGCGTGGCCGACGTGCAGGCTTATCTTGCGCGCCAATGGGATTTCGATCCCGACGTCTGGGTGCTCGAGATCGAGGACCGCGCGGGACGCCACTTCCTCGGCGACTTGATCATCGACGGCGAGGGTTAGCTCCTCCTGTCCACAGCGTACCGAATGCGGTTAGGAGTTCGTTAACCTTACCGCGTCCTTAATGCTGCACGGCGGGACGCGCTGTCATCGGAGAGCGAAGGCGCGGCCGCCCGTGGAGACCGAGAATGACGACCATCTTGCAGTTCCGACCGACCGCGGAAGCCAAGGCCCGGATCGAACGGCCCTCCGAGGGGGCACGCTCGGGGAGATCATCATCTTCCCCGGCGTCAGGATCGAGCGCCGTGGCTCGGCGGATGCACCGCGGGACACAAGCACGCCAGCCCGCAGACGGGCTCAGCGCAGCCGCAAGAAATAGAGCTCAGCCTGACTTCGCATAGGGGCCGCAAAAGGCGCGCTGCAGCGTCCGCTCGGCGCGGGCAGCTCCGCTCGGTCCTTTGAGCGGCGCCCGGATCAAGGCGACGCCTTCGGTCACCGGAGCGTTGACCACCAGCACTTGCGCCGCCCCTTCCGGCGCGTCGACGCCGGCCTCGGCCACCGTCTGGTCGCCGGTGGCGATGATGAGGTCGATCTCGTCGCGCTTCAGGTCGCCGCCCGCCACCGCATAGAAATTGCTGCCCTCGGGCGTATAGAGCGCGATCATCCAAAGATCGTCGGAGATCGGCGCCTTGAGCCGCACCGGGCCCGCCGAGAGGTCGTAGCGGCAGAGCGCGTAACGCACGTCAGGCG
Organism: uncultured Alphaproteobacteria bacterium; assembly: GCA_963832515.1. GTDB lineage: Bacteria > Pseudomonadota > Alphaproteobacteria > Rhizobiales > Methyloligellaceae > Methyloceanibacter. The sequence goes on from CAWHUE010000013.1 coordinate 159,443, forward strand.
CCATCATGGGCATCACCTGCCGCCCAGGCTCGGCCGCCGGAAGCTGGATCACGGTGTTGACCGGCCCGAGCCCGATGAGCCGCGCATAGGCGTTGCGCGGCGCCACCATCGGAAGCAAGAGCACGGCCACGATGTGGATCAGCCCTGCAAGCACGAGGCCGAGCGCAATATAAAGGCCTGGCAGTCTTATTCGCATGACAGGCGCTCGATCTTGGGAAGGCGGTCGTTGGGGACGAGGCCAATGCCCGCCGAGTTGGTTTCGCGCGGGCCGTAGATGCGCAGCATCAGCACGAGGTTCTGATTGCGCGCGCCGGTCGGCAGCCAGTTCTCGGGGCGCGCTTTGCGCGAGAGGTTGACGCGGAAGCTGCCGTCCGCGCGCCGGAGCGCCTCTTCGCTGTTGAAAGCGTAGCGGTCCGACTGCATTGGCGATCAAGCCCCCTTGGTCGTCGTACAGCGCAAGCGACCACCAGCGGGCGTTGATCGGGAAGCCGTGGATCGAATAGCCGCAGTGGGAGACAAGCTGGCGGCCATTGCTGTCGGTGCGCGCCACGAAATAGCGGGCGATGGTCGAGGTGAGCGGCAGTCTTCCGCTCCGCGCAAGATGCGCCTTGGTGTACGGGTCGGCGTTCGGGTTGCCCTCGGCGGTCCAGCCCACCCAAGGGCCTACATTCGTGGTGGTGAGGGGAGACCCACGCTCGATCATGTGCCAGGCCGAGCCGATGCCGAGCAGGAGCGCCACCACGAACGTCCCGATGAAGTAAGCGAGCGAGCGCATCGAATGCGTGCTCTCGTCCTGCCACAGCAAGGGCCGTGGGGCCGGGGAGACCGCGACGGGCGGATGTCTCAGGACGCTGGTCAAGCAGTCACCATCTGTCTCGTGCGAACAGGTCGTAGTCCCGCTATTGCGGGACGGGCGCGTTGTCTCCCGGGGCGGCTGACTGCGCGCTCTGCGCTCCGGCCTGAGGCAGCGGCTCGGCATCCGCCTCGGCGACCGGTGCGGTGGAGACGAGGCTGGCTTTCGGGGCGGCTTCGGCCCGAGGCTTGGGCGCAGGCGCCTCAGCGCGATCGGGCCGCTGGTCGCTTGGGCTCAGCGTGCGCGCATCCTTGAGCAGGCCGCTCAATGTCTCGAGGATCTTGCGCGTCGCCGTCGTCATGTCCTTGACGCTTTCGGGCGGCGGCGCCACCACGGGCGTCTCGGTGCTCGCGGTCTGCGCGCGCGCTGCGGCAAGCCGCGCGCTCTCGGCCACCTGGACCGGATGCGGCTCGAGCCCGGGGATGGTCGGGATGTTGTCGGTATCGTGCGCCGCCTTCATGTAGGTGCCCCAGGTCTGTGCCGGGTAGCTGCCGCCCGTGACGCGCGACATCGGCGTGAAGTCGTCGTTGCCGATCCAGACCCCGGTGACGTACTGCCCGGTGAAGCCAATGAACCAGGCGTCGCGATAGGCCGAGCTCGTGCCGGTCTTGCCGGCGGAATGCGTGTAGTCGAGCTTGGCGGCCTTGCCGGTGCCTTCCGTCACCACAGCCTGCAGCATCGTATTGAGCTGCTCGATCACCTTGCGCTCGAAGATCTGCTTGCGCGGCGGCTCGTCGCGCTCGTGATTATAGAGCAGCTCGCCGGGCAGGGTGCGGATCTCCTCGATCGCGTAGGGGCGCACTTCGAGGCCGCCCGCGGCGAACACCGCGTAGCCGCCGGTATGCTCGAGCGGCGTCATGCCGTTGTCGCCGAGCGCGAGCGAGCAGGTCTTCTTCAGATGCGTGATGCCCATCTTGGCGAGGTCGGCGAGCACCTTCTCGCGGCCGGCCTGGAGCGAGAGCTTGACGGCGATGGTGTTGATCGACTTGGCGAGCGCCATGCGCAAGGTCATGCGGCCCCTGAAACCACCGGAATAGTTCTTCGGCGACCAGCGCCCGCAACTGACATAGCCGTCGCTCAACACCGAGTTCGGCGTGAAGCCGTTCTGCAGCGCGGTCAGGTAGACATAACCTTTGAACGAGGAGCCTGGCTGGCGGTAGGCGTGCGAGGCGCGGTTAAATTGGCTCTCGCCATAGTCCTTGCCGCCGACCATGGCGCGCACCGCGCCGTCGGTCTCCATCGAGACGAGGGCGCCGTTGTTGAAATTGCGCGAGCGGCCGTATTGCTTGAGCGTGTCGACGAGCGCATTCTCCGCAGCCTTCTGCAGGCCGAGATCGACCGTGGTGCGGGCGACGACGATGTGGTTTTGCTTGCCGTGGAGCAGCCGCTGCACCTCCTCGAAGGCCCAGTCGAGGAAATAGTCGGGCGTGTTGCTGTCGCCGCGCTCGACGATCTTGGCCGGGTTCATGCGCGCGCCATAGACCTGGCCCTCGCTGAGATAGCCGGCCTCCACCATGTTGGTCAGCACCTCGTTGGCGCGGGCGCGCGAGGCGGCGAGGTTGATGTGCGGCGCGTAGCGCGTCGGCGCCTTGAACATGCCGGACAGCATGGCGGCCTCGGCGAGCGTCACCTCGCGGATCGACTTGCCGAAATAATATTGCGCCGCCGCCTCCACGCCGTAGGAACCGCCGCCGAGATAGGCGCGGTCGAAATAGAGCTTGAGCAGCTCGGGCTTGGTGTAGTGGTTCTCGAGATAGACGGCGATGAAGGCTTCCTTGACCTTGCGGCCGAGCGACCGCTCGGGCGACAGGAACATGTTCTTGGCGAGCTGCTGGGTGATCGAGCTACCGCCCTGCACGACGGCATCGCTGCGGGCGTTCTCGGCCATGGCGCGGAACGTGCCCATGATGTCGACGCCGAAATGCTCGAAGAAGCGCCGGTCCTCGGTGGCGAGCGTCGCCTTGATCATGTGATCGGGGATCTCGTTGAGCGGGACCGAATCGTCGCGGAGCAAGCCGCGCTTGCCGATCTCGTTGCCGTAGCGGTCGAGGAAGGTGACGCTGTACTCGTCCGACAGGTTGATCTTGCCTTGCGCGACCTCGAAGGAGGGAAGCGCGAAGGCGAGCAGCACGAGCAGCGCGCCGGTGCCGAGCGTGAGGCTCTCGCAGGCGAGCTCGTTCAGCGCGCGAGGGAAGCCCTTGATTTCGAAGCGGTTGAAAAAGGACGAGTAGCCGCTCCACCAGTCACGGAACCGCGTCCAGGCGGTATAGAGGCCAGCGTCGATCGAGGAGTTGATCTTCCGCCAGTCTACCAGCCTAGTCCGGTGACTACCCTGGAGGATGTCCCGCACTTTGCCCCGACCTTTCCGCGCACAAGAACAGCCCCGGCGGACCGGTCCCCCGATCTCGCGCCGGCGCGGCTCTGACTAAGCGCAAATTATACCGGGATTGCGGCGTTTTGTAGGGGCTCCGTTGGCTTTTCAGCCCGGTGACGTGCGCCTTTGGCAGCTTCCCGCGGCTGATTTCTGTCGCCGCTTGCTCTTCGCGCGCGCCATCGGCAGTCTATACTCCGCCACAAGAACGAACTCTGCCCTATGGGAGGGACGATTTCATGCCGAAGATCGCTCCGATCTTCCGATCCGTTTCGAGCGCATTAGCCCTGGCGGCCATCCTGGCCGCCGGACCCGCCCTGAGCGCCGAGCCTCCGGCGCCCGAGCCCGATTCCGCCGCGAAACCCGCCCCTGGGGCGGAGGTCAAATGCCACGACAAGCAGGTGATCGCCCGTGGGCAGGGCTTTGTACCGTCCAAGAAGAATGCCGAGGAGGCGGCCAAGGTGGCGTGGCTTCCCAAGGCTCAGGCCATCTTCGCGGACGCCAGTTGGGACACGGCGCAGCAGGCGGCCTTCCTCTGCGCCAAGCAGGGGCTCTACATGAACTGCACGGCCTCGGCGATTCCCTGCGGCACGAAGCCCGGCGCTCCGGCCGAAACCAAGAACTGACCGGCCCGCTTATCGATTCGTGGAACTCCCGCCGTGCCTCGTACCGAGAATCCTGGTGCTACTTAGCGCGCTGCTCTTGCCGGGCGCCGCTTGTGCCGAGCCTCAAAACCAGTCGGCTCAGGTGAAATGCGAGGTCGCGGAGGTCAATCCGGTGACCGGCCACGTGTTCTGCATCAAGCCGCGAGGCGCTCCGGTCGAGCCGCCGCCTGAGGACATCGCGCCGCCCTGCAACGCTGAAGCCTCGCGCGGGCAGTGGACCTGGGAACCGACCTGCAAGCCTGCGCCCAAGGGCTAGCTGGAGGCGCGTCGGTCTAGAGGAAGTCGGTCTAGAGGAAGAAGAGTAGAGTGAGCGCGATGAGAACGATCAACACGGCGAGGATCAGCGGCTGATCCTCCTCCCTGCCGATATGGACATCTCTCAGGCGGTCGAAGGCGTCTGCCATGACGATTTCCTTGGTTGCTGCCTGTCAACAAACCCACAATTTTGCGCCAGGGTTCCGGAATAGGAAAAAAGTCCTTGACGTGACCCTCCTCGCATAGGGTTTGGCTACACGCGATAGGTGGGCGAGGACGCCGCCGTCGCTTCGCGGCGCCGCTCGAAAATGAGCCGGCGCCGTTTTTATTCATGCTCCCCGAAAACGAAAGACCGGAATGTCTCGACGGGCTCTGCCGGATTGGGAGCGCGTGAAGCAGGAGTTCATGGTCTGCACGGACCCGCTCGATGCGATCGCCGAGCGGAACGGCATCGGCCGGGGCGCGTTAACGCGACATGCCAAGGCCGCGAACTGGCAGCGCAAGGTCACGACCGTTCAGCGTCCGCGCCGCACCAAGGCCGAGCTCGCTTAAGCTGCTGCCGAGAGCACGCGGCGTGCGCTCTCGAAGAGCCTCGCCGCGTGCCTCTATCTCGCGATCGACCGCAAGGTCCAGGAGATCGAAATGAGGATACAGCAAGCGGAAAACGAAGGACGTAGCGCGGCGGACGTCGAACGCGACGCCCGAACATTGAGCGCACTCGCGCGTGTCTATGCGAAGCTCGTCAAGCTCGACGGCACCAGGAAGCCCGCGACGGAAAAACGGGAGACGGAAAGCAAGCCGAGCCAGGCAAGGAGCAGCGAGGATGCGGAGCAACTTCGCCGCGATCTTGCGCGACGCCTTGAGCTGCTTGATCACAGCGGGGACGCTTGAACAATTCCTTTCAGCCCTTTCGGCCGACGAGCTCACACGGCTTCATTACGATTTCGAGCTTTGGGCGCGCGACGACCCGTTGCCGCTGAGCGCGCGCAAGGCGGCGGCGCCTCGGCGACCTGGCTCATGCTTGGCGGCCGCGGTGCCGGCAGCATGCGCGAGTTGCCGGAGTTCGCGACTGACGTTCAAGAGAAGCGCGCGGCGGTCGGCTACGGCGGCGTGGAAGGTGGGGATAGATTGAGCGGAGTGTCACCCGAAGGGTAGGGGTGGGGAGCCGGCCATGTTAGCGTTCGCCTTCGCACGGAATCAGGTGGAGGCAGCATGGCCATCCAGCTCACACCCCCGACCAAGAACGTTTTCCATCTCTCGATCTTCCTGGCCCTGATCGCGCTCATTCTTTATTTCCTCGGCGTGTTCGGCGTGATCGAAGGAGGCTTCGCATCCGTCGCGCATTACGCCTTCTGGGTGGCGATCCTCGGCTGGGTGGCGCTGCTCGTCGGCGTGGCCACCAAGGGGCTGTAGCACGAATGTTCTCCTTCCCCGTTGGGGAGACGAGAATTCGCGAAAGCACATGACATGCTGCAACGCTTCGGCGAGATCGCGCCTGAGCGCGAGGTGAAGTTCGCGCCCTGCGACCTGAAATCGGTCGAGGCCGACGGCACCTTCTCCGGCTACGCGAGCGTGTTCGGCGCGGTCGATCTCGGCCAGGACCTGGTCATGCCCCGCCGGCCCCGCGCCGAGTTCGGCACGGTGCGGAAGGCCGCTTCGCCCTGGCTCCTGCCGGTTTTCCGGGCACGGCGCAGCGTCGTTAACGACGTCTTACGAAATGCGGTCCACGCTCCTTTCAGGCGCTCGCGCCGTGCGTTTTAATCGCGGAATGGTGATCGGCTGGAGGCCTTTGAATGGCTGAAGGCGGCACCCCATATCTTGGTTAACGAGATATTGGAGATCTTGCCATGGCGGAAGCTGCTAGTTGGGCTCTACAGCGCGGCGTCTATCAGGCGCTGGTCGGCTCATCCGTTCTCGACCACGCTGCTCGGCGGCGTCCGCATCTACGACGATGCGCCGCAGGCGGCAGCCTTTCCCTTCGTGACGCTCGGGCAGAGCGTGATCCGCGACTGGAGCACCGGCACCGAGGACGGCGGCGAGCATGAGCTCACGTTGCATGTCTGGTCCCGCGCCGGCGGCAAGCAAGAGGTGCACGCGATCCTCGAGGCAATCAGGGCCGCGCTGCACGACCAATCGCTTCTGCTCGAGGACCATTACCTCATCAATCTGCGGCACCAGTTGTCCGAGGCGCGGCTCGATCCCGATGGCGATACCTTCCATGGCATCGTGCGCTATCGCGCCGTGACGGAGCCCGCGATCGCCGAAGCGGCGTAGGCTTCAAGGCTCTCTCTTCTTTTGCCTTCGTCATGGCCGGCCTTCTGCCGGGCATCTACGTTTTGGACGTGTGCGGGGTCGCGGGGCGGTTTGAGCGGAATTCAAACTGCGCTATAGAAGCTCTCGCGATATCAGGGAGCTGCGATGACCATCTGGGCCAAGTTTAAGCAGCTCGTCGACCGCGTCCTCGGGGAGGACGAGCGATCGCTCGAATTGCGCGAGGAAGAGCTGCGGCTGGCGGCCGCGGCGCTGCTCATCAACGCGGCCTCGGTCGACGGCAAGTTCGCTCCCGAGGAGCGGAGGAAGCTCAAGGCCCTACTCGAGGCGCGGTTCGGGCTGCAGGGCGACGGGCTGAAACAGATCCTTGGCGAAGCCGAGGCGTGGGAGCAGGAATCCGTCGATCTTTACAGTTTCACGAGCGTGCTCGCGCGCGAGCTCGACCAGGACGGCCGCAAGCGGATCGTCGAGATGCTCTGGGAGGTGGCCTTCGCCGACGGCGTGCTGCACGAGTTCGAATCGAATCTCGTCTGGCGCAGCGCCGAGCTGCTCGGCGTGTCGGACCGCGACCGCATCACGCTACGCAAGGCAGTCGAGAGCCGCCTCTAACGCACAGCATCAGTCAGTAATGAACGAGGGCGGCTCCGGCCGCCCTTTTTCGTTTGCGCTTTCCAAGGTCGATTTCGACGGCGAGGGTGAATTCACGACGGTCGCGGGGCTCCGCTCTCTGCTCGCGCGCTCTTATCTCGCTTGGGGCAAGAAGCTCGCGCAGCCAAGGCGCGGCCATCGTAGTGCTCGCCCGAGGCAACTCGTCCTGGCAGGGCCATGTCGCCTTCTTCGAGCGCGAGGAGAAGGGGCGGATCGTCTGTCTCGGCGGCAACCAATCAGACCGCGTCTCGCTTCCGAAGTCGCGCCTGCTCCGCTGGCCTGCCGAGGGCCCCGTCTGACCGCGTCACCCGCAACCATCCCGAGAAAGGACCCCCATATGAACACCATCGCCTGGTTTGTGACCGGCGGCTTCGCCAAGGGCTATCGCACGCAGGTCCTGGGCGTGACCGCCGCGCTCTCAGCGATAGGGCTGTGGGCCGTCGGGGACATGTCGCTCGCGGAGCCGGTCGCCGCGCTCCCTGTCATGCTCGGCGGGCTCGGGCTTGCCGCGCTTGGCGCCAAGGTGGACGAGGCGAAACGCTCTCGATCCGTTGACGAAGGGCCTGCTAAACCCGAATCGAAAGGCCGAAAACCGCGTTCATGCGCGGTTCATGCGCTCTCGTTTAACGTCCCGGCCAATAAGGCAAATAGGACAAGAAAGCAGCGGGACTGAAGGGTGAGTGGGCGATGAGGCAAGTATGCATCGTGGCGATGACCGTCGCCTTCTTGGCGGTGTCGGGAGGGCCGGCTGAAGCCGGCTGTCTTGTTTGGAAGGAGGCGGGGCCGGTTATCTCGAAGAACGGGCTCGTCCCGGCCAACGTGGTCTATGACAGCGTGCAGCAGCGCACCGGCGGCAAGATCGTGGGGGCCAAGCTCTGCCAGGACGGCGGACGGTTCCGCTACAAGTTCTCGGTGCTCGGGCCGACCGGCGACGTCGTCAAGCTCGACGTTGACGCCAAGACCGGGCAGTTCTAGGACGACCCGCGGTATCCTTCGCGCTGCTGAGGGGAGGAAGGCGCTTTGCGGCTTCTCGTCATCGAGGACGATCCCGACCTTAACCGGCAGCTCGTCACCGCGCTGAGCGATGCCGGCTACGCCGTCGACACCGCGTTCGACGGCGAGGAGGGACACTTCCTCGGCGATACCGAGCCCTATGATGCGGTCGTGCTCGATCTCGGGCTGCCCAAGAAGGACGGCTTGAGCGTGCTCGAGCAGTGGCGCCGCGACGACCGCACGATGCCGGTGCTCATCCTCACCGCGCGCGAGCGCTGGAGCGACAAGGTGGCCGGCATGGACGCCGGCGCTGACGACTATGTCGCCAAGCCCTTCCATATGGAAGAAGTGCTGGCGCGCCTGCGGGCGCTGCTCCGCCGCTCGGCGGGGCATGCGCGCAACGAAATGGAATGCGGGCCGCTCAGGCTCGACACCAAGACCGCGCGCGTGACGGTCGACGGAGCGGCCGTCAAGCTCACCAGTCACGAATATCGCGTGCTGCACTATCTCATGCTGCATCGCGACCGCGTGGTTTCGCGCACCGAGCTCGTCGAGCATCTCTACGAGCAGGACTTCAATCGCGACTCCAACACGGTCGAAGTGTTCATCGGGCGCTTGCGCAAGAAACTCCCCGTAGACCTCATCAAGACCGTCCGAGGGCTCGGCTATCGCCTCTCGGACAGCGAAGATGGGGCGTAACTCTCTCGCCTTCCGGCTGTTCGTCTCGGCCGTGGCCTTGACCCTCTTGGTCGTGCCTGCCGCCGCCATCCTCCTTTCCTCCCTCTATCGCCAGGCCGTCGAGCGCAATTTCGACGCGCGGCTCAACGTCTATATGACGAGCCTGGTCGCCTCCTCCACCGAAGACGTCACCACGGGCCCGCCCAAAGAGCCCGCGGGCCTCAACGAGCCGGCCTTCAGGATTCCGTTCTCCGGCTGGTACTGGCAGATCAAGCCGCTTAACGCCGAGCGGCCGCTCTTCATCTCCGACTCCCTCCTCGACCAGCAACTCAGCCTGCCGAGCCAAAGCGGCGTCGAGGCGGATGAGACGCGTACGCGGCGCGCCTATGCGTCGGGCCCCGAGCATCAGCGGCTCCGCGTCGTCGAGCGCGAGATCAGGCCGGGCGGTCCGAACTCCACGCCGTATTCCTATGCGATTGCGGGCGATGGAAGCGAGATCGACACCGATCTTGCCTGGTTTACCACCATGCTGATCGCGGCACTCGGCCTGCTCGGTCTCGGCCTCGTGCTTGCGACGCTGTTCCAGGTGCGGTTCGGGCTCGCGCCGCTGCGCGCCATCCGCCACGACCTCACGGCGATCCGCTCCGGCCAAGCCGAAAGCCTCGAAGGCGAGCTTCCCGACGAGATCAAGCCGCTGCAGCAGGAGCTCAACGCGCTGATGCAGTCGAACCGCGAGATCGTCGAGCGCGCACGCACCCATGTCGGCAATCTCGCGCATGCGCTCAAGACGCCACTCAGCGTGATTTCCAACGAAGCGCGCAACCAGGAGGGGCCGCTCGCCGCCAAGGTCATCGAGCAGGCCGAGATCATGCGCACGCAGATCACCCACCATCTCGACCGCGCGCGCGTGGCGGCGCGCTCGAGCGTGATCGGTGACGCGACCGAGGTCGAGGGTGTGCTCAGCGCGCTCAAGCGGACGCTCGACCGTATCTATGGAGAGCGCGGGCTCGATCTCGAAGTCGTCTCCGCGCCGGATCTGAAGTTCCAGGGGGAGAAGCAGGACTTCGAGGAGATGGTCGGGAACCTGCTCGACAATGCCTGCAAATGGGCGAGCTGGAAAGTCAAGGCGTCGGCCGAGAAGGGGCGCAGGTCCGGCACTTTCGTCGTGACGGTCGACGACGACGGCCCGGGCCTTTCGGAAGAGGACCGGGCGCGGGCGATGAAGCGCGGTCAGCGGCTCGACGAGAGCAAGCCGGGCTCGGGCCTCGGCCTCTCCATCGTGGCCGACCTCGCTCATCTTTATAAGGGCAAGTTCGAGCTTGAGCCTTCTCCCGAGGGTGGCCTGCGGGCGCGGATCGAGCTGCCTTCCGCCTGATTTCTGTACGTTTTGGAGGGCAACCTAATTTGGCCAGAATTGTTATTTGTTAAGGGCTGGCTGAGACGATTAGAATGCTTTCTCAGTCTCGTGCTTCGGGGGCAAGGCCTTGAGGGCCGCCCGCCGCAGGGGGTATCGATGAGACTAGCGCCGATTTGTGTGCTGGCACTGCTGCCGTCCTTATGGTGGGGATGACGCCTGCGGGCCAGGCAACAAGCAGGGCACCGGCACTATTCTCGGCGCCACTGGCGGCGCGATCGCGGGTGCCGCGATCGGCGGCGGAGGAAGCGGGCGTTATGTCGGCGCGGGCATCGGCGCCGTGGTCGGCGGCATCCTCGGCAATGAGATCGGCCGCAGCATGGACGAGCGCGACCGCCAGATGGCGGCGGCAGCCGAATATCGGGCGCTCGAATATGGCCAGCCCGGCGTGCCGACGAGCTGGGACAATCCGAACTCGCAATATCGCGGGCAGATCGTGCCCGGCAGGCCGTACCAGCAGGGCGGCTCGCATTGCCGGCCCTATACGCACACGATCTATATCAGCGGCCAGCCACAGACCGTGCGCGGCACGGCCTGCCGTAATCCCGACGGAACCTGGCAGACCGTCGGCTAGCCTTCCCCTTCACAGTCTCGCGAGGATTGCCCGGAATTAATCTTGCGCGACGCGCGAGCGCTTGCCCCTCAATGCGCCATTTCCTATGCCTAGCCTTCCATTCGCGATTGGAGGCTTGCTGCTCCAGTGTTGCTTTGGCTCATCCTTGCCTGCCTCACGGCGATCGTGCTGCTCGTGTTGCTGCGCCCGCTCGCACGTGAGAGCGATGGCGACGTGACCGCCACAGCGTCTTCTGCGCGCGAGGGCTTCGACGCGGCCGTCTATCGCGACCAGCTCGCCGAGATCGACGCCGACCGCGCGCGGGGACTGATCGGCGAGGCGGAGGCGGAGGCCGCGCGGATCGAGATCGCGCGCCGGCTGCTCGCGACCGACGGCAAGACGCGCGCCTCCGCGGGCGCGCAAGCGCGCGGGCGCAGCTTCGCGAGCGGCCCTTATCGCCGTCACTGCGTTGCTGCCGCTGCTCGCGCTCGGCTTCTACCTTTCTTACGGCTCTCCCGGACTTCCCGACCAGCCGCTCGCCGTTCGCCTCAAGGATCCGGCGAACGAGCAGAACATCGCCGCGCTCGTCTCCCGCGTCGAGGCGCGGCTGCGCGAGCACCCCGAGGACGGGGAGGGCTGGGACGTGATCGCGCCGGTCTATCTCGGCTGGCGGCGCTATGGCGATGCGGCCAACGCCTACGAGCAGGCGATCCGGCTGCTCGGTCCCTCGCCCTCTCGGCTCTCCGGCTTCGGCCAGGCGCTCGTGCTCCAGAACGACGGCGTGGTGACGGAGGACGCCCGGAGTGCGCTCGAGCGCGCTCTCGCGCTCGACAAGACGCTGCTCGAGCCGCGCATTCTTCTTTCCATTGCCAAAGAGCAGGACGGCAAGTTCGCGGAAGCGATCGAGGGCTGGCGTGCGCTGCTTCAGACGGCCGACACGAACGCGCCATGGCGCGAGATGGTTAAGCAGCGGATCGCGCTCGCCGAAGCCAAGCGTGACGGCAAGCCTTTGCCGCAGCCGAGCGAGCAAGACGTCGCCGCGGCTGAAGCCATGAGCCCCGCCGAGCGCCAGGCGATGATCGAAAGCATGGTGCAGGGCCTTGCCGCACGGCTCGAGACGCAAGGCGACGATCTGCCCGGTTGGCTGAAGCTCGTGCGCGCCTATAGCGTGCTCGACCGTAAGGACGAGGCGACCAAGGCGCTTGCCCGCGCCAGGAGCCAGTTCAGCGGCAATGCGCCGGCGATCCGCGAGCTCGACGCGCTCGCGGCCGAGCTTGGGCTGAAGTCATGACGCGGAAACAGCGAAGAAGCATACTGATCGGCACTTCGCTAGCGGTGCTCGCAGCTCGCCGTGGGGCTCGTGCTTTACGCCATGCGCGACTCGATCGTCTTCTTCTATACGCCGAGCGAGGTCGCCAAGATGGAGATCGCGCCCGGCCAGCGCTTCCGGCTCGGCGGGCTCGTGGACAAAGGCAGTGTCGATGCGCGGGGAGGGGACGACGGTTCGCTTCGTCATCACCGATATGACCAAGACCCTGCCCGTCACCTATGAGGGCGTGCTCCCCGACCTCTTCCGCGAGGAGCAGGGCGTGGTCGCGGAAGGGGCGCTCGCGGCCGACGGCATCTTCCATGCCGACAGCGTGCTCGCCAAGCACGACGAAAACTACATGCCGCCGGAGGTCGCCAAGAAGCTGAAAGAGCAGGGCGTGTGGAGGAAGGGCGAAGGGGGAGGCGGGGCGAGATGATCGCCGAGACCGGACATTACGCGCTGATCCTCGCGCTTGCCGTCTCGATCGTGCAAACGGTGCTGCCGCTGATCGGCACGCGCACCCGCGATCCGCAGCTCGCGGCGATCGCCGTGCCCGCCGCGCAGCTCCAATTCCTCCTGATCGCCATCGCCTTCATCGCGCTGACCACCGCCTATGTGACCTCCGACTTCTCGGTCCAGAATGTCTGGCAGAACTCCCACTCGGCGAAGCCGCTCATCTACAAGATCTCGGGCGTGTGGGGGAACCATGAAGGCTCCATGGTGCTCTGGGTCCTGATCCTCGCCCTGTTCGGGGCGGCGGTCGCGACTTGGGGAACCAATCTGCCGGGCGAGCTCAAAGCCAATGTGCTCGCCGTGCAGGGCTCGATCGCCGCGGCGTTTCTCCTTTTCATTGTCACCACGTCGAACCCCTTCACGCGGCTCAACCCGGCGCCGTTCGACGGGCAGGGACTGAACCCCGTCCTGCAAGACCCCGCGCTCGCCATCCACCCGCCCTTCCTCTATGCCGGCTATGTCGGCTTCTCGATGGCGTTCTCCTTCGCCGTAGCGGCGCTCCTCTCAGGGCGCATCGATGCCGCCTGGGCGCGCTGGGTCAGGCCGTGGACGCTCGCCGCCTGGATGTGCCTTACGCTCGGCATCGCGCTTGGCTCCTGGTGGGCCTATTACGAACTCGGCTGGGGCGGGTTCTGGTTCTGGGACCCGGTCGAGAACGCCTCCTTCATGCCGTGGCTCGCAGGCACGGCGCTGTTGCACTCGGCGCTCGTCATGGAGAAGCGCGATGCGCTGAAGGTCTGGACCATCCTGCTCGCCATCATCACTTTCTCGCTCTCGCTGATGGGCACGTTCCTCGTCCGCTCCGGCGTGCTGACATCCGTGCACGCCTTTGCCGTCGATCCGGCGCGCGGCGTGTTCATCCTGATGATCATGGCCGTGTTCATCGGGGGCGCGCTCACGCTGTTTGCCTGGCGGGCGCCGCTCCTTTCGCAAGGCGGTCTGTTCGCCCCGATCAGCCGCGAAGGCGCGCTCGTGTTGAACAACCTCCTGCTGACGACGGCCTGCGCCGCCGTGTTCGTTGGCACGCTCTATCCGCTCGCGCTCGAGGCGATCACCGGCGACAAGATTTCGGTCGGCGCGCCCTTCTTCAATCTCACCTTCGTGCCGCTCATCGTGCCGCTGCTGCTTGCCGTGCCGTTCGGGCCGCTGCTTGCCTGGAAGCGCGGAGATTTGCTCGCCGCCGCACAACGGCTGACCGCGGCAGCAATTGTGGCGCTCGCCGCGATGATCCTGGTGCTCGCGGTTTTCCAGCGGGGACCGTGGCTTGCGCCGCTCGGCATCGGCCTCGGCGTCTGGCTGATCGCCGGCGCGCTCACCGAGATCGGCTATCGCGTCAAGCTCACCGAAGCCTCAAGGGGCGAAATCTGGCGGCGCCTGCGCAACCTGCCGCGCGCCTCCTACGGCTCAGCGCTCGCGCATGCGGGGCTTGGGCTAACCGTCATCGGCATCGTCGCGACCACGGCGTGGCGGTCCGAGGCGATCCTTGCGCTCAAGCCCGGCGACACCGCCGAGATCGCGGACTACAGCCTCCTCTTCGAGGGCGTCGCGCCGCATCAGGGACCAAACTACCGCGAGCGCGCGGCGAAGTTCAAGGTCACCCGCAACGGACGGGACGTTGCAGTGCTTCAGCCGTCGAAGCGCGAGTTCATGATCGAGCAGAGCGGCACGACCGAGGCCGGCATCCATGCGAGCTGGCGCGGCGACCTCTACGCCGTGCTCGGCGATTCGCTGAAGGACGGCGCCTACAGCATTCGTCTCTACTTCCATCCGCTCGTCAGGCTGATCTGGATCGGCACGCTGATCATGTTCCTCGGCGGCGCGGTCTCGCTGTCGGACCGCCGCCTGCGGGTCGGCGCGCCGAAACGGGCAGCCGCGAAGCCCGCACCGCTTGCCGGCGAGAGCGAATGACCATGACCCCCCGCTGCGCCGCTTCTGCTTGCTCCTGGCCGTCTCGCTTCTTGCGGCCGCGCCCGCCGCCGCCGTGCAGCCCGACGAGGTGCTGCAGGACGCCGCGCTCGAAGCGCGCGCCCGCGCCATCTCCGCGAAATCTCCGCTGCCTCGTCTGCCAAAATCAGTCGATTGACGATTCGGACGCCCCGCTCGCCAAGGATCTGCGTCTGCTCGTGCGCGAGCGGCTGAAGGCCGGCGACAGCGACCCCGAGATCGTCGAATTCGTGGTGGCGCGTTACGGCGAGTTCGTGCTGCTCAAGCCCCGGCTTACGCCCCACACGCTGATTCTGTGGTTTGCCACGCCGGCGCTCTTCCTCGCCGCGCTGGCGGCCATCGCGCTCGCCCTCAGGCGGCGGAGATCGGCCGCCGCCGCGCCCGCGCCGCTGAACCGCGAGGAGAAGCGCCGACTGAAGCAAATCCTCAATAAGCCGGAGTGACGCGCCTCCGCTCAGGCGGGAATGCATTTGATATCAAGGCTGTGGATGGCCGGGTGAATCTCGCCGGTGATACCGCTCCCCGCTCTTCCAATGCGGAGCGGAACGCCTACATTTTCAGGCGGTGGAACCTTACTTAAATTTAATGCCCACGAAACGGCTGCGTTAGTCGCGAACCCCTATATCTGTTCCCCGGAAGCCTCGCTCCTCACCGACGCAAGGCTGTATATACGGGTTTTCATTCAGGAGAGAGGTAATCATGACCCCTGACCAGAGCCACGCCGCGAACCCAAGCGCAGGCAAGCGGACGCTGACCCGCAAGCCGGTGCTTTTGGCGGCTGCCGCCCTGATCGCCACGAGCGCATTAGGGCTGACGCTCGGCAACAGCATTCCGTTCGCCGTCGCCGAGACCCCCCAGACCCCGACCCAGACCATCGAGACGCCCTATGGCCGCGCGCCACTTTCCTTCGCCGATCTGGTGCAGAAGGTGAGCCCGGCCGTGATCAGCATCAACGTCAAGGGCGATACCAAGGTCGCGGAGAACGACCTGCAGATCCCCGGCATGCCGGACATTCCGGAGGACAACCCGCTCTACGATTTCTTCAAGCAGTTCCGCAAAGGCATGCCCGGCGCGCCGGCGAAGCCTTCGCCGAGCCTCGCTCAAGGGTCCGGCTTCTTCATCTCGGCCGACGGCTACGTCGTGACCAATAACCACGTGGTCGAGGACGCCGAGGACATCACGGTGACGATGGAAGACGGAACCAAATATCCCGCCACAATGGTGGGCTCCGATGCGCGCACCGACGTGGCCCTGATCAAGGTGAAGGGCGACGGCAAGACCTTCCCGTTTGTCGAGTTCTCGGGCAAGGACCCGCGCGTCGGCGACTGGGTGCTCGCCGTCGGCAACCCGTTCGGCCTCGGCGGCACGGTGACGGCCGGAATCATCTCGGCGCATAACCGCGATATCGGCTCAGGTCCCTACGACTATCTGCAGATCGACGCGGCGGTAAACCGCGGCAATTCCGGCGGCCCGAGCTTCGACCTCGACGGCAAGGTAATCGGCATGAACACCGCCATCTTCTCACCGTCGGGCGGCAATGTCGGCATCGCTTTCGCGGTGCCCGCGGCCCTCGTCAAGGAGGTGGTCGGCAAGCTGCAGACCTCCGGCACCGTCGATCGCGGCTGGCTCGGCGTCGTCATCCAGAACGTCAGTGACGACATCGCCAACTCGATCGGTCTCGCCGAGGCCAAGGGCGCCATGGTCACCAAGGTGACCGAGGACGGCCCGGCGGCCAAGGAGGATCTCAAGGCCGGCGACGTGATCGTCGAGGTGAACGGCGAGAAGATCGCCGACTCGCGCGACCTTGCCCGCAAGATCGCCGAGCTCACGCCCAACACCGACGTCAAGCTCGCAATCGTCCGCTACGGCGAGAAGAAGCAGGTCGACATGAAGCTCGGCACCTTCCCGAGCGGCAAGAAGCTCGCCTCGCTCGAGGAGGACAAGCCTGAAACCGGCCAGGAGATGAAGGATCTCGGCCTCTCGCTCGCACCCGCCGCCAAGTTTCCGGGCGCCGGCGAGGAAGGCGTGGTCATCACCGAGGTCGATCCCGCGAGCGATGCCGCCGAGAAGGGCCTCAAGCCCGGCGACGTCATCCTCCAGGTGGCCGGCGTGGACGTGGCCAATCCTGGTGATGTCGCTCAAGGCGTCAAGAAGGCGATGGCCGGCGCCAAGGCCGACAAGGAAACGGTCAAGGTGCTGATGCAAGTCAAGTCCGGCGACCAGACGCGCTTCGTGGCGCTTTCCCTGAAGAAGGCTTAATCGGCCTTCTACGCCGGAGGGCGGCGCGGTTTCCCCCCACCGCGCCGCCCGCCCCTTTGTCTGCCTCTGCACGTCAGCGGAGATCCAGACCATGCGCGTTCTGGTGATCGAGGATGATCAAGAGACCGCATCTTTCCTCAAGCGCGCGCTCAAGGAGGCCGGTCATGTCGCCGAATATGCCGGCGACGGCCAGACCGGTCTCGACCTTGCCCGCGCCAATGCCTTCGACGTTTTGATCGTCGACCGCATGCTGCCCAAACGCGACGGTCTCTCGGTGATCCAGAGCCTGCGCGCCGAGGAGATCAGGACGCCCGCGCTCATCCTCTCGGCGCTCGGCGAGGTTGACGACCGGGTCAAGGGCTTGCGTGCGGGCGGCGACGACTACCTCACCAAGCCCTATGCGTTCAGCGAGCTGCTCGCCCGCATCGAGGCGCTCGCCAGGCGCACCTCGCCCGAGGAGGGCTCCACCCGCCTCGTGGTCGGCGATCTCGTGCTCGACCGGCTGTCGCACAAGGTGACGCGCGCGGGCGAAGCCATTATGTTGCAGCCGCGCGAGTTCCGCCTGCTCGAATATCTGATGAAGCATGCGGGCCAGGTGGTGACCCGCACCATGCTGCTCGAGAATGTCTGGGACTATCATTTCGACCCGCAGACCAATGTCATCGACGTCCATATCTCGCGGCTTAGGTCCAAGATCGACAAGAATTTCGGAAGCCCTCTCCTCCATACGGTCCGGGGCGCCGGATATTCCATCCGTGACAGCGCTCAGTAAGCTCTTCCGGACCACCGCCTTTCGCTTATCGCTGACTTACCTCGCGCTGTTCAGCGCGGCCGCCATCGTGGCGATGTTCTACATCTATTGGAACACCACGGTGCTGCTGCAGCGGCAGCTCAGCGAGACGATCGACGCGGAGCTGCAGGGACTTGCCGAGCAGTACAAAGCGGGCCGGCTCGATCAGCTGATCCGCACCGTCGCCGATCGCGTCGCGCACGCCCGGCAACAGCCTCTATCTCGTCGCCGACAAGGACGGGCGGCGGCTCGCCGGCAATCTCACCGCCGTGTCGCCGCAGCTCTGGAACAGCCTCGGTCCGGTCGAATTCGCCTATCGCCGCCCGGCGCCTGGCGGCACCGAGCGGCGTCTCGCCTTCGCCAATGTGTTCCGCCTGCCGGACGGCTACCGCCTGATCGTCGGCCGCGACATCGAGGACCGCAGGGTGCTCGCGCGCACCATCCGCTCCGCCATGCTGTGGGGCCTCGGCGTCATAGCACTGTTCGGCATCGGCGGCGGCGTCTGGGTGAGCCGCAAGCTGCTCGCGCGCATCGATGCGGTGTCGGCCACGACGCGAACCATCATGGAGGGCGACCTCACCGGGCGCCTGCCGGTCAACGGCTCGGGCGACGAGCTCGACCGCCTGTCGGAAAGCCTCAACCTCATGCTCGCGCGCATCGAGCAGCTGATGGCGGGCTTGCGCGAGGTCTCCGACAATATCGCGCACGACCTCAAGACGCCGCTCAACCGCCTGCGCAACCGCGTCGAGGCGGCTTTGCGCGAGCCTGATGGCGACGGTCCGGTCTATCGCGAGGCGCTCGAGCGGACCATCGAAGAGGCCGACGGGCTGATCAAGACCTTCAACGCGCTGCTTTCCATCGCGCGGCTCGAAGCCGGGCGCCGGCGGCGAGAACCGCGAGACGCTCGACGTCTCCGAGCTCGTCCGCGACGTGGCCGAGCTTTACGAGCCCGTCGCCGAGGAGCGCGGGCTTGCGCTTCGCTGCGAGACAAGCGAGCCGATCCGCGTTCACGCCGACCGCCAGCTGCTCGGCCAGGCCATCGCCAATCTCATCGACAACGCCATCAAATACGGCGCGCCGGAGGCCGGCAAAGCCGGCAACGGCGCCGAGCCCGAGGTCGCGGTGAGCGCGCGGGCGCGGGGGGCCATGGCGGAGATCGCTGTCAGCGACCGCGGGCCGGGCGTCCCGGCCGCCGAGCGGGAGCGGGTGCTCGACCGCTTCGTGCGCCTGGAAGCGAGCCGGTCGGAGCCCGGCAGCGGGCTTGGTTTGAGCCTTGTCGCGGCGGTGGCGAGGCTGCATGGTGGCAGCTTGCGGCTCGAGGACAACGATCCGGGCCTCCGTGTCGTCCTCGCCGTGCCGGTCGAGGCCGAGGCGCATGTCAACGGGGCGGCGCAGAACGCGACCGCGGGAGCAGAGATCAGGCCCACGTGACGGCCTTTTTGGAGCGCATTGCGGCCTCGCCGCTTCCCTACGACGCGGCGCGCGGCGCCGACGTGCTCGACACGCTGTCAAAGTCGGATGCGCCCGAGCTTGCCGGCGCTGATCGCCGGCAATCCCGACGTCAGGGAGCTCCTGCTCGGCACTTTCTCCTGCTCGCCCTATCTCTCGGCGCTTTCGCTCCGCGATCCGCGCTCGCTCGCCGACTGCCTCACGCTGAACCCCGAGACGCATCTCAAGGATGCGCAAGCCGCGCTTGCCGCTTCGATCGACGAAGCGCCGTCCTCGAAGGAGGTCATGGCGCATCTCAGGCAGTTCAAGCGGCGCATGGCGCTGCTCGCCGCGCTCGCCGATGTCGGCCAGGTCTGGACGACCGGCGCCTGCCTCGAAGCGATGAGCCTCACCGCCGACGCTGCGCTCAAAGCGGCCATCGGCTTTCTGTTCCGCAAGGCGCGTGAGGCGGGGCAGGTGACGGCCGGCGAGGGCACGCCGGAGCCGCGCGGCTATTTCATCATCGCCATGGGCAAGCTCGGCGCGATGGAGCTCAATTATTCGAGCGACATCGACTTTATGGTGTTTTACGACGACGGCGCGCGCGGGGCTCGCGCCGGACGTCGAGCCGTCAACCTTCTTCGTGAAGCTGACGCGCGAGCTGGTGCGCCTGCTCCAGGAGCATACCGGCCGACGGCTATGTGTTCCGCACCGATCTCAGGCTCCGGCCCGATCCCGGCGCGACGCAGATCGCGCTCTCGACCGACGCAGGGCTCACCTATTACGAGAGCTTCGGCCAGAACTGGGAACGCGCGGCGCTGATCAAGGCGCGCATCGCCGCGGGCGACACGGCGGCCGGCGAGGAGTTCCTGCGCCAGCTCTCACCCTTCATCTGGCGCAAATATCTCGACTTCGCCGCGGTCGCCGACATCCACGCCATGAAGCGGCGGGTGCACGCGCATAAGGGCCATGGCGCCGTCGCGGTCGAGGGCCACGACATCAAGCTCGGCCGCGGCGGCATCCGCGACATCGAGTTCTTCGCCCAGACCCAGCAGCTCATCATGGGCGGCAGGCAGTCCGGAGCTTCGGACGCGCGGCACGATCGAGACGCTCGGCCGGCTCGCCGAAGGCGGCTTCATCACGCGCGCCGACGCCGACGTCTGACCGAGGCCTATCTACTTCCTGCGCCGGATCGAGAACCGGCTGCAGATGGTGGGCGACCAGCAGACGCATATCCTCCCCGCCGACAGGGCGGAGCTCGACCGGATCGCGCGCTTCTCAGGCTATGAAGAGACCGACGCGTTCGCGAACGCATTGCTTGCGACCTTCAAGCAGGTCGAGGCGCATTACGGCGCGCTGTTCGAGAAGCTGCCCGAGCCGCCCGATTCCCTCCCCAACATCGTCATCTCCGCGACGAGGCCGACCCTGCGGCCATCGCGAGTCTCGAGCGGCTTGGCTTCCGCAATCCGCAAGCAGCGATGACCGCGATCCGCGCCTGGCAGTCGGGCCGCTACGCCGCGACGCGCAGCGCGATGTCGCGCGAGCGGCTGACCGCGTTCCTTCCCTCGCTGCTCGATGCCTTCGGCCGCACCGCCGAGCCCGACCTCGCGCTCGCCACCTTCGACAAGGTGATTTCCGAGATGCCGGCGGGCTTGCAGCTTTTCTCCCTCCTTGCCGCCAATCCGAGCCTGCTCAGGCTGCTCGCCGACATCATGGGCACGGCGCCGAGGCTCGCGCGCATCATCGCGCGGCGCCCGCGTCTTCTCGATGCCGTGCTCGATCCCGGGTTCTTCGGTGCCGTGCCGACCCCTGAGAAGCTGAAAGAGCTCGTCCGCGGCGCGATCGCGGAGGCGCGTGACCATCAGGACGCGCTCGACCGCGCGCGCAGCATCGGCCGCGAGCAGGGCTTTCTCATCGGTGTGCGGGTGATCTCGGGCACGCTCTCAGCGCGCCAGGCGGGCGCGGCCTATGCGGGCTTGCCGAGACTTTGATCGCGGCGCTCGCCGCGCGCGTCGAGGCCGAGCTCGAGCGCCAGCACGGGCGGCTGCCGGGCGGCCGCGCGGCGATCATCGCCATGGGCAAGCTCGGGGGCCGCGAGATGACCGCGGGCTCGGACCTCGACCTGATCGTCGTCTACGACTACGAGGGGACGGACGCGCAGTCCGACGGGCGCAAGGCCGCTGCCCGGTCCGCAATACTATTCGCGCTTCACCCAGCGACTGATCGCGGCGCTCTCCGCCGAGACCGCCGAGGGCTCGCTCTACCAAGTCGACATGCGGCTCAGGCCATCGGGCAGCCAGGGCCCGGTCGCGACCAAGCTTTCGAGCTTCATCGACTATCAGAAGGCGTCAGCCTGGACGTGGGAGCATCTTGCGCTGACCCGCGCGCGGGTCGTCGCGGAGTCCGCCGCGCTTGCGCGGGACCATCAACGACACGATCAGGGAGGTGCTGGCGCGCCCGCGCGATCGCGCTGCCGTCGCGGAAGACGTCCGCACCATGCGCGCGAAGATCGAAGAGGAGAAGGGCACGACCGACATCTGGGACCTGAAGCAGGTGCGGGGCGGGCTGATCGACCTCGAGTTCATCGCGCAGTTTCTCCAGATCGTCAGCGCCGCGGAGCACCCGGAGGTGCTCGACCAGAACACCGAGACTGCGCTCTCGAAGCTCGCATCGGCCGGCGTGCTGTCTCCGGCCGATGCCGAGATCCTCGTGCCTGCGGCGCGGCTCTATCACGCGCTGACGCAAGTGCTTGAGGCTATGCCTCGACAAGCCGTTCGTGCCGGAGGAGGCACCCGCGCGCGCTGAAAGACCTGCTCGCCCGCTCGGCCGACATGCCAGACTTCGCCACGCTCGAAGCATCGCTCAGCGACACGCTGCGTCAGGTGCACGAGGCCTACGAGCGGATCATTCGCTAGGGAGGACGAGGCCTAAGCGGAGGCGGCGAGCTCGGGTTCCGACGTCTCGGCGGGCAGCACGGCCTGAACGGGCAGGGTGCAGGTCACGGTCGTGCCCTGGCCCTCGCGGCTCGAGATGCGCAAGCGTCCCGCCATGCAGCTCGACCAGCGCGCGGGAAATGGCAAGCCCAAGCCCGCTGCCCTGATGGCTTTTGGAGAACTGGTTCTCGACCTGCTCGAACGGACGCCCGAGCTTGCCGATGTCGCCCTCGGGGATGCCGATGCCGGTGTCCTTGATGGCGATCTTCACGATTCCGCGCGCGCGCGAGATATGCACGTCGACGCTGCCGCCGTCGCGGGTGAACTTCACCGCGTTCGACAGGAGGTTCAGGAACACCTGCTTGAGCGCCCGGCGGTCGGCTTCGAGCATCATGTGCGGCGGCCCGTGGCGCGCGAGCGTGATGTTGCGCTCTTCCGCCGCCTGGCTCACCACCTTCATGCTGTCGTCGACGATGTCGGCAACGTCCACCTGGCCGAGATGCAGCGACATGCGGCCTGCCTCGATCTTCGACATGTCGAGAATGTCGTTGATCACCTCCAGCAGGTAGCTGCCGCTTTCGTAGATGTCGCGCGCATATTCCTGATACTTCGCGTGGCCGATCGGGCCGAACAGCGATTTCTGCATCACCTCGGAGAAGCCGATCACGGCGTTCAGCGGCGTGCGCAGCTCGTGGCTGATATTGGCGAGGAACTCGGACTTGGCGCGGTTTGCGGCCTCGGCCCGGTTCTTCTCCGCGGCGTATTTCTCCGCGAGGTCGACAAGCTGCTGCTTCTGCTGCTCGAGCTCGCGGCGCGAGAGCCTGAGCTCGGCGACGCTCTCCCTGAGCTGGCTCTCGCTCTCGGCAAGCCGCTGCTGGCTTTCTTTCAGCACGGTGATGTCGGTACCGACGCTGACATAGCCGCCGTCGCGCGTGCGCCGCTCGTTGATGTGCAGCCAGCGGCCGTCCTCGATCTGCGCCTCGTAGGTGCGGCTGTCGTCGTCCTCGCGGCCGGTTACCGCCATGCGCTTGGAGACGAGCGGCTCCGACGCTGCGGCGATCACCTCTTCATATGGGCTGCCTTGCCGCACCATATCGTCGGCCAGGCCGTGGAACTGCTGGTATTTGCTGTTGCACATCACGAGGCTGGTTCTCGCGGTCCCACAGCACGAAGGCTTCGGAGATCGTCTCGACCGCGTCGCGTAGCCGCGCATTCGCATCCGCCGAGCCGGGGCTTGCGTCATGCTCGGCCATCACGGCGATGCCGGTGAGGATCGGCTCGCGTCGGTCGGCACTTCGCGTGATGTGGCCGCGGAGTCTCAGCATCACCCAGGGGCCGTCCTGATGGCGGAGGCGGAAGCTCTCGTCGAATTCCGTGGTCCCCTCGCGCAGATGCCGCTCGATCGCGCCGCGCAGATCGTCGTCGGGATGCAACGCGCGGGCAATCGCGCCGAACGGCATGGCGGCGCCGACCGGCTGAAGGCCAAGCATCCGATACATCGGCGCGGACCATTGCACATGGCCGCGCGCGAGGTTCCAGCGCCACATGCCGCAGCCCGGCAGCGCCTCGGTCAGCTCATCTGCCAGCGCATCGTCCCGCGCGCGCCCGACGGCGGGCGCGAGATACCATAGAGCCCCGCCGATCAGCGCGAGCACCAGGCCCGTGCAGACGAGCAGCGTGATCTCGAGCATCGCGCCGCTCTTCCAGTCGGCGATGGCCGAGGCCGCCGGCTGGATCATCGCAAGCTGCGCGTCAGTGTTCGGGATGTTGCGGACCGTGACGATCGCGTCAGTGCCGTCGAGCAGCGTCAGGCGCAGCACGCCGGCGTCCGCGCCGAAGGTGGTGAGCGGCTGCTGCGGCCCGAGCACGGTGAGGAGATTGCCGGCGCGCGCGGCGTCGATCGGCGCGCGAGCCTGGATATTCCCCTCGGCGTCGGCGAGCAGCGCCACGCGGTCGTTGCGGGTCGCGCCCTTGGGCAGGCTCGCCGCGAGCGCGCCCTGCCAGTCGAGGCTCGAGCTCAGCGTCTTGTCCTTGAGGTTGAGGGCGGCGACGTCGGCGTAGAGCGTCAATTGCCGGCGCGCGGCGTCGAGCGCGTCACGCTTGCCGTGCGCGAGCTGGAAGGCGAAGCCGACGATGGCGACGAAGGCAAAGGTGGCGAGCAGGATCGGAACGAGGCAGCGAAGCAGCTCGGTCTCGGGCACATAACGCCCGATAAGCGCCCGCAGGTCCTGCAAACGAGGACTTGAGCCGGCGAAGACTCCCACACGCGCGGAACGTGCCCGCGACATTCGGTCCCCCGTGGTCGTTCTCCTGCGTCGAGCCGGAGAACTTGCCGCATCTCCGAATCGCCCTCGCTTCGAGTTGAATCGATGAGGGCGTCGTCTGTCCAGAGCAAAGCTGTGGACATTCGGTTAATAACCCGTTGACAGAGGGCGACTTTAGGCGGCGCCGAGGGTCTTGCTGACGATCTCGTAGCTATCGGTGGAGAGCTCGGCGCGAGCGAGATTCGCAAGCGTCTCCTTGGCCTTGGCCTGGCGCCCAGGCTCGAGAATCCGCCAGCTCTCGAAAGCGCCAAGGAGCCGCGCCGCCATATGCGGGTTGAAGCGGTCGATGGCGAGCGCCTGGTCCGCGAGGAGCCGATAGCCCGCCCCATCCTTGCGGTTGAAACCGGTCGGGTTGCCGTGGGCGAAGCTGCCGATCAGCGCGCGGATGCGGTTCGGATTCTTCAGCGAGAATTTCGGGTGCTCCAGCAGCGCCCACACCGTCTCGACGGAGGTCGGGCGCGCGGCGCGCGCCTGCACCGCAAACCATTTGTCGAGCACGAGCGGCTCGTCCTGCCAGCGCGCGTAGAAATGATCGAGCGCCTCCTCGCGCACGGGCAGGTCGAGATGCGACAGGATGGCGAGCGCCATGATCGCATCCGTCATATTCGAGGCGTCGTAATAATGCCGCCGCACGCGCTCGACTTCTTCCGGCGCGCCGCTCGCGGCGAGCAGATCGAGCGCGGCGATGCGTAGCGCGCGTGAACCCGCGCTGTCCGGATCGGGCGAATAAGGACCGGCCGGCGCACAATCCGTATAGAGCTCAGCGAGCGTCGCGGCGATCTCCTTGCCGATCGTCGCGCGCAACGTCTCGCGCGCTTCGCGTACTCTGTCGGTCTCGACGTCGCGGGCAAGCTCGCGCGCGACATCGGATTCGCTGGGCAGCTTGAGGAACTCGGCGCGATAGGCCGCCCGCAGCGTGTCGTCGCGCGCGGTCGCGGCAAGCGCTTGCGCAAGCCTTGCCGCCTCCTTGCCCGCGACGCGCTCGAGGTCGCCGCCGCGCGACGCGGAAGTAAGCAGGTTGGTCGCGTAGGTCTGCGCCGCCTGCCAGCGATTGAAGGGATCGCTGTCGTGGCGCATCAGAAACTCGATCTGCTCCGGCTCGAGATTGATGGTGAGGCGCACCGGCGCGGAGAAATCGCGGAGCAGCGACGGCGTTGGCGGGGAGGGGATGTCGCGGAACTCGAAGACATGCTCGCGGCCGGTCACTTCGAGCAGGCCGTCGGGCAGCTTCGTGCCGTCGGAGAGCGTGAGCGGCAGGTCCTGGCCGTTCGCACCGATCAGGCCGACCTTCAGCGGGATCGGCATCGGCTCCTTGCTGGTCTGGCCGGGAGTCGGCGGCACCACCTGGCTCACCTTCAGCCGCGCGGTCTTGGCGTGCGCGTCGTAGTCGAGCGAGCAGGCAAGCTCGGGCGTGCCGGCCTGCTTGTACCACAGCATGAATTGCTTGAGGTCGCGGCCCGTTGCGTCCGCCAGGCAGTCGACGAAATCCTCGACCGTGACGGCCTCGCCGTCATTCCGCTCGAAATAGAGGTCGAGCCCTTTGCGGAAGCCGTCGCGGCCGAGCAGCGTTTGCAGCATGCGGCAGATTTCGGCGCCCTTCTCGTAGACGGTCGCCGTGTAGAAATTGTTGATCTCGATGAACGACGCCGGCCGCACCGGGTGCGCGAGCGGCCCCGCGTCCTCCGGAAACTGATTGGTCTTCAGCACGCGCGCATCGACGATGCGCTCGACCGGGCCCGTGCGCACGTCGGCGGTGAATTCCTGGTCGCGGAACACGGTCAGCCCTTCCTTAAGGCAGAGCTGGAACCAGTCGCGGCAGGTGATGCGGTCGCCCGTCCAGTTGTGGAAATATTCGTGCGCAATCACGCTCTCGATCGCGCCGTAATCGCCGTCGCTCGCCGTGTCGGGCCGCGCCAGCACGAGCTTGTCGTTGAAGATGTTGAGGCCCTTATTCTCCATCGCGCCCATGTTGAAGTCGCTGACCGCCACGATGTTGAAAACGTCGAGATCGTATTCGCGGCCGAAGCGCTCCTCGTCCCAGCGCATGGAGCGTTTCAGCGAGTCCATGGCCCAGGCGCAGCGGTCCTCCTTGCCGGGCTCGACATAGATGGCGAGCGCCACCTCGCGGCCCGACGCGGTGACGAAGCTGTCGCGCACCGCGGTCAAATCGCCACCGACCAGCGCGAAGAGATAAGACGGCTTGGGGAAGGGGTCATGCCAGACGGCGTAATGGCGGCCGGTGCCTTCGATGTCGCCGTGCTCGACCGGGTTTCCGTTCGAGAGCAGCACCGGTGTCGATGCCTTGTCGGCCTCGATGCGCACCGTATAGACGGCGAGCACGTCGGGCCGGTCGATGAAATAGGTGATGCGGCGGAAACCTTCCGGCTCGCATTGCGTGCAATAGGTGCCGCGCGTGCGGTAGAGGCCCGAGAGCTCGGTGTTGGCCTCCGGATCGCAGGTCGTGACGATCTCGAGCGTGAAGGGATGCGCCGGAACCTGCGCGATGGTCAGCGACCGGTCTGTCAGGGCGTAGTCGCCGGCTGACAGCGCTTTGCCGTCTATGGCGACGCTTTCGAGCGTTGAGCGCCTCGCCGTCGAGCTGAAGCGGCCGGCCGCCGGTCGCGACCTTGGGATTGGGCCTGATGCGGAGCTTCGAGGCGACGCGGGTCGCCTTTGGCTCCAGCGCGAAGCCGAGCTCGACCTCCTCGATGAGGTAGTCGGGCGGGGCGTAGTCCTTGAGGAATTTCGGCTGGCGGGGTGTGGTTTCTTGCATCGCCCGCTCTTAGAGGGCGGAAGGGGCGCCTGCCAAGCCCTCAAGCGTCGTCATTGCCCGGTTTAACCGGGCAATCCGGACTTGCCCCGCGATCCTAGGTTCTGCTGGGGTTGCGCTTACTGGATGCCCGCCTTCGCGGGCATGACAAGCGCGGCGATGGATGTTTGGAACGACTAATCCGCCGTCTCGGAGATCACGCGGCGGGCAAGCTGGGCGAGCTTGATGAGGTCGTCGCTCAGGTTCTCAGGCTCTTGCTCGGCGTGCTGCACGAACTCCTCAAGCAACTTCAGGAACACGGGCGCGCGCACGATGATCTGGGCCTGGCGCTCGACGCGGAAGGGGTCGAGATCGTATTCGGAGCCGGGCACGCGCCAACCGCCCCAGTCGCGGTCGCTCGTCACCACGGTGGGGTGGGTGCCGGGATAGGGGTGATGGCCGCATTGGTCGGCGCTTTTCCAGCGGTTTTGGCCGCGGACCACGCGCCAGGTCCCGTCGATGCCGCTCGCGCCATTGACCTGCAGCGCGCTCAACTCCTCCGTGAGCTCCTCTTGCGCGAACTCGCGGCCCATGCCGCAGTCATAGGAGATCTTGATCGGCTCGTCGCAGCCCTTGATCCATTTCGGCACCACGGCCTCGACATGGGCGAAGGTGCCGACCGGCTTCACGAACACGCGCTGCGCTTTATGAAATTTGGCCTTTGCCAGGGTTTTGACGCTTTGCCTCGGGCTTGCGGCTCCGGGTCGGTCAAGCTAGCCGGAAAATGTTAAAATTTGGCCCCTAGCGGGGTGCGTCAGGCATGGACGGGCGCTGGCTCGCAGGCTTAAGACGCGCTTCACCATGAAGGCCAGCACCGAATGCCGGGGGCCCGCGCCGAAGCTGTTCCTGCCGTCGAGGCGGGACGCCTGCTGCTTGCGCTCGTGGGCTCGGCCTCGCTCGGCACGGCGCTCCTCCTTCGCTACGGTATCATCCAGAACACGCCGCTCGGGCTCGCTTGCGAGGCGGGGAGGGGAGGCTTTGTCTGCGCCCTAAGGCTCGCGGTCATTCTTCTGTTCGTCTTCAACGTATTCGGCTGGGGGGCGCTGATCGCTGCGGCCGTCCAGCTCATCCGCCCAAACGTGCTCGTGCTCGGCATCGGGCTCGTCTTTGCGCTCGCAGGCCTCGTGCTCTACAACACGGGTGCCTGCGGCGCTTGCGATCGCGCTGCTCCTGCTCAGCCTGGCGCGGCCCGTGCCTGAAGCGCCGTAAGCGCAAGCGCGACGAAGAGGAGCGCAGCCAATACCGCCTGCCAGTTCGCGGCGCCCTCGTTGCCGACGATGAACAGCGCGGAGCCGGCAAGCACTCAGGCGGCGGCGATCTCCGCCGCGCCGGGGCTCAGGCGCCCGCGCGCGCCATGAAGGCCACGACGGCCAGTGCCGTCACGGGGCCGGTCAGGGCGGCGAAGGGGAAGTCCTTGTAGCGGGGGTCGAACACCAGGCCGAGCGCGACATGGATCGTGGCAATCACCGTCGCCACGAGCAGCGCGGCGAGGATCGCGCCATCGCGCGTGCCCCGCGCCAATGCGGTGGATCGAGCGCCATGGCGAAACCGGGAAGCTCCCACCCCTGCGCAAGCGCGAAGGCAGCAGCCATCGGCACGGCGAGCGCCAACGCAAACATAATGACGCCCCGCAGGCCTTCGCCCGGCAGCGCGTTCTCCATGGCGAGATTGGTGGCCGCGAGCCCGAAGGTGAGCCCGGTTGCGAGCGCGATCGAGGCGGCGCCGAGGTCGCGCCGCCATCCATCGCGCCTCGCCCGCCGCGCGCGCCCAGCCGAAAGGCACGAAGACGAGCGCCGCCGTGCCGATGCCGAGACCCGCCTTCAGCACCCAGTCCGGGTGGTCGGACACGGGCTCGCCGAAGCGGAACTTCAGCTCGCGCGTCGTATCGTCGAAGAGCCCCCAATGGCCGCCGACCGTGCCTTCCAGCAGGCGCTTCCAATGCTGGTCGTAGGCCTCGATGATATTGACCCGCCAACCTTGCTCCTTGGCGGCCGCCACGACCTCGCTCACGACCAGCGCCTGGTTTGAGAGGGGAGGGAAGAGCCGCCTCGCGCATCCGCCCCGCGCTTGGCCACCCGATCTCCCCGATCAGGATCTCTTTGCCCGGAAAGACTTCGCCCACGCGACGCATGACGTCGCGGAGATGCGCGCCGACCTGTTCAGCGGCGACCGGATCGTTCTCCCAATAAGGCAGGACGTGGATGGTCACGAAATCGGTCGCAGACGGCGAGCTCCGGATGCTCCAGCCAAAACTCCCAGACATCGGCATAGGTCGCAGGCAGGCCCGAGCGCTTCTGCACTTCATCGAGATAAGCCCGGATGTCGTCCGCCGACAGCTCGCCCCGGAGCAGCGCCTCGTTGCCGACGATCAGCGCCTTGATCGTGCCTGGATAGGCTTTCGCCAGTTGAGCGCCGCCTCGATCTCCCGTCGGTTGTCGGCACGGTTGCGGTTTAGCCAGATGCCTTGCAGAACCTCAAGGCCCTGCTTGGCGGCAAGCCGGGCGACCGCCCCTTGCGGCCCCATCGCCGAGTAGGTGCGGACGCAGGAGGCAAGCTCCGCGAGCTGCTTGAGGTCGCCCTCAATCTGGCTGTCGGCAATGACGAGGCCGGCCGTGAAGGGCGCTTGTCCGTCATGGAACGCAGCGTAGGAGATGCACGTTAGCTTCTCGTCCGGGCCGACCGGCGAGGGCGGCACGGGATGCGGCTTGCCCAAGCCATGCCAGACGGCGGCGATGGCGCCGGCCACGAGCGCGAACAGAATCAGTGAACGGACCATGTTGGGGCTTCAACCCGGGACGATGCGACGAATAGCAGCTTTGCTGGTGCGAAATGAACCGACAGCCCTTACTTGTGCGCGTGCGAAGTGATAAATCTTGGTG
Source organism: uncultured Alphaproteobacteria bacterium (assembly GCA_963832515.1). Taxonomy (GTDB): domain Bacteria; phylum Pseudomonadota; class Alphaproteobacteria; order Rhizobiales; family Methyloligellaceae; genus Methyloceanibacter. Next base: position 189,332 of record CAWHUE010000013.1, read on the forward strand.
CTGCCGTTGGACCGCCAAATTCTAGTGGTTTAACGCGGAAAATAACTCCCTCTCACGTGGGGCTCCCATCCATGCTGCGCTGCACCTTCGTCGCCGCCGTGCTGCTCGCCGGCGCTTTGCTCTTCGTCCCACCTTCCGCTTTCGCCGAGTCCGGCGGCGCTCCGGCCGAGAAAAAGACCGAAGAGCAACAGCCGCCGCAGGGCGACGCCGAGAAGGACAAGGCGCAGGCGAAGGCCGAGCAGGAACAAGCCGCCAAGGCGATGGAGGAATATCGCGCTGCCGCCGCTACTCTGCCGAGCGCGGCGGGTTCTGCGGAATGCGTGTGGACGGGGCGGCGCATCGCGAGCCTACTCTGGCGCGACGACATCGACACCGCGCGTCGCTACATCGATCTTTACGATCGCTTCGGCTGCTCGCCGAAGCATTTGAAGCTGGTGTTTCGCTGCGTCATCCAACAGGGGCCGATCGACCCCAAGGCCGCGGACCGTCTCGCGTCGCGCGTCCATGAATGTTGGTTGGCACCTGAGACGCCGACAACCGCCGCGAGCCGGGAAACACCTGACTCGACCCAAAAAGGCGGAACGATTCCCAACTAGAAAAGTTTAGGGATGGGCTGCGCGATGTCGCGGCACGGCGGCCGAGGTGGACAGGGTCAGACCGGTTCCAGGGGACTGAGACTCCGATAGAAATGCGTAATGCTTTGGTCGTCGTTGTGGTCGCGCTGGTGACCGCGCTGCATGCTGGTGCATGGCTTCTTCTCCACGATGCCGTGTCGCCGCCGAACGCCAATGGCGCGCTCGCGAGCGTTTCGTTCGCGCCGATCGATCCACGCCAGACCGGCGAAGCGGGTCAGGTCAGCGAGGCGCAGATCAGGTCCGACCTCGCTGCGATCGCGCCCTATACGCGAGGAATCAGGACCTATAGCGCCATCGACGGTCTTGAGCGCGTGCCGCTGCTGGCTTCGGAATACGGTCTGCGCGTCACGCTCGGCGTCTGGCTCGACACGTGGGATGAGCGCAACGAGCGCGAGATCGAAAGCGCGATCGAGCTCACCAACCGCTACCGCAACATCGACAGTGTCATTGTCGGCAACGAGACGATCTACCGCAACCGCACGCTCTATGGCAGCAATGACGTCAAGGCGCTGATCGAGAAGATCCATCGGGTCAAGCGCGAAGTCAGCGTGCCGGTGTCAACCGCCGAGGTGTGGGACATCTGGCTCGATCACCCGGAGCTTGCCTCGGCGGTGGATTATCTCGCGGTGCACATCCTGCCCTACTGGGAAGGCTTGTCCGCCAATGTCGCGGTCGACCACGCGGCGCAGGTCTATGAGCGCTTGCGTCAAGCCTATCCGGGCAAGCGCATCGTGATCGCCGAGTTTGGTTGGCCGAGCGCGGGACTGAACCGTAAAGAGGCGGAGCCGGGATCGCTCACACAAGCGCAGGTCATCCGCGATTTCGTTGCGCGCGCCGACGCCATGGGCATCGATTATTCGATCGTCGAAGCATTCGACCAGCCCTGGAAGACCGCTGAAGGCAGCGTCGGGCCGTATTGGGGCATTTTCAACGCCGACCGCGCGCCGAAATTCGCGCTGGCCGGCGCGGTCGAGACGCCGAACTTCCTCTTCAAGATGTTGACCGCGCTCGGGATCGGCCTCTTGCTCGCGATCCCGATTTTCGCCATGCCGCGCATGACCGCGGCGCAAGCCGGCGTGCTTGCGGCCACTGGCGCTGCGATCGGCGCCTGGGCGGCCAATGTCGTCGATTACTGGGTCACGCATTATTTCGTGCTCGGCTCGCAGATCGCCATGTTCGCCGGTGCGGTGCTGCTCGTGCCGCTCATCATGATCATGCGGCAGCGCATCGATGAGCTCGCCGCCATCCTATTCGGCGCGAAGCCGCTGCGCCTACTGACGCCGGGCGAAGCTCCGACAGCCCGCACATGCGCCGTTCGTCTCAATCCACATTCCCGCCTGCCGCGAGCCGCCCGACATGCTGCGCCAGACGCTCGACAGCGTGGCGCGGCTCGACTGGCCGAATTTCGAATGCGTAGTGGTGGTCAACAACACGCCCGACCCCGCTTTGTGGGAGCCGGTCGAGGAGCATTGTCGGCAGCTCGGGGAGCGCTTCAAGTTCGTGCGCGAGGACAGGCTGCAGGGCTTCAAGGCCGGCGCGCTCAGGCTTGCGCTCGAGCATACCGCGCTAGAGGCGGAGATCATCGGCGTGCTCGATGCCGACTACGTCGTCTCGCCCGACTGGCTCAAGGACCTCATGCCGGCCTTCGCCGATCCTGCCGTCGGCCTCGTGCAGGCCCCGCAGGACCATCGCGACTGGCAATCGCTGCCTGACGCACGCGGCGATGAACCGCGAATATGCGGGCTTCTTCGACATCGGCATGGTGCAGCGGAACGAGGCCGACGCGATCATCGCGCACGGCACGATGTGCCTGATCAGGCGCGCGGCGCTGCTCGATGCCGGCAGCTGGTCGAGCGACACGATCGTCGAGGACAGCGATCTCGGGCTCGCGCTGCTCGCGCGGGGCTGGCGTGCGCATTACACCAAGACGCGCTACGGCTATGGCCTGCTGCCGACGGACTTTGCCGCCTATAAGAAGCAGCGCCACCGCTGGGCCTATGGCGGCGTGCAGCTCATCAAGAAGCATTGGCGCGCGTTCTTGCCCGGGGGCAGCCGGCTCACCCCGCAGCAGAAGGGTCAGTTCCTGTTCGGTTGGCTGACCTGGCTCGGCGCCGAAAGCCTCGGCGTGCTGATCGCGATCCTGAATTTGATCTGGATGCCGCTCGTCGCATTCTTTGCCATCGCCGTGCCGGAAGCCGTGCTGCTCATGCCGGTGCTCGCGACCTTCGCCGTCACGCTGCTGCATTTCATGGTGCTCTACCGCACCCGCGTCGAGGCGCCGATCTTCGCCTCGCTCGGCGCGGCACTCTCGGCCATGGCGCTGCAATTCACCGTCGGGCGCGCCGTGCTCGACGGCGTGGTGCGCGACGAGTTGCCTTTCGTGCGCACCGCCAAGGGCTCCACCGCGCGTTGGCAGAACACCTTCCCGGCGCTGTGGGAGGGAGTGCTCGGCGGATTGCTGCGTGCTCGGCGCGCTCATCCTCCATTTGACCAACGAGAACCAGGTGCGCGAGGTTTCGATCTTCAGCGCCGTGCTGTTCGTGCAGAGCCTGCCCTTCCTCGCGGCGGTCGGCATGGCGCTCGTCGAGCGCTCGGGGCTGAACAACTTCGCCACCTGGCGGAGGCTTGCCACGCTGCCGATCTACCGGCCGCGCCTGCCGCGCGGCCCCGCGCCAACCGCGGGCCCGCAAGCGGGCGGCGGCATGGGCGTAGTGCCCTAGCCCTAGTCCCCGATTTCCGGCCTTCGATTTCGCTAACCGGCGTCTGGCTTCCGGCGCTCCGGCCCCCTACATTTGTGGGTGAGGGATCAGCCTAAGCAGCCTCTGCGTGAGGTCAGCCTGTGTCGACTTGGATCGCGCTCTTCATCCTCGCGTTCGCCGCCATGCTGCTCGTGAGCAACGAGTCGGGCATGATCGCCGGGCTCGACAGCACGACCTTCGGCTATGCGGCCTTCCTCGTCGCGCTGCTCGTCTATCTCGCCGGCGGGTTCGTCTCCGGCTATGGCGGCGGCCGCGCGCGGGGCATGGCACGCGACGCGATCACCTGGCTCGCGCTGGGCATCGGCCTCGTCGCGCTCTATTCCTACCGCAACGAGCTGATGCCGATAGCGGGGCGCGTGGCGGGCGAGCTTCTGCCCGGCAGCGCCATGACGGTCGAGGAGAGCGAGGGCGGTGCCGCCGAGGTCCGCATCAGGCGCAGGCTCGACGGCCATTTCACCGCCCATGTCGAGGTGAACGGCGAGCCGGTCTCGATGATCGTCGATACTGGCGCCTCAAGCATCGTGCTCAGGCCCGAGGACGCGCGCAAGGCCGGCATCGACATCGACAATCTCACTTATTCCATCCCGGTGCTGACCGCGAACGGCCGCACCGTGGCCGCACGCGTCCGCCTCGACAAAGTCTCGATCGGCCCGCTCGACCAGCAGAAGGTCGATGCGCTCGTCGCCCAGGACGGCGCGCTCACCCAGAGCCTGCTCGGTATGAGTTTCTTAAGCCGCCTGCGCTCCTATGAGTTTTCCGGCGATTTCCTGACGCTCCGCGGTTGACCTCCGGCGGGCGCCCATGCCCCGAGGAGCGACCGCGGCTTTGAGTCCTTCAGCGCAGAAATGCGTTGCGCGAAGCCTCGCTTTGGGTTGCCGCGGCGCTCGGAGCACTCCTGCTCGTCTATTTCTTCGACGATCTGAGAAGCGCGCTCGGGCCCGGCGGCGAGGGCGCGCGGCAAGACATCACCATGTTCGAAGCGCGGGACGAAAAGCGGCCGGGGTTCGCGCGCGAGGTGCGGCTCAAGTCCGACGGGCGCGGGCATTTTATGCTCGATGTCGCGGTCAACGACCGCGCCGCCACCTTCATGGCCGACACGGGCGCGACGCTGGTGGCGCTCACCTATGAGGACGCAGAGCGGCTGGGGCTTGCGCCGCGCAGCCTCGATTTCTCCGCCGGGCGCAGACCGCGAATGGGGTTGCGCGCGTGGCGCCCGTCACGCTCGACCGCGTGCGCGTCGACGACATCACTGTGCGCAACGTGCCGGCCGTCGGAGCCGGCGTCGGCGCACTTGCCACCAATTTGCTCGGCATGAGCTTTGTCGGCCGGCTCAAGAGCGTCCAGGTGCAGGGCGGGGAGCTCGTGCTGACGCAGTAGCGCCGGCTTAGCTCGGGTCGAGCACGGGAACGCCCGGGTGCTTCGCCTTGCTCTCCGGCTCGACATGGATGGTGACCATGGCGCCGGGGATGTCGGACTTGAGCGCCGCCTCGATGCGGTCGCAGATATCGTGCGCTTCCGCCACGCTCACATGCCCCGGCACCACCAGATGGAACTGGATGAAGGTCGTGCGCCCGGCATGCCGCGTGCGGAGGTCGTGCGCCTCGAGCGCGCCGATCGCCTCCTTGGAGATCACCTCGCGGATGCGGGCGAGCACGGCTTCCGGCGGCGCCTCGTCCATCAGCCCGCCGATCGATTCCCGCATCAGCCGCCAGCCCGCCCACAGAATATTGAGCGCGACCAGCGCCGCGATGGCGGGATCGAGCACCAGCCAGCCGGTCAGCGCGACCAGCGCCACGCCGATGAGCACGCCGACAGAGGTGATGACGTCGGTCAGGAGATGCCGCGCATCGGCGGTTAGCGCCGGCGAGCGCCACGCGCGCCCGAAACGGAACAGCGCGTAGCACCAGGCGCCGTTGATGACGCTTGCCAACCCGTTGACGGCGAGGCCTTCGACCGGCGCCTCAAGCGGCTGCGGATCGAGAAAGGCGAAATAGGCCTCGCGCAGGATAGACAGAGCCGCGACGACGATCAGCACGCCGATCAGCACCGCCGAGAGATACTCGACCTTCTGGTGGCCGAAGGGATGGCTCTTGTCGGGCGGCACCGCGCTTAAGCGCACGGCGAGGAACGTGGTAACTGCGGTCGCGACGTTGACGATGCTTTCGAGCGCGTCGGAATAGAGCGCGACGCTGCCCGTGAGCAGATAGGCGGCATATTTCAGCCCGAGCACTGAAATTCCCACAACAATGCTGCCGGCAGCAAGCCGTGCTGTTTTGTCCATGACGGGTCGCACCTAGAGGCTCCGGCGGAGCGTTGCAACTGCAATAGGCGCTAATGAAACTCGCTTGCATTTGAAGAGTTGGTGGCAAGCGAAAGAATCCCCTATTAGAAACTGCCCGTCGGAAGCCCCCGCAATCGAGAGGCCGCATGTTTCCCAAGCCGCGCCCCGACCTCGTTCCGAATACCGCCGATTTCGAGCGGCTGCCCTTTATCAAGCCGACGGGCTTCCGCGAATACGACGCGCGCTGGCTCTTCCCGCAGGAGATCAACCTGCTCGGGCTCGAGGCGGTCGGGCTCGGGCTTGCCACGCTGATGCGCGAGCGGGGCGTCCCGCCGCGCATCGTCGTCGGGCACGACTACCGCTCCTATTCGGGCGCGGTGAAAGCGGCGCTCACCACCGGCCTACTCGCGGGCGGCGCCGAGGTGCACGATATCGGGCTCGCGCTCTCGCCCATGGCCTATTTCGCGCAGTTCGAGCTCGGCGTGGAAGGCGTGGCAATGGTCACCGCAAGCCACAACGACAATGGCTGGACCGGGATCAAGATGGGCTTCGAGCGGCCGCTCACCTTTTCGCCGGAAGACATGACCGCGCTGAAGGACATCGTGATGCATGCCGCCTTCACGCGGCCTGAGTCCGGCGGGCGGTACATCTTCGTGCCCGACCTGCCGGAGCGCTACATGGCGGACCTGCTCGCGCGGCCGAAGCTGATCCGGCCGCTCAAGGTCGTGGTGTCCTGCGGCAACGGCACGGCGAGCGCGTTCGCGCCGCGCGTGCTGGCCGAGCTTGGCGCGACCGTGATCCCGCTCAATTGCGAGCTCGACTACGACTTCCCGGCGCACAATCCGAACCCCGAGGACCTCTCAATGCTGAACGCCACACGCGAGGCGGTGCTCGCGCATGGCGCCGATCTCGGGCTTGCCTTCGACGGCGACGGCGACCGCTGCGGGGTGATCGACAACGAGGGGGAGGCGATCTACGCCGACAAGGTGGGCGTGATGCTCGCCCGCGATATCGCTGCGCGCAATCCCGGCGCGCTGTTCGTCGTCGACGTGAAGTCGACGGGACTTTTCCTCACCGATCCGGTGCTGCGCTCGCATGGCGCCAAGACCACGTACTGGAAGACCGGGCATTCCTACATCAAGCGCTACAGCCACGAGACCGGCGCGCTGGTCGGCTTCGAGAAGTCGGGACACTTCTTCTTCAATCCGCCGATCGGGCGCGGCTATGACGACGGGCTGGTGGCGGCGCTTGCCGTGCTCGACATGCTCGACCGCAATCCTGACAAGACGCTCGCGGAGCTGAAGCGCGAGCTGCCCCGCACCTGGCAGTCGCCGACCATGTCGCCGCATTGCGACGACGAGTTGAAATACGGCGTGGTGGACCGCATGGTGGAGCATTTCCAGAAGGTCGCCGCGAATGGCGGCGAGCTCGCCGGGCAGAAGATCCGCGAGCTGATCACCGTCAACGGCATCCGGATCGTGCTCGAGGACGGTACGTGGGGCCTGGTGCGCGCCTCCTCCAACAAGCCGGAGCTCGTGGTCGTGGTCGAAAGCCCGACCTCCGAAGCGAACATGCGCGCGATCTTCGCCGAGATCGACGCCGAGCTCGCCAAGCACCCGGAAGTCGGCGCCTACAATCAGAAGATCTGAGCGTGCAGCAACGGCGACGCCGGCAGCAAAACCGTCAGCGCGCTGTTGCATTTCTGCAAAACAAATCTGGTTCGTTGCGCGCAGACCATGACGATCTCTCGTCTTCGTCTTGCGGCAGGTCTCGTCGCGGGCGTCACGCTCGATCTCCTGCTGCTCCGCACGCTCCTCGCGCCAGCCTTCCGCATCTGGCCGACGCCGGAGCCCGGCAGCTGGCAGAGCCTCACCTTCTGGGGATTGTTTCGCGGCGGCATGGTCGCGACGTTCGTCGTCGCCGCACTCGATTGGAACGCGACCCCGCTGCTCGACTGGACGCGCTATCATCGTCGGCGCTGCCGCTCGGCCTTATCGGCCTCGGCATCACCGTCTGCGGCTATTTCAACCTCGGCCTCGGCAACACCTATTGCGGCGCCGAGGGGCTGGTGACCCGCGGCCTCTACCGCTTCAGCCGCAACCCGCAATACACCTCCTCGATCGCCGGGCTGATCGGGCTTGCGATCGGCGCCAACTCGCTGCTCACCGTCGCCTCGCCGCGGTGATGATCGGCGCCTATGTGCTGATGGCGCTCGTCGAGGAGGAGTGGCTGAAGCAGCGCTACGGCGCGCCCTATCGCGATTATTGCGAGCGAGACCGCGCGCTTCCTCGACTGCCGGGCCTGGTCGCCCGATCGAGCGAAGAAGCCCTCGGGCCGAACGGGCTAAGAGACCTACTCCGCGGCGATTGCGCTGCGCGCATCGTCGCCCGGCGCCACGATGCGCCGCGCGTCCTGCAGCACCTCGATCCCCGCGCCGTCGAGATGCGCATGCTCGGCGAGATGCGGCGGAAGGCCCGCGCGCGCGGCTGGCCGTGGAACAGGCCGAGAATGTGCCGCGTCATCTGGTTGAGCCGGGCGCCGCGCGCGAGCTCGCGCTTCCACATAGGGCATGAACGCGTCGAGCAAGTCGAGCCGCGACGGCGGCGGGTCGTCTCGCGCCGAACAGCGCGCGGTCGACAGCGGCGAGCAGATAGGATCCGGCATAGGCCGCGCGGCCGAGCATCGCGCCGTCGATATGGTCGAGATGCGGCAGGGCCTCGGCGAGCGAGGCGATGCCGCCATTGATCACGATGTCGAGCTCCGGCCGGCGCGCCTTCAGCCGCTACACGCGGTCGTAGTCGAGCGGCGGGATCTCGCGGTTCTCCTTCGGGCTCAATCCGTCGAGCCAAGCCTTGCGCGCATGCACGATGAAGGTCTTGCAGCCCGCTTGCGCCACCGTATCGATGAAGCGGTCGAGGCTCTCCTCGGCGTCCTGGTCGTCGATGCCGATGCGGCATTTCACCGTCACCGGCAGGCTCGCCGCTGCGCCGCATCGCCGCGAGCAATCCGCGACAAGCTAAGGCTCGGCCATCAGGCAGGCGCCGAAGCGTCCGGATTGCACGCGGTCGGACGGACAGCCGATATTCAGATTGATCTCGTCATAGCCGAAGTCCGCGCCGATGCCCGCGGCGTGGGCAAGCTTGTCCGGATCGCTGCCGCCGAGCTGGAGGCCGACCGGATGCTCCTCCGGCGAGAAGCCGAGCACGCGCTCGCGATCGCCGTAAAGCACCGCGTCCGCGGTCACCATCTCGGTGTAGAGGAACGTGCGCTGCGAGATCAGCCGCAGGAAATAGCGGCAGTGGCGGTCGGTCCACTCCATCATCGGCGCCACGCAAAAGCGGTGCGCGCACGCACGCACGCTATCGGTCTGAAGGGGGTTCATCCCCCTCAGATGGCCCATGCGTGGGCCGCTGGCAAGCGTGACAGGCTTTGAGCATAGGACACGCTTCGAGGCCATCGCGCACGCTTCGGCGCGAGTGTGATCCAGGCGTACGGATCCTAGTTGTATCCGGTATAGGTGGCATCCGCCGCCATGAGGTTCTCCTGCCCGGACGGGGCGTCGATGCCGAGGAGGACAATCACCGCATCGCGCCGACGTGACAGGTCGACGGCCATGGCGTGGATATGGTCGTTTGGCTTAAGAGCGCGCGACGCCTCTCGGCCCTTGGCGATGCAGATATACCCCTGAATGCGATTGGCCATCAGCGCCGCGACGCCGTTGCCTCGAGCGTTCGTGGCCGCGGGATCGGCGCCGCGGTCAACGAGGATTTGCACGACATCGACATGGCCTTCCGTCGCGGCCAGCAGGAGCGGTGTGATCCCCAACGCGTCGCGGCCATCGACAGGAACGGCCGCGTCCAGGAGGCGCCGGACCATGTCAGCACGACCGGCACGGGCCGCAGCCAGTAGCGCGTCCTTGCCTTGGGCCTCGAGACTGGCGCCGTTTGCCCGCAGCAGGTCAAACATGTCGAGGCCCGGCGGCCTCGTCATCTTCCTGGGCGGCAGCCAGCACGTGATCCCGGTTGTCGGCCTTGCCACGCTGGCCATGCTGCTTTGCAGGGCGCTGGCCCAGCGCGGCATGAAGCGCTCCTGAGACGGGGCAGGGCCAAGCCAAGCGCCGCACTATCAGGGGGAGCGCAGGTTCCGCAGAGCCCACGGCGGGCCATAGGTCTCGCCCCATCGATGGAGTGCCTTCAGCACGGGGCCGAGCGCCTTGCCCTTGTCGGTCAGATAATACTCGTAGCGCGGCGGATGACTCTCGTAGAGCCGCGCGGCGATCACGCCGCTTTTCTCCAACGTCTTGAGGCGTGCCGACAGGGTGTTCGGCGCAACGCCGGGCAGGCCGCGCTCCAGCTCCTGGAAGCGCAACGCGCCCTTGCGGAACAGGTCGCGCAGCACGAGCAGAGACCATTTCTCGCCGATGACGTCGAGCGCCCGTGCGACCGGGCAATCCGCCTGACCATATTCGTTCGCCATGCCCGCGAAATAAACGCGTACCTTCCGAATTTCAAGTAACTACATATTGACAAGTGACTATCGGATTTATAGCTACTGATTTATGCAGCGTGCCTTACAAGGAGGCCAGTGATGTCCGTCCCCGCTTTTCTCCCCTCTATGTCCTAGCCGGAACCGCTTCCATCGTCGCCGCGATCCTTTACGGTCTTAATCGCGCTCTCTCCTGAACGCCACTTGGCCTGCCCAAGACCGCAAGCGCGCGCTTCTCGTTGCCGGCGTCATACTCCTTGGCTGGCTTGCCGCGGCGATCGCGCTCGGCGCCGCCGGCGTCTACCACGTCGCGGCGGATGGCATCCCCACCATTCAATACGGCATCTTCATCCCGATCGCGATCGGGCTCCTGCTGCTGTGGCGGTCGGCGCTGGCAAACCGCATCCTTCACGCTGTGCCGCAGCCCTGGCTCGTCGGCGTGCAGCTCTACCGCGCGCTCGGAATCATCTTCTTGATCCTTTACGCCGCGGGCGAGGTTCCCGGCCCGTTCGCCTGGCCGGCCGGCGTGGGCGACATTGCCGTCGGTCTCGCCGCACCCATCGTGGGCCTCGCCTATGCGCGCGCGCCGCGCGAGGGCGCTGGTCTCGTGCGTGCGTGGAACATATTCGGCATTTTGGATCTCGTCGTCGCCGTGACGATGGGTTTCGCGACCGCGCCGTCAGCGCTACGCCTGATCGACGTCCAGCCGACCAGCGAGCTCATGACCGTGCTGCCGATGGTGCTGATCCCGACATTCCTCGTGCCCCTGTCAATCGTGCTGCATGTCGCGTCGCTGACGAAATTGCCGCGCGACGCCGCCAAGCGCTATCCCCGCGAGCCGGTCTCCGAAGGCAAGGCGTGAGCTATTGCAGCTCGGGCGCCGCGATTGGCGGGGCAGGGGGATGCGGCTTGGAGATGATGTAGGCCGCCACGTCCCACGCCTGCTGCACGGAGAGCACCGGATCCTCGTAGTCGATGCCGTAGGGCATGTTGTCGTGGATATAGGAAGCGGCGTAGGCGGTCTTCGCCATGCCCGCGCCGGCATTGAAGCTCGCATCGCCCCAGAGCGGGGGAATGTTGTAGCCGACGCCTGAGCCCGTCTTGCGCTCGCCCTGTCCCGCCGCCTTGTGGCACTCAGCGCAGAACTTCGCGTAGACCTCCGCGCCGCGACGCGCGTCGGGCGGATCGGTCGGGGTCCGCAAGGACTTGAGGCCCATGCCGGGAATGCGCACGCCCTCGGGGCTCCCTCTGCCGACGAACCTAATATAGGCGATGAGCGCCTCCATCTCCCGGCTCTCGTCGGGGAGCGGCTTGCCGTTCATGCTGCGCGTCATGCAGCCGTTGATGCGGTCCTGCAGCGTGAGCACCTGGTCGTCGACCAGCATGGGGAAGGTGGCGAAGGTCGAGACGAAGGGCGCGGCGAAGGGCTGGAGCCCGGCGTTCAGGTGGCAGCTCTGGCAGGCGAGATCGTTGCCCGCATAGCGCATGGCGGGGTTCGTCGTGTTCGCGCCGATATGGCGCGCCGTGTCGACGATGAGGTCGCGGCCATAGCGGATGAGGTCATTCTCAGGCCCCGGGCCCGAGCTTGTTGACGTCGGCCGCGTACCAATTCTTCGGGGTATCCCACAGGAGATAGCCGGCGCCGAGGCCAATGGCCGCCGCCAAGGCGAGCCCCAGCGTGACAAGCAGCGACTTCATGAGCCGACCCCAGCCCGCGACTCCAAGGCTGCCACAGTCTCACCGCGCGGCGCGGAAGGCAATGGAGGCGAGGCCTGCCGGTTTTTCCGGCGGTCCGCGTGCTGCCGGTCGATCCCGTGGACCTTGAAGGGCAGGGACTGGGCATCGCGCCAGCTGCTGCGGAAGCCAGTCCCAGAGGCGGCGTGCGTGCTTTCGTCGCGGACCGCGCCGGTCCGAGCAACGAGAATTGACTGTGAAGTTGGGGCCCGCAGAGATGGCGCCGTTCGGAGAGCGCCGGCCGATCTCCTCGCTCGTTCTGCTCGAACGGGGAGGAGCGCGCCACGCCGTTCTTTGCACCGATCGCCAAAGCTGAGATGCTGAGGAGGCGATCCTGCAGAATTTCGGCGCGCGGCGCGCGCCGGCGATGGTGCTCGACAGCCTGGCCCGGCTCATCGAGGCGAAGGACTGCTACCGGCTCATTCATGGCGACGTGGCGCAAGCAGCGGATCTGCTCGAAGAGCGCTGCGCATGAGTGCGCCTGACATGCCCGCGCCAGAGATGTGGGTCCGCGCCGAAGATGCGGTCACGCGCACGGTCGGCGACGAGCTGTTCGTGGCGCTGCCGGGCGAAGGCTCGATCCATACTTGAACGCGATGGCCGCCGCCGTGTGGCGCGCATCTCCGGAGATCCCAATAGCCCCAGACCAACATCAGCGGGGCAACTCTGCCTTTCCTCGCATCCAATGTCGCATCCGCAATCGGATCGGACGCTGCAACAATCGCGTTGATCTTCCTCAAATACTCCTCCACCGCGGTTCGCGCCTGAACATCGGGCCTCTCAACGGCGGCGAACCTCGCCTTCAATCCTGGAGTGGCCCAGGAGCATCTTCTGCTTGAGAAGCGGATGCGGCGGCAGGAACGAGCAAGACCGTGACGGCCACGGATTTCGCAATTTGAATGCGGACAACTGACCATCCGGTTCGCCTTAAGTTGGGTTCCTCACCCCCTTGGACCCACAAGCTTGACAGTCGCTAATGCGCCAGAGAGTGGCAATCCTTATATGGAATGATCGATAACCAGCCGTTGTCCCTGCCCATGAACCGAGAAACACCTCACGCGCCCCATACGGCCATCGATCCCGTGTGCGGGATGACGGTCGACAAGCATGCCGGCAAGCCGACGCATGCCCATGCGGGCCACACCTATTATTTCTGCTCGCAGGGCTGCCGGACGAAATTCGCCGCGGACCCCAAGCGCTATCTCGACAAGGCCGGCGGCGGCGCGCCTGAGCCCGTGCCGCAAGGCACGCTCTACACCTGCCCGATGCACCCGGAGATCGTGCAGGAGGGGCCGGGGCATTGCCCGATCTGCGGGATGGCGCTCGAGCCGAAGGGCGTGCCGCCGATGGACGAGCACGACCATGGCGGGCACCCCGAGCTTGTCGATTTCACGCGCAGGCTGTGGGTCGCGGTGCCGCTATCGCTCGCGCTACTCGTCATGGACATGGGCGCGCATGTCTTCGGCATCGATGTCCTGCCGTTCCTGGAGCTGCGCGCGCAGCAATGGCTGAAGCTCGCGATCGCGATCCCGGCGGTGCTCTGGTGCGGGTGGCCGTTCTTCGTGCGCGGCTTTGCATCGATCCGCTCGGGCTGGCTCAACATGTTCACCCTGATCGGGCTCGGCACGGGCGCTGCGTTCCTCTACAGCGTGGTCGCGGTGGTGGCGCCGGGCCTGTTCCCCGCCGCGATGAAGGACCATCACGGCCTCGTGCCGGATTATTTCGAGGCGGCCGCGGTCATCGTCGCGCTCGTGCTGCTCGGCCAGGTGCTGGAGCTCCGCGCACGCGAGCGGACCGGCGGCGCGATCCGCGCACTGCTCGACCTCGCGCCCAAGACCGCGCTCCGCCTGCTCTCCGGCGGCAAGACCGAGACCGTACCGCTGGCCGAAGTCAAGGTCGGCGACATCTTGCGCGCGCGGCCTGGCGACAAGATCCCAATCGACGGCACGGTGATCGAAGGTTCGAGCGCGGTCGATGAGTCGATGCTGACCGGCGAGCCGGTGCCGGTGGAGAAGGTTGCGGGCGACCGCGTCACCGGCGGCACGCTCAACGGCACCGGCAGCTTCGACATGCGCGTGGACCGCACCGGCGAGGAGACCACGCTCGCGCAGGTCGTCAACATGGTGGCGGAGGCGCAGCGCTCACGCGCCCCGATCCAGCGGCTCGCCGACACGGTGTCGGGCTATTTCGTGCCGGCGGTGATCCTCGTCGCGTTCATCGCGTTCATCGCGTGGCTCATGCTCGGGCCGTCGCCGCAGCTTGCCTACTCGCTGATCGCGGCGGTGAGCGTGCTCATTATTGCTTGCCCGTGCGCGTTAGGCCTTGCCACGCCGATCTCGATCATGGTTGCGACGGGACGCGGCGCGCAAGGAGGCGTGCTGGTGCGGAACGCCGCTTCGCTCGAGCGGCTCGCGGCGGTCGATACCGTGGTGGTGGACAAGACCGGGACGCTCACGGAAGGGCGGCCCAAGCTCACCGGTGTCGAGGCGGCCAAGGGCTTTACCGAAGACGAGGTGCTGAGCCTCGCCGCTTCGCTCGAGGCGGGCAGCGAGCATCCCCTTGCGGCTGCCATCCTGCATGGCGCCGAAGCGCGGGGGCTTCGCTTCGCCAAGGCCGAAGGCTTCGATTCCGTCACGGGGCAGGGCGTGAAAGGCCGCGCCGGCGGGCTCGAGGTGCTGCTCGGCAGCGCGCGGCTGCTGGAAGGCGCAGGCATCGACGCCGGCCCGCTCGCTATGCAGGCCGAGGCGTTGCGCAAGCGCGGCGAGACGGTCGTGTTCCTCGCCGCGGGCGGCAAGCTCGCCGGGCTCGTGGCGGTCGCCGATCCGATCAAGGCTTCGGCGGAAGAGGCGATCAGGAAGCTGCATGCGCTTGGGCTCCGCATCGTCATGGCGACCGGCGACAACGAGACCACGGCGCGCACCGTGGCTGGCGAGCTCGGCCTCGACGAGGTGCATGCCGGGATGCGGCCCGAGGAGAAGCTGACACTGATCGAAGGCCTGCAGAAGAAGGGTGCGGTCGTGGCCATGGCCGGCGACGGCATCAACGATGCGCCGGCGCTGGCGAAGGCCGATGTCGGCATCGCCATGGGAACGGGCGCCGACGTGGCGATGGAAAGCGCGGGGCTGACGCTGCTCAAGGGCGATCTGCGCGGCGTGGTGCGCGGGGTCAAGCTCGCGCGCGCCACCATGCGCAACATCAAGCAGAATTTGTTCTTCGCCTTCGTCTACAACGCGCTCGGCGTGCCGATCGCAGCGGGCGTGCTGTACCCGGCGCTCGGCATCATGCTGTCGCCGATGGTCGCCGCCGCCGCGATGAGCCTCTCCTCGGTGTCGGTGGTCGGCAACGCGCTCCGCCTCCGTAACATCGATCTCGATTAGCTGCGCAAGTGGCAGGGCCTCTATCCCTCCCCTTGATGGGAGAGGCAGCTCGCCGCTAAGCGGCGGGCTGGTGGGGTGAAGATTCCAGAGCGTTAGCCAGCTCGGACAGACCGCCCCCACCCCGACGCCCAAGGGCGAGGACCTCCCGACAGGGG
The DNA here is from genome assembly GCA_963832515.1 of uncultured Alphaproteobacteria bacterium. GTDB lineage: Bacteria > Pseudomonadota > Alphaproteobacteria > Rhizobiales > Methyloligellaceae > Methyloceanibacter. Next base: position 204,758 of record CAWHUE010000013.1, read on the forward strand.
GGAGGTATGGTGAAGTGTCGGGCGCGGAGCGAATTCTGGGCGCGGTCCTTTATTGCGCTATCGCGCTTCCTACGCCGCGTGATCAGTGCTGGTTGGCGAGCCATTTCTTGCTGCCGACGCGGGCGCTTTGCGGGCGGGGCCTGTCGTCGTGCCGCGCTTCGGCCTTCTCCTCGCCGGGCTCGGGCACACGCGGCAGCGCCTCCATCACGCGCTTGCGGGGCAGCGTGATGATCACCTCGGTGCCGTAGCGGAGCTTGCTCTTCAGCTCGAAGGTGCCATCGTGCAGCTCGGTCAGGCCTTTGGTGATGGGAAGCCCGAGGCCGGTGCCGCCTTCGGCCGTGGTGTGCGCGAGCGAGCCCTGGCCGAAGCTCCGCAGCACGCGCGGAATCTCGCTCTCCGGGATGCCCGGCCCCGTGTCCTTCACGCTGAGGAACTGGCCGCCGGTCGGGGTGCGGCCGATCGTGAGCGTCACGGTGCCGCCGCTCGGCGTGAACTTGATGGCGTTGGACAGCAGGTTGAGGCAGATCTGTCGGATCGCACGCTCGTCGGCCCAGAGCTGGGGAAGGCCCGGCTCGAAATTCTCGACGATCTTCAGCCCCTTGTTCTCGGCGCGGAGCCGCATCAGCCGGTGGCAATCCTCCACCACCTCGGCGAGCGTCACCGGCCCTTCGTTCAGCTCGTAGCGTCCCGCCTCGATGCGGCTGATGTCGAGGATCTCGTTGATCAGCGTGAGCAGATGCTGCCCGCTCTCATGGATGTCGTTCGCATATTCGCGATAGGTCGGATTGGCGTGCGGCCCGAGAATCTCCGCGCGCATGATCTCCGAGAAGCCGAGAATTGCGTTGAGCGGCGTGCGCAGCTCATGGCTCATCGTGGCGAGGAAGCGCGACTTGGCGAGATTGGCTTCCTCGGCGCGCAGCCGCGCCTCGTCGGAGATCGCCTTCGACTGCTCGAGCTCGCCGATCAGCGCGTCCTTCTCGGCGCGATATTCCAGCATGGTGAGCACGGTCGCGTTCCAGCCGTTCATCAGCCACACGAAATAGATGTAGACGCCGACCGCCATCGCCGCCATCGCCCAGTAGAACGGGCTGTCGAGCAGCGCGAAGCGGACGACGATGGCGATCACCATCGGGAGCGTGCCGGCATAGACGATCTGCTGCACGGTCGAGGCGAACAGCATGCGCATCGAGATGACGACGAGCAGCGCGGCGAAGATGAAGGTGTTGGCCGCTTCGCCTTGCGTCGCGGGACTGACGAAGGCGACGCTCGCCCAGGTGACGCCGTAAAGGAACTCGGCGGCGGTGATCTTGGCGCGCCAGACCGGCGTCTGCGCGTCGTCGCGCGGCGTCCTGGCGAACTGCCGGCAGAGCGCGACGAGGATGCCCTTCGACACGAACACTGTGGCGAGCCAGATGATGAGCTCGCGCGGCGGCGCCCAGAACATGGCGCCTAATGCGACGATGACGGCGAGCAGGGGCGTCGTCGCCGCGCCGGACAGCGCGTTCCGTACGAACATCATCAGGAGCTCGTATTCGAACTCCGGCCTGAAGCCCGATTTGTAGGTGAGCTTCTCGCGGGCCTCCTGGACGCTGCGGAATGCGCGCCGCTTGCCGGAGGCGAGCGCCGAATCGCCCCTCGTGCCCTCTGCCGGCGCGCTTGCTGCCATCTACTCGACCCGCGACTGACTGGACGAAAAAGCGTAATCGCCAAAGACGTAGCTTGGCGCGGCCTATCGCGGACCCCCCGCTGGCCTCATCTCCAACTATCTCCCGGAATCCCTAACGCCGCGTTTACTCTCGCCCCGCCTTGAGACGCAAACAGGTGCTGGCACCGCAGGAGAGGTTTCGCACATAATGCGGGCGCAGGAGCATGCGGTGCGCTTTGGCGGAGGTTCGAATGCGCAAAGCCTTGTCGCTGCCTGGCCTGCTCCTCGTCTTTCCCATCCTTTCTTGGCCGGTGCTTGCCGAGACCGCTGCTCCGGTTGCGCAGCAAACGTCTGACGAGACGGCGATCGAGCTCGCCTTCTGGAACACGGTCAAGGACACCAAGGACTCGGCGATACTCCAGACCTATCTCGACCGCTATCCGAACGGCGCCTTCGCCGGATTGGCGCGCGTCATGATGGAGCGCCTCGTCAAGGATCAGGAGACGAAGCAGCCTGTCGCCAGGCCTCCGTAGCTCGGCGCAACGCCGCGAAACTCGCTCAGCCAATCTTCATGTCGCGGGCCGCGGCGTATCCAAGGGCATCGACCGGAGGCTTTCGGCTCTATCGCCAGGCAGCGGACACTGCCGATCCCGCCGCGCTGTTCGGCCTCGGGTGGCTGTACGAGACCGGCAACGGGGTCAAAAGGACGAGAAGGAGGCGGTTAGCTACTACCGCAAGGCTGCCGATCTCGGCGAACTCGCCGCTATGACGAACCTGGCCAACATGCTCCAGGCCGGGCGGGGAGGGCCCCCCAATCCAGACGAGGCGGCAAGTTTGATTTAGCGCGCGCTCGCGAACGGCTATGGCGCCGCGCGCGAGGAAATGCGGAAGAACGCCGCTTCCTGGAGCCTGCCGTTCCGCAAGGCGCTCCAGCGGGTGATGAAGGAAAACGGCAAATATTCCGGCCCGCTCGACGGCAAGTTCGGCACGACAACTTTTGCGGCCATCGACGCCCTCGCTAAACCGAACTAGCCGCGGCTAATATGCCGCCCGATGCGACTGACCATTATCGGCTGCGGGGACGCATTCGGCGCCGGGGGACGGCTCCAGACATCGTTCCATGTCCGCACAGGCTCCTCGAGCGTCCTGATCGATTGCGGGACCTCGACGCTGATCGGCATGCGCAGGCTCGGGCTCGATCCGGCGGAGATCGACGCCGTGTTCGTGAGCCATCTGCACGGCGACCATTTCGGCGGCCTGCCTTGGCTGCTCATCGATGCGCGAATTTGTGAGCAAGCGGACGCGGCCGTTGCTGGTCTTCGGCCCGCGCGGCATCGAGGCGCGCTTCCGCACCCTGGCCGAGGCGGTCTATCCCGCAGTCACGACGGGCGAGGGGAAGTTCCAGTTCAACTTCGTCGAATATGAAGAGCGCGCGCCGGTCGAGATCGCAGGCATCAGCGCGACACCGTTCGAGGTGCATCATCCCTCGGGCGCGCCGCCTTATGCGCTTGCGCTTTGCGCTCGAAGGGAAGGTGCTCGCCTTCACCGGCGACACCGGTTGGGTCGATGCGCTCTACGAGGTCGCGCGGGGCGACGACCTCTTCATCACGGAATGCTTCCAATACGACGTCGTGTTGCCGATCCATCTCGACTACCAGACGATCGACGCCAATTACGCGAAGCTCGGTGCAAAGCGCGTGCTGCTTACCCATATGGGTGAGGCGATGCTGGAGAAGATCGGGGCTGGTCGACGGCTCGCGCTATCTGATCGCACATGACGGAATGACGCTCGATCTATGACCCCGTCCGCAGCCGAGCTCGCGCGTGTGATCAGCGCCATCCGCGCCTGCCGCCATTGCGTGGAGGTGCCGCAAGGCAAGCCTTTGCCGCACGAGCCGCGTCCCGTGCTGCAGGCGAGCGCGACGGCGCGGCTTGCGGTGTGCAGCCAGGCGCCCGGAACGCGCGTGCATCTCTCCGGCACGCCCTTCACCGACCGCTCGGGCGATCGCTTGCGCGACTGGATGGGCGTAACACCGGATGAGTTCTACGACGAGGCGCGCGTGGCCATCGTGCCGATGGGCTTCTGCTTCCCGGGGCAGGACGAGAAAGGCGGCGACCTGCCGCCGCGGCGCGAGTGCGCGAGCCTCTGGCACCGCAGGCTGTTCGCGGCGCTGCCGCAAGTCGAGCTCGTGCTCGCGGTCGGCTCCTATGCGCAGAATTTTCATCTCGGTGATGCAGCGGGCGCCACGCTGCAAGAGACGATGCTCGACTGGCGGCGTCATTTGAGGCGCAAGGCGCGAGTGCGCATTCTGCCGCTGCCGCATCCCTCCTGGCGCAATAATGCGTGGCTCACGAAGAACCCATGGTTCGAGGCTGAGCTGCTGCCCGTGCTACGGCGCGAGGTGCGGAAGCTGCTCTAGATTTGCGCGCCGCAGCGCGGTGCCGATTTAGCCGCGCGCCGCGATGCGCCGCAGCGCGGCTGTCGAGTCGCCGCGCGGATAAGATCGTCGTCGCGCTGGGACTAACAATGTGAGCGGGCAGGGATCTCCAAGGATCGGGTGCGAAACCTGGTCGCGTCCGCGATCGCCCAAACAAACACGCCGATGACATAGCCATGCGCGCACACGCGCGGACTCAGGACCAGCCGAAAGCGCCAAAAAACCACCAAGGACCGCTATGCCCAGCCATAAAGCGGGGGCTGCAAATTTGCCCTTGCAGCGTGCAGCAAAATAATCTACTAACTTGATAGAGTTTAGGGTGATTGCAAAAGGAATCCTGGCCTTGCTCGATCCGCGGAAAAATATCATCAAGACTGCCATGCTCGACCGGTTGGACCGCAAAATTCTCGAGATCCTGCAAAAGGACTGCACCTTGCCGGTGGCCGAGATCGGCAAGCAGATCGGGCTCTCCACCACGCCCTGCTGGCGCCGCATCCAGAAGCTCGAGGAATCGGGCGTGATCGAGCGCCGCGTCGCCGTGCTCGACCCGAAAAAGGTCAATGTCGGGGTGACGGTGTTCGTCTCCATCACCACGAGCCACCACACGCAGGAATGGCTCGACCGCTTCCACGAGGCGCTCAAGGACTTTCCCGAGGTCGTCGAGTTCTACCGCATGAGCGGGCAGGTCGATTACCTGCTGCGCGTGGTCGTGCCCGACATCGAGCGCTACGACGCCTTCTACAAGAAGCTCATCTCGAAGATCGAATTGTCGGACGTGAGCTCAGCCTTCGCCATGGAGCAGATCAAGTACACGACCGCTCTGCCGCTCGACTACGCGGCGGAAGAGCGCCGGACTTAAGCGCAGCACTCCTCCCAAGACTTGGCCCCTGATCCTTCCGGATCAGGGGACTTTTTCATTTCCGCTCGAGCCGGGCGATGAGGCTCGACGTGTCGAAGCGCCCGCCGCCCATCTCCTGGATCTCGGCGTAGAATTGGTCGACCAGCGCCGCCGCCGGCAGGCTCGCGCCGTTCTTGCGCGCCTCGGCGAAGCAGATGGCGAGATCCTTGCGCATCCAGTCGACGGCGAAGCCGTAGTCGAACTTGCCCTCGATCATGGTGCGCCAGCGATTGTCCATCTGCCAGGACTGCGCCGCGCCCTTCGAGATCGTGTCGATGACCTTCTCGATGTCGAGCCCGGCGCGCGCGGCGAAGTGCAGCCCTTCGGCAAGCCCTGCACCAGGCCCGCCACGCAGATCTGATTGACCATCTTGGTGAGCTGGCCGGAGCCCGCGGGGCCGATCAGGTTGACGGCGCGGGCGTAGGCCTCGATCGCGGGTTTGGCCTTGGCGAAATCGTTAGCATCGCCGCCGACCATCACCGTCAGCGTGCCGTTTTCCGCGCCGGACTGGCCGCCCGAGACCGGCGCATCGAGCGCACCGGCGCCGCGCGCTTTGGCCGCCGCGTGCAGCTCGCGGGCGATGGTTGCGGAGGCGGTGGTGTGATCGACGAACACGGCGCCGGGCGCGAGCGACGCGAAAGCTCCATCGGGCCCGAGCGTCAGGCGCGCAGATCGTCGTCATTGCCGACGCAGGTGAAGACGAGCTCGGCGCCATGCGCTGCCTCGGCAGGGGTAGCCGCTAACGTTCCGCCATATCGCGCGACCCAAGCTTCCGCCTTGGCGCGCGTGCGGTTGTAGACCACCACCTCGTGGCCTCCGCGCGTCTTGAGATGGCCGGCCATGGGAAAGCCCATGACGCCGAGCCCGATCCATGCGGCTTTGATCATGGCCGCAATCCCTTACCGGCCCGTCATTCCGGCGCAAGCCGGCTACGGATCCGCTGCACGCGGCATAAAGCGGTGGAGGTTACGCGCCGAGGCGGTAGCGGCCGACAGACGCATCGACGAGCGACGGCCGGCGTCGCCGAACAGCGACAGGCCGTCGACCGTGACGCCCTCGGCGCAAATCTCCTCGAGCACGGGCCAAAGCGCCTGCGTGACGCGCTCAAGATGCGCGGGATCGAGCGGGCCTGCGAGCGTGATGGTGAAGCGGTACGCGCTGCTTGGATTTCGACGCGAAGCTCTGCAGCAACTGGCGTTGATAATCGCTGAGATGCAGGCCGGCGCAAGTGTCGCGGCCGTCCTCCGCCGCAGGATCGGCGAAATCTCAAAGCCGCCGTCGCATTCCGCCGCGAGCCATTCGAGCGCAGGCGTGGGCTCAATCGGCCGCAGCACGAGGAAGCGGCCCGAGCGGGCGAGCGTCAGCGGCCCAGTCGCGATAGGCTTGAGCGCTGAGGCAAAATTGGCAAGCCGCGTGCGCAGCGCGTCGGGTCCAAAGCCCTCGCGCAGCGCGAACGGCGGCTTGAACAGCGCATGCAGCCCGGTGTAGCGGCCGGGCGCTGCCGGGATCCTGGCGAAGCTTGCGCCTGACAGCCCAGCCTCCGAAAAGGCCTGCAAGGTCACGCCGTCATTGGCGCGCCCGAACCAGGAGCGGCCGAACGACGCAAGCGCGGTGCCTGGCTGCGGCGTGTAGTAGACGGCGTAGCGGGCGAGGCTCGCCTTGACGGAGGCGCCCTTCCGTTGCGGTTCGAGATAGGCACAGTTGAGCATCGAATCCTCCCACAGCGCACGCGCTTGAAGCGGCGGCGCTTAAGCGCGAATGGCTAGCAAGTTCCTGTGGCGCCCCCGCGACAGGTTCTTGTCCATAGGGCGGCCGAGGAATGAACACTTGGTGAATTCGATTCCTTCCGCATGTGCGAAGGAAAGCGCGCGTGCGCTGCAGCGCTTTTGACAGCGCGCGCATTCGCAGGCATTTCGTTTGCCGCACTGCGACAAAAGGGCCCTAGGGACTCATGATCGACCTCTACACATGGACGACGCCGAACGGACAGAAGGTCTCGATCATGCTGGAGGAGGTCGGGCTGCCCTATAGGTGCATCCGATCAATATCCTCGCCGACGAGCAGTTCGATCCCGCCTTTCTCAAGGTCGCGCCGAACAACAAGATCCCGGCCATCGTCGATACCGACACCGGGCTCCATCTCATGGAGTTGGGCGCGATCCTCATGTATCTCGCCGAGAAGACGGGGAAGCTTTGGCCGCAGGACTTCCCGACCAAGTGGCGCGTGGTCGAGTGGCTCATGTGGCAGATGGGAGGACCGGGGCCTTTCCTCGGGCAGGTCCACCACTTCGTGAAATTCAATCCCGGCAAGAGCACCTATGCCGAGGAGCGCTACGCCAAAGAGGCGAAGCGGCTCTGGGGCGTGCTCGACCGGCGGCTCGCGGAGTTGGAATATGTCGCCGGCGACTATTCTATCGCCGACATCGCCATCTGGCCTTGGATCTCGCGCTTCGAGTGGCAGACGGTCGACTTCGCCAACTATCCCAACGTCAAGCGCTGGTATCTCGCCCTCGCCGCGCGACCGGCGGTGCGCCGGGGCTGGGACGTGCTGAAGGAAGGGCGCGCCATCCCCATGCCCTAAGCCCCGATGCGGGGACGAAGATGCCATGTGACGCGATGCCGCGTGCTTCCTGCGCCGCTGCCACCGCCACGCACAACATTTGATCAGCCTTACCGCATGCAAACACTCGAACTTCGCGCGAAATGTGCTAAAGTGGCACTGCTTCGGCTAGCGGTGGCGGCCGAGCTTCGAGGACACCAATGGTGGGCAGAAAGCAAGGCGCTCGGGGCCTTTTTTTGGGGCTCGCGCTTGCTGTTGTGTGCCTGCCCGCATTCCCCTCCATCTCCGCCGCCGAGCCCCAGGACACAATCAGCAGGACCGCGCAGAACCTAGCGCCGGCCGTCATTTCCCCGGGCCAGCCGAGCGTCGCATCGCAGCCCGCCTTGCAATCGGCCGTGCTCGCCCCGGAGGCGGGATCGCCAATGGCCCCGAGCGCCCTTCCGCCCGAGCAGGTCGAGGCGATCATGCGCACGCAGAGCTGCCTCGCTCAGCTCGGCTTCTACCAGGGCGAGATCGACGGCAAGAGGGGCTCCGGGACCTGGACAGCCTATTGGCACTTCAAGAAGCAGCACGGGCTCAAAGCCCATTCCGATTTCCTGGCAAAGGCGGTGCAGACGAAGCTCGCCGCGCTCTGCAAGGAGAAGCCGAAGAAAGAGGTCGCGGCGCTCGACCCGGCAAAGCAGCCTCCGCTTCTGCCCGAGGCGGCCGTCGTGCCCGAGGTTCCCGGGGTCGACCGGCGAGGAGACGCCGTCGTCGGCGCCCGCGCGGATCGAAATGGGGTGTCTGCCTGACGATCTGCGAGCGCTGCTTCCGCCGTCCCGCGCCGCCGCCGCAAGGCGCTGCAGCGGAGCGTGCATGCCCCCGCCCAAGGGCTTCAGCCAGTCGCTGCTCGACGAGCTCCAGGCGCGCAGCGGCGTCGTCTGGTGCCGCGCCTGCCTCCCCATCGACGGGCGGCTCACTCTGGCGGACGTGCAGAACATCGAGCGGGGTGGGACCATCGAGCTTTGCGCGACCCCGCCGCGGCAGGTGCCGCGCCATATGAGCGGCGCGGCGGACACATCCTACACCCGCATCCGCGAGTTCTACCGTTCGCTGCCGCCGGTGCCGGAGGACGAGGAGACGGTCGCGGTCGTCATCGGCAACCGCAATTACGCGAAGCTTCCGCCGAGCGAGACCTCCGCCAACGATGCCGGCGCCGTCTACACCATCCTCACCGAATATCTCGGCGTGAGGCAGGACAATGTCATCGACCTGCGCGATGCGAGGCAGGCCGACTTCAATGCGGTGTTCGGCTCGCTGGGCGTCGAGGGGGAGCTTGCGCGGATCGTGCGCGCGAGGCCTGGCGCGAGGGTGATCGTCTATTATTCGGGACACGGCGCGACCGACAGCGAGAGCGGCGAGACTTATCTGCTGCCCGTGGAGAGCGAGCCGTTCCGCGAGGCGCTGACCGGCTACAGGCTCTCCACGCTCTATGCGAATCTCGCCGGCCTCGGCGCGCGCTCTGCGCTGCTCGTGCTCGAGGCGGAGTTTGGCCGCGACCGCAGCGCCACGATCCTGCCGCCGAATCTCCCCGACATGGCCGCGACCGCGCTGCCGCCTGCGGCACTGCCGGGGGTCACGGTGCTTGCGGCATCGGATCGCGGGCAGCGCACGCTGATCGACACGACCTATGACGTCGGGCTGTTCACCCGCTACCTGGTCGAAGCGCTCGCGGGTCACGCTGATGTGCCGCCCGTCGGGCAACGGCGACGGCACGCTCGACAGCGCGGAAGATCTATATCTACACCGCGGCGATGACGCGGCTCGCTGCGCGCAAGACATTAGGATTGCTGCAAAATCCCGTCTATTCGAGCGCGGCCACGCCGGTCGTCGCGCGCATCGCGCCTGACCGCGGGAAGGCGGAGGACCTCGCTCCGCCTCCGACAGTCACGCAAGTGACGGAGCCTGATGGCACCGCGCCCGCGCCGCCCTTCTAGCCGCGCCGATTTGGCGTCGCAGGCAGCGCGCCGATCTCCGCAAGATTGTTGGGCGCTCCCTTCGAAAACCGCTTTACAAGGGGTCACGGATTGCATACGGACCACGCGGCTCGTAGGCGATCTCGCTCAAGGGCAGTGACTGACATCTTCAATCTCGTGTGGGAGTAGACATGGGATGGACGTTTTCACTTCTGCCGCGGAGCTTCTGCGACATCGCCGCCCAGAGCGGCCCGTCCTAGCTTTGAGGCCGCATGCCGCGCATCGCGCGGCGAGCTGGTTTCTCGCCAACTTCCCCGGCCGCGTGCTTTACGCCGCCAAGGCCAACGACGCGCCCGAGATCATCCAGGCGCTGGTCGATGCGGGAATTCGCTCCTTCGACGTCGCCTCTCTCGTCGAGATCGAGCGCGTCGCGCGCATCGACGGCGCGGAGCTCTATTTCATGAACCCAGTCAAGTCGCGTGGCGCCATCGTGCGCGCCTATCGCGATTTCGGCGTGCGGAGCTTCGCCTTCGACAGCGACGAGGAGCTCGACAAGATCGTCGACGAGACGGGCGGCGCGGGCGACGTGGAACTCTATCTGCGCGTCGCCTGCCCCAATACGCACAGCCTGATCCCGCTCGAGGGCAAGTTCGGCGTCTCGAGCGCGGACGCGCCGGCGCTCCTGCTTCGCGCGCGCCAGATCGCGCGCCGCCTCGGGCTCACCTTCCATGTCGGCTCGCAGGCCGTCGTGCCCGCCGCGTTCGGCGAGGCGCTTCGGCAGATCGGTCAGCTCATCGTCACCTCTGGCGTGCTGGTCGATGCCATCGACATCGGCGGCGGCTTCCCGAGCCGCTACCCGCATTCCGATCCGCCCGAGCTTGCGAGCTTCATGGACGAGGTGGTCCGCGCCGCCGACGAGCTTTCCGTCAAGCACAATTGCGAATTGATGTGCGAGCCGGGCCGCGCGCTCGTGGCTGAGGCCGAGTCGGTGATCGTGCGGGTCGATGCCCGCCGCGGCAACGCGCTCTATGTCAATGACGGCGCGTTCGGCACTTTGTTCGACGCGGCCTATTCCGGCTTCCGCTTCCCGGCAAGGCTGGTCGCGACCTCGCGGCGGCGGATGAAGCCGGTGGCCGAGTTCGCCCTTTACGGCCCGACCTGCGACAGCTCGGACCATCTGCCCGGACCCTTCGTGTTGCCGGCCTGCGTGCGCGAGGGCGACTATATCGAGATCGGGCAGATCGGGGCCTATGGCCGCGTCTTCGCGAATCATTTCAACGGCTTCGGCGAGTATGAGGAGGCGATCCTCACCGACGAGCCGATGCTCTCGATGTATGCGGGAGCCGAGGAGCTGGCGGTCGTGCCGCTGAAGCGGGCTTAAAAGCCGCGCCACCCCATCACCTGAGACGATCGGCTCCAGGGGGTGACCCGGGCACCGCCCTGTTGCTATGCTGCGGCCCTAGCGATTTATCGACGTCTGCCGCCCCGCTGAGCGCTGCGGGGGGCGCCAGGCACGGGTAGGGACGGTCCGGTATGGCACAACAATCCGCCGCGCAGCGCCAGATGGAGGGCGAGCGGCGGCATCTGACCGTGATGTTCACCGATATGGTGGATTTCACCGGCATGGGCGAGAGCCTGGGCGAAGAGTCCGTGTTCGAGCTCACGCGGCGGATCGCCGGCGAGCAGGGCGCCGCCATCCAGGCCCAGGGCGGGGTGGTGCAGGACTTCGCCGGCGACGGCATCATGGCCGTGTTCGGCGCGCCGATCGCCATGGAGGACGCGGCGCTCAGGGCCTGCCGCACGGCGCTCGACATCCAGGACCGCATCCAGGGGCTCCAGGCCGAGCTTCGAGGCGAGCCTACGGCGTGCGCCCGATGCTCCGCATCGGCATCCATACCGGCCCCGCCGTCGTCGGCAGGATCGGCGAAGGCAAGCCGATGTCCTACAGCGCGCTTGGCGACACGGTGAACGTGGCCTCTCGGCTGCAGGCGACAGCCGAGCCCGGCTCGGTCTGCATCACGCGGGCGACCTTCGACCTGGTCGACGGGTTCGTGGACGCGACACCGCTCGGCGCGCGGCAGTTCAAGGGCAAGGCGCAGCCGATCGAGGTTTACAGGCTCGACGCGCTCCGCACGGGCGTCACGCGCTTCGGCGCCAAGCGCCGGCACGGACTGACGCGGCTGCGCGGCCGCGACGTCGAGCTCGCGCTGCTGCACGAGCATTGGAACGTGGTGAAGGCGGGCAATTTCCGCCCGGTGAACGTGATCGGCGATGCCGGGCTCGGCAAGTCGCGCCTCATCTTCGAGTTCACCGAATCGTTGCGCGACCAGCCGGCGCTGATGCTCGAAGCGATCTGCCGGCAGGAGGGATCGGGCGTGCCGTTCCAGCCGCTCGATCGAGGTGATGCGGAGCTGGTTCGGCATTCCCGACGATGGCTGCCGCGCGACCAGGCGGAGGCGAAGCTCAAGCAGGGCATCGAGCGGCTCAAGACTCGATGCCGAGACGACGCTGCCCTATCTGCTCAACCTCGTGACCGCGGCGCCCGGCGAACCAAATGACCGCGATGCCGGCTTCCGAGCTTGTCGGCGTCCGCACGCGCGAGGCGCTCCGCCAATTCATCCTCGGTCTCGCGGGCTCGGCCGGCCGGTGGTGATGGTGGTCGAGGACCTGCACTGGATCGACGCGGCCTCGCGGCCGTGCTCGACGAGATCGTCAAGACCGCGACCGACGAGCCGCTGCTGCTCCTTTGCAGCTTCCGGCCGCAGTTCCAGCCGGTCTGGACGCTCGCCGTCGAGGATCTCCGCCTCAGCGCGCTGACCAACGTGATCGCGACCGAGATCATCAGGGAGCGGCTGGAGGGACGGTCGCTGCCGGACGAGCTCGTCAAGCTCGGCGTCGCCAAGTCCGAGGGCAACCCGCTCTTCGCCGAGGAGTTCGCCCAATATCTGTCGCAGAAGGGCGCGCGCAGCGCGAGCATACCGGCGACGCCACCTTCACGGGCACGCGCGACCTCGACGACATCCCGACCAGCCTCGAAAATCTGATCATGGACCGCGTGCATCGGCTCGGCCGCGGACACGATCTGGCTCTTGCAGGCGGCCTCGGTGCTCGGGCGGCAATTCCCGATGAGCCTCGTCGAGCAGGTGGCCGAGCTCAACGGCAAGGTCGTGACGCTTGTGCCGCAGCTCGAGCAGAACGGGCTGATCTTCCGCGTCGACGGCGAGCGGAGCGGCACGCCCGCCGACTATGCCTTCAACCACGCGCTGGTGCAGGACACGCTGTACGGCTCGCTGCTCACGCCGCAGCGCGCCACGCTGCACCAGAAGGCGGCTGAGGCACTGGAAGAGAGCTACGGCGAAAAAACTGCCGACGTCGCCGACGTGCTCGCGCATCATTATGCGCGTACCCAGCGCTCGGAAAAGGCGGTGCTACTATCTCTCGCTCGCCGCGAAGAAGAATTTGCGCGTGTTCTCGCTCGCCGAGGCGCAGGCCCAGCTCGACCAGGCATTGGCGCGCATCGAGGCAGAGCCCGCTTGCGCCGACGACAAGCTGCTCGCCGAGATCGTCGTCGACCGGCTCATGGTGTGCTGCTGGGAGGCGGATTTCACCGGCATGGCCGAGATTGCCGAGCGCTACCGGCAGCGGCTCGAAGCCGCGGGCGACAGCCGCGAGCTGTCGCGCGTTCTCTCATGGCTCGGCGAGGGTTATCTCAACGCCACGCGCTTCGACGACGCCGAGCGCGTGCTGGAACGCGCCAGCACGATCGGCGAGGAGTTCCAGGACCAGGAATGCATCGCCTACGCGATGTGGGACCAGATGTGGCTCGCGATGGTCACGCCCGACGGGCGTCCGCTCGATGCGATCGAGCGCATGGCCGAGCGCGTGCTCCAGGCGGCGGAGCGGCTGAACGACGTCTATCTCGAAAGCCTGACCTACCTGCTGCTCAGCTTCAACCCGCTCCAGCGCGGCCATGTCGCGATCGCCGACAAATGGGCCGGAAAGCTGATCGATCTCGGCAAGCGCACCGGCTATCCCCCGGCGCAATCGCTCGGCTGGGTGTGCGCCGCCTGGGCCGCTTCCTTCGCCGAGGACCACGACAAGGCGCTCGTCAACAGCGAGCTCGCCGTCAGTGCCTCGCACGGGAAGTTCGAGCGCATCATGGCCGACAGCGCGCAGGGCGTTGTGCTGACCTTCGCGGGCCGTGCGCAAGAGGGCCGCGAGATCCTCGCCCGCGTGCGGCAGGAACTGCTCGACACCGGCTATCTGGTTCAGCTTACGGCCATCGACATTCCTTACGCTCTGGCCATGGTCGGCTCGGGAGATTTCGCTGGCGGCGTCGCGCATCTCGAGCAGTGCATCGCCACCTTCTCGAGCTGGCGCAATAAGCGAATGCTGGCCTGGGCGCATCTCGCGCTCGGCGAGATCTATCGCGGGCTCGTCGCGCAGCGGCCGTCGATGCGTATGCTGCGCCAGAATGTGCGTTTCTTCGCCGGCGCGCTGCCGGTGGCGAAACGGCGCGCGCGCGAGCATCTCCAGGAGGCGGTGCGCTATGCGCAGGCCGCCGATACGCAGGGCATGCTTGCCCAGGCCCTTGCCGGGCTTGGCTTCCTAGGCGGCGCGGGCGGGCAGAGCGCCGAGTCGCGCCTCTATCTCGAAGAGGCGCGGCAGATCGCCGAGGAGCTCGGCGCCGAGAAGCTCGCCGCCCGCATCTCCGCCGCGCTTTAGACATGGCCTCCGAGCCGGGTGGGCGGCTTGTTTCGCAGGCCTAAGCGTGTATATCCAGTCGATCTGGCATCGGAGCGTAGCGCAGCTCGGTTAGCGCACCGGTCTGGGGGACCGGGGGTCGGGAGTTCAAATCTCCCCGCTCCGACCATCCTTTCCTTTCTCGGATAATCCCCAGCAGTTAGAAGGACGCGAGTTTGACGCGTCAGCGATACGTCCTCTGATTTATGATCGGTTTTGAGCGCTGTGGTGAACCCCTCTCTAGTTTACTGATCCCCTGCGTCTTGCAATTGCTCCCCAGATTACCAGCACGACAATTGCGCCAACCGTCGCCCCGATCAGCCCGGCATCCTCATCAGGGCCATACCAACCAACCGGGCCAGAGCGTTCAAGCAGCATGTCGGTGGGGGGTTTCTGTGAGACTAGCGTTCCGCGAGCCTCCGGTTTTTACAATATGCAGCTAACTTCATCGTCGCCGGTCCGATAGGATGGTGCTTTGGACCACAAACTCACGAGCGCTGTCCTTCTCGCGCTTTCGCCATGCATGACGTTTATCGCGGACTGTTCGCGCCTGTAGCCCTAATCGGGTTCATTCACATCATCGGCGGAGTGGCCGTTCTCGTGGCCCCCCAAGCGGCCAACGTGTCACAACTTTCCGGCCCTATGATGGTGCTCCCGTATCCAATCGTTATCGCAGTCGGACTTATCCTTGTCGGCGCAATGGCCGTAGCAGCTCGGCTTCTAAAAATGTCTGAGCGAACGCGCGTCGTTCTGATTGCGCCGCAGCAGATCGTGCTCTTAATTCAATTGATGGGTGTAGGCCTTGCGGCGTGGAACGGTGCTTACCCCGACGGATATATTCCGGTTCCTGGAAATTGGTGGGCATCCTTTTGGTTCATACTTGGGGATCAGGCCGCACTTGTGGTGCTCTGCCTTTCGCATACTTTTGAATTCACCACGTTAAAAGCGTTTAGGTTCACGACGCCGGCTCAATATGAAGCGCAACTAGCCGAGAAAAGTGCTTTTGCCGCCGCGTTAGCGGAGGAGCGGGACACGTTGGAACGTCGTGTGAGGGAACGCACTGAACGGCTCAACATGGTCAATGCAGAACTGCACCATCGCTTCAAGAACATGTTGTCGGTCGTCTCCGCATTGGCGCGCCAGTCAGGTGCGGAGCAAACGTTTAGTGAAGTGTTTGACAAACGGCTCAGGGGAATTGCAGCCACCTTAGACTTGCTTACAGAGAAACAGTGGCAAGGCGCTAGAATTGGGGAGGTTCTCACTGCCCAACTGGCGATTTTCGACGATGCCCTCCATGTCCAGGTTTTTGGACCGGACTTCGCACTAAAGCCTGCTGCGGTTCAGCCCCTTGGCATGGCGCTGCATGAACTCGCCACCAATGCACTGAAACACAATCCGGGGGGAACGCAGGCCATATCTTGGGAAGTTTTCAATGACGAAGACGGGCCAGCCCTGCGGTTCGTTTGGTCTGAGATTCGAGAGGCGGTTGATCTGCCCATTCCGGATGGTAAGTCAGGCTCAGGACGTAAGTTATTAGAGCGTGTCGTGCCTCAAGCCTTATCAGGCAAGGCTACACTCACTGCCACACCGGAACGCATTACATGGTTGCTAGTGGCTCCGCTTCCCGCAATTGGTAACGTGATCCATGAGCCCAGTGAGACTGAGACTTTGGAAGGGCTTAATGCACGAATATAAAGAGACGCAATGAGCGGATTAAAATCCGTAACGCGCGGCTAGGGTAGCTCCCGAGTACCGCACTCGGTTGCCCGCGAGGCCATCAACGATAACCACTTGAAGCCGTGCGCCGCATCTTCCCGCGATGCTGGTTCAATGAGGCTACGACTGAAGCCGGTCGTGACGCGCTTGGCTATTACCACGAGAGGAAGGATGAGCAGCGTTCCGTCGGTCTTGGACCGGAACATGACTGGTCAAGCCATGCGGCAGATGCGTTTGGCCTGATGGCTATTGCTTATGACGATCCACAGCGGGCTGCCGCGTTCAGCCGTCCGATTGATTGGAGCAGGTATGGAAGGGGACTTGTGTGATGCCTGACAACTACAACTCGCGCGCCGCGGATATGCAGCGCCGCGATCAGTTGAAGGAGATCATGCGGACAGACCGCGCCCGCTATATGCGGCTTGGACCTCGAATTCCATGACATCCTGGACCGCTTGGGCGATCAAGCCGCGGCATGCCCTAAAGAACGCCACCTATGCCCAATTAGTGGGGCGGACCCGTGAACCGCCTCAGTTGCGATTGGCAACAATCGCGACGGCCAAGCCGCCGACCCCACAAAAGAAGAAGCCCCGCCAAGGACAGCGGGGCTAGTCTTTCTAGGGAACTCATAGGAGACCGAGCGTCGCGTGTGGTTGTTTGCCCGGTCGATTTCAACTTATCAGAGATTCGGGCAAAGAAGAAGCCCCGGCAGACGGGGGGACTGGCCGGGGCTTCGGGTTCCTATTGGGGGGAACCGGATGATGGGGAGGGAATCCCATCACTGATAGCAACATAACACGCATTGAGGGATTTCGGTTCGCACGTTGCGCGATCCGGTAAAACGCCGCGCCAGTGAGCCATCCCGCAACCTCCCTGATTTCAACCCAGGGTTAGGCTGGGTTTGGGGACAGAACCCGATCAATTTGTCGCTTGGCGTCTGTTAGTGCAGCTCCCCATGATCCGTAACCGTCCGACTCTGGGTTGGAGAGGATTGGCAAGTCGGGGGCGAGCCGGTCTACCCTGAAGGACAAATTGGCTTCATCGCCCCAAATAGAGATCGCGTAGCCTCGATAGACAGATCGATGGTTGCCCATGTGGGGTCCCGGGCTCCAGGAGCGGGGTCGTACCGGCTGATGGGGCATTGGGTTGAAAACTTTAGGTCGCAACGCCTCCTCCGGGCTTTCGTTCACGCAAGATCAAGATAAAGAGCGCCGGCCGGCGACGCCCCCGACTATCCCTGCGCCTTGCGGGGCTGCCCGTGGAGCGGTTGCGGCGACCCCTTGATGAACTGCCAGTTCGCGGTCGGCTCGCGGCTTCGTCTTGATCTTCGATAGCGCCATCGCGATGTCCAGGCGCAGCGCATCTTCGTCAGTCCAGTCCGTCATGGGGGATATTTCACGGTGCTGGAAAAACAATAGTTCCCGCTCTGGGGGACCGGGGTCGGGAGTTCAAATCTCCCCGCTCCGACCAGCCCGATCTTTAGGGGGTCTTGAACTTTTGCGGCATTTAGGACGCAGCCCATTGGAACTGCGACCGAGTTGCGACCCGCACCCTATGTCCCCTCAGTAAGATGGGCGCCGTCGCCGCCGCGGATATTGCGACCAAGCTGTCGCCGAAGACTTTTGCTGCTACTATCTCCCGCCTTTTTAGCGAGGGCACAAACCGTGGGCACAACGCGGCTGCGCACCATTGAGGGAGATGCACGCATGAACACCGAGCAACTCGAGACCGTCTGGGCGCCGCGCGTCCTCAGCATCCTGCGTATTGTCGCCGGGCTGATCTTCCTCGCGCATGGGACGGCGAAGCTGCTGGGCTTCCCGGACACGGGACGCCCCCCGCCAGAATTTCTCTCTGGCCTGGATCGCGGGCGCCCTGGAATTGATCGGTGGTCCACTCATCGTCCTCGGCCTGTTCACCAGACCGGTTGCTTTTATCCTCTCCGGGCAGATGGCCTTCGCCTATTGGCTCGCGCACGCGCCGCAAAGCGTCTATCCGCTGCTGAACAGCGGGGACGCGGCCATCCTCTATTGCTTCATCTTCCTCTACCTCGCCTTTGCAGGCGGTGGGCCCTGGAGCCTGGACGCCTGGCTTGCCAAGCGGAATGCGCCCAGCCGTAGGGCGGCCGCATAGCTCTCCGCGCTGGCGGGCTTGGACGGGAGCGCCCAAAATGTTGCCGGTTTGCCTGCCTCGCCGGGCGATTGTGCTAGTTTAGGGCCGGTTCCGGTGCGGCAGGGGAGGCAAAAAATGGCCAAAGCGAAAACCAAGAGCGCCAAAAGCGCTCCCACCAAGGGCGAGACCACCAAGAGCCCGCCCAGCAAGAGCGCGCGCGCCGGGTCTCGTTATGGGGGCTGGATCGCGGCCTATGGCGCCGTGGCGCTCCTGACCTTCTTGTTCCAGGTCTGGCTCAGGCTCCCCCAATGCGAAGGTGCCGGGGCCTGTGCCTTCAGCCTGCTGAAGGGGCTCATTTGGGCGCTGATTTGGCCGACTTATTGGGTCATCTACCTGCTCAGCCACTCGCCCTGGAAGGCTTTGCAGGGCTCTTGGAGCTTCATCGGCTAGCCCCGGCGAGGGCCGTTATTTTCAGTGCGACCGTGTCCAAACTGCAACAGCATTTGCCGGAGAATCCGCTATACTCCTTCTAGAAACGACGAGGGAATGGGGGACCAGCCATGCGTGTCTTAATAGCTTGCGCGATCATTATCACGACGACCCTTGGCCTTGGCGGCTGCTTTGGCCACCACGAGAAGGCCGTTGTGTCCGAGCCCTTGAAGCTCGGCTAAGACGAGATAAGCCCAAGAATTTCTCTGCACTATCTCTCCGGCAAATGCCAATCCCGGCCAGGTTCGCCTGGCCGGGATTTTCTCTTTTGCTGGAACTCGGTGCGCGCTTCAACTCGGGCGTCCACCCCGGCGCGCTTCCTTGACTTGTCTGGTGGCCAATCGCTAAATCCGTGAGACCAAGGCGACCCGCGGACGACCCGCGGGCATCGCGGTCAAAGACCGGTTCAAACCGGGCGGTTAGCTCAGCTGGTAGAGCACTGTGTTCACATCGCAGGGGTCACTGGTTCAAGTCCAGTACCGCCCACCATTACAACCTCTTGCTCTAACTCAATTTTGTGCAAGGGGTTAGCTCCACACCAAACAGCCCGAAACCTCAGCTGTCACAGCTCGGTCACAGCAAGAGGTTTCCTATGGCTACAATCCGCAAGCGAGGAGCAAAGTGGCAAGTCCAAATTCGTATGTTGGGCCAAAGGCACATTTCGCGCTCATTTAACGTACGCAAAGACGCCGCGGGGTGGGCGCGGCAAATGGAAGTGCAGGCCGACCGGCACGATTTGCCAAATGACCCAAAGGCACTGCAACGGGTGACCCTCGGTCAGTTGGTCGAACGCTACCGCGACACCGTAAGTGTAAAAAAGCGGGGCCATGGCGTTGAGCGAATTGTTCTCAACGCTTTTCTCCGTCATCGCATCTGCAGCACCAGTAAAGGGCTCTCACCCGATCGGGGGAGATCAATTTCCTGATTGGGGGGCGCCAATTCCCATGAAGTCTGCGACGATTGGACCAACTGGCACATTTGAGGAGAGTTACGATGTACTCGACTAGCTCAAAAATCGCCGTTGTCGGCGCCCTTGCCACCTTTCTCAGTATGCCCGCCGTCGCTGATGAACTTACCAAATTGGGACCGGTCCCCCCTCACGAGCCAATTCTCACCTCAGTTGGCACTAAGCGCGTCATAGCCTTCTATCTTCCGGGCAGCGGTCAGTGCGCTTTGCATGCAGTGATCGGGGACAAAATGAACATAAACCCAGACACTGATATTCCGGCCGTTCGCGTTCGTATTAGCCTCGAGCCGGGCCAGACTGTGCACATAGACAGTGTTGAAGGAGAATCACTCAATCTCCGTTGCGGGAGAAATGCTGAGAGCCTCGCACCCGTCAACACCGACGACGCAGTCGCTTTCGGCATCACCATGCAGCCATCCCGAACAGCCCATTAACGCTAGCGCATCCGGTTTTTGATAAGCACAATAAACTCAAAAACTCCTCCTCTCTCCCTCAAGGGCCTTGGACGTTGCATACGTTTGAGGCCTAGCTTTTTGGAACCTGGTGCGTTGTTTAGCGCGAGCTTGCGATGCATCGACGAACAGTCACCGGGATTCTGATTTTGCTGCTGCTGTTAGTAACAGCTGGCACGGCACCCGGTGAAGTCATGAGCGCGGAACTCATGACGCCCATGGAACGGGTAGCCACCGCACCCAAGGGTGAACTGAAAAGTCCCTACCCGGATTTTGCGAGCGTCGCAAAAGAGGGCCATCGCAAATACATGGCTGCTGGTTGCAACGGCTGCCATGGCGGCGGCGGTGGTGGTGGTATGGCCGCGCCCTTAACCAATCCTGTTTGGGTCTACGGAGATGATGACGACACTCTGTTCCGGCTGATCGCACTTGGCACAGGTAAACTAAGTCCCGGCGATGCGTTCGGGAAGCTGGGCTACCAACGAAAGGGTTCTGAGAGCGTCGTAGGACCGATGCCGCATTTCGGGGAAATCATCAAAACCGATGACGACCTCTGGAAGATCATAGCCTGGATAAGATCGGTATATTGCGGGCGGCGAGCAGAAGGCTGTTGAATTTGCGCGAACTGAGATTTGCATCGCGGGCTCATTGTCAGCATTTTATTTTAGGTGCTCTTAGGCGATAATTTGCCTATGCCCGCGCTGCTTACTGGCGGTGTGGCACTCATGAACAACCGGAGGAGTTCGGTCTGTTTCGAAATTCCGGTTTTGGAGTGAATGTGTTTCAGATGGGTCTTGGCGGTGTTCTCGCTGATCCCAAGCGTCTCAGCCGCTTCCTTGACGCAAAGCCCTGGCGCCATGGCGAGGAGCACGCCTAACTCGCTCGTCGTGAGACCATAGAGGCCTGCGAAGGCCTCGCCTGCCAAGGGCGGCACGACCATCGGATCTTGCACGAAGATTGCCGCCATTCCAGCGACGCCCCTCTGTTCCCCGCGTCCGAGCGGGAGGATGGTGGCGATTAGACCTGCATTGTTTCCGCCGGGAAGAGCAATGGTGCCGCTGGTTGAAAGATCAGCCTGCTCGCGGACTGCCTCGTCGATGGCCCCGGTGAGCGTAAGGCTCGCCTCGCGCTCTATAGGAGCAAGACGGCCATTTGCAATCTGGATTACATCTCTAGTGCAGACTTGGCGCTCAGCCGCACGGTTCATATAAACGATTTGCCCCTCGCGGTCAGCGAGATAGACACCAAAGGTAAGCGCATTCAGTATTGCCTCTAGGGCCTCCGAGCGGATGGTCGTGAGATTGAGAGCATCCGCAATCGCTCCCGCATGGCGTTGTTGCTCTTGACCTTGCTGGCGCTCCAGAAGCCGCCCAAGCTGCTGTCCAATGCTTTGCACGACATAAACGAGGTGCTGGTCAGGCGATTGATGCGTATCCGAGAAGAATTCCAGGACGGCCTGAAGCTTTCCTTCTGTGTAGAGCGGAAAGCCGAAGGCAACGCAAAGCCCATGTTTCGACAGGACTCGTTTACTGGGTTTCAGCAGGATTGGGGTTCGCGGCTGTCGGGCAGTGTCGAGCTTAGCCTCCCATATTTTACCAGGAAGCTCTTTGCCGATCGTCAACGCAGCTCCTGCAAGTTCACGAGCGAGAGGTGTTAAGTCTTCACGCTCGAAGTGCCAGACTGGGCTGGAAAGCAAGCGGCGGGGGTTATCGACGTCGTCTGGAAGGTAAGCATGTGCCGCGGGCCAGCCTGTCAGCCGGCAAATCCTCTCCAGGCAGCCCCGAAGGAGATCTTCAAAAGAGCCGTCAAAGGCGCCTTGAACAGTGGCTTGCCACAACACCTCGGTTTCCAAAATGCGCTGTCTTTGCCGATTTCTCGATACGGCGTCTTACCGCGACATCGGCGCTCAAAACGAGCGAGAGCACGGCAGTGCTGGTCATGAAGGCCAGCAACAGTGCGAATGAGTCGTTCGGGCTTGGCTTGGCGAAGGGCCCGCACTGCATCAGGGTACAAACAACCGCGAATGCGGAAATGATAAGCCCCACGGTAGCGGTATCTCGTGGACCCTGACGGAGGGACGCCCACAGCAACGGCAAAAGGACGAGAAAACCCAGCGCGTCGGGAACGGGTACGCGATGCATAACGGGGCAGCTAAAAACCATCACTCCGACCGAAACCGCCGCAAGATAAGTCAATCCTGTTCCGGTAATTTGAGGTGGCGTGAGTGATGCTGGTTCGCTTTTGGCCCAGAGCACCACAACTGGGGTAACAACAAGAGCCCCCGCGAAATCGCCGAGCCACCAGGTGAGCCAGACTGAAATGAAACTGCTCATTTCAGCATAGCCAGCGAGCGTCAGACTGCTCACTCCTATCGTGGCACTGACCATCGTCGCGGCAAGGCTAATTAGCGCAAATTTGGTTACGCCAATAGGCGTGTCGAAAACCTGCTCACCCTCCGCCCAATGCCTGACTAGGTAGCCCGCAATCACCGCCTCAAGAGTATTGCCGCCTGCAATGGCCAATGAGGTGAAAATCGAGCCTGCGGTGATCTGATTGATCAGAAAGGCAGCAATAAAGATGGCAGGTGCAATCCGTCCGCCGCACAACAAAATGGCTGCGATGGCTAAACCCGTCGGAGGCCAGATGGGTGTGACGCTTGGATTAATCGAGGCAAGCTGTAGGCCGAGGCCGGCAAACGTGAAATACGCAATTCCAACCAGAATCAGCTCGGCGACGTGAGGTCCTAGTGGATGGGTTCGTGTAGGCTCACGCGCATTGCGCCGCTCGCTTGTGAGGATCGCTAGTGGCTCTAGTCTCATGCCGATTGCCTCGCAAGATTCGCAGCGAGATGAGCAACTAATCCTAAGGTTTAATTCTAGGACAATCCTGAATTTTTGTTTGTGGCATTTCCCACACTTAATTTACGATTTCACACAAGCAGCAGGAGGCAAGGGTTCCTCTAGTGAGCGCGACACTGAAACCTAGGAGAAAGTCGTGCGGGTTCTCCAGTCTGCTGCGGAAGAACACCCATGCTCTTAAGCCTTTTGGGGTGAACTCAGTGACGAACTTAGGTTAATTGGGGGGACGGTCAACTCGTAGATGTACGGGAATGCACCGGCTCCAGGAAATTGTAGATCGGCTACTCCGCGAGAAGACGCCGCGCTCTCTGCTCGACAGCATGCAAAAGGTGCTGCGTGAGATCGGTGTCGAACACTTCGCCCTCATGCGCTTCGCTCACTCAGGTGAGCCACTCGACAAGTGGGTGATCGGCTACAGGGCTCCACCGCAGTGGATCGAAGCCTACAGGCACCGCGACGATCCGAACGCTGACCCCATCGTCAAGCATAGCAGAGAGACCGTCGAGCCGTTCTTCTGGTCCGAGATAATCGATGACGAGAGGGTCAGGAAGGCGAGGGGCAGGGGGGTCGATGAATTCCTCATCATTCCCGTGCCTGGGCCCTACGGCTGCGTCGGCACGATGTGGATGGGCGGTCGCGCACGCGAGAACCTCCACAAGTACAAGCTCGTCATCCAGGCAATCGGCCTGTCGTGCTACTACCACCTACAGCGACACTGCGACGGAGCGCCCGATCCACCAGCGACGACTAGCAGGCTGAACAAGAGAGAGCACGACGTGCTCGATCTCGTCGCCGATGGATTGTCAGCTCAGGACATCGCCGAGCAGATCAATCTGTCGGTGCGCACTATCGAGTGGCACATGCATCAAGCGATGCAAAAGCTCGGCGCGAAGAACCGCGTCCAGGCTGTCGTGCTCGCTATCCGCGACGGTCTGATCAGCGTTTAAACGCAAGCTTGACAGGCACCCGGAGCTTTTCCGGATGGTTTGGTATTCGATTGTGGAAGGACCCTCGGTTAGCTTGTGGAGACCGATACCCGGCGAGTTTGAGCCTCTCACGTGATATCGATGCCCACATTTCGGACTAAAGCGCTTGTAAAAAGCGGGTAAAGCTCCGTTGGTGTTGTTTAGCCATTTAGAGTAGGAAAACAGCCATGCCAAGAGACCAGCAGTTCGAAATTCCGGAAGAGTTACGCCAGCTCGCCGAAGACAATGTCGAACGCGCACGTAAGCTTTATCTTCAATTCATGGAGGGGGTCTCACAAGCCATGGGGGTCTGGTCGACGTCGCCCTCAAACACAGCGTCTCCCGCCTTCAACGAAGTGCGCGAGCGGGCGATTAAAATCACTCAAGAGAACGCCGATGCCGCCTTCAAATTGGCGAAAGATGTTGCCAACGCAAAGGACCTTCAAGAATTAGTGACGCTACAGACGCGTTACGTCCAATCCCAAATGAAATGGTACGCGCAACAGACTCAAGAATTCGGGCGGCTAATGGCCCACGCATTTACCAGCGTGCAACGGCCCCAACCTAGCGGACAAGCAGCCCCACGACCTCCCTCGAGCAATCAACCGAAACCAGGAGATTAGAACTGTTGGGGGATCTCGCGCCGGGCGACGGCCTAGAGGTAGTCGTCGGTATTGAGCCTCTCCCGCCTCCCAGGGTGCGCCCACCCGGGGCCATGAAATTTCAGCTAATCTTTGCCATCGTGTTGGCGCTCACACTCGCTGCCTGCAATCGCACTCAAACAACGTTGGGTGGGGCCGTTACGGGCGGGCTCGCAGGCGCCGTTGTCGCCGGTCCGATTGGCGCTGCGGTTGGTGCAGGCACGGGTGCGTATATCGGCGCGCGCCACTGACGCCGGCCCGCGCAAGCGTATCAAAAGAGCGGCTATTTAGGCTTCCTCTTAGCGGGGGCCTTGCTTCGCGCCTTGACCTTCTCGAAGCCGCAGCGCGCCGTTCAAGCTCGGGCTTGATATGGGAGGGCGAATTCCCGATGATTAGGTCAAGGCGCTCTACGAAATATCTCAGCCTCCGCGGCGAAATAAACCTGTAAGGATCGCGTCAGCAACTCCGATGCCTCTACCAATAAGTCCGCTGCCTTTTTCAAATCTTTCGTTCGCCTCATCCCGCTCCTATTCGTCTCTAGCTTGAAAGGTGATGTCGCACCATGCAAGCGGGTCCGGATCCCTGGTGCAACGATCCCCTTCCCCCGGTAATTCAGGTAACTATTCACCGAGAGGTGGGCGCCACGATCTAGCTCGTGCTACCATCTTGCTGGTACGATCGTCTTCTCGGTCGCCTGCGCGTGCCTACGCCGCGCGGCTGTGCAAGCTAGAAGCCCGGCAAGCGCATCACGTTGCGCCAGCGGGCGCGCATTCTCGATAAGAGCTTCTGAAAAAGCAAAGACCCCTGCGCGGGGGCCTTTGCCAATGTCTGCGGGGACAACCAAGCCGGGGTGGGGGGAGCTTGGTTGTCCAATCAGCATGCAGTAAACTCAGACCCGACAACTGTAGCTCCAAAGAACTCCACCAGGTGCTGGAACCCTTCCTCCAGGGCAACACATTTAGATTGTGTGGCCCAGGTGGAGGAGAGGAACATGCCTGGAGACCCCAAGGAGTGTCAGCTTCACGCGCGAAACTGCCGTAGGCAGGCAATCACCGCCGAGAATGCCGACGTGGCAAAGAGATTTCAGTATCTACGCTCATATGTGGGATTCGCTCGCCGCTCGGGACGTTCGGACTTTTCTCGCGACCCTGAACGACATGGACAGCGCTCGAACTGAGCCGCGGCCGCGGGCTGCATGCAGGGAATGAATCAACAGAGCCGACACTAGCCGGCAACGCGTTAAGGCTTGGCCGGCCGACACATCTCCGGGTTCTATGAGGAGCCATCGAGGACGGCGCGGTTCAATCGCACGCTGCCGCTCAACGGAGTCCGTATTGACCCTGTGGCCACTAGGCCACACGCCGCCTCTAATGTTGCGGCGGTCCCCACCGTTGCTGGAACCTTTCTCCGGGGCAACGCATTATTTGCGCGGTCCAACGTAGGGAGGCGAACATGCCTGGAGATCCCAAGGAATGTCGGCTTCACGCGCGAAACTGCCGTAAGTTCGCGATGACAGCACGGAGTGCGGAGGCCGCAGACACGTTTCTAAGTTTGGCGGAAAACTGGGATTCGCTTGCTGCCGAGCTTGAAAGTGCGCAAATTTTCCTAGCCACGATGACCGCAATAAACGGCGATCAGGCGGAACCTCCTAAGGCCGCTTAAAAGGGCGCCGACCGAAGCCGACGCCACTGCTGTCTCAGGTGGCCGCCGCTCTCGCCGCCCTTAGGCGTCGTTACCTCAGGGCCACGGCCTAGGTCGATGCTTCCGGCGGTCGCCCCGGGCGCAATCGGGCGAGCTGTGTAAGCAGGCGCGAGTCTCATTGCCAATAGTGTTCAATCACATCTAGTCGGCGGTGGTCGACGTTAGCGAAACGTTGCGGCAAGTCCTCATGGTAGAGCACGCTCCTCGGAACAGACGATGGGCGTCCTCGAGGTCCCCTGGGTTATGCCCCATGCATCATCCGTAATGTGGTTCTGGGCCCCGCGCGCGATGAACCCGCACACCACTTCGAGTGAACCCTTGGTTTCCAGGTAGCCGTTCAAGTACCAGAGCAGCACGGCCACCAGTCCCAAGCAGACGAGAAACCCCTTGCGGAGCAAGCTCCACCATTCTTGAACTCGGCTCTCTGCAGCCGCCGGTAATCGGTTTGATGCCGCGCCTCTAAGCGTGTGACCACCCTCTGTAAGCGCGTCACCTCCTCCGAAAGGGGGAGATCCCGATTGTCCGCCAGCCAGGTCTGGAAGTCCTCCTCTTCCTTCATGGCTTCTCCTGATGTGTATAACCCTCCGATCCTCAGATGATTCGACCGCCCATGGGCAAGTTACAAATTTCCCGTGGTTTAAAGAGGACGGCTCCCACTCCTTAAGCAGGCTTTTCCACAGCCGTGCGTGTCTAGCCTCCGCCGCTGCTGACTCTGCGCGGCCGTGTTCCTCCCCCCAAGAGCAACATTGTGAAGAGCCGAGCGTGAAGCCTAACTAAGTGGGAATTCAAGTATTGCGACCACTCTACGGCACCCTGGTGCATGTCAATGACCTAAGGGGCCATGTCGCGCTCCTCAACCTTTCAGTAAGAACTTGGGTCAAAGCTGTAAGCCCGTTGAACCGCCATGCCATGTCTCCTATCAAATTGAACCCGTACGTGGTTGAGCAGGCTAACCTACTCGACCAGATCGCCGCTTTCCGCGAAGTGCTCCCAAAGCAGAAGGCCTTAGAGGACGTGACGGCGTGGTGGGATCGGTGCATCAAGATTGACGCATCGATTGAGACGGATCGCCGCGCAAGCTCCTATGAAAAATCACGCGTTCAAAATTTGAGAACTGCGGTCACCGACGCGATAATTAGAGTGCGCGACTATGGCTATGAGCCAGACACATCCCGCATCAGTGTTGCGCTCGCGGAGCTTCAACACTCGTTAGTGCGTAGGACTAGCACGAACTAGAGATGGAATTTCAGGAGGGTATGAAGCGGTGCAATCTAGGTGCAGTGATTGCGGCGGCTTACGGATTGAGCCTCTCCCGCGTCATCAAGTCTCCCACCCATTTCGCACTAAAGCGACTTCAAAAAACCGGTAAAGCCTCTGTTGCTGTTGTTTCCAGTCCGGATCGAGGAACTGGAGATTGTACTGCAAAATAACACAACTTTTCAGCGAAGCGTCGCAAGTATCGATTTAAAGTTAGTTAAGAGGTCAAAAAATTCGACGATTTAGGTGCTTATCATCTGTTCAATTAATGGTTGTAAGCTATAGTAAGTTGCACGTAAAACCAGTGAAATCGATCACCCGCCATCGGACCTCGAACCTGACTGTTGACGCCATAAATTGAGTTTTCTGGCGATTTCTTCGCGGGCCGGGTGAGTATAACGGAACAGCATCCGCGCATCTCGGTGGCCGCTAAGAAGGGCAACCTCTGGCACACTCAATCCTCTCTCAAAAATCGGCTTATGGCCTCATGGCGAAGGTCGTGGAAGTGAAGGTCAGCTATCCCAGCGCGTCGCCGTACACGGTCCCATGCCAGCCGAAATGCGTTTGAGGTAATAGGGAATAGTCGCTCCTCTCGGTCAGGAACTGTAGCAATGATTTCGGCAGTCGCAGCCGTAAGCGGCAGGGTTCGGGAATCACCGTTTTTTGTGTGTGAGATAAGTACCGAGAGCGGCCATTTTGGTCAATGTTGTCCCACCTAAGGGACAGAATTTCGCTGCGCCTCATGCCCGTTTCAATCGCGAACAGGATAACAGGCAGGATTAGCTGATTGCGACAGGCGCGGGCGGCTATGATAAGTCTCTCCAGCTCACCGTTTTTAAGTCTTCGCTCCCGTCTTCCTTGACCCGAGGCAACGCGCACTTTGCGCAGCGGGTTTTCGCGTAATGGGAGTCCCCATTCGTCCCTCGCCAATTCAAACATGTTGTGCAGGGGTGCTAGCTCGCGCCTGAGAGTTGACGCTTTAATGGCCTTTAGCCTCTCGTCCCTGTAGGAGGCAAAATCGCCCGGTCCAATTTCGGAGAGCGGCTTGCCGCAGATGCGATGACGGAGAAAAGCGTTGAGAACAATTCGCTCAACGCCATGGCCCCGCTTCCTCACACTTACGGTGTCGCGGTAGCGTTCGACCAACTGGCCGAGGGTCACCCGTTGCAGTGCCTTGGGGTCATTTGGCAAATCGTGCCGGTCGGCCAGCACCTCCATCTGCCGCGCCCACCCCGCGGCGTTTTTGCGTACGTTAAATGAGCGCGAAATGTGCCTTTGGCCCAACCTACGAATTTGGACTTGCCACTTTGCTCCTCGCTTGCGGATTGTAGCCATGGGAAACCTCTTGCTGTGACCGAGCTGTGACAGCTGAGATTTCGGCTGTTTGGTGAGGAGCTACCCTTGCCTAAAATCGAGCTGGAGCAAGAGGTTGTAATGGTGGGCGGTACTGGACTTGAACCAGTGACCCCTGCGATGTGAACACAGTGCTCTACCAGCTGAGCTAACCGCCCGGTTTCAAGCCGGTCTTCGACCGCGATGCCCGCGCGTTCCGGCAGGTTCGCCCTGGTCTCAAGAATTTAGCGATTGGCCCCCCGGCAAGTCAAGGAAGGGCGCCTCTCCAAGCGGAGAGGGGGGAGCCGGAACGGCCGCGATCGCGAAACAAAAGGACGGCACTCAAGCGCGCCGTCCCGCGAGCAAACGTCTAGTTGCCCTTGGCGACCATCTGATTGACGGTGTCGAGCGTGGCGGTGGCTTCCGCACCGTTGCCTTCAGTGCAAAGCGCGTCAGCCTCGTCGAGAAGCTCGTAGATCTTCTCGGCGTCAGCCTCGCTCAGCGCGTTGGCGTCGACCCTGTCCTGCACGCGCTCCTGCGCCGTGGTGAGCTGCTGCGCGCATTCGCTGTTCTCAACGCCTTCCTCGACGGCATGGGCGCCCCCAACCATGAGGCACGCCAGGCCCGCGCCGATCATGACACGTCTGAGCATTTCGTCCCTCCTTCAGGTCCGTTTGCCGTCTCCCGAGATCCAAATTGCCTTCCGACTATGGCTGTTCGTTGAGAGCGGTCGGGTGGAAGTAAGATTGATCTTTGGCGGGATTTGGGCCGAACGCCCCGGTTCTTGCGGCCGCCGCGCGGCACAAAAGCGGACCGGCCAGGGCGTCGAGCTCCCCGAGATGATCGAGCATGGGGGCAGCGCCGCCATTGTTGCACTGCGGGAGCGGACCGTAGCCGAAGCGTGCGAGCACAATCGGGACGCCGGCCGCCCGCGCCGCCGCGAAGTCGAACTCGCTATCCCCGACCATTAGGGCATGCGACGGGTTGCCACCGGCAAGAGCGATCGTGCCGGTCAGGTGGCCCGGATCGGGCTTCGAGACCGGAAACGTATCGCGCCCGGCGATCGCGGCGAAATGCCCGGAAAGCCCAAGGTCTTGCAGGAGCTTGCGGCTCAGGCCCTCGCGCTTGTTGGTGCAGACAGCGAGCCGGGCCCCGCGTTCCGCGAGGCGCTCCAGCAGATCTGCCGCGCCGGGAAACGGCCTGCTCTCCGCGGCGATATTGGCCTCGTAGTGCACCAAGGAACTCGGCCAGCATCTGGTCGACGTCCTCCTCGATGCCGGCCATGCCGAGCGCCGTCTCGATCATGATGCGGGCGCCGCGCCCAACCGCGCCACGAATGACTTCGCCCGCGACCGGCGCATGCCCGCGGCGGATCAGCGCGTCGTTGAGCGCATTGGTCAGGTCCGGCGCGCTGTCGACAAGCGTGCCGTCGAGATCGAAGACGATGGTCGCGTCCTTCAGCATGCGCGCTTTCTCACACGGCGCCTTGCGGCGTGGCAAGGGCGGGCGTAGAGAGCGCCAATGCAGCTTAAGGATCCCTCTCTGCTCAAAGAGCAGTGCCTGATCGACGGCGCTTGGGTCGGCACGCCCAGGCTCGAGGTGACAAACCCGGCGACCGGCGCGCTGATCGCGCGCGTGCCCGAACTCGGCGGGAAAGAGACGCGC
This sequence comes from uncultured Alphaproteobacteria bacterium, assembly GCA_963832515.1. Taxonomy (GTDB): domain Bacteria; phylum Pseudomonadota; class Alphaproteobacteria; order Rhizobiales; family Methyloligellaceae; genus Methyloceanibacter. The sequence continues at coordinate 235,148 of CAWHUE010000013.1, forward strand.
AGGGCAATAGAGGCGGCGCATCGCGCTTTTCCGGCCTGGAGCGGCAAGCTCGCCAAGGAGCGCGCGGCCATCCTGCGGCGCTGGTACGAGCTGCAACGCGACAACAAGGAAGACCTCGCGCTGCTGATGACGACCGAGCAGGGCAAGCCTCTCGCCGAGGCGCGCGCCGAGGTGGATTACGGCTCCTCATTCACCGAGTTCTTCGCCGAGGAGGCGAAGCGCGTTTACGGCGAGATCATCCCGACGCCGAAGGAAAGCGGTCGCGTGCTGGTGATGAAGCAGCCGGTCGGCGTGGTAGGCGCCATCACGCCGTGGAACTTCCCGCTCGCCATGATCACACGGAAGATTTCGCCGGCGCTTGCCGCGGGCTGCACGGTCGTGGTGAAGCCAGCGCCAGAGACGCCGCTCTCGGCGCTCGCGCTCGCCGAGCTTGCGGTCCGCGCCGGCGTCCCTGCGGGCGTTCTCAACGTGGTGACGGGGGATGCCGAGGCGATCGGCGGCGAGCTGACAGCGAACCCGCTCGTGCGGATGATCGCGTTCACCGGCTCGACGGAAGTCGGCAAGCTGCTCATGCGGCAAGCGGCCGGGACGGTGAAGAAGCTCGCGCTCGAGCTCGGCGGCAACGCGCCGTTCATCGTGTTCGACGACGCCGATCTCGATGCGGCGGTTGCCGGCGCGCTCGCTTCGAAATACCGCAACTCGGGACAGACTTGCGTCTGCGCCAACCGCATCCTCGTGCAGGACACAATCTATGGCCGCTTCGCCTTGAAGCTCGCGGCCGAGGTCGGAAAGCTCAAAGTCGGGGAGGGCACGCAAGACGGCGTGATGCAAGGCCCGCTGATCAACGCCCAGGCGATCGACAAGGTCGAAGGCCATGTGCAGGACGCCGTGGCGAAAGGCGCGCGGATCATCGCGGGCGGCAAGCGTCACAGACTCGGCGGCACGTTCTTCGAGCCGACCGTGCTCGCCGACGTCACAACCGACATGCGGCTCGCGCAAGAAGAGACGTTCGGACCCGTCGCGCCGCTGTTCCGCTTCAAGGACGAGGACGAGGCCATCGCCATCGCCAACGGCACACCCTTTGGGCTCGCCGCCTATTTCTACACGCGCGATCTCGCCCGCGCCTTCCGCGTGGCCGAGGCGCTCGACTACGGCATCGTGGGCGTGAACGAGGGTATCGTCTCGTCCGAGCTTGCGCCGTTCGGCGGCATGAAGGAATTGGGGCTCGGGCGCGAAGGCTCGCATCATGGTATCGAGGAGTATGTCGAGCTGAAATACGTCATGATGGGCGGCCTGAAGGGCTGATCCGGGAGCCGGGGGCTTGAGCAACAGCGACGATCTCAAGGAAAGCGCCGCGCGCGCCGCGCTCGATCTCGTCAAGGACGGCATGCGGCTTGGGCTCGGCACGGGCTCGACAGCCGCGCGCTTCGTCGATGCCCTCGGCGAAAGGGTCAAAGCGGGGTTGAAGGTCGTTTGCGTGCCCACCTCAGAGACGACACGCCTTCAGGCCGAGCGTCTGCGCATTCCGCTCACGACGCTCGACGAGACGCCCGAGCTCGACCTGACGGTCGACGGCGCCGACGAGATCGACCGCGAGCTGCGCCTGATCAAAGGCGGGGGCGGCGCGCTCCTGCGCGAGAAGATCGTTGCCACCGCTTCGAACCGCATGGTGGTCATTGCAGACGAGAGCAAGGTCGTGGACACGCTCGGCGCATTCCCGCTGCCGGTCGAGGTGGTGCGCTTCGGGCTGCTCGCCACCATGAACGCGATCGAAGCGATCTCCGCCGAGGCCGGGTGCCGCGGGGCCGTCACGCTCAGGCCCGCACAAGGGCGAGGCGCCTTTCGTCACCGATCAGGGCAATCTCGTCGTCGATTGCGCCTTCGGCACGATCCCGGAGCCCGAGGTGCTCGCCTTCGCGTTGAAGCGCGTGCCGGGCGTGGTCGAGCACGGACTGTTTCTCGGGCTTGCCGATTTGGCTATCGTGGCGGGCGGCGGCGGCGTGAAAGCCTTGCGCCGTCCGGGAGCCTGACGCCAATTGGCTGAATTCGACTACGATCTGTTCGTCATTGGCGCGGGCTCAGGCGGGGTCCGCGCCGCGCGGCTTGCCGCCGAGCTCGGCGCGCGCGTCGGCGTCGCCGAGGAATATCGCATCGGCGGGACCTGCGTGATCCGCGGTTGCGTCCCGAAGAAGCTGCTCGTCTACGGTGCGCGCTATGCCGGCGAGTTCGAAGATGCGCGCGGCTTCGGCTGGACCTGCGAAGACTTACGCTTCGACTGGCCGACCTTGATCCGCAATGTCAGGCGCGAGGTCGACCGGCTGAACGGCGCCTATACGCGGACGCTCGAGAAGGCGAACGTCGACCTGTTCCTCGCGCGGGCCTCGCTCGAAAGCCCGCATAGTCGTGCGGCTCGCCGGGCGCGACGACACGCTCTCGGCCAAGACTATTCTCGTTGCCACCGGCGCCTATCCCTTCATCCCCAACGTACCCGGCAAGGAGCATCTCATCACCTCCAACGAGTGCTTCGAGCTCGAGGCGCTTCCCGGCAGCATCGCCATTGTGGGGGCGGGCTATATCGGCATGGAGTTCGCCTCGATCTTCGCAGGGCTCGGCGTTGCGGTGACGGTGCTGCTATCGCGGCGAGCAAATCTTGCGCGACTTCGACATGGATCTGCGCGACGGGCTGGCCGATGCGATGCGCGATCGCGGAGTCAATCTCCGCATGAATGCCGATGTCGCGGCCGTCGAGAAGGAGGGTGGCGGATACCGCGTGCATCTCCAGGGCGGCGATTCCGTCACGGCGGACCTCGTCATGGCCGCGACCGGCCGCGCTCCCAATACGATGGGCTTTGGCGTGCAACAGGTTGGCGTGGAACTCGGCTGGAACGGCCATGTCGTGGTGGACGAGTTCTCCAAATCCTCGGTGGACAATATCTATGCGGTCGGCGATGTGACCGACCGGATGCAGCTCACGCCGGTCGCGATCCACGAGGCAAATGCCTTCGCGGAGACGCTGTTCAACGATAACCCGACGCCGGTCGACCACAGCTTCGTACCGACGGCCGTGTTCTCGGAGCCGGAGATCGGCACGGTGGGCTACACCGAGGAGAAGGCGCGCGAGATGTGCCGCGCCGTCGACATCTACAAATCGCGCTTCAAGCCGTTGCGCGCGACCGTCAGCGGCCGCGACGAGAAGATGCTGTTGAAGCTCGTCGTCGATGCCGAGACGGACAAGGTGCTCGGTTGCCATGTGCTCGGCGGTGATGCCGCCGAGATCGTGCAGATGGCGGCGATTGCGCTCCGACTCGGCGCCACCAAGGCGCAGTTCGATGCGACCCGGGCGCTGCATCCTTCGGCCGCCGAGGAGCTCGTCACCATGCGTCACAAATGGGAGCCTCCGGCACCGGTGGCTGGGTCCGATGCGGCGGCTTGAGGGCAAGATCGCGCTTATCACCGGCGCGGGCGCAGGGATCGGCCGCGGCATCGCGCAAACTTTCGCGCGCGAGGGCGCGCATGTGGTCGTGACCGATATCGATGCCGACGCGGCCGGGCAGGTCGCGGCCGAGATCGTCACGGCGAATGGCGCGGCCGAGGCGCATGCGGTCGACGTCACGGATACGGCGCAGGTCAAGGCCTTGATGCGAGCGATCGGCGAACGTCACGGCAAGCTCGACGTGTTGGTCAACAATGCGGGCGTCGGCGAACGCTCCGATTTCCGTCATCTCACCGACGAGGCCTGGGACCGGGTCTGGAAGGTCAATCTCGACGGCACGGTGCGCTGCGCGCGCGAAGCCTTCGAGCTGTTGCGCGCCTCGGGCCGGGGCTCGGTGATCAACCTCTCCTCGGTGATGGCGGATAAGCACACGCGGCAGATGGCGGTCTATTCGGCGACCAAGGGTGCTGTCTTGGCGCTGTCGCGGAGCCTCGCCGTGGAATATGCGCCCTACGGCATCCGCGTGAATACACTGCTGCCCGGCTATGTCGAGACGGCGCTGATCGGCCGCTACATTTCAAATCCGATGATCGCCAAGGGGCTGCTCGCGCAGACGCCGCTCAAGCGGTTCGGCACGCCGGAGGACATCGCCAACGCCGCGCTGTTTCTTGCTTCCGACGAGGCGGCCTACATCACCGGCGCCGCGCTCAATGTCGACGGCGGCATGGGCACGACCCTTTAGTTTCACGGGACACAGGAGGTCGTCATGGCCGGGCTTGTCCCGGCCATCCTCGAATTTCTTGATGCCGGTTGCCCAATTCGTGGATGACCGGCACTTCGGCCGGGCACGACGAGGTTGTTAAGGGGTAGTAGTTGAAATTGCTGGTTCGGCTCGCTTCTGCGAGCGCGTGCCAGGCACCATCATGGTCTCCTCGATGATGCCGTCGACGACGGCGATAAGCGCCGCCTGCTCGCTCCCGCCGAGGGCCTTCACCGCCTCGTAGCGCGCGAGCTGTCGGTCGGCGCTCGTGCCGCGCTCGACGATGGTGCGCGCGTGCGCGACCTCCGCCACGCAGCCGAAATAGGCGGCGTCCTCCGCGATCAGGTCGAACAGCTCCTCGAGCAGCACGGCGAAGGGCACGACCGCGCCTTTGCCGAAATCGACCATGCCCTGCTCGATGCCGTAGCGCTGCGCGCGCCAGCGGTTCTCGCGCACGAGGAAGGGCGGGTAGTGGCGCCAGCGCTGGTTCTGCCGCCGGAGGCGATAGAGCAGCCGGAGCACGCAGCGATAGAGCGCCGCGATGCAGATACTGTCCTCCAGGAGCGGGCAAAGATCGGTGATGCGCATCTCGAGCGTCGGGAAACGCGCGGATGGCCGGAGGTCCCACCAGAGCTTGGTCGCGTCCTCGATCAAGCCGGCGCTGACAAGGAGCTCCACCGCGCGCTCATATTCGCTCCAGCTCGAGAATTGGTGCGGCACGCCGGTGCGCGGCAGCTCGTCGAACACGGAGAGACGATAGGACTTCAAGCCCGTCGGGTTGCCCTCCCAGAATGGCGAGGAGGTCGAGAGCGCGAGCAGGTGCGGCAGGAAATAGGCGGCCTGGCCGAGCAGGTCGATGCGCAGATCGTCGTCCTCGATGCCGGCATGAACATGCATGCCCGAGATGACGAGCCGGCGCCCGACCTGCTGCAGATCGCGCGCGAGCACGTTGTAGCGTTCCTTGTCGGTATGATGCTGCGTCTGCCACTCGGCGAAGGGATGGGTCGAGGCGGCAATCGGCGCGAGGCCGAACTCGCCGGCGATGCGACCGACCGTGGCGCGGAGATAGACGAGCTGGTCGCGCGCCTCCTGCATCGAGTTGCAGACCTTGGTGCCGACTTCGATCTGCGAGCGCAGGAACTCGGGGCTCACCTGCCCGCGCAGCGCCTCCTCGCATTTGACGAACAGCGCCTGTGGCGGCTCCTGGGCGAGCTCGCGCGTCTCCTTGTCGACGAGGAGATATTCCTCTTCGATGCCGATGCTGAAACTGGGTTCCTTGATGGCCATGGCGGCGCAATGTGGCACAACTGCCCGCATTTCGGGTAGGGCAAAGGCTTGCCGGAACCGTAAGCAAATCTTAGGCGGCGCTGGTCACTCTCCGGCCAATCGCCTATATAGCGGTGACTTTTGAAGGAAGCCTTCTATGCCGTCCCATTGGAGCCCCGAGAGCTGGCGCGCCCGCCCGATCGAGCAGGTCCCGGTCTATCCAGACCAGGGCGCGCTCGATGCGGTGGAGCAGCAGCTTGCGACCTTCCCGCCGCTCGTTTTTGCAGGCGAGGCGCGCGAGCTCAAGGCCAAGCTCGCCCGCGTGGCTGCCGGGGAGGCCTTCCTTTTGCAGGGCGGCGACTGTGCCGAAAGCTTCGCCGAACACCGGGCCGACACGATCCGCGACTTCTTCCGCGTGTTCCTGCAGATGGCGGTAGTGCTGACCTATGCCGGCGGCTCACCGGTCGTGAAGGTCGGCCGCATCGCCGGACAGTTCGCCAAGCCCCGCTCGAGCGCGACCGAGACGCAAAACGGCAAGGAACTGCCGAGCTATCGCGGCGACATCATCAACGGCATCGATTTCACGGAAGCCGCGCGCGTGCCCGACCCGCAGCGCATGCTCATGGCTTATCGCCAGTCGGCTGCGACGCTCAACCTGTTGCGCGCCTTCGCGCATGGCGGCTATGCCAATCTCGAGCACGTGCATCGGTGGAATCTCGGCTTCGTCAAGGACAGCCCGGCCGGGCATCATTATCAAGAAGTCGCCGAGCAGATCGCCGAGACCTTGCGCTTCATGCGCGCGATTGGGCTCAACCCGGACAACACGCCGCAGCTCAGGACCACGAGCTTCTATACGAGCCACGAGGCGCTGCTGCTCGGTTACGAGCAGGCGTTTACACGCGTCGAATTCGACCTCGGGCGACTGGTACGCGACCTCGGGCCATTTCCTGTGGGCGGGCGACCGCACACGGAAGCTCGATCAGGCGCATGTCGAATATCTTCGCGGCATCAAGAACCCGATCGGAACCAAAATCGGCCCGAGCCTGGGTGCCGACGGGTTGCTCAAGCTGATCGATGCGCTCGACCCGCAGAACGAGCCGGGGCGGCTCACGCTGATCTGCCGCTTCGGCGCGGACAAGGTCGGCAAGCATCTGCCCGCGCTGCTCCGCGCCGCGAAGCGCGAGGGCAGGGCGGTCGTGTGGGCCTGCGATCCGATGCACGGCAATACGATCAAGGCCGGCAACACCGGCTACAAGACACGCCCCTTCGATCTAATCCTGTCGGAGGTCGAGAGCTTCTTCGACATCCATCGCAGCGAAGGCACGCATGCCGGCGGCATCCACGTCGAGATGACCGGGCAGAACGTGACGGAGTGCGTCGGCGGGGCGAAAGCCGTCACCGAGACGGACCTCTCCGATCGCTACCACACCCATTGCGACCCGCGGCTCAACGCCGACCAATCGCTCGAGCTCGCCTTTATCGTGGCGGAGCGGCTGAAGCGCGAGCGGGAAGGGCGTCCCGAGCCCGAGATTTCCCTCGCCGCTGGGGAGTAGTCGCTTCGTCATACCGGCGTAAGCCGGTATCCAGGCCAACATGCTCCAAATCTGGTTCTATGGATTCCGCCTTTCGCCGGAATGACGACTAAGTTGCAGAAAATGACGCATATAACACCCGATACCTTCAAGCTCGCGCTGGCGCAGCTCAACCCCGTCGTCGGCGACATCGAGGGCAATGTGCGCAAAGCCCGCGAGGCGCGCGCGCATGCGGCCGTGCAGGGCGCCGACCTGATCGCCTTCACGGAGCTCTACCTGACCGGCTATCCGATCGAGGACCTCGCGCTGAAGCCGGCCTTCCAGCAGGCGGCGCGCGAGGCCTGCGAGGCGCTTGCCCGCGAGACCGACGACGGCGGACCGGCCATGCTGATGGGGCTTCCCTGGGGCGATCCGCCTTTCGTTTATAACGCTGTGGCGCTGCTCGACCGCGGGTGCATCGAGACGGTGCGGTACAAGAGCAATCTGCCGAATTACGGCGTGTTCGACGAGAAGCGCGTGTTCGCGCCTGGCCCCATGCCGCAGCCGATCGAATGGCGCGGGGTGAAGCTCGGCGTGCCGATCTGCGAGGACATCTGGAGCGAGGAGGTGTGCGGGGCGCTTACCGACGCGGGCGCGCAATTGCTCATCGTGCCGAACGGCTCGCCCTATTGGATGGGGAAGCAGTCGGTCCGCTACGTCGTCGCGGAGACGCGGGTCGCCGAGACGCGGTTGCCGTTGGCTTACGTAAACCAGGTGGGCGGACAAGACGAACTCGTGTTCGACGGCGCGTCCTTCGTGCTCAATGCGGATGCCTCGCTCGCCGTCCAGCTCCCGGCCTGGGAGGAGGTGCTCGGGCTGACCGAATGGCGGCGCGCGGACGGTCATTGGGTCTGTGAGAAAGGGCCGATCGCGCTCATCGAGGACGGAGAGGAGGCGAACTACCTCGCCTGCGTCACCGGCCTGCGCGATTATGTGAACAAGAACGACTTTCCCGGCGCGGTGATCGGGCTCTCGGGAGGCATCGACTCGGCGCTCTGCGCGGCCATGGCCGTGGATGCGCTGGGCGCGGCGCGCGTGCATTGCGTCATGCTGCCCTTCACCTTTACGAGCAACGAAAGCCTCAACGACGCGGCGGCGTGTGCCGAAGCGCTCGGCGTGCGCTACGACATTATGCTGATTCACGCGGCGGTCGAGGGGTTGACCGAGGGCTTGCGCGAAGTGTTCGACGACAGGGCGCCCGACACGACGGAGGAGAATTTGCAGTCGCGCGCGCGGGGCACGCTGCTGATGGCGATCTCCAACAAGTTCGGGCCGATCGTGCTCACCACCGGCAACAAGTCGGAGGTCTCGGTGGGCTACGCCACGCTTTATGGCGACATGAATGGCGGGTTCAATCCGATCAAAGACCTCTACAAGACCCAGGTCTATGCGCTCTCGCGCTACCGCAACCGCACGCGACCCAAGGGCTGTCTCGGACCGGAAGGCATCATCATCCCGGAGAACATCATCACCAAGGCCCCGACCGCCGAGCTCAAGCACAATCAGCGCGACCAGGACACGCTGCCGCCTTACGACGTGCTCGACGACATTCTGAATTGCCTGGTTGAGCACGAGATGCCGCTCGCCGAGATTGTGGCGCGCGGGCATGCGCCGGAAGTGGTGAAAGGCGTCGAGCGCATGCTCTATCTCGCGGAGTACAAGCGCCGGCAGGCCGCGCCCGGCGTAAAGATCACGGCCAAGAATTTCGGCCGCGACCGCCGCTATCCGATCACCAACAAATTCCGCGAGACGCTTTAGATGGCCGTTACGGTGAGATTTGCGCCGAGTCCAACTGGGCGGTTGCATGCGGGCAATATCCGCACCGCTTTGTTCAACTGGCTGTTCGTCCGCAAGCATGGCGGAAGCTTCCTGTTGCGCCTCGACGATACCGACGCCGAGCGATCGACGGAGGAGTTCGCCTACGGCATCCGCGAGGACCTGGCCTGGCTCGGGATCGATTGGGCCGAGGAGGTGCGGCAGTCCAACCGCTTCGCGCGCTACGACGCGGCGGTCGAAAAGCTGAAGCGAAACGGCCGGCTCTATCCGGCCTACGAGACGCCCGAAGAGCTCGAGCTGAAGCGCAAGCGCCAGCTCGCCCGCGGTAAGCCGCCGGTCTATGACCGCGCCGCGCTGAAGCTCACAGATGAGGATCGTGCCCGAACTCGAAAAAGAGGGACGAAGTCCCCATTGGCGCTTCAAGCTCGAGCGGCGCGATGTCGTGTGGGACGATCTCGTGCGCGGGCGCCAGCATGTCGACGCCGCTTCGCTGTCGGACCCCATCCTGGTGCGCGAAGACGGTACCTATCTCTACACGCTGCCGAGCGTGGTAGACGACATCGATCTCGGCATCACCCATGTCATCCGCGGCGAGGATCATGTCGCCAACACCGCGCCGCAGATCCAGCTCTTCGAGGCGCTCGGCGCCACACCGCCCGCCTTCGGCCACCACAATCTCCTGGTCGGGCCAGACGGGCAGGCGCTGTCGAAGCGGGAGCGGTCGAACTCGATTTCGGGCCTGCGCGAGGCGGGGATCGAGCCGATCGCGGTTGCGTCCTACGCCGCGACCATCGGCACGTCGGACCCTGTCGTGTCGCATGCGAGCCTCGACGAGCTCGTCGCGGCGTTCGACTTCGCCAAGCTGTCGCGCGCGCCGGCGCGGTTCGACAGCCATGAGCTGCGTCTCCTAAATGCAAGGCTCTTGCATGCGCTGCCCTACGACGCGGTGGCCGCAAGGCTCCGCGCGCTCGGCGTAGGCGGCGGTCTCGCGTTCTGGGAGGCGGTGCGCGGCAATCTCGCCGTGCTCGGGGACGCGCGTCATTGGTGGCGCGTGGTCGAGGGGCCGCTTGCGCCGGTCATCGACGAGCCAGCGCTTTGCCGCGCGGCGGCGGAGCTGCTGCCGCCGGAGCCATGGGACGGCGGAACATGGAGCGCCTGGTCGAATGCCGTGAAGCAGGCGACCGGCGCCAAGGGCAAGGCTCTGTTCCAGCCATTGCGCCTCGCGCTCACCGGCGAGGAACACGGGCCCGAGCTCAACCAGCTCCTGCCGCTGATCGGACGCGCGCGCGCCGCGGCAAGGCTCAACGGAAAACTCGCGTAACGGGAATGCTTACTGCGGCGTGGCCGGAGGCGGCGTCTTGCGCTTGGCGATGGTCGAGCCGGTCGGCTCAGGGGCCGGAGCTTCAGCTGCGGGCGGCAGCGGGGGCGGCGCAACCGGCTCTTCCGCTGCTTGCGGCGCCGGAGCCGCAGGCGCCGGGCTTGCGGGTTCGTTCGAGCCGGTGATTTCGAGATCGAGCGTGGGCACCGCTTGCTCGGATGCGGGCGCCGCAGCCTGAGGCGCAGGCGCGGCCTGAGGCGCGGGAGCAGCCGTCGGCGCGGCGGTTCTTGCAGCCGGCTTCGCCGGGGCGGCAGCAGGGGCAGCGGCCTCCGCCGCCGCGCGCTTGTTGGCGGCCTCGATCTCGGCCGGATTGTATTCCGCCTTCTTGCAGGAGCAGCCTTTCACGTATTCCTTGCGGAACTTCAGCGCCACCGGCAGGTCCATATAGGCCGAGCCCTGGAGCGAGATGGCCTGCTCGATCTCCCGTCCCATCGGGTGAACGTAGAGCTCGGCGGGAGCCGCACAATTCGACTGGCACCGCTCGGCGTCCTGGCCGACGCGCGCGCCATAGGTCGAGTAGCTGATCGGATAGAAGAAGCCATCGCAAAGCCGCACGCAGACCGTCTTGTAGCGTCCGTTCGGGTCGATGCTGCGATAGACCGGGGTCTGGAATTCAGGCTGCTGCTCCTCCTGCTGGCCGCCGCCGAAGAAATCGAACAGGCCGCCTCGGCGCGGTTTCTGGGCAGCGGGGCCACAGCCCGCACGGGCCAGCGCCTGCTGCAGCTCGGCCTGCTGACGCTTGTTGCCGCCGCCGCCCGTGATCGCCTGGCGCTGCTGCTGAAGCTGGGTGAGCTGGCGGCGCGCGTCCTCGACACGCGCGTTCAGGCTCAAGCATTTCGGGCTGCGCACCAGGCCGCGGCCGAAGATGAAGAAGCTCTCGAAGCAGCGCGCATTTTCCATCTCCGCGCGCGAGCCCTGGAATACGCGGTCGGCCTGCGCAATCTGCTGGTCGATGCGGGGAAGCTCCGAACGGTCGCCGCCGCCACCACCACGCTGCGCGGCGATGAGGTCTTGTTGCAGCTGCATGCAGCGGACTTGGTTTTCGCTTAGGGCTTGCGCTAGAAGCGCGCCCGAGGCGGCCGCGGTCAGCGTCGCAGCGGTGAGCGCAAGCGCAGCAAAGCGCGCCCGCCCGCCCGGTCGTGGGGAGGGCGCGGAATCGCGCGGAAGCTCGCGATCGCTGTGCACGGCGATTCCCAATCCCCAAAGGGCCCCGGTTACATTATGCGCCCCTAAATTCGGAGGTCAATGAGGCATGATTAAGATGGACGCGCGTAGGCTCAGCGGCTTGACCAGAGGGCTGTTTGCCGCCATAAGCGGCCCTACCATGATGCAAGAGCAACCCATCCTTATCATTTTCTGCTGCATCATTCCGGATTAGCAAATAACGCTCGCCCGGACCGTTCCTTATTAACCCTCCTATACTTAGAAAGACGAACTCCCGGCGGGCCTGAAGCCAAGAGGCTTGGTCGTGGCGCTTACGCTTTACAATACGCTGACCCGCAACAAGGACCCGTTCCGGCCGCTCGATCCGGGCAATGTGCGGATGTATGTCTGCGGGCCGACAGTCTACGACTTCGCCCATATCGGCAATGCGCGCCCCGTCATCGTATTCGACGTGCTCTACCGGCTGCTCAGGCACGGCTACGGGACTGACCACGTCACCTATGTCCGCAACATCACCGACGTCGACGACAAGATCAACGCGCGGGCGGCTGATGAATATCCGGATCTTCCGCTGAACGAGGCGATCCGCCGCGTCACCGAGAAGACCGAGGCGCAATTCCGCGAGGACATGCGCGTCCTCGGCGCGCTCGAGCCGACGGCTGAGCCGCGCGCCACGGAATATATCGAAGAAATGAAGGCGATGATCGAGCGGCTGGTCGCCAATGGCTGCGCCTATGTCGCCAAGGATCACGTGCTGTTCGATGTCGCCGCGATGAAGGATTACGGCAAGCTCTCGGGCCGGTCGCTCGACGAGATGATCGCGGGCGCGCGGGTGGAGGTGGCGCCCTTCAAGCGCGATCCGATGGATTTCGTGCTGTGGAAGCCGTCGAAGTCCGGCGAGCCGTCATGGACGTCGCCCGCGGGGATCGCTGCGCCGGGGCGCCCCGGCTGGCATATCGAATGCTCCGCCATGTCGGCGGCGCATCTCGGCGAGACCTTCGACATCCATGGCGGCGGCATCGACCTCGTCTTTCCGCACCATGAGAACGAGATCGCGCAATCGCGCTGCGCCTTCCGCACGCCCATTATGGCGCAGGTCTGGATGCATAACGGCTTCCTCCAGGTCGAAGGGGAGAAGATGGCGAAGAGTCTCGGCAATTTCGTCACCGTGCATGAGCTGCTGACCGGTTGGCAGGGTTATTCGTGGCCCGGCGAGGCGCTTCGCTTCAACATGCTCAGGACGCATTACCGTCAGCCGCTCGACTGGACGCATGTCGGTCTCGACGAGGCGCACAAGACGCTGTGGGAGTGGTACGGCGACCTCGACGGCCACGCGCCGGCGAAGGGCGTGCCGGGTCCGGTGCTCGAAGCGTTGTCCGACGACCTGAATACGCCCAAGGCCATCGCCGAGCTGCATAAACTGCATAGCGCCGGCCATTGGGAGCATCTCCGCGCTGCGCTAGACTTCCTCGGCTTCTCGGGCGACCGGAACCGGATTGTGCGCGTGAAGCTTAGCGAAACAAAGGCCGCGCATGCCGACGTAAATGCTCTGATCGAGGCGAGGCACGAGGCGCGGGCGGCGAAGAACTTCAAGGAGGCGGATCGCATCCGCGACGAGTTGGCCGGCATGGGCATCACACTGAAAGACGCCAAGGATCCGAAGACGGGCGAGCTCGTCACCACCTGGGAGATTGCGCGATGACGCAGCGAACACCTCACCCGGCTCGGACCGCGCAAGCGCGCTCCGAGCCACCCTCTCCCACAAGGGGAGAGGGGAAAAAGGTTGCGCGATGAGCGAGTTCCTCAAGGACGTGCCTTTCAAGGGCTCGCGGCGGGTCTATCTCGCCATCAAGCTCATCGTGCTTGCGCTCGCCGTATGGCTTGCACTGCATTTCCTCTTGGGTGTGGTGTAGGAACGGTCATGGCCCGCGAACGCATCTCGCTCTACGACACCACGCTCCGCGACGGCGCGCAGACGCACGGCGTCGATTTCTCGCTCGAGGACAAATGGGTGATCGCCCAGCAGCTCGACGTGCTCGGCCTCGACTATATCGAGGCGGGCTATCCCGGCGCGAACCCCACCGACACCAAGCTCTTCGGCGAGACGCGGAAGCTTGGCGGCGCCAAGCTCACCGCCTTCGGCATGACCAAGCGGCCGGGCCGCTCGATCGTGAACGACCCGGGCTTCCAGGCGCTGCTCGCCGCGCATGCCGATGCCATCTGCCTCGTCGCCAAGAGCTGGGACTTTCATGTCGAGGTCGCGCTCGGCATCAGCCTTGAGGAGAATCTCGACGGGATCAAAGAGTCGGTCGCGGCGATCGTCGCGAGCGGGCGGGAGGCGCTGCTCGACTGCGAGCATTTCTTCGACGGCTACAAGGCTAATCCCTCATATGCGCTGTCCTGCGCCAAGAAGGCTCACGAGGCCGGCGCGCGCTGGGTGGTGCTGTGCGACACGAATGGTGGCACGCTGCCGGAGGCGGTGGAGCGGATCGTCGGCGAGGTCGTGGAGCACATCCCTGGCGACCGGCTCGGCATCCACGTGCATAACGACACCGACAACGGCGTGGCGAATTCGCTCGCGGCGGTGCGCGCCGGGGCGCGGCAGATCCAGGGCACGCTGAACGGGCTCGGCGAGCGTTGCGGCAACGCGAACCTGACCTCGATCATCCCGACGCTCATGCTCAAGTCAGACTATGCCGAGCGCTTCGAGACGAGCGTCACGCCCGAGAAGCTCCGCACGCTGACGCATGCCTCGCGCATCCTTGACGAGATGCTGAACCGCGCACCAAACCGCCATGCGCCCTATGTCGGGGAGTCGGCCTTCGCGCATAAGGGCGGCATCCATGTCTCAGCCGTGCAGAAGGACCCGCGCACCTACGAGCATGTGCCGCCGGAAGCTGTCGGCAACCGGCGCAAGCTGCTCGTCTCCGACCAGGCCGGCCGCTCCAACATCCTCGCCGAGCTCGACCGCATCGGCATCGCTGTTCCCAAGGACGACCCGCGCATCGTGCGCCTGCTCGACGTGGTCAAGCAGCACGAGGCGGAGGGTTATGCCTATGAGGCGGCTGATGCGTCCTTCGAGCTGCTCGCGCGCCGCATGCTCGGCAACGTCCCGCAATTCTTCGAGGTGGAGTTCGTTCCGTGTCCTGGTCGAGCGCCGGCACAACGCGGTCGGCGATCTCGTCACGGTGTCGGAAGCGACCGTGAAGGTGCGCATCGACGGCGAGACCATGATGTCGGTCGGCGAGGGCAACGGCCCGGTCAATGCGCTCGACAATGCGCTGCGCAAGGATCTCGGCCGCTACCAGCGCTTCATCGAGGACCTCGACCTCGTGGACTACAAGGTGCGCATCCTGACCGGCGCGGGCGGCACCGACGCCGTGACGCGCGTCCTGATCGAGAGCCGCGACGGTGTGGGTAATCGCTGGTTCACGGTGGGCGTGTCGCCGAACATCGTCGATGCGTCGTTCGAGGCGCTGCTCGATTCCATCAACTACAAGCTGATCCGCGACGGCGCGCCGGCGCCTTAGCGCGAGACGTGCAACGAACCGCGGCTTCATCCGCTCCCCTTGATGGGGAGGGAGTCGTGCCTCTTGACGCGACGGGTGGGGTGAGTACCTGCACCGAAGAATGCCCCCCACCCGGCGCGCTTTGACGCGCCGACCTCCCCACGAGGGAGAGGTCTTAGAACTTCACGGAGACTTCGGCCTCGACCTGATCTTCCGCGGCCTCGGAGAGCGGCGGATAGGCCTTCTCGATGGCCGGGATCACGCTGGCCACGCGATCGACCACGATCACGTTGAGCTCGAGCCCGGGCCGGATGAAATGCTCTTCTTTCATGCGCTCGAACTGGGCGAGCAGCGGATCCCAATAGTCATCGATATTCACGAGCACGATCGGCTTATGGTGCTGGCCGAGCTGCGACCAGGTAAGCTGCTCGACGAGCTCCTCCAGCGTGCCGATGCCGCCGGGCAGCGCGACGAATGCGTCGGACTTGACGAACATCAGATGCTTCCGCTGATGCATGTCGTCGACCACGATCAGCTCCTGCGCCTCGATCAGCATCTGCTCGCGCTGGGAGAGGAAGCCGGGAATAATCCCAGTGACGTGGCCGCCGTGCTGCAGCACCGAGCGAGCGACCTCGCCCATCAGTCCGAGGCTGCCGCCACCATAGACGAGCCCGATACCGGCCTCGGCCAGGTCGCGGCCGAGCGCGCGCGCGGCTTTGGCGAAGGCCGGGTTGCGGCCTGAGCCGGAGCCGCAATAAACGCAGATTTTCCGGATGCGCGAGCGGGCGAGCGTATCGTTCATGGGCCTCATGTGCCACCGGCCTTCCGGCGGCGTCAAGGAAGGGCCGGCTACGCCCGTCTGGCGTGGCGTCTGGCGATCCGGTAGGTCGCCGCCGCCCTGGCGCGATTTGACGTTTTTTGGCCTTGTGCCGGGGGTAAGATGCATAAGCGTCGTGAAGGAATGAAGAAAATGAACGGCAGAAAATTCACCGTTTGGGTGGCCGCCGTGGCGGCAATCCTGTTGGGATCCGGCGTCGGGATCGGGCAGGCGCTTGCCGCGGAAACCGCCGCCGAAGCGAAGCCCGCGCTGGCAGACCCAGCCGAATCAAGCGAGCAGGTAGCGCCGCGGCCCAAGTCGCCCATCAAGATCACCACGATCGACTTCCAGGACGGCGAAGGCGGTAAGGGCAAGCTGAAGCTTGCCGGCACCGCGCTCCCTGGCACGCCGCTCTATCTCTTCTTCGACGATTCGCCCTTTGCCAAGGTCGTAGCGGACGCCGAGGGCAAATGGGGCGTGGAAGGGGATCTCGAGCTCGACGCCGCGCCGCATACTTTCCGCGCCGAGCAATATGACGAGAAGACCAAGTTGCTGGCGGGCCGGGCGATGATCTCGATCGGACGCGCTAAGGCCGCGCCGGGCGCGCAAACGCCGGAGTCGAACACGCCCTAAACGCCGCGCGCGGAGACAGCGCGGACGGGCCGAACGCGAAAGGACGATGCAACAATGCACAGCAAAGTCGGCATCGGGCTTATAGGTCTCGGGACGGTTCTCGTGCTTGCCGGCGCGGGTGCGTTCTGGCTCTCGCGATGTTGCGATCTGCCAATCCCGTTGCTCGATCAGTCTCCCACGGCGATGCAGGCGCCTTCGCCGCAGACAGCGGCGTCATCTGCGACCGCACGCGGTAACCCCGTCATCCCCGCAAACGGCGACGTCATCGTCGCCGGAGACGGCCACGCCAGGTTCGCCGCAAACGGCAGCAGCCACGCCGCAAGGTTCGAGCCTGCCGGCCTCGGAAGGGCAGGCGACCGGAACCGTCTCACCCGCCGAATTTGCCGCCGCCACGCCGAGCTTCGACGTGGTCCGCACCGAGCCCGGCGGCGAAGGCGTGATCGCGGGTCGCGCGGCGCCGGGCTGGACCGTGAAGGTCGTGAGCGACGGCGCGGAGGTAGCAGAGGCAAAGGCGGACTCGCAGGGCGAATGGACGGTGGTGCTCGACAAGCCGCTGCCGGCCGGTCAACACAAACTCTCCTTGCAGGCGACGCCGCCGCAAGGTGGTCGCGCGGTCGCGTCGCGGCAATCGGTGCCGGTCGCCGTGACGGCGGCGCCGAGGCCCTCTCTGCAAATCGCCAAGCCGCGCGGCGCCACGCCAGGCGGCGCACAACAGACGGCATCGATCGAGCAGAGCGGCGAAGCGGGCGCGAGCCTGCTTCCTGAGCAGCGGAAGCCGGGCACCTACACGATCCAGCGCGGCGACACGCTATGGGCGATCGCCGAGCGCTATCTCGGCGCGGGCATGCGCTACGTGACGATTTTCAAGACCAACCGCGGCGCGATCAAGAACCCGAACCTGATCCATCCCGAGCAGCAGGTCAAAGTGCCGGAGGAATAGGGGCCCTGCGCTTGGCTCGGCGCCGCCGCGGCCCTATATAGAGTGTCGGAAGGGCAGCGCTAAAGCTGCCCTTTTTGCCGCGCGCCAGGCGCTGAAAGCGATCATTCATGCAAGACCGGCTGCCGCAATCCAGAAGCGACGCCGTGCTCAAGGCGCGGACGGGGCATATCTCCGTGCTGCGCGATCTTCTCCCTTACGCCTGGCCGGCCGGGCGGCCCGATTTGCGCTTTCGCGTGGTCGTCGCGCTCGCCGCGCTGATCCTCGCCAAGGCCGTCACGCTCGCCGTGCCGATTGCCTACAAGGCGGTCGTCGACATTCTCGCCGGCGAGACGACGCCGGGTGAAGCCGCCGCGCTCTCGCCGCTCGGCCTTGCTGCCGTGCCGGCCATGCTGATCGTGGCTTACGGCGTCGGGCGCGTACTGATGATCGTGTTCGCGCAGATTCGCGACGTGTGGTTTTCCTCGGTCGCGCAGAACGCGGTGCGCCAGCTCGCCAACCGCACCTTCCGGCATCTGCATGCGCTTTCCTTGCGCTTTCATCTTGAGCGCCGTACGGGCGGGCTCAACCGCGTGATCGAGCGCGGCGTGTCGGGCGTCGACACGATCATGCGCATGGCGGTGCTGAACTCGATCCCGACCGCGGTCGAGCTTCTGATGATCGCCGGGCTCGTCGCCTGGTATTTCGGCTGGATCTACGTGGTGGTCGTGCTCTCCATGGTCGGCCTTTATGTATGGTTCACCTTCGCCGCAAGCGAGCGGCGCATCGCCATCCGCCGCGATATGAATGAGTCCGACACCGAGGCGCATTCCAAGGCGGTCGACAGCCTGCTCAATTACGAGACGGTCAAATATTTCGGCAACGAGGAACACGAGGCGCGCCGGTTCGACGCATCGATGGCGCGCTACGAGAGCGCCGCGATCCGTACATACTCGTCGCTCGGCCTCCTGAACAGCGGTCAAGCGGTGATCTTCACCGTCGGCATGGTGATCTGCATGCTGCTCGCGGCGCGCGACGTGGCGAGCGGCGCGCTGACAGTCGGCGGGTTCGTCATGATCAACGCGATCCTGATCCAGCTTTACATGCCGCTCAACTTCATGGGCATGGTCTATCGCGAGATCAAACAGGGGCTGATCGACGTCGAGACCATGTTCGCGCTGCTCGGCGATAGACCGGAGATCGTCGACAGGCCGGGCGCGGAGCCGCTCCACGTCACGCGCGGCGAGGTCAAGTTCGAGAACGTCTCCTTCGCTTACGATCCCGACCGGCCGATCCTCAAGAACGTGAGCTTCGAGGTCCCGGCCGGCAGGATGGTGGCGATCGTCGGCCCGTCAGGGGGGGGCAAGTCCACGATCGCGCGGCTCCTGTTCCGCTTCTACGAGCTGACGCGCGGCCGCATCCTGATCGACGGCCAGGACATCCGGGATGTGACGCAGGACTCGCTGCGCGCCGCGATCGGCATGGTTCCGCAGGATACCGTGCTGTTCAACGACACGATCGCCTACAATATCCGCTACGGGAAGCCGGGCGCGACCGAGGCCGAGCTGCGCGACGCGGCACGGCTTGCGCAGATCCACGATTTCATCATGACGCTGCCGCAGGGCTACGACTCGCTGGTTGGCGAGCGCGGCCTGAAGCTGTCCGGCGGCGAGAAGCAGCGCGTGGCGATCGCCCGCACGATCTTGAAGGCGCCGCCGATCCTGATGCTCGACGAGGCGACCTCGGCGCTCGACAGCCATACCGAGAAGGACATACAGGATGCGCTCGAGCGCGTTGCGCGCGAGCGGACAAGCCTCGTCATCGCGCACAGGCTTTCCACCGTCGTGCACGCCGACAACATTATCGTGCTCGACAAGGGCAAGATCGTCGAGCAGGGCACGCATCTCGAGCTGCTCGCCAAAGGCGGGCTCTATGCGAGCTTGTGGGAACGGCAGCGCGAGGCCGACGAGGCGCGCGAGCGGCTTGCCGAAGTCGCCGGTCGCGAGGAGCCTGAGCCGTCGCGCGCCGCCGAGCGCCTCGAAGACGAGGCGATGGCAGCGACATGAGCGAGACCCGCGACAGCCGCAGCCTGCTCGACACGATCGGCAACGCGTTTGTGCCGATGCATCGCGACGGCTACAAATTCGTGGCGGGCGCGGTGCTCGTCACGCTTGTGCTGTTGCTGATCGCGCCGCCGCTCGGCTGGCTCGGCGCCATCGCCACGGCCTATTGCGCCTATTTCTTCCGCGATCCCGAGCGCGTGACGCCGGCCCGCGCCGGTCTCGTGGTAAGCGGTGCCGACGGCAGGATCGTCGATGTCACCGACGGCGTGATGGTCCCGCGCGAGCTTCCGCTCGGCGAGGGGCGGCGCACACGCATCTCGGTGTTCCTGTCGGTCTTCGACGTGCATATCGTCCGCGCGCCTGTGGCGGGCCGGATCGTGAGCAGCGTCTACGTGCCGGGCGCCTTCCTCAACGCCGAGCTCGACAAGGCAAGCGAGGAGAACGAGCGTCGCGCCCTTGTCATCGAGACCCAGACGGGCGAGAAGTTCGGGCTCGTGCTGATTGCGGGGCTCGTGGCGCGGCGGATCGTGACTTTCGTGAACGAGGGCGCTAGCGTGGCGCGCGGCGAGCGGGTCGGGTTGATCCGCTTCGGCAGCCGCGTCGACGTGTATCTGCCGTCACGTGCGCGCGTTTTGGTCGCGCCGGGCCAGACCGCTATCGGCGGCGAAACGGGGCTTGCCGAGCTTGGCCCACAAGCCGCCACAGACGGGGCGCAAGTCGTAGGTTCGGAGTTGGTGCAGGACTGACCTTCCATGTTCCCTCCTTTCGATCCGGATAGAGACGACCGCAAGCGCCGCCCGCTCGCCTTCGCGCGCGGGCAGGTGCCGATCCGCGTGCTGATCCCCAACATCTTCACGCTGGTCGGCCTGTGCGCGGGGCTCACCGCCATTCGTATGGGCATCGAGCATCGCTGGGACTTGGCGGTCGCGGCGCTCGTCTTCGCCGCGTTTCTCGACGGCATCGACGGGCATGTGGCGCGGCTGCTCAAGGCATCGTCGCGCTTCGGCGCCGAGCTCGACAGCCTCGCCGACTTCGTCAATTTCGGCGTGGCGCCGGCCATCATCATGTTCAACTGGGCGCTCGAGGATCTGCGCAGCCTGGGCTGGATCGCCGTGCTCGTCTTCGCCGTCTGCTCGGCGCTCCGCCTCGCGCGCTTCAACGTGTCGCTCGACCGGCCCGACCAGCCCGCCTGGAAGAGCAACTATTTCGTCGGCGTGCCGGCGCCGGCGGGCGCCATCATCCTGCTGCTCCCGATCTACGCGCAGGATCTCGGTCTGCATCTGCCGAGCCTCACCCCGCTGGTGCTGATCTACACGATCGGCATCGCGTTGCTCATGGTCAGCAAGGTGCCGACCTTCTCCATCAAGCTGATCGGCCAGAAGATCGCGCGCGAGCACGTGCCGCCGATCTTCGTGCTGGCCGCGCTCTTCATCGCGCTGCTGCTCACCTTCCCCTCGCTCACGCTCGCCGCAGGCTCGATGATCTATCTCGCGCTGATCCCGGTGAGCGCCTATCGCTACTATCAGCTTGAGCGGGCCGAAGAGCGCCACGCCAAGGTGCAGACCGGCAAGAGCCAAGCGGTCGAGCCCGAACCCGAGCCCGCACCTGCGCCTTCTCTCGCCTTGGTGAAGCCGGCGAAATCGTCCGGCGGGCGGCAATCGGGCGCGAAATCGTGAAGCAGCGCCTCTCGACTTATCTGCGGCAGCTCGAGGCCGAGAGCATCCACATCCTGCGCGAGGTGGTGGCCGAGTTCCGTCATCCGGTGATGCTCTACTCGATCGGCAAGGATTTCGTCGGTAATGCTGCATCTTGCGCGCAAGGCCTTCTACCCGGCCAAGCCGCCGTTCCCCTTGCTGCATATCGACACGACCTGGAAGTTCCGCGAGATGATCGCCTTCCGCGACGCCGAGGCGCAACGGCTCGGGATCGATCTCATCGTGCATACCAACGAGCAGGGCGTGCGCGACGGCATCTCGCCAATCACGCATGGCAGCGCGCTCTATACCGACGTGATGAAGACCGAGGCGCTGAAGCAGGCGCTCGCCGCATACGGCTTCGACGCGGCATTCGGCGGCGCGCGGCGCGACGAGGAGAAATCGCGCGCCAAGGAGCGCGTCTATTCCTTCCGCAACGCCGCGCATGTTTGGGACCCGAAGCGCCAGCGCCCGGAGCTGTGGCACCTCGCCAATACGCGGGTCGGGCCGGGCGAGAGCATGCGGGTGTTCCCGCTGTCGAACTGGACCGAGCTCGACGTCTGGACCTACATCCATCTCGAAGCGATCCCGGTTGTGCCGCTTTACTTCGCGAAGGAGCGGCCGGTGATCGAGCGGGGCGGCATGCTGATCATGGTCGACGACGACCGGCTGCCCGTCGACCCTGGCGAGACGCCCGAGATGCTTCGCGTGCGGTTCCGCACGCTCGGCTGCTATCCGCTTGACCGGCGCGATCAGATCCGACGCCGCGACGGTCCCGGAGATCGTCGAGGAGCTGATCGCGACGCGCCATTCCGAGCGCCAGGGCCGCGTGATCGATCACGACCAGACGGGCTCGATGGAGAAGAAGAAGCAGGAGGGCTATTTCTGATGCCGCAACTGCGCGTGGTTGGCGAGCAGCCGCAGAGCGCGAGCGAGCGCGTCGATGCCCAGGTCGCCGCGGAAGAGCGCCGCGGGCTGCTCAGATTCCTCACCTGCGGTAGCGTGGACGACGGCAAGAGCACGCTGATCGGTCGGCTGCTCTACGATTCTGCGCTCGTCTATGAGGACCAGCTCAGAAGCATCGAGCGCGACTCTCGCCGTGCCGGCGCTGCTGCAGGCGGGCCCGACCTCGACCTGTCGCTGCTGGTCGACGGGCTTCAGGCCGAGCGCGAGCAGAAGATCACCATCGACGTGGCCTATCGCTATTTCTCGACGCCCCGCCGGAAGTTCATCGTCGCCGACACGCCGGGACATGTGCAGTACACGCGCAACATGGCGACCGGCGCGTCGAATTGCGATTTCGCCGTGCTGCTGGTCGATGCGCGCACGGGCGTGCTGACGCAGACGCGCCGGCATGCCTGCATCCTGTCGCTGCTCGGCATCCCGCGCATCGCGCTCGCGGTGAACAAGATGGACCTCGTGAATTTCGACCAGGCGCGCTTCGATGCGATCGCAGCGGAATTCGCGAGCTTCGCGGACCCGCTCAAATTCGAGCAGGTGGTGCCGATCCCGGTCTCCGCGCTCAAGGGCGACAACGTGATCGCGCCGAGCGCGCATATGCATTGGTATCACGGCCCGACTTTGCTCGGGCATCTGGAGACGGTCGAGGTCGGCCGGGCAGGGGACGCGCGGCCGTTCCGCTTCCCCGTGCAATGGGTGAACCGCCCGGATCACGATTTCCGCGGCTATGCCGGCACGGTGGCAAGCGGCACCGTCAAGGCCGGCGACGAGGTCGTGATCCATCCGTCAGGCAAGCGCGCGCATATCGCACGGATCGTCACCGCCGACGGCGATCTCGACGCAGGCGCTGCGAAGGCGATGCGGTGACGCTGACTTTCGCCGAGGAGGTCGACGTGAGCCGCGGCGATATGATCGCGCTTTCCGACGCGCCGCCTTCAGCCGCGGACCAGATCGCCGCTTACGTCGTCTGGTTCGACGAGGAGCAGATGCTGCCCGGCCGCACCTATCTCCTGAAATGCGGCTGCCAGACCACGACGGCCACCGTGTCGAGCCTCAAATACAAGCTCAATGTCGACAATCTCGACCATGTCGCCGGCAAGACGCTCGAGCTCAACGAGGCCGGCGCTTGCAATCTC
This sequence comes from uncultured Alphaproteobacteria bacterium, assembly GCA_963832515.1. Taxonomy (GTDB): domain Bacteria; phylum Pseudomonadota; class Alphaproteobacteria; order Rhizobiales; family Methyloligellaceae; genus Methyloceanibacter. The sequence goes on from CAWHUE010000013.1 coordinate 258,224, forward strand.
ACCACGGCCAAGGCGCTCGTGTTCGACCCCTACGCGGAGAACCACGAGACCGGCAGCTTCATCCTGATCGACCGCTTCACCAACGCCACGGTCGCCGCCGGGATGATCGAGTTCGGTCTGCGCCGCGCGACCAATATCCAGTGGCAGGAGCTCTATGTCGACAAGGCTGGCGCGCGCCGCGCTCAAGCACCAGAGACCTTGTGTGCTCTGGTTCACGGGGCTTTCGGGCGCCGGCAAGTCGACCATCGCCAACACGCTCGAGAAGCGGCTGCATGCGCTCGGCCGCCATACCTACATGCTCGACGGCGACAATATCCGCCACGGCCTCAACAAGGACCTCGGCTTCACTGACGCCGACCGCGTGGAGAACATCCGCCGCGTGGCCGAGACCGCGCGGCTGTTCGTGGACGCCGGGCTGATCGTGATGGTGTCGTTCATCTCGCCGTTCCGCTCGGAGCGGCGCATGGCGCGCGATCTGTTCGGCGATGGCGAGTTCATCGAAGTGTTCGTCGACACGCCGCTTGCGCTTTGCGAGTTGCGCGACCCGAAAGGGCTCTATCGCAAGGCGCGCGCCGGACTGATCCGGAACTTCACCGGCATCGACTCGGCCTATGAGCCTCCCGGAGCATGCCGAGCTTACGGTCGATACGAGCCAATCCAGCGCGGACGCGCTTACCGAGCGCATCCTCGCCGAGCTCAGGCGCCGCCACATTGTTTGATCGCCGGAAAAAGAGTGGGCCGCAGCCGCCGGTTCCCCCCGATTTGGTTCCCTCGGATAGGCGGCTGCGGCCCTCCTCAAACTAGTCGGACGGAGTTTTACCCGAGAGACTAGCGAGGATTTGCAAGCGTTCGGCGGCCTTCTCACTCCCTTTCTGTGACGCAAGCGCGTACCAGCGCCGCGCGCGCTCGAGGTCGCCATCAATGCTGCTCGCGCCAAGTGCAGCGAGCATGTCCCGATCGAAAGTGCGGGCGAGCTCGTAAGCCGCTTCGCCCTGTCCGCGCTCGGCGAGATACTGCAAGAGCAGCCGCGCGCCGGCGATGTCGCCCTCGGCGAGCAATTGCTTGGCGCGCGAAAGCAGGTCCGCAGGCGCGGGGGGCGCGCTCGCGGGCGTCTCGTCTGCGCCGCGGAAGAACGCCATGTCGAGAAGAGCGGTGGTCCAGCTCGTGTCGAGGCCTGCGGTGTAGATGCGCGGCGCGGTGTCGACGCGCAGCACGAAATTATGCCGGGCCGGCGGCCCCGCCGCCGATTCGAGGAGATAGACTTCAACCGGATAATCGCCGCCACGGGCGCTGCCGACGCGGAGCGTGAGATCCTGCACGTCTTCGTCCTTCACCATCCAGGCGCCGCTTGCGCTTTTCTTCCCGGCCGACAGCGTCGCCTCGGAGGGCAGGCCGCGCAGAAGCAGGTAGCGCGCCTTGTGCTGCGGCAAGAGCGGGGCGAGCGCAACCTTGCGTCCGGCGCTCGCGAGGATCGTTTGCGCCGCTTGAGGAGCGCCGTGGCTCACCCGTTCGGTCATGGGCGGCTGCCACGCCACGGACGTCGAACGGAGCGGCGCCCAGTCCTTTTCGTCGACAGGCGATTTGGCGGGCGCGACCGGCGCCGGAGCGTCTTCGGGGGTGGCGCTCGCCGTCAGGCTCGCAACCAGCACGAAACCGGCCAGCGTGAGCACGAAGGCGGCCGCGAGACATAAAGCGACAAAGACACTGATCTGGCGCTGCCGGCGATGGAAGTCGTGCACGAGCGCCTGAACACGCGCCTGAGGGCTTGGGCCGCGCGCTTCGGAAGCCTCGATAGGCGCCGCCGCATCTTCGTCGTCCAGACTAAGAGTGAGGGCGTCCGCGGCATCGATGAACGAAAGCTGATAGGTGCGCGCGCCCGGATCGCGGGCCAGCTCGATTGCGTCATCGAAAAGGGAAGGGGGATCGGCCTCCTCGATGGCGGCCAAACGCTCAGGCGAGAAGGTCGAATTCAACAGCGCCGCGCGCAGCATGGCGTTGGCCCGGTGCACCGGGTGCCAATCGGGCTGGTCGGTCAAGGGCGTGCTTGAACCGGTCATGACAGGCTCCTCTACTCGTACTCGTCCGCGCGCCTTCCCGCGCGCGGGCTACGCCCCGATTCCCCTCAGTCCGCGCGCTAGTGCCCCTTGGCGCGCTGCCATTCCATGAATTGCTCGAACAATGCCTCCTTGTCGTTGTTGCCCAGGCCTTGTGCCGTCCCGGGCGACGGCGCGTCGGTCGTCGCCGCAGACATAGTCTGCTGCCTCGTGAGCCAGGCTTCGGCAGCGTGCGCCTTGGTGAGGCCCGGCCAGCTTGCGGCGAGATTGATCTCCCGCGCTTTCGGATGCCGGTCGCGCGCCTTCAGCTCGGCGAAGCGGGGAAACACCGTGTCGATGAATTGCGCGACGCGCTTGGCCGAGCCCGCGTCGCGCTTGGCCTTCGCCGCGAGCAGCACGAGGCCCGTCGCGACGGTTCGGAACGTCTGCGCCTTCTTTGATCAGGGCCGGATAGTCGGCATGGCCGAGCCGCGTCGGTAGGTATGACGCTTCAAGCGCGCCGCCGAACGGGATCGGCAAAAGATGCAGGCCGGGTGTGGGGGGAACCGCGCCGAGCAGCGGCATCGGCTTGCCGCCAACGATCACGGCGGCGGCGATGGTGCCTTGCTTAAGCCGCGCGATCGAATTTGCGGCATCGAGGCCGAGCGGCTCGACTGTCGATGCCGAGCGCCTTGAACAGCGCAACGGCGGTGGCCGCGGAACCGGAACCCTCGGGGCCTACGCTCACGCGCTTGCCGGCGAGCTCGGCGACGGTCTTGATCTCGGTCCGCGCAAGGATATGCACCTCTTGCGGATAGAGCCGCGCGACAAGCTCGAGCTTCTCCGCGAGTGCCGGGCCTTGGGCGACAGACGCTGCGGCCAGCGCATCCGCCGAGACGAAGGCGATGTCCACCGAAGGATCGTTGAGCAGAAGCGCGATATTGCCGGCGCCAAGATCGCCGAGCATGGGCAGAGCGCGCAACGTCGCGCCCGATGTGAAGAGGCTAGCCATGTCCGAGGCGAGCTCCGTCTCGGAGGCGCCCGGCGCGCCGGCGGCGAGGCCGAGCGACCGCGTCTCGGCATGCGCTTCCGCGCTCGCGCCCGTCAGGACGAGACCGAGAATGAGGCAGGTCAAACGCAAAACCAACGACCCCCTGACTCTGCTTCGTACTGGTGGCAGGAGGCGCAGCGCGAGAAGCGGGAAGCCCCGCGATCCGCAACTTCGAGGGCAGAGTTGGGCGCGTCATAGGCGAGACCCCCTCAATCCCGAAGAGCTAGCGGCCGAAACTCCTGTCTTTTTCTTGTTGTTAAGGAACGTTAATCCCCGACTGGGGCGCCTTATCGGCCTGATTGCGGCGAAGCCGGGGCTTCCGCGCTCTAAGCCTCAATTCGGGGCCTCAAGCCTCACTGTGAGGGGGCTCACACTGCCCGGGCGCGCCACGCGCCATCTCCGGGCCAGCCTGGCAATCCCGCCCGGCAAAATCTTCGCAGGAGAACTTCAATGAAACTCCAATCCGCTTTGGCAGGCGCAAGCTTGGCGGTCCTCGCCGCTTGCGTGCTCGTCCTGCACACGGCCAATGCCGAGACGGTTTCCGCAGAAACGGTCGCCCCCGTCGGTCACGACGCCGCCATCGAGGCCTGCTCGGCCATCAATCCGGTCAAGCCGGTCACGCTGGTGAATGCGGTCGATGACGGCAGCGGCATCGGCTTTAGCCTGGTGTGGCTGAACGACAAGGACGGCAATCTTTGGATGTGCGATGCCGACGCCAATGGCAAAATCTATGCGTACAAGGTGCTGACGGGCGACTTGCTCGAAGGCGGGGGCGCCGAGCTGGTCGGCCTCCAGGACGTCGCGCTCGACGAGGAGGATCCGCAAGCGATCGCCGAGCAGGTCTGCGCCGCCTATCCTGAAGGCGGCGGCAAGGTTGCCGCAGTCGTGGCGGATGGCCTCGGCTCCGACCCGGGCTTCATCGTGTTCATCGAGGATAGCGCCGGCGGCTTCCATCTCTGCAACGCGACGGGCGACGCCGCGGTGTGGGCCTTCGAGCCTGTCGGCGAGCCGATCGACCTCACGGGCATCGAGACGAGCTAACGTGCTCAACGCGCCTCGCGGGCGGAAGGCTCGCGAGGCGCCTTTCGCTTCACACGGCGCCATCCGCTATTCGGGCGCAGGCGGAATGCAGGTGCCCACGACCGCGTCGTCGGCAAGCTGCTTCCGCCGCTCGTCGGCCCAGTCGAGCGCCTCGCGCATCGTGTCGAGCTTCAGCTTGAAGCCGGCCTCGTCTTGACCGTTGAGCTTGACCGCGATGCCGATGGAGGGGCTCTCCCGCAGCAGCGGCACGGTCGACAGCGGCAGGACGACGCTCACCACGTCCTCCTCGATATCCGTGCAGTTGCCGCAAAGCGCTGTGTTCACCGCCTCCTTGCCGTTCTCGTCCCTGACAATCAGGCGGTTGGCCGGGTCGACGAGGAACTCCTTAGAGAGCGTCACCTTGTCGGTGTTGGCATAGAGCGTGACCCTACAGTCGTAGCTTGACGAGACATGCACGTCGGCGCGCAGCGGGCTCTGGTCCGGGTCGTCGAAGGGGACATCGTTGATGCGCGCGCCCGCAAGCTTGTCCGAGGCGCGCCCGAGCCAGTCGCCGAACTTCTGGCTCTCGTAGCACTCGGGAGGTCCGGTCGGCTCTTCGAGCTCCTCGTCCTCGTGTTCTTCCGTGGCCTCGGTCTCGGCGTCGGCCGGTTCCTCGGCCGTAGCCGGGGCTTCTTCTTCCGGCTCCACGGCGAAGGCACGCCGCAGCGCCGGAGTCAATCCCAGGCCAAATCCGGTAGCGATGAGGAGGGCAAGCGCCCGGCGGCGCGAGGTGATGAGCATCGGGCGGCTTATAGGCTTACGCCTTGGCAGGCGTCAAATCGGGGCTGGAATGAGAAGCGGCCGGACGAGGCGCCTCGTCCGGCCGCTCACGCTACCAACCGCCCTGCAGGATGATCCCGGTCTGACCGACGCCATACTGGCCGACATCGAGATTGGTCTTCTCGCCGAACTGGAAGATGCCGAGCGCATTGTTGTAGCCTCCCTGCGAGGCCGTCGCCGTGTGGCCTTTGCCCTTCTGATAGACGAGGCCGTAATTGCCGGCGCCTTTCTGGCTGAGCGCGGCGGCGTTGTTGACGCCCTTCTGCTTCACCGTGGCGAGGTTCTTTTTCTTCTTGGCGCCTTTGTGTTGCTGCGTCAGGCCGTAGATGCGGAGGCCCGTATTGATGAAGTCGGCCGCGTCGCCGCGCGAGGTGATCATCACGGCGACTTCGCCGCCGGCTTCGGCCGGCGCAGGCGCGTGGAGGGCTGCGAGCCCAACCAGACGGCGAGAGCGCCGGCGGTCTTCGTGAGTCGTTTCATCGTCTTGTTCCTTCAGGCTAGCTCGCCGGGTCAGCGTCGAGCGGTGTGGGTTCGGAAGCGGAAGGTGCGAGCTCGACCCGCCTCTTGCCGGTGCCGGCGCTGCAATCGATGACGCCGCCGTCCCATGTCACCGTGAGCGTCGCGCTGAAGCTGTTCGGTCCGCTTCCGATCGAAACAGTGCCGAGCGATGCAGGCTCGTCGGGTGTGGCTTCGAACTCGCCGCCTTGATTGATCTGCGACGAGCCGCCGGCGCCCCGCTGCGAGATGCGGAACCGGTAGGTGCCCTTGAGGGGAGCGTCGGCAAAAACGAGGCCCTCGAGCACCACGCCGCGCCCGTTCGGCTCCGCACGGATCTCGCAACGGGGGAGATCGCCGGTAAATTCATCCGGCAGAGGGGCTGGCGCGCCGCCATTCGCCAGCGCGCTCGCGCTCCAGGCGCCGCTCAAAGGCAAGAGCGACGCCAGGATAACAGTTGCGAAGTTCGACATTGTCTTAGCCTTTCCTCGGAGGGTGGTGGATGGTCGCCGTCAGTCCTGGATGATGACGGAGACGTTGCCTCTGCCGACCTGGGTGACGTTGGTGCTGTTGCCGCGTCCGGCCTGGATCACGCCGATGGCGTTGCCGTGTCCGTCCTGCGACGTGATCGCGGTGTGTCCCCTGCCGAACTGGGCGACGCCCACGATGTTGTGACGTCCATTCTGCCAGGTGTCGGCGTAGTTGAACTGGCCGTCCTGACCGATCACCGCCCTGTTGCGCTTGCCGTATTGCGAGCTGACGGCGTCGTTGGCGTAGCCGTTCTGGTAGACGGTGAGCCGGTTCTTGCGGCCGCTCTGCGTGCTGCCGAAGCTGTTATGCGCGCCGTACTGCTCGAGGAACACCTCCGAACCGCCGGCATCTGCGGGGGAAAAGCCTGCACCGAGGAACAGGGTCGCGGCGCTTGCGATCAGGACCATACGAAGCTTCATCTCTCTCTCCATTCGGTTCGGCGGACTGGTCGGGGGTTCCCTTCCGCTCATGGAACCGTTTTTAGAGAGGTCGCTTTGAATCGGGTCTGAACTGGCCGTTCATGGCGCGTTCACGGGTGAAGCTCGCTTGCCAAGCGCGCGCGGCAGCGGTTAGAAGGGCCCGGGATCGCGGCAGGCCGACGGCTTGCAACACCTCCGGTTCGGCGCCACATTCCGACGCTGGTGGGGGATCGTCTAACGGTAGGACATAGATCAATCGCTGATTTCACAGCGATTACAAGAGCGTAGGGTTTACAGTCACCCCCGGACGAAGCCGAAACCTACCGAGAACAACCGAGCATTCTGTAAATTTTCGATGGCGCAGAGCGCTGCTTCATCCACCAAATAGACGCCTAAAAAGTCCGCCGCGTCTTGGCCGCTGAGGAAAGGAGTCGGCGTAGTAATTTTTGTACTTTGGACGAGAAGCGCGACGATAGGTGGATTTAGCCCTGGTTTTATTGGCCACCTTTCCCTCCCCGCCCGGCGTATTGCCAGCCAATATAACGTGCGTGTTCTGCAAGCCCGTTTTCTCGACCAGCGCAAAGAGGGTGGCAGCATTCTCAGGTGAGAGGCGCACGCAGCCATGCGAGGCAGGCTTACCGAGCCGTTTCACGTCAAGGGTGCCGTGAATGGCATGGCCGTCCTTAGTGAAAAACACAGCGTGGGGCATGGGCGCATTGTCCCACTGTCTGCTGTACCAGATTTTGTTCATCGATCTGGCGCCGTAAGTTCCCGATGGCGTTGTGTATCCCCGGAGACCTGTTGAAACGGCCCACTCATATTGGTGAACGCCATCCAATAAAACCGTCATCGTCTGAGTCGCTTTGTCTATGTTGATGAGGACAGTGGACGGAATTGGGCTTGTCTCTTCCGAGTTAGTCTGGGTTGCCGATTCTACGGTTTGGGGCAGTGGCTCGACTGCTTGAGCTGCTTCTCCACAGACATTGGCAGCCTCATTCCAGGTCATCCCGCCGCTATCGCAATCCTGTCTGGTAAGAGGCTGGCCTACCGCGACTGCGACCTCTGTCGTGGGCATTGGTTGCGCATCCTGGGGCTGCGCATCCTGGGGCTCGGACATTGCCTCGGCAGCTTGAGCTGCTACTCCACAGACATTGGCAGCGTCATTCCAGGTCATCCCGCCGCTGTCGCAATCCTGTCTGGTAAGAGGCTGGCCTACCGCGACTGCGACCTCTGGCGTGGGCATTGGTTGCGCCTCCTGGGGCTGCGCATCCTGGGGCTCGGACATTGCCTCGGCAGCTTGAGCTGCTACTCCACAGACATTGGCAGCGTCATTCCAGGTCATCCCGCCGCTGTCGCAATCCTGTCTGGTAAGAGGCTGGCCTACCGCGTCCGCGACCTCTGGCGTGGGCATTGGTTGCGCATCCTGGGGCTGCGCATCCTGGGGCTCGGACATTGCCTCGGCAGCTTGAGCTGCTACTCCGCAGACATTGGCAGCCTCATTCCAGGTCATCCCGCCGCTGTCGCAATCCTGTCTGGTAAGAGGCTGGCCTACCGCGACTGCGACCTCTGGCGTGGGCATTGGTTGCGCATCCTGGGGCTGCGCATCCTGGGGCTCGGACATTGCCTCGGCAGCTTGAGCTGCTACTCCGCAGACATTGGCAGCGTCATTCCAGGTCATCCCGCCGCTGTCGCAATCCTGTCTGGTAAGAGGCTGGCCTACGGCGTCCGCGACCTCTGGCGTGGGCATTGTTTGCGCATCCTGGGGCTGCGCATCCTGGGGCTCGGACATTGCCTCGGCAGCTTGAGCTGCTACTCCGCAGACATTGGCAGCGTCATTCCAGGTCATCCCGCCGCTGTCGCAATCCTGTCTCGTAAGAGGCTGGTTACCGCCCCCCTGCGACATTGTTCGCTGGGCAAAAAGGGCCTCGACAAATGCCTCCAAACCTTGAGCTGCTAAACAAACTTTGGCAGTGTCATTCCAGGTCATTCCGGCCCTACCGCAGTCGGCTCGCGTTAAAGGTTGCGTGGCGATTTCTTCGGCATGCACTTGAGATGCGAGGACATTACCGATGAGCAGAACGGTTAAAGCGGCCAGTCTCACGTCCCAACTCCTTTGACAGCGGTAACCGCGAAGCGCGCACCCGATCTTTGTGATGGCTCAGAATGCCAGGGAGGCGTCACCACGCTGTTAACGCTAGTACTCCGCTCCTCGTTCGCTCACGCCCAGACGAAATCGGCTTAGCACTCCTTCATTGAGGCTATGGCCTTCTCCGCTTCCGCCTCTGATTTGTAGGTGCCCAAGACTTTGTAGTGGGTCTTATCGCTAGGTTCAGCCGTCGTGATCGTGCAGCCGTGCAGGGTAGCGTCAAAAACGATATAGAACGTCTCTGCGGCGAGGACCGAACCAGCGAAACTCACGAGCAGTACCGCAGCAATTAGACACTTCTGCATGTCGGTTCTCCTGAAAGAGCGCCAAGCCTACCACTAGTCTTGCAAATATCCAGCTGGTCCCCGAAAACTGCTCCGACGCGAACAACCCGAAAATAACGGTGGACTAGTACCCTTTAGCATCCGGCTGAGCACCCTCGTCAGCTAATCTGCATGCTCAGCTGGCAATGACGAGTGGGCGTATGCCGGAAGTCAGGGGGAGTTAGGAAATGACCCACTCGAACCTAACGGTCGACGTACAAGGCACTCATATTCTCGTTGTCCTACGAGGCACCTGTTTCCGGGCAAAGTATCGAAAACAAGATGCTCCCTGGCTTGCTACTGAGGAGTACGGGCCGGATGATCCAGATGCCCCGATGAGCTTATCCGACTTCCGCAGCCTCGCCTGGGCGGCCGCCAATGAGGCGGCTCACCAACTAGGCTGGATCAAGGGCTGCGAAGAATTGCACAGGGTAGCAAAACGAGCCGCAAGCTGAGGGCCCTCGTGGGGCTGCAGCACGAATTGCACTTCTAGTGTCTTAAACCTATTTGCCGCACTAGCCTATGGTGCATTCCGTCACGCAGACTGGCCGTCGAAGACGACGTGCTTACGGCCCGATGGTTCCGCCACGGTTACCGAAATCCTCCCCTCGCGATTGTGCGCGGTGATTTCGATGTCACCGCCTGCATCGATGACGGCGTAGACCAGTTGTTGAATGTCGGGTTGATCTCTGGCGATCTTGATGAACACGTCACCAGCAGCTGTCCAAAATTGGTGTAGGGCATCAGGGTTTCGGTCGAGCTTATCGGGCTCTTCGCGATCAATACCCTTGATCGTGAGTGTCATGGCAAACCCCTCTCGAACGCGATACAGCGGGGCGCCCCAGCCTTCCGAATTGTAGCGGGAACTCAAAGCCTTTGACAGAGACGTTTAAGTAGGCGAGCAGCTCGGTCGCAGGTTCAAGTCTTGCCACTCCGACCATTTGGTCACAAGGTTGGTCACAAGATTGAGCCTCAGGTGCTTTTGAGTGAGCGGCTTGAGAGCGATGCTGCCGACACCTCCTCGCCCACTGAGCACGGAGGCGCGAGGCCACGCATAGTGACCCCTGCGATGTCAACGCAACGCACATCGTGGGTGCCCCTGCATGCCGATCTGAGGGGTGCGCTGGAATGCTGGACCGGCTCTCCCTATGTACAGACACCCCGAAGGGCGAGCCTTACACTCCTGAGCGCTTCAGGGCCGCTTGGACGCGCCTGATGGACAAAACGCCCGCAGGCAGGATTAGGAAGGACGGTTTCACCTTCCACGGGCTCCGCGCGTCGAGCTGCGAGAAGCTCGCCGAGGTCGGCTGTAACGACAAAGAGATCGAGAGCATGACAGGCATGTCGCAGGCAATGATCCGGCGCTCCTGCCGCTTTGCTAACCAGAAGCGCCTTGCGAAGTCTGCAGCTCGGCGGCTAGAAGATCGAACGCCCAGCGAACGGCAACGGTGAACGGAACGGGCCTAAACTGGAAAATATGGCAATTCTGGAAAACAAGAGTGATTGAAAAACAAGGACAATACTGGGGGATCGTCTAACGGTAGGACAGCGGACTCTCGACTCCGCCAGTCTTGGTTCGAATCCAAGTCCCCCAGCCATTGATCCTATTGCGCTTTTTTCCATTTCTAATGGAACATTCAGGCGGGCGCCCGGTCGGGAGCTTTTGTTCCGGCTTCGAGCTTTTTGATCGCCGCTTCGGCCAACGCCAGGTCGCGGTGAAGGTAGTTCGCATCGAGTATTGATCGCACGTCACGGAGGGTGTGCCCGGCGAGGTCGAGACCACTACTCCGTTTCATCTCGCCGCCGCGTGCAGCACGACCAGTACCCCCATCCACACGAACGCGGCGAGTTGGACTGACAGGAAGGTGAAGCGCACGGCAATGGCCGCATTGGAGCCGGAAGCGAGATGCGCGCTCGTCTGCACGACCCGGGCGGCGACCACCCCCGCTGACAATACGTCAAGCGTGGTTGAGTGCACACCGGCCGCCTGTTCGGCGAGCACTATCGCGGCAAACACCGGCAGGTTCTCGACGCAATTGGCGTGGGCGCGCACGGCGCGCCGGTACAACGGCGAGCCATGCGGCTCATCGCCCGGGAAGCTCTTCAACTCCGCCTTCCCGGCCAGAATGAGCGACCACCGATACATGCCGACCCCGAGCATTAAAATCGCGATCGTCCATGTCGCGAACGCCAGCACTGCCCAAACCGGAATGCTCATGTTCGTTCTCTTCGCCGGCAAGGTGCGCGGGCCAGGCTAAAGATGCACAGATAGGCGTGGCGGCGAATCTGGTTGAGCGTGTGCTTTTTGTGGGAGCTGACGAAGTCCAGGCTTGCCGTGCGCGCGAGGTTTTCCGGCAGGAAGGACTTCGAGAAATCGAGCGACTTGTCGATCAGGTCTTCCACCCACCAGTTGATCCGCCCGGCGTGCCAGTTGACGTAGGCAACACACCGGCGCTTCAAGGTGGCAGCAAATCCACTGGCCGAGGATTGCCGGGCTGTGCCTCGTGCCGCAGCCGGCGCGCTGGACATCGTGCTCATGATCATCTCCACTACCGTATTCGTTGTGAGTGCTCAGGCCACATTCCGACCGCATCTACGAAATTTGTCGCCTAAGGGTGGATATAGTCGGGGGGTTGGCGCGGACGAATGACGCAGGCGCCGGATGTTCTGCTCCGTACGCCGGAAAGTTCATTCCTGCCGCATGGATGCGCTTTCAGCCTCGACGTGGCCTAGCTGTTCAAACGTCGCCACGTGGCTGGCGCCGTACCGAATGTCTTCTTGAACGCGCGGGAGAATGCGGCTTCGGAGTCGTAGCCGACAATCTCGGCCACCTGTGCGAGGGACGCGCTGGTGCTGCGGAGCTTCTAAGTCGCGACCTGCATGCGCCAACTGGCAAGGTAGTGCATCGGCGGCACGCCGATCAGGCGAATGAAGCGGTCGGCCAACGCCGAACGTGACAGGCCAACCTCGCGGCCAAGGTCATCGACAGTCCAGCGCCGGGTGATGTCACCATGAAGCAGCGCGAGGGCCCGCGCGACGAAAGGCTCGCGCAAGCCGGCGAGCCATCCGCTCTGACCGTCCGGCAGGGTCTCCGCGTAACGCCGCACCGCCTCCACAAACAACAGCTCTGAGAGCTTGGCCAGTACGGTTCCCGACCCTGGCCGGCCAGCGGAGACCTCCTCTGCTGCGTACTGGAATGTTGAGCGTATCCATTCCGCGGCCCCACCTTGCTCGACGTTGAGCTTAAGCAACGGCGGCAAGGTCGAGATCACCGGATTGCCTTCGGCGCTGGCGCAACCGAGGTATCCGCAGATTATCCGCGTCCGCCTGCCGTCACCGCCATGATGGATGGTATACAGCCCGCCGTCCTTGGGCGGACGGATAATGTCGCTGCCTGCCACCGGCGGCAGGTTGAGGTCGCTGCCCATCGAATGCAGATCATTGCGCGGCAGCAGAACGACCTCGCCGGTCCTAATTGCGAGGTCCGCTCCGTCTTCACCGTCAACTCGGATGCGAAAGTCGCCCTCGACGACATAGTGGTATAGGATCAAGTGGGATGCCGGCCCGAGATTGGGCGCGCAATGCTCGGGCGCGACGCGCGCCGACAAGCACCACGGCGCGAAGAAATCGGCGTGCAAGAACACGCCGCCGGTCAAGTGCGCCACCCTCAAGACGTCGGATAACGCGTCCATATCTGCTCCCTACCACGACCCGGTGTTTCGGACATATCTCCCGGTGGGCCGATCATAGCCCTCGACTGCCCGCCGACCTACAGATGGCCGCATCAGCTGACCGGTTCATCCATTCTGTCGGCTTCGGAAAAGGAGATAGAACATGAATGCGATCGACAAGATTGCCATCAGCAACCGGTATGAGCGCACTATCGAGACATCCAAGCGGGTGCGATGGGATATCGAGAAGGACGTGATCCGGGCGCGCCGCTTCGATACCACACACAAATTTCTTCCGGACGGTCTTTCGCTCGTCGATGGGTTCACGACCTTGTCGTCCGACGAAAAGCGATTCGTGAGCCAGATCCAGGGACGCACCTACGCCAATATCTTCGGGCTGGTTGAGCGCTTCATCAATGCCAAGGTCCTCGAACTGAGTCACGATCACTGGTTCGGCGACCAGGTCGCGCTCGAGGCATTGGTTCGGTTCAGCAACGAGGAGTTGAAGCACCAGGCCCTGTTTCGCCGCATCGACGCGATGATCGATGACGTGCTGCCCGGCGGCTATCGCTTCGACATCGATCCCAACGGCGTCGCCCGTGCCGTGCTCGGCAAGAGCACCTGGGCGGTGTTGGGTCTGACGCTCGACATCGAGCTGTTCACTCAGCTCCACTATCGCCAGAGCATCGATCCCGACGCCGAGCTCTCCGAACTGTTCAAGGACGTGTTCCTCTACCACTGGAGAGAGGAAAGCCAGCACGCGATCATCGACGAGCTCGAATGGGTGCGCGTCGACGCCGCGCTAACGATGGAGCAGCGCGACCGGGCGGTTGACGAGCTTATCGAGCTGGTCGCCGCGGTGGATGGCATCCTGCAAATCCAAGCCAAGGCCGACGCAACGTACTTTGCCGCGGCGTGCGGCCGCGCCGTCGGCGAGGCCGAGGCGCCGATGATCGAAGCCGCATTCCTCAAGGCGTACCGCTGGCAATACATCCACTCGGGCGTCCAGCACCCGCAGTTCGGCAAGGTGCTGTCCAGCCTGATCACCGAAAAGCAGGGCCAGCGCATTCAGGCGGCGCTCGCCACGCTCCAATAATCCGGCCGAACTCTTGCCAGGTCTCTTCATTTCGGCCTTAGCCCGATATGTCATTTAGGACAAGGTCATGATCGTCTGCTCTTGCAACGTGTTCAGCGATCATGAGCTTCGATCCACTCTTGCGAAGGCCACTCAGCGGCCGCGGATGAGCCAGATCTATAACAACCTCGGCGGCAGCGCCCGGTGTGGCCGGTGCGCCCACACCATCAAGCGGATCATGGCGGAAATGCCAGACTGGGCGCGTCGAAGCTCAAGGGCAGAGCGAAGTCAGGGATGCGGTGAACGTAGCGGTAAGATCGCCTTGGGTCCCGCTGCACCGAACCGTAAGGCCTCGCGAGATCAGCGCCGGTCCATTCATTGAATGCGACCAGGAGATGCAGGGGGCGTCGGCTTCGGCTGGCGCCCCCTTTGCTACTGTGACGACTTTGGGTCATGATCTAGCGGATGGGGGGCCTGGCTTTGGCGCGGTTATTGCGATCAGCGTGTCAGGTTTTGTTGATCTTGACTGCGCTGCCGGCACTCGCGGATGAGGGAGCTTCGGGTCTCTACGCGCCAGGCAATTTTGGTTTTGGCGCCGGCGTTACCCCGGATGCCGGTTTATATCTCAGCTCGGGATTTGGTCACTACCAAGGCGATATAAGGATCTTCATCGACGGCGGGAAAATCATCGCCGACGCGGAGGCGCGGCCCTACTCCATCGCGTTCGCGGCCCTTTGGGTGCCTCCGACAAAAATCCTGGGAGGCAATCTTGGGCTGTCGCTCGGCTCGGCCGAGAAATTCGCTTGGGCCCATGGCGAGGTGAGAGGTCTGATCAACGCCGAAGCGACAGTCGAAGGATCGGGCTTTGGCGACACGATAGCTCGCGCGCAACTCGGCTGGACGTCAGGAGAGTTGTCAAACACTCTGTATCTGACCACTTGGTTCCCCACCGGGCGCTACCAACGCGGTTTCAATCCGAACACGGGCAAGAACATCTACGGCGTGAACCTCGGCTGGGGTGTCACCTACACCGAGCCTCGCACCCAGCTCGAGTTCAACTCGGCGGTCGCCGTGACCTTCAGCGCCAAGAATCTCGCCACGAACTACAAGAACGGAGACGACTTCATCTGGGACTGGGCCGTCGGTCAGAAATTTACGAACGGACTGAAGGTCGGTGTTGGGGGTTACACCTATCAGCAGCTAACCGGCAACTCCGGGTCAGGCGCCAGGCTTGGCCCATTCAAGGGCAGCGTTATCGGGATTGGGCCTCATGTGGTCTACAACACGGTCCTGATGCGCCGGGCTGTCCTCTTCAATCTCCGCCACTATCAAGAGTTCGACGCAAAGAACCGCTTTGAAGGGAACTTCACGACGTTCAGTACCACCGTCAAATTTTAACTACGCCACCGTTCAGATTATTGCGTGGCGGGGGGAGCCAACGAGGGAGGCTCCCATTACGGACTGGACTGACGAAGACGACTTGCGCTTGTCGATCGAAATGGCGCTGTCGAAGATCAAGACGAAGCCTCGCGCTGACCGGGACGGTACTTACCGAAGATGGTGGCCGAGCAGATCGTCGAGCATCTAAAGCTGTGCAATTGGCAGTTGGTGAAAGGACCGCCGCTTGCAGCGCATCCAATTGGCCTCAGCAAGGGCGAATAGGAAGGCGAACCAAGCTCGCCAGACGAAGGGTTTGCAAACCGAGGCATTACCTAAAACAACGCGACTGACGCGAAAGGCGATCCCCGCCTGAAATGCATTTGCGTCGAAACAGTCTCGCTACGGCGCCGGAACAATTTTCAACGAGTTAGAGTTTGTAGATCAGACTGGACTGACTAGCACCCCTCGCGTGGATCAGTCCCCGCCGACATTGGCAAAAACCCCTGCGGGGGTTTTTGTTTTGCGAGCTCGCAGAAGCGTGCAGCGACTAACCACTCAATGGAGATTGTTATGGATTGGAATCGTGTTGAAGGAAACTGGAAGCAGGTCAAAGGCCAGGTCAAAGAGAAGTGGGGCAAGCTCACTGACGATGACCTGACCACGATCAATGGCAAACGCGATCAGCTCGAAGGCAAGATTCAGGAACGCTACGGCCTAGCCAAGGATCAGGTTAGAAAAGAAGTCGACGACTGGTATTCGGCGCAGTCCTGGTAGTGTGTGTCTGATTTGCATTGGGCCCGGCGCGTTGCCGGGCTTTTTTTCACCTCAAGCCCCGTCGCACGCGGATCCTAAAACTTGGCATGGGTTACCGCGCGCCGGTTTTTGAGCTTTCCTGCGATCCGCTTTTGACTGGCGATCGAGGTTCCGCACAGCACAATCAATTCGCAAAAAGCTTGGGGAAATCGAACCTGCCTATGACACAGAAGCGGACCTTCCGCGTTTTTGCTCGCCGTCTCCGCGTTGGTGCTGCCGGTGCGCGGGGTTATGATTCCATGCCTAGCGCCTTGGAGATGTCGCGAAGCGTCGCCGTCTCAGCATCGCTTACTCGGACACCACCAAAGCCAAGAAAAGACCCCTCCACGGCAGCTTCTGCGACCTTCTGGCTGATCCCGCGAAGCCAGGTCTTGAAGGCTGCTGCCTCGTCAGGGGCCTTGGCATCGACGATGGCGGAAACCTCCCGCAGGCTCGCTAATGAACGCTGTACACATTCCGTGGGGTCCGCCTGGGCAAAGCGTTCGCGCATTGCAAGAATGCTTCCATCGTTGGATCTTTCAAAATCAGCAACTGCTGCCTTGATGAGTTCGTTAGAATCGGGATCGCGCTTAGTTGCAGCGAGCGCCGGGGTGCTTGCAGCGGCTTCTTTAAGAGTACCCCACAAGCCGCTTGGATCGACTGCCGAAACGGCCATACCGGCAGCTATGATGCTCTGTAACACCTTGGTCCATTCTTCCGGTGTGAAGTCATTTTTATTAGCCATGGCCGTTCCCAATGAGAGGAGTGTCCTTGCTAGGTATTGAGATCATACGCCGGACGGATTCAGCAAGGCGAGCGTGTATCGTGCTCTTGGGCTCAGTGCAGCAGTTTGGCTCGCCGAGACGATCCCCGCGTTTCATCGAGCACATCGAGGCGGTGAGGCGTGTTCTGCCGCAAAGCCGGAGCGGCGCCTAATCCTGTCCGCTCCCCCTTTTTGGTGCCCTCAAGGTTGATTGGTTTCTAGCGGGTATCGCGTCCGGCATAGTGCCTTCGCTGCCCGCGCCATACTTACTGGCTGGCCCCGCATTTCATCCGTATAGCATTGCGGATAGCTGCCGCGAGATTTCCACGTGGTCACGGCGATCACGACGACTAGCGCGGCGACGAGGAATGCCGTGAAAGCGATAGCACTGGTTTTTGGCTGCATCATAATCTTCCCGACGGGGCGGATGGATTTACTCCGCTGACAGCGCCGTGAGCTTTGCCGACTCTGCAGAGGCAGTTTGGACACTGAAAAGAAGTCGCGTCCTCTTGGGCTGACCGGTACGCATTGGTCAAATGGCTGTCGAGCTTGTCACGCCTGCTGCCGGTAGGCATCGGAGCAGTGCGACGCACAAGCTCCTTCGATAGACTTTCGCTATTCCGCCGCGACGGGAGACGCCACGCTCGGTGAGCTCGCGGAATAGGACCCGTAGGTCGCCGATCCATTCGCGACCGGAGCGTTGATCTCAGTAAGTGGATTGTCGGAGTGGCGCGACTTTCCTTCGAAATAGGCACCCTGCTCGATGGCAAGGCTCTGGTGGACGATGTCGCCTTCCACATGGGATTGCCCCTGGAGCGTAATGCGCAAGCCCCTGATCGAGCCGACTATGTGGCCGCGAACAACGACATCCTCGGCGGCAACTCCGCCCGTCACCTGCGCCTTGTCGCCGAGCAGAAGCGAGCCACAACGGATGTCGCCCTCAATCTGCCCGTCGATTTGGATCTCGCCTTTAGAGGTGATGTTGCCTTTGATCGTCAGGTCCTCGCCGATAATTGACGGGACCATCTTGCTCGAACTTGAGCCGGGGCTCTTGGAAGCATAGGTTGCCGGCCGCTCGGTGAAGGGCGCCTTCGCATCGCCAGCGCCTCCACCCAATTTGGTGATTTTCTCACCCAACTCGGGCTTCGTCGTGAACATACTGGTACCTCCATCGCAACAACTGAGATGCAGCGCCCGGACCGGCGCCAGGTACGCAACTTACGCCACGCTAGGCCAATAACAGCTTCCCGTAGAGGGCCAATACCCCCAACTCCTGCGAAAGACAATATCGCCTCGCCTCGTTCTCTTCAATCTTATACCGACTCTCACGCTGAATAGCCTTGGTCGCACCCTATTAGCTCGACCGGTGCATTCCTTCGCAAAAGCAAACCAATTAATTGCAGCCGATCTTCACACGGCGCTGGGGCGGCGCTGGGCGTGGGTTCGTCGGGAGACAAACACAAATGAAGCCCCGGCTGAGGAGACTCGGCCGGGCTAGCTTTGCCTAGGGGATGACATGCAGAGAGAAATAGTTGTGAGGCTATCTTGTCGCCATTTAGCCGAGCTTCAACGGCTCTGACACGACGGTCTGTTCGTGGTGCCCCCAGCAGCCGCCGAGACTAACCGCTGCCGTGAGGATGATCGCGCAAGCTATAAAGACACGCATGGAAGGCCCCCGTTTCTTGTGCGCTTTTCCAGAGCACAACTATAGCTGTTCTCTTCCCAAGAAAGCTGTGACGCTAGGGACACACTGTGGAACGAAAGGAGTTGGGAGCAGGCCGAGCTCTGCTAGGTCTGCTGCTGACTGATAACGCAAGGTTGCGGCGCTTTCCAGCGCCGCAACCCTGGTTTTGACCTCTAGTCGTCGCCAGCTGCCGCGTTCGCCAACGCTACTTTGCAGGGATCGCTAAGATCCGCGACGTGAGACTTAATGCAGGCTTCGATGCGGCCATCGCCAGCCTTCACATCCGCGCAATGCTTTTTCACGTCATCCGCACACGCCTTGACGTTTACGGCCTTGACCAAGACCCCCTTGCACTCGTCGGACAGGTCCTTGATGTGCGTCTTGAGGCACTCCCTGATCTTGCCTCCGCCGGGCACCACCCCTGGGCACAGTGCCTTGGCATCCTTCAAGCAAGCGCCGGATAGTTCTGCCGAGGCCATAGAAGGTGGGAGCAACAGCAACAACATGGCGGCAAGAAAAAGAGCACTAGTGGTAGCTACAAACCGCGTGGTCATCTGAACCTCCTAATGAGGCCCCTCCAATCCGACGCTAGGATTTAAAAGTGACCTAAAGAAGAAGGGGTCTAGTCAGTTGGGGATGACTGGACGCCAATAGCGCTTTCGCGCGTTGCCAGGGAGCTGGCGAGAGCAGTGATTTACGAGGCGCATCCGGCGGCCCACCACACCAACCCGATCACCTGCTTGTCCCAAGCCTTAAAGCAGGCCAGCCAGCGGCGTGTGTGCGAGCACAAATATCCATCACCACACTCGATGCCGTTCGTCTAACGCGCCGCATCTTTGTCTGCCCCGCTTCAGCGTGTCTGAAGGAAGTTCGCCGAAGAGATTGGAGTAAGTCTTTGCAAAATGACCCGGACTTTCGAATCCACATCTCGATGCCACCGAACTCACCGATGTTTCGGGAGCCGCAAGTAAAAGATCTCTTTCGCGCGCAGCAAACGGAAATGCCTGACGAAGGCCATGGGGGAGCAGCCGCGGCTTTTACGAAAGGTGGCAAAAAGGCTTCGGGCGCTGCTCTCGGTCACCGAAGCGAGCGCTTCGATCGTTATGGGCTGGTCCCAATTCGCCTCGATGTACTCCATCGCCCGCGCGACTTGCCACGGGGCCACTGTCGGGCTTGGGGCGTTCAGTCGGTCGCTGTAGTTGCTGAGATTGGCGCACAGATAGGCGACGATGAGCGCTTGATCATATTCGGCCAACAACAGAGCCGGCAACGCATCCTTGGAACGATCGAGTTCCGAGATCACAAAACACAAAAACCTGAACTGAGCGGCAAGGGCTGACGTATCGTACTCGCCGCGCAGCTTGAGCGGAGGGCCTAGTGGATTTCCCAGTAGTGCGGCGAGTTTCCGGTTCAGCGCTTCCGGCGGAATCTTCAGAAAGACGTGCTCAAAGCCGGCACGATAGTCGAGCAACGCAACTGCGCCTGGTCCGGCGGCGCCGCCTTGCCCGCACGCGACCTTAAATTGGCGGCCATCGGTCGTCGCCTCGCCGTATCCGCGTATTCCGAAGCCTTGCATATAAAAATCGGTATTCGACATGGTCAGCCGCACCGGCGCGCCGTATCCGTAGCTCACCGCTACATTTTGCAGTTTGTGGTGGTTGAGAACCGCTTCGAAGTCCGGGCCGGCGCGACATTTTCATGTCCCCCTGGTCTTGAGAAAAAGCAGAGCCACGCCGGGTGCGTGCGACGTAAGCTCCGCTCTAATAGCATCGGTCCAAGCCGTAACGGTTTCGGATCAGACCCGGCACCCTCGTTTTGTTGCGGAGGCTTAGTAGTTGAACCACGTGGGCCGCAAATTGCGCCTCACCGCATACGTCTCGAGGTCTAGGGGATAGCCATAGTAAGGTCGGTGATAGGGTCGGTAATATCCATACCGCCGATAATACGGACGATAGCCGTAACGGTAGGGTTGGTAATATCCATACCGCCGATAATATGGACGATAGCCGTAACGATACCTGTACCGGTAGCCGACCTCCTCAGCGCCTCCAGCACTTTCCGTGTGGACCATGGGTATAACGCGCGGCTGCGAACTCGCTGGCCCAAGTGATGTGCCTGTCAAGACAGCCATCGCTGCGAGCGTCAAGAGGCTAAGTTTGAATGCAGGCATGGAAGTGACCTTTCGTAGGGGACACTATTAAACGTCAAAGTCACAACAGCAGTTTCCCCGTTCACCCGACTTTTGTTCCTTTTTGCTCAACGCACTGAGGGTCTGCCAGTTTGCCAGCTTCAGGTGCGTGACGATCTGCTCGGCCACCATCTTCCGATAAATGTCATCTAGGTCGCCGCGAGGGTCTTCGGCCCCGACTAAGCCTCTGAACTTGCTTCCGGTCGGGCCGGTGTTGGTGGCTCAGCGTGCCGACGCAGGTCGGTAATAAAATCCCCCTAGCGCCGCAGGAACAAGGGCAGGATAATCGAACATAAGGTGCGGTGGCTCGACCGTTTCAGAGTCTCATCTGTGGTGAGGCTTGAGCCATGCTCGAGGCTTGGCTGTCTTTCGGTTACATCGTCCTGCTCGCGGTTCTCGTGCTCGCCTTTATCTTATGGCGCAGGGGCCGTGCCGTTGCGACCATCGCTGCCCTGGTGGTGGGTATCCCCCTCTGGTTTGGATGGGAATACGCCCGTCCAACCTGGACAACCGGCGTCATCACAGGAACAGAAGTGCGCCGTAGCGATCCCGACGCCAGCGGCAATACGACCGACATCCAATACATCTACATGCGCAAACCGTCCGACAGGGGACTGGAGCTGACTAACGACGATTCCTGGTGGTGGTTGAAGCGCAACAGCGAGCGCGTTTTCAACGACGCCAAAACGGCGCATTCTCGCAACACGGGAATGACCGTCATGTGGAATCGATGGCGCTCCACGCTCTTCTCTTGGTACCCCAACGTGATCGCCATCGGCCCCGCCGGCTCTTGGCCGTTGTGGTCGGTGAGAACCCTCATCTTCTACGGCCTCTCCGTCGTCCTCTGGCTCAGTTATTTCTACGCCTTCTTCAGGCTGCGCCAATCAAGGCATGCCTGATGCCCCGGGCGGCGTCCGAGCATCCTAAGGCATGAGCCCGAGCGCGCGGTGGCGAACATCGTCGCCAGCATCGCCCCCGCGCCCCGCTCGCCGGCCCAATCTCTGAACGCGCTCCGGAAGCCGTGCACGGTTAAAAGACTGCTGCGGGCTTACGGGACGGTCAGAATTGCCGACATTCTGGCCTAGACCGAAGTGCGATGGCTGAATCCAAACGACGTTTTCGCCCGCTGACGCGCTCCGCGGGTTTCAAACGGGCATCGTTAGGGTTTCCGGACGGCGCGATCGCCAAGTCCGTTTCGTGCCACCGACAGACTTGCGCTGGGCATTTGTGACAGTAATGTGACCTAGGCAGAGGCTAGAAGTCGAGCGCGGGTTCACATGTGGGTTAGCGTGCTGGGGGAAAGGGCGGCGCGGATCGCCCCTATTGCTGGTGCGCTGGGGTTGCTGGCTGCGACCTTCGTCTTCCTATTCCTTACCGAACCAATCGCCGTACGCTTCTGCTTTGCAACCGCGGTAACGGCCGGCATGGTCTTCTTCCTTACGGCGTTATCCCGGCGGCTGCTCTTTGCGAGCGTGACCGTCGCATCGCTGGTCGCAATCGTTTTTCTCGTTTCTGTCACGAAGCAGGCGACGATGCACATGGGCCTGCACTCCTATGATCTTTTCTTCTACCTGAACGCTCAACGTTTGAGTTCTTATGGGGCGACTACCGGCGCATCGTTGTGAGTGTTCTTGCCGCTTGCGCGGCCGCCACCGTCCTAACGACAGCGGCTTGGCGCTTCGATACGACAAGGTTCCCGCGCTTGGTTTCCATATTGGCCTTCATTGTTTCAGTGACGGTGGCAGGGGCTTTTGAGCCACGGGCAAACGCGGAGAGCGGTGCGTTCCGCCTGTTCACGCAAGGCAACTCGCATATTTCGGCGTTCTATCTATCTTGGGACGAGACGTGGCGCACTCTGAGGCGCGGACAGTTGATGGCAGCCGCGGCGGGAACGGCGCTTCCCGATTTTGCCAGCGAATCCCGCTGCAGGACTTCGGCGTCGTCGCCGCACATCGTGCTCGTCCATCAAGAGTCCCTGGTGCCGCCCGCGCTGTTTCCTGGCCTGCAATACGACCGCACCCTCGACCGCTTCTTTCGCTCCGGAGACGAACAGTTGCACCGGCTACGCGTCGAGACCTATGGCGGCGGGTCATGGGTCACCGAATTTGCGTTGTTGACCGGCATCTCGACCAAGGCCTTCGGCGACATGCGGATGTTCGTGCAGGTCCTCATGGAAGGCCGGCTCAACGAAACATTGCCGCAAGTCCTCGCGAGTTGTGGCTATCGCACGCTGATGCTGTTCCCCATGAACAACGGCTTTCTCCGACTCGACCGATTTTACCGCTCGATCGGTTTCTCCGAGATTCTCGATCAAGACGCGCAGAACGCACCGACCAATCGCGAGCGCGACCGGTTCTATTTTCAGAATGCGCTCGATGCGATGGGTCGCCATTTGAAATCTTCCGGGCAGCCGCTTTTCGTCTATATCCAGACCATGGCGGCGCACGGTCCCTACGACCGGGCGTATATGCCGAAAGAGAACGTGCTGGGCGGCGGGCCGGGCACCTCGGCGGAGATGAGCGAATATCTTCGCCGGGCAGGCATGGCCATGCGCGACAACGATTTCTTGATGGCCGAGATAAAGCGCCGCTTTCCGCGCGAACCCGTGCTTGTGGTGCGCTACGGCGATCATCAGCCGAGCGCGACCTATCCTCTGATCAACGGTGTGTGGGGCGACGACAGTCCCGATATCGGCCCGAGCGGAGCACCAGGACCCTTCGTCACCTTCTACGCGATGGAAGGCCTAAACTACCCAATACCGCCATTGCCGGACTTCGACCCGCTCGATATTGCCTATCTTGGAACGGTGATGCTCGAGGCCGCAGGGCTACCGCTGTCCGGGGTGCAGCGGGAGCGCAAGCGACTGATGGTAGTTTGTGCGGGTCGCTATTCCGGCTGCGAGCCGCGCAGCCAGATCCTGGCTTTTCACCGGCGGCTGATCAATTCGGGATTTGTACGAGCTCAATAATGGAGATGGAGTCGCGCGCCGACGGCCGCCATCCCATGGTATCCTCAAGCGGGAGACCAAGCCATGAGCGCGCCATGCGACACCCACGCCGGGCCGTCAATTTTACTACATCAGGGTGGACGCCATGCCCGCCCAAGTTCTACAGCACGTATCACGCGACCCTTCTTAGTAGCTGACGGCGTCGCTCGATCCTGCAAAGGTGTGAGCTTCCGGCGTGATGCCCGGCGGAATTCCGAATCTCTTCATCACGGCCTTCTCACCAAGGTTTGAGAAGAAGTGTCCCCTTGAGGCGCACCGCAGCAGCACGCCTTGGAGTAGATCAATACGGCCGAGGTGATTTCGTGACGCGGAGGTTCGGGGTCTGACGATGCGACGCCTCTTGCCGTTCTCCCAACCTTCGCAAGTTGTGCCCCGGTCTAAATCGGACGGTCCCAGGGCTCGGAGGAACGCGGCGATCTGCATGCGGGGGCCGAAGGGGATCTACAACTCAAGGAGTGACGAGCATGCCAAAATTGATTCACCTTGCCGCCGCCGTCCTTTCGCTGGCTCTAGCCTCGTCCGCTTTCGCGGCCGACAATGCCATGATGTCGGATACAATGGCATCGGATATG